>JBCCBZ010000054.1:0-2246 GCA_039033755.1 Pseudomonadota bacterium | reverse complement strand
CCGTATTACCTTCTCTTGGAATTTGAATTTCTGCGGGGGGAAAGGGCGGGCCCCGAGAACCTGGTTCTGAATCAGGCGCCGCCCCTAGCCGTGCTTGCGTGGTTAAGCAAGCTTCTCCTTGACCTTCTGCGCCTCGCTCGAAGGAACTTCGTCATAATGCGAGAACTGCATCGTGTACTGAGCACGACCTTGAGTGAACGAACGCAGCTCGTTCACGTAACCGAACATGTTCGCCAGCGGCACGAAAGCTTCGACCGCTTGCGCGTTGCCGCGGCTGTCCGTGCCCTGGATTTGACCACGGCGGCTGTTGAGGTCGCCGATCACGTCGCCGAGGTAATCCTCAGGCGTGACAACTTCCACTTTCATCACCGGCTCAAGCAGCTTGATGCCGCCGCGTTCCGCCGCTTCACGCATGGCGCCCTTACCGCAGATTTCGAACGCCACGGTGGACGAGTCGACATCGTGGTATGCACCGTCGGTCACGTGGATCGTAAAATCGATGATCGGGAAGCCAATCATGTAGCCGCTTTCGGCCTGATCGCGGATGCCCTTTTCAAGCGACGGGATATATTCCTTCGGAATGTTACCGCCCTTAATGCTTTCCTCGAACACAACGCCTTGGCCGCGTTCACCCGGGCTGAAGCTCATCTTGGCGCGGGCAAACTGACCGGTACCGCCCGACTGCTTCTTGTGGGTGTAGTCGACTTCGATCTCGCGACCCAGCGATTCACGATAGGCCACCTGCGGCGCACCCACATTCGCTTCGACCTTGAATTCGCGCTTCATGCGATCGACCAGGATGTCGAGGTGAAGCTCACCCATACCCTTGATGATCGTCTGACCGCTTTCGTGGTCGGTCGTGACGCGGAAGCTGGGATCTTCGGCGGCCAGGCGGTTCAGGGCAACGCCCATCTTTTCCTGGTCAGCCTTGGTTTTCGGCTCAACACTGAGCTCGATAACCGGATCCGGGAACTCCATACGCTCAAGGATGATCGGCGCGCTGGTGGCGCAAAGGGTGTCACCGGTGGTGGTTTCCTTCAGGCCCGCAATCGCGACGATATCGCCGGCAAACGCCTCATCAATGTCCTCGCGGTTGTTCGAGTGCATCAGCAGCATACGGCCGATCTTTTCCTTCTTGTCTTTGACCGAGTTCAGAACCGAACCCTTGGCCAATTGACCCGAATAGATGCGGGTGAAGGTGAGCGAACCCACGAACGGGTCGTTCATGATCTTGAACGCAAGCGCCGAGAACGGCGCGTCGTCGCTCGAAGGACGCTCGTCTTCCTCGTCGCTGTCGGGCTTCACACCCTTAATCGCAGGAACATCGAGCGGGCTTGGCATGTAGTCGACGACCGCGTCGAGCAGGGGCTGAACGCCCTTGTTCTTGAACGCCGAGCCGCACAGCACGGGAACGAACGCGCGATCCATTGTGCCCTTGCGGATAAGGCGCTTGAGCGTCGCAACATCCGGCATTTCGCCTTCGAGATACGCTTCCATGACATCGTCGTCTTGCTCGACAACGGTCTCGATCAGCTTCTCACGATACTCAGCCGCCTTGTCAGCGAGATCCGCAGGGATTTCTTTATGCTGATAGGTCGCGCCCAACTGCTCGTTGTCCCAGATGATCGCGCGGTTGCCGACGAGGTCGACGACGCCCTGAAGGTCGCTTTCCGCACCAACCGGGAGATAGAGAACCAGCGGCGTCGCGCCGAGGCGGTCGATGATCGACTGCACGCAGTAATAGAAGTCGGCGCCGGTGCGGTCGAGCTTGTTGATGAAGCACATGCGCGGAACGCCGTACTTGTCAGCCTGACGCCACACGGTTTCGGACTGCGGCTCAACGCCGGCAACTCCATCAAACACAGCGACCGCGCCGTCGAGCACGCGCAGCGAACGCTCGACTTCAATCGTGAAGTCAACGTGGCCCGGCGTGTCGATGATGTTCACGCGGTGCTTTTCCGCGTTTTCGCGCAGCGCCTCGGGATCGGACATCGGATCCATCGTGGGGTCTTCAGCGGTCCAGAAACACGTAGTCGCAGCCGAGGTGATCGTGATCCCGCGTTCCTGCTCCTGCTCCATCCAGTCCATCGTCGCAGCGCCATCGTGCACTTCGCCGATTTTGTAGGACTTGCCGGTGTAATACAGAATACGCTCGGTTGTGGTGGTCTTACCGGCATCGATGTGCGCCATGATGCCGATATTGCGATAGCGCTCCAGCGGATACTCGCGGGCCATAATGATTTCCT
>JBCCBZ010000053.1:0-2262 GCA_039033755.1 Pseudomonadota bacterium | reverse complement strand
CGGCGGCACGCTCGCCCACCTCGCTGCCAAGAAAGAAATGGGCGACATCGTCCTGTTCGACATCGCCGAAGGCATGCCGCAGGGTAAAGCGCTCGACCTGTCGCAGTGCGGCCCGATCGAAGGGTTCGACGCGAAGATCACCGGATCGAACGACTACGCCGACATTGCGGGCGCCGACGTCATTATCGTCACCGCCGGTGTCCCGCGCAAGCCGGGCATGAGCCGCGACGATCTGCTGGGCATCAACCTGAAAGTCATGAAAGCCGTTGGCGAAGGCATCAAGAACAACGCGCCCGACGCGTTCGTCATCTGCATCACCAACCCGCTCGACGCGATGGTCTGGGCGCTGCGCGAATTCTCCGGCCTGCCCCACAACAAGGTGGTCGGCATGGCGGGCGTGCTCGACTCCGCACGTTTCGCGACCTTCCTCGCCTGGGAGTTCGATTGCTCGGTTAAGGACGTGAACGCGTTCGTTCTGGGCGGCCACGGCGACACGATGGTCCCGGTCCTCAGCTATTCCACGATCAACGGCATTCCGGTGAAGGACATGGCCAAGATCAAGGGCGTTTCGGAAGACCGCCTCGACGAAATCGTCAAGCGCACCCGCGCGGGCGGCGGCGAGATTGTCAAACTGCTCGGCAACGGCTCGGCCTATTACGCCCCCGCCACCAGCGCGATCAGCATGGCCGAAGCCTATCTGGGCGACCAGAAACGCATCCTGCCCTCTGCCAGCTTCGTCGAAGGCAAATACGGCGTTGACGGCATGTATGTCGGTGTCCCCACGGTAATCGGCGCGGGTGGCACCGAAGACGTGGTCGAGATCGAACTGACCGAGGAAGAAAAGGCCAACCTCAAGGTCTCAACCGACGCGGTCGAAGAGCTGCTTGAGGCGTGTAAGGCGTTGGATAGCTCGCTGGCGTGATGCTTGGCGCGTCGCTTCTCGGTACGGTGTTGGCGCTTGCCGCTCCTGTGAGCGCGCAAGGCGCTGCGCTGTTAACGGAAGAAGCGCCGTACCCCGCCGTCGCCATACTCGATGCGTTTAAGACGGGGTGTGGTGCGATTGAAAACCAGGCGGCGGCCTCGCAGTCGCTTACGGCGGCAGGCTGGCAAATCGCTGACCCGGCGTTTTATCCCACTGCGCTCACACAGTTTCTCGTTTTCGCCCAGGATGCAGGCGGCCAAGCCGTGCGCGCGCAGGGTGGGGCGATGAGCGAGATGGAGATCTTCGAGCGCGACATCAAAAGCGAACGTGTCTTCATTGTCCTGTCTGAAGTGATCGCAAACGGCGCGCGGGTATCAGGGTGCCGCCTCTTCGATCTGGGCGAAGAGCGCCGCATCACATTGGAACAAGCGCAAGATTGGTTGGGCCGCGAACCACTGACTGTCGTGGACCGCGAAGGCGTGCTGATCGCAGATTGGGAGCCGGGTCTGATGCCGGGCCAAGACAGTTTTCAACTGTTCTTCATTCCATCTGATAGCCCATTGAAACAAGCGACAAAGTTTGACGGAGTCGCCCTCAAATCCGATACCGTAGGAGTTATCGAATAATGTCCATCCTCATTAATAAAGACACCAAGGTCATCACCCAGGGGATGACCGGCAACACCGGCACCTTTCACACCCAGCAGGCTATTGATTACGGCACGCAGATGGTGGCGGGCGTGACGCCGGGTAAAGGCGGGACCGAGCATATCGGCGTGCCGCAGTTCAACACCGTCGCCGAAGCCAAGGCCGCGACCGGCGCGACCGCTTCGTGCATCTACGTGCCCCCTCCTTTTGCCGCTGATGCGATTTGTGAGGCTATCGATGCGGAAATCGAACTCATTATCTGCATCACTGAAGGTATCCCCGTGCTCGACATGGTCCGCGCCAAAGCGGCTCTCACCGGCTCCAAGTCGCGCCTGATCGGGCCGAACTGCCCCGGCGTGCTGACGCCGGATGAGTGCAAGATCGGCATTATGCCGGGCTCGATCTTCAAGAAGGGCTCGGTTGGCGTTGTCTCGCGTTCTGGCACGCTCACTTACGAAGCCGTGCACCAAACGACAGCCGTGGGCCTTGGCCAGACGACGGCGGTCGGCATTGGCGGGGACCCGGTCAACGGCACCAACTTTATCGACGTGCTCGACCTGTTCCTCGACGATCCGGAAACAACCTCGATGATCATGATCGGCGAAATCGGTGGTTCCGCCGAAGAAGAAGCCGCCGAATTCCTCAAGCAGGAAGCCGCCAAAGGCCGTTCGAAGCCGACCGTCGGCTTTATCG
>JBCCBZ010000052.1:0-2611 GCA_039033755.1 Pseudomonadota bacterium | reverse complement strand
GTAGTAGGGGATACGAATGAAGAAGAAGAGAGCCATCCCCACGCCCGCGATCCACCACGGCTGAACTGCGCCCGTCGTGACCAGAAGAACCAGAACAGCGACTGCGGCCAGACCGGTGATAAGAACATCCGTGATCTGCGCTCCGACCCGCACCCCAAAGCCTGCGACCGGGAAATGCAGTGGCACGCCTTCGGGCGGCATGAGGATATCAGGCTCACCCATCACGATGACCGCCGTCCCACCAATAGAAACCAGGCGAGCCAAAGCCCACCAATTCCCCAGCCCACAAGCGCACGGGTTGTCAAATCCTGGATGAGTTGTCGGGCAAAACCTTCCAGCAGCGCGGCAACAACAAGCATCAGCGCAGCGATCAGCGCCAATTTCGCCGCGTCGCGCCCTGCAAGGCGCAGGGCCTCGCCCCGCGATTGGCGACCGGGAAACAAGACGGCAGTTCCAAGGTGAAGTCCGCCAGCACAGGCGATGCAGATGGCAGAGAGTTCGGTCACGCCGTGCACCGAGAGCCAGCCAAAGATATCCCACCCAAGTCCGCGATCGATATGCAGGGCCACGAATGCGCCCAGGATCAATCCGTTATAGAAAGTCAACAAAAGGGCCGGAGCACAGAGAAACACGCCAAGGCCAAAAACGAAGATTGCGATACGCGTGTTGTGGGAAAACAAATAAGTGGCAAAAGCGCCGAGACCTTCGCTGTCTGGCGGACCGTAGATGACCGAACGCAGATCTGCGGTGGACGAACCCGGCCCCCGACCGGCAGCCAGTTCGGGGGGCAGAAAGACCGAATACCAAGATGGGTCCTCGAAATAGAGCAACCCGCCGACCAAGGCGCCCAGCGCCATGGTCAGAAAGCCAACCAAAAGAAATGGCCATGCGCGACGCATCGCCGCCGGAGCGGAAGCGGTTACAAACCGGCGGAACACTCCGCCGATCCGTTCCTGCGGGGCATAAACCGAGAGATACGCCCGCGCCGTCAGCGCCTCGAGATAGTCCAGGAGTGCCTTGTCGAGCGATATCTCGCGTGCGATGGCGAGGGATGTCGAAGCTTGACGATAGAGCTCGGCCAGATCACGCGCATTGGCAAAGTCCATCCTTTGGACCCCACTTCGCTCGGCCTGAAGAACCAGCTTTTCGAGCCGTTGCCAATCCGCTTCGCGTTCAGCGCGAAACCGGCTGGAGCGGATGAGATCCGTCGCCTCCTGCATCAAATCATCTCCCGCGACTTGATATCAAGATAGGCCGTGACAAGGCGCGCGGTCACTTCACCGGGGCGCACGTCGAGAACGGCTACACCCAGCCGACTGAGACGCTCGAAAACGATCCGGCGCTCAGAGATAAGCTGGCTAGCCGCAACCAGCGCCGCAACATCGTTCAACTGTTCGGGCGGCGCCTCGGCCCTCGCTTCAAGTTCCGGATCCCGGATCGCGACGAAAATCACAAGATGCTTCTTTGCAAGCAGACCAATGGTTTCAACGATCAGTTCGGCAGAAGTTGCATCAACAAAATCCGTGAAGACAATGATCAGGCTACGCTTGGGTGTCCGCGCTTTGAGGGTGCTCAGAGCGAGTGTGTGATTGCTGGCGCGCGAAACATAGTCCAGCCCCGCAGACCAGCTTCGCATACGCGCGAAGGCAATGCGCCCGGGTGAAGGCGCCACGAAACTGGTCGGGCGCGCGTCGTAGGAAAAATAGCCGACAAGGTCGCCGCCCATCGCAGCGGCCCAGGCTGTGGCCAAGGCCGCATTGATCGCGTGATCGATCTTCGGCAGACCGCCAACCTCTTCCCGCATCAGATAGCCGTTATCGATGGCCAGAATGACATGGTGGTTCCGCTCGGCACGCAGTTCCTTTGCCAGAAGCGAGCGGCGCCGGGCAGAGCGCTTCCAGTCAATCATGTTGACGTCCATCCCGGGCGCGAACTCGCGCAACTGGTGAAACTCT
Source organism: Pseudomonadota bacterium (assembly GCA_039033755.1). Classification (GTDB taxonomy): domain Bacteria; phylum Pseudomonadota; class Alphaproteobacteria; order Sphingomonadales; family Sphingomonadaceae; genus Erythrobacter. The sequence goes on along the minus strand of JBCCBZ010000052.1, from coordinate 656 downwards.
GAACCCTCACCGATCGCGCGGTTTTCCTTGATTCCGTAAAGGGTTGAAAGGACCGTCGTGGCAATCTCACCCGATTGGATGGGACGCACATTCGGGACCACACTGATCTCGGCGCCCAGGTTCCGTTGGGCCAGAAACTCGAACAAACCAAACCGCGTCGGCCAGGTCAGCCAAGTCTTGTCCAACCTCCAGTGTCCGCGACGTGTTGTGCGCATTGATACTGTCGCAACGTTGTGTCCTTCGTCGCTGGCAAATGCGAACTCAGCCGGTCCCGACAAACCATCCGGCCAGTCAATCGCGCCCGTCATGTTTTGGATTTTCTTGTTTAGGGCAAGGCGCAGCTCTCCGGCCTCTCCCACGAAGATCTCCTCAGGGAAATCCACATCCAAACCCAAACCGCGCTTCGCCGACACGAAGACGTCCCCCAAGGCAACCAAGCCAAGAATGAGCCAGGGAAAGATTGCGACATTGGGTGCAGTGAGCGTCGCGGCCAACGACAACACTAGGGCAGCGAACCCCAACATCAGCAATCTTCGCGATGGGCGGATCAGTGCGGAGCCTCAATCTGGTTTAGGACGTTTTCCAGGACCGTTGCTGCATCCCGGCCTTCGATCTCAGCCGTCGGGCCCAAAACGATCCGGTGCCGCAGCGCGGGC
>JBCCBZ010000051.1:0-2779 GCA_039033755.1 Pseudomonadota bacterium | reverse complement strand
TCGGAACGCGGCAAATCGAAGCTTTATGCTCCGGGCGGTCGCGGGAGCTTTTTCGAGGTATTAAACGCCTCAGAATTGGGTTTGTCCTTTGGGCGCGAACGTGTGATACATGCGGCGCTCGGTTTTGGCGGACTCACTGAGAGGATCAGAGAGTCCGCCATCCGGCTATCTGGCGTTCGCGAATTGGACAGTGGCCCTGCCGCTGGAAAGGTAAAGAAGACCATATGAGCGAGAGTGACGGCAAAAAGACCCTTGGTTTAGGTGGGCGTGGCCCCGGTCAGGTAAAGCAAAGCTTTAGCCATGGCAGAACCAAGAGTGTCGTGGTCGAGACCAAGCGCAAGCGTGTTGTGGTGCCAAAACCGGGTAACGCTGGTGGATCGGCGCCGCCGAAAGCACCGGGTGGCGTTGCCGCTGGTGGGGATCCGCGCAAGCGCCCTGCGGGCATTTCGGATGCCGAGCTTGAGCGCCGGATGAAGGCGCTTGCGGCCGCGAAAGCCGTGGAAGCGGAAGAAGCTGAGAAGCGCGCTGCGGACGAGAAAGCGCGCGCCGAAGATCGCGAACGCCGTCGCGCTGACGCCGAAGCCAAGGAGCGCGAAGAGCAAGAGCGCGTCGAAAAGGCGAAAGCCAAGGCGGAGGAAGAAGAACGCAAGAAGCGCGAAGCTGAGGAAGCCAAGGCGCGCGAGAAAGCCGCCCCGGCGGCTGCCGCCGCCGCCGCACCAGCCCAAGCTGACGACGCGCAGCAGGCACGCACGCAGAAGCAACCGCCGCGCCGCCGGGAAGAGCCAGGCCGTGGTGAGGACCGACGCGAAAATCGCAACACCCGTGGTACGCGCGACGAAGGCCGTCGTTCGGGCAAGCTGACGCTGAACCAGGCCCTGTCTGGCGGCGAAGGTGGCCGTCAGAAATCCCTCGCCGCAATGAAGCGCAAGCAAGAGCGGGCGCGGCAGAAAGCGATGGGTGGAGCGCAGGATCGAGAAAAGGTCATGCGAACCGTCCAGCTGCCCGAGGCGATTGTGGTCAGCGAACTGGCCAACCGGATGTCGGAACGTGTTGCGGATGTCGTCAAGTCGTTGATGAACAGCGGCATTATGGCGACGCAGAATCAGTCAATTGACGCCGATACCGCCGAATTGATCATCGAAGAGTTTGGGCATAAAGTGCAGCGTGTCTCTGACGCCGATGTGGAAGATGTAATCCACTCGGTCGAGGACAAGGACGAGGACCTTGAAGGTCGTCCCCCCGTCATCACGATCATGGGTCATGTCGACCACGGTAAGACGTCGCTTCTGGATGCGATCCGGAACGCGAATGTCACCAGTGGTGAAGCAGGCGGGATCACTCAGCACATTGGCGCTTATCAGGTGACCACCGATGGTGGCTCGGTCTTGTCGTTCCTTGATACGCCCGGCCACGCGGCATTTACTTCGATGCGGGCCCGTGGTGCGCAAGTGACAGACATCGTCGTTCTGGTTGTTGCCGCGGACGACGCCGTGATGCCGCAGACGATTGAGGCGATCAATCACGCCAAGGCGGCACAAGTGCCGATGATCGTGGCCATCAACAAGATCGATGTGCCTGCTGCAAACCCAGACAAAGTCAGAACCGACCTGTTGCAGCACGAAGTGATCGTCGAAAAAATGTCGGGTGAAGTGCAGGACGTCGAAGTCTCAGCCGTCAAAGGCACAGGTCTGGACGAGCTGTTGGAGGCGATTGCACTTCAGGCCGAGATTCTTGAGCTGAAAGCCAATCCGGAACGCGCCGCGTCTGGCGCAGTCATCGAAGCGCAACTGGATGTTGGACGCGGTCCTGTTGCGACAGTTCTTGTGCAGAACGGCACCCTTCGCCAGGGCGACATCTTTGTTGTTGGCGAACAGTGGGGCAAGGTTCGCGCGATGGAGAATGACAGGGGCGACCGGGTTCAGGAAGCTGGCCCGTCGGTTCCGGTCGAAGTGTTAGGTCTGAACGGAACGCCGGAAGCGGGCGATGTTCTGAACGTTGTCGAGACCGAGGCGCAGGCCCGCGAGATTGCGGAATACCGCGCAAGTGCCGCAAAGGAAAAGCGTGCCGCTGCGGGCGCCGCGACAACCCTTGAGCAGCTGATGCAAAAGGCCAAGGAAGATGAGAACGTCTCGGAAATGCCGATTGTGGTGAAGGCGGACGTGCAAGGCTCGGCCGAAGCGATCGTTCAGGCCATGGAAAAGATCGGCAACGACGAAGTGCGTGTGCGTGTTCTGCACTCTGGTGTGGGCGCGATCACGGAATCGGATGTCGGTCTTGCCGAAGCCTCCGGCTCGCCCGTCTTCGGGTTCAACGTGCGTGCAAACGCGCCGGCGCGAAATGCTGCGAACCAGAAGGGCGTCGAAATCCGCTATTACAGCGTGATTTACGATCTTGTAGATGACATCAAAGCGGCTGCGTCTGGTCTGTTGTCTGCCGAAGTTCGCGAAAACTTCATCGGCTATGCAGAAATCCGGGAAGTCTTTAAAGTGTCGGGCGTTGGCCGCGTGGCCGGGTGCCTGGTCACCGAAGGCGTTGCCCGCCGCTCGGCCGGTGTGCGCCTGCTGCGCGACGATGTGGTGATCCACGAAGGCACGCTAAAAACGCTCAAGCGCTTCAAGGACGAGGTGGCCGAAGTCATCTCGGGCCAGGAATGCGGTATGGCGTTTGAGAATTACGAAGACATTCGAGAAGGCGATGTCATCGAAATCTTCGAGCGGGAAGAAGTCGAGCGGACGCTTACCTGAGATATTGCGCCAGCTTCGCTGTCGCTCTGGGGGGG
>JBCCBZ010000050.1:0-4745 GCA_039033755.1 Pseudomonadota bacterium | reverse complement strand
TTGGCGCGGGACCAGCGGGCCTGACCGCGGGCTATCTGCTGACGAAGCAGGGCAAAACGGTCGCAATCATCGAAAAGGACGAAACCTATGTCGGCGGCATCAGCCGCACGGTGGAGCACGAAGGCTATCGTTTTGACATTGGCGGTCACCGCTTTTTCTCGAAGTCACCACAGGTCGTTGACCTGTGGAACGAGATCCTGCCGGACGACTTCATTCAGCGCCCGCGCATGAGCCGCATCTATTACGAAGGCAAATTCTACAGCTACCCGCTGCGCGCCTTCGAAGCGCTGTGGAATCTGGGCATCTGGCGTTCAACCATCTGCATGGCGAGCTACCTCAAATACAAGCTGTTCCCGATCAAGGACGTGAAGAGCTTTGAGGACTGGACCACCAACCAGTTCGGCAAAAAACTCTATTCGATCTTCTTCAAGACCTACACTGAGAAGGTGTGGGGCATGCCGTGCGACGAAATGAGCGCCGACTGGGCGGCTCAGCGCATCAAGGGCCTTTCGCTTTGGGGTGCGGTCACCGATGGTCTGAAGCGCTCGCTTGGTCTCAACAAAAAGCCGAACGATGGGCAAGAAGTTAAGACGCTGCTCGAAACCTTCCGTTATCCGCGCCTTGGGCCGGGCATGATGTGGGACGCCGCGCGCGATCACATCCACGCGACGGGCAAGGGTCAGGTCCTCATGGGTCATGCGCTTGAACAGCTCGGCGCGATCGGTCCGAACGACGAAGGCTACAACTGGTCCATGACCGCGACGAACAAGGAAGGCACCGTTCAGATCCGCGCCAAGGACGCGATCAGCTCTGCGCCGATGCGTGAACTGTCCAAGCGTATCCACCCGCTGCCGCAAAGCTCGATCGATGCAAGCAAGCTGCGTTATCGTGACTTCCTGACGGTGGCTCTCATGGTCAAATCGGATGACCTGTTCCCCGACAACTGGATCTACATCCACGATGATCGGGTGCAGGTTGGCCGCGTGCAGAACTTCCGCAGCTGGTCGCCGGAAATGATCCCGGATGACGACATGGCGTGCGTTGGCCTCGAATACTTCTGCTTCGAAGGCGACGGCCTCTGGTCGTCCAGCGATGATGAGCTGGTTGCGCAAGCGACCAAGGAAATGGAAATCCTCGGCCTGTGCGACCCCAAGAAGGTCGTCAGCGGTGCCGTGGTCCGTCAGGAAAAAGCCTATCCGGTTTATGACGATGACTACGAAGCCAACGTGCAAGCCATGCGCGCTGAACTGGAAGAGAAGCACCCGTCGCTGCACCTCGTGGGTCGCAACGGTATGCACCGCTACAACAACCAGGATCACGCGATGATGACCGCGATGCTCACGGTTGAGAACATCCTCGCTGGCAAACGCGTTTATGACACGTGGTGTGTCAACGAAGACGCCGAGTATCACGAAGCCGGTGACGAGGGCGAGGAAGCCAAGATCGCCGCGGCTGAGGCTGAGACCAAACCGCTCAACGAAGACCAGGTGGCCGCGCTCACCAGCCTTCGCGGTGTGCCTGAGCGGATCAAAGCCGAAGACGAGCCTGTCGAAGAGGCCCGCAAGCGCGCGTAATCGGTTGGAGGGGGCGCGCTCCTTGGATGCGGTGAAGACCGCTCTGGAGCGCGCACTTCCACCTTGGCGCGACCATTTGCTCCGGCAAAATGGGGCGCAAGAAAGGGCTGAGCGATGACGCAGGCAATTGTTTCGATAGTCACCAAACTGCGCGATGTGCGCCTGATCCGCTATGTTCTGGCGAGTGTGGGTGCGCTTGCGGTGGATGTTGGCAGCTTCCTCGCCTTTATGGCGATGGGTGTTGCCGCGGCTCCGGCTTCGGCGATGGGGTACTCTTTGGGAATTCTCGCGCACTGGTTGATGTCGAGCCGCGCGGTGTTTCAAGACAGTGTAGCCGAGCGCGGCATGGAACGCACAAAGCAGAAAGCGCTGTTCGTAATCTCCGCGCTGGTTGGCCTGGGGTTGACGACCGCCATCGTTCAGATCGGCGAGTGGACCTATCTGCACCCGTTGGTTAGCAAAGGCGTCGCTGTCGTCGTTGCCTTTACCGCGACCTGGCTGTTGCGCAGCAAGATCGTGTTTCGGGCTGAAGGCACCTGAAGCGATGTTTGTCGGTCGCCGGCGTCAATCTTTCCCAAGCGACTTTCTAACTCGCGTTGGCCTTGCCTGGGCGGTGGTCAGCGCGTTGTTGTTGGTTGTCAATTGGGGGGCAATCACAGACCTGCGGTTCCCCGACCCGGACGATACAATGCGCCTTCTCCAAGTGCGTGATCTGCTGGGCGGGCAAAGCTGGTTTGACGCTTCGCAGCACCGCGCTGATGCGCTTGGTGGCGGCGTTCCCATGCACTGGTCACGGCTGGTGGATCTGCCAGTGGCGATTGTCATCTTTATCCTTTCGCCCTTGATCGGCGCAGGCAACGCTGAACTTGCGGCGCTGGTGCTTGTCCCCCTGCTGACCTTGGGTTGCGTTATGCTGCTCACTGCGCGCATCGCCTGGCGTTTGATCGGTGAGGAAGAGACCAACTTTACCGCCTTGATCCTCGCTCTGAGCGTACCGGTCATCGCGCAGCTGACTCCGATGCGGATCGATCACCATGGCTGGCAGCTCGTGTGTATCATGATCGCGCTTAACGGCCTGCTGGTGCGCAGCCCTATGTTGGGCGGCCATGTGATAGGCGCGAGCCTGGCCATCTTAATGGCGATCTCGGTCGAAGGGCTGCCCATTTCGGTTGTTTTCTTCGTAGTCCTGGGTTTGCGCTGGGTGCGCGATCGGTCAGAGCGCGCGTGGCTGCTGGGCGCTATTCAGGCCCTGGCAGTGGTCAGCGCTGCGGTCTTTTTGGCGACGCGTGGTTTGGGCGATCTCGTCAACCACTGCGACGCGATCAGCCCGATCCATCTCGGGATTTTTGTGTGGGGGGCGATCACTCTCACCGCTTTGTCAGCGCTGGAGCCCTTGCCTCTGGTTGGGCGTTTGGTTGGATTTGCGCTCGTCGGCGCTGGCGCGGCGGCTTTGGTCGGCTTTGGGGCGCCCCAATGCGCCACCGGTGGCGGTTTTTCCGACCTCGATCCACTGGTGCACGATTATTGGTACGTCAACGTTATGGAGGGTCTGCCCGTTTGGCATCAGACCTCTACGGTGTCCTTGCAATACGCAATCACGCCTCTGATCGGGCTGTTCGCAACGATCAAACTCGCGCGCCAATCGACCGGTTGGTTGCAGAGCTTTTGGCGCGACTACGCCATTATTCTCGGGGCCAGCATTCTTGTCGCGTTCTTGATTGCGCGCGCCGGCGGTGCAGCGTGTCTTATCGCGGCTCCCCCGCTCGCATGGCAGCTCAATCGCTGGCTTCGCGCGTTGCGTGCGGTGGATCGACCGATAGTCCGGGTCGCTGGATTGATTGGTGTCGCGTGCGCTTTAATGCCGAGCTTGCCGCTTCTCGTGCCGGAGCTCGTCTTGCCAGCGCAAGCGTGGGAAAACTTGAAAGACAATCAGACCCCTCGAGCTAAAGCTGTCGTGCACCTTAAAATGTCTAACTGTCGGATCGAGGATTCCGCCGACATCCTTAACGCGCTGCCACAGGGTGAGGTGTTTATCCCGCTCGACATCGCGCCGCGCTTGCTGCTGTTCAGTCACCATTCGGTGCCCGCGACCGGTCATCATCGTGGCAACGACACAATGCGGCTCGTGATCGCCACGCATCTGGGATCTGCCGAAGAAGCGCGGGAGACGCTGCAAGAACGGGGAAGCCAGTATCTGGCGCTGTGCCCCGATCTGGTCGAGCCCCACAATTACGCGTGGCACGGACCAGAGAGCTTCGCAGCCGATCTGATCGACGAACGCGTGCCCGATTGGCTCGAGCCGATCGAGACCGCCGAGGGCACGTCCTTCAAGCTGTGGCGGATCAAAGAGCCTCGGCCTTAGGCGGGAATAAAGTCCATCGCCAAGCCGTTGATGCAGTGGCGTTTCCCGGTTGGCTTAGGCCCATCGCCAAAGATGTGACCCAGGTGCCCGCCGCAATCGGCGCAGTGCACTTCGGTGCGCGGATAGCCGATCTTGTAGTCGGTGCTGGTTCCCACCGCGCCTTTGTCGACGGGTTGCCAGAAACTGGGCCAGCCGGTTCCGCTGTCGTATTTGTGCGCCGAGGAATAAAGCTTGTTACCGCAGCCCGCACACGCGAATGTGCCGTTGCGCTTCTCTTTGTTGAGAGGCGAGGTGTAGGCGCGCTCCGTCCCGGCGTCGCGCAAAATGTAATACTCGCCCTTGGTCAGCTTGGCGCGCCATTGGGCTTCGGTTTTGGTGATGCGATAGGTCTTGGCCTGAGCGGGAGACCCGCAACCGCCGAGCAGCGGTAAGGCGATGCCCGCGACCGCGGTGCCAAGGAAAAGGCGGCGTGAGCCGGATGTGTCACTCATGTCCAAACGTCCCGTATTTTTCGAGTTCTCCCCCTGGAATACGGCGCAAATGGTCAAAAAGTTTCACCTGTTGACCCGCGCCCATGACACCCTTCGAACTCGCAGAGTTCGCAAGCGCGACCGCGCGCCGGCCGGTCAGGCCGCCCCCTCGGAGACATTCGCGTAGCGAATTGTCGTGAGAGAAGAGATCCGTCTTAGAACTCAGTGATTTCGACTTTGGGTCAATGGATTGGTTTAATAGTCTTAAGCGTTTCCTTATATGTTCTGTGGCAAATAAAGGAAGTAATTTTACTTATATTTGCCGCAGTTGTTTTAGCT
>JBCCBZ010000049.1:0-6479 GCA_039033755.1 Pseudomonadota bacterium | reverse complement strand
CTGCCCCTGATTGTCCACTCTACAACTAAAGACGCACAAACTGCATGTCGGCCGCTGTTGACTTGAGTTTTGCCCCCTTCTAAGGCGCGCCTGCCCTTGGCGGGCGGCTCTTTGCGCGTGCCTGACCTTTCGTTAAGAAGGTCAGCTATGGATGAAGATAAACCCGCAACGGAATTCATTGCTGAAGATGCGCGGATTGACGCGCTCGACGAACGGCTAAAGGCCGCGAGTGAGCGCGAAGAAAAACGCAACCAGCCACAGGTGCAATCGGCCGACGCGAATTACCGCAGCGGCAATCGCGTGTTGGCGGATCTTCTGGGTGGAATTTTTGGAGGGAGCATCATCGGATGGGCGTTTGACGCCATATTCGATACGCTCCCCTGGGGCCTGTTAGTGGGGCTGTTCCTTGGAATTGGTGTCGCTTTCAGAAAACTAATTCAGAACGCCAACACGCGCCCCTCGGACCAATCCTAAGCGTCCACCTCTCACAAGCGCGTCGCAACAGATAGTAGGGATCACAAGATCGTGGCAGCCGAAGGCAAAGTCGATCCGATGAAGCAATTCGAGATCGAGCCGATCATTGGCTCGAACTGGGATATCAGCGGCTTCAACATCGCGTTCACGAACTCGGCGATGTGGATGGCGGTGACCGTCGTGCTGCTGTGGATCTTCGTCTACGGCGGCATGAAGCGTGAGCTGGTGCCGGGTCGCTGGCAGATGGCGGTGGAGAGCTTCACCGGCTTTATCGACGACATGCTCGAAGCGAACATCGGCAAAGAGGGGCGCAAATATGTGCCTTACATCTTCAGCCTGTTCATGTTCATCCTGTTCGGCAACCTGCTCGGTCTGTTGCCACTGGGTCTCGTTGGCCTCCACCCGTTCACTTTCACCAGCCACTTTACGGTCACGGGCGTCCTCGCCGTGATCAGTTTCTCGATCGTCCTGATCGTCGGTTTCTGGAAGCACGGCATTAAGTTCTTCACGCTGTTCGTGCCGCACGGCACGCCGGGTCCGATGATCCTGCCGATCGCGCTGATTGAGTTCTTCTCCTTCCTGATCCGTCCGTTCAGCCTCGCGCTGCGTTTGTTCGTGGCGATGATGGCGGGCCACGTTCTGCTCAAGGTTCTGTCGAGCTTTGTGATGGACGGCCTCAACTATGGCGTGGGCACCAGCCTGCTCGTCGCCATTCCCAGTTTCACGCTGATGATCGGAATCAGCGCCCTGGAAATCCTGGTCGCCGGGATCCAAGCCTACGTCTTTGCGCTGCTTACGTCGCTGTACATCAACGACGCTGAGCACCTGCACTAAGTTCACAAATCCCTTTCATTTCGAATTATTTTTCAAGGAGTTTTAAAATGGAAAAAGAAGCTGCACAGCTGATCGGCGCGGGCCTCGCTGCTATCGGTGCCGGCATGGCCGCGATCGGCGTGGGTAACGTCTTCGGCTCGTTCCTGGAAAGCGCTCTGCGCAACCCGGGTGCCGCTGACAGCCAGCAGGGCCGTCTCTTCATCGGCTTCGCCGCCGCCGAACTTCTCGGCCTGCTGGCGTTCGTCGTTGCGATGATCCTGATCTTCGTCGCCTAAACAATCACGGATTGTGGGTGAGTGGGCGTTCTGCCCGCTCACCCCAGTTTGTGCTTTGAATTTTTTCTGACGAGCCCAAACCCATGCCTCAAATAGCTCAGCTCGCCGATACATACGCCAGCCAGATTTTCTGGCTTCTGGTGTTCTTCGGCATCACCTTCTTCGTCATTGGACGTGGCATGGTGCCCAAGGTCATGGAAACCGTGGCACTGCGTGACAAGCAGATCGCGGATGATCTTGCCGCCGCGCAGGCCGCCCGTGATACAGCGGACAGCCAGGAAGAAGCATGGCGCGAACGTCAGAACGCCAACCGCGCCGAAGCGCAGAGCGTAATCGCGGACGCCAAGGCGAAAGCCGCCAAATCGTCTGAGGAAAAGCTCTCCGCCGCTCAGGCCAAGCTCGACGCGCGTTTGGACGCCGCTGAAACCGAAATCGAAGCCGCGCGCACCAGCGCCATGGCTGAGATCGAAGACGTCGCGACCGAAGCGGTGCAAGATATTGTGGCCCGGCTCGCCGGTGCCAAAGTCGACAAGCGTTCGGCGCGTTCGGCTGTGAAGAAAGCGTTCGCCAATGGCTGATATTCTCTCCCTGCTTATTGCAGAAGGCGGCCCGTCGGCCTTCGGTCTTGAGGATTACCAGTGGGTCTCGCTCTCGATGGGCGTGCTCATTGCGGTGATCCTTTGGAAGAAGGTCCCCGGCCTGATCGCTGGCGGGCTCGACACCAAGATAGCCGAGATCAAGACACAGCTTGATGAAGCCAAGAACCTCCGGACGGAAGCCGAGGCGCTCCGCGACGAGTACGCGGCCAAGATTGCTGGCGCGGAACAAGACGCCGCGGCCATGGTTGAAGGCGCCAAAAGCGAAGCCGACACGATCCTCGCCAAGGCTGAAGCTGACAGCGAAAAGATGGTCGAGCGTCGCCAAAAGATGGCCGAAGAGAAGATTTCGGCGGCTGAACGCGAAGCGCTCAACTCCGTTCGTGCGCGCGCCGCAGAGGCGGCCGCCGTTGCATCACGCTCGATTATCGCTCAGAAACACGACGGCGAGGCTGACGCGAAGCTCGCCGATGAGGTTATATCTTCGCTCTAGCGGACGCGGCTTTGCGCTGTTGAAACACCAGTTCGAAGCGCCTGCTTGGGATTAGAGTTGGAGAGGGGAAAGGCGGTCCGTAAGGGCCGCCTTTCTTGATATTGGCTGCTCGCGCTTAAGCGCCCGGTTCTAACACGACCTTACCCACCACTTCGCGATTGGCCATTGCTTCAAAACCCTCGCGCCAGAGGCTGAGCGGCAGTCGTCTACCGATGGCCGGGTTGATCCGGCCCGCTTCCGCAAGATCGCGAATGGCGGCGTTGATGGCTTTGCCCCGCTCAGGGAAACGCCGGGCGTATTCACCCGCACGCAGGCCGACGATTGAGAAGCCTTTGATCAGCGGGATGTTTGTGGCGATTTCAGCGATCCTGCCACTGGTGAAGCCGCACACGACCAGTTTGCCGGAAAAGGTGACGCAGCGGGTGCATTCGTCAAACACATCGCCGCCTACGTTGTCGAACACGATGTCGCACAGCTTCCCGTCGGTGATTTCTGAGACCGGCTCGCGAAATCGACCTTCGCTGATGATTGTGTGACTGGGTGAGGCGAGGTCGATGATGGCTTCGCGCTTGGCCTCTATACCTGTGGCTGCGATCGTGGTCGCGCCCATCGCGTTGGCGAGATCTATCGCGGCGAGGCCCACGCCCCCGCTCGCGCCGGTGACCATCACGCTTTGACCAACTTTGAGACCACAGAGCTCCACAAGGCCAGTGTAAGCGGTGGAATATGCCGCGCCCATCGCCGCGCCTTGGGCATAGGAGAAATTGTTCGGGACGCGCGAGAGGCCGCGCTCAGGCAAACTGGCGATCTCTGCAAAGGCGCCGGTCTTGTTCCCCCCCATCACCCGGTCGCCCGGCTTGAATGCGCTGTCGGGATCCGCTTCGATCACTTCGCCGGCGCATTCCAGACCGCTGGTGAAGGGGGGCTCGGGTTTGAGCTGATACTTCCCCTTGGTCATCAAGAGGTCAGGAAAGTTAAGCGAGGCGGCGTGCACCCGCACAAGCACTTCGCCAGGGCGGCGCTCAGGGGCAGGGATGTCAGCGAGCGAGACGCCGGATAGGTCCTCGCTCAAGCTCTCAACGCGAAGCGCTTTCATGATGGTTTAGAAGTTGTCCTTGCCCGCGCGCAGGGCCGCGAAAGTCTCATGCGGGGCGCTGCCACCCCACTTAGCGATGATCGCCGGATCGTCAGCACGCAGGAAGGGGTTCGTGGCGAGTTCACGGCTCAGTACCGTAGGCACAGTCCATTCGCCCTTGGCGCGCTTGGCGTCGATCTCGGCGGCGTAGGCCTTGAGCTCTTCGTTTTCCGGGTCGGCGTGCAGAGCAAAGGCGGCGTTGGCCTGTGTGTATTCGTGCGCGCAATAGAGCGTTGTTGCGGTCGGCATGCGACGGATGCGGTCGAGGCTATTCCAGAACTGTTTAGGCTCGCCCTCGAACATACGCCCGCAGCCCAGAGCGAACACCGCGTCTCCGACAAAGGCGATGCCTTCCTCGATGATGTGGAACGCGACGTGCCCGTTGGTGTGGCCTGACACGTCAATCACCTGCGCCGTGTGCTCGCCCAGCATGACAGTGTCGCCATGCGCGACGACATGATCGATCTTCGAGAGCTGCTCTACTTCTTTGGGCGCGTAGATCACCGCCCCTGTTTGCTCCACGATTTCGGCGTTCCCGCCCGCGTGATCGGGGTGCCAGTGTGTGTTCCAAATATGCGTGATGGTCCAGCCCTTGGCCTCGGCCTGTTCCAGATACTCCGCCGCATCCGGCGTATCGATCGCGGCTGTCTCACCCGTCACTGAGTTGTGGAGCAGGTATCCGTAATTGTCGGACAGGCAGGGGAACTGGTGAACGTGGAGCATGGGGAAGGGGTCCTCTCTTTGACTACGCAGTCTACCCCTCTGTTCGCCAAGTGAAAAGGCCCGCCTGCATCGCTGCAGACGGGCCTTTTTCAATGTGGTCAAAGCCGGTGACTTTACTCTTCGTCGCCCTTCTTGAGAGCGGCGCCCAGAATGTCGCCCAGCGATGCGCCCGAATCGGACGAACCAAACTGCGCCACCGCCTCTTTCTCTTCGGCGATTTGACGCGCCTTGATCGAGAAGTTGGGCTTTTTCGAACGGTCGAAACCAGTGACCATCGCGTCGACTTTCGCGCCAACCTGGAAACGGTCCGGACGCTGTTCGTCGCGGTCGCGGCCGAGATCCGAACGCTTGATGAAGCCTGTCGCGCCGTCGTCGCCGACTTGCACTTCGAGGCCGCCATCGCGCACTTCGAGAACGGTGACGGTGACCGTCTGGTTGCGACGCAGCGCGCTGCTGTCGGCGCCTTCAGCGCTCGGCGCGCCCTTTTCGAGCTGCTTCATGCCAAGGCTGATGCGCTCTTTCTCAACATCAACATCGAGAACGACCGCTTTGACCTCTTCACCCTTACGGTGCAGCGCCAGCGCGTCTTCGCCCGAGATGCCCCAGGCGATATCCGACATGTGGACCATGCCATCGACATCGCCATCGAGGCCGATGAACAGACCGAACTCGGTCGCGTTCTTGACTTCGCCGGTAACTTCGGCGCCGACCGGGTGCTTCTCGGCGAACTCGTCCCACGGGTTGCGCTGAGCCTGCTTGAGGCCAAGTGAGATGCGACGCTTGTCGCTGTCCACTTCGAGGACCAGCACGTCGACTTCTTGCGAAGTGCTGACAATCTTGCCCGGGTGCACGATCTTCTTGGTCCAGCTCATTTCGGAGACGTGGACAAGACCTTCGATGCCCGCTTCCAGCTCCACAAAGGCGCCGTATTCGGTGATGTTGGTGACTGTGCCCGACAGTTTCGCGCCGACCGGGTATTTCGCCGCCACGCCATCCCACGGATCGCTTTCGAGCTGCTTCATGCCCAGTGAAATGCGCTGCGTTTCGGCGTTGATGCGAACGATCTGAACGGTAACCGTCTGGCCGATTTCGATGATCTCGCTCGGGTGGTTGACGCGCTTGTAGCTCATGTCGGTGACGTGGAGCAGGCCGTCGATGCCGCCCAGGTCCACGAACGCACCGTAATCGGTGATGTTCTTGACCACACCGTCGATCACTTGACCTTCGGCCAGCTTGTCGATCAGCTCGCTGCGCTGTTCGGCGCGGGTTTCTTCAAGCACGGCGCGGCGCGAGACGACGATGTTGCCGCGGCGGCGGTCCATCTTGAGGATCTGGAACGGCTGCGGCACTTCCATAAGCGGGGTGACGTCGCGCACGGGGCGGATGTCGACCTGGCTGCCGGGCAGGAAGGCCACGGCGCCGTCGAGATCGACGGTGAAGCCGCCTTTGACGCGGCCGAAGATGCGGCCTTCGACGCGTTTGCCTTCGCCGAACTCGTTCTCGAGCTTGTCCCACGCGGCTTCGCGGCGGGCGCGGTCGCGGCTGAGCATGGCTTCGCCATCGGCGTTTTCGACGCGGTCGACATAGACTTCGACTTCGTCGCCGACCGACAGGCCGTGATCGTCTTCCCCGCGGCTGAATTCCTTGAGGTTGACGCGGCCTTCGCTTTTGAGGCCCACGTCGATGACAGCGTGGCCCGCTTCGATTGCGGTGATGGTGCCCTTGACGACGCGGCCTTCAAAGCCTTCGTCGCCGGCGCCGCCGAGCTGTTCGTTGAGAAGCGCTTCGAAGTCGTCGCGCGTCGGGTTAGGTGCAGTTGCCATAAGTTGGGGCAAGTCCTGTTTTTGTTTGCTACCGGCCACCGGTTTTACCGGGGTCTTTCACCGTCTCCGCCGCACTATTGCGAGGGCTAACGGGGCAAGAGGCCGACGTCTCCACAGAGCCGAGTG
>JBCCBZ010000048.1:0-6874 GCA_039033755.1 Pseudomonadota bacterium | reverse complement strand
CTGCTCGCCACTGGCTCCGAACGCCAGGGCCGCGCGATCGACAAGGGGCAATCCGCTTCGATGGAAGACAAGAAGCAAGAGGGGTACTTCTGATGACCGATCAGCACCCCTCCTTTCAAACCGACGCTCTGATCGCTGAGGATATCGACGCCTATCTCGATCAGCATCAGCACAAAAGCCTGCTCCGCTTCATCACCTGCGGCAGCGTGGATGATGGCAAGTCGACCCTTATCGGGCGCCTCCTCTACGATTCGAAGATGATCTTCGAAGACCAGCTCGCCGCCCTGGAAAGCGACAGCGCCAAGCACGGCACGCAAGGCGAAGAGATTGACTTCGCATTGCTGGTCGATGGCCTCGCCGCTGAGCGCGAACAGGGCATCACGATTGACGTCGCCTATCGCTTTTTCACGACCGAAAAGCGCAAGTTCATCGTCGCCGACACGCCGGGCCACGAACAATACACGCGCAACATGGTCACCGGCGCTTCGACCGCCGATCTGGCGATCATTCTGGTCGACGCGCGCAAAGGCATCCTCCAACAGACCCGCCGCCATTCCTACCTTGTTCACCTTTTGGGAATCCGCCATTTGGTGCTGGCGATAAACAAAATGGACTTGGTCGATTATGACCAAGGGGCGTTTGAAAGCATTGTTCAAGAATACACCGCCTTTGCTAAAGATATCGGAATCGAAAGCTTCACAGCGATTCCAATATCCGGCTTCAAAGGCGATAATATAACTGTTTCACCATCTTCGAACACCCCGTGGTACAACGGCCCAGCCCTGATAGAACATCTTGAAACAGTAGAGATTGCCAACACCGCCGCGCAGGAACGCAGTTTCCGTATGCCCGTGCAGTGGGTGAACCGGCCCAACCTCGACTTCCGGGGCTTTGCCGGCCTCATCACCGATGGCACAGTCAAACCGGGCGACGGCGTGCGTATCGTACCCGCCGGCAAAACCAGCGTGGTCAAGAGCATTGAAACGTTCGACGGTCCGCTCGACGAAGGCGTCGCAGGCCAATCGGTCACCATCACGCTCGAAGATGAGGTCGATTGCAGCCGCGGCGATGTCATTTCGACCGCTGGCGATCCTCCCGAAGCGTCCGACCAGTTCCAGGCCACCTTTGTGTGGATGGACGAAGCCGCGCTGAAGCCGGGTCGGGGATACTGGATGAAGCTCGGCAGCCAGATGGTCACCGCGACGGTCCAGACGCCGAAATACGAAATCGACATCAACAGCCTCGAACATCTCGCGGCCAAGACGTTGGAATTGAACTCCATCGGTGTGGCGGAATTCGCCACCGACAAGCCGATTACGTTCGAATCCTATTCGACCTCGCGCCAGCTGGGCGGATTTATCCTGATCGACAAGTTCACCAACGCCACGGTTGGCGCTGGTATGATCGATTACAGCCTGCGCCGCGCGCAGAATGTGCACTGGCAGGCGACCACGATCACCCGCGACGATCACGCGTCGATGAAGAACCAGACGCCGCGCGTTCTATGGTTCACCGGTCTTTCGGGATCGGGCAAATCGACCATCGCCAACGAAGTTGAGCGCAAGCTGTCGATCATGAACCGCCACACCTTCCTGCTCGATGGCGACAATGTGCGCATGGGCCTTAACAAGGACCTGGGCTTTACCGAGACCGACCGGATCGAAAACATCCGCCGCATTGGTGAAGTTGCCAAGCTAATGACGGATGCGGGCCTTATCGTTCTCACCGCCTTTATCAGCCCCTTCCGCGCCGAACGTCGGATGGTTCGCGAAATGATGGGCGAGGCCGAGTTTATCGAGGTGTTTGTGGACACGCCGCTGGACGTCGCCGAACAACGCGATGTGAAGGGCCTCTACAAAAAGGCACGAGCCGGAGAGATCAAGAACTTCACCGGGATCGACAGCCCCTATGAAGCGCCCGAAGCGCCCGAAATCACGGTCAACACCGTGGCGATGACGCCTTCCGAAGCGGCCGATTACATCATCGAACAAATCCTGCCGTTGAAGTGAGTGCGCCTGACATGAGTGTTGCCGACATGACCGACGCGCAGCTGGCCGCGCACCTTGCGGATTTCGCGGGCAAACTGCTTCTAAGCGTGCGCGACAGCGGCGCGTTTGAAGGCAAAGCTCTGGGTAAGGCGGGCGATGCGACCGCGAATGAATTCCTGTGCCACGCCCTGCGCGCGGTGCGACCTGAGGATGGCCTGCTGTCCGAAGAGGAAAAGGATTCGACCGAGCGCCTTTCCAAGTCGCGCGTCTGGATCGTCGATCCGGTCGACGGCACGCGCGAATACGGCGAACAGCGCAGCGATTGGGCGGTCCATGTCGGCCTCGCGATTGATGGTGTCGCTCACACCGGCGCGGTGGCTTTGCCAGGCCTGGATGGCGGCACGGTCTTGCGCACCGATCAGATCAGCGATCTGCCCGCAGCGAACGCAAAGCCGCGCTTCCTCGTCAGCCGGACACGTCCTGCGAAGGAAGCGGTCGCCGTGTCCGAAGCTCTGGACGGCGAACTGGTTGGCATGGGCAGCGCCGGAGCAAAGGCCATGGCGGTCGTGCGCGGCGAAGCGGAGATCTATCTCCACTCCGGCGGCCAGTACGAATGGGACAGCTGCGCCCCAGTCGCGGTGGCGCAGGCGTTTGGCCTGCATTGCTCGCGGATTGACGGGTCACCGATACGCTACAACGCCGAAGACACCTATCTGCCCGACTTGCTGATCTGCCGGCCCGAATGGGCGCAGAAGGTCCTCGATCTAGTCGCCAGCCTCGACTGAACTCTTAGAGTTTAAAGGCTCAGCCTCTGAACCCTCAGGGTTTGAACCCTCAGGGTTTGAAACCTCAGGATCTGATGCTTCGGGATCTTCAGGGACGATTTCCTCTGAAGTGGGGACGGCAACCTCGACTTCCACGCGCCGGTTCGCGGCACGACCCTCTTCATTTGGGGCGCCATTGGGCAGCGCGTTGGGCTGAACCGGGTTTTGCTCACCAAAAGCGATCACTGTGATTCGATCCGCGTCGACGCCTTGATCAATGAGCCATCGCGCCACCGCCAAGCCGCGCTTTTCCGAGGCGTTGAGATTAGCGGTGTCGGTTCCAGTGGAATCGCTGTGCGAGCCAAGCGTGATCGCCAATCCCAGCTCCATTTGAGGCGACGCCAACACCGCTTCAAGCGCCGCAATCGCGCCCTCGTCCAACACCCGTCCACCTTCCGGAAAGCCGACCGTCGCGCGGTACGGCTCCAGGTCAGCGACGCTGGGTGTGATATCGGGAAGCTGAATCTCCGGCCGGAGAATGGAGACGGTGTCGCTTTCTTCCGGCGTCGGAGTGGCGACAGGCGTGTCTTGTTCGGGTTCGGCAGGGGCTTGCTGGCAAGCGCTGACCATGAACGCAAGCGAGGCAAAGGCCGCCAATGCCAGGCGGGTTGGATGGGGCTGAGTAATGGTGGTCTGGCTCATGCGCGTTGGATCTGCGGTGGGAGGAAAGACAGGATAGTGTCGCCTTCTCTAGGTGTGGGTTTGGCGGCGTGCGTAAAGAAACGCAAATCGCCCCCTTCGCGCACCAGTAGAAGCATATTGGCGCGATCGGGCAGTTTTTCCTGCGCCTGTTCGAAATCGAATTCATCGGACAGCTTGGTCTTGCGGAAGCTCCAGCCTTGCGCGGTTCGCTCAGCCACTTCATCGACACCAAAACCGCTTTCGAACAAGGCACGCCCGCGAAGCGCCTCGGGCAAGGCGTTCTTGTCATCGCCGTGCTCGTTTTCGCCCAGCTGATAGACCGAGTCGCGCCCGATTTCGTGCGCGAATTCGTTGCAAACCAGCGTGTTATACGCCTCGTTTTGGGTGGCGGCGATCAGCACCTGATAGGGGGTCAGGTCGAGATTGTGTTCGGTCGCTTCGTTAAGAATTTCCCCGTGATAGAACGGCAAACCTTCCCGCCGGGCCGCCCCAAGGCTTTGCCAACTGGAATCGACGATCATGACCGGCGTTGAGAGCGCTTGCACTTGCTTGGCCAGTGCGATCGTCCAGGGCGTGGACCCGACGATAAGAATGCCAGGCCGCGTGTCGCCCTTCACCTTCAGCCACTTGGCCACGATATCGATGGTGAAGCCATGCGCGATGACGGTCGCGACCACGACTGCAAAGCTGAGAGCGGTGAGGACTTGCCCATCGTTGTAGCCAAGCTCTGACAAACGCAGCGAGAACAGGCCTGAAATGGCCACCAGCACAATCCCACGCGGAGCGATCCAGGCGATAAAGGCGCGCTCGTTCCACGGGACGTTGGAGCCCAACAGACTGATCAAAACCGTCAACGGTCTCACAAAGAACAAGAGCGCCAGAACAAACAGCCAAAAGCGGATGCCGACGCTTTCGCGCGGATCAAGATAGGCGAGATCGCTGATCGTCAGGCTGGAGGCGAGCAAGACAAAGATGCCCGATACCAGCAGAACGGCGATATTCTCCTTGAACGGGTGGATAGACCGCAGGCTGCTGAAGCCGGTGTTGGCGAGAGTCACCCCCATTACGGTGACCGCTACGAGGCCAAGCTCGTGCTCAATCGTGTTGGCGAGCACAAACACGCCGATGACGGCCGTGAACAGCACGGGGACTTTCAAATATTCAGGGATAGCGCCGCGCGGGAAGAGATACGCGATCAAACGAGCCGCCGCGTATCCGATCAGCCCGGCGATGACCGCCGCGATGAGGAGCGGAGGAACCACATCGACAAGGCTCGCTTCGGGAGCTTCGCGCAGGAACTTGAAATACTCATAAGCGATCACCGCGCACAGGGCACCGGTGGGATCGTTCACGATGCCTTCCCATTTGAGGATCGCGTTGGGCCGAGTTTGGACCGTGGCCTGGCGCAAAAGCGGAATGACGACGGTGGGCCCGGTCACGATCAAAATGCCGCCGAACAGAATAGCCACCGGCCAGGCCAACCCCGCGATCTGGTTCGCGGCCACCGCGCCCAGCGCCCAGCCAACCACCACACCAATCGTTGCGAGACGATAGACGGCGCTGCCCGAATGGCGTAATTCGCGCAGATCTAGGCTTAGACCCCCTTCAAACAGGATAAGAGCCACCCCGATATTGATTGCCGGGTCCAACAGATCGCCAAAAGCCGCTTTGGGATCGATCAGGCGAAAGCCAAACTCCCCCGCCACAGGTCCGGCGAGAAAGCCCGCGGCGAGCATAAGCACAATCGCCGGCCATCCTGTGCGCCACGCGACCCACTGCGCCCCGATACCCAGGACGCCGATCGTGGCGAGCATGAGAGATTGGGATTCCATATTGGATCAGTCGCCTTCAAAATGCATAAGCGCTTCGACCGTAACCTGTGCGGACCGCAGTTTTTCCGCGCCGCCAAGGTCAGGCAGATCAATCACGAACACGGCGTGATCAATTCTGGCTCCCGCGCTGCGAAGCAATTGCGCCGCCGCCAAAGCGGTTCCGCCAGTCGCAATCAGGTCATCGACGATAACGACACGCTCACCCGCTGTGACCGCGCCCGGATCCATTTCAAGGCGGTCAGTGCCATATTCGAGATCGTAGTCGATACCGATGGTCTCGATCGGCAGCTTGCCCGGCTTTCGCACAGGTACAAAACCAAGGCCCAGCTCAACCGCGACCGCGGCGCCAAAGATAAAACCGCGCGCTTCCATACCCGCGATTTTCTGCGCGCCCGCTGACTGCGCTATCCGCGCAAGGTGCGCAGCGCTGGCTGTCATGCCCTGAGGATGGCTGATCAAGGTGGTGATATCGCGGAACTGGATACCCGCGTGTGGAAAGTCCGGAACCGTGCGGACCAGCGCTTTCAGGTCCTCAACACTCAGCTTAGCGGTCATCAAGCGGCCTTTGATATTGATATCGCAGGCATCTACGCCCGATCGATACGCTAACACACGAAACAGAAAAGCGCTCCATTATCCTCAAAAGGACAATGGAGCGCCTTCTAATTGCACCCGAAAAGGAGCGTTCAGGTCAGGCCTGCTTCTTTTTCTTGGTCGCCCAGATTTGCTTGTACGACAGGAAGCCGAGGCCGGTCGCGAACAGCAGGAAGCCGATCACGAACCAACCGGTCTGCTTGCGCTGAACCAGCGAAGGTTCGGCGGTCCAGGTCAAAAAGGCGGCGATATCTTGGGACATCTGCTCAACTGACGCTTCGGTTCCGTCGGCATAAGTGATGCTGCCTTCGTAAAGCTGCGGCGGCATCGCGATGTTGCCGTTGTAGAAGTGCTCGTTGAAGTAGAGGCCCGACGGGGTCTCCCACTCAACACCGCCGCCCAGCTCTTTAGCCACAGCGAGGTCTTCTTCAGTCGGCTCAACATAGCCCTGCATCAGCGAGTAGACGTATTTCGAACCGTCCGGACGCGCTTTGGTGATCAGCGAAAGATCAGGCGGAAGCGCGTTGTTGTTTGCGGCGCGCGCGGCGACTTCGTTGGGATAAGGCGACGGGAAGTAATCCGTCGGCTCAGCCGGACGCAGCACGCTCTCACCGTATTCATTGAGACCCGGAACTTCCCAGCTGGCCGCTTCGGCGCGGACTTCCGCTTCGGTGTAGCCCAACTCTTCAAGGTTACGGAAAGCGACAAATTTCATGCTGTGGCACGATTTGCAGATCTCTTTGTAGACCTGATAGCCGCGCTGCAGCTGCTGATAATCCCATTTGCCACCAAGGCCAGCGAAGGAGAAACCGCCCTCGGGCTCAAGTTTCTCTTCGTGAAAGGCGTAATAGGGAGATTTGGTCGGCGTCGTGTACTTCACCGTGTCCGGTACGAGCGACCAGAACAGCAGGATGCCCACGAGGACAAAGCCAAATATGATGCCACCTAGGCGAATAGTCATGTCTTTGCTCTTTCTCGTTTTCGAGATCGTGAG
>JBCCBZ010000047.1:0-7594 GCA_039033755.1 Pseudomonadota bacterium | reverse complement strand
GCAACCTTGTTGGTGCGGCCGTGGCTAAAGGTCTGTTTGACCTCGCCAGCGTCGACCGCCCGTTTCAGGCCCAGCGGTTTGCGAGTGCGTTTTTCTGGTTCGTCGCTCATTCTAGCTCGTTAATCCTTCACGTATTCTCATATGTCGTCGGCCCAGAAGGCTCTTGGGACGGAGCATCGGCCCCGCCATCAGCGCCGGGCTGGTCCGTTTCACCGGAATCAGTCCTGACAAATTTCACCAGACGGCTAACCGCCTGTTCCACCCTGTGCGCCGCGCGCAAGTCGCGGGAATGGCCCGAAACGCCCAAATGGACGACATTTTCGCGGCCCAATGCCACAGACAACGTGTCGCGGTCCAGAGGCAACACGGTGCCTCTTGCCCCTGATCCTTCGCTTTCCATCCCGACGCGCCAGGCCTGATCGAGCTTTTTGCGCCCGTCCTCACTCGCGTCCGAGGCGTGATACAGCTGCGCCACCGCTCCGCCGCGCGCCTGTTCGGCGATGCGGTTGGAACCCAGAACGATGTTGCCGCCGCGCATCTCCAGCCCCAGCCGATCCGTCACGTGACGGGTCAGCGCGGCCTGAACCAACGCGGGTAGGTTATCCGGGATAGTGAGTTTTGCCCCTTTGAACGCCCGCGCCAACGCGCCTTTTAACTGGCCATTGGCAACAGCGTTTTCAAGCGCTTGACCATCGGGACTTATCCACGCCCCGCGACCGGGCGCTTTTGCCTGCGCATCGGGCAGCACATCGCCGTCTGGAGAGATCGCCAGCCGCACGAGCGTTTCGCGCGGCTGCGTCTCCCCGGAGAGGATGCAGCGACGTTCGCTCCCGGAAGCTTTCGCTTTCTTACCGGGAACGCCATCATCAACGATGTCGGAACTTACGCGCTCATTGGGTGGAGTCCGCATCGGCGGCCTCCTGAGTTTCTGGCTCAGCGGGAGCCGCAGCCGGCTCCTCATCTTCGAACCAGTGTGCGCGCGCGGCCATGATGATTTCGTTGCCCTGCTCTTCCGACAGGCCATACTCACCCAGCACGCCGCCTTTGTCCTGCTCGCGTTGCGGCGGGCGGCGCATGGGCGGGCCATCTGGGTTGTTGCGACGACGCGGGGCCTCGCGCTTCTTGGCGATCAATTCGTCGGTGGCGAGGTCAGCCAGATCGTCGAGCGTCTTGATGCCCGCTTTGCCGAGCACGACCAGCATCGCCTCAGTCAGGTGCGGCATAGTGGCGAGGTCGTCCTCAACGCCCAGCGCGCGGCGCGCTTCGCGGTGACCGGCTTCCTGACGCTCGATCGCTTCGATAGCGCGGCTTTGAAGTTCCTCGGCGAGCTCTTCGTCAAAGCCCTCAATGCTGGCGAGTTCGGCCAGCTCAACATAGGCGACTTCTTCGAGCATCGCGAAGCCTTCAGCGACCAGCAGCTGCGAGAGCGTTTCGTCGACGTCGAGCTCTTCTTCGAACATCTTCGAACGCTCGGCGAATTCCTTGGAGCGTTTTTCCGAAGCTTCTTCTTCGGTCATTATGTCAATCTGATGCGTCGTCAGCTGGCTGGCGAGGCGCACGTTTTGACCACGGCGACCAATGGCGAGCGACAGTTGATCGTCGGGCACGACAACTTCGATACGGCCATCGTCCTCATCCAGAACAACGCGGGCCACCGTTGCCGGCTGCAGCGCGTTCACGATGAAGGTCGCGGTGTCTTCCGACCACGGGATGATGTCGATCTTTTCGCCTTGCAGCTCCTGCACAACCGCCTGAACGCGGCTGCCCTTCATGCCGACGCAGGCGCCGACGGGGTCGATGCTGGAGTCATGCGAGATAACGCCAATCTTGGCGCGGCTGCCCGGATCGCGGGCGGCGGCTTTGATTTCGATGATGCCGTCGTAAATCTCGGGCACTTCCTGCGCGAACAGTTTGCGCATGAAATCGGGCGCGGCGCGCGAGAGGAAGATTTGCGGACCACGATTGTTGCGTTCCACCTTGGTGATGAGCGCGCGGACACGCTCGCCAACACGCGCGGCTTCGCGCGGGATCTGCTGATCGCGGCGGATCACGCCTTCGGCGCGGCCCAGGTTCACGATGACGTGGCCGAATTCGACCGACTTGATCACACCGGTGATGATTTCGCCCGCGCGGTCCTTGAACTCTTCGAACTGGCGTTCACGCTCAGCGTCGCGCACCTTCTGAAAGATCACCTGCTTGGCGCTTTGTGCGTCGATACGGCCCAGATCGACGGGAGGCAGCGGGTCGACGATAAAGTCACCCAGCGCCGCGCCGTCCTGCAGCTTTTGCGCCTGCTTCAGATCGACCTGCTTGAAATAGTCTTCGACCTCTTCAACCACCTCAACCACGCGCCACAGCGTCAGATCGCCGGTTTGCGGATCCAGCTTGGCGCGGATGTCGTTCTCGGCACCGTAACGGTTGCGAGCCGACTTCTGGATCGCTTCTTCCATCGCTTCGATAACGATGCCTTTATCGATCATCTTTTCCGAAGCGACCGCATTTGCAATCGCGAGGAGCTCTGCCTTGTTGGCGGAAATGGCGCTGGCCATCAGTCGTCTGCCTTTTCTTCTTGGGTGTCCCCGATAATCGGGTCTTCGATGATGTCGTCGACACCGGTTGTGTCGATAGGTTTGGTTGCGGCGATCAGCTTGTCGGTGAGGACCAGCTTGGCCGTGTGAATTTTTTCGCGCGGCAGTTTCACGGGGCCCATCTTGACTTCGTTGAGACTCACTACGCCGTTTTCGAGCCCTTCGAGGTTACCCTTATACACGCGTTGGGCCTTCTCTTCACCCGTCCAGCCCTTTTGCATCACGATGCGCGCTTCGTGGCCGGCCCAATTGGCGAAATCCTTGTCGCGCGTCAGCGGGCGGTCGATGCCGGGGGAGGACACTTCGAGGTGGTACGCGCCTTCGACCAGCTGTTCGCCCGCCTCTTCGTATTCGTCGATAAGGTCTGAGACCCGTCGCGAAAGCGAGGCGCATTGTTCGATAATCAGCTGACCCGTCGCCGGGTCTTCCGCCATGATCTGCAGCGCCTGACCGCCCTCGCCCGCTTCGGACTGCATCATCTGCACGCGCACCAGTTCAAACCCGAGCGCTTCCGCTTCGGGTTTAACCAGTTCAATCAGACGTGTCAGATCGGTCATGCCGTTCCAGTGTAAATCGCGTTTGTGACATCATCGCGTTGAAAAGGAGGGATCGCGCCGGCCCCGTTCGGCGCCAGCCCCACACAGTCTCGACGATGTCGGGATGAGGTGCAGTTAGGCGTCCCCGATGGATTTGGCAAGAGCGCAGACGTCAAAGTTTCGCCACCCGCCTGTGCCAGGCAAACGCCCCCCCTTAGGCGGTGCCCATTACCCAGGCGCGTGCCTCTTCCATCAGAGCCTTGCGTTCATCGAGCTCGTACTCTTCGGCAAAGCGCCGCGTCGCGAGGATATCCCCATCGGGCATTTCGACATCAAATTCGATGCCATTGCTGCCTTGGGCGGACCGAATGACGGTTCCGAAGACCTCGAACTCGGCGAAGCGCACGAACCCCGCCTCTCCCACGGTCAAAGGCTTGGCGAGGCCGATCTGAGCGCCGGTGCGAGAGAGATCGAGCAAGACGCATCGCTGCGTTTGGGACACGGTGATCAGTCGCCCCGGAATCGAAAGCCGCAAGCGAGGTGCGCCTCGACGGCCGACATTTTCGATCGGTTCAAGATCGGAGTCCAGCGCGGGCGCCGCGAACGGCACTCCGCCCAAAGGCAAGCGCGCAAGAGAAGCAAAAGAACCAGCCATAGCGCCTCAGTCCTAGGCACGTGGTCCTCAAATCGGAGAAAACCGGATGCTACGTAGGAACGCTGTAGGAGATCAACACCCAGCCAGTAGCGCGCCCAAACGGGCCTCTAGATAGCGCGCTCGTCCTTGGATTCGCCGTTGACCCATTGACGCGCCGTTTCGAGCAAATGGCGGCGTTCGCGTTCTTCGACCGTTTCGGAATATCGGCGAATGTCCAGGACAGCCTGATCGGTCAGAGGCTCCTCAAACTCGAGCGCGTTGATGCCGAATTCGCTTCGAGCGATGATCGCGAAGACCTTGAGCTGGCCGCATTCGAGAAATCCCCCCTCGCCTTCCCGGACGCTGTTCAGGATCGCAATCTGCGCGCCGGTGCGCGACAGGTTGAGAAGGATCGCCTTATGCGTTTCCTCAACGGCTATAAAGCGCGCGGGCAAGCTCAAACGAAGCCGGGCCGCGTTGCGGCGTCCGACCGGATTGGTGGCGCCGGCCTGCGCCACGTCGTGTGCCTGGCGATCGCTTTTGCTCAGCGTTTCGAGGAATATGGCCAGACGTTCTTCGTCCGACATCTTCTTCTCTCGAACGGGACCTGTCCAGTTCTCGAGAGTCTCGAACACCTCAATGGGTTCAGCGTCCGTATCGAAACCTGTGCCAATGCCCGGATCGCGGTCCATCATGACGCACCCGTAGGTCGCGCGCAGAACGCGACGCTCCTAAACTTTTCGCTGATCACAGGGGTCGCTGAAAACTGCATTCCACCAATCCCTCCAACGTTGTTGGCGTAGTATTACGGGGCCAATACTCATGATTTCGTTAGGGTCAGGCGGTGCCACTGCGACGTCGAAAAGCTATAGGGTAGCAGGTTCTGCAAGATCGCGCCCTTAATCGAGGGCCTTCGCCAACTCTGGGACCGCGCCGTAATCGCGCCGCTGGCCGTCGGTGAAGAACGCCTCCCAGACAACACCATCGGGATCTCGGGTCCAGCTCTTTTTCGAATGGGCGTAACAGCACTGCGTCTCACCCTCATGAAACGCGGGCGCGGCGGCTTTCCCAATACGGGCGCGAACATCTTCAAGCTCGCCTTCGCTTTCGACTTGCAAGCCGAGATGGGCAACGCCTTTTCCACCGCACGCCGCGTTGCCCGACGAGGCTTCAGGCTCGATCGAGAAATTGATGCGCGGATCCTCAAGCATCCATTTGCGATAATCGGGCTCGTTTATCGTCGGCTCAGCGCCAAACATTTCGGTGTAAAAGCGCGTCGATTGGTCCAGATCGCTTACTCTCAGATTGACGTGAAACCGTTTCATGAGGGGTCTCCTTTGGCAAATTGCGTGATGAGTTCGGGCGCAACCGCGTCGCCGGCGCAGCAATTGTGCAGCAGGAAGGCGACCAGCGCGTGCATGGCGGTGTAATCAGCTGTGTAGATTATCGAACGCCCCTCGCGCCGCTCTTCTACAAGGCCGCCTTTTTTTAGCGCCGACAAATGAAATGAGAGCGACGAGGGTGGAATTTCGAGGCGTTTGGCCAGCGCACCCGCCGGGACGCCCCCATTGCCGGCCTGCACCAATTCGCGAAACAGCGCGAGGCGATGCGTCTGCGCCAGCGCCCCAAGCGCAGCCACGGCGGATGATAAGTCAGGAAGGTCTCTGTCCATTATTTCCATATTTCTAGAATTATGGAAATAATGTCGGATGTCAAGGGGCGCTCTCGCTCACCTTGCCGGACTTCTCGTCAGGTTCTTCCATCAGGCCATGTTTCTTGATGGCGTGGCGCAGCTGGTCATAGCTTAGACCCAGAGCCTTGGCGGTTTGGCGCTGGTTCCAGCGGTGTTTACCCAGCGCGTGCTGCAGGATCGTGCGCTCATGTTCATCCACCGCCGCGCGCAGGTCATCAATCGCATCGTATTGAGGCGCGACGGGCGGCGCTACGGCTTGCCCAACCCCGCTAGCGGGCGGCGGCGCCTCCGCTTTACCAAGCTTGCGCGTCGCGGGGGCGCTGGGTTTCCAAGGGCTTTCAAACGGATCAAACTGCACATGAGCGATCGACTGATCGGGGTCGTCCCAGCGATAGACGGCGCGCTCCACCACGTTGCGCAATTCGCGCACATTGCCGGGCCAAGCGTAGTTTTCGAATTGCTCAACCACATGGGGCGCAAAACCAGGCCAGTTATGCCAAGCCAGCTCAGCCGCCATGCGCCGCCCGAAATATTCTGACAGAACCAGCACATCGCCTTCACGCACCCGCAGGGGCGGCAAGGTTATGACTTCAAAGCTGAGCCGGTCGAGCAAATCGGCGCGAAACTCACCGCTTTCCGCCAAAGCGGGCAAATCGTCGTTGGTCGCCGCCACAATGCGCACATCCACGCGGATGGGACGCGAAGAGCCAATACGCGTGACTTCGCCGTATTCGACCGCCCGCAGCAGGCGCTCCTGTGCGCCCATCGATAAAGTGCCCAATTCATCGAGAAACAAAGTGCCTTTGTCGGCTTCTTCAAACCGGCCCACACGCGCTTTGGTAGCGCCAGTGAACGCGCCCGCTTCGTGGCCGAACAATTCGGCTTCGATCAGTGTTTCAGGGAGCGCGGCGCAGTTCATCGTGACGAGCGGTTCGTCCCAACGGGTTGATAGGCGGTGCAGACGCTCGGCAATCAGTTCCTTGCCGGTGCCACGCTCGCCAATGACCAACACCGGACGCTCCATTGGCGCAGCGCGGCTGGTCCGCTCTACCGCGTCGAGAAAGGCGCTGGATTGGCCGATAAATTGGTTTTCGCGTTCCACCTTTCGCCCCCAATTTTCCTCCTGATGGCCAAGATATAGGAATTTTTCCCAAGCCTTGGCAAGAATTACCATATCAATTTTTGTGGGTGAGCGGAAAATCCAAGGATTTCCGCCATTTTTCGAGTTTGGCACGCTCGCTGCAGGGTGTGTGACAAGCCCGAACGGGGCGCACTTTTTAAGACATTTGGGAGGACCCAACCATGTACGACCGTCAGTTCCTGAAGAGCAAACTTGGACAAGCTGCCACCGCCAGCGTTCTGGCTATGGCCGCGATGGTTGCGCTCACCACGCAGTTTCAGGCCGCGCCCGGCAGCTTTGCTGGCGCAAGCGAAATGATCGCGGCGGTCGAGCTGGCTTGAGCGTCCTCGTGACTGATCCCAAACCCCATTCCAACAAGGCCAATCCCTTAGGGCCGGAGCGCAGTGTCCCCGTTAAAGGCGGTTTCTCCCCAAATATGGACGAAAACGCCGCCGCTCCGGCCCGCCCCCAATCGCCCAAAAGCTCGATCGAAGACCTCGCTCCGGTGCGCATGGGTGGGCTTTCTCGTCTTGATGCCGAAATCGAGGCCTTGCGTCAGAGCCCCACTCCGACGCAAAGTCGTTCGCAATCGGCGTACGAAGACGATACCAAGCGCGCCAGCAACACGTTTCTTGATGGAGTAGCCTTCATGGGCATTTTCAGCCGCACACGCGATATCATCGCTGCCAACTTCACCGATATGTTGGACAAGGCCGATGATCCCTCCAAGATGATCCGTATGATCATCCTCGAAATGGAGGAAACGCTGGTGGAGGTTCGCGCCAGCGCCGCGCGCACGATTGCGGATCAAAAGGAAATGCATCGCCATGTCGTAAAGCTCGACAAACTTGAGGCTGACTGGGGCGAGAAAGCGCAACTGGCGCTGAGCAAGGATCGCGAAGATCTCGCCCGCGCCGCTTTGGTTGAGCGCAAGAAAGCGACCGATATGGGCGACCAGCTTAAAGGCGAGATCGCGGTGCTGGATGACGCGCTGCGCGCCTATGAGGAAGACATCGCCAAACT
>JBCCBZ010000046.1:0-7726 GCA_039033755.1 Pseudomonadota bacterium | reverse complement strand
TTGGTACATCATCCACGCCTATTCCGGTTTCGAAAACAAGGTGAAGGAAGCGATCCTCGCCGAAGCCGAGCGTCTCGGCCTTGAAGAGGGCGTCGAGGAAATCGAAGTGCCCACCGAAACCGTGACCGAGGTCAAGCGCGGCAAGAAAGTTCAGGTCGAGCGCAAGTTCATGCCGGGCTACGTGCTCGCCAAACTTCGCATGAACGACGACATCTACCACCTCGTGAAGAATACGCCGAAGGTGACGGGCTTCCTTGGCAACAACAACAAACCGCAACCGATCAGCGAACGCGAAGCCGCGCGCTATTTCGGCGGCGTCGAAGAAGCCAAATCTGCGCCCAAGGCCCAGGTCAGCGTCGACTACGAAATCGGCGACCAGGTCAAAGTGCTCGACGGTCCCTTCGCCAGCTTCAACGGCGTCGTGGAAGAGCTCGACTTCGACAAGGCCAAGGTCAAAGTCTCGGTCTCCATCTTCGGCCGCGCCACGCCGGTTGAATTGGAGTTCGAACAGGTTGAGTTGGTTAAGTAAGGTCAAGAAACGCCTTCGTAACTTCTACGTGCCTATCCAGTAGGCGCCGTCATCACGACGCTGCGTTTACTGCGAGAGTGTATGTTCGATTTGATCAAGAATGCGTTTGGACTTGGGCTAAAGGAGCCCAAGGTCCTGTCGGCTGAAGAACGTGCTGAAATCCTCGCAACAGCTCGCGAGTACTTGGCGGAAAAGTTTGCGCTTGGGTGTGAGCGGGACGAAGCGCGTGCATATGCGCTGGAGGTTCTAGCCGGTGAAATGTCGGAAGAGGAACTCGCAGCGGAGGTTGATGCTTTTTTGCCTGAGGTTGAGGCTGAACGCACGGCCGAAATGGCGACGTGGCCAGCCATTACCGACTGTGACCGGCTTGACGAGGCATTCGCTGACCTCAAAGCATCCGGATTGCTTGCAGAGCAGAATTTCTGGTGTTGCGGCACGTGCGCGCTGAGCGACATAAACGCGACCCTGAAAAAGGCCAAAAAATCAGGTGGGGAAGTCCCGAGAGGTTACACTTTTTACCACGAACAAGACACTGAACAGGCCGTCTGGGGAAATGGCGTTTGCCTCAATTATGGCGCTGAGCAACGTGGTGATGCAGCAAGCGTGGCCATCGGACGCGAGGTCGTGGCGACCTTGGAACGGCATGGATTGCAACCGGAATGGGACGGAGACCTGGATAAGAGGATCCTCGTCCCGCTTGACTGGAAACGGCGCAAGCCCCTTCCGCGCTTCTATTAGGCGCAACAAGCTGCAAGGGGCATCGACATGAAAACCAGCCCCAGCGTCTGCAATCGAAAAAAGACCTTCTCGACCCGCGAGGACGCTGAGCGTGTGGCGGCGAAGGCGCCGTTCAAGCTGCGCGCTTACAAGTGCGAGCTGTGCCGCAAATACCATCTCACCAGCCGCACCAAAGGCATGAAAACCCCGCGCTGGGAACTTGAGGCCGAGCGGTCAGCCCCTTAGGCTGGCGCGCAGCGGTGCCGTCTTGCTGAAGGATGGCGGGTGACGGGGGAGAGCCGGTGCAGCCATCACAATCCGAGAAAGACGCGCTGATCGGGCTGTTTCGCGCCAAGCGTTTCGCTGAGGCGTGCACAGCAGCGCGCGCTTTCACGCGCCGCTATCCCAAGGCGCTGGACGGGTGGAACATTCGCGGCGCGGCGGCGCGCGAACTGGGGCAGTTGCACGAGGCTGAGAAAGCCTTTCAAGAGCTGGAACGGTTGGCGCCTACTTTCGCTGGGGCGCCGTACAATTCGGGATTGGTGCTGGAAAACAAAGGCGCGGATCAAGACGCGATTGAGGCGTACAAACGCGCCATCGCCATCGATCCCAATCTGGCGCAGGCGCACAACAATCTCGGCGGGGTGAGCCTGCGATTGGGCGATCTCGATCAGGCTTACGCGCACCTCAAACGCGCGATCGAATTGCAGCCGGGTTGGCCCGAAGTGCACAACACCTATGGCAACGCGCTCAAACGGCTCGCCCGGTTCGATGAAGCTCGGGTGGCGTATCAAAGCGCGATCAAGGCACGCCCCGATTTTGCCAAGGCGCAGTACAATCTCGGCGTGCTGGAAAGCGAATTAGGCAACCGGGGCGCGGCGATTGAGGCGTTTAAGTCCGCGCTGTCCGCGCAGCCTGAGCACACCTTGGCGCGCGCCATGCTGCTCCATGAATACAGTCAGCGCTGCGATTGGGCCGCGATTGACGAGCACGCCGAACACATTCCGCGCCTTGGCGTCGACACGGAGGTGGTGCCGCCCTTCCTTATGCTCGCGCTCGAAGATGACCCTGCGCACCAGTTGGCGCGTTCACGCCAATGGGCCAAGGCACGCTTCGGACACATCCAGCCACGCTCTTTGCCCGCGCGGCCTAAGGCGCGGCCAGAACGCCTTCGGGTCGGCTATATTGGCGCGGATTTTCACGACCATCCGGGTATGCGCTTGATGGCGGGGATGCTGCGCGAACACGACCGTTCCCGCTTTGAAGTGCACGCGATCAGTTATGGGCGGCTGCGCGACGACAAATGGCGGGCGATCTCGGAAAGCGTGGTGGATGTGTTCCACGACATCCACGGAATGCGCGACGCGCCTTCGCTGGATCTGATCCGGGACCTCAATCTCGACATTGCGATCGATCGCAAGGGCTACACGACCGACACGCGCAGCGACTGGTTCGCGCATCGTCTGGCTCCGGTGCAGATCAACTATCTCGGCTATCCCTCAACCATGGCGGCGCCGTTTATGGATTACATGGTGGCGGATCGCACGATCATCCCGGCGGACCAGCGTGCGCGTTACGCGGAAAAGATCATTTGGCTGCCCGACAGCTATATGCCGGCCGATAACGCGCTGGAAATCGCAGCGGAGCGCGGTTCGAGGGCCGATCACGACCTGCCCGAAGGCGCGTTGGTGCTGTGCTGCTTCAATAACCTCTACAAGGTCACCGCCGATGTCTTTGCCATCTGGATGCGCATCATGCGCGCGGTGAATCACAGCGTGCTGTGGCTGTTCGCATCTAATGATGACGCGCAGTCGAACCTTCGCGCCGCTGCAAAGACCGCCGGGGTGGATCCGGAGCGACTGATCTTCGCGCCGCGTCTACCGAATGATGAGCATCTGGAGCGCCACCGACACGCCGACCTGTTTATCGACACCTTCCCCTGTAACGCGCACACGACCTGCAACGACGCGCTGTGGGCGGGCTTGCCAGTGGTGACGCGGGTGGGCGATCAAATGGCGTCCCGCGTCGCGGCTAGCCTGCTAAAGGCGGTGGGCTTGCCCGAACTGATCACGACCACGGGTGAGGCGTACGAGGCGCTTATCCTTGAGCTCGCGAGCGATGAGGCCAAGCGACAGGCCCTTCGCGCGAAGCTGGCCGCACTTCGCCCGGACGCCGCGCTGTTCGATACGCTTCGCTATATCCGTCACCTCGAAGCGGGCTACGATGCGGCTTATGATCGCGTGATGAAGGGGTTGCCGCCCGACGACATTACGGTCGCCGCTCAAACTGGCCAGAAAGGCTGACCCGCTTTGGCTTGAACGAATAACGCGGTGGCAAGGGCAATGGGCGCCAGCCGCACCGCGAGCCTGGAGAAGCCCGGATGCGATCTGGCGCATGGCAAGCCGAAGGCTTATTTGAGTTTGCGGCTCGAGGATTTCGGTTTTGCTGATTTGCTGCGCAACGCGTCCAGCTCCTCCTGAACGGCTTTTTCGCGACGCATCTCCTCGATATCGCGCGTCACATTGGCCTGGTTCAGACTGGGCGAAACCTCGTCGGTCACAAAT
This sequence comes from Pseudomonadota bacterium, assembly GCA_039033755.1. Taxonomy (GTDB): domain Bacteria; phylum Pseudomonadota; class Alphaproteobacteria; order Sphingomonadales; family Sphingomonadaceae; genus Erythrobacter. The sequence continues at coordinate 3,916 of JBCCBZ010000046.1, read as the reverse complement.
TCCGCGCGCCGTTCAAGCTTCGAGATCTTGTCGAGCCGTGTGTCGGTCTTGGACCGGCCGCCGCACCCACCGATTCCGCCATTCTCGTCAGCCATCGCCTGATTAGAGGCGCGCTCACGAACGTCCTGGCGCTTTATGTTGAGCTCTTCGACTGCGCTTCTGATCGACTTAAGTTCCGATTTTGAGGCTTTCAGATTGTCTTCGATCGTGTCCAATTGCTGGCGACAGTCTTCGCGTGCCAAGAGCGCCTGGCGTGCAAGCGCTTCGTCGCCGCCGTCCATCGCCACTTTGGCCTGATCGCCCCAATCGGCCTCGCGGAACTGGGTTTGGTAACGCTGCGCCTCGAGGTTTTTGACACGTTGCTCCGCTTTGCGTTGGTCGCTTTCCAAAGCGATGATGGAGGCCTCGATCTCGCGCTGTAGATTGTGCAGCAGTTTGGCTGGATTGGCCGCTGAATCGACCAAAGCGGTCACATTGCTGGAAACAATATCTTTGAGTTGAATGGCGGCACGCAGCACAGATTTTCTCCTACCTTTAAATCTCGGGGAATCAGTGCGTTGGGTATCCTTGAAACAAGTTAACAAGTAATTTTGCGCGGTTTTACTTCTAATTTATCTTAAAACGGATGCGTGCTCGATCATTCATCCGCGCGCTGATTGGCGCGGTCGCAAAGGACGGGGCATCAAACCGGCCAGAAAGGCTGACCCGCTTTGGCTTGAACGAATAACGCGGTGGCAAGGGCCAATTGCACCACGGTGACCGCGCCCACCACCAGTTTGGCGTTCCAGCCCTGACGATCCGCCAGCCATCCGGCGAAAGGGACGGTCTGCATCAGATGGAGGCTGACAAAATGTGCGGGGCGCAGATCGCCATGTTCGCGGCTCCATCCGAAGAAAGGCACCACCGCGCCGCCGCCTTCCAAAGGCGCGCCGACATAGCGGCCCGAAGTCGACATCTCGAAGCCGAAATAGAGCGTGGATAGAAACGCGAGGGTCAATCCCACGATCGATCCCAACCATAAGCCAAACCGCGTTCGGTCGCCCCTGCGCCAAATCTGCACCGCCAACGCGGCTGCGATGGTCATGAGTAAAAACGCGCCGACGCCCATGGCCGCGTACATCAGCCCTTCGAAAGGAGTGTCGTAGTTGAAGTGCGAGCGTTTGGCCTGCGCGGCCTGAACCGCGACCCAGACATATTCGAGCAGCAGCGCAAAGCCAGCGAGATAGCTGAAGAGGATCAGCACCGGCCCGTTGCGGATCTTGGTCGGCACCAATTGCGCCAACATCGCGATGGTAAAGAAATGCAACGCCAAGCTGACGTGGAACTTCTGTGGCTTTACCCAGACCGGCGCGCTGTCGAGCACCCTTGGGTCGAGCAGCATGGCGGGCAGGAACACGACAAAGCTCGCCGCCATCAGCAACGCGAGCGACACGTTGAGCCGCGTCATATGGTCGCCGTTCAAGCTCGGCAAAGTGAGGCGCAGCGGCGAAGTTGCATCCGTCACGGTCATCTTCATCACGCGGCCTCCGGTGCGCTCTTGACGTTCGTTTGCATCGAAAGTGCAAAGCGGGTGGTGGGACGCAGCGCGCTGAGCCGGATCAGAAGAAAGATCGCCAGCCCAACCGGCCCGAACATAAAGGTCGCCAGCAGGATTGGCGCCTGCACCAACCTGTTCAGCCCGATTGTGTCCGCCTGCGCCGCGATCCATCCGCCGATAAACAGATCAAAGGCGAGGTAATGGACCCATCCCGCCAGAAGCATCTCGCGCTTGCCCAACAAGGCAGCGACTTGATCGAGAGAACCAAACCCGCCCTCGGGAACGCTGAAGAAATAGCTCATCGCGAAGCCAGCATAGAGCAGTGAGATCCCAAACGGGATGACATAACGCGGGATCGCAAACAGCCACGCGCCATATCCACCGGGCCACGAGCGCGGCGCAAAGATCAGGATCAGCCAGCCGATCATCGCCGCCTGTCCGGCAAGGCCAAACCATTGATCAAGACTTATCGAAGAACCCGCCAGATCCGCCTCCCATTCGATGCTTCCAGCACGCTAGATCGGAAGGGGTGAGGTGTCTAGCGCAACTAAGACACCAATTGTAGAAGCTAGGGCGTTGAGTCTTCGCCGGAACCTGACTTCTCGCCCCGCGCGCGCTTCATGGCTTCGATTTCAATATCGATGCGGCGTTTGTTGTAGGCCTCGCCGATCTCTTCATCGACCGGAGCGTTGGCGCGTTTGTCGGTGAAGTTTTCGGCGGCGAATTCGACCCGTTTCTGCAGTTCGGCGATCTTGCTGCGTAGCGCGTCGGCCTTGGCGGTGGCGGGGTTGGTGTCGTCCATTTCGGCGTTAAGCGCATCGACTTCGGCTTGCGCGCGGGCGCGTTCGATGGCGTCGGTGCGCTTGGCCTCAAGGTCCATCATCGCCTTTTCGATATCGGACAACTCACGGTGCGTTTGCGCGAGCTCGCCGCGCGCTTTCTCGACCGCTGCCTGTGACGCTTCGCGCGCCATCAGCGCCTGACGCGCCAGATCTTCGCGCCCGTGGCTCATTGCGGCCTTCGCCTTGTCTTCCCAATCGGCCTCTTTCAGCTCGTTCTGAACCAGCATGCTCTCGAGCCGAGCCTTGCGCGCGTTGGCGCGGCTGCGCTCGCCTTCCAGCTCGATGATCGCTTCCTCGATCTCACGCTGGAGGCTGGCCAACTGCTTGGTGGGGCTGGTCGCCGCTTCGAGCACGCTTTCCACGTTGCGCGCGATCATGTCCTGAAGTTTGCTGGCAAAACCGGGCATGGCCGCTCCTGAATGGCGATTGTTCGGATCGAATGTAGCGGATTTGCCTGTGAAGTCCTAGGGCTGGGTCGACCAAGCCCCTTCGGATGCCGTTCAAGCGCTGTGAGCGTTGGACGAACGAACGACTGAGAGACGAGCTATGCCATCCGCCCCTACCGCCAATCTGATCAACGCTTTGGCGCTCTGTCTGTTACCGATCTGGGCTTATCTGGAGAGCCCGGAGCCGTCGCTGACCGCGTTTATTCCTCTTTGTTTCGGGGTCGCGCTCTTGCTGTGCCACCCGGGGGTTAAGGCTGAAAACAAGGTGGTCGCGCATATCGCGGTGCTGTTGACGCTGGTGGTGTTTGTGGCGCTGTTTATGCCCTTGTCGAGCCGCCTGGATGGCAGCGATCCATTGGGGCTGGCGCGCGTTGTGGTGATGATGCTGACAAGCTTGGTAGCCATGGTCGCGTTTATCGGCAGCTTCCGCGCGGCGAGAAAGGCGCGTGAGACATCGGCGCAATAGCGAAAGCGCGGGGAACAGACGTTTTCCTACCCCGCCCGGATCTGCCAAGGAACGCTTCCCGCAATCACCGAGGCCGTCCTCGTCAAAAGCGCGTTTCAAGTTGGAGAAGTGTCAAGCAAGCAGCACCAGGTAAAGTACAGCGTTTTCATAAGCTTGAGCCAAAAACAGGCGCTTGACACATGCCGAATCTGCCAAGCAGCCGTCGGGGTCCAAGTTTCGGTTGATTTCTGGAGCGCGCAAGACTATTTCGCCCGCTCTTGTCCATTCGGGCAAGAATCCGTGCGGGAGCTTGGCCAGTCGGCTCGGCGTTGGACCGCTTAACATGAGCCTTGGATCCAAGTCCGGGGCGACAGTGCGAAAGGAGGCCCTTCGTGGCCAAGAAAATCGAAGGCTATATCAAGCTTCAGGTGCCCGCCGGCACCGCCAACCCCAGCCCGCCTATCGGCCCGGCCCTGGGTCAGCGCGGCGTCAACATCATGGAATTCTGTAAGGCGTTCAACGCCGCGACGCAGGACCTTGAAAAGAACGCCCCGATCCCGACGACGATCACCGTTTACGCCGACCGTTCGTTCACCTTCACCTTCAAGAGCCCGCCCGCGAGCTACATGATCAAGAAGGCCGCCAA
>JBCCBZ010000045.1:0-7814 GCA_039033755.1 Pseudomonadota bacterium | reverse complement strand
CGTGGGCGCCACACGCGCTTTCATTGCCGACGTCGCCGAGCTGGCAAGTGCAGATCCCACGCTTGCCCTCGGCGACACCCATTCCCGCATGCCGTGGTGGAGCCGTAGCGTCGATTCGACCTACCTCACCGGCAAACGCGTTTTCATCTTCGGCGATGCCACCCACGCCGTTGCCGCCGCTCGCATCGCGCGCGATGAGCTGGGCTTCGAGGTCTGCGGTCTTGGCTGCTACAACCGCGAATTCGCCCGCGAAATCCGCGCAGCGGCCAAGGAGTACGGCGTCGAACCCCTGATCACCGATGATCATTTGGCGGTCGAGGACGCGATTATCGAAGCCGCGCCCGAAATGGTGCTGGGCACTCAGATGGAGCGCCACATTGCCAAGCGGTTGGGCATGCCCTGCGCTGTGATCTCAGCGCCCGTCCACGTGCAGGATTTCCCGGCCCGCCACAGCCCTCAGATGGGTTTTGAGGGCGCCAACGTCATTTTTGACACTTGGGTCCATCCGCTGGTTATGGGTCTTGAGGAACACCTGCTCACCATGTTCCGTGAGGACTTTGAGTTCTCCGACGAAGCGGGCGCATCGCACCACGCGGCGCACTCGCCAAAGGCGATGATGGCCGAGGCCATGACAGCCAACACCATGACCGGCGATCCGGCGATCGTCGAGACCCCCGTCGACGCTCCCGCGCCCGAACCCATCGTGGTTTCCGAAACCATCGAAGACGGCGCCGTCTGGACCGCAGAAGCGACCAAAGAGCTCAGAAAAATCCCCTTCTTCGTGCGCGGCAAAGCCCGCCGCAACACCGAGGCGTTTGCCGCCGAGCAAGGCCTCGCCGAGATAGATCTCGAAACGCTTTATGATGCGAAGGCGCATTATGCACGGTAAGGCCGGCATCCCGGAAAAGACGCCCAGCGTCTTTGGCCATGACGCGCCTGTCAGCGTGGCCATCATCACGCTCGACAATCACCTGAAAGGCGCGGTTGAACGGGCCGACGCTCGGCTTTCGCAAGAAGGCATTTCGGTTTCACTTCATTCGGCGTCGGAATGGGGCTTCGAAGACACATCATTGGCGGAAGCCGAGGCCGCCATCGCCGACGCTGACATTGTCATCGCCACCATGCTGTTCGTGGACGATCATGTGCGCCGCATCATGCCAGCACTTCTCGCGCGGCGCGAAGATTGCGACGCGATGGTCTGCCTGATGTCGGCGGGCGAGATCGTGAAACTCACGCGCATGGGCAATTACCGGATGGACGCGCCCGCCAAGGGCCCGCTCGCACTGCTCAAAAAGCTGCGCGGTTCGCCCAAGAAAGGCGCTGCCAGTTCGGGTGCGGGCCAGATGAAGATGCTGCGGCGCCTTCCCAAGATTCTTAAATTTATTCCCGGCACCGCGCAGCATGTGCGCGCCTATTTCCTAACGCTCCAATATTGGCTCGCAGGATCGGATGAAAACGTCGTCGCGATGGTACGCGCGCTGATCGACCGCTACGCCGCAGGGGAACGCGCCGGACGCAAGGGTCTTGTGAAAGCTGACCCGCCGCGTGAATACCCCGAAACCGGCGTGTACCACCCGCGCAATCCGCAGAAGATTTCAGAAAGCTTGCGTGTTCTCCCACGCGACCGTGGAAAGGATGCGCCGGGACGCAACGGGACCGTCGGCCTGGTCCTTCTGCGCTCATACCTGCTTGGAAACGACGCCGCGCACTACGATGGGGCGATTGCCGCGTTTGAGGCGGAGGGCCTGAAAGTCGTACCCGTCTTTGCCAGTGGCCTTGATGCGCGTCCGGCGATCGAAAAGTTCTTCATTGACGAAAATGACCGGCCGACAGTCGACGCCGTCATCAACTTGACCGGCTTCAGCCTTGTGGGCGGTCCCGCTTATAACGACGCCGAAGCGGCGCGAAGCGTGCTCAGCCATCTCGATGTGCCCTATCTCGCGGCGCATGCGCTTGAGTTTCAATCACTCGAAGAGTGGCGCGGACGCGAACAGGGACTTTTGCCGCTTGAGGCGACCATGATGGTCGCACTGCCCGAGCTTGATGGATCCAGCGTTCCTAGCGTGTTCGGTGGCCGTTCCGCTTCAAGTGGCGGAAAATGCCAAGGGTGCGACCGCCACTGCGAACGACCTGCCAGCCAAGGCATGCGCGCTATGCAAGGGTGTCCGGAGAGAGCCGAGGCTCTCGCCGCGCGCGCGAAAAAACTTATCGCGCTGCGTCGATCGGAGCGCGCCGAACGGAAACTGGCGATCGTTGTCTTCAACTTCCCACCAAACGCTGGCGCTACCGGCACAGCGGCGTTCATGAGTGTGCATGAATCGCTTTACGCCACGCTGCAGCGGCTCAAGGAAGAAGGGTACAGCGTTGACGTGCCCGAAAGCCTTGATGCGATGCGCGCTGCGCTTCTCGAAGGAAACGCGGCGCAATACGGCGCCGAAGCCAACGTGGCGCACCGTGTACCCGCCGATGAGCACGTAGTGCGCGAAACCTATCTCAAAGATATCGAAGCCGTTTGGGGCCCTGCTCCGGGCAAGGCGCAAAGCGATGGCAGCCACATCCAGGTGCTGGGCGCGCATTTCGGCAACGTCTTTGTCGGCGTGCAGCCTGCCTTCGGTTATGAGGGTGATCCGATGCGCCTGCTGTTCGAGGGCGGCTTTGCCCCGACGCACGCATTCAGCGCCTTCTACCGTTACATTCGCGAAGATTTCGGTGCGCATTCGGTCCTGCACTTCGGCACCCATGGGGCGCTCGAATTCATGCCGGGCAAGCAAACCGGAATGACGAACGAATGTTGGCCGGAACGCCTGATTGGCGACCTGCCTAATTATTACCTCTACGCCGCGAACAACCCCTCCGAAGGCATGTTGGCCAAGCGCCGCAGCGCCGCGACCTTAGTCAGTTATCTCACCCCGCCGCTGGCGCAGGCTGGGCTCTACAAGGATTTGGCGGAACTGAAGGGCAGCGTTGAGCGCTGGCGTACCAGCGAGGATGAGGCCGAACGCGAAGATCTAGCGCAGCTCATCGCTGATCAAAGCGACGCCATTGATCTCGAGTTCAACGCCATAGAAGAGCTGAGCACGCAACTCTACGAGTTGGAAGAGACGCTGATCCCACATGGTTTGCACGTTTTCGGTCGCAATCCGCAAGATGATGCGCGCGAGGGCATGCTCGACGCCATGGTCGCCGCCGCGAGCGAACTGCGCGACGGCGAGGAAGCGGCGGACCGTGAGGCTCTGGGCGCCAAACTCGATTCCAGCGACGAGATGGCCTCGCTCATCCACGCGCTCGATGGCTCCTATGTCGAGCCCGCACCGGGTGGCGATGTTGTTGTGAATCCCGAGGTTCTGCCCACGGGCCGCAACATTCACGGCTTTGATCCTTTCCTGCTGCCTTCGCGCTACGCCTGCTCGCAGGGCGAAGAGCAAGCCGAGCGGCTGCTCGCCCGGCACACGGATAATGGCGGTGTCTTCCCCGAAAGCATCGCGATGGTGCTGTGGGGCACCGACAACATGAAAACCGAAGGCGTCCAGATCGCGCAGGCGATGACGCTGATGGGAGCCAAGCCTCGGCGCGATTCCTATGGTCGTTTGGCAGGTGCCGAGCTGATCTCACTCGAGGAACTGGGCCGCCCACGCGTTGACGTGGTGATCACTCTTTCCGGTATCTTCCGCGACCTTTTGCCAATGCAAACGCGCATGCTCGCCGAAGCCGCGTTTCTCGCGGCCAGCGCGGATGAAACGACGGAGCTCAATTTTGTGCGCAAGCATAGCCTCGCGCACGCCGCCGCGCATGGTTGTGATCTGGAGACCGCAGCGCTGCGGGTCTTCTCAAACGCGGAAGGCGCTTACGGCGCAAACGTCAATCAGATGATCGAAGGCGGCGCCTGGGCCGATCCAGACGAACTCGCCAACGCTTTCGAGGTGAACAAGGGCTTTGCCTACGGCGTCAAAGGCACGCCGGTGCAACAACGCGAATTGCTGCAAAGCGCGCTCAGCACGGTTGATTTCACCTATCAGAATCTCGAAAGCGTCGAACTCGGCATCAACGATGTCGATCAATACGTCGATGGGCTTGGCGGGGTCACGCGCTCGGTCGCGAAGGCCAAAGGCGAGGATGCACCGGTCTACATCCTCGATGCCACGCGCGGCAAAACCAAGGTTCGCACGCTGAGCGAACAGATCGATCTGGAAACACGCACCCGCACGCTGAACCCCAAATGGTTCGAAGGCCTGCTTGATCACGGATACGAGGGCGTTCGCACGATCGAGGGCCATGTGACCAGTACACTAGGTTGGTCCGCCACGACCGGCCAAGTGAAGCCATGGGTCTACCAAAAGATCTCCGAGACCTTCGTACTCGACGCCGCGATGCGCCGGCGTCTCGCCGAATTGAATCCAAAGAGTTCCGCGCGTGTCGCGGGGCGTTTGCTCGAAGCGTGCGACCGCCAGCTTTGGGAACCCGATGAAGAAACGCTCGCCGCCCTGCACGATGCGAGCGACGAACTCGAAGACCGCCTCGAAGGCGTCTTCGTGGAAGAATGAGAGGGATCGCACAGACTATGAACCTGATTGATAGAAAATCGACGTTCAGCAAGCCCGACGGCGAAGGTTCGGTTCAGGTCCAGTTGGATCCGAACGATCAGATCAAAGGCGCGAAGGTATTTGCGGTCTATGGTAAGGGCGGGATTGGCAAATCGACCACCTCGTCTAACCTGTCCGCCGCCTTCTCGAAGCTGGGACACCGCGTGCTTCAAATCGGCTGCGACCCCAAGCACGACAGCACGTTTACGCTGACCAAGAAGCTGATGCCAACGGTCATCGATGTCCTGGAAACGGTTGAATTCCATAGCGAAGAACTACGCCCCGACGATTACATGTTCGAGGGATATAACGGCGTCATGTGCGTTGAGGCGGGCGGGCCTCCGGCAGGCACGGGCTGCGGTGGTTATGTCGTGGGCCAGACGGTGAAGCTTCTCAAACAGCACCATCTGCTTGAAGACACCGATGTCGTGATTTTCGACGTGCTGGGCGATGTTGTGTGCGGTGGTTTCGCCGCTCCACTCCAACACGCTGAACGCGCTCTGGTGGTCGCCGCCAACGACTTCGACAGCATTTTCGCGATGAACCGGATCGTCGCTGCCATAGGCGCTAAATCGAAGAACTACGATGTGCGTCTTGCTGGCGTGGTTGCCAATCGCAGCCGCGAGACCGACGAGATTGATCGCTTCTGCGACAAGATCGGCATGCAGCGTCTCGCCCATTTCCGCGATGTTGATGAGATCCGCCGTTCGCGCCTCAAAAAGTGCACCCTGTTCGAGATGCCCGACAGCCCGGCGGTCCAGCAGGCGCAGGACGAGTATCTACGCCTCGCCGCGATGCTGTGGGCCGGCGTTGATCCGACCGCCGCGGCCCCGATGAAGGACCGCGACATTTTCGACTTCCTGGGGTTTGAGTGATGGCCACGCAATACTCCGAGAAAGTGGCCCACAATGTCATGGACCGCCGCGCGGCGGTCAAGGCGATCCACGCGGCCGACGGCTACACCGATCGCCGCGACGAACTGGCCGCCTATTTCGACAGCACCGCCCGTCAGGCATGGATCGATCTAACTTCCGACGCAAAGGTCAGCGGCATTCGTGCGACGGTGCGTGCAGGCCGCGACGCAATGCGCGGGCTTTTGCTCGACTGGTTACCCGTGGACCTGCGCCGCCTGCGCGTCCTCGATGCGGGCTGCGGCACCGGAGCGCTGACGCTGGCGGCCTCCTATCGCGGAGCGGAAATCACTGGAATTGATGTGGCTGACAGTCTCGTCGAAGTGGCGCGCGAACGCTGCCCGTCATTCACCGGTCACGGCCGCATTTTTTGGAAATCGGGCGATATGCTCGATCCTGAACTCGGGCAGTTTGATCACGTGGTCGCGATGGATTCTCTGATCCACTACGAACTCGAAGATCTCGTCGACGCTCTGGCCAAACTGGCGGAGCGCACGGAGACCTCGATCGTTTTCACTTTCGCGCCCTACTCCCTGATGCTGGGCGCGATGCACAAGTTTGGGAAGATTTTTCCGAAAAGCGATAGCTCGCCCGCTATCGTGCCCATCGCTGAAAGCAATCTTCGCTCGGCCATTGGACAAGCCATTCCGGCATGGGACGTGGCGCGCACGCAGCGCGTCTCTTCCGGGTTTTACACCAGCCAGGCCATGGAGCTCGTCAAACGCGGATGAGTTCGCAGCCCCACCCCCCTACGGGCTCTGACGCCCCCACCTTCGGCCAAGTGCTCGCCAACTGGTTGCCGTTCGCTGACGCTGCGAGCGCGGACTTGCCGCTTGGCAGGTTGCTGCGCCTGTCGCTGTTCCAAGTGAGTGTGGGCATGGCGATGGTGCTGCTCAACGGGACGCTGAACCGCGTAATGATAGTGGAATTGGGCGTGCCGACTTTCCTTGTGGCGCTACTGATTGCCATTCCTTTGGTGGCTGCCCCGTTCCGCGCGCTTATTGGGCACAAGTCCGACACGCACCGTTCAGTTCTGGGCTGGCGGCGCGTGCCCTATATCTGGTTCGGCACCCTGATGCAGTTTGCTGGGTTGGCCGTAATGCCTTTTGCGCTGATCTTGTTCGAAAACGAGGTGACCTTCACACTCGCCACGGTCGCGGCGGCGTGCACATTTCTCCTGACTGGCATCGGCCTGCATGTAACGCAAACGGCCGGTCTCGCGCTGGCAACGGATCTGGCGCCGGAAGACAAGCGCCCCCGCGCGGTGGCGCTCCTTTACGTGATGCTGTTAGTGGGCATGATGTTTGCCGCCTTTGTGATGGGCGGGCTTCTGATCGACTTTTCAAACACGCGCCTGATTCAGGTTATCCAAGGCGCGGCTGTGATCACAATGGCGCTCAACCTCGTAGCTTTGTGGAAACAAGAGGCGCGCAACAAAGAACTGACCAAGGGCGACGATAGCGGCCCGACGTTTAGCGAGCTTTGGAACGCGTTTGTGTCTGATGGCTACAACGCACGGCTCCTAACCGGGATCGGCATTGGCGCGGCGGGCTTCGCGATGCAGGACGCCCTGCTGGAACCGTATGGCGGTGAAGTCTTAGGTCTGAGCGTCGGGGCTACGACAGGCCTTACAGGGGCTTGGGCCCTTGGCGCGTTAGTCGGATTCATGCTTTCCGGGCGCTCGCTGGGCAAAGGCAACGACCCGCTGCGTATTGCGGGCGCCGGGCTGGTTGCAGGGATTACAGCCTTCCTGATGGTGATATTTGCAGCGCCCTTTGGATCGCCTTTGATGCTGTTCCTCGGATCGCTGGGCATTGGACTGGGCCTTGGCTTGTTTTCGGTGGGTACACTTATCGAAGCGATGAACCTCGCCAAAAGCGCGACCACGGGCCTGGCGCTGGGCGCATGGGGCGCAGTGCAGGCCACTTGTGCGGGCGCTGGGATCGCGCTGGGCGGAGCGCTGCGTGACGGCGCGGCGGCTCTTGCGATGACAAGCGGCCCGGCAAGCGAACAGTTTATCGTGGGGGCGACCCGGGCAACGGGTTACACCACTGTCTATATTCTTGAAATCCTGCTGCTTTTAGCAGGCCTCGCCGCGCTCGGACCGCTTGTCGGTCGAAACCGCAAAACCACCACTTCGATGGGAGACGCAGACCAAAGCTTTGGCTTGCGTGAATTCCCGACATGACCGCGACCGCCCCACGCCACGGGATAAGCCGAAGGACAGCCGCACAGATCCACCGGAGGACTAAAACATGACACTTCCTGATATCTTCGGCATTCTGGCGATGAATGCCACCTACATCGTAGGCTCGTTTGACGT
>JBCCBZ010000044.1:0-8058 GCA_039033755.1 Pseudomonadota bacterium | reverse complement strand
CTGATCCACCGTCAGGCCGAGGTTACGGGTCACAACGACCACGCCAACCTCTTTGAAGACGTCGTTGAGCTGGGCAACCGCTTCGGCTTTTTGCGAACGATCCATGCCATACTCCTTCATTATGATCGCGTGCGAATGGCTCCGCGCGCGACCGGCTCACATTTATCGATGCCGTTCATCGACATCGGATAAGTCCAACGATGGGGAAGGAGGGGCCTGAGGCCCGACGAACAGGAGCAAGCGCGCCCTGATCACGAAAGGTGCACTCAGAAGAGCGAACCGAAGATCTCGTTTCCCCGCCTAGGCTGCAAATTAAGAACGGCCAATCCCGCTCAGCAACTGTCTCGGACGGATGACCGATTGCTCGGTCGAGGCGGGCCAATACGGATTTTGGCGTGCCAGTCAAGAAAACTCTCAAACCAAGGTCAGTCCTCTCGCGCCGCTCGAACCCGTTCCAGCTGCGCGAGCCAAGTTTGCCAGGCGGGCCTTTCGAAGCTGTCGTCCCACCGCAGAAAGCCGCTGGTGGCGAGCCATTCCTCAAGGCGGTCGCCCGCGACCTGGGCTCCCTCATCGCGCACAAGATCCCCGAACATGGCGGCCAGCTCGGGCGACCAATCGTAGAGCTGGAACATTGTCGCCGCGCGCAGCTGCGGGTCGGTTGCGAAGGCTTCGCCGAAGAATTCGAAGAAGGCGACTTGGTTCTCTAGCGATCCGCCGATGGAAGTCGCGCGCGCCTGCGGAGAATAGCCAACGGGGCAACCGAGCTCCTGGATAAAGATCTCGCGTTCGCCTGCGTCCGTCTTCATCTGCGCCAATCGGGCTGCCCAATCCGGTTGCCCGGTCACCTGAATATCGTTCGTGAGGCAGTAATAGTTGAAGGTTGCAATGTCGGCGCGATCGCGCACCGCCTCAAAGAAACGCGGTATGCCGGCAGGGGCCGCGATGGTGAAAGTGCCGGTGATGCCGATTTCCGGGACCTCTTGGTTCCAGCGGTCCATCGCGGCCGAATAGAAGGTGACCGCGCCGTCTTCGGTGGCCAGACCGTCTTCGATCGGTCCTATCGGTTCGTTGGCGATCGAAAGCAGCCAAACGTTGCGCGCCATCAATTGCGGACCGAGCCAATCGAGAAAGGCAGTGAAGGCGTTCACGACTTCAAGAGACCCGAGGTTCAGCCCGTCGCGCAGCGCGCCGTCCTCCATCAGGTAATCCGGGAATGTCAGCCCATCGCTGTCGAGGGTGGAAACCAGAACGACAAGGTTCATGCCCTCGAGTCCCGGATCCTCGAAGGCATCAGCCAGCGCTTGTTCGTCATATTCGCCGGGCGCGGTTTCAATTTCGCTCCAATCGATTTGCACGCGCCCAACACTGGCTCCACTGGCCCGCGCCTGTTGGTAGCGCAGCGACGCTTGTTCGGCGCGCTCGGCGCTCAGCGGGTCAAACCCGGTGATCATGCCGAGATGCGGGCCGGGGGCGAGGCGCGGCAAAGCGGGCTCAAAGCCGGTCGGGGGCGGTGTTGGCGTGGGTGAGGGTGTGGGCGTGGGTGATGAGATCGAGATCTCGTCCACGCTGCAACTGGCGAGCGCCAAGCCCGCGATCACTGCGAAAGCGAATCGAGCTGTCATGCCCGACTAATACACCGGGGCGCTTCGTTTCATCAAGGGCGATGGGGCCAGATCGTGAGCGAATGCTCATTGTGCCAACCCTCGAAATCGAATGTGTCGCCCGCTTCGGAGGAAGTGGATTCCGCGAAGGGTATGAGGCCAACCAGCCAGTGCATATCGGCTCCACCGCCTGGTCCGTTTTCGTAAACGACGTCTGGGGTGAACTGAATTTTGATCCATTGGGCCGCGCCTGAGAGCTCTCCGCCATCGCTTGCTAGCGCCACCATGTTTGAACCGGTCATTGGCAGTTCGGAGGCTGCGGTGAAGTCGAACTCGAACAGAGCTCGCGATGCTCCGCGCAACTTGACGGCTCTGGCGGCGGGGGAAGCGTGCGCCTTCTTTCCGAACAGCTTGTGGATCGGCCGTAGGTCGAACCCTTCCACTTCATCCGGCGGCGGCGCTGGCATTGGGAATTCAGCCAGTGCCATTTCGACGCTGGCCTTCTCGGGCAGGAACATCGCATCCGCCTGGCACAATTCAGAGCGCGCATGGGCAAGCGATGGCAACACGCCTTCGCGGATGAGGTCTTCGGAGAAGATCTCCGAAACGACCATATCGACGCCGCCCGCCAAATCATCGCCTCGTGAAAGATTCTGCGAATGGCGCGCATAGACGGTAATGCGATCGGATAGCCCGTTGGCTTCGATCACTTGGCGCGCGGCCGCGGCCAGTCGCTGATCCGCCTCGCAGGCGTAAACATGCGCCGCCCCCGCGCGAGCGGCCATCATGGCGAGCAGGCCCGATCCTGTTCCGATGTCGAGCACAACCCGGCCTTTCGCGGTCTGTTCAAGCGCTCGGCAATAGGCCGCGTTGCGCGCCTGATCGCGGAGCATTCCGGCGTGCCACGTTGGAAGCTTATGGCACAAGACAAGATCGACGAGCTTTTGCCACATCGGATCACCGGGATGCGCCTCAAGCGCCTTTTGCGCGAGCGGCAGTGCCAAATGCGGAAAATCGGATTCGATGACCTGCAGTCCGTGGCGGACAAAATGCGCCGGGTCGGAAAACATGGCCTTGTTAGGTCCTTGCGTCATGCGGCGGGACGTTTGCCCGGCGCCAAAAGCGATGCAAGGAGATTCTGCGCGATCCGGTCGCATGATGGAATTGACTCAGGTGCGAAGCGTTCCTACATGGCCGTCACACGCCAGCTTCGAGCCGGACTGATTCAAGCGCGTAGGATCAGGCCAAGAATGGAAGCGGCGCTTTGCCATATTCGCGACTGTGATTGAGCTGCTTGCGGGCAGGCCCAAGGGCCCTCGTCTGTGTGCGGCCCTTTTGCGTCGGATGCCGTTTTGCATCGAATGTGGTGACGATTTCGCGTGACACGACACGTTCAATCGCGCGGAAGAGGGCGTTCTCCCTCTCCGCCACCCAACCAAAGAGGCACATCTCTTCCATGGCCACCAAAGCCCCGAGCTCGAAAAAGCCGGTCCGCTCGCGTACTGCCCAAGGCACCGCGAAGCGACGCATCCGCAAGATTTTTGGCGACATCCACGAAGTCGTCCAAATGCCCAACCTGATCGAAGTCCAGCGGGAAAGCTACGAGCAGTTCCTGCGCTCGGATAAGGAAACGGGTTACGTTTCCGGTCTGGAAAAGACGCTGCGCAGTGTCTTCCCGATCCGCGATTTCGCCGGCACGGCTGAGCTCGATTTTGTGCATTACGAGCTGGAAGAGCCGAAATACGACACCACCGAATGCCGCCAGCGCGGCATCACATACGCCGCTCCGATGAAGGTGACGCTGCGCCTCATCGTCTTTGAAGTCGATCAGGAAACCGAAACGCGCTCGGTCCTCGATATCAAGGAGCAGGACGTTTACATGGGCGACATGCCGCTCATGACCGAGAACGGCACCTTCATCGTCAACGGCACCGAGCGTGTGATCGTGTCACAGATGCACCGTTCGCCGGGCGTTCTGTTTGACCATGATCGCGGCAAGACGCACTCGTCGGGCAAGCTGCTGTTTGCTGCACGCGTCATCCCGTATCGCGGTTCGTGGCTCGACTTTGAATTCGACGCCAAGGACATCGTCAACGTGCGTATCGACCGCAAGCGTAAGCTGCCGGTCACCGCGCTGCTGTACGCGCTGGGCCTCGATAGCGAAGGCATCCTTCATCACTTCTACGACACGATGAAATGGGAACGCGCCAAAGACGGCTGGAAAATCCCGTTTGTCGCTGAAAGCTGGCGTGGCCAAAAGCCAGCCTTCCCTCTGGTCGACGCCAAAACGGGCGAGGAGATCTTCGCTGCGGGTCAGAAGATCAGCCCGCGCGCCGCGAACAAGGCCGCCAAGGATGGCTTGACCGATCTGCTGCTCCCGACCGAAGAAGTCGTGGGTCGCTACGCCGCTTACGATATGATCGATGAGAGCACGGGTCGCATCTACATCGAAGCTGGTGACGAGCTGACGCTTGAGCATGTCGAAGCGCTCGACGAAGCGGGTTTTGACGGTATCGAATTGCTCGACATTGACGAGATCAACACCGGTCCGTGGATCCGCAACACGTTGAAAGTCGACAAGGCTGAAAATCGTGATGAAGGTTTGGAAGCCATCTACAAGGTGATGCGTCCAGGTGAACCGCCGACCAAGGAAACCGCTGACGCCCTGTTTGAAGGCCTGTTCTTCGACGGCGAGCGTTACGACCTTTCCGCCGTTGGCCGTGTGAAGCTGAACATGCGTCTTGAACTCGACGCTGAAGACACCGTGACGACGCTGCGCAAGGAAGACATCCTTGCCGTGGTCAAGGAACTGGTCGGTCTGAAAGACGGCAAGGGCGAAGTCGACGATATCGACAACCTCGGCAACCGCCGTGTGCGTTCGGTCGGCGAGCTGCTGGAAAACCAGTATCGCGTTGGCCTGCTGCGCATGGAGCGTGCGGTTAAAGAGCGTATGAGCAGTGTTGATGTGTCGACGGTGATGCCGAACGACCTCATCAACGCGAAGCCCGCTGTGGCGGCTGTGCGTGAATTCTTTGGTTCTTCGCAGCTGTCGCAGTTCATGGACCAAACGAACCCGCTGTCGGAAGTCACGCACAAACGCCGTATCTCGGCGCTTGGGCCGGGTGGTCTGACGCGTGAGCGCGCTGGCTTTGAAGTCCGCGACGTTCACCCGACGCACTATGGCCGTATCTGCCCGATTGAAACGCCGGAAGGCCCGAACATCGGTCTGATCAACTCGCTCGCGAGCTTCAGCCGCGTCAACAAGTATGGCTTCATCGAAACGCCGTACCGTCAGGTCGTGGACAACAAGGTCACCGGCGAAGTGACCTATCTGTCGGCGATGGAAGAACAGCGTCACACCGTTGCGCAGGCCTCGGCTGAGCTCAACGAAGACGGCACCTTTGTCGAAGACCTCATCTCGGCGCGTCAGGCTGGCGACAACCTCATGGCTCCGAACGATCAAATCACGCTGATGGACGTGTCGCCGAAACAGCTCGTTTCGGTCGCGGCCTCGCTGATCCCGTTCCTGGAAAACGATGACGCCAACCGCGCTCTGATGGGCTCGAACATGCAACGTCAGGCGGTGCCTTTGGTGAAAGCCGAAGCGCCGTGGGTCGGAACCGGCATGGAAGAAACCGTGGCGCGCGATTCAGGCGCGGCGATTGCGGCCAAGCGCGGCGGTATCGTCGACCAGGTTGACGCGACGCGTATCGTGATCCGGGCGATCGGCGATGTTGAACCCGGCCAGTCGGGCGTCGACATCTACACGCTGCAAAAGTTCCAGCGTTCGAACCAGAACACCTGCATCAACCAGCGTCCACTGGTTAAAGTGGGCGAGACGATCGAAGCCGGCGATATCATCGCAGACGGCCCTTCGACCGATCTGGGCGAACTGGCGCTGGGCAAGAACAGCCTCGTCGCCTTCATGCCCTGGAATGGGTACAACTATGAGGACTCGATCCTCATTTCCGAGCGTATCGTGAAGGACGACGTCTTCACCTCGATCCACATCGAGGAATTCGAAGTCATGGCGCGTGACACCAAGCTTGGGCCGGAAGACATCACCCGCGACATCCCGAATGTCGGCGAGGAAGCTTTGCGCAACCTCGACGAAGCGGGCATCGTCTATATCGGCGCCGAAGTGCACCCGGGCGATATTCTGGTCGGTAAGATCACGCCGAAGGGCGAAAGCCCGATGACGCCGGAAGAAAAGCTTCTGCGCGCGATCTTCGGTGAGAAAGCTTCGGATGTGCGCGACACGTCTCTGCGTTTGCCGCCGGGTGTGGCCGGAACCATCGTTGAGGTCCGCGTCTTCAACCGGCACGGTATCGAAATCGACGACCGTACGCGCGCGATCCAGAACGAAGAGATCGAGCGTCTGCGCAAGGACGCCGCTGACGAACGCGGCATTCTGAACCGGGCGACCTACAACCGCCTGCGGGACATGCTGATGGGTCAAACCGCTTCGGCTGCGCCCAAGGGCGTTAAGAAGGGTATCGAGATCGGTGAGCAGGTGCTGGCCGATGTTGAACGTCACGAATGGTTCAAGTTCGCGGTTGCGGACGACAACCGTCAGGCCCAGCTCGAAGCGATCAAGGCGCAGTACGACGAAGCCGTTGCGGGCATCGATGCGAAGTTCGAAGACCGCAAAGAGAAGCTGGAGCGTGGTGACGAACTCGCGCCGGGCGTTCTCAAGATGGTCAAGGTCTTCGTTGCGGTGAAGCGCAAGCTGCAGCCGGGCGACAAGATGGCCGGCCGTCACGGGAACAAGGGTGTCATCAGCCGGATTCTCCCGGTCGAAGACATGCCGTTCCTCGAAGACGGTACGCCGGTTGACCTCGTGCTCAACCCGCTGGGTGTGCCTTCGCGTATGAACGTTGGACAGATCTTCGAAACGCACCTTGGCTTTGCCGCGCGCGGCGTGGGCATGCAAATCAAGGACGCGCTGGAAGAATGGCACCGAGCCAACCCGAACGCTGAGGAAGACTACGCCAACGCGCAGCCGCCCGAAGCCGTTCGTGAGCGTCTCAAAGAGGTTTACGGTGAGCAGTATCACCAGGATCTCGATGGGCGTTCGGCCGAACAGATCGTTGATCTGGCGGGCAATCTGACCGCGGGTGTGCCGATGGGTACGCCAGTGTTTGACGGCGCACGCGAAGCTGACGTGACGGATATGCTGGTTCAGGCCGGTGTCCACTCGTCGGGTCAGTCGGTGCTGTTCGATGGCCGCACGGGCGACGCGTTCGACCGTCGCGTGACCGTGGGCATCATCTACATGCTCAAGCTTCACCACCTCGTGGACGACAAAATCCACGCGCGTTCGATCGGGCCGTATTCGCTCGTCACTCAGCAGCCGCTGGGTGGTAAGGCGCAGTTCGGTGGTCAGCGCTTTGGTGAGATGGAGGTCTGGGCCCTGCAGGCGTACGGCGCCGCCTACACGTTGCAGGAAATGCTCACCGTCAAATCGGACGATGTTGTGGGCCGGACCAAGGTCTACGAAGCCATCGTCAAAGGCGACGACACCTTCGAAGCGGGCATTCCGGAGAGCTTCAACGTTCTCGTCAAGGAAATGCGCTCGCTGGGCATGAACGTGGAGCTGACCTCGCTGGGCGACGGCGAAGAGGGCGACGACGATCAATGGCCGGAGGCAGCGGAATAACAGCGAGGGGTCAAAACCAAATTGGTTTGGCCCCCGCTCCCCCATCCGCTTCCTAACTTTCATTCCCCAAGGGAAACTAAGTCATGAATGAACTGACAAAATTCACCAACCAGCTGGCCAAGCCGGAGACCTTTGACCAGATCCAGATTGGCATTGCCTCGCCAGAGCGCATCCGTTCGTGGTCTTTCGGCGAGATCAAAAAGCCGGAAACGATCAACTACCGCACGTTCAAGCCGGAACGTGACGGCCTGTTCTGCGCGCGCATCTTTGGCCCGGTGAAGGACTACGAATGCCTGTGCGGCAAGTACAAGCGCATGAAGTACAAAGGCGTCGTCTGCGAAAAGTGCGGCGTTGAAGTCACCGTCACACGCGTCCGTCGTGAGCGTATGGGGCACATCGAACTGGCTGCGCCGGTTGCGCATATCTGGTTCCTGAAGTCCCTGCCGTCCCGTATTGCGACCATGCTCAACATGACGCTCAAGGAAGTTGAGCGTGTGCTCTACTTCGAAAGCTACGTCGTCACGGAGCCTGGCCTGACATCACTCGAAGAGCGTCAGATCCTCTCTGAGGACGAATATATCGACGCGCAGGCCGAGTTTGGTGAAGACAGCTTTACAGCCGGCATCGGTGCGGAAGCCGTTCGCGAAATGCTGGCTGGTCTTGATCTTGACGCCGAGATTGAGCGTACTCGCTTCGACATGACTGAGACAGGCTCCGAGCTAAAACTCAAGAAGCTGTCCAAACGTCTGAAATTACTGGAGTCGTTCAAGCGTTCAGGCAACCGTCCAGAGTGGATGG
>JBCCBZ010000043.1:0-8545 GCA_039033755.1 Pseudomonadota bacterium | reverse complement strand
GCAAGAGTGTTAGGAGGCAGGCAGGCGAACCTGCCCCCTCACATTTTCGCTAACGTGCTTCAGCCCAGATTTGGGCCGTCCAGCAGCTCCACTTGAGCCGACTGAGAAGCGATCGGAGCACCCGACGCTTGATCCAGCCAGTTGTAGCGGTCCGTGCTGAGCAGCAGGAAGTGGATGGTGAAAGCAAGCAGCGCCATCACGACGTGCAGGCCAACAAGCACCCGACGAATGTCAAATTGAAGC
The DNA here is from genome assembly GCA_039033755.1 of Pseudomonadota bacterium. Taxonomy (GTDB): domain Bacteria; phylum Pseudomonadota; class Alphaproteobacteria; order Sphingomonadales; family Sphingomonadaceae; genus Erythrobacter. Next base: position 8,302 of record JBCCBZ010000043.1, on the reverse strand, counting down.
CAGATTTTCCACATAATGGAATTCCTTTTTCGTGAGTTTTGAAGATGTCTGAAAATTCAGCCAGAAGGCTGCGCCTTCAAACGATCAGAGGCCAAAGCCGCCAGTGAACCAGGGCTTGTGGGCCCAGAGAAGCGCGTGGGCGACAACCGCAATGGCGACATAGAGCGTGAATGTGCTCATGAAGCCTTTGTGGATTTCCTGGGCCTCTTCAGGCGTCAGGTAAGTGCCGATGCGCTCACCGGGAGTCGGATCAACCATGTTTTAGTCTCCGTATCAGTTGGGTATTTGAGGGCTAAGCCCCCGTCGGCATCCCCGCGTGATCCCCCACGTGGATTGGATGAGCCCGATCCCCAGGCAATTCGTTGACTAATCGCGGCCACACCCACGATCTTTGAGAAGAGGAAGAAAGGCATCATGCCGGCTCTCCCTCATAGGCAGCCTCGGCTCTTCCCGGAGCCAGGCAATCTTGTGTCACACGCTCGAGCCCTTTTTGGCGAGCGGTGCGTTCGGCGGCGTCACGAAGGCGCTTGGCCGCGGAAATTCGAACCAGAACCGGTTGTTCTTCGACCAATCTATCCAAAAGCGCCTTAGCGTCTTTGTCCCAGGTCAATTCGGTCTTCTCGCGCGCCGGCGTCGGCGGCGCTTTGTCCATCTCGGTGCCAAGCGGCAGAATATGGAAAAGCGCGTCAAACAGCGCGTTGCACACTTCCTGGACGAGATAGGTCGCTCCGGCATAACCCATGAAGGGTGTGCCCGTGTGCCGGCGGATTGCTGCACCCGGGAAGCTGGCAGGAATGAATTGCGCCTGCGGACCGTGGCCACCGCCGCCCATCTCCGCAAGGTACATCCGCTCGTTATACGATCCGAACATGACCAGCGGCGGACTGGCGTGGATTGCGGCGCGCACTTCGTCGTTCACGGGTTTCACCCCGGCGCAGCGCGAGAAGCTGAGCGCGCAGGGCAGGCCCATATCTTCCTCAAGGAAGTAGCGGATACCGCGCGCGTAGGTCTCATTCGCGACAACGCCAAAGCTGGCGGTGCCGAAAAAGTCTTGTGTGACCGAGCGCCACAGATCCCACAAAGGCTTGATCGTGGTGTGCTTCTCGCGTTCGATAAAGGGTTCGGGATCAAGGCCCAGCTCCGCGCCTAGTGCGCGCAGGAACTTGGTCGTTGAGGTGAGGCCAAGCGGCGCCTGGAAGTACGGGATTTCCAGCGTCTCGCACAGATTGCGCCCAAACTCGCGGTACATGCAGACATTGGCGTCCGCCGTCGCAAGATTGCGGATGTCGGCCAAGTGACTGCCTAGTGGGAAGACCATGCCAACTTCCGCGCCAATCCCTTCAACCAGGCGACGGATCTCGGCCAGATCGCTGGGCATATTAAACATGCCGTAGGAGGGACCGATGATGTTGACGACTGGCCTCTCGCCTTCCTTGCGTTCTTTACGCTTAGGCATTTTCTTGGGGCCGAACTCGGTCCACAACCACGTCAGCGCGCGGTCGGCCGATTGCCACTGATCCTCATCAATGGTGCGCGGCAGGAAGCGCTTGATATTGGTGCCTTCAGGCGTAACCCCGCCGCCGATCATCTCGGCGATCGATCCGGTCACGACCACAGCGGGCAATTCGGTGTCGAGCGCCTGCCAGGCGCGTTTCATCGCGCCTTCGGTTCCGGTCTTGCCGAGCTCCTCTTCACCAAGGCCCGTCACCACAATCGGCAATTCGTGGGGTGGCAGCGCGTCAGTGTAATGCAGCACACTGGTGACCGGCAGGTTCTCGCAGCCCACCGGACCATCAATGATGACCTGCAGTCCTTTCACCGCCGTAAAGACGTAGGTGGCGCCCCAATATCCGCCAGCGCGATCATGGTCCAAGACAAGCGTCATGTGCCCACCGCCTCGGACGCCTTGCGCGCCGCTTCGTTCAAGGCCGCGTATTTCTTGCGGAATTTCGGGCGGTCGACCGGCGTGTCTTCCCACACGCCCGTCGCGTGGCCATCGCCAACGCCTTGGAAGAAATCGCGCATTTTGTCGAAGCGATCTTTGTTCGACATGGCCGCGTTGACGACCTGCGCCAGACTTCCCGCTCCTGCTGGACCCATAAGAGGGCGAGCCGAGATCAGATTGGTGAAATACAAGGCGGGAATGGCCTTTGCCTTGGCGTGCTGGACCACCGGTGTGGTGCCAATGGCGAGATCGGGCTGGAATTCTTCGACCGCAGCAATGTCCTCTTCGAGGCTGGCGCGGAAGTTGACGTGTACGCCGCGCGCTTCGAGCCATTCGCGATCGGCGTCTGACCATTTCGTGCGCGGGCAGGCGCTGCCGACATAGCGAACGTCGGCGCCGCTTTCGATCAACAGACGCGCGACCAGCAACTCCGAGCCTTCATAGCCCGACACGGTGATGCGTCCGTTGATCGGCAGCGAGGCGAGGGCGCCTTTGCACGCGCCGATCATGGCGTTCTTCACGCCGTCAACGGCGGGCTGCGGCAGACCAAGCGCGTCGCCAATGGATTGCAGCCAGGCGGCCGTACCATCCGCCCCAACAGGAGCAGAGCCGATGACGGGCCGTCCGGCGTTTTCGAATTCGCGAATACTCGCGGTGTAGAATGGGTGGATTGCGGCGACGGCGGCGCAGTCGAGCGCGGAATACAACTCGCGCCATTCGCGCGTTGGGACGACCGGGCCTGCCGCCAGGCCCAGGGGCTCAAGCATTTGCCCGATCACTACCGGGTCAGCGGGGAACATCTCACCAAGGAGAGTCACCGTAGGCCAGTCCGATCGTCCCTCTGGCGCAGCGACAGGTCCGGCGGAGACCTCCTCGCGCGCATAGGCGAGCATCGCGCCCGCCAGCACATCTTTGGCTTCCGCATGGGTCGGAATGCCAAAGCCCGGCACATCGATTCCGATGACGCGAACGCCGTTGATCTGGTTCTTCAACAGGCGTAGCGGAACGCCGCTGGCCGTGGGCACGCACAGATTGGTGACGACGATCGCGTCGTAAAGCTCGGGATCGGCGAGGTCTTCGACCGCTTCCTTGATGTCTTCGAACAACTTGCCGGTCACAAGCGTTTCGGAGGAGAAAGGCACATAGCCGACTGTGCGCCGAGCGCCGTAAAAGTGCGAAGTGAAGGTCAGTCCATAGACACAGCAAGCCGAGCCTGAGAGCACGGTCGCGGTGCGCTTCATGCGAAGGCCAACACGCAAAGACCCGAAGGCTGGGCACATACTCTGCGGTTGGTCATGAGGGCCGCGTTCGGGATCAACCGGGTAATCAGCAGCGTATTGATCGAGAATTTCACTCTTGCCCGCCGCGCGCGCGGCTTCGCGCATCGTGTCTTTGCTTGAACACGAGCCAGCACTTCCGCTCAGGTCGAGCGTGTCAGGAGCGCGTTTGGCGTCAGAGGCGGGTGTATCGCTCATCAAATCTCGTCGTAGATCACTTCAAGGCTGGGCTTTTCTTCAAATGTACCGCCGCGCATGTCGGCCTGAGTGGCTGGGATCAGTTCGACGTTCCCACCGGTTTCTTCCGGCGAAAACAAATCGAGCAAACCATCCTGGTCGAGCGGTTTGGGTTGGCGCGGCGGCGCCTCAGCGACGTTTTTGGCGAGCTCTTCAAAGAGCCCCCCCCATTCGCCGTCGGGCTTCCCTATAATCTGGTAGTTGGCGCTCTTGCGCCGGATGTCCTCATCTGCGGGGATCGCGGTGAGAACCGGGATATCGACCGCTTCGGCGAAGGCTTGCGCTTCGCCTGTGCCATCGTCCTTGTTCACGATCATGCCAGCGACGCCGACATTGCCGCCCATTTTGCGGAAATACTCGACCGCGTGGCAGACATTGTTGGCAACGTAGAGCGATTGCAGGTCGTTTGAGCCGACGACGATCACTTTCTGGCACATGTCGCGCGCAATCGGCAGGCCGAACCCGCCGCACACCACGTCGCCGAGGAAATCGAGCAGGACGTAATCAAAACCCCATTCATGGAAGCCAAGCTTTTCCATCAGCTCGAAGCCATGGATGATGCCGCGCCCACCGCAGCCGCGACCGACTTCGGGGCCACCGAGTTCCATTGCAAAGACACCGTCGCGCTGGAAGCACACATCTTCGATGGTGACTTCTTCGCCCGCGAGCTTCTTCTTGGAAGAGGTTTCAATGATGGTCGGACAGCTTTTACCGCCAAACAGCAGGCTGGTCGTGTCCGACTTGGGATCGCAGCCGATCAGCAGCACACGCTTGCCCTGCTGCGCCATCATGTAGCTTAGGTTGGAGAGGGCAAAGCTCTTGCCTGAACCGCCCTTGCCGTAGATCGCGATGACTTGCGTTTCTTTCTTAACTTCACCCGTGTGCACGGGATCGGGTTCGATTTCGGCCTCTTCGCGCAGAGCTTCAGCTTGGGTTTCCAACATGGTCATGCAGCGTGGCTCCAATCGAGGATCATTTTAAGGCAATCGGGGTCGTTGAACGCCTGCGGATAAGCGTCTTGCGCTTCGGTTGCGGGGCGGCGCGTTGTGATGAGGCCGCCGAGGTCAAGTTTGTCTTGTTCGGCCAAGACGCGGGTCCCGGCCATATCGTCGGGCTGCCACTCGGCCGCGATACGAAAGCGCGCTTCGGCTTGGAACGCGGGGGCGAATGCGAAGTCGACGCGGCCTGAGTAGAATCCGGCCAGCACGATTTCTCCACCTTTGGAGAGGCGCCCCACTAAACCATCAAGAACGCTGGAATCGCCGCTGGCGTCGTAGATTGAGCGGTAGTCGCGGCGCTCATCCTCTTCGGGGGGGATGACAGTGTAGCCGGCACCGCCTGAGCGGCGCGCGGCGTTGGTTTCCCAGACGGTGGGCGCTTCACCGCCAAGCGCGATTGTCAGCCGCGCCAGCAAACGCCCCAACACGCCGTGACCGATAATCAGGTCGGGTGCGGTGCCGCCGTTGATTGCGTGCAACGCGGTGGCGGCGAGCGCGAAAAGAACACCGTTTTCACCCAGTGTTTCGGGAACCGGAAGCGCGCGCGGTGACGGGACTATCACCTGGGCCGCTGCGCCCCCAAACAGCCCGCGAGCATCGGTGTAACAATTGGCGCCGGGCACAAACACCCAATCGCCGATACGGCCTCGCGCTTCCGAGCCAGCGTCGACCACGCGGCCGACGGATTCGTAACCCGGAACAAGCGGATAACCCATACCAGGGAACTGAGGCATACGCCCCGTCCACAGCAGTTTTTCGGTGCCTGAACTGATGCCGCTGAACGCAATTTCAACAAGGACATCGCCGGAGCCCAACGGATTTAACTCAAGCGTCCGAAGCGCCAGGCGCTCGGGTGCTTCAAGTGTGACCGCTAGTGTTCTCATTATGCGTAGCCCGCGAAGGGTTCCTCAGCTTGCTCCAGGGTCCCACTGCGACTCGCGTCGCACCCAAAGCTGGTTCTCCTACAATTCGGCTACGCCTTACATGCCTGAGTGTCAACCAAATCAGACAGTCTTTTTGTCAGGCTGTTGCGACCATAAGGCTTGCGATAACAGGCTGTGGCCCTGCGATCAGGCGCGATTTGGAAAATCCAGCGTCTTTCAGCATCGCGCGAATTTCCTGTGGACTGCGAGCGCGTCCGGAACCCATCGCCCAAAGGTAAAATCCGAAGAAGGCCTCTCCCATAGGTTCCGCGCCAGGGATCCGGGCCATCGGCTCTGCGATAAGCAAACGTTGGCCGGGGTTTAGGCTCTGGCGGATGTTGCGCAGAAGCGCGGCAGCGGGTTCATCGTCATGATCGTGAAGAATGCGCACCAGACTGACCATGTCGAAGCCTTGCGGAATAGCATCCTCAAAGAAGTTACCGGGATGGCAGGACACACGCTCAAATCCCAGCGCTTGTTCCAATGGCTCGCGCGCGCTGTCTGCGACTTCGGGAAGGTCGAACACGCCCACTTTTAATCGCGGATAGGCTTCGCCAACGCGGCGGACAAAGGCGCCGTGCCCTCCACCGACATCGAGCAGTGTCTTCGTTCCTGAAAAGGAAAAGGCCGCAAGCACCTGATCAGCGACGTAACGCTGAGAGGCGGCCATCAGACGCGAATAGTCTTCGGTTTCCTGCCCGCGCTCGGCCGCGCCATGCAGGGCGCCGGCGTAGGACCAATAGCGCGAAAGTTCGGTCGGTTCCTTGCGATCCTTGCGCAAAAGCTCAAGCGGTTCGAGCAAGTCACGATAAAGCAGGCGGTGATGCAGAATCATCGCCTGTGTTCCTTCATCCGCGACCAGAACCGCGCCCTGCTGGCCCAGCATCCAGCCGTCCTCGACGACCTCTTCCGAAAGGTCGAGCGCGCGCGCCGCCCGCAACAACGCGAGCGCAGCGTCCTGGCTTAGCTTGGTGTAATGCGCGACTTCAGCGGCGGTGACAGGACCGTTGGTCAGCAGATCAAGCAGCTCAGTTTCGACCACGGCTTTAAGCACCTGAGAATAGGTGAAACCGACGAGGTGATCCATCATCTGCGTCGCGCGCGATTTGGCGACGCGGCGGATAAAGGGCAGGCGCGCGCACCAATATTGAAAGCCGTTGCTGCCAAAGATCGCGTTGCGCCGCGCGATATAATTGATGCGCCACCGTTCACGCCGCGACCGAGCGGGGTGCGGCCGGGGCGAGCCTTCGAGCGAGCTGTCTTCCGACATCAACATGAGAGACTATGACGCGTCATTTGTCTAAATAATTGGACAGATGACAGCGTAAGGTCAATACTACACCTGACTAAAGCGCCAATTGGGGAGAGTCGGTGGGCGAATCTGTCGCCATCATCGGAGCCGGTATTGGGGGGCTCACCAGCGCCGCCCTTCTGGCTGCGCGTGGGCTTAGAGTGACTGTTCTCGAAAAGGAAAAGACCGTTGGCGGAAAGGCGCGCCAGGTCGAGGTGGACGGAGCTCCGGTGGCTGGCGGGCCGACTGTTTTCACCATGCGCGATGTGTTCGACAGCGTCTTTGCCGAATGCGGATCTTCGTTGGAAGAGCACCTACATATCGAAAAAGCCGAGGTCATCGCACGCCACGCGTGGGATGAAAGCGGTACGCTTGATCTGTTCGCTGATCCCGCACGCAGCGAGGAAGCGATTGGCGAATTTGCGGGCGCGGGCGAAGCCGCCGCCTACCGCGCTTTTTGCGCCGAAGCGAAACGCATTTTCGAAGTTCTGGACGAACCTTTCATGCGCGGTGACAGCGCGTCGACCCCGCTGCCGATGATGTGGCGCATGGGGATCTGGCGGATTGGCGATGCCATGGCGATGCGCCCGTTCGACAATTTTTGGAAAGCGCTGGGCGGGCATTTCAAGGATCCGCGCCTGCACCAAATGTTTGGCCGCTATTCGACCTATTGCGGCTCGGACCCGTTCCAGTCGCAGGCGACCTTGATGCTGATCGCACATTTGGAGGCCGCTGGCGTCTGGCTGATCGATGGCGGCATTCACGCGCTGGCTAAGGCTTTGGCTGATATTGCGACCCGGCAAGGCGCGAATATTCGCACTGATGTTCGCGTGGCGCAGGTGTTGACCGACAACGCCCGCGTTTCGGGCGTGCGCCTCACCAATGGCGAAACGATCCGGGCTGACACGGTCGTGTGCAACGCGGACCCGGCGGCCCTCGCTCGCGGAAAATTCGGCGAAGCTTCGACTCGATCAGTTTCCCGCATGGCGGATGAAAAGCGTTCGCTATCCGCGATGGTGTGGTTTGCGCATACCGAGACGTCGGGCTTCGACTTGCAACATCACAACGTGTTTTTCTCGCCCGACTACGCCCGTGAATTTCGTGACATCGCCAGCGGCAAACCGCCCAGCGACCCCACGGTTTACCTGTGCGCGCAAGATCGCAGCGCCAGTCTTCCCGGTGATCCGAGCGACGCCACGCCGATGATCGCGGGTCGCCGTGAACGCATTCAAATGATCGTCAATGCCCCGCCCAATGGGGATTCCCACACCTACTCGCCCGAGGAGATCGAGACATGCAACCAGGCCATGAGGCGGACACTGCGCCGCTGCGGGCTCACGCTCGAGGACCCGATGCCGCATCATTTGGCGACGCCGGAGGAGTGGGAGAGGCTGTTCCCGGCGACGGGCGGCGCCCTCTATGGCAGAGCCTCACACGGTTGGGCGGCCTCCTTCCAGCGACAAGGGCCAAGGACGAAGATCCCTGGTCTCTACTGCACCGGGGGCGCGACGCACCCTTCGGCCGGCGTCCCTATGGCCGCCTTGTCCGGACAGCTTGCAGCGAAGGTGATCTGCGCGGACCGCGCTTCGATGCGCCGGTATCAGCCGGCGGCTACACCTGGTGGTATATCG
>JBCCBZ010000042.1:0-9199 GCA_039033755.1 Pseudomonadota bacterium | reverse complement strand
GATCGCGCGCGCGGTTCGCAAGGGGAGCGTCTGAGCGGCGCCTGGCGCGCTTGAAAGAGTTTCGTTGAAGACATTCCCTTTGTTTTCAGCTTCGATCAAGCGCGCGCTGAGCGTAACGCGGTCTGCTTCCACATTGAGCGCGCCGACCCACGCGTAATCCGCGCCCAGCTTGCGGCAAATCTCGTTAGCGCTCAGCCCTTTTTCGAACAAAAGCCGAGCGCTTTCGCTGCTGGTGACTTCAAACCGTCCGACGCGCGCCATTTGCGAGCGCAACTCCTCTTCGAGCCCGCGTGCGTAGAGCGGGTCGACCCCGTCGCCCGCTTTCAAAGGCAGCATGGCCACTTTGAGCCGTTCGACCGGAGCGGAGCTTGCGCTGGGCCACAGCGCGTAGGTGGCCACTACGATCGCCAACAACGCGGCCAGGCCAGCGGCCAGCACGACAAACCCGGCCCGTTCCTTGCCAGCCTCCGGCGCGGCTGCCGAGGCCTCGCTCTTGGATGGCGGCTCCTTTTCTTTGGACGGCGGTTCAACCGGTTCCCACTCCGGCGCCAGCAACAAGCGATACCCAACCTTAGGCACATTCTCGACTTTCAGCGTTTCGCCGCACACCGATTTGAGCGAAGCGCGCAAAAGAGAGATTACGCGGTTGATCGAGCTTTCGCCGACCACGCGTCCTTCCCAGCACCGCTCGATCAGATCGTCGCGCGAAAGGATGTCGCCACCCGCTTCGGCCAAACCCTGATTTAGCGCGATGAGCACCTGCATAACCTTGGGCTCAAGCACCTCTTCGCCATCGGGGCCCGTGACTGTGCGCAGGGAAGGGACAACCCGAACCGGGCCCACTGTAAATTCGTGCGCGTGCGCGAGATCGATACGGCGGGACCGCGCCGCTTCGTCAATAGCGCTTTCGAATTCCTCGTCCGATATGCCGAGCGTCACAATGCATCCCTCCGCGTTGCTTTCGAATCGCAACGATCCTCCAACCGGTCCCTGACCACGCGATTCTTTCGCGGCACGGGGAGCATCTTCACCCTACCCTTGGCAAAAGTCACCCCAAACAGGCCAATATAAGGTTTTCATAAGCCTAAAATCATTGAGAACTCAGCGTTTGTGTAAAGCGCGATAAGCCGGACGCGGTCATTCTTCATCTCGTCCGATCGGGACCAGACGTTCACATCAACGGTCACGGTACGGACCCTCTCACACCAACGACGGGAGGGTGTTTCAAACGGTTCAGGCCGCGCCGGCCCAAACCCATACGAGGAGAAGACCAATGACCACCATCAAGACCATCGCCGCCGCGTTCGCTCTCACCACCGCCATCGCCGCTCCTGCGGTTAGCGCGCAGGCTGCTCCTCAGGGCAAAAGCGTGCTTGTCCCGATCGCTGATCTCAACCTCAATTCGCCAGCGGGCCGCGAAGTGCTCGACCGTCGTATCGCCAAAGCGGTCAACACGGTCTGCGGCCAAGCCACTGGCCCGCTTGCCTATCGCACGGCGGCCAAGAAGTGCCAGGCCAAGACGATGGCCGTTGCCAAGCAATCGCGTGATCTGGCGGTCGCCGAATACGAGACCAATCGTTTTGCTAAAGCGAGCGAGCGCGTGATCCGCCTAGTCGCGCAATAGGACGGTCGCGCAATAAAACGCTCGCGCAATAGGCACACCAATAATCCAGTTTGGCCGGGATGCATCCCTCTTTCCGGCCAAAACCCCTCCCCTCCCGGAGCGATCCTTACCCTCGCTCCAGATGCCGGACCCCCTCAGTCAATAGGGGTCCGGCATCGCTGGTTTTTTGCGCAGAAAAGCGCGCGTTGCCCGGGCCGCCCACCTAGCCCCTACAGAAAAACTTAAGTCGCACGATCCCTTAACCGCCGGTAAGTTCCAATCCTCTTTGCTATAAATGTTTCATAACCCTTCGGGTCGCACCAAGGGTTCCGCATTTGCTGCAAAGGGACCCAGCGCGAGGGGGAGGTTCCCCCAGCCCCTCGCGCACCCTTGGGATCGTAACCGACCTAACCTTGCGCCGAATGCCCCTTTGTGACGAGCGCGCGCGCGCCGGCCTCGCCAAGCCAATCGGACCGCACCCCCCAGCCCTGCTCGATCACCCGCGAGGACAGCGCCTCTTGCGGCGGGCCATCAGCGATCAACGCCCCTTCTTTCAAAACCAGCGCGCGATCCGCGTGGTTCATGGCAAGGCCCAGATCGTGCAGCACGATCACCACACCTTGCCCGGACTCTGCGCAAACTTTGAGATGCGCGATCAGGCCAAGCTGATGCGAGAGGTCGAGTGCGGCGAGCGGTTCATCGGCGAGGATCCACTGCGGCTCCCCCGCCAGCACACGCGCCAGCAAAGCGCGCGCCTTTTCCCCGCCGGAAAGCTGGCTGACCCGGCGATGCGTGAAGTCTTGGAGGTTGGTCGCAGCAAGCGCCTTGGCAACCGCCTCGTTCCCGCCCACATGGCGCGCGTCTCCATGCGGATGGCGGCCCAACGCGGCGAGGCTCTCCACCGATACGTCCCAGGCGATATCGTTGCCTTGCGGAAGATAGCCGATGGCGCGGGCGCGGCTCTTGGGGTTTAGCGTCACGACGCTCTCATCCCCAATCTGCACGGTGCCTTGGGCAGGTGGCAGTAGTCCAGCCAGCGCGAGCAACAGGCTGGATTTGCCCGCGCCGTTCGGGCCGCAGATTGCGGTGAGCGTTCCCGGTTCAAGGCTGGCGCTGACGCCGGCGACCACGCGGCGACCGCCCCGCTCAATAGCCAGATTCTGTGCGCTCAATTGGTCCGTCACAGCGCCCCCCGGCGAAGGCGCAGCAGCAGCCACAGGAAGAACGGCGCGCCAACCAGCGACAGCGCGATGCCCAGCCGCAATTCGGTGACGAGCGGCAGAATGCGCACAACGCTGTCTGCGACGAGCACGAGGCACGCGCCCGCCAAGGCGCTGGGCGCGATCAGGCTGGAAGGCAAGCGGTCCGTCAAGGGGCGCACCAGATGCGGCACGATCAGGCCAACAAAGCCGATGATCCCCGCCACCGCGACGCTGGCTCCGACGGTCAGGCCAATCCCGATGATCAGCCACCATAAAAGCGCGCGGGGCTCCACGCCGAGCGAACGCGCGGCTTCCTCGCCCAAGGTCAGCGCATCGAGCGACCGCGCCGCCCGCGCCAGCGCGACAAGGCCCGCGCTGACCAAAGGTCCCGCGATCCACACCTCGTTCCATGATCGGTCGGTGAGCGCGCCGTTGAGCCACATCACGATCTGCGAAAGCGCAAAGGCGTTGGGCGATAAGGTGATCGCCAACGCGGTGAGCGCCCCCGCAAGGCTGGCAATCATCAGACCGGCGAGCGTGAAGAGCGCGATGCCCCCGCCCGCTCCCGCGACGCCATCGCTGAGCGATCGTCCCGCAATTAGCGCGAGGAGTCCCATGGCGAGCCCCGCTCCGAGGAGCGCAAAGGCGGGCAGGCTGTACGCGGCCAGAACAGGCGGCAAGGCGGCGCCGAACCAAAAACTCGCCACCGCGCCCAAAGCAGCGGTGGGCGCGATGCCGAAAAGGCCGGGATCGGCCAACGGATTGCGCAGATAGCCCTGCATCGCTGCCCCCGCTGCGCCCAAGCCTGCCCCGATGGCTACAGCCAGAACCGCACGCGGCAGGCGCAGCTCCATCAGGATCAGCGTGTCGCTCGGCCCGGTTCCGGCGAAGGGATTGATCCACACCCGCCCGGCGAGCAGCGAGAGCGGGATAAGCAGCGCTAGTGAAGCGGCGAAGACAAGGTTGGCGCGGGTCATCGGCCGCGATCCTCAAACGACATGCGCAGCGCGGCGAGTTCATCGCGCGCGGCCGGTATCGAAGGGCCACCGCAGTAAAACAACCGAGGATCGAACGTCGCAATCCGCACGCCCTCCAACTCGCCAAGCGCTTTGTGGCGTTGTCCAGCGCTCTCGCCCGCGATCAACAGCAAATCCGGCGGATCGGCCAAGACCTGTTCAAGCGACACGCGATCCGCTTGTCCAAGACCGCGTTTTTGCGCGTGGCTGACAAAGCCCGATTCAGCGAGCAATTGCGCGATCAATGTCTGTTCGCCTTGCACGATCTCGCCTGCCTGCCACAACAGCACCGATGGATCGGGACCCGGCGACCACTTCGATCCGTCAACAAGCTCCGGAACGATGGGTGGCCATCGTTTGACGGCAAGATCGCGTAAGAGTGGCTTCGCTCGGGCCGGTGCGCCCGAAAGAGACGCCAGACGCTGCACGTGTTCGACGCTGGCTCCGACGCTTGTTGGACTGCCAAAAGTTTCCACCTGCAAACCCGAGCGCTCAAGCGCGGAACGGGTGGCGGGATCCATAAAGGTCGATGCGAGCACGATATCGGGATTGAGAGCGATCACCTCTTCCGCTGTTCCGCCCGTGTAATCAAAGCGCCGCGCCACCTTCGATGAAATCGACGACGCGTCCGGATCACCACTGTAATGCGATAGGGCGAGGATTTGTTCTGGCTCAGCCACCTCAACCAAAATCGCGTCCAAGCACGGATTGAGGCTCGCAAAAGTCGGCGTATCCTTGGCCGTTTTCGGCTCCACCGCGGGCGCGCAGCCAGACAGCGCTGCCACAGCGGCCCATACGCCAAGAATTGTCGCCAGACCCCGTGTCATTATGCCGCCTGCGATAGGCGAGAGCCCCCGCTCATCGCAAGCGTTAACACCTTCGCCGCGCTTGTCCGCAATCGGGACGGCCTTGACGCGTTGGTCGAGCGAGCGGGTCCAAAACGCTACGCGCCAAAGCGCGCTATGACACCGCACCGCTCTTCGATCCCTTTGAACGCCGAGTTCACCCCGCCGCCCGCGATCCAGCTGGGCCGCGCGCGCGCTGACGATTCGGTGATCGAACCGGAGGTGCAAGCCGCGATTGAACCCGCATCCGCGTCCGCTTCGAAATGGTCGTTTAACACCAATATGCGCAAACGGCTTGCGATAGTGCTCGCAGTCCTGGCGGTGCCCGCCGTGGCTGCGCCGGGTGACTTTGGGGCGATGGCTGGCGATGCCCCAGCGGAACCCGAGGGGGCGGTAACAATCGCCTATGACGAAAGCGTCATGGCGTTTGAGCAACCGGGGATGAGCTTTCCAGGCTCGGCCTTCTATTACCTCGCTGATCCGCCAAGAACGCTGGTCGCGCTGCCCACCAGCAACCCGTCCGATCGCAGCGCGGACTCAGGGCGCGAGGTTGGCTCGCTGATCGACGCGGGACCAGCGGCGCGCGCCTTTCTTGCGGGAACGGGGACAAACTACATCCGCGCGCAAGACTGCCTGGCGCAGGCCATATGGTACGAAGCCGCCAGCGAAAGCGAAGCGGGCAAACGCGCCGTGGCGCAAGTCGTGCTCAACCGCGTCGCGCATCCCTCATGGCCTGACAGCGTGTGCGGCGTGGTCTATCAGGGATCGCAGCGTTCAACCGGGTGCCAGTTCAGCTTCACCTGCGACGGCAGCCTGTCGCGCCGCGCGCCCTCGACCTTGCGCGGCAAGACGTGGAGCGCAGCGCGGCAAATCGCTGGTGAGGCTTTGAACGGATCGGTCTACGCCCCGATAGGTCACGCCACACATTACCACACGCTGTGGGTGGATCCCTACTGGGCCAAAACGCTGGATACGGTCGGCGTGATCGGCGCGCACCGTTTCTACCGCAATCGCGGGCGGCTGGGCGAGAAAGCGGCGTTCAGCCACGCCTACACCGGAACCGAGCCAACCTCCGCCGCTCGCGCAAGGCCGGCGTTGGACGCTCCAATTCCGGTGGTTGAGAAGGATGCTCTGGTCTCGAGTGTGACCGCGCCCAAACCCGGTCCGACGCCCCCTTCGACCATTGGCGACGAAGCGCTGGCAAACCCAGAGCTTTCCACTTCAGGTCAGGCGCGCAAGGAATACGCGCGCGCCGGACGATGGAAGGTCGATCCAAGCCAGCTCAATCTGGGCGACAAGGGCGCTCAAGACGACGCGCCGCAAGACCCATCCTTGTAAGCGTCTCCTGGCCCGCAAGAGCCCGCCGCAAACACGGTTAACGCACTCTCAACCGTGTCCGAACACCAAGCTTTAGCCCACGGAAACTACATAGGGCGCATCACGTATTTTGCCGCGGCGCTTTGAGCAAAGCCAGCCTGTTGGGTGGCCCAAGCTTCCGATAGTCACAAGCCGCGCGCCCTTTTAGGAATCGGCTAAATGACGATCCGCTTTGCCGCCGCGACCTCAAGCGCCTTTGCCGCGCGGCGGTTGTCCCCTTACGAGCCCAGCGCTCAAACGCTGATCGCTCAATCAATTCAGCGTGTCGCCAACGATAATGGCCTGCCCGCTTGCACGCGTGCGCTGAGCGATCAGGTGCTGCGCGCCGCGCTCGAACATTTTGCGGAACACGGCCTTGGCGCAGCGCGCAGCGCCCGCGCCAAGGCGGAGGCGGCCTCGAAAGCGAACGACCATCAGGCGTTTGACTGGTGGCTGGGCATCACCCGCACGTTGGACCGGCGTATGGGATACGAAGTGGAGCGGCTCGCCCCAGAGCCTGCCTAGAGCCTGCCTAGGGTCGAAAGCCCCGGCTCAACGGGCTGATACGAGACTTGGCCAGGGCCCTGTTAGCCAAATTGGAGCGGCGTTAACTGTGACTTGACCTCTTTACCGTAAGGCAAAGAGGCAATGGGGACGGACCGGCTATTATCGCTCGCCAACATGCGAGACCGACTGAACAACCGTGAAGACACGGTGCCCGAACGCGCGCGGCGGGTTCTGGTCCATTCGCTCTATTCCGAACCATCCAGCCTCGCCTTTGGGGCGATTGCGGGTGTCGTCGCGGTCGGCGTTTCCGCCTATGTGATCGACACTCCCGTTTTTTGGGCCGCGTTTGCCGCGCTCACCCTTGTCGCCGCCGTGCGCGTGATCATGGCCTACAGCGTGTCTCTCGAGACCTCGCAAAGCAGCACACACCGCCTCGAAATGGCGTATGAAATCGGCGCGTTCACCTACGCGGTGCTGCTGGGCGGGACCGCGGCCATGACGCTCGTGCTTGAGACGGCTGCGGAGGTGCAACTGCTCATGATCTGCAACGCGCTGTGCTTTGGCGTGGGTGTCGCCGCGCGCAACGCCGGGCGTCCGACCATCGCGCTGGGGCAGCTGGCGCTGGTGTCCATGCCGATCGCGCTCGTCTCGCTGGCGCAGGGCACGGTGCTTTCCATCACGTTCGCAGGCACCATTGTTTTCCTCAACGCCGGGATGAACAAGATTTCGGGCAATATCGCCAAGATCCTGCGAACGTCGATCACCGCGGCGGAGAGAAGCTCCGAACTGGCCGACAAGATGCAGACGCTGGCGCGGACCGATGTGGTCACTGGTCTGTCGAACCGCGCTGGTCTTAACTACGCCATGGTGGAAACCATGATGCGGATCGGCGAGGATGAAAAGCTGGCGCTGTTCTGGATCGATCTGGATCGGTTCAAAGAGGTCAACGACCTGCTGGGCCATCCGGTCGGGGACCGGGTGCTCAACGAAATCGGTCGACGCCTTGGTCAGCTATGCCCAGACGATTCCACGGTCTCACGCTTTGGCGGCGATGAGTTTGTGATGTTCTGCCCCATCACTGACATCAAAGACGCTGAGCGCGTTTCGAGCGAAATCCACGCCGAGGTGATGCGCCCCGTCAACGTGGATAGCGACCGGTTGGAAGTGCGCGCTTCGGTCGGCGTCGCCTTGTTGCCGGACCACGCGAACGACGCGGACACGCTTATGCAGAACGCCGATCTGGCGCTCTATCACGCCAAGGTGGGCGGGCGTTCGCAGACCTGTTTCTTTGACCAATCGATGACCCGCGATTTGGTGCGCCGCCGCGAGATCGAGGATGAACTGCGCACCGCCATCCAGCGCGACGAACTGTCGATCTTCTTCCAGCCGATCGTTGATCTGGAAACGGGCAAGATCCGCACCTTCGAAGCGCTGGTGCGCTGGTTCCATCCGGAAAAGGGCGAACTGAGCCCCAGCGAATTCATCCCTGTGGCCGAAGAAACCGGCGTTATCCTGACGCTGGGCAATTGGATAACCGCGCAAGCCGCCGGCATCGCGGCGCAATGGCCCGATGATGTAACGCTCGCGGTGAACCTGTCTCCGCTGCAAATCCGCGCACCGGGCGCGGCCCTCGGCATAATCAGCGCTCTGCAAAGAGCGGGCCTCGACCCCAGTCGGCTTGAGCTGGAGGTGACCGAAAGCCTCTTGATCGAAGACAACCACGCCACCGCCAATTTCATCCAGGAGCTGTCCTCCATTGGCGTGAAGTTTGCGCTCGATGATTTTGGCACGGGCTATTCCTCGCTCGGCTACATCAACCGTTTCCCATTCAACAAGATCAAGGTTGATCGCAGCTTTGTATCCGGCGCCAAAGTTGGGCGTCGCAGCGACGCGATCATTCGCGCCGTCGCCGAAATGGGCAACACGTTGGAGATGGAAATCGTCGCCGAAGGTCTTGAGACGATTGAGCAGGTGCACGCCGTGCGCGAGGCCGGGTGTACGCTGGGCCAAGGGTACTATTTCAGCCGAGCGGTTCCCGACTATCTGGCCGCGATGCTGTTGACGCAGGAACGCGAACCGACGAGTCGCGAGCGCCCCGCCCTTCGCGCCTAGGGCTTGGCCCAAAGCCTGGCTGCCCGACCAACTCGGCACAGCTTTCACCCATTTATCCGCCAGTTGGATGGTTTCCTAAGGGGTGCCTAGGCAATATCGCTTGGTTTCGCAGCCCCTTAATGCTACTGCGAACTATACGCAAATAAATGCGGTTCATGCGACCTTTTGGTGGTTGCAATGCCCCAGTGAGAGGCCTAACCCGCAAGTCGAAGGGTTAGTCTGACCGCGACGGGATGGGGGTCAGGCTTACGTCGCGGCTCTCGCGACCCCAACGCCAACAGTTTGCCGTCCCGAGGGATCTGGGAAGGATTACTGACTTTATGGCCCGCAAGAAAATCGCGCTTATCGGCTCCGGCATGATCGGCGGCACGCTCGCCCACCTCGCTGCCAAGAAAGAAATGGGCGACATCGTCCTGTTCGACATCGCCGAAGGCATGCCGCAGGGTAAAGCGCTCGACCATGAGTATGACGGCACGCTCATTGTCGTGAGCCACGACCGGGAGTTTCTCGATAACGTCGTGACGAGCACGCTCGTGTTCGAGAAAGGCGGCCACATCG
>JBCCBZ010000041.1:0-9278 GCA_039033755.1 Pseudomonadota bacterium | reverse complement strand
TCACCATCGTCTCGACGCCGCGTGGAGTTCTCTCGGACGCTGAAGCGCGCGAGAACAAAGTCGGCGGCGAAGTGCTCGCGGAGGTGTTCTGATGAGCCGCATTGGTAAAAAGGCGGTCGCGATCCCTGCTGGGGTCACGGCTGAGATCAAGGAAGGCACGCTCAGCGTGAAGGGGCCTAAGGGCACCCTTTCGATGGGCCTGTCTGATCTGATCGACTACAAGATCGAAGACGGCGAGATCGCGGTCAATCCGGCGAATGACAGCAAGCAAGCGCGTTCCTTCTGGGGCATGCAACGCACGCTGGTTTCGAACCTGGTTGAAGGCGTGACCGAAGGCTTCTCGAAGACGCTGGAAATCTCGGGCGTTGGTTACCGTGCAAAAGCCCAGGGCAAGACCCTGAAGCTTGAGCTTGGTTTCAGCCACGACGTCGACCTTACGGTGCCCGAAGGCATCGAAGTGAAGACCCCGGATCAAACCACCGTCGAAATCAGCGGCGTGGACAAGCAGGCCGTTGGTCAGTTTGCCGCCGAGATCCGCGAATGGCGCAAGCCTGAGCCGTATAAGGGCAAGGGCATCAAGTATCGCGGTGAGTATATCTTCCGCAAGGAAGGGAAGAAGAAGTAAGATGGCAAAGCTTTCTCTTTTCGAACGCCGTCGCCGCCGTGTGCGCACCGCTTTGCGGGCCCGCGCTGGTGACAAGCCGCGTCTGTCCGTGCACCGCACCGGCAAGCACATCTACGCGCAGATCATTAACGACGCCGAAGGCCGCACTGTGGCTGCCGCGTCGACGCTGGGCGCCAAAGCAAGCGGCGCGAATGTCGATGCCGCTGTGCAGGTTGGCAAGGAAATTGCCGCAGCGGCCAAAAAGGCTGGTGTCACGACTGTCGTGTTCGATCGCGGTGGGTTCCTGTTTCATGGTCGCGTGAAAGCGCTGGCCGATGCCGCTCGCGAAGGCGGGCTGGAGTTCTGATGATGGCTGAAGAAAACAAAACACCGGATACCACCCCTGAAACGTCAGGTGCTCCCGCCGAAGCAACCGCGGCTCCCGAAGCCGCAGCCGCTCCGGCGGAAGCGGCGGCTCCGGCCGCTGAAGAGCAGCGCAGTCGTGGTGGCCGTGGCCGTGGCGGCAATCGCGACGGCGGTGGTCGTGGTCGTGGTCGCGGTGGTCGTGATGGCAACCGTGGTCGTCGCGAGGAAGAAGATGATGGCATCATCGAAAAGCTCGTGCACATCAACCGCGTCTCCAAAACGGTCAAAGGCGGTAAGCGCTTTGGCTTTGCTGCGCTGGTCGTCGTTGGCGATGGCCAAGGCCGCGTAGGCTTTGGTCACGGCAAGGCGCGCGAAGTGCCCGAAGCGATCACCAAGGCAACCGCTGCGGCGCGCAAGAAGATGATCCGTGTGCCGCTGAAAGAAGGCCGCACGCTGCACCATGACGGTAACGGCCGTTTCGGCGCCGGCAAGGTCACCGTGCGTACGGCCCCTCCGGGTACCGGCATTATCGCGGGTGGTCCAATGCGCGCTGTCTTCGAAAGCCTGGGCGTTGCGGACGTTGTGACCAAGTCGGTCGGCACGTCGAACCCTTACAACATGATCCGCGCCACTTTCGAGGCGCTGCTTGACCAGACTTCGCCGAAGTCGGTCGCTCAGCGTCGCGGCAAAAAAGTTGCCGACCTGCTGGGTCGTGGTGGTGCGAGCGCGGTTGAGGCGGAAGCCGACGCTGCGGCAATTGCGGAGTAACCGACAATGGCTACCATCAAGATCAAGCAGATCGGTTCACCGATCCGTCGCCCCGAAGGTCAGCGTAAGATCCTGATCGGCCTGGGCCTCAACAAGATGCACAAAGTCGTCGAGCGTCAGGACACTCCTGAAGTTCGCGGCGCGGTCGCCAAGATCCCACATCTGGTTGAGATCGTCGAGTAAGGCGATCAAGGCAAAGTCCAAGCTCAGATACACCGACGGCCTTGATGTTTGCGCTGATCGGCCGCCCGGATTGAAGAGGCCCCCGCTGTTGCAGCGGGGGCCTTTTTCGTTTGTGAGGGGCGGCGTCGGTGTGATGGCGGTCCTAATGTGGGGGATACAGGCCTCAAACTTGTGATAGCGGGCTGGTTAGATCGAGTTAGGTGGAGTAGTTGCGCCTTGTGCTTGGGATTGAAAACGCAAAGCTTAAATTGGTGCGCTGGCGCCGTCGCCGGTGGCTGGCGAAAGCTCTTCGTGATCCCGGGGCGGATATTATCGAGTTGGTCTATTTCGCCCGCAGGACGGGCATGTTTGGCCAATTGTCAGCGTGTCTTCAGGCCGCCGAGGTCGCTGAACGGCTCGACAAGCGTCCTGTGATGCGGCTGACGTCCGACAACTACCGCGTGTCGGATGACTCACCGGAATGGTTCGGTGCGTTCTTTGTTAACAAGGCTGACGCTGATCTCTCCGCCCCACGGGCGCGCGGATTTATGCGCGACGGCAGCGATTTACCCTATCACGCGACGTATACGAACCCGGCGGAAGCGCAGGCGTTGTTCGATCGCCATTACGCGGTTCGCCCAGAATTCGTCGAGGAAGTCGATACGCTTGCAGCGGCGAATTCGGTTGGGCCGCGCACGCTGGCGATCCATTATCGGGGAACCGACAAGTACACCGAAGCCCCAGCGCAGGCGATGCGCGATGTTCTCGACCGGATCGCTCGGTACATAGACACGCTGGATGGCGTGGAGAACGTATTCGTGGCGAGCGATGTCGCGCCTTTTGTGGAGGCCACCGGGCAAGGGATTGCGGGTCTGCCGGTATTCTCGCTCGACGACGCGGTGCGCAGTTCAACCGATACGCCCGTGCACACGCAGAGCTTCCACGCGTCCAACATGGCGATGGGGCGTGATGCCCTGTTGAATTGCCTAATGCTCGCGCGGTGCGGATGGATGTGCCGCACGACGTCGCTGCTGTCGGCCTGGTCGGCCATCTTCAACCCTGAGATCGAAGTGGCCATTCTCAATGAACCCTACGCTCATAGTGTATGGCGGCCTGAGAAGATCTTGCTGTTGAGCGCGCGCCGCATTTAGAGCGCCTTGCGGGATTAACCGGTCAACTGTTCCAGTCCAGCTTGTGGGTCGTACAGGCCGCTGAGCCAGCGGTAATCATCCTGGGTGAGGGCGAGCAGTTTGGCTTTTTCGTCATTAGTCAAAGAGACCGCGTCCTGTTTGCGCTCGGACCGGTTCGATTTGTCCAGTGTGATTGGCCCACTATGGCGTTCCGTGAGCCACGCTTCGAGGGGGCCCATGTTTTCGATCTGGAAGATCTGATCGAAGTCCGATGCGCTTGGGCCCAGATGCCAGGAATAGGGCTGATTGTGCACGCGAACGGGCCTTGAAAGCGCGCGATAGGCTTCGAAATCGGCGAGGTAACGCTGGAAATCGGGTGCGGTTAACAGGCCTTCGTTGCGCAAATCCTCCAGCTCATCGCGCCGGGCAAAGTCGGCCTCGTTCGCTTTGTTGGCCCAGGCCGAATAGAAACGCGCAATGGGATCACGCACCACGGCTATCCGCGCGTAGTCTATCGGAAGGTCCTGCTCGCGGATCGCGCGCGCGTAGCTGAGGGTGCGATAGCCGTCGCGATAGTGAACGCTCGGTCCCTTCTTGTGTCGGTGAGGGCGTCCCAAGGCCCTTCGCGCATGATCCCTAAGCGTCGGCTGATAGGACGTGACAAGCGGTCCGTGGGCAAGTTCATACAGCTGTGTCTTCAGAGTGGTGCAGGCCACTTTTGGAACGTCGAAATAGATGAGCTTCAACTCATGGGAAACGACGGCCAATGCTCTACCCTTCGCTCTTTGCGGCTATTCGAAAATGTCGCGCTGAAACGCCAGCTTCAAGGGCTTTAGCGCGGCAATCTGGAGCGGCGAGAGGCAATAAAGCCTCTCAAACAATTCGCGCAGCTTCTCATCGCCCAGTTCTGATTCCTTGGCGACCAGATCAAACACCTGATTGCGGCTGTCCCGGATGGTCGAAAATGCGTTCTTGGTTTCGTAGCGGAAGATGAACTTCTTGCGCCAATGCTCAAAGCTCATCGCATCAAAGTGGCAAACGAATATCTCGTCTTTCAAAAGCTTGTCGGCCCATCGACCAGGTCGCCCATCACCATGAACCGAAGTGTGCGCTGTCGTGTTTTGATAGGTCCGACCCGTTCGCACGAAGTGTTTTCCGGCCGAGTGTCCGAAGAGTCCTGAATACATATACTTGCGCAGATTGCCGTAGATCAACCTGAGCGCGCGCTGCTTATTTGCGGATTTCGTTGAAGGGCGAAACCATGTCGCACCCAGATGTTTTTCCCGGTCATCGCCGGGCCCCCAGACGGCCTCAACATTGGGAATGCGCAGGATGTCATCGGTGTCGGGCACGTCATCGAGCACTTCCGCGATCGGTCGCGAGCTGACCAGATATTCGTCGCAATCAACGAAAAACAGCCACTCTTCATAGGCTTGTTCGATCGCGTATTTGTACATGGTGGTCTGACGCACGTCATACATTTCCGAACGCTTGCCTGTGATGGGGACCCAGAAGTCTTCGTCCGCTATCACGAAGTCGAGGCGTCCCTCTCGATCATCCATGGTGAAATCAGGGGTGCCATCAAAGTAGACCACCACTCTGGAGGCCCCCAGGCCAAGATAATAGTCGACCACCCGATCGACGACGGCCTTTTCCTCCTTCGCCATGATGACAGCGCAGAAGTTGGCCATTTATCAAAACTCCCAAGTGTGTCGCAAAAGGACGAAAAGGCCCGAAGAGCGCCTGTTTCGGCGGGTGCTAAACCGAAAGAGAGTTGGCAAGTCAATGTCGAGACCCGTTATCTTTTGCAGCGCAGCATCAAGGCGCGACGAAAGGGGCGTGACAAGCGGCAACGGGTTCGCTAATGGGCCGCCTTCCAATAGCGCGACTTCCCGAGATCGGGACCGAGCAAGCGAAAGCGAGTGCAACTATGAAACTTAATGACATCCGTGACAATGATGGTGCCCGTAAAGGGCGCATGCGCGTGGGCCGTGGTATCGGTTCGGGCAAAGGCAAGACCGCCGCGCGCGGCCAGAAGGGCCAGAAGAGCCGTTCGGGCGTCGCCATCAAAGGTTTCGAAGGCGGCCAGATGCCGCTTCACATGCGTCTGCCGAAGCGCGGATTCAACAATCCGTTTGGCAAAGACTTCGCCGAAGTGAACGTAGGCATGGTCCAGAAGTTCATCGACGCCAAGAAGCTCGATGGCAAGAAGGACGTGACCGAAGAAGCTCTTCGTGAAGTCGGTCTGGTCCGTGGCGGCAAAGACGGCGTGAAGCTGCTCGGAAAGGGCGAGCTTTCGGCCAAGGTCAAGTTCATCGTCACGCGCGCCACCAAGGGCGCCGTTGCTGCGGTTGAAAAGGCTGGTGGCAGCGTCGAAGTCACCGCTCCGGCTGCTGAAAAAGCCGCAGACGCCGAATAATCGGACAAAACAGTGGGCGGGGGGTTCGACAACGGGCTCCCCGCTTCCTACCTATCCCCTCTAAGCGCGCCGCACGGCCGCAGAGGATCAGGATTTAAGAGCCCACAATGGCATCACGCGCAGACAACGTCGCTAGCAACCTCAACCTAGGCAATTTCGCGCAGGCGACCGAATTGCGTCAGCGTATCTGGTTTACGCTGGGTGCGCTGATCGTCTTCCGCTTTTTGAGCTTCGTGCCGCTTCCCGGTGTGAACCCGGCGGCGTTGCAAGATCTGGCGGAACTTGCGCGCGGCGGCGTGGCTGAGCTCTTCAACACATTTTCGGGCGGCAGCCTTGAACGCATGAGCCTCATCGCGCTGGGCGTCATGCCCTACATCACTGCGTCGATTGTCGTTCAAATGGCTTCGGCGCTGCACCCGACATTGGCCGCTCTCAAAAAAGAGGGCGCGACGGGTCGGCAAAAGCTCAACCAATATACGCGCTATGGCACCGTGTTCCTCTGTGCGATCCAGGGTTACTTCCTGGCGGTTGGCCTAGAGACCTTCGCGAGCGCCAACGGTATTGGCGCCGTTGTGAACCCTGGTCTTCCGTTCCGTATCGGTGCGGTTATCAGCCTTGTCGGCGGAACGATGTTCCTGCTGTGGTTGGGCGAACAGATCACCTCGCGCGGCATCGGTAACGGCGTTTCGCTGATCATTATGGCCGGCATCGTCGCGCAGTTCCCGACCTTTGCGACCAACCTTTTCGAAGGCGGACGTCAGGGCACGATTGGTCCGGCCATCATCATCGCCTTCATCGCGATGGTCATCGGGCTCATCCTGCTGATCAGCTTTGTCGAGCGCGCCCAGCGTCGTCTTCTGGTGCAATACCCCAAGCGCGCCACGCAGCGCGGCATGGTGCAGGCGGATAACCAGTACCTGCCGCTGAAGCTCAACACGGCCGGCGTTATCCCGCCGATCTTCGCGAGCTCGCTGCTGCTTTTGCCGCTGACGATCTCGCAATTCTCGGCCAATTCACTCGACGCGGATAGCAGCTTTGGCAGCGTGATCCTGACGCTGAACCAATATCTGGCGCATGGTCAGCCGATTTATATGGGCCTGTATGCCATTGGCATCATCTTCTTCTGCTTCTTCTACACGGCGGTTGTCTTCAACCCCGAGGAGACGGCGGACAACCTCAAGAAAAACGGCGGCTTCATTCCGGGCATCCGTCCTGGCAAGCGCACGGCTGATTACCTTGAATACGTGTTGACGCGCATCACCGTTGTCGGTGCGATCTATCTGACGTTTGTCTGTGTGGTGCCGGAATACATGATCGCTGAGATCGGCATTCCGATCTATCTGGGCGGCACGAGCTTGCTGATTGTGGTGAACGTCACGGTGGATACGATCACTCAAATCCAGTCGCATCTGTTTGCGCACCAATACGATAACCTCATCAAAAAGGCTAAGTTGAAAGGCCGCAAGCGATAGCCCATTGGGAGGGTGAAAACGCTTATCGAGCCGCGCTTGGGTACGCGCGCGGTTAACGGGGAGAGAGTATGAACATCATTCTTCTGGGGCCTCCGGGCGCGGGCAAGGGCACGCAGAGCGCCGGGCTTGTTGAACGCCACGGTATGAAGCAGCTTTCAACCGGCGACATGCTGCGCGCCGCGGTGAAAGCGCAGACCCCGGTAGGCCTCGAAGCCAAGGCTGTGATGGATCGCGGTGAGCTTGTCTCCGACGAAATCGTGTCTTCGCTTATCGATGAGAACCTGGCTGCCATGCCTGCCGACCAAGGCGCTATCTTTGATGGCTATCCGCGCACTGCCGCCCAAGCGTCGGACCTTGACCGGATTCTTGAGAAGAACGGTCGCAAGCTCGACCATGTGATCGAGCTTGGCGTTGATGTAGACGCTCTGGTCGAACGGATTACGGGCCGTTTCTCCTGCGCCAATTGCGGCGCTCTGTATCACGACACCGCTAACCCGCCTTCTAAGGAAGGCGTGTGCGACGCCTGCGGTAGCACCGAGTTCAAGCGTCGTCCGGACGACAACGAAGAAACCGTGCGCACTCGCATGGACGAATACCGTGCCAAAACCGCGCCGATCCTGCCGGGTTATGAAGGGCGGGGTATCGTCAGCCGTGTCGATGGCATGGCGGCTATCGATAAAGTTGCGAGCGCGATCGACGCGATCCTATCCTGACAGCGTCGCGGTGCCGCTGGGGTTTCCCCATGCGGTTTCCTCGCGTAGGTCTCAGCCCATAAGGGAGAGATCATCCATGCACTATGGGTTGAAAACGGTGTTGATCGGCGCGGCGTTTGTGTCCGCTGCGTCGGTTCACGCCGAGGTGGTCAGAACGAGCGAGAATGGCTTCATCACCAAGGATGAAGCCGTCGTAGACGCCAGTCCGACGCAAACGTGGCTTGCGCTAACGAACCCCGCCGATTGGTGGAATTCGCAGCACACGTGGTCAGCGGATGCCTCAAACCTGCGCCTCACCCCGCAAGCGGGCGGGTGCTTTTGCGAAAAGATCCCCGAAGTAAGCGAACCCGATCGCTTTACGCTCGAAGGCAGCGTTGAGCATATGCGGGTCATCCAGGCCTATCCCAACAGCGCGCTGCGAATGATTGGCGCGCTTGGTCCGCTGCAAAGCGAGCCGGTAACCGGCGTGCTCACGATCGCCTTGACCGAGGTGGACTTGCCGGAAGGCAGTGGCCGAAAGGGCACCCGGATCGTCTGGGAATACAATGTCGGCGGTTCTATGCGGTATGAGATCCCGGTGATTTCTAAGGCGGTGGATGGCGTGATGAGCGAGCAACTGGCTGGCTTGGCCGAAAAGCTTGGGCGCGTGGAGTTGCCGGAAGAACAAGCCGCCGAGGCGGACGGGTCGGTGGAGCCCGATCTGGAAGCGGCCGAAGACGGCGCTGATGAGGGTGAGGGATCCGGCGGATCGAAACCCGAAGATGCGGACGCAGCTCCCGAAGACGAGGCCGAGGCAATTGAACCCGAAGCGACGCTGGAACAGGCGCAAGAAGACGGCGAGCCATCACCAGATCAAGGGCTCACCGTGGACGAAGCGTTCGATGATTTTGGTGATTTCGATCCCGATAAAGTGACTGTGACCTCCGAGGGTGAACCCGACGGCGACGCAGCGGTTGAAGAAGAGGGCAAAGAGCCTGATCAGGCGCCACCCGCTGCCGCTGTTTGAAGCCCAGACCCCTTTACCCGCACAGTTAAAGACGCTCCGCGAGGTCGACCGATGACGCGCGAATAAGGTCCGAATGTGATGGCCTTGAAATCAACGATTAGTCTCCCATTTGGGGGTCTCAGTCGATTGTGCGCTTCCAACGGTTGACGAATTGATCGAATCACCGTAAGCGCGCCGCTCATTCGACAGGTTCGAAGCAAGTCCGGCCGGCGGGGTCCTTAGCGGCGCGCCAACCGGACTTTTGCCGTTTAAAGGCGGTTCAGGTCTGCACCGAATGTTTGAGCGATGAGATGGAGGCGAGGGCGCCAATAGCCTGAGGCTTCTGTGGAGCATGGAGAATTAAGTGGCTCGTATTGCCGGGGTAAATATCCCCACAAATAAGCGCGTTATTATCGCGCTCACCTACATTCACGGAATTGGCCGTACGACGGCTGTTCAGATTGCGGACAAGCTGGGCATCCCCCACACCGCGCGCGTTCAGGATCTCACCGATGAGGAAGTTCTGCGTATCCGTGAGACGATCGATGCGGATCACCAGGTCGAAGGCGACCTGCGTCGTGACACCGCGATGAACATCAAGCGTCTGATGGACCTTCGTTCGTATCGTGGTCTGCGTCACCGTAATGGGCTGCCCGTTC
>JBCCBZ010000040.1:0-11692 GCA_039033755.1 Pseudomonadota bacterium | reverse complement strand
GCTCCACCACGGCATGCGGGAATGGGTGTCGCCGAGGGCAAGCGTGGGATCTGCACTTGCCAGCTCGGCGACGTCGGCAATGAAAGCGCGTGTGGCGCCCACGCCGATAGGGACACTGCGAATGGCGGGCTGTTTGAACGTGCGTTCAAGCCAGCGAGCCGCTTCGTCAGCGATCTCGGGATATAGGACAATGTTGAAGTCCGCCTCGCCAATGCGGGCGATGTCGGACGGTCGCGCGTTCAAAGGCGCGACAAGGTTTACCTCGACACCAAGTTGGTCGAGGATTTTGCGAATTTCGACGAGGTCGTCGCGGTGGCGGAAACCCAGCGCGCAGGGGCCAAGGATGTTGGCCTTTGCAGCGCGGCCTTCCATCGGTGAGCGCTCGACGCTGGTGTCGGCGAGGTTGCGCACAATCTGATAAAACGTTTCAGCCGCGCCCCAGTTCTCTTTGCGCTGATAGCTAGGCAGCTCCAGCGGAATGGCGGGGCAGGGCAGGTCCATCGCTTCTGACAGACCGCCGGGATCATCCTGGATCAGTTCCGCCGTGCACGAGGCGCCGACGATGATAGCTTCGGGGTTGAACCGCTCGACCGCTTCGTGCGCGGCGTCCTGGAATAGCTGGGCAGTGTCCTTGCCCAGATCGCGCGCCTCGAAGGTCGTATAGGTCACCGGCGGACGGTGATTGCGCCGTTCAATCATGGTGAACAGCAGATCAGCGTAGGTGTCGCCCTGCGGGGCGTGAAGCACGTAGTGCAGGCCCTTCATCGCTGTAGCCACGCGCATCGCGCCGACATGTGGAGGGCCTTCATAGGTCCAGACGGAGAGTTGCATCGCCTACACCTCCAACCGGTCGCGCCGCCGAAGCGGGCGCGCAAAGAGTTCGGCGAGATCGCCGGCCTGATCGAAGCCATGGATCGGTGAAAAAACGAGCTCGATCGCCCATTTGGTCGTCAGCCCTTCGGCTTCGAGCGGATTGGCAAGGCCGAGCCCGCAGACGGTCAGGTCGGGTTGGTCTTCGCGAACCCGGTCCAGCTGGCGATCAACATGCTGTCCTTCGCTGATGCGCGCGGTGTCCGCGATCAAGGCGAGGTCGTGCGCAAGGTGTGCGCGGTGGAGGTAAGGGGTACCCACTTCCACCGGAACCATGCCCATTTCCTGTGAAAGGAAGCGAGCAAGCGGTACCTCGAGCTGCGAGTCAGGCAGAAAGCTAATGCGCTTGCCTTCCAATTCACCGCGGGCGTGTTCCATCGCGCGGCGAGCGCGTTCGCGGCCCGGTGCAATGAGTTGGTTAAAGAGCTGTTCGTCGACGCCAAATTCGCGCGCGGCGGCCTTAAGCCAGTCGGTCGTGCCTTCAGCCCCGAACGGGAACATCGCATCAAGGCGAACTGCTCCGCGATCTTCGAGCGCCATGGCTGTTTCGGCAAGGAATGGCTGCGCCAAGAGGTAGCGCGTGTTTGGTCCGACACCCGGCAGGTCGCGCGCGTTGCGCGCAGGCAGTGATGCGACGTTGGCAATGCCAAGCTGACTAAACAGGCGCAGGAACTGGTCTTCGACTATGTCCGGCAGTGAGCCGACGATGAGCAGATTCTTTTCAACCGATGCGTCCAAGGCCGGCATTTCCGGCACCAACGAAGTGAGGCACATGTCCTCACCTTGGGTGAATGTCGTTTCAATCCCGCTGCCGGTGTAGTTCAGTATTTTGACTTTGGGCATGTATTGCTTGCCCAGTCGCTCAGCCGCCTTGGCCAGGTCCAGCTTGATCACTTCGGAGGGGCATGATCCCACCAGGAAGAGCGTCTTGATGTCGGGGCGGCGTTCCAACAGCCGGGTGACAACTCGGTCGAGTTCGTCCTGCGCATCGACCATTCCGGCGAGATCTCGCTCTTCCATGATGGCGGTTGCAAAGCGCGGTTCGGCGAAAATCATCACGCCGGCGGCCGATTGCAGCAGGTGCGCGCAGGTGCGCGAGCCGACAACAAGGAAGAAGGCGTCCTGCATCTTGCGATGTAGCCAGACAATGCCGGTCAGCCCGCAAAACACCTCGCGTTGCCCACGCTCCCGCAGAACCGGGCGGGAGTTATCCACCATCGGTTTGGTCGCGCATCCAGAAAGGGTCGAGACGGGGGTCACGCTGGCACCGCCTTTGCGGTCTCGGGCGCGGTGGTCGCGGCTTCGAGTCGGGCGACGCGCAGCTTCCAAAGGAACTGGCCAGCGTTGATAACATAGGCCGCGTATCCCGCGAGCGCGACACCCAAGCGCGCCTCGAGTGAGCCGATGCCGACAAACAGCATAACTAGATAGGCCGTGTGTAAGGCCAGAACCATCATCGAGAAGACGTCTTCCCAGAAGAAGGCCGGCGCAAAGAGCCATTTGCCAAAGACAACCTTCTCCCAGATCGATCCGGTCACCATGATCGTATAAAGAACCAGTGTTTTCAGAACGATAGAAGTGTCAGCGGCCCAGGCGCCTTCTCCTGTGAGAAGGGTCCGGATGACGAGGCCAAGACTGACTATGAAAACGACAAACTGAAGCGGGGCGAGCACACCTTGAACCAACGTCCAAACCGATTCGTCACGACGCCTACGCTCTTCCGCTGAGTAGAGCGTACCTTTGTTCCCCTGACCCGTTATTACCTGTGGCTTTACGCCAGCAGGCTCGACTGGGGAGACATGGTCCTGTCGAGTCATGTGCAAGTTATTGCCTTTGTTGTCAGAGCTGTTCGATACGCCCATCCGTCTCGTAGTGTCAATCTTTTTGGACGTACAAAAAGTTTGACAGTTAAATCTGAATCAGAGCGAAAAACTTGCGGAAACTCCAAGAAGGGCGTATCTCTCAAATGCCGTTTGTAGAAAGGGATGACGCTCGGCCACCATCGTGAAACTCAACCGCGCATCTCGTGGTGTTGAGTGACAATCGCGATGTGCAGGAGAGACCGGCATGTCCGCTCGGCATAATATTGACGCTCAAAAGTCAGGCGAGGCGCTCAGATTGAGCGCCACCGCGCTGCGCAAGGTTATTGCCAAGCCCTTCATTCGGAGTAAGCCTCAATCACCCGTTTCGGGTACGCTGTTTAACAGCTGCGCGTCGCAGGATCCGGTACGCGAGGCGCTTGAGAACGATATTATTCCGCGCCTGATGCTTCCGCATTTGGTGGACGGTTCAGTAGGGCCTTTGTTCGGGGCCAAGCAGGAGCGCTTCGAGATCGACGCGAAGGAAACTCAGGATTTCATGCCGTTGCCCCTACATATGGACGCGCATGATCTGCTCCAGGAAGTTGACCGCTTCCTCGGGCAGGGTGTGAGCGTAGAGGACGTCTACCTAGATCTCTTGGCGCCAGCGGCTCAATACTTGGGTGAACTATGGAAGACTGACGAATGCGATTTCGTCGACGTAACCATGGGGCTCTGGCGGTTGCAAGAAGTGATGCGAGAGATCACGCGTCGGTCACCGCCGATTTCAGATCCTATTGGCGCCACGCGTTCCGCTCTTTTTTGTCCCATCCCAGGAGATGTGCACAGTTTTGGCGCGCAAATGATCGAGGACGTGTTCTCGCGGGCTGGTTGGCAGAGCGAAGTGCTGCTTAAACCGGGGCGGCGCAAACTGCTTGATCGCATCTCGCGCCAGCCGTTCGATCTGGTTGGGTTGACAGTTTCGCGTGACAGTCCGGTTTCCGCTCTGGCGGGGCTGGTGAAGGCAATTCGAGGTGTTGCCGTGAAGCAAAACCTTATCGTGCTGGTTGGTGGTTATATGATCAATCAGAATCCGGCCTGTGTTGAAGCGATCGGTGCCGATGGCACGGGCGTCGATGCAAAGGCCGCTCTCGAGACGGCTGATCGTCTTATCCCCGTGGCCCCGTTGCAAGCGCTATCAAAGACGTAGGTCCCGGAAGAAAGCATGCTCACAAGAAAGCACAGCATAGAAGGTAAAAACCCTTTTGGTAACGCGGCCGAGTTGTTCGATTCGCTCGATGCGGACGCCGCCATGAAGGTGGCTATGGTCGCCGGTGACGTGACCCTCGTCCTTGATGACACCGGCACGATCCTCGACGCGGCTTACGATCCCAAGGAGTTTCCTGGCTTCGAGAATTGGGTTGGAACCAATTGGATCGAGACCGTCACCGAAGAAAGTCGCTCGAAAATCATGGAGATGCTGGCAGCGGCACGGCGCGGGGAGGTGCAGCATTGGCGGCAAGTCAACCACCCTTCGCGCGACGGTGATGTACCGATCCGTTATGCCGTGCTGAGCGTCAATGGCGGTGAACACCGCATCGCCTTTGGGCGTGACCTGCGCGAAGCTGGCAAATTGCAGGCTCGATTGCTTCAGGTGCAGCAATCACTTGAGCGTGATTACATGCGGATGCGTCAGCTCGAATCGCGCTATCGGATGCTGTTTGAGCTTTCCGCTGAACCCGTTTTGATTGCCGAGGCGCAGACCTTGCGCATTCGCGAGGCGAACTCTTCAGCGCACACGTTGTTGGGCGCACGGATGGGCGGGCTTCAGGGTAAAAAACTGCTGAGCTTGCTCGACAAAGACTCGCGTGACCCGATGCAAACAATCGTTGGCGCCGCGCTCTGTTCCGATCAGGTTTCGCCTATTTCGGTTCGGCTGGCCAAACCTGCTCGCGATGTGACCGCGTCCATCGCGGGATTCGCTCAAGATCGTGGGCAATATCTGCTAGTTCGCCTCGTCCCGACTGGTGACACGGATGTTACTGATGGGGCGTCGCCCGTCCTCGATTTGGTCGAGGATATGCCTGATGCCTTTATCGTCGCGAACGCTCAGATGGAGCTGGTCAACGCCAACTACGCCTTTGTTGAAATGGTACAGGCTGCGAGTGTGGATCAAGTGCGCGGCAAATCCTTGAACGAGTGGATTGGCCGCCCCGGCATTGATTTGGATCTGATCGAGGGCCAGGTCGTCCAGCATGGATCGGCACGTAATGTCAGCACGGTCCTGCGCACTCCGAACGATACCGAAGGTGAACCAGTCGAGCTTTCGGCCGTGCGAAGTGAAGGCGATGACCCGCTTTACGCCTTTGTTATCCGGCCTATTGGGCGCC
Source organism: Pseudomonadota bacterium (assembly GCA_039033755.1). Lineage (GTDB taxonomy): Bacteria > Pseudomonadota > Alphaproteobacteria > Sphingomonadales > Sphingomonadaceae > Erythrobacter. The sequence goes on along the minus strand of JBCCBZ010000040.1, from coordinate 6,633 downwards.
GGTTACGCGATTTGCCGCCCGGGTCAGAGGATCTCCCGCGTTCGGTTGAGCAACTGACTGACCTTGTTGGTCGCATGTCGCTCAAAGATATCGTGCGTGAGAGCACCGACCTGATCGAGCGGCTCTGTATCGAAGCGGCGTTGTCCTACACGTCAGACAATCGCGCATCAGCGGCGGAGATTCTCGGCCTTTCAAGGCAAAGCCTGTACTCAAAACTGCACCGCTACGGTCTCGGAAACTTGCCCGTGGATCCTGACTGACGCGCGATATCTCATTTTTTTGAACAGTGAGACATTATTGACCCAGGTCCGAGTGAGCTTGTCTGGTGCTGCCGCAAAGCTCGAAATAGTCTTTGCGCGACGCGTCTTGGTCGATTGACGATCTCCCGCTCAATAAGGTGAGGAGATGGCGAAATCGGTAGGGAGCGCCCGCTTACAGATTGTTTGCCAAGAAAAATTGACAGTCGAGCTCAACTGATTGCACTATCGCTTCGAGTGACCATCTGCTCGATCGCCCAAGTGTCAATTTCATTTGACGCCTTGGACTGTCAGGTCTAATTTCCCCGAATGCAACGCTCGGCGGTCTCGACTCGCGCTGCGCCCGTTCCGGCGCTGCGCGACGTTGTGCAGCTTCTAAAGCCGATAACGTGGTTTCCCCCGATGTGGGCCTTTATGTGTGGGGCGGTATCATCGGGTGCGGGCTTGGACGGTCGTCTATGGTTCGTTGCAGGCGGGGTTTTGCTCGCTGGCCCTCTGGTTTGCGGCACGAGCCAAGCGGTCAACGATTGGTTTGACCGCCATGTTGACGCCATCAACGAACCCGACCGTCCAATCCCATCGGGACGCATTCCTGGACGCTGGGGGCTGGCCATCGCAATTGTCGCGAGCCTTGTCTCGGCCGGGGTGGGATGGCTTTTGGGGCCTTTGGTCTTCGCTGCGGCTTTGGTTGGGTTGGCTCTGGCGTGGGCATACAGTGCGCCGCCGTTCAGGTTCAAGACCAGCGGATGGACGGGGCCTGCTGTCGTTGGTCTGACCTATGAAGGGCTCAGCTGGTTTACGGGCGCAACTGTCATGCTCGGCGCTTTGCCACGAAATGAAATCCTGATCGTGCTCGTCCTCTACAGTCTGGGCGCGCACGGGATCATGACTCTCAACGACTTTAAAGCCGTTAAGGGGGATCGCGCGACCGGTCTTAAATCGCTTCCGGTGACGATGGGTGTGTCGGGAGCTGCGCGCTTCGCTTGCCTTGTTATGGCGCTGGCTCAGGTTGCGGTTATCGCTTTGCTGGCGTGGTGGGGACTCACCGTCTCGGCGCTTTTGGTAGGCTTTGTCCTGCTTGCGCAATTAGCAGCGATGCCGCGATTGCTATCCAATCCGGCAAAGTTTGCTCCCTGGTACAACGCGGTGGGCGTGTTGCTCTACGTGCTGGGTATGTTGGCAGCAGCCTTTGGGCTCGGGGGGTATCTGTGATGCACGCACCGCTGCCCAGCATCAGCCAAGGCCTTTCCTGGTTCGCGATCGCGCGCATCGGCTTGGTTCAGGCCTGCGTTGGCGCGCTGGTGATGATGGCGACGACGGTTCTGAACCGCTTGATGGTGGTTGAGTATGGTTTGGTCGCGGCCATCCCAGCGGGACTCGTCGCGTGGCACTATGTCATCCAACTCGGTCGTCCGCTTTGGGGCCATGGTTCGGACAAAGGCGGCAACCGTACGCTCTGGATAGTCGGCGGCATCGCGGTGCTGGCGGCTGGCGTCCTGATGGCGACCTGGGCGACTTTGATGATGGACGCGACGGGTTTTGGTGTGTTTGCACTCGCAGTGCTGGCCTATTCCATCATCGGCGTTGGGGTTGGCGCTGCGGGCACGTCCGCTCTGGCGCTTCTGGCGTCCAGCGTGACGCCTGATCGCCGAGCGGCCGCGGCGGCCCTCACTTGGATCATGATGATTGCAGGGATTGTGGTCTCCGCTTTCACGGTGGGTGCTCTGATTGAGCCGTTCACACCGCAGATCTTGATGCAGGTCGCAACCGGGCTCGCAGTCGTGACGATTGCCGTCGCTTTTGCCGCAACCTTCCGGTTGGAACGTGGACACCATGTCTTTGAAGAAACCGCGAAATCGGATGAGGCTCCCAGCTTTGGCGAAGCCTTGCGAGAGATTTTCGCTGAAACCGCCGCACGGCGCTTCACGATCTTCATCTTCGTTTCGATGATGGCCTACAACATGCAGGACCTGATCCTCGAACCCTTCGCCGGGCAGATCTTCGGCATGGCGCCGGGTGAGAGCACGCAATTGGGGGGCATGCTTAACGCAGGCGGCTTGCTTGGAATGATCGTGGCTGGGATTGGAGGCAGCGCTTTTCAGGCGCGTATGCCGACGGATCTTAGAGTTTGGATTGTTGGTGGCTGCCTGGGTTCGGCCCTTGGATTGGCCGGTTTGACCATGGCCGCAATGGTGGGGCCGGGCTGGCCTCTGGTCACCAACGTTTTCCTTTTGGGTTTTTGCAACGGCGTGTTCTCGGTGGCGGCCATAGGCGCGATGATGGGCCTTGCCGGAGCTGGAGAAAAGACGCGCGAAGGCATCCGCATGGGTGTCTGGGGTGCCTCGCAGGCCATCGCTTTTGGCTTTGCTGGCCTTTTGGGAGCAGCCGGGCGCGACGTAGCGCTCGCGGTTTTTGCGGACCTTGGCCGTTCCTATCAGATCGTGTTTGCCGTGGAGGGCCTGTTGTTCGTCCTCGCGGCTATTCTTGCCCTGCGAGTCGCCGGATCGCGGCTCCCACAATCGCATCGCCCGCAAGGTCGAGATGCGTCGGGCAAGCCCTCCAAAGAACGGGAGATTTTCGCATGAACGAGACCATTTACGATGCCGTCGTCATAGGCGGCGGGCCGGCCGGCGCCACCGCCGCGACAGATTTGGCGCTGGCCGGCCATTCGGTTCTCCTCATGGAGCGAGGCGGGCGGATAAAGCCGTGCGGCGGTGCGGTGCCGCCAAGGCTGATGTCCGATTTCGACATTCCGCAGAATCTGCTCGTTGCGCGAGCGCGTTCGGCTCGGATGATCGCCCCGTCTGGTCGATCGGTGGATATGCCGGTGGGTGAGATCGGCTATGTCGGCATGGTCGATCGCGAGGACTTCGACGAATGGCTGCGCGTTAGGGCCTGCGAAAGCGGGGCGGAACGCCTGAGCGCCACATTCGAGAAGATTGAGCGCGACGAATACCAGCATCCGCTTGTGACCTACCGTCGTGAACGGGGCGGCCCAATCGAAAAGATCCGCGCGCGCTGCATCGTCGGCGCCGACGGAGCGCGTTCCGCAGTCGCCAAGCAATCGCTTCCCAACGCAAACCGCGTAAAATGCGTGTTCGCTTATCACGAAATCATCAAGTCACCGGACAACGACACTGAGGCCTTTGATGCCAATCGCTGCGATGTCTTCTATCAAGGCAAATTGTCGCCGGACTTCTACGCTTGGGTGTTCCCGCATGGCGAAACATCCAGTATCGGGGTGGGTAGCGCGAACAAAGGCTTCTCGCTGCGCGGGGCGGTCGCGGAGATGCGCGGTGATCTGGGCCTTGACCGGTGCGAAACAGTCCGCCGCGAAGGCGCGCCCATCCCGCTCAAACCGCTCAAGAAATGGGACAACGATCGCGACACGATTGTCGCTGGCGACGCGGCCGGCATCGTCGCGCCGGCTTCGGGTGAAGGCATCTATTACGCCATGGTCGGTGGCCGTTTCAGCGCCGCGGCCGCGAGCGAGTTCTTGAAGACCGGCGAGGTCAAGGCTCTGGCCCGCGCACGCAAGCGCTTCATGAAGGAGCACGGACGCGTGTTCTGGATCCTCGGTATGATGCAGTACTTTTGGTATTCGAGCGACAAACGCCGCGAGCGCTTCGTTTCGATGTGCGACGACAAGGATGTGCAGCAGCTTACCTGGCAGGCTTACATGAACAAGAAGCTCGTCCGGTCCAAGCCGATGGCGCATGTGAAGATCTTCCTCAAAGACACCGCGCATTTGCTCGGCCTCAAAGCGGAAACGAGCTGAGCCATGCGCACTAAGGAAATCCAGGAAGGCCGTTCGTTCTTCAATCCCTTGCGGGTCATTCCCGTTGCGGTGGCCACTGTTGCGGCGTTTTTTGTCGCCTTGATGGGCGCCACCGCCACCGATTTGGGGCCGTGGTATCAGTCTTTGGCAAGACCTGCTTGGACCGCTCCAGATGGGCTGTTTCCCATAGTTTGGACGATAATTTTCGCTTTGATCACGGTTGCTGGGATCAAGGCTTGGCGCGCGGCGCCTACGTCGCGGGAGGCGCAGTCGATCCTCAGTCTTTTCGCGCTCAACGCGGCGCTTAACATTGGCTGGAGTCTTCTCTTTTTTCGGTTTCAGCGGCCCGACATGGCGTTTGTGGAACTGGGCATCCTCTGGATCACGATCCTGCTGATGATGGTCTCCTGTGTCCGCTATTCACGCGCGGCAGCCGCTATGCTTTTGCCCTATTTGATGTGGATCTCTTACGCAGGAATGCTGAATTGGGCGATCGTTCAGCTGAACGGACCGTTTGGCTGATCGTATCAGCGGGACAAGCCGGGTGACTAGCGGTTGTGATCCGGCTTTCGTTTCGGACGCAAATCATTGATTCAAGAACTGTTCGACAACGGATACGCCGCAGGCTTCGTCCTGTTCATCTTGGCGCTAGAAGCCGCTTGGCTGGCTTCGCACGGTTGGGGATGGCTGCGCATCCTCCAGGCGCTCGGCCCCGCTGTATTCATTGTTCTGGCGGTATGGGCCGCCTTGGTCGGGGCATCGTGGCACTGGGTCGCGCTTGCGCTGGCCGCGTCTTTTCCACTCCACCTTTTTGACATTCGCTATCGCATGAACACCGCGCGCCAAGCGCGAGGCGAATGAAACGGATCAGCATCGACCACGCTGATCGTTCTCCAAAAGAACATCATTCGGGCTGATTGCGGTTCGGTTGAGCCAGGCCTTCGATGCGCTGCGCGTACGCCGAAATGGCCATTCCTCGCTTTCAAAGGAGGGTCGGGCGCGCCTTTTCGCAGCCCCAAAAGGGATCGGCCCCACCTCTCGAGTTGAGAGGCGGGGCCGAGCTTCTGTGCCGACCGGTAGAGCCTGTTGAGCCCTAGGGGCTCTTTGGCTCTACCGAAGGGCGTCTATGGCGCACTCGCTCCGATCAGACCGGGGCGTAGTAGTGCTCCTGCGCCCAGATGTACCAGTTCTCAACGACGGTGCCTGAGAGAAGCACACCAATACCGCCCGTCAACGTGGTCAGCATGGCGAACCACCAGGCCCAACGGTGGATGGATTCGATCGAAGCGTTGAAGCCCATCGTCCAGCGCCAGAACAGGCCCCCGCGTTCCGCAGCGGTGCCGCGGTCGGTGATCTGTTCAATCTCACGTTCCGCACCGTAGCGTCCCGTTGCGACGATCGTCGCGCCGTGCATCGCGAACAGCACCGCAGAGCCGTACAGGAACACAATCGAGAGAGCGTGGAAGGGGTTGTAGAAGAAGTTCCCCCAGGTGAGTGAGAAGTTGTTGGTCCAGATCAGGTGGCTGAAGATCCCGTAAGGAACCGCTTCATGCCAACCGGTTCCCAGCATCGGGCGGATGAAGCCAAGCACCAGAAACAGCCAGATGGCCGAGGCGAAGGCCCAGAAAATATGGTAGCCCATACCAAGGGCGCGGGCACGCATATAGGTTCGAGCCAGCCAGAGCATCACCGACAAGGTGAGAAACGCACCGGTCATGATGAACCAACCGCCTTCGTTCAGCGGTACCATAAAGTCCTTGCCGTATTGCGGGCCTGGCGGATCAAGCGAAAGCCAAAAGAACTCGCGCATGAACGTGATCGGGCTCCAACCGGCTTGGGCCGCGAAGTTCATGCCGATGATGAACAGCGCCATGAAGCCAAAGGCGAGGCTCGCAAGGCCGAGCCAGCCCAGGTAAATCGGGCCAAGCTGCGCCTGGCCGAACTTACCCATCCAGTAGGAATAGCCCGTGGCATGGATCCGCGGCTCGCTGCTGTCGAGATGCGGGACGCCGAGTTCGGGCTCAGCTTTGACCTGCACCTGGGTGAAGATGTTCTGATATGTAGCCATTAGGACAAGGCCTCCCCTTTCCAGATCGGGATTTCACGCCAGAATTCCCAGAAATCGACCCAGCTGCCTTCCCAGATGGTTCCCGAGATCACGATACAGATCGCGCTCCAGAACGCTGCGTTCAGCGCGAGGAACATGCCCACACGGTGGATGCCCAGTGTGCCGACCGAATAGCCGATGAAGTCACGGAAATAGGTGTCTTCGTATTCCGGCGTTTTGACCTCGCCGCCACCCGATGGGTTCACAGCCGAAAGGACCAGACCACCGTGCAGAGCCAGCGCGAGACAGTTCGTGAAGAAGAACGTGATCGCCAGCATGTGGATCGGGTTGAAGTGGAAGTTGCCGTAGGAATATCCGACGTAAGACACCCAATCGAGGTGCGTCCAGATACCGTAGGGGAAGGCGTGTCCCCAGGCGCCCATCCAAATCGGCCGAATGAACTGCAGAGTGAAATAGGCAAAAACGGCAAAGCTAAAGGCAATCGGGACATGGTAGGTCATGCCCAGCTTGCGAGAGATCTCGGCCTGACG
>JBCCBZ010000039.1:0-15289 GCA_039033755.1 Pseudomonadota bacterium | reverse complement strand
CTCCACCCTTCCACCCGGATCGTAATCCGGAGTTATCATCCGGGTGGAAGGGTGGAGCGCGCGGGAGGCTCGGCTCTCAAAAGAAGAATTAGCCCTTCTTTGCGACCGGCGGGTTGTCGCCCAGATCTTCAAACCACGCTTCAACTTCGCCGTTGAGCTTGATCAAAAGCGGCCGACCTTTGCGGTCGACGGTCTTGCCGGCCTGCACTTTCACCCAACCTTCGGAGATCGAATATTCCTCGATATCGGTACGCTGGCTGCCCTTAAACCGGATGCCGACGCCGCGTTGCAGCGCGTCGGCGTCGAAATGCGGGCTCGACGGGTGCACGGCGAGGTGATCGGGCGGGGTCTGTTGCGTGTTTTCTTCTGACATGGGCGGGCCCTTAATCCGCCACTCGTCATGAAACAAGCGTGTTGCGCTTGCCCTTTTGTGTCGTTGCCGATAGAGCGCCTCGCAATTCGCGCGGGGGACCACTTGGGTTTCCCGCGCGGCTTCGTTCGGGCATGCGGGCGTGGCGGAATTGGTAGACGCGCTGGTTTTAGGTACCAGTATCGAAAGATGTGGGGGTTCGAGTCCCTTCGCCCGCACCAAACTTCGCCACGGAACGCTCGCAGATCCCCGTCACAAGAATCGCACTAACAGGTTGTAAAGTACCCACCTCATGCAAACCAAGCAGACCGTCAACGAAGGCCTCAAGCGCGCCTACACCATCACGATCACTGCGGATGAACTGGCCGCCAAGATCGATGTCGAGATCAAAAAGGTCGCACCGCAAGTGCGCATGCCGGGTTTCCGCCCGGGCAAAGTTCCGGCCAATCTTGTTAAGAAGATGCACGGTGAACAGCTGCACGCGCAGACGCTGAACGATACGATTCGCGATTCGGTCGACGGTCTGACCAAAGACGAAGAGCTGCGCCCCGCAATGCAGCCGGCGGTTTCGCTCAACGAAGATTACGAAGAAGGCAAAGACGCCGTCATCACGGTTGAGCTTGAAGTGCTGCCGGTCGTGGAAGCGCCGAGCACCGATGATCTGAAGCTTGAAAAACTGACTGTGCCCGTCTCGGACGAGCAGATCATGGAAGCGATCGAGGGCATCGCTGGCCAGAACAAGAGCTATAAAGACGCCGCCAAGACCAAGAAAGCGGCGGACGGCAACCAGCTCATCATCGACTTTGTCGGCAAGCTGGACGGCGTTGAATTCGAAGGCGGCAAGGCCGAAGACGCGGCGCTGGTGATCGGCTCGGGCACGTTCATTCCCGGCTTCGAAGAGCAGCTGGTCGGCGCGAAGACGGGCGATGAGAAGACCATCGCCGTGACCTTCCCGGCGGACTATCAAGCCGCTGATCTGGCCGGTCAGGAAGCGACCTTCGACATCACCGTCAAGCAGGTGAAGGTCGAAACCGAGACCAAGATCGACGATGAATTCGCGACCAATCTTGGCCTCGACAGCCTCGATAAGCTCAAAGAGATCATGAAGGGTCAGCTTGAACAGCAGACCGCTGGTCTCACCCGCACGCAGATGAAGCGTCAGCTTCTCGATCAGCTGGCAGAAGGCCATGACTTTGCTGTGCCGCAGGGCATGGTTGATGCGGAATTCGAACAGATCTGGAACCAGCTTCAACAGGAAGCGGCGAACGAGGAAGATCCCGAAGCCGCGATGAAGCAGATCGAAGACGAAAAGGACGACTACAAGTCGATCGCCGAGCGCCGCGTGCGTCTGGGCCTGCTCCTTTCCGAAATCGGTCAGGCCAACGGCGTCGAAGTGACGAGCCAGGAAATGTCGATGCTGATCCAGCAGGCGTCCGCTCAATATCGCGAGGAAGATCGCGAGCGCTTCGTCCAGTACATCCAGTCCGAACCGATGGCCGCGGCCCAACTGCGCGCGCCGCTTTACGAAGACAAGGTCGTCGACTTCCTGTTCGACAAGGCCGACGTCACCGAGCGTGAAGTGACCGCCGAGGAACTGCAAGCCGCAATCGAAGCCGAAGACAACGCTGAGACCGAAAAGGCGAAAGCCGCGCCGAAGAAAGCCGCAGCCAAGAAAGCTCCGGCGAAGAAAGCGCCTGCCAAAAAGGCACCGGCCAAGAAAACCGCAGACAAGGCTGATGACGCCGAGGCCAAGCCAGCGGCTAAGAAGGCCCCGGCCAAAAAAGCACCGGCTAAGAAGCCCGCCGCCAAAACCACGGCGGCCAAGAAGGCTCCGGCTAAAAAACCAGCTGCCAAAAAGGCCCCGGCCAAGAAGGCGGCTGAGTAAGCTTTTAACAGATCAGCAGGGCGACGCTGACACTCAGTCGGCGATCTCCCACCGCTTGAACGAAGGCGCGGGCAACTGAGTTGTCCGCGCTTTTTCGTAGGCGGCGCCTACTTTCAACACGTCATGGTCGGCCCATTTCGCTCCAAAGAAGCTGATGCCGACCGGTAAGTTCTCAATCGCGCCCATCGGCACAGTGAGGTGCGGATAACCTGCAATCGCCGCCGGTGAGCCAAAGCCGATGGAGCCATTGAAGCTGTCGCCATTGACCAGATCGCTGACCCAGGCGGGCCCGCGCGTGGGCGCGATGAGGAATTGCACGTCATGCTCGGCCATAATTGCGTCGAGCGTTTCCTTGCCGGCGATCCGGACCGCGTTCTCACGGGCCTTTTCGTATTTTTCGCGGTCGGTTTCCGCCTCGGCCTCGATAAAGGTCTCTTGCCCAAACCAGCGCAGTTCGCGCGCGGCGTTTTCCTCGTTAAACGCAATCAGATCAGCCAGTGAGCGAGGTGCGGTGTCGCTATCGCTTTCATCCCCGATCCCGCCGATAGCAGGGATCGATTCCAGATAAGCGCGCATACCCTCGCGCAGTTCGAATTTGAGCACGGTGAAGCTGTCGCGAAACATATCGGTGTTTATGTCGTGTTCGACATCCACCAGCACCGCGCCCGCCGCTTCGAGATCGGTGCGCGCCTTGGCGAACACAGCGCGCAGGTCTTCGCGATTGCCCAACTGGTTGACCATCACGCCAATGCGCACGCCTTTAAGCGAGAAGGTGTCGAGCCCATCGGTGTAATCGCCCACGCGCGGGACGCCGACCGTTGCGCTGTCCGCCGGGTCTTCGCCCGCCAGCGCACCAAGCAAGAGCGCGGCGTCATAAACGCTGCGCGTCATCGGGCCGGCGGTGTCTTGTGTCGAGCTGATCGGAACCACATGCGTGCGGCTGATGATGCCGACGCTGGGTTTGAATCCAACAACGCCGTTGATCGAAGCGGGGCAGGTGATCGACCCATTCGTCTCCGTGCCAATCGCGCCCCACGCCATACCCGCCGCCACGGCTGATCCGCTGCCCGAAGAGGAACCGCAGGAGTTCCGATCAATCGCGTGCGGGTTGCGTGTGAGGCCGCCCACGGCGCTCCAACCGCTGGTGGAATTGTCGCCGCGAATGTTGGCCCATTCGGACAGGTTAGCTTTGCCCAGCACCACGCCGCCCGCCTTGCGAAGATTGGCGATCATCGGGGCGTCACGCTTGGTGAAGTTGTATTGCAGGGCGAGGCTACCCGCCGTGGTCGCCCACTCCATCGTCTCGATATTGTCTTTGACCAAAACGCTGCGCCCGTCCATCGGGCCAGTGCCTGCCGCCTCGCGCGCTTTGAAGCCGGCGGTCAATGAGTGGACAATGACGGCGTTCAGGCCATCGGGCCCATCGTCGTATGTCTCGATGGCTTCAATCCGCTTGGCCATATCGGCCTCGGCGTCGAATCCGTCGCTTTCGCCTTTAGTGGGCTGAGCGATGGCCAAGGCGGCGCTGATTGCGGCGATCGAAGTGAGACCAAGGGCGGAAAAGCGCGCAGCGCGTGAGGATATCGTCATGGGCGCAACTTTTGCCGCTCAACCGCCGCGGCGCAAGCGCAATTCCCAACTGAATCCAAGGCCAATTGGTTAAGCCCCTTGAACAATGTGGCTGCGCCTCCGAAATAGCCACTCCAGTTTTCAAAAAGGACTCACCCCACATGATCGATATGCTCGGCGATAAAGGCGACACCTATGGCTCACAGGGCCAGTTCACCCGCGACCCTTTGACCGGTGCTCTCGTGCCCGTCGTGGTCGAGCAGACCAGCCGGGGTGAACGCAGCTTCGACATTTTCTCGCGCCTATTGCGCGAGCGTATCGTGTTTGTGACCGGCCAGATCGAAGACGGCATGGCCTCGTTGATCACCGCGCAGCTGTTGTTCCTGGAGAGTGAAAACCCCTCCAAGCCGATCAGCATGTATATCAACTCGCCGGGCGGCGTGGTGACCGCGGGTCTGCAGATCTACGACACCATGCGTTATATCCGCCCGCGCGTCTCGACCGTGGTGATGGGCCAGGCGGCTTCCATGGGCAGCTTCCTGCTGGCCGCGGGTGAGCCGGGCATGCGCGTCGCGCTGCCCAACGCCCGCGTGATGGTGCACCAACCTTCGGGCGGCGCGCGCGGTATGGCCTCGGACATCGAAATCCAGGCGCGTGAAATCCTGCGCATTCGTAAGCGCATGAACGACCTTTACGTTCAATTCACCGGCAAGAGCCTAAAAGAGATCGAGAGGGCCATGGATCGCGACACCTTCCTTGAAGCCGAAGAGGCCAAGGAATTTGGTCTGGTCGATGAAGTCTTCGAAACACGCCCCGAATCCGAAGGTGAAGGCGGCGCGGACGGTTCAGGCGGCGCGCCAGAGTAAGGCGAAGGCTGGCTGATATTGTGGCTGTTCAGGCGCATCGTGCGCCTGAACGGACCTAAATTTACGCGCCAAGCGTTGATTCATATGGCGCGAGAGATAAGGTTTGCGAATCCGGGCGGTGTCGTGACGCGAATCGCCTTCGGATTCGAGGAAAGCAGGAATGACAAAATTGAGCGGATCGGACAGCAAAAGCACCCTCTACTGCAGCTTCTGCGGGAAGTCGCAGCACGAAGTGCGCAAGCTGATCGCGGGGCCCACGGTTTTCATTTGCGATGAATGCGTTGAATTGTGCAACGACATCATCCGCGAAGAGACCAAAGCGGGCATCGCGGGCAAGAAAGAGGGCGAGGTTCCCACGCCCAAGGACATTTACGGCACGCTTAACGATTACGTCATTGGCCAAAATTCGGCCAAGCGTAACCTTTCGGTTGCGGTGCACAACCACTACAAAAGGTTGAAGCATTCGGGCAAAACCGACGGGGTTGAGCTGGCGAAGTCGAACATTCTGTTGGTGGGCCCCACGGGCACCGGCAAGACGCTGTTGGCGCAAACGCTGGCGCGGACGTTCGACGTTCCCTTTACCATGGCGGACGCCACCACCCTGACCGAAGCCGGTTATGTAGGTGAAGACGTCGAGAACATCATACTCAAGCTGCTGCAGGCGTCCGACTATAACGTCGAGAAAGCCCAGCACGGAATCGTCTACATCGACGAGATCGACAAAATCACGCGCAAGGCGGAAAACCCATCCATCACGCGCGACGTCTCGGGTGAGGGCGTTCAGCAGGCGCTGCTGAAGCTCATGGAGGGCACCACCGCCAGCGTACCGCCGCAAGGTGGCCGCAAGCATCCGCAACAGGAATTCCTGCAGGTCGACACGACCAATATCCTGTTCATCTGCGGCGGCGCCTTTGCTGGTCTCGACAAGATCATTGCGGACCGTCTGCAAAAACGCTCGATCGGCTTTGGCGCGCATGTCGCCGATCCGGAAAAGCGCAAGGTTGGCGAGCTGCTGGAAAAGAGCGAGCCGGAAGATCTCCTCAAATTCGGCCTCATCCCCGAATTTGTCGGCCGTCTGCCGGTCATCGCGACTCTGCACGATCTTGATGTCGACGCGCTGGTCACCATCCTGACCGAGCCGAAGAACGCCATCGTCAAGCAGTACAGCAAGCTGTTCGAGCTTGAAGACGTGGACCTGACCTTCACGGACGACGCTCTGAAAGCGATCGCCGAACGCGCGATCAAGCGCAAAACCGGCGCACGCGGACTGCGTTCGATTGTAGAGGGCATCCTGCTCGATACTATGTTCGACCTGCCCGACATGGAGAATGTCAGCGAAGTGGTGGTCGATGGCGATGTGGTCGCCGGCAAGAAAGAGCCCATCCAGGTCGTCTCCAACGATGACGCCAAAGGCGAGAAGGAAGAAGCGGCCTGATGACCGCTGACGGCGCTTCGCTCAGCGCGGGCGCCGCTTGCCTTTTCCTGCTCGCCTCCGCGATTTGGGCGCATTATCGTTTTGCGCACTTTGATCGATTGCCGCGGCAATTTGGCCTTACGCTAAAGCCAACATCCTACGCACCCAGTTGGGTGATGATCTGGCTTGTGCCGCTACTGTTGATCGCGTCGCTCATAGTGATTGCGTTCCTTCCGTCCTTTGTCCCTCCAGAACACATCAACGGCGATCCCAAACACGGTCTGATGATCGCCAGCGCGGTGATGGCGGCGACGCAAGTCTGGATACTCTGGCTGCTAACGCGCTGGGCGAACCAGCAAGCCTAAATCGGTGGCGGAAACCCAGCTTTGGACAGCGGCTTTCTTCGCGTTCCTTGCGTGGTTTGTGACCATGGTGATGGCACGGTTGCGCTCGATTGAACTGACGTCCTCAGCCGCTCGCAATGTGTGTTGGATTGTACCGACACTGGGCTTGTTGGCCGGGTTAGGCCTGCTCCATGAAGGGTTCTTCGGTCCGGCTGGAGGGTACCGTTCCTTCGCGATGGGCTTTGTGTCGCTGCTGTTCTACGTCCTGATCCCGATCCTTCTGCTGGGGCAAATCGTCGCTGGCGCCTTGGCGCGCCGATTGGACGAAGACGAGCCATAGGCGGCGCTGGTGGTGAGGAAGCGTTTATGAAAACCATCGGCATTCTTGGCGGAATGAGCTGGGAGAGCTCGGCGCAGTATTACGCGCTGATCAACCAGGGCGTGCGCGAGCGGCTGGGCGGGATCGCTTCGGCCAAGATCCTGATGCACAGCGTTGAGTTTTCCGAGATGGCGAGAATGCAGGCGGCTGGTGAATGGGACGCGCTGGGCGCGCAATTGGGCGAGGCGGCGGCGGGGCTCGAGCAAGTGGGCGCTGAAGTTATGCTGATCGCGACCAACACGATGCACCTTGTCGCGCCAGCGGTGGAGGCGGCGATCTCCATACCGCTGTTGCACATTGCGGACCCGCTGGGCGCGGCGCTCAAACAAGCGGGGCATGATCGTGTTGGCCTGCTCGCCACACGCTTTACCATGGAACAGCCTTTCTACGCTGAACGGCTGGCTACGCATGGGGTTGAAGTGGTCACTCCCGGCGAAGCTGATCGCACCGAACTGCATCGCATCATTTTCGAAGAACTGTGCGCGGGGGAGGTTTGCGAGACTTCGCAAGCTTTCGCCCATGGGTTGATCGAAGACCTAAAACGCCAGGGTGTCCCCGCGATCGCGCTAGCCTGCACTGAATTGATGTTGCTAATCGATCCGGAGCATAGCGCGCTGCCGCTTTTCGACACCACAGCTCTCCACTGTCAGGCGGCGGTGGACTTTGCATTCAGCGCCTAGGCCGAGACAGAAAAACTGTACCCTGAACGCAAAACTCCGCCCGGCGATGGAGGATCACCGGGCGGAGCCTTGGATGGCGCGACCTCGAGTGGGAGGATGGGAACGGTGAGGCCGCGCTGACTTATGATGGAGTTACGGATCAGGCCGGAAGAAAGACGCCGTCCGTGACATGAATTACGCCGTTTGACGTCATGACGTCGGCGCTGGTGACTGTGGCGGTGCCACCCTTGGCATCGGTGATCACCACTTTGCCATCGACTACGCGTGCGGTCAGGGTCTCTCCGGCCAGCGTTTCCACTGTGGCGGAGCCATTGCCCGCTTCGATCAGACCGATCAGCGCCGACGCGGTCACTTTGCCCGCCACCGCGTGATAGGTCAGGATCTTGGTCAACGTCGCTTTGTTCTCAGGCTTGACCAGAGTGGCAACCGTGCCTTCCGGCAGCTTGGCGAAGCCATCGTCGGTTGGGGCGAAAATCGTGAACGGGCCGGGGCTTTGCAGCGTTTCGACCAGGTCGGCGGCTTTGACGGCAGCGACGAGCGTGTTGTGCGCGCCGGTGCTCATCGCGGTGGCGACGATATCGGCCTTGCCGGCTTCCGTATGGCCATCGGCGAGAGCCGGGGCCGGCGCGGCGATGGTGAGGGTGAGGGTGAGGGTGGTAGAGGCCGCGAGTGCGGCGATAAGAGCGGTTTTGAAACGTGTAGGGATCGAAGTCATTGGGTGTCTCCTTTGGGTAGCTGCAAAGTGCCTTGCCGCAAGCCCCGTCCGATCTTGCGCTTTAGCTACGCGGCGGGGCCAGATCAGGATGCGGGCGACGGAACGCTTTGCCGCTGATTTGGGTCGTCCTGTATCGGGGAACGGGAATTTGGGGATCGTGAGGCGGTTCGCGCGGACCCACATCCTCATAGGGATAGGATCGGTGGGCCCGCGCGAGCCATTCTTGGCGCTGATCAGGCCGGCAGGAAGACGCCGTCCGTGAAGTGAATGACGCCATTGGCGGTTGTCACGTTGGCTTTGGTAACGGCGGTCACTCGGCCAGCGGCGTCGGTGATGACGATGTTGCTGCCTGAAAGGCGCGCGGTCAGCTTGCCGCCTGCGACCGTCTTGATCGCAGCTTCACCACCGCCAGTGTTGATCAGGTTGACGAGATCACTGCTGCGAATGCGGCCCGGGACGACGTGATAGGTCAGAATACCGGTGAGCGTGCCCTTGTTGCGGGGTTGGACGAGGCTTTCCACCGTGCCTTCGGGCAATTTGGCAAAAGCGGTGTCGGTCGGGGCGAAAACGGTGAAGGGACCATCGCTCTTCAGCGTGTCGACCAGATCGGCGGCCTTGACGGCGGCCACGAGTGTCTTGTGAACTTTGCTCTTGGCGGCGGTGTCGACAAGGTCAGCGGGCGCGCGCTTCTTGTGGCCGTGAGCCAAAGCGGGGGTGGCGGGGACCAGGCCGATGACAGAGGTGGAAGCGACGGCTAGGGCCATGATGGCCGCCTTACCAAAACGAGTGGCGCCGGCGGTTGAGAATTGAGTTGGGATCGAGGTCATTGCATTCTCCTTTTATTGCTGCAAGTCCTCCCGATCTTGCGCTGGAGCTACGCCATGCTTCGCAATGCGGATGCAAGAGTGCCAATTTTTATTTGAAAGTTGCAAATCAGGACTTTTTGCCGATATGCGCATTAGCGAGCGAAAACGCTTCTGAAGGCGGGTTTTAGACCGCTCCGAAAGCGCCCTGTGCCACCACCGGTCCCGCGTCCACTCCCTCTGGCTTTCCGCCAATCGGTTCGCGTGTGAGGACCAGTTGGACGCCGTCGCCCATGTTGCTGACGATCTCGCCGGCCAACGTCATGCGGCGTTCTTCGCCCGGTACGACCACGCCCAAAGATTGCAACGCGCTGCCATCGGCAGGGACCAGCCATAATTCGTGATCGTGCACACCATCAGCGGTGAGGCCGGCGGCGGAGACAAGCATCTCGTCTGATGCGGGGAGGAACGTGACGCCCAGCCGCAAGGTGTCGCCGACCGGGATCGACGCCATCAGAGGCGCGCCAGCGGAGGCCAGAGTGGGAGTGGTGTCCGGGATTGGATCAACCGAAGGCGTCGTCGCGAATAGAGCCAGTGCAACGGCAGCGGCCGCGCTCGCAATGCCAGCGGTCCATTGCCACCGGCGCACGCGGCGCTCCATATCGAGTAGGACAACGTTTGAAGCGTCTGTCTCGCCGACCTCACTGGATGGTGGATTGACCTGTGCGGAAATCGCGTCCCACACATGAGCGCCCGGTTCCGCGCCCGCGACATCATCGCTTAGCGGCACGAACCAATCGTCCCACCATTCGCGTCGCGACGCGAAGTCCGGATCGTTCGCCATGCGCCCACGCGCGGCTAACAATTCCTCGCCTTCGAGCAGGCCGAGCGAGTATTCCGCTGCAAGGACGCGTTCACGATCCAGCTCATTTTCAGGAGTATCGGTCACGCCGCGCCTCCTTCTTGCTCGCTCGCTTCAAGGCAGGCGCGCAGTTTCATCAGGCCACGGCGGATCCAGCTTTTCATAGTACCCAGCGGCACATCAGCCGTCTCGGCCAATTGCGCGTAGGTGCGCCCTTCAAAGAAAGCCGCGCGGATATAGGTCTGCGCGTTTTCGTCCAAACCTTTGAGGCATTTGTGAATCTGTGCATCGCGTTCGGCGTCGACCAACAGGGCATCGGCCAGCGGCGTTTCGTCGGGGAGAGGAGACGCCTCTTCAACAGGAACCGCGCCAGAGCGAACCTTGCCTGTGCGCAGGCGATCGATCGCGCGATTACGCGCGAAAGTGGCAAGCCAGCTTATCGGGCTCGCGCGCTGCGGATCGTAACGGTCCGCGCGCTGCCAAAGATTCACATATACGTCCTGCAAAGCGTCTTCCGCTTCCTTTCTATCGCCCAAGATACGGAAGCAAATCCCGAACAGTTTCACGCGGGTGGCGGAGTAAATTTCTTCCAACGCGGCGCTGTCGCCATTGGCCAGGCGGACCATCGCGTCTCGCAAGGCCTCGCGCGCCTCGGTCGCCGCGGCGGACTGGATGGCTGTGGAGCCTTTGGGAAGGGGGGCACTCACGGGCGAGCGTCCTTAGATGGGCGCGTCACAACGGCGCTCCTGATTGGGCCCTGATTGGGCGTCGTGGCCCGGTGGCCGGAACCGGCTCTGCGTATCTCCCCATGGGGTAAGGCAAATGCCCATGGGGCGCGCGTTCGTCAATGGCGATACGTCTAACAACGTCGGTTCATTAGGCTAAAGCCCTCATTCCTTTGGATAGACGCAATCATCCAGCCCTTCATTCTGGACGAGGAGGAGGCGGCTTTCCAGAGTGCGGCCGTGCCGGGCGAGCCATCCGCTGGGGTTCTTGACGCTGCGTTTCTTGGGCAGAGGCAACGCGGCGGCCATTCGCGCGGCTTCGGAACGCGAAAGCCGGGCGGCGGATTTGTCGAAGTAGCGCCGCGCGCCCTCGGTCGCGCCATAGGTGCCGATGCCGGTCTCCGCGACGTTGAGGTAAACCTCCATTATGCGCCGTTTGCCCCAGATATTCTCAATCCAGAAGGTGAACCAGGTTTCCAGCCCTTTGCGCGTGTATCCGCCATTCTGCCATAGAAACACGTTTTTCGCGGTCTGTTGACTGATGGTTGATCCGCCTCGGATCCGCCCACCTTTCTGGTTTTGCTCATAGGCCTTCTGGATCGCTTCGGTGTCAAAACCCGAATGCAAGCAGAACTTGGAATCCTCCGCTGCGATGACGGCGGCGACCAGGTTCGGGTCGATTTCCTCCAAAGACTCCCAATCGCGGGTCGCGCCGTTGGCGTCCATGATCATGGTCGCGGTGATGGGCACCGGGACAAAGGCGAACAGCATCACCAAGGCCAGGCTGAGCCCGATGAACCAAAGGATGGTTTTCGCGATCAGGCGTATGAGGAACGAGCCAAGGCGTTGCATAGATGCCGATTTAGTAGGCGCGTTGGCCAAGAGCAATCACGCGAATCTTGCGAAAATGGTCTCCGCGTGCTTCGTTGGATTTTCGGGACTCACTGGAAGGGAAAAACCCATGCGCATCCTTCGCACCTCCTCCGCTGCAATCGCCTTGGCTGTCGCCGGCTTGAGCGGGTCGATCTCTGCGGAAAGCCCAGAGGCGAACGCGTCTAACGCTTCGGTCACCGCTATCTCGAACGCGGCCACCATGGCGGCGATCACTTCGGCGGTGGAAGCGGATTATGATGCCTATCTCGCGCCATTGTTTGTGCATTTTCACGAGAACCCGGAGCTCTCCTTCCTCGAAAACCAAACCGCCGCGCGGATGGCCTCGGAACTGCGCGCCACCGGCCTTGAAGTGACTGAAAATGTCGGCGGCACGGGCGTGGTCGGCATGGTCAAGAATGGGGAAGGGCCGCTGATCCTGTTGCGCGCGGATATGGACGGCCTGCCGGTGAAGGAGAAATCGGGCCTCGAATACGCGTCGACGGTGACTCAGGTCGGTCAGGACGGCAAGGAATACCCCGTCATGCACGCCTGCGGGCACGATGTGCACATCACCTCGATGGTCGGAACCGCGCGTCAGCTTATGGCGATGAAAGACAAGTGGTCGGGCACGCTGATGTTTGTCGTTCAACCCGCCGAAGAACGCGTGGGCGGAGCGAAAGCGATGCTGGCCGATGGACTTTATGATCGCTTTGGAAAGCCAGATTACGCGCTCGCTTTCCACGTCGCCAGCGTCCTGCCAACCGGCAAGGTGTCCGCCGCCGAAGGTATTCAATATTCCAGCTCAGATTCGGTCGACATCACCGTTCCCGGCATCGGCGCGCATGGTGCCAGCCCACATATGGGCCGCGATCCGGTCTATATCGCCAGCCAGATCGTGACCGCGCTGCAATCGATCGTCAGCCGCGAAATCGGCCCGCTCTCCCCTGCAGTCATAACCGTCGGTTCCTTTCAGGCGGGTTCCAAGCACAACATCATTTCGGACGAAGCGCGCCTTCAATTGACGGTCCGCTCGAACGACGAGAAAGTGCGCGCGCAACTGCTTGACGCGATCCAGCGTGTGGCGACCAATGTTGGCAAGGCGCATGGTCTGCCCGAAGATCTGCCGGTGAAGGTGGAGGTGATCGAAGGCACTCCGGTGACCTATAACGATCCGAACCTGGCGCGCAGGCTCAACAACGTGATGAAGCGCGACCTGGGCGAAGACACGTTCCAGACCTTCCAACAGCAAGGGATGGGCGCCGAGGACTTCGCCTATTTCGTGGCTGAGGAGCTGGACGTGCCGGGCTATTACTTCGCGGTTGGCGGCACACCGCAAGCCGCCTTCGACGCGCAAGCCGAGGGTGGTCCTCGCGTGCCGTCGCATCACTCGCCTTTGTTCAAGATCGCGCCGCGTGAAAGCGTGACTTTGGGTACGCGCGCGATGATCGCGGCGGTGCTGGATCTGGCGCCTTCAAGCTAAAGTCGCGTGCCGCGAAGGAGCGGTCATGATTGTCGTTGTCGAAGGGATCAGCGCGGCTGGCAAGAGCACGTACGCGCGCTCGCTAGGGGCGGCGACGTGGGTGCCGGAATTCGCAGAGCAGGGCACACCGCCGGGACCTGACCGGCCCGCGCAAGAACGCGCGGCCTATTGGATCGCGCACAACGAACGCCGCTTTGCCCGCGCCCTCGAAGTCGAGGCCGAGCACGGGTATGCCATCTGCGACACCGATCCGTTCAAGTCGCATTACGACTGGTGCATGGCGCGCGCCGGTTTTGCGAGCATGGACATCTTCGAGGCCGCAATGCCGATGGCGCGCGAGTCCTTCGCCGCTGGTCGGTTAGGCTATGCGGATTTGTACATGGTCAAACGGATCGCTCCTGAAGTCGCGCGCCGCCAGAAAGAGGGCGATCCAACCCGCACCCGGCGCCGCTTCGACATGCATCTGGCGCTGCAACCGCATTTGATGGCCTGGTTTGAGGCTTTGGCGCAGGTTTTGCCGGGAAGGGTCGAGTTTGCGTTTCGCGATCAGACGGCGCTCTTGAACGCGCTCGAGACAAATGCGGTTGAAGCCAATCCGCGTCGGTTTGATGTGTCAGCTCTTGATAGCTTGTTTGAACTCTTGCCGAACGGATCGCCTTGACGACAGGGTCTAGGGGTTGTCGGCTGTTATCGCCGATCCAATCCGACGCGCAATCGCGCGCGATCCGCGTGGGGATGGGTGGATGCGGTCCGGGTCGTAATCCCCCGGCTCGCCTGGGTTCATCGCTTTGGCCATTGAAACGAACCGCACTTTTTCGTCCTGGTCCGCGAGAAGGGCCAGTCTTTTGTTGAGTTCGCTAAGCGCGTCGTTGCACTGCGCCAGCCCGTCGGCGCTGCCTTGGCTGGGTAGGGCGTAATAGCCGACAACCACTGCACTCGCGCCGCCGGACCGGACGCGGTTCACCAATTGCACCCATTCGCCCGATTTGGCGTCGGCGGCGATCAGTTTGTCAAGCGTCGCCTCGCAGCGATTGCATCCGCACTCGTCACCAAGATCGTTTGCGCCACCTTCGACCACCACCCAATCCCATTGGCGCGAAACATATTGGCTGCGAATATCCAATCCTTGCGCCTTCGACGCAGCCGAAGGGTGGCTGATTCGCGCGCCCGGAACGGCAAGATTGATCACTGGTCGGGAAATCGCGCTTGCCAATTCCTGAGCGACCGAGCGTCCGCTTTCCTCGTTCCACCACATGACCGAATCGCCGATGACCAGGATCCGCGAGTCTGGCGCTTGGGAAAGCCTCGTTTCGACATCCAACTGGCGCTCTTCCCCGGCCCGAGGAGCGGTCTCGCCATCCTCGAGCTCGAGCGCGGCGCATGAGGCAAAGAAAAGGGCCGCTGCACCAAGTGCAACGGCCCCAAATTTCATCATATTGGTGCGCAAGCTTACGCCATACCCGGCAGCAACCGCTCACCCGCGATCCGTTGCATCGCTTTTTGCAGCTTCTCAAAAGCGCGCACTTCGATCTGGCGGATGCGTTCGCGGCTGACGTCGTAGACCTGCGAAAGTTCTTCCAAGGTCTGCGGTTTTTCCGTCAGGCGGCGTTCGGTCAGGATGTGTTGTTCCCGTTCGTTGAGCGAATCCATCGCCTCCACCAGCATGTCGTGCCGCACTTCGGCTTCCTGCGCGTCGGCGACGGTTTCGTCCTGCAGCGGACGGTCGTCGGTCAGCCAGTCCTGCCATTCGCCCGAACCGTCTTCTCCATTGCGCATCGGCGTGTTGAGCGAGCCGTCTCCGCCCATCATCATCCGACGGTTCATGTTGGTGACTTCCTGCTCCGGAACGCCCAGATCGGTTGCAATCTTGGTCACGTCTTCAGGCGACAGGTCGGTGTCGTCATAGGCTTCGAGCTGTTTTTTCATCCGGCGAAGGTTGAAAAACAGCTTCTTTTGCGCCGCGGTGGTGCCCATTTTGACGAGGCTCCACGAACGCAGGATGTATTCCTGCATGCTCGCCTTGATCCACCACATCGCGTAGGTCGCGAGGCGGAAACCGCGATCGGGCTCGAACTTCTTCACGCCCTGCATCAGGCCCACATTGCCTTCGGAGATGAGGTCGGACACGGGCAGACCATAGCCGCGATAGCCCATGGCGATTTTCGCCACGAGGCGCAGGTGGCTTGAAACCAGCTGCGAGGCCGCCTCGGGGTCTTCGTGTTCTTCGTAGCGTTTGGCGAGCATATATTCCTGCTCAGCCGTCAGCACGGGGTATTTTTTGATTTCCGACAGATAGCGATTGAGGCTTTGCTCGCCGCTCAGCG
>JBCCBZ010000038.1:0-15567 GCA_039033755.1 Pseudomonadota bacterium | reverse complement strand
GACTTACGTCGTCACCGATGACTGCATCAAATGCAAATACACCGATTGCGTCGAAGTGTGCCCGGTCGACTGTTTTTACGAGGGCGAGAACATGCTGGTGATCAATCCCAGCGAATGCATCGATTGCGGCGTGTGCGAACCAGAATGCCCCGCCGAAGCGATCCTGCCCGACACCGAGGATGGCCTGGAAAAGTGGCTGGAGCTCAACACCAAGTTCTCCGCCGAATGGCCCAACATCACCAGCCAGAAAGAACCGCCCGCCGACGCGGACGATTTCAAAGGGCAAGAGGGCAAGTTCGAGAAGTACTTCAGCGAAGCGCCCGGCGAAGGTGATTAATTCGCCGATGCGGTCGCCGCGTC
Source organism: Pseudomonadota bacterium (assembly GCA_039033755.1). Classification (GTDB taxonomy): domain Bacteria; phylum Pseudomonadota; class Alphaproteobacteria; order Sphingomonadales; family Sphingomonadaceae; genus Erythrobacter. The sequence continues at coordinate 15,207 of JBCCBZ010000038.1, read as the reverse complement.
GATCAGCACCTGCAAGTTCTGCGTCAGCTGCACCGCCTGATCGCGCATAGCGGGATCAGGGTGGACTTGCTGCGAGATCGTCAGCCACTCAATCGCCTTGGCCAATTCGGTGGCGATCACCAGCGTTTGCCCGTCCTGCTTGCCGTATCCCGTGCGAATATGGCTTAGCGCCACCTGATGCGCGGCGTCGGGGCGTCCCCACTCATAGGCTTTGGCGTACCATTCGCGCGCTTGCGGCTCGTTCGCCTCAACCCCGTCGCCTGTTTGATAGATCTGCGCGAGCAAAAAGGCCGCGTTGCGTTGGCGCTGAGTGACGGCTTGCTCAAACATAAGGCGCGCGGTCTTTGGATCGCGCTCTCCAACCACGCCCGACAGCAGATGGCCGCCGTAATCGGTCTGGGCGTTGGCATCCCCGCCAACCGCCGCAATCCGGCACAGGCGCAACCCTTCGGCGACATCGCTCGGCCCGCCTTCGCCCCGGATCAGCATATTGCCATAGGCGCAGATCGACTGGCGAAAACCAGCCGCGGCCGCCCGACGATAAAGCGCGCGCGCTTTCGGCACGTCTTTAGGCACGCCAACGCCGAATTGATGGCAATTGGCCATATTGTGCAGCGCGTCAGCGCGTCCGCTCGTGATCCGCGCGAAGTAAGAACACGCCACCACTGGATTGCGCGCTTGTCCGAACAACCCGCCCATATTGATCTCACCGATCAGCGCCATCGCGCTTTCATCGCCGGCATCGGCCAGCGGTTTGAGCTCACCCAGCGCCCGTAGATCGTTCTGATCCACAACACGCCCCAGCACCGCCGCAACCTCGGGTGAGGTTCGCGGCGCATAGGCCTCGTCGGGAATGACCAGCGGCGATCCGATCGCCTGAGCGAGCAATATGGCTAAAATGATCGGTCCTTTCACGCGCCTGTTGCCGTTCGGAGACGCTCTACGCCGCACTGCAACACAAGCGACTCGCAATTTTGTTGCGAATGTGTTATATAATCAAGCAGCCGCGCTGAGGTGATCAGCGCCGGGGACGAATATTAGAAAGGTCACTCACCAAAAGCGACATCGGGAACCGGGCTTTTAGCCGACGAATTCGCCTCGACATAGTGTCGATGTGATTGCGTCGCATACGGCCTTTTTCAGGCGCCACCGCTTTGTGCGACTGGGCCGCCACCCCTGTCTCTTTGCCCTATGTGAGTGAAAGAAGAAAGGAATTCGAATGGCTTCGAGCGCTGATGCATTCACCGTGGGCGATTACGTTGTCTATCCCAAGCACGGGGTTGGCCGGGTGACTGAGATCCAGAGCGAAGAAATCGCCGGCATGCAATTGGAACTGTACGTTCTGCGTTTTGAGAAAGAACGCATGACGCTGCGGGTTCCGATCAACAAGGTCGAATCGATTGGTATGCGCAAGCTGTCTTCGGACAAGACGCTGAAGGAAGCGATGGACACGCTCAAGGGCAAACCCAAGGTCAAGCGCACCATGTGGTCGCGTCGCGCCCAGGAATACGAAGCCAAGATCAACTCGGGCGAAATCGTTCTGATCGCCGAAGTGACGCGCGATCTGTTCCGTCCGGACGATCAGCCCGAACAAAGCTATTCCGAGCGTCAAATCTTCGAAGCCGCCTCCAGCCGCCTTGCGCGCGAATTGGGCGCGATGGAAGAAACCGACGAAGCGACCGCGCTCGAAAAAATCCTCGAAGTCCTGCGCGAGCACGCTCCGCAATACTACGAAAACACCGAAGAAGGCTAAGCCTTCCGAGCTAAAAGCTCACGGCATATGCAAACATCAAAGGGCTGCCCCACCGGGCGGCCCTTTTTGTATGCGCGCTCCAAACGCGCAGACTTGTCAGCGGAGGCAAGGTGTCTTATCTCCACAACACGCCTTTGCGGGGACGACAAAAGCGAACAGGGATTTTGACATAATGACAAAACCGATTTTTCACACTGCCAAGACTTTCGCCGCTGGCGCCGCTCTGGTGGCGGGCAGCCTGGGGCTGGCCGGTTGCTTCAACATCAATGTTGGCGGGTTTGAGGGCGAGACGCTCGACGAACTCGACAAAAGCGGCAGCGCGCCGACCGAAATCGCGCTGGCTGGTCCGGATGACCTGGTCATCAAAACCGGCAAGAAGCTCAAAATCAAAGTGTCCGGCGATGAAGAAGCGATCGAGGCGCTGCGTTTCAAACGCGACGGCGACACGCTCACCGTGGGCCGCGACGGGGACGCCAGCTGGGACGCGGGGACCGCAACCGTGACCATCACCATGCCCGCGCCGACCGATATCTCCATGTATGGCAGCGGCTCAATCACGGCGGCGCAGCTCGCCGGAGACGCCGACATCTCGATGGCCGGATCGGGCAGCATCAACGTGACCGAGGTCGCGGCGGATAAGCTGGAGATTTCCTCAGCCGGATCGGGATCGATCAAGGCGGCGGGCACCGCGTCCAAGCTTGAAGTGAACATCATGGGTTCGGGCAGCGCTGGGCTGAAAAAGCTCAAGGCCGATGATGTGGAAGTGTCGATCGCCGGATCAGGCGGCGTGCGCGTAGCCTCGGATGGCAAGGTCGAAGCCTCAATCGCCGGATCGGGCAGCGTGGTGGTCACGGGCGACGCGGAATGCAAATCGTCCGTTGCCGGGTCTGGTACGCTCACCTGCAAACCGGCCAAGTAAGCCACGAAACGCGCCAAAACCGCGCCCGATTGCGACACAGTTTGACTTGCGGTTTGAAGGTTTTGGGGCGATCATGACGTCATGTCTAAGGTCGTCCCCACCTCTCGCCGCGAGAACGTATCCCGTTCGCGCGCTATAACCACCGCTCTTTTTGTAGGTGTCGCCAGCCTGGCGCTGTCGGGCTGCATCGCCCGCACAGCTGGCAAGATTATCGCCGCCCCGGTCAACCTCGGCAGCGCCGCGGTCGACAAGGCGACGACGAGCCAATCCGAAGCCGACCAGAATCGCGGGCGCGAAATCCGCAAACGCGAAGAGAAGGTCGGCAAGCTCGAACGCGAATACCGCAAAGAGCGCGAAAAATGCGACGATGGCAATCGCAGCGCCTGCGCCCGCGCCGCCGAAATCAACGAAGAGATCGAGGAATTGCTGCCCGGTATCCCGGCGGATCCCGACAAACGTTAGTTTGGGCGCTGACGCACCTCCTCAGGAGGTTTCACTTGCTATTCAGGCGCGCTGGGGCACATGAAAGACCATGCGCCTTTTCACACTGATCCCGATTGCGGCCGCTTTGTGCGTGGCTCCCGCGAGCGCCGCCTCTCTTGAAGGTGACAAAGCGACCGAGCGGGAAATCCGCAGCCTTCAGAAGCAGGTCTCAAAGCTGGAGAAGCGTTACGACAAACTGATCAAGCGCTGCACCGGCGACGAACGCAACCGCCCGGACGCGCGCGCCTGCGACACGGCGCGGGTAACCTATCAGGACGTGCAGCAATTGAAGAAGCAGATCGCCGCGCTGGGTGTGGACCAGAGCTAGGGTCTGAGAGCCTTTGGCTCTAATCCGGCGGCGTTGCCGCTCGCTTCAACCGGTCGTTGATCGCGCGGCCAACCCCTTCCATCGGCACCGGCGCCACGGCAATGCGGAGCTTCTCCGAAGCGGCCCCTTGGTGCAGGCAATCGTATAGCCGCGCCGCGGCCTCTTTCAAATCGCCCCCCGATGACAGCGAGCAATCACCCGCCAGCGCTCCAAAGCCGATGACAAACTCGTCCGGCTCCGCGTGCGTGGCGTCAAGGCGCACCGGCTTACCCGGAGCGTAATGGCTGGCGAGCTGGCCGGGGGCCTCGATCGGTTTCGAGGAATTCGAAGCTGTCGTTGCCGCAGTCAGCGCTTCCGGGTCAACCGGACCGGAGCGCAATTCCTCCCACGACCCATCCGCACGCAAGGCCATTATGCTCGATTCCACACCCGCCGTTGTCGGTCCGGCGTCGAGCACCAAATCGATCCGCCCGTCCAGCGTCGCGAGCACATGCGCCGGCGTGGTCGGGCTGATAAAGCCAGACGCGTTTGCCGAGGGCGCGGCGATGGGGAAGTCGACCGTTTCCAGCAGCTCCTGCATCACCGGATGAGCGGGAGCGCGCACCGCGAGCGTCGGCAAACCCGCCGTCACGGCGTCCGCAAGCGCTGCGCCCTCCAATCGCGGCAAGACCATGGTGAGCGGCCCCGGCCAATGTTGGTCAGCGGCGATTGCAGCCGCGTCGCTCCATTCAACCAGGCCGCGCGCTTGTTCGGCACCGCGCACATGCACGATCAGCGGGTTGAAGCTGGGCCGTCCTTTCGCCTCATAAATCCGCGCCACCGCTGCGTCGCTGTCGGCGCGCGCGGCGAGGCCGTAGACCGTCTCGGTCGGCACCGCGACAAGGCCGCCATCGGACAGCACCTTAGCCGCTCGCGCGATTCCCGCCGCGTCCGCCAGCACCACTTCCGTAACGTTCTTGCCGCTCATGCCCTGTCCGCTATAGATTGCGGCAACCGGAGCCAAGGGCGCAGCGTATCTGCGCTGCCTCCTTTTCAAGACATTCAAGGGATTGAACACCGTGAACGCCTACACGCCCCCCACTCAGGACCAGCTTCTCGCCATCCGCGTCAACGCCGGGATCGAAGAAATCGCAAAAGCGGAAAAGTTCGCGCACGCCGAACCCGATCTGGTCGAAGCCATTGTCGAAGGCGTGGGCCAGTTCGCCGCCGGAGAATTCGCGCCGCTTAACCGCGTGGGCGATCTGGAAGGCGCGAAACTCGAAAACGGCGTGGTGCGCCTTCCTGATGGGTTCAAGGAAGCGTATGACGCCTATGTCGAACAGGGCTGGAACTCGATCGCGAGCTCGATCGATCACGGCGGTCAGGGCCTGCCCTTCACGCTTTCGTGCAACGTGCTTGAGAATCTGGGCGCGGCGAATATGGCGTTCAACCTGCTGCCGATGCTTTCGGTCGGCGCGATTGAGGCGCTGGAGCATCACGGGAGCGACGCGCAAAAGTCGACCTATCTGCCCGATCTCGTCAGCGGCAAATGGTCGGGCACGATGAACCTGACCGAACCCGCCGCTGGGTCCGATGTCGGCGCGCTGCGCTCCACCGCCGAGCCGATCACCGAGGGTGAGCACGCGGGCAAGTACAAGATCAAGGGTCAGAAGATCTACATCACGTGGGGCGATCACGAACTGGCGGAGAACATCATCCATCTCGTGCTGGCCCGCCTGCCGGGTGCGCCCGAAGGATCGCGCGGGATCTCGCTGTTCGTGGTGCCCAAGTATCATGTGAATGCGGACGGTTCGCTGGGGATGCGCAACGATCTGCGCCCGGTCAGCCTTGAGCATAAGCTTGGCATCAACGCCTCGCCCACTTGCGTCATGTCCTATGGCGACAACGACGATTGCATCGGCGAGCTGGTTGGCGCGGAGAATCGCGGGCTGATGGCGATGTTCACGATGATGAACAACGCGCGCATCAATGTCGGGAACCAAGGCGTGCAGATTGGTGAGCGCGCGACGCAGCAGGCGATGACTTACGCAATGGACAGGGTGCAATCAGCCCGCGCGGGATCGCCGGACAAGAGCCCGGTGGCGATTATCGAGCACCCCGATGTGCGGCGGATGATCCTGCGCATGAAAGCCCTAACTGAAGGGTCGCGTGCGCTGCTTTACTACTGTGCGGGTCAGGTGGATCTAGGCACCGTCGGCAACACCGACGCCGCGAACCGCGCGGAAATCCTCGTCCCGCTGCTCAAAGCCTGGGGCACCGATGTCGGTGTTGAGATATCCGGCATCGGCATCCAGATCCATGGCGGCATGGGCTTTGTCGAGGAAACCGGCGCGGCGCAGCACTGGCGCGATTCGCGCATCGCCCCGATCTACGAAGGCACCAACGGCATCCAGGCCGCTGACCTTGTGACCCGCAAGCTGGGCCTTGAAGGCGGCGAGGCAATGATTGCGCTGTTCGAAGATATCGTGCGCGATGCGGCGGATGAGCCCACCCTCGCCGCGCTCGCCACCGAGTGCGCGCATATCGCACGCTGGATGCGAGACGAGGCGAGCCTCGACGATCGCCTCGCCGGAAGCGTGCCGTTCTGCACCATGGCGGCGGTCGCCGTCGCGGGCTGGCAGATGATGCGCCAGGGGCAAGCGGTCGCCAATGGCGCCGCGCCGTCACTCGCGGAAACCAAGCCGGTGACCGTGCGCTTCTTCCTCGACCGGATCGTGCCCGAAGCGATGGGCCAGAAGGCCGGAGCTATCGGCGGCGCAGACCTGTTGTACTCGCTCCCCGCTGAGAAGTTGGCAGGCTGAGCCTGATATGACCAAGCGGCGCGACCCTCTTGAGCGGATTGCCGACGCTCTTGAGCGTCTCGCTCCGCCGGTCGCACCTCCGACCGACTGGCTGAACGCTCCCGCCTATGTGTGGGACGGTGAGAAAGCGCAGGCCATCATGGCCCTCGACGCGCTGCCGCTCGACACCTTGCGCGGGGTTGAGGAGCAGAAAGCCGCCTTCACCGCCAACGTCACCCGCCTTGCTAAAGGCGCGGCGGCGCATGACACGCTGCTCTGGGGCGCGCGGGGTATGGGTAAGTCGGCGCTGGTGCGCGCGGCGGTGGTGGATGCGCAATCCCGAGACCCGGCGAGCCTCGCCTTGGTGCAAATCTCTGCCGCGGCGCTCGGGTCGGTGCCCGAATTGCTTGCGCAGTTGGCCGAGGTGGAGCGCAGCTTCCTGCTTTTCGTCGATGATCTCGGCTTTGGTGCGGACCAGAAGTCGGAAATGCTCCACATTCGCAGCTTGCTCGACGGCGGTGTCACTCCAAGGCCCTCAAAAGTCCGCCTAGTCGTGACTTCCAATCGCCGCGCGATTGTTCAGCGCGACGCCAACGAGACCGAAGCTCTGCACGAACGCGATGCGCGCGATGACGCCTTGGCGTTGGCGGATCGGTTTGGCCTGACGCTCGGCTTCCACCCCTGCGACCGCGAGACGTATTTGGAGATCCTGCACGCGTACACCCAGCCGCTAGGGCTGGAGTTCAACGAAGAGGAAGCACTCACCTTCGCAATTGCGCGCGGGAACCGTTCAGGACGCACAGCCCATCAGTTCGCCACGGAGTTAGCGGGCCGCGCAGGCCTTTCCGCCACTTAAACGAGCCTAAGGCTCTTGGCCGGCCTGTTGGCGTAGGTAATCCTCTTCGAACGCCGCGCGCGGGTCGCGCAATTCACGGCGGGGCGGAATTTTCTTGGTCGCGATTCGTTCGATCCCCGCGCCTGGCTCCGCGCCCTCAGCGTGGGTGCGCCAGATGATGCCGGCGGTGTCGTCCGAAACCAGCAGTGATCCGTCCGAGGCCCACTCGACCCAGGTCGGGCGGCCGCGCGTTGTCCCCTCGCCCGTCAGGAAACCGTTAAGCACCGGCACCGGCTTGCCCACCGGCGATCCGCGTTCGTCGAAGGCGACGTAGACGACGTCATAGCCCGAAGCGGGCTTGCGGTTCCACGAACCGTGGCGCGCCACAAACGCACCGCTCGCCATATTATCGCCCATCAAGTGCCCCTCGGCGGTGAAGACGAGGCCGAGCGCCGCGACGTGCGGCCCCATCGCGTAGACGGGGCGGCGCGTGTATTCGAGCAGGAAACGCGGGCGCGGCGCTTCGACGCGGCGGTCGAAATTGTCGCGGTAATAAACCCAAGGCCAACCGTATTGCACTCCGACCGGCACGTTGGTGAGGTAATCAGGCACGAGGTCCGATCCGAGCATGTCGCGTTCGTTCACGGTCGTCCAAAGCTCGCCCGACCACGGGCTGAAATCGAGGCCGTTAGGGTTGCGCATTCCGGCACCAAAGGGCCGCGCGCTGCCGCTTTCGAGAGTGTATTCCCAGATCATGGCGCGCCCTTCTTCGACGTCCATGCCTTTTTCGCCGATATTGCTGACCGAACCGACCGCGATGAACAGTCGCTTGCCATCGGGGTGCATCTCCATGTTGCGCATCCAGTGGCCCCCGCCCGGCGGCAGATCCATCAGCTTGGTCGCTTTGGAGGACGGCGCGTCCGCGCCCAGCTCGTAATCATAGGCCAGCACCGCGTCGTGGTTGGCGACGTAGAGCTTACCCTCGCCCCAGCTCATACCGGATGGCGAATTGAGGCCATCGTCCGCGTCCAGGATCGTCTGTTTCACCTCGGCCACACCGTCGCCATCAGCGTCGCGCAGCAGGATGATTTCGTTCGCCGACGCGCCTGCTGCGCCCGCCTGATCAAACAGATACTCCGCCACGACGCCTTCGATCGCGTCCATGATGCCGCCCTCGTCGTTTTCGACCTTGGCGGGAGCGCGGGTGAGCGTCACCAGCACGTCGCCATTGGGCAGAGCGTAGAGGACGCGCGGGTGGTCGAGCCCTTCGGCAAAGCGGTTCACGGTGAGGCCTTCGCCCGGCTCAGGCGCTTCGCCATCGGCCCAGCCGACCGGTTTGGCGACGTTGACCGTTGGGAAGCTTTCCGCGTTGGGTTCTTCCAGCGTTGGATCGGTACCGGCGACCGCTTCGACCGATAGATCGGCGGTGTCTCCCCGGCTCAAGAAGAAGAGAAGGCCGCCGCCCACCAAAAGAAAGACAGCGAGAGCGATTGCGAGTTTGCGAAGAATTCCCATAACAGGTCCGATAATAGAGCCGCCCCCACACACGCAACGAGAAATGCAGGCGCAACGACAAACACGCATAGCGAGAAACACTCAATGTTCGATTTCAAACCCGAAGCGGGCACCGACAAGCCGGAACTGTACCGCCAACTGCGCGAGGCGGCGGACGCCCTGACGTCGGATGAACCGGACGCGGTGGCGAATATGGCCAATGTCGCCTCGATTTTGTGGGAGTTTCTGAGCGATCTCAATTGGGCGGGCTTTTATCGCGTGGGACCTTCGAAGAAGGGCGGTGCCCAAGAGCTGGTTCTGGGCCCGTTTGTCGGTCGCCCGGCGTGCATTCGCATACCCTTTGGCGCGGGCGTGTGCGGCGCGGCGGCGAAGGAGGGCGCGACGCAGCTGGTCGCTGATGTTCACGCCTTCCCTGGCCACATCGCGTGCGACGCGGCGAGCCAGTCGGAACTGGTCGTGCCCGTGATACGCGGAGGCGAAGTGGTGGCGGTGATCGATCTCGATTCGCCCAGCACTTCACGCTTTGATGAAGAGGACGCGCGCGGGATCGAAGCGCTGGCCGCACTTTTGAGCGACCGAGTTTAGCGCCAACACCTCGGGCAGCGCGCCCATTAAAAGAAGCCTTGCTTCCGCCCCGAAACGAGACAGCGGCGAAACGAGCGCCGCACCCCGCTTGGCCGCTGACAAGAGCCAATGGTAAATCAAAAACTAACAATAGTCTCACCCACACGGCGCGAGTCGCGCGGTGTTGCCATTGGGGGAACCTGCATATGCCATCCATTCGCCTTTCGCTTCGCGCCGCCACGGGTCTTGTCGCGCTGGCGCTCGCTCTGCCCGCCGCTGCGCAGACGGTTGACCTGCCGCCACTGCCGGAACTGCCGCCGATGGGCGACAGCGCGATCACGGCGACCACGGCTCCTGAGGCCGCTCCGCTGAAAGCGCCGATGACGGCCGCTGAAGTGAACGCGCTGCCCGCCGAATATCGCAGCCTGCCCGTGAACGAGCCGGTCTCGACCACCACGACGGGCGCCGATGGGGTCGAAACAATCACCCGCACGCGCCGCATAGTGAACGCCGCACCGGCGCAGACGACCTCTTACCAAGCTGCGCCCGCTTATCCGGCGGCGCCCGTGCAATACCAACCCGCCGCCTACCCGGTTGCGGCCTATCCGCAAGCCGTCGCAGCCCCCATGGTGCTCGATCGCGAAAGCTGGATCGCCGAATGCGAACGTCGCACGCGCGGGCGGGGACGCGATGAAACCGGATCGATCATTGGCGGCCTGCTCGGCGCGATTGGCGGCGGCGTCCTGGGCAACCGCCTGTGGGATTCCGAACGCCTGGCCGGAACCTTGATCGGCGGCGGCGTGGGCGGATTGGCTGGCGCGCTGATCGGCAGCCTGTTTGGCGGCGACAATAAAGACGATCTCTACGACTGCGAGAGCGCTCTGAGCACCTATCTCGACAATTACGGCCAGTATGGCGCTCCGCGTGTGGCTTCTCGGGCAATTCCGGCGCCGGTCGCTTATCCGAGCTATCCCGCTTATGGCTACAACCCCGCGCCCGCGCCGGTGTACTATCAGCAGCCGCAGACAATGGTGATGGTGCCCGTCACCACGTACCAGCCGCAGCGTGTGGTGGTGCGCGAGAATGTGCGCGAGGAAGCCTACGAAGTGCCGGGTGCGGCGCGGGTTCTTCCCGTAGCGCCCCCAGCGCCGGTTCGCACCGCGCCCCCGGCTCCGCTGCCCTCGCCCAAGATGATCAAGAACTAACCCCTTGGGACGTGTCACCTCTGAGAGGCGTCCCTTCTATGGGTTTCGTCTCTCAGTAGGGTTAGTCTAACGATTCCGGCGGTTTCAAAGCCGCAACCTTGCGCGCGATCGCCGGTTTCTCCGGGTTTGACGGCTCGGGCGGGCCAGGCGGTCCGTAAGGCTTTGACCCTCGGAGCGGCCCATCGCGTGGATTGTTCGCGGGCTCGGACACTGGCCCGGCCATCGGAACCGCATCGAAGGGCGGCTTGAGAGCGCTTTGATCGCGCAGTTTAACCGGGCCCAGCCGCACCAGATCGCTGCCACGCTTGACCTCAATGATATCGGCGCCCTTGGGACCCGGCAGGTCCCGTTTGACTTTGAGGGTCTTAGCCGCGTCCTCGCCCACTTTCAGGCGATAGCGGCCATAAGGCACACGCTCGAACAAGAAGAACCCGTCGAACTCGCTGACCGTGCTGCCCATGACTTCGCCATTGGGGCGGATCAGTTCGAGCTTCACGCCCGGTTGCTCCACGCCCGACGGGTTAAGCAGCAGCCCCTCGACCTCGCCCGAGGGCGAAATCGGCAGTTCCACTTGCGCGATCACGCCGGGGCGCGGGGTCACGACGACCCCCTTGATCGCGGGCGCCAGGAACGGATCGCCCAGCGTGCTTTCATCCACGCCGACCAGAACCGGACGGAAGGGGTTGAGATCGTCGACGATCACGCGGCCGTTTTCGCCGGTCACCGCGTCGGTGCTGCGCAGGCCGGCTTCGACCATCACGTCTTTGAGCAGCTCTTCACCCGGATCGCGTCGACCGTTGCCGTCCTCGTCGCGGAACACCGTCACTGCGGCTTGCCCGCTGCGGGCGAGTTTGGTCTGCGTCACGCGCACGCCGCCGCGCACAGGGTCTGGTCCAAGGCTAAAGGCGACCTGAAGGTTCGCCCCAACCCCTCCGCGTGACGTCACAAAAGCGTTTCCGCGCAGCGAAAGCTGATCAAACCGGCGGGTGTAGCCCCCAGTAAGCCGGAACTCGTCGGTGTTCGCCGCGTATTCGACCCGGCCCTGCAACTCGGACCGTTCATCCAGGTCGTAATCCAGCCGCACATCAGCCGTCTCCAGCCCCGCTTCGGGGCCATCGGTCAGGAACGTCGCGTTTCCGCGCAAGCGCAGGTCGCGCGTGCGCGTGTTGGCGAGCAATCGGATGCGCGTATCGCTGCGACCGGGTAGGCCGTCACCACCACCGCCGGGATCAGGACTGCTCTCCCCTCGGTGATCGAGCTGCGCCGACAGCGCCAGACGGCCCATTTGGACAGACGTCGTCAGTAAGAATTGGTTAACCTTTGACCCATCGCGCAGCTGTTGGCGGTTCACCGCACCCTGAATTGGCAGAACCGCGCGTCCCATGCGCAAACTGGTCGCAAAATTGAAGCCGACGCGGTGATCAATCTCGCCATTGGCGAATTCGCTTTGGAAATTACCAAAGGAAACCAGCGCATCCGCGCCAAAATTGAAGTTGCCGATCTGCCCCAGCGCGTTGAGTTCAGTCACCGCGCCCGCGCCGAACTCGTGCGCGCCCGCAAGCTCGAGCTGCAGACTGCCAAAGGTACGAGCCAGCGCCGCTTCCGCGTAGGAGCGACGCTCACCAGCAAAGAAGAGGGACGAAGCGCCGATCATGGCGCTCGTCCTTTTATCAAGGCCGCGCTCAACCCCGACCCCCCATCGCCATTTCTGCGGGTTGGTCACCAGCTCATCATCAAGCTCGATAATGTCGCGGTTGTTTTGGAGGATGCCCGCCCAATAATAGGTTTGACCCGGCTCAATCTGGTTGAACCCAACCGGAATCGTTGTCTTTTCGCGCCGGATCTGACCTTGCGGACCATAAAGGACCACTTCGAGCTCGTTTCGGCCAAAGAACAGGTCGATCTCAAGGAATTCGTAGCGGCCATCGCCGCGATCGCTCTGAAACGCGATCAGCTGGCCGTTGCGGTACAGCTCCGCGTCCCAGCCGGTGGGCAACACGCCGCGTAAACTGGTCGCGGAGAAGCGCTGCGCGCGGTCGAGAGGACGGTTGCTGACAAACGCTCCCCTCCCCACCGCGGTTTGCGCGGTCAAACGCCCGGCCAGTGTCTCGACATCGCCCGCCGCAACCTGTGTCGCGCTAAGCGGACCCAGTAAATTACCCGAAGGATCGTTACGATAGGCCCGCAAACGCAAGGATTGCGGCGCCAAAGTATCATCAGTAGCAAATCGCGCGGTGTAGCTAGTACCCAGCGCCTCGCCCGAGGCGAACATTTCAACCCGCGCGTTGGTCTGATCGGCGCCCAGTCCACCCCGACGCCCACCCAGCCGGGCGACAATATCGACCGAAGGGGTGCGCCAGGGCTTATAATCCATCTCAGCGCTGGGATATTTGGACAGATCGAAGCTCACCGGCTTCTTTTTCTGAAGTCGCGCCGCGCGACTTTTGCGCTCAATCGCCTGCATAAAGGGCAGATCGGTGTCGGATTCGAGGATCACGAGCGAATTGTAGAGATCCGGCCGGAAGTCGAGCCCGAACCAGCGCGACAACGCCTTGGTATCGACACACCACCCTTCGGGCGTGTCGTATATGTCATCCGCAATCGGCGCGCGGCCACGGCCAGAGCGATTGTTCACGCTTTGTACCGTATCGGAGTCGCGATCAATGGTGAAATTCTGGTCCTCCGCGAACAACCAGCCAGTTGCGCGGCGCGACTTCTTGTCGATCCGGATCGGCAAATCGAGTGACTGAATAACATCAGCCAGGTCGAGGCACACTCCGCGATCGGTTTGATAGCCGCGAACGTCGAAGTTCAGTTTGTATTGCTTGATCCGCAGCTGGAGGAACAGGAAGTCGTCATCACTGGCCTCCCACCCAGCCTTCGATGCGTTGTTTTCACCCAAGGTTGACGTCAAACCGCCATTCTGGGCGCTCAACGGCGCCGGCGCGCTCATCGTCAGCGCGCAAAGCGCCGCTGCGGAACCCGCAACGGCGCTTTTGAGGCGATGACGATAGAAAGTCATGGGAATATCAAGGCCACGCTTGAAACGCTCGGCCTACAGTCCGGTCGAAAGCTCTTCGAGCCTTGCCCGACCGCGCTTACCCGACCGCCGCGTCTACGGAGGCGATCAGACCCCCGCCCGCTTCGGGCATTTCGCGATATTCAAATCGCAGCTGGCCGCTCATATTGGCCGCCTGTTCCGGGGTCAGTGGGATGCGCACCTCGCGGCTTCCCAATTCGGGATAGATAGCAAGGCCTCGGCTGATGACGAGCGGATCTTTCACGCCCGCTTTGGTCACGCGCAGTTCGCCATAGGTCGACGAATCGCCCGCACGGCTGAGCGTCACCGCCAATTGCGGGCCATCTTCGGTTTCGACCACGCGCGGTTGGTTGATCGCCACTTGCGCTTCGACCCGGCCATGGCGGACTATGATCGGGATCGTCACGCCGTAAATCGGGATAAGCTGGATCGCAACACCGCTGCCTTCCGCCGGTGCGGCGTCGGTCACTTCGCGCGGTTTGGGGATCGCTTTGAACGACATATGCACGCGGTATTCGCCATCGGGCAGATCGGAGCTGGGGCGCGCGGCCAGGCGAACCGCTTGAGGTTGGCCCGGCGGCAGAACGATGCGGCGCGGCGCGTAGCGGATCATGCCCAGCGCCGCCTCTTCTGTGTCATTCGCGTTCGACTTTTCGACCGGAACCAGGCGACCATTTTCCGCCATGCGGCGCAGTTCGAGCCCGATGCGATAGGTTGCTTCTTCAGATCCGATATTGCTCAGGATCACCTCGGTCCCACGGCTTCCATCGAGCACAACGCGCGTCGGCGCGACCAGCAAGTCGCCCTGTCCAGCGGCCGGTGCGGTGAGCGAAAGCGTTGAAAAGGCGGTGAGAAGCGCCGCGCTTCGGATGGTCCGGCGAAGAGTTGCGAAGGTCATGATAAGAGTGGGCCCCTAAAACGAGGAACCGCGCCTGTTGGCATCGGTTCACGTGAATCTACGGAGCTTGGTAAGCAAACAGCGTTAAGAACGATTAAACATACGCCGTTTCAGCGCCTCTTGGTGCCACAAACACAGCAAAGCCGCGCCCTCGTAAGGAGGGACGCGGCTTCACATTTAGGGGGTCATAGCCCTCTCGGGTCGAGGGCGATTTCCCCGGAAAGTCTTACTGGTAGTCGACCGAAACGTCGAACGAACCTTCGTAGACACCGGCGTTCTGCGTCGCGCCGATGCTCAGCGTACCGCCGACCTGGAACGTGGCCGAACCACCGGTCAGGGTGACTTCGTCGCCCGTCGCGTCCGAGGTGAAGCTGTCAACGCTCAGCGTGTCGGCAGCGGTGCCGACGGTGCCGCCCACGCGGGTCAGGTCGATGGCGGCCGTCGGCAGGTTGATGCTAACGTCCTTGCCGTCGGTGCCCTGCACGGTGAAGAGCGGGTTGTCGGTCGTGCCCGAGCAGACAACCTGCTTGTTCGCGCAGTCCATGGTGCCGGCTGCGGTCAGCGTCAGCGTATCCGCGCCGTTCACAACGATAGCGCCGAAGTCGAGCGAACCTTCGGTGAGGTCAAGCTGCAGAGCTTCGAGGATTTCAGCGGTAGCGTCAGCCGAGGCGGTGTCAGCGTGAGCGACGGTGCTCATGCTCATAGCAGCGGCCATGGCGATGCCAGCGGCGCCGAAACGAATGGTCTTGGTCATTTTTGGTCCTTCCAAGCGTGGTCTTTGTGCCGTTTCCAACGCGCTAAGAAGTGTGCCCCCAGAAGCGCGCCGTTCGAACGAACTTTCGTGTTCGATCACGCTCTAGGTAGAAGCCCCAGGTTCAGCCTTCGTT
>JBCCBZ010000037.1:0-19629 GCA_039033755.1 Pseudomonadota bacterium | reverse complement strand
GAACATCACCTCAGAATTGTAGCTGAAGCGCACGCGGAACTCGCCCGCTTTATCTTTGTAGATTTCAAACTTGTGAGCCATGGATTGTCCTCCCCGATTTGATTGGCTTGACGGGGATCACTTTAAACAATTGTTTGCCCTTGGCTACCCGGCTTTCACCAAAGATTGCGCTTCAAAACGCGCGGGTGTGTACATCTCAGGATCAATCGTGGTGGTCATTGCATCTGGCCCCCGGCCAAGAATGATCTGCGACGCCAGCCTGGCGGCGGCGGGGGAGGTTTGAATGCCAAAGCCGCCCTGTCCCGCAAACCAGAAGAAACCTTCGACACGCGGGTCAGCGCCGTAAACCGGCAAACGGTCGGGCGAAAAGCTGCGCAATCCCGCCCAACGCCGCTCAACCGCTTCGATGCGCCAATTGGTTGCTTGCTGGAATCGATCAATCGCCAGCGCCACATCCATCTCTTCAGGCGCGGCGTCGCAGGCGACGGTGGGGATTTCGTCATGCGGGCTCAGCCACAGGCGGCCATTGTCCGATTTGAAGTAAAAGCCGCCATTGATATCGATGACCAACGGCAAGGTGTCCAGAGCCTCAGGCGCGACGCGCAATTGCGCGACGGTGCGGCGATAGGGCTTGATCCCAAGTCGCTCGGCACCAGCCATTTCCGCTACTTCATCAGCCCACGCGCCCGCCGCATTGATGAGGCTCGCCGCATGGAAAGTCTCATCAGAACGGGTCTTGAGGCACCATACTCCTGCGTCTCGCGAAACATCGGCTAACTGAGCGCGGCATTGCAAGCGCGCGCCATCCACTATGAGCCGCCTTAAATAATGCTGATGCAAACCCGCGACATCAATATTCGCACAGGCCGGTTCCCAAATCGCGTCGCACCAGTCCGTGCGGGCGTGCGGGACGCGCGCCTCAAGTCCTTCTCTTCCTAGCCGTTCGATCGTGACACCGGTCCCCGAATAGGACCGCAAGAAGTCGTCCATCGCTGGCTTGTCTTGCGCGCGACCAATATAGAGCGCGCCACTTTCGCGCAAAAACCCGTGTTCGCGCAGATACGCGCCCGAAGGCAGCGTGAGCGGCACGACACCCGGACCGCCATAGCATTCGTCCCAGAACGCCGCCGACCGGCCCGTCGAATGGTAGCCCGGCGTATCTTCGCCTTCCAGTACAAGCACCCGCGAATGCGGCGCAAGCTCCGCCGCCAGGCTTGCGCCCGCGATACCCGCGCCAATGACGGCGTAATCGTAAATAGAATTGTCGCTCACGACGCAGGCGCCACCCGGTCAAGAAACTCGGTCACCGCGTTCATGGCACGGCGGCGCACGGCGTCGACTTCGCGCAAGAGTTCGTGATTCGTGTCTTCGCCAAACTCGACCAATTCTCCATTTGGCAGGCGTTCGGCGGCGCGGACATTTGCGGCGTGACTGACTAGCTTATCGATTGAGGTCGAAAGGATGAGAATCGGTGTCTTCACCGCCTCCATGGCGCCCATTGTTTCGAGACGGCGCATCGATTCGTAGCCGCGTTCGACCCAACGCCAACTGGCAGGACCCATGACCAATTCGGGCCGTCGGTCACGCCACCACTGTTCATCCATGTATCGATCCCGGTCATGGGTCAGCAGCATCTCGCGCCCCTCGGGAATTTCGCCCGGCTTCTCGCTCCATTTCCAGGCCTGGCGTGTCGGATCGCCAAGCGAACACATCATGCGCGCAAGGCCATGCAGCATGACCAGCGGAAGCGGCGGGGTTTGAAAACCCAGCATCGGCGCGGACAGCACTATGGCATCGGGGGCAACGCGTTGTTCGATTACGCCGCGCAAGACCAGATGGCCGCCCATCGAATGCGCCGCGAGGATGTGCGGTCCGGGCGTTTCTTGAACCCACCGCTCCCAAAGGTGTGCCAGATCATCGATCCAGATGGCGTAATCTTCGATATGGCCGGTCACCGCGTCCTTGCCCAACCGCCCGCTGCCCGCCTGGCCGCGCCAATCCGACGCGGTAACGCGCCAGCCTTCGCGGTGCCATTCTTCCAAAGTCTCGAGATACTTTTCGTAGCAATCGCCACGCCCGGGAAAGTATAGGATTGACCCTCGCGGAGCCGTCTCTGCCGCAACGCCTGGCCAATCGATCCGGCGAACGGCGTGGCCATCGGCCAGCGTCCAAACGCTTTCATTCGCCGCCGGGGGTATGGCGCGCCGATTGATCGGGCCAAAACCCTCCGCCTGCGTCGCTTGTGTCGCGGCAGCCGCTGCCAAGTCGTTGCTAATGTGATCCCTCCAGCCTTGGTTACTTTTTGGTAAGCAGTCGCCTGTAGCACCGCGAAGAAGACAGGTTAACGGCGCGTCAGAACGCTCTGAAGGCCTGCCGCTTTTTCCGGGGGCTTAAACGATGGAAATTCTCAAATACGGCTTGCTGGTTGCCTTGGCAATCGCGCTGATCACCGCCGCGATAAGCGACATTCGCGAGCGCAAGATCGCCAACTGGCTCAACATCGGCATCGCCGCAGGCGCGCCGTTGTTCTGGATCGCCACAGGCATGGCGATCTGGCCCGACATGCTGATCCAGTTGGCGCTGGCGTTTGTTGTTTTCTGGACCTTTGCGGGACTCTTCGCGCTTGGATGGCTCGGCGGCGGAGACGTCAAACTGTTGGGCGCAATAGCTCTTTGGCTGACACCGATGGCGTTTCTCGATTTGCTGATCGTGATGGCCTTTGTCGGCGGCGCGATAGCAGTCGTCTTCGTGTTTCGCCGCGTGATTTTCCGACCCAAGTCACAAGCGACCCTGCCTTACGGTGTGGCGATCTCCGCCGGCGCGCTTTGGGTCATCGCCTCCACTTACACACCCATCGTTCAAGCGACCGCCGCGGCGACTTTGGGATGAACCTGATTTTAACCAATTCGGACGTATTCGTCGAAACCATACCCGCCCACACACCAATTTGGGCCGAACACGAGGGGGCTTGATAAGCCATGGATAGGAAGAAACTCGTACTGCTGCTTGGAGCGCTGATCATTGCGGTCGGCACAGCTTTTGCAGCTCGCAGCATGTTCATGGGCGGCGGCGCGCCTCAAGCGGAAGCCGCACCGCCCAAACCGTTGGGTCCCAAGGTGCTGGTGGCCAACCGCGCTTTGCCGGTCGGCACGATCATCAGCGCCGACGCGATGGGCTTCCAGCAATGGCCCGAAGAGCTGGTGCAAGATGCCTATTACATCGAAGGCAACGCGCAGCTTGAAGGCCTGTTGGGCACGGTTGTTCGTTTTCCGATTACCGCCGGTGAGCCGGTCACCATGGGCTCGCTGGTGAGCCCGGGCGACCGTGGTTTCCTCGCGGCGGCGCTTGGGCCGGGCATGCGCGCTGTGACGGTGCCTGTTTCGGTCCGTACCGGTGTGGCTGGCTTTGTTTTTCCGGGCGACCGCGTTGATCTTATCCTGACGCAAACCGTCGAAGGCGAAGGCCGCGCGCTCAAAACCGCTGAGACGGTTCTGCGCAACATGCGCATCCTCGCCACCGACCAACGCACCGAGAAGCGCGCAAGCGCCGAAACGGGGAAGACCGTTGTCGCCACCTCGCGCACAGTCACTCTCGAAGTAACGCCCAAGCTGGCTGAAAAAGTCGCTGTGGCCCAAACGCTTGGTACGCTCAGCCTTTCGCTTCGCTCTATCGCGGACAACCAGGCTGAACTTGAACGCGCCATCGCCTCGGGTGAAATCGACATTCCCGATAACGCCAGTCCGGAAGAGGAAGAACGCATTCTTCGCACCGCGATGGGTATGCCGGTCGACAAGGCGACCACGTTCCAGACCGGTGGCGATGTCTCCCGCTTCCAGCGCAAGACGCTGCCCGAAGAGGAGGCCGCTGCCCGCCGTCGTCGCGAAGAAGCGCAACGAGCCGCCCAAGTGGCCCAGCAACGTGCGCTCGCCGCGGCCAAGGCTTCGGGACGCAATCCCGCCGCTGCACAAGCAGGTCCAACGGTTCGCGTGATCCGTGGGCGCCAGGCCGGTGAAGTTGTGGTGGATCCCGCCAACGGCGTCCGCGGCCTGACCTCCGCGCAAGCCGAAGGTACACGCGAAGCGGGCGAAACCGCTTCGCGGGTCACCAGATCGCTGATCAAGTAACGGGGCACTCGACCATGGCACATACACTTAAAGGGCTGATCAGCAGCCAACGCGCGGCCCTATCGCCACGCACCTTCAAACACGGGGAACCCATCAAGGGGCGGATTATGAAACGCAAATCCAAACTCAGCCTTTTGCTCGCAGGATTGGCGCTTGCGCCACTGAGCGCAACAGCGACATCGACCGCGACCGCGCAACAGGTTGTCAGTCCATCGCAGGACATTGTCCTCTCGATTGGCCGCGGCGAACTGGTCAGCGTGCCGGGTACCATGACCGATGTGTTCGTATCGAACGATCAGGTCGCGGACGTCCAGATCAAGTCGCAGCGTCAGCTCTACGTTTTCGCAAAAGCCGGCGGTCAGACCACGATTTACGCCAGCAACCGGGCAGGCGACATCATCTGGTCAGCCAATATTCGCGTGGGCAACAACATCGACAGCATCGATCAGATGCTGGCGCTGGCAATGCCGCAGGCGAAGGTCAACGTTGCAACGATGGGTTCGAACACCGTTCTGTTGACCGGCACCGTGGCCGCTCCTGAAGACGCGGCCGAGGCCGAACGTCTGGTGCAGGCGTTTCTTGGCCAAGGATCCAACGTGATCACGCGCCTCAAAACCGCGACGCCGCTGCAGGTCAATCTGCAAGTGACCTTCGCCGAAGTCAGCCGTAGCCTCGTTCGCGATATCGCTGGCAGCATTACCACAATCGACGGCAGTAGCGGTTCGTCGTTCCTCGGGGGCGTCGGCACGGGTCGTGTTCTTACAGGCCCTGGTGGCTTCAATACGGGCGGTCCGGTTTCGGTTGGTCCTGGCGCTGGCGAGGTTACTGGCGAACGCTTCGTGCGCGACATTTTAGGCAATATCGTGACAGACGCCGACGGTGTTCCGCTGGTTGAAGAGGTCGCAGGCACCGCAATTCAAGGTATCGAAGGTCGCACCACGCTTGGAGGCCTCGGCCGCCTGTTTGGCCTTGACGTGCTCGGCGCTATGGATCTTGCCGAAACGCTTGGTTTGATCACCACGCTTTCCAAACCCAACCTCACCGCGCTCTCGGGCGAAACCGCAACTTTCCTTGCCGGCGGTGAATTTCCGATCCCGATCAGCCAGGGTTTGGGCAACGTTGCGATCCAATATCGTAACTTCGGTGTAAGCTTGGCCTATACTCCAACCGTCCTCGCGAACGGTCGTATCTCCATGCGCGTGCGCCCAGAAGTATCGGAACTTTCGACCCAAGGCGCGATCACGCTGAACGGCTTCCAGGTTCCCGCTTTGACCACACGCCGCACCGAAACGACGGTCGAACTGGGTTCGGGCCAGAGCTTTATGATCGCCGGTCTGATGAGCAACAACTCGCAGAACTCGATCGAAAAAGCGCCGGGCCTTGGTGATATTCCGATCCTTGGCAACCTGTTCCGTTCGCGCGGTTTTCGCCGTGGCGAAACTGAGCTGGTGATCATCGTGACGCCTTATCTGGTCAAGCCGGTCAACGCGCAAGACATCAAGTTACCGACTGATGGCTTCCACACGGCCAACGAATTCCAGCAGTTGCTGGGCTTCCAGGAACAAGCGGGCGAATCGGGCGAAGCGCGCCCGGGTCCGACCGCCGCCGAAGGCAATGTTCCGGCCCCTGGTATCAGCCGCGCCACCCCTGACGACGCGATGCGCGCCAGCGCTTCGAGCGACAAGAAGCGCGCCGAGAAAAAGTCCAAGAACAAGAAGAACCGCACCGCGGAAGCCGCCGCTCCGGGCTTCAGCCTCTAAGCCGCCGCTCTATTTGAAAAGGTTATGACGATGCAAAACGCAAAGCACTCTCCGATCAAAAAGGCCGGCTCCGTTCTGATGGCCGCCGCCCTTGGTCTCACGCTCGCTTCGTGCGGCGGTATGCCGACCAACAACACGCTGTATTCGACCAAGCAGCCCGTTGTCTCCCGCCAGAACTTTACGCTGGATGTCTCGACCATTTCGAGCGGCCTGCCTGTGAGCGAGCAATCGCGTCTCAACGGTTGGTTTGAAGCGATGGACCTTCGATATGGCGATCGAATTGCAATCGAAGATCCCAGTTCAAATCCGGCTGTGAAGAACGCGATCGATGATCTGGCTGGCCGCTACGGGCTGATCGTGAGCAACGCCGCTCCCACCACGACCGGCTTTCTCCAAACTGGGCAAGCGCGCGTTGTGATCACACGCTCAAATGCTGAAGTGCCTGGTTGCCCCGATTGGTCCGCGAAATCGGACATGAACTATCTCAACGCGACTAGCCCTGGTTACGGTTGCGCGATCAACAGCAACGTGGCGGCAATGGTCGCTGACCCTCAAGACTTGCTCGAAGGCAAGAAGGGCACCGGCGAAAACGTCATCGCCACGTCGACCAAAGCTATCAACACGCTACGCAACGCCGCGCCAACCGGCGGTGGCAACACGCTCGGCAACGCAGGAGGGAATTGATCCATGAACGCGCCTTGGAAATCGGGTCTTCCCGGCAATCGCGATCCGTTTGCAGCCTATATTTGCGATGACAACGCGCTCGACGTTCTGCGTCCCGTCGTCATCGAAATGGGTTGGCAGCCGGAGAAGTGCAACAAAGGTGGCTTGCGCAACGCGATCCAGTCGCTTTCGGTTAGCGCAAGCCCTGCGATCCTGCTGGTTGATCTGTCGGAAAGCGGCGACCCGCTCAACGACATCAACGCACTGGCCGAAGTCTGTGAGCCCGGCACCGTCGTGATCGCCATTGGGCAAGTCAATGACGTGCGCCTGTATCGCGACCTGCTGTCGAGCGGCATCCATGACTACCTGCTGAAACCGCTTTCAGCGCAGGCCGTCCACGATGCGCTCAACCAGGCGCTGGCTGTGTTCACCGCACCCAAAGCGGGTGATGATGGTTCGGTCAAACGCCACATTTCGACCGCCGTGGTCGGGACGCGTGGTGGTGTGGGCGCTTCGATGCTCGCCACCTCGCTTTCCTGGCTCTTTAGCGAAGAGCACAATTCGCCCACTGCACTGCTTGATCTTGACGTGCACTTCGGCACCGGCGCGCTGGCGATGGACCTGGAGCCGGGCCGCGGCCTGACTGACGCGATCGATAATCCCAGCCGTATTGACGGACTGTTCATCGAACGCGCCATGATCCGCGCCAACGACAACCTGTCGATCCTTTCGGCCGAAGCGCCGATCAACCAACCGCTGATGACCGATGGTTCGGCCTTCGTGCAATTGGAGGAAGAGTTCCGTCAGGCGTTCGAAATGACGCTGATCGATATGCCGCGCAACATGCTGATCAATTTCCCGCAGCTCCTCGCTGACGTGAACCTGGTTTTGCTCACTTGCGAACTCACGCTCGCCTCGGCGCGCGACACGATCCGCATTCTCTCATGGCTGAAAGCCAACGCACCGCATGCTCACCCGATGGTGGTCGCGAACAAAGTGCAACCGGGCGGTGCCGAGATCAGCAAGGCCGATTTTGAAGCCTCGATCGAACGCAAAATCGACGTCTCCATTCCCTATGATGTGAAGGCAGCCGCCAACGCAGCCAAGCTGGGGCAAGTTTTCGTCGACGCCAACCGTTCGAGCAAAGCCACCGCTGCGATCAAGCATCTGGCGGAACGCATTATGGGCGCCAGCGAGGAAGATCTCGAAGAGGCGCTGGGTAATGAAGAGAAGAAATCGCTGCTTGGTGGTTTCGACTTTAAGAGCTTGCTCGCGAAAAAAGACAAGGAAGCCGCTCCTTCGGAATAGAGACGATCGGGGCCGGTTCCATAGGATGAGCCGCGCCCCCATCGTTGCCGAAAGGACATTGGCAGAGGGCTAAATCAGGACGCGAATTCATGGACATTCTCCAGACTCTGCTCATTACCCTATTGGTGTTCGGCGCGCTCGTCGGCGTTTACACGCTATGGGCCGGATCGGGCGTAGCCAGCGCGCAAAAGCGGCGATTGGAATCGTTGCGCTATCGCCACTCGGACAGCACCGACGCAAAGGTCGAATCGCAGTTCAAGAAAGCGATCGCGGCGCGCAAACCCAAGCAGTACAAGCTGGCCGGATCGGGTTCGCAGCTTGATGCCTTGGCCATGCGGTTGGATCGCACTGGCAAGAACATTACTGTCTCGCAGTATATCTACACGTCTGTCGGGATAGCGATTGTGCTGGCGGTGCTCGGCTTCCTGCAATCGGGGGCTCTGCTCCTGTCGCTCGGCGTGGGACTGCTCATCGGTGCGGGGCTTCCCCACCTCGTAATCGGTTTCATGATGGGCCGTCGCACGAACGAATTTAACTCCAAATTCCCAGACGCGATCGAGCTACTGGTTCGCGGTCTTCGTTCAGGCCTTCCCGTGACCGAAACACTAGCCGTGGTTGCGCAGGAAATTCCGGGCGCCGTGGGCATCGAATTCAAAGGCATCGTGGAGCGCATCAAGATCGGCAAGACCATGGAGGATTCACTCCAGGAGACCGCCGATCGCCTCGGTATCCCTGAATTCAACTTCTTCTGCATCACCCTTGCGATCCAGCGCGAAACCGGTGGTAACTTGGCCGAGACGCTGTCGAACCTTGCCGACGTTTTGCGCAAGCGTTCGCAGATGAAGCTCAAGATCAAGGCGATGAGTTCGGAATCCAAAGCTTCTGCCTACATCGTTGGCTCGCTGCCCTTTATCGTCTTCGCGCTGATCTATTGGATCAACCCAAGCTATCTGGGCACGTTCTTTACCGATGATCGCCTGATCGTGGTGGGACTTGGCGGCCTTGTTTGGATGGGCATTGGCGTGGGTATCATGGCCAAAATGGTTAACTTCGAGATCTGATGAGGACGCGAGAATAAGCTATGATTATCACTCCTCTCTCAGCGCTTGGTTTTGTGAACCTTGATAGCCCCGCCGTCGCGGTGCTGCTGGCTGCAATCAACCAGCCTTCTGGCCCGACATTGCTCGGCTTTGACGTTATCTTTGTGGGCACAGTCCTCGCCGCTATCGCTTCGCTCGCGGTCATGTTTGCGATCTACACCGCATTGACCATCAAAGACCCGATGTCGAAGCGAGTCAAAGCGCTCAACGAGCGGCGCGAAGAGCTTAAGGCCGGTATAGTGACCGGCGGCTCGAGAAAACGCGCGAGTTTGGTGCGCAAGACGGACACAACCGACGCGGTTAAGAACCAGTTGGGCAAACTCAACGTCCTCCAGCAAAGTCAGTTGGAGGAGGTGCAGCAAAAGCTCGCCCACGCTGGTTTCCGCAACAAAGAACTCGCGGTCATCGTCATCGGTCTGCGCGCGATTGGTCCAATCGTTCTGGGCGCGATTGGCGCACTGATGATTTTTGTGGTCGACTACTTCCCGGATTGGGGTCCGATGACGCGGCTTGGCGCGATGGCAGGTCTTTTCTTCATCGGCTACAAAGGCCCGGAAATCTATCTTTCGAACCAATCGACCAAGCGCACAAAAGAGATCCAAAAAGGTCTGCCGGATGCGCTCGATTTGCTCGTGATTTGCGCCGAAGCCGGTCTTACCGTCGACGCCGCGTTCAACCGAGTGGCCAAGGAACTGGGCCGAGCTTATCCGGAACTGGGCGACGAATTCGCGCTGACCGCGATTGAGCTGTCGTTCCTTTCCGAACGTAAGATGGCATTCGACAACTTGGCCTATCGCGTCGATCTCGAAGCGGTCAAAGGCGTGGTGACCACGATGATCCAGACTGAACGCTATGGTACGCCGCTTGCTTCAGCGCTGCGCGTCCTTTCGGCCGAATTCCGCAACGAGCGCATGATGCGCGCCGAAGAGAAAGCCGCGCGTCTGCCAGCTATCATGACAGTACCGCTCATTCTGTTCATTTTGCCAGTTCTGTTCGTTGTGATTTTGGGCCCGGCGGCCTGTTCAATCAACGACGCGCTGATCAAGTAAGCGCGCAACCAAATGCGGGCGGTAACGCCCGAACTACAAGCGGCTCGCGAGGGATTAAGCCCCCCTTCGCGGGCCGCTTTTCCATTCAGGTTCGAAGCGGCGGAACATGCCTGGCAATCAGGCTAGATCCACGATCCGATGGCGCAGCCGTTCCAGCATTGCGCGAAGTTGAGCCTGCTCGGGCGCGCTGAACCCCGCTAGCAACTGACGCTCGGTTTCAAGCGCGATCGGCAGAACTTCGCTGTGGATCTTGCGCCCTTCATCGGTGAGGATCATCAGGTGTGAGCGTCCATCTGACGCGTTGGGCACTCGCGCGATAAGACCGCGCCCTTCGAGCACTTTGCACGCCCGGTTGATGGCGACCTTATCGGTCAAGATGGCTTCGGTCAGGGCGCGCTGCGTCAGCCCTTCGTCACCAGCGCCTGCGTTGGTATCACCCAAGATCGCCATTACTCGCCATTCGAGGACCCTGAGACCAAAGCGCTCACGGTACCGCTCCGCTATCAGATCGCTTACGGCGTTGGAGGCTACCGAAAGCTGATATGGCAAAAACTGCGCAAGCTGGCCGGCGCCGTGCGGAGTGGGCGCGGGCCCTTCCGCCGCGCCCAGCGGCGTGACAGGAGGCATTTCATCAGGGGTCGGGGTATCCAGCGTGTCTCTCATGAAACTGGTTACTAATGAAACTACACGCGTTTTCAAGAGAGGGATTTGCCACCCGTAGCCCTTCCCCTTCCCTTATTCGTAGGCGCGCGCTTCCCACCAGGGGTAGAAATCAGGCATGTCCTCGCTCACTTTCCCCGGATAGGCGGGCGCGCGTTTCTCGAGGAAGCTGGCGATGCCTTCCTTGGCGTCTGCCCCGCGCGACAGGCGGTAAATCGCCCGGCTGTCGATCTTGTGCGCTTCCATCGGGTGATCCGCGTTCATCAAGCGCCACATCATCGCGCGCGTCATCGCGACCGACACAGCCGAGGTGTTCTGCGCAATCTCCGAGGCAATCGCGCGCGCTTCGCCCATCAGGTCACCCGGCGCGTGGACCGAGCGCACCAGCCCGCCCCTATGCGCTTCGGCGGCGTCGAACACCCTTCCCGAATAGCACCATTCGAGCGCCTGACTGATCCCGACAATGCGCGGCAGGAACCAGCTTGAGGCGGCCTCGGGCACGATGCCCCGGCGCGCGAAGACGAAGCCATAACGCGCCGTCTCGCTAGCCAGCCGAATGTCCATGGCCAGTTGCATGGTCGACCCCACGCCCACCGCGACGCCGTTGCACGCGCTGATCAGCGGCTTCTGGCTTTCGAACAAGCGCAGTGTCAGCAGGCCCCCGCCATCGCGCACGCGTTCGTCAGAGAGGCTTTCGACCTCGCTCGCATCGGCGAACACCTGCCCTCCCCCTTCCGGCGTCAAGTCCGCCCCGGCGCAGAACGCGCGATCGCCCGCCCCTGTGAAGATCACCGCGCGCACGTCGTCATCGGCGTCGATATCGTCCATCGCCGCCATGATCTCCGCCCCCATCGTGCGGGTGTAGGCGTTCATCTTTGCAAGTCGGTTGAGCGTGATCGTGGCCACGCCATCGGCCCTATCAACGAGGATCTGGGTGTAATCGGTCAAGCTGTCTCTCCATCAACGCTTGTTCCTTGCGTGGTGGCTCCGCGCAGGATGGACCACACAAGGGGGTGTTTTGCGAAAATTTGAGACTGCCAGAAACGAGCGGAAATCCAAGGGGTTTGCGCATTTCTGTGCGCGCGGCGTGTCACCTTTCGGTTCTTGGTGTGTTGGAGGGGTGTGTGGGTGTGATCATTAGCAGTCACTGACTGATCCTCGTGAGAGGCATCGGGGGTAGGACGGGACGGAATCATCACCCGTTCTCATAGGATAGGAAGCACGAAGTAGGAAACATCGGCGAGGGACCAGCTACATAACTGCAGCTGTTGCTCGTACTGGGAGATACGAAACACCGAATTAAGGAGGCATACCCAGAAATGTGGGATCATTTAACTCATACCATCTCTTTAAAAGACTTCTTTTAGCTTAATCTAACTTACAAGGCTGAAAATTATAAATTTAGTCTTGAACCAATTTTTACAACTTTATTCTTCGACTCTTCCTTACCCTGACAAGGAACAGGGAGGGAATAATGACGGATTTTGTTCTTGTAGGAATCTCGGCTGAGGTCGTTTCGATCAACGGTCTTGGAACGGTGGTACCCGTTAGAGTGGTTGAGGGTGAAGTTAAGATCGGGGACCGGGTCTTCGTCTATCAACCGCTCCCACACTCGGCCGGCGAAGACGAAAAGCCAAGATCGGTCGCGAAAACGTCGATTGTTGGATTTACCCCACTTGGTTCCCCCGCGCGCACAAGCGCAAAGAAGGGCGAAGAAGTCGGCATCGTCCTGCGTGCCTTGAGTCGCAAAAAAGCGCAGACATTCCACTTTGTCGGCACGCAATATGTGCCCAGAGACGGTCAGCCGCTAAGAGGACCGTTGTTTGATCGGTTTGATCTCATCGACAAGCACAAAGACAATTGGCGCCCCTCACACGCGAAGAAATTCGGCATCGGACTTCAAGGCGGTGGTCTTCGTGGCGCCTTTGGTGTCGGCGCGGTTCGATTCCTGGCCGAATTGGGCCTGCTCGACAAAGCCAATGGGCAACTGGAAGTTTTGGGATCGGCTTCAACGGGATCGATCACGTCGATGGTCTTGATGGAAAAGTCGGGCGTCACTTGCGTCGACAAGGCGATCAAGGAGTACACGCGGCTACAGACTTACGAGGACATGCTGACGCTGACCAACGAAGTCGAAAACAGCATGAAGGAAAGTTCCTCGATCCGAGACATCATTCCCGCGATTCTGAATGAAGAAGTGGGAATGCTCGATCCGGCGAAGATCATCGAGAGAGAGATCTTAAGCGGTAACGCAAAATTCTGGGGCGCTCTGTCTCTCTTCGTCGGGGGTTCAGGCGGCGCGATTGTAGGCTCGATTGCTTTCGGACCTATAGGTCTTTTGGCCGGGTTGCTAATAGTCGGTGCAATCTCGTTAGTCGCCGGACTAGCCTTTGGCGCAAAGACGGAGGCCGAAGAAGACGCAGAGCGCATCAAGAAGTTCTTCGAAATTAAGAGTAGCATCGCAACGTTGAAGCCAGTCGAGGACGCGCTGCTTGCGCTTACCCGCCGGACAAACTTCAAACGATCCGGCATTGCTCTGAGGATGGCCGTAAACAACTTGGAAACCGGTCAAACGGGTTACATTACCGAGAATGGAACGCTTCTCTATCCAATTCAGGATGGGCCGAAGGATATCTTCCACCCATCGGAATTTCGAGAATACACAGTCGAGCAGATTGATGACGAGGTGTTTCGCAACTTCAACCCCTTTATGGTCAAAGCGGCCGCGACGTCCGGCTCTTTCCCAGGCATCTTTCCGCCTCGCAAAATCCGATTTACGCATGACACGCTCGATCATGATCGGGAGGAATACTTCAACGATGGAGGTGTCCGCGAAAACCTGCCAATCCAGGCGATGATAGACGCGGGTGCTGAAGAGATTGTAGCGATCTACTGCGCTCCGATTGAACCTGCAAAACTTGACCTTGCCGAAGGCAACGACGCATCAGCGGACAAGCCGATCCCTTCATGGTCACAAGTTGCCACCCGCGCTGTTGAACTCACCTTCGCGGAAATTACCCGCACGGACGTCTTTCTTGGTCGCCGCCTGAACGCCGGAGAAATCCACCTTGACGATGAGGAGGGCCAGTTCGGAGCCGACGCGGTAGACATTATCGATATTGCCCCTCGCCATCCCACGCTGGGACTTACCGAGATCGAAACGGCGAAGATCCAAGCTACGATCGCCTATGGGTATATGTGTGCGTTTGACGAGACCCTGATTGCCAAACGCAAGCTGGAACGCGGCCCTCGTACGCAACTGCGCGACAACACGGATGAGATCTTTGAACGTCTCGCGCTCATCGCTGAATACCGAATCCGGCTGATCGTCACGGCGGTGTTTCGCGACGAACATCCACACTTTCAAAGGGCCGGCAAACACTGGGACACGCTACAAGAGTGGTTACGATTGGTGAATGTCGGCAACCTGCACAAGATGGCGTTCCAAAGGCACTCACTTCGCGTGTACTCAATGGCGAAAAAGGAGCTGCTGCAAGCCCTTATTGCGCGTGTCGATGAATTCGGGCTTGAATCGCTGCCGACGCCGATAAGCGACGATATGCTCTTCCTTCACCGCAAGTTCTACACGGACTGGACTACCTTCCAATACGACAGCGCTGTAGTCGACGGCGTCACCAGGAACGAAGTTCACGACCGAACCAGGATGATACGAAACACGCTCAACAGTGTTGATTTCTTTCGCCCGGTCCAACTCCGCACCGACAATCATCAAAGACACGATCCCGAACGCGCCGGGATGAGCTCTTGGGAACACCGCAAGGATTTGCGCAATCTGCTAAGCAGTGCGACATTCCTGATAAACACCTGAGACACCGCAGGCCAAAGAAAGCCCCCGCCGCGTCGGTACGCAGCGGGGGTTCCAATTGGTTCGAGAGCCATTGGCTTTAACGCGGCGCCATGCGGATCGCGCCGTCGAGACGCACGTCTTCGCCGTTGAAGTAGCCGGTCTCGATCATGGTCATGGCGAGGCGGGCGTATTCGTCGGGGAGGCCAAGGCGCTTGGGGAACGGCACGGACGCGGCGAGCGCGTCTTTCACCTTTTGCGGGGCGGCGTTCATCAGCGGGGTTTCAAAGATGCCCGGCAGGATGGTGTTGACGCGGATGCCTTCGCTCATCAGGTCGCGCGCGATCGGCAGGGTCATGCCGACAACGCCGCCTTTGGACGCTGAATAAGCAGCCTGGCCCATTTGGCCGTCTTCCGCAGCGACGGACGCGGTGTTGACGATCGCACCGCGGTCGCCGTCTTCGGACAGCGGATCGAGCTTGAGCATACCGGCGGCCGACTGCGCGATGCAGCGGAAGGTGCCGACAAGGTTCACCTGAATGACGAAGTCAAAGGCGGAGAGCGGGAAGTGCTTGGTCTCGCCGGTCAGGCCGCCATTGTCGTCGCGCACGCGGCTGGCGGTTTTCATCGCGTTGCCGATGCCCGCGCAATTGACGAGGATGCGCTCCTGCCCGTGGGCCTCGCGCGCCTTGGCGAAACCGGCGGCGACGTCTTCGTCGCTGGTCACGTTGACCTTGCAGAAGACACCACCGACTTCGGCGGCGACCGCTTCGCCCTTCTCTTCGTTCATGTCGAAGATCGCGACCTTCGCGCCCTTCGCGGCAAGCGCGCGCACGGTGGCCGCGCCGAGACCCGAGGCTCCGCCGGTGACGACGGCGGGGGTGTTGGCTGAAACTTCCATTTTGTATTCCTCTCAGGAGTTTGAATTAGAGCGATTCAGAATTTTTGTGTTTGAATACGCTTACAGCGATTCAACGATTGTGACGTTGGCGACGCCGCCGCCTTCGCACATCGTTTGAAGACCGTATTTCTTGCCATGGCGCTTAAGCCCGTGGACGAGCGTCGCCATCAGCTTGGTGCCGCTCGCGCCGAGCGGGTGGCCGAGCGCAATCGCGCCGCCATGAACGTTGAGCTTTTCCGGATCCGCGCCGGTGTGCTTGAGCCACGCCATCGGGACCGGGGCGAAGGCTTCGTTGACTTCGTACAGGTCGATGTCGTCGATCTTGAGGCCGGCGCGCTCCAGCGCCTTGTCGGTCGCGAACAGCGGCTCTTCAAGCATGATGACCGGGTCACCTGCTGTCACGGTAAGGTTGTGAATGCGCGCCATCGGCGTGAGGTTGTGCGCTTTAAGCGCCTCTTCGCTGACGACCAAGACGGCGCTGGAGCCGTCACAGATCTGGCTGGCCGAGGCCGCCGTGACCATGCCGCGCGGGTCGATCAGCTTGACGCCCGCAATACCTTCAAGGCTCGCATCGAACCGAATGCCTTCGTCGACCGTGTGCGTGTCCTCGCCCTCAGGCGTCTCGATGGCGACCGGAACGATCTCGTTTTCAAACGCGCCGCCTTGCGTCGCGGCGATGGCTTTCTTGTGGCTGTTGTAGGCGAACGCGTCGAGCTCGTCCTTGCTCATGCCGTGCTTCTTGGCGATCATTTCGGCGCCCATGAACTGGCTGAACTGGACGTTCGGGTACTTCTCTTTGACGCCGTCGGACATGTAATTGCCGAGGCCCTCTTTCATATGCAGCGTCATGTTGGAGCCCATCGGCACGCGCGTCATGCTTTCGACGCCGCTGGCGATGACGACGTCCTGCGTGCCGCTCATCACGGCTTGGGCGGCGAACTGGATCGCCTGCTGCGAGGAGCCGCATTGACGGTCAATCGAGACCGCCGGAGTCGATTGTGGGAGCAGTTTGGAAGCAAGCACGCCCATGCGGCCCACTTGCCCGGCTTGCTCGCCGGCCTGGCTCACGCAGCCCGTGACGACGTCGTCTACAGCCGCCGGATCGACACCGCTGCGTTCCACCACCGCGTCGAGCGATTTGGCGAGCAGGTCCACCGGATGCACCCCCGCGAGACGGCCACCGCGACGGCCTCCGGCGGTGCGAACGGCGTCAACGATATAGGCTGTGGGCATCTCTCTCTCCGAAATATTGTCTTTAGGGGTCGGCGAGCGTCACAAAAGCAAGTTGCGATTTGCCACTAGCCCGCGTGTTGGCGCATGGCCTATGGGAGCGCGGACAGGGAATCAAGCGGGTAAATCGAGGGGTGTGACAACGCGATGGGCGAGCCAGACGATCAGACCTTGAATGGGCCCGACCGGACGCAGAGCACAAAGACGCCTGAGACGTTGCTCGAAGAGGCCTATGGCGCCCGGCAAGAAGGCGATCTTGCCACCGCGGCCAAGGCGCTTGATGGCGTGCTGACGGCCGCGCCGAACCACCCCCTACCGCTTACGCTGCGCGCCCGCGTCGCGCTTGAAAGGTGCGAACTCGACGCACTGGCTCGGTTTGACGCCGCCCTGCGGGTCGATCCCGGGAACGCGGACCTGCATTTGGGCAAAGCGCAGGCGTTGGAAATGGCGGGCGACATCAAAGGCGCGCGGGTCGTGGCCGAGCAGATTGCCGACCAAGCGCCCGGATTTACCGCCGCTTTGTCCTATCTATCCGGGCTTTATCTTGCGGGCGACGAGACCGACTTCACGCGGCCCTTTCAGCGTGCGGCGCAAAGGGCGCCGACCGATCCGAACATCCGCGCCGCGTGGATTGATGCGCTTGCCGGGATCGAACGCTTTGCGATGGCGGCGGATATTGCAGCGATTGCACGAAGCGCCTTTCCCAATCAACCGCATTTTGCGCTGCTCGAAGCCATGCATGCGAGCGCAAGCGGAGCGTGGCAAAGGGCTGAGACCATCTACGCCGACCTTGGAGTTGAAAGCCTTCAAAGATGGCTGATGGAGGCGCGCCACCGTGTTCGCGCGGGCGATATTCCGGCAGCGCAGATCTTGCTCGATAAAGCGTTGCAATCGTGGTCGTTCGATATCGCGGCTTGGGCGCTGCAAGGGGTGGTGTGGCGACTAGCTGAAACGCCTGAGGCGCGCGACCGCGCCGGGTGGCTGCACGAACAGGCAGGCCTGGTCCAAATGCTGACATTGGAGGCGCCAGACGATCTCCTCCCCCGCGCACGATCTCGCCTGGTGCAATTGCACAAAGACGCGGGCACGCCTTTAAGCCAATCCGTGCGCGGCGGTTCCCAAACCCGCGGCGTTCTCTTCCATCGCTCAGACCCGGTCTTGGCTGAGTTGCACACAGCGATCCTGACCACCCTTGCAACGTACAAGGAAGGATCGCCCCTTGCCGATGACTCACATCCGATTTTGCGCAGTCGAGACGAAGACTGGCGTTTAGCAGGATCGTGGTCGGTTCGACTGAAGGCAGGCGGCGATTATCACGCGGCGCATATTCATCCCTCGGGGCTGCTTTCGAGCGCCTTATACGTCGACATCCCCGAAACCGTGAGGGATGGCGATCAACCCGGCTGGCTTGAACTCGGGCGCCCTCCAGCGGACCTTGGCCTCGACCTGGATCCACTCGCGATTCTTCAACCAAAAGAAGGGCATCTGGCTCTTTTCCCCTCGACTCTTTACCATGGCACACGCCCATTTCCGGCCACCCGCGACACGAAGACGCGGATGACAGTGGCGTTCGACGTTATTACGAAGTCACAGCAAGTGTAACACTGAGGCCACCTAGACCCTTTGGCCGCCTCCCTTGGGGCCATACGATAGAGTGTGGCACTATAGAGACGAAGTGCCTTTTAAAGTCTCCCTTCGCAGTGTTGCAACATAACTACACCGCTGTCGCATTTTTCGGTTTTCGGCGAGCGTCGCTTCCCTTGCACCTGCGAAGAGTCCATTTCGCGCTCGAGGCCTAGTCTTTGGAATAATTGCGCACGGGAGCGCGTAATTTTTCAAGAAAGAAGACTGAGCCCACATAAGGCGGGAGTAGGGGCGACTGACTGAGCGCCCTTTCTTCGTCCGAAAGAATGGCTGTCCGCGCTCGCGTGGGTCGCCACCATTATGAGGGTAAGGAACTTATGAAAAAGTCCACACAACTACGCCTGAGCGCTGGCAGCTTTGCTGTCGGTTTGGCTCTGGCGACCGCGCCTGCGTTCGCGCAGGATGCGGACATCACGACCGATGAGGCGGAAGAAACCGAAGATCGCGGCATCGTGGTCACCGGTTCGCGTCTGAACCTCAACCCCAACCTGGAAGGCGCGGCTCCGGTTCTGTCGGTTTCGCAAGAGCAGATCCAGTCACAGGGTACGGTTCGTATCGAAGACCTCGTGAACCAGCTGCCGCAGGTTTTCGCCGGCCAGGCCGGTGAGGTTTCGAACGGCGCTTCGGGTACCGCTACGCTGAACCTTCGTGGTATCGGTTCGGTCCGTACGCTCGTCCTGATCGACGGTCGTCGTCTTCCGTATGGTTCGTCCAGCATCTCGTCGGCTAACCTCGACCTGATCCCGACCCAACTGGTTGAGCGCGTTGATGTGCTGACCGGTGGTGCTTCGGCTGTGTACGGTTCGGACGCTGTTGGCGGTGTTGCCAACTTCGTGCTGAAACGCGACTTCGAAGGCGTCATGCTCGACGTTCAAGGCAACTTCCAGCAAACCGGCAACGGCGACGACTTCTTCAACAGCGTCACCGCTTCGGCTCAGCAAGAAGTGGCTTCGTCGATCATCGATGGTGAAGAATTCATCGTCACCGCCATGGTCGGCACCAACACCGCCGATGGTCGCGGTAACGTCACGGTCTACGCCAGCTACGAGCAGCGTAACCAGGTCACCCAGAACAACCGTTCGTTCTCGGCGTGCACCATCGGTGAATCAACCTCGGCCACCTCTTTCGGTGGCGCTGGCTGCGTTGGTTCGTCGAACTTCCGTCGTTTCGCTGACTTCTTCAACGGCGACGGCACGAACGATGACGTGTTCCAGCAGGAAGACGGCACGATCGTTCCGTTCGTTGGCGGTCCGGCTCAAACGTTTAACTTCGGCGCGCTGAACTTCTTCCAGCGTCCGTCGGATCGTTTCACGCTTTACGGCCGTGCGCACTACGACATCACCGACAACATCGAAGCGTTCCTCGACGTCAGCTACACCGACGTT
>JBCCBZ010000036.1:0-21374 GCA_039033755.1 Pseudomonadota bacterium | reverse complement strand
GCTCGACGCGCTGCGCGGCACCGATGTGACTAAGGGTGAGGCCGGTGGCATCACCCCGCACATCGGCAGCTACCAGATCACGTCCAAGGACAAGCAGTAGATCACCTTCCTCGACACGCCGGGCCACGCCGCGTTCACCGAAATGCGCCAGCGCGGCGCCAATGTGACCGATATCGTGGTGCTGGTTGTTGCGGCGGATGACGGCATCATGCCGCAGACGATTGAGGCGATTAACCACACCAAAGCCGCGGGCGTCCCGATGATCGTTGCGATCAATAAGATGGATAAACCCGAAGCCAACCCGGATAACGTTCGCACTCGCTTGCTTGAACACGAAGTGATCGTTGAGAAGATGTCGGGCGATGTTCAGGATATCGAAGTGTCGGCCACTAAAGGCACTGGCCTTGATGAGCTGCTCGAAGCGATCAACGTTCAGGCCGAACTGCTTGAACTGCGGGCGCGGCCCGACCGCGACGCCGAAGCAACTGTGATCGAGGCGCAGCTCGACAAGGGCCGTGGCCCGGTCGCGACCGTGCTGATCACACGCGGCACCTTGAAGCGCGGCGACACCTTCGTGGTCGGCACCGAAAGCGGCCGTGTGCGCGCCGTCGTCAACGACCAGGGCAAGCAGATCAAGGAAGCCGGTCCATCGATGCCGGTTGAGGTTCTGGGCCTTGGCGGCGTGCCGTCGGCGGGCGACCAGCTCACCGTGGTCGAAAACGAACAGCGCGCTCGGGAAGTTGCTCAATACCGTCAGGAAAAGGCGACCGAGAAACGCACCGCTCTCGCCCCGACCAGCTTCGACACGATGTTCAACAACCTTCAGTCGAACGTCATCGAATGGCCGGTTCTGGTGAAGGCGGACGTGCAGGGCAGCGTCGAAGCGATCGTCAACGCGCTGCACAACATTTCGACCGACGACATCAAGGCGCGCGTGCTGCACGCTGGCGTTGGTGCCATCACCGAAAGCGACGTGACGCTGGCGGCGGCTTCGAACGCGCCGATCATCGGCTTCAACGTGCGTCCAAATGCGAAAGCGCGCGAGCTCGTCAAACGCGACGGCGTGCGCATGATGTATTACGATGTGATCTACCACCTCACCGAAGAGGTCGCCAAGGAAATGGCGGGCGAGCTGGGGCCAGAGCGCATCGAAACGGTCGTGGGCCGTGCGCAGGTCAAAGAGGTGTTCAAATCGGGCAAGAAGGACAAGGCCGCCGGTCTCCTCGTCGAGGACGGCGTCATCCGCAAAGGCCTGTTCGCGCGTCTCACCCGCGAGGATGTCATCGTCTCGGCGACCACCATCGCCTCGCTGCGGCGCTTCAAGGACGACGTGGACGAAGTCCGCTCCGGCCTCGAATGCGGCGTGGTTCTGGAAGACACGAACGACATCAAGCCGGGCGACCAGCTCGAAGTCTTCGAAGTTGAGGAACGCGAGCGGACCTTGGAGGTCGGTTAAGGCTTTCCTCCCCTCCTGTTGTGCGGGAGGGGATCGAGGGGTGGGTGTTGGGCCGAGAGGCCCACCCCGCTGCGACTAGGCGGCAAGCCGCCAAGTCTCGCTGCCCCTCCCGCAAGCGAGAGGGGAACAGCGTCTGATGGCAAGCTCCGACACCCACTGGCAAGACCAAATCCAGGAGGGCACCGATGGCTCTCCGCACTCCAACCTGCTCGGATCGCGGTTTGTGGGCTTTGATGAGGCCACGCAGACCGCGACCATGCGCTTTACCGTCAAAAAGGATATGACCACCTGGCGCGGCGGTGTGCAGGGGGGACTGGTCGCGGGCTATCTCGATGATGTGATGGGCTACGCCTATGTCGCCAGCACCGGCGGAGAGATGGCGCCGCTCAACCTTGACCTCTCGATGAGCCTTATCCGCCTGATCCCCGATGGCGCCACCATTATCGGCACGGGCCGCGTGGTGAAGGCCGGGCGTCGGGTGGTGTTCCTCGAAGGGGAGCTGACCGACGAAGATGGCAAGGTCTACGCCCGATCCACCAGCACCGCGATCCCGACCAAGCGTCCATCGCCCGATGAAACCGGGATGGGCGGCTGATGGCCAAGAGCGGACAACGCCTGTTGGCGATGCTCGGCAGCATCAATGTTGGCAGCAATCGGATCAAGATGGTGGACTTGAAGGCGGCGCTCGAAGGAGCGGGTTTCAAAGACGTCTCCACCGTCGCGGCCAGCGGCAATGTTATCATCACCGACGATCGCGATCCGGCGATGCTCGAAGTGCAATTGGAAGCGTGCGTCGAGAGCCAGTTCGGCTTCAAATCGTGCGCCATGGTCCGTTCCGCTGAAGAAGTGCGTGCTGCGATTGACGAAAACCCGTTTCACGGCACCGGCCCGCAGCACGGATCGGACAAGATGGTGCATTCCATCTTCCTCAGCCAGCAACCCGACAAAAGCGCGGTCGACGCTTTGATCCAGGAACACGCCAGCAAAGGCAGTGAACGCCTTGCGCTGGGTGACCGCGTGCTGTTTCTCGACTATGTGCACGGTGTGGGCGTGTCTGATCTGTCGAACAAGGTGCTTGAGCGCCGGCTCAAGGTCAAAGGGACCGCGCGCAACATGAACTCGCTCAAGAACATTCTGTCCAAGATGAACTAACGCCATGGCCCGCAGACAAGAATTCACCGCCGAACAGCAATCCGTGCGCGTCCTGAAAGTGGGCGAGCGCGTGCGCCATATCCTGTCCGAATTGCTCGCGCGGCAGGAAGTGCACGACGATGTGGTCAGCGCGTCGAACATCGCGGTCACCGAAGTGCGCATGACCCCCGATCTGCGCCACGCGACGGCCTATGTGAAACCGCTATTGAGCGCCGGTCCGAAGATGGGAGAGGACGATATCGTTCAGGCGCTGCGCCAAAACACCGCTTTCCTTCAACGCGAAGTGGCCAAACGGCTGGGCCTCAAATTCGCACCCAAGCTCAAGTTCCGCAAAGACGAAAGCTACGCTGAAGCGGACCGGATCGAGTCGCTGCTGCGCGATCCGAAGGTGGCCAGAGACCTAGAAGGCGATCTTAGCGACGAACCTGACGAACCTGACGACGCTGACGACGAGTTTGGCGTTTCATAACTTTGGGAAGCCGGTGCCGCACCAAGTGAGGCGGTAGATGCTTCATCGGATGGCCGTGGTGATAATGCTTCTTTAGCTTTTGCCGGTCCGCAAAATATCCGCCAGCCAGGAAGCACAGCAGCATGGTGACCTCGGACCCTAGGAAATGGATGAAGGGCCACATCGGAACGTCTATCAGCGCGCCAAGGCCAATGTCGCCGAGGTCGCTGACAGGATGGTGCCACGCCCAAACGGCAAGGCACGCCCACAACAAAGTCGTCGGTATTCCCGAAGGCGCGTCATGCAACCGGTTGTAATACGCAGGGTATGCCATCAGGCGGACGTTATCGCAGACTTGTTAAGGCTCTTATATCGGATGCTGTTTGCGCGGCTTCGCCAGAGCATACTTTCCTACATGGCTTGGACTGTGGCACCCGACGGCTCGCAGTCAGAGCCAGAAAAACGCGCGCCTATTGTCTCTTTACGGGTGAAAGCGAGTTGGAAAAGTGTCAAGCAGGTAGATCGGACTATATTTCTGAAAATAAATGGGTTCTACGGCAAAGCGCTGCTTGACACCTGCCAAATGTGTCAAGCGGGTTTCATCTTCGCGCTGAGTGTGATCTTGACCTTGTTGCCGACGATCAATTGGTAGCTTTTCATGCCGTATTTCCGGCGGTCAATCGTGGTCTTTCCAGTGAAGCGGATCGCCTGGCCCGTCGGGGCATCAAGCGGCGGCGTGTCGAATTCGATGTCCAAGGTCGCGGGATTGGTCACACCGCGTGCGGTCAGTTGGCCTTTGACGGTCCCTTTCGTGGCGCTGGTCAGAGTGAGCTGTTCGCCGACAAAGCGAACTTGGGGGTATTTTTCGACCCAGAAGAACTTCTCGCCGCGCAGCCGTTCCAGTGTCACGCTGTCGGGTGCTTCTAAGGCGGTGGCGTCAAAGGTCACATCGATGCGCGCGCCTTCGGTTTGGCCGGGGACGATTTTGACATCGCCTTCCATTTTGGGAAACCGCGCGGTTTTGCTGGACAGGCCGAAAAAGGGAACCTTGGCCGAAACGCTGCTGGCGGCGGCGTCAATCGTGTATCGGACCGGGGTTTGTTTGGGCGCGCTGATCTGGCCCTGCACGGGCGAGCTGGTGGTGAAAGCCGAAAGGCCGATCGCCAACGGCGCAAAAGAGGCAACAAGAGCAAGCGACCAGCTCGGAAAACGCGTCATAGGTGTATCTCCAACACCCTACTTACGGCCAGTGAGGGCAAAAGGTTTCTACCCCGCCGCATCTTAGGCGCGGCTGAACGCAGACAGAAGGGGAGTAACCCACAGACACGTGGCACGAGAACTTCGACTCTTACATGGAGGGAAAGCTAGGTTTCGCGCTATGGCCAAGCTCTATTTCTACTATTCCAGCATGAACGCCGGCAAATCGACCACCATGCTGCAAGCCGACTTCAACTATCGCGAGCGCGGAATGCGCACGATGGTTTGGACCGCCGAACTGGACACGCGCAGCGCTGGCAAGGTGAAAAGCCGGATCGGATTGGAAGCGGACTCGCATCTGTATCGACCGGATACGGATCTGTTCACCGAGGTTGAGAGCGAGCACGCGAAAGGCGCGCTGGATTGCGTGCTGCTGGATGAAGCGCAGTTCCTGACCAAGGATCAGGTGTGGCAATTGGCGCGCCTGTCGGATGAACTGGGCATTCCGGTGCTGTGCTATGGTCTCAGAACCGATTTCCAGGGTGAGCTGTTTCCCGGTTCCTCGGTTCTGCTCGGCATTGCAGACGCTCTGGTGGAGTTAAAGGCGGTGTGCTGGTGCGGGCGCAAGGCGGCGATGAACCTGCGTGTCGACGGCAGCGGGCGCGCGGTGCTTGAAGGGGAGCAGACCGAGATCGGCGGGAATGATCGCTACGTCGCGCTGTGCCGCAAACACTTCAGCGCCGCGTTGGCGGGCGATCCGGACGCGGCTGGCTAAAGATGGATCGCGGGCGCCAACCGCCGGTCCCTCACGACCCCTCGTGGCCAGCGGCTTTCGAGGAGGAGCGCGCCAGGCTTGCTGCGATCATTGGAGCGGATTGCAAGGCGGTTCACCACATTGGCAGCACGGCAATTCCGGGCATCTACGCCAAGCCGGTGATCGACATTCTGGTCGAGGCATCGAGTGTGGAAGCGCTGGATCGACTGACGCCCGACCTTGTCGCCGCTGGCTACATCGCGAAGGGAGAATACGGCATCAGCGGGCGCCGCTATTTCACCAAGACAAACACGGAAGGCATACGAACGCATCACCTCCACGCCTATGGCCGTGCCTCGCCGGAGATAGAACGGCACTTGGTTTTTCGGGACTACCTTCTGGCGCATCCCGAGATTGCACAGGATTATTCGCGGCTAAAGCGCGACATTCTGGCCGATTGGCGCGGCCTGGACTATTACATCGCGCGCAAAGCCACGTTTGTAGTCGAGACCGAACGGGTTGCGGTCGAATGGAACCGACGAAGCGCGCAGGATGGGATGCCCAGGGACTAGCGGTTTCGACCAAGCGGCCCCACATTTGAAAAATGGACCAAACCCTAATTCTCGTCGCGCTGTTGGTGCCGTGCCTTGTCATTGCGATCGTGTTTCACGAGGTGGCACATGGCTATGTTGCCAAATTGCTCGGCGATCCCACAGCCAGTCGGCAAGGGCGCTTGACGCTTAACCCGATCCGCCATGTCGATCCGGTGGGCACTTTGCTGGTGCCGGGCGCGCTGGCTTTGGCGGGTGGCCCGGTGTTCGGCTGGGCCAAACCGGTGCCGGTGAATAAGTGGCGGCTCAACAACCCGCGCTTTGGCATGATGGCGGTCGCGGCGGCGGGGCCTCTCAGTAATTTCCTGCTGGCGCTCGTCGGATCGATCCTTTTGGGAGCCGCTTGGGTGAACGGCGCGGATTTCGATCCCGCGCAGCCCGGATCGCCTGTGTTGTTCAGCCCGCAAGGCGAAGGGCTGTGGCTGATGAGCGGGCTCTATTTCTTTATCCTGATCAACCTGTTCCTGGGGTTGTTCAATCTCTTGCCGATACCGCCTTTTGATGGATCGCACCTAGTTGGCGGGCTTTTGCCGGACCAGGTGCGTCCGTATTGGGAGCGCCTCCAGCGCTTTGGCATCCTGCTGATCCTGGCGGTTGTCGGCTACAGTTGGATTTTTGGGACCACTTGGCTGATTGAGGTTTTAGGCGCGCCCTTGATGTGGGCGCACGATGTGTGCCTTTCGATCGCGACGACGATTGCCGGCGTTTGAAAGACTGGGTTCTAGGCGCTGACCGCGTCGATAAAGCGCGCGGCAGGGTGACGGGTGAGCAAATCTTCGAGCCATTGTTCGCGCTCGCCAAGCTTGAGGCAGGCGACGATGCACCCGCCAAAGCCGCCACCAGTGAGACGAGCGCCCAACGCTCCCAATTCCACCGCGCTTGCAACCAAAGCGTCAATCTCGGGCAGCGACATCTCAAACCAATCGCGCATCGACACATGGCTGGCGTTCATCAGCGAACCAAAGGTCTGCATATCGCCAGCTCGCATCGCCTCCACCGCGTCGAGGACGCGGGCGTGCTCGGTCAGGCAATGCAGCGCGCGGCGTTTGGGCACATCGTCGAGGTCCGCCGCTTCGACGGCGGCGCGGCCCAACAGGCACAGATCCTCGGTGCCGAAGAAGCTTTTGGCGGCGTCGCATTCGATTTTGCGCGCGGCGTAGCGCCCGTCGGTCAGTTTCCGAGTCAGACCCGAGTGAACGACGACCATCTCGTAGCCGTTGGGCAGGGCAACCAGATCGTAAGATAACGCCCGCGTGTCGAGCGCCATCGCGGTGCCTGGAGTGGCCAGCGCAACAGCCATCTGGTCCATGATGCCGCATGGCACGCCCATATAGTCGTTCTCGACCCGCCGAGCGGCCACCGCGATCTCAACATCGCCAGGGCCCGAGCCGGACACCGCGCGCGCCGCTTTGAGAACCGCGACGATAAGGGCGGCCGAGGAAGAAAGGCCCGAACCTTCTGGGATGGTTGAACGGACGGTAACGCGCGCGCCCCCATCAATCAGGCCCATACGATGCGCCTCTCTCAGCGCTCCCACACAGGGGTCGGCCCAACTGCCCGAGGCTTCCTCCGCCAAAGTGCGCAGTTCCGGCGCCTCATACCCTTCCGAACGCACTTCGATTGCCTCTCCCGATGTGGGCTCAAGCTGGACTTCGAGCCCGATCGAAAGCGCTGCGGGCAGGACAAGGCCACCGTTGTAGTCTGTATGTTCGCCAATTAAATTGACGCGGCCCGGCGCGCTTGCGGTCACAGCCTGGGTCATGGCGCTAGAGCCCGGAGCATCTGCACAGCGGTTTCGGGCATCACGTCGACCGTGAAGGTACCAGAATGCTGCTCGACTGAGGCGAGATACTTCGTTCGGCCCGGCGCGCGTAGGAGCGGGTAGAATTGGACCGTGAAGTGATAGTTGGCTGAGCCACCAGAAGGCGCCGCGTGAAACGCCATCATCGTCGCGGCGGGTTGTTGAAACAGCGCGTCATAGCGCAGGGTCATTTCGCCCAGCCAATCCGCCAACCCTTCCAGTTCCTCATCCGTGCAATCCCACGGGCCTTCGCGGCGAACCTGAGGGGCGAGCCATACTTCGTAGGGGAAGCGAGCAAAGCGCGGGACGAACGCGGCAACACTGCCTTTATCGCCCAGCCCGTAATCGGGCATCGCCGTCTTGATCTCATCCGCCAGACTGTAGCCGTTTGCAAAGGCGTCAACGGCGCGTTTTTGGACCATGGGGACACGTTCAAAGCCGTATATCTGCCCGTGGGGATGGTGGAGCGTGACGCCAACCTCATCGCCTCGGTTTTCGAACGGCAGGACGTAGGTACAGCCCGCCTTGAACAGCGTGTCGTAGCGGTCGATGAGCGCCGATAGGAGCAGACACCGGCGGTCCTGTCCGATGGTTTCCAAACTTCCGCTCGCCTCGGGCCCGTAGACAACGACATCGCACGCGCCCTTGGCCGGTTCGGCGGTGATGCCCGGCAGGACAACCGCGTTAGAGGCGCTGGGGTGGAAGGCCGCGAACTTGTTCTCGAAAATCGCCAGCTCGAAATCCTCAAACGGGATTTCGGTCATCGGGCCATCCGCGCGCGTTGGGGCGAGCGGATCGTCCGCAGCCGATGGTTTGAAAGTGCGGTTCTGCCGGTGCGCGGCGTAGACGTTCCATTCATCGCGCAAAGGGTGGTAGCGGATTTCCCCGCCTTGCGCGATTTCGTCGGCGGTCTCGGCTTGTAAAGGCAGCGTGTGAGGGGAGCGGCCATAGAGGTAGAGCATTCGGCCATCGGCCTTGCGATGATCGCGCCGGATGGTGGTGCGGTCGCCAATCGCACGGGAGAAGGCACCAGGAGGATTCACGCTGCAATCCGGCTTTGTGCAAACCAATCGCGCACGCGCTGCTGAGCCTCGGCGTCGAGGTGCAGGCCAAGCTTGCTGCGGCGCCAAAGAACGTCCTCTGCGGTGGTGACGAACTCAGTGGCGACAAGGTATTCAAGCTCGCGCGCGTAGAGATCGCCGCCCAGATGCGGGCCCAGATCGTTGAGACCTTGTGCTCCGCCAAGCACATCATTGAGCCGCGATCCATAAGCGTGCGCGAGGCGCTCGATCGCGCTTTTTGGCAGCCACGGATGATCGGCGGCGCTTTGAGAGACAAAAGCGTCGTAACGCTCCGGATCGATCTCTCCACCGGGCAGAGCCT
Source organism: Pseudomonadota bacterium (assembly GCA_039033755.1). GTDB lineage: Bacteria > Pseudomonadota > Alphaproteobacteria > Sphingomonadales > Sphingomonadaceae > Erythrobacter. The sequence goes on along the minus strand of JBCCBZ010000036.1, from coordinate 12,572 downwards.
TGCTGGCGGTCCACGAAGCGCCCTGAACCCCCAACTTCTCCAGCGCGTGCTCTGCGAGCTTGCGATAGGTCGTTATCTTCCCGCCAAAGATCGAGAGCAGCGGTGGCTTGTCGCCATTGTCCCCGCTGTCCAGCTCAAACACATAATCTCGTGTCACCGTGGAGTTGGAGCTCGAGCTGTCGTCATACAGTGGGCGAACCCCGGCGTAGCTGGAGACGGCCTGATCGGGGGACACGTCAACGCGCAGATACTCGTTGGCGGCGTCGCAGATATATTGCGCTTCTTCGTCAGATATCTGGATGCCGGAGGGATCGCCTTCAAACGACTGGTCGGTTGTACCCACCAGCGTGAAATCGCGTTCATAGGGGATCGCAAAGATGATCCGGTCGTCGCGGTTCTGAAAAATGTAGCAGTGATCGCCATCAAACAGGCGCGGGAAGATCAGGTGGCTGCCTTTGACCAGACGCAGGTTCTGATGCTTGTCGCTTGGCAAAGCGCGGCCCAGCACCTTGTCCACCCAGGGCCCAGCGGCGTTGACGACTTGGCGTGCGTGGATTTGCTCCTCATGTCCATCGGCGCTGCGCACGGTGGCGATCCAGTGGTCGTCCTGTCGCGAAAGCCCAACGCATTCGGTGCGGGTGCGGATATCCGCGCCGTTTTCCTTTGCATCAAGGCAGTTGAGCACAACGAGACGCGAATCCTCGACCCAGCAGTCGGAATATTCGAAGCCCTTGACGAGGCGATCTTCCAGGATGGTGCCGTGCGGGGCCTCGCGCAGATTGACTGTGCGAGTGGGCGGCAGCAGTTTTCGCCCGCCAAGGTTATCGTACAGGAACAAGCCAAGGCGCAGCATCCATTTGGGACGCAGGCCGGCGTCATGCGGCAAGACAAAGCGCAAGGGCCAAATAATATGCGGCGCGATCTTGAGAAGCCGCTCGCGCTCAATCAGGCTTTCACGAACCAAGCGGAATTCGAGATGTTCGAGATAGCGCAGGCCGCCATGCACCAATTTGGTCGAGGCGCTTGACGTGTGGCTTGCCAAATCGTCTTTCTCGACAAGGGTCACGCTCAGCCCACGGCCCGCCGCGTCGCGCGCGATCCCGGCGCCGTTAATGCCTCCGCCAATAATAAGCAGGTCTATAGGATTGGTCATGATCGCGGGTGTTACTCGCAAGCGGTGAGATGGTAAAACAGGCACGTATCCGGGAAGGTCAGCGGCGGTTGAATGCCATGGCCCATTAACGCAGCGCCCGAAGCTACGATACCTTCTCCCAAAAGATCGGCCACGTCCACGATTGAAGGCCAGCTTATGGACGGATTGATCTTGGGCCAGACCATGCGCACACGATAAGAACGCTGCGGATCAAGCCCTGCAAAGTGAACGCTCGCCGGCAAAGTGGGAAGCTCGGCCTCAAGCTTGGCGTAAGAAAACAGCGCTTCGCCTTGATCGTGAGACACCACGCCGACCAGATTGGTCTTCTTCGCGGAATCCAACCGCAGAAACCGGCCTGTGTGGAGCAGTTCGCGGTGCTGTTTGTACAGTCTAATCCCGGATTTTAGGATCTTGAGATCGGTTTCGCTTTCATCGCGAAGGTCAAGCTCCATGCCCATATGGCCAAACACGGCGCTGGCGACGCGGAAGGCCATCGAAAACTCGCGCCCGGTAATGTGGCAACGCTTGGGCCCGACATGGCTTCCCAATACGCGCAAGGGGAAAAAGTGCGTTGCGCCGCGCTGGATATGTTGGCGTTGGCGCGCGTCGTTATTATCGGAAGTCCAGATCCGGTCGGTGTGGCGCATGATACCGAAATCGGCACGGCCTCCGCCCGATGAACAGCTTTCAATTTCAAGACTGGAATGAGCCTCGCGCAGTCTTTGCAACAGCGCGTAGACGGCTCGCGTTTGCCGATGCATCGCGCCACGGCCACTGCTACCGGGGTGATTGGTGTCCCGGTTCATGTCCCACTTGATGTAGGCAATGTCGTACTCGGATACGAGCTGAGTGATTTTGTCGAAAAGGTAATCGGAAACCTCGCGCTTGGTCAGGTCCAGCGTTAACTGACCCCTAAACGGCACCGCTTCCACCCCTTCGGCCTGAAGCACCCAATCGGGGTGCGCGCGGTACAGATCGCTGTCGGGATTGACCATTTCCGGTTCAAACCAGAGGCCAAATTCCATGCCCAACTCGCGCACGCGTTCGGCAATGGGATGCAGACCGTTGGGATAGATGTCTTTGGACACCCACCAATCGCCCAGACCCGCTCCATCGTGGCGGCGCGATCCAAACCATCCATCGTCGAGGACAAAACGTTCCGCGCCCACCTCCGCAGCGGCTTCGGCGAGCTTGATCAGCGTCTCTTCATCGTGGTTGAAATAGACCGCTTCCCATGTGTTGTAGTGCACCGGACGCGGCTTTGAGAACGCGCGGGCGTCCAGCACCGAACCGGTCAGAAAATCATGGAAGGCGTGTGAGACACCGTTCAACCCGTTTTCGGACCACGCCGCGTGGAAGTCCGGCGTGCGGTATGTGTCGCCGCGTTCCAACCGGATTTCGCCGGGGAAGGCCATCTCCCCCATCTGCACATAGCTGCGACCATCGCTGTGGCGATCAACGCGCGAGCGGTGATTTCCGCTCCAAGCCAAATGGTAGCCAACAGCCAGACCCTGCGTCTCGTTCGTCTCGCACGTGGTGGCAAACCCACCGGGGAACGCGTCGTGGCTGGTCCGTCCGGCCTTGTTTTCGCGCACGATGCTGCCTTGAAATTCTCCAATCCGCTCGATCTCGAACTCTCCCGACCAACGGCCAGTAAAGTTGAGGATGCGATCAAGCCTGGGATCGAGCGGCAGGCACAGCGCCGCACACCAATCCAGTTCTAGTGTGTTGTCACCTTCATTGCCTATGGTTGTGCTGCAGGTGAGCAGGCCGGTCTCGGGATCAATCGACAAAACATGGCGCGACGTGACCAAGAGGTTTGCGTCACGGCAGACTATTGCAATGGTATGATCGTCTGCGACTTCCACGCATTCGATCCTGAGATCGATAGCCCAATCCTGGCCAGCGCGGTGGGCAACCAATCCCGACGGGCCTGAAACTCCGGTGCCGATCTCATTGATCAAGGAACCGCGCAGCGGAACCGAAGCGCTGCCCGGCGAGTGTTGCCGTGTGGCCAAAGTTGCGAGGTCGCCGGCTTTAACGCCAGGCAGATCGGGACCTGCGTAAAGGATGATCGGGCGCATGCCGACGGTCGCTTCTATGGCGATCAGTGCTCCACCGGCACGCAATTCGTAAAACTGGTGCTCTTCGTTGACGTCCTCGGCCGGGTCTATTGCAGGCACAGGGCCATGATGCAGAATGACCAATTCGTCGCCCTCATCGCGATCATGGCGTTGTTCCGGCGGAACGGTGCCTGTCGAACTCCCGCCAGTTTGTGGGTTATCAATCATCCAAGGAATCCATCCCGTTTATCGCCGCCTCACTCCAGCGCGATCTCTTTAGGCCGATCCCGCAGCCCAGTCGGTATCTCACGCCAATCTTGGTGATGTGTGAAGAGGCATTTTGGCAGCGCATGAAGTTTTTGGTATCTCTTTAGTCGAATGGCGAGGGGGCGGGCGAATGTGGGAAGAAAAGGTTTACAAACAAAATCTGCATTTGTCGCCGATTGGCGGCATTAAGCTGGCTTGCTTTTTGAACAAGGGCGTTGGGGTGCTGACCGCTCGCCGGACGTTACCGAACTTCACGCTGGTCTATGTCACGCGTGGGCATGGCTCTTATAGCGATGAAAGGGGGGTGCATCTGCCTGTCAATGCGGGCGATGCAATTCTGATCTTTCCGGGGGTTGAGCATTGGTATGGACCGCCGGCTGGAGAAAGCTGGGACGAATTTTACCTCGTTTTTGAAGGTCCGGTGTTTGATCTATGGAAGTCTTCGGGCTGCCTTGATCCAAACCGGCCAGTGATCACTCTGAAACCGATGGATTTCTGGCGGGATCGTATCTTGGGGCTGATCGGGGGTAGTGCTGCGCAGTCCGAGAGCGAATTGGTGCGCGAGACGATCCGTTTGCAGGAGTTACTTGCCGATATCGCGCAAGCAGGTGCAGAGGATATGGGAAATGACATCATCTGGCTTGAGCAAGCCAAAGCGGCGATTGCAGCGACCATGGATGTCCACCGCGCCGCGGAGCGCATGGAGCAATCCTATGAGGCGTTTCGAAAACGGTTTCGCAAACTCGCCGGACGGTCCCCTGGTAAGTATCGCACTGGCCTCTTGATGGAGAAGGCGTGCCAGATGTTAAGCGAGCCTGGTGTTCTCCTACGAGAGATTTCGGACGAGCTTGGCTATTGCGATGAATATCACTTCAGCCGTCAGTTCAGCAAAACGGTGGGCTGGTCACCCTCCGAGTATCGCAGCCGTATTGGTCGCGACCCACAACGGTTTTAGTTTTTGGGGCTAACAAGCGGTCGACAGGCTAATTGCGACAGTCGGCCCGTTGCATTTTTATTACACTACGCGAGATGCAGTCTCATTTGACGGGGTGTGAATCCCAAAAAGTTCATGTTGGTCCAATCGAGCCATGGAGCTTGGCGATTTGCACGGCAGACTTTCGCTTATGGCCGCGACAGGCCTCGCAACCGCTCCGATCACTCCATGATCATCAAAGAGAGCGGACCTATGGGAGATACCAATGTTGTTTTCTAAGCGGGCCCTGCTGGCCCAAGGTGTGGCTATCGCCGCCATCACCGTCGCAACCCCAGCCATCGCGCAGGACGCAAACGCGTCGCAGGATGATAAGGCTAGTGTCGAAGGCGAAGGCAACGCCATCGTCGTTACCGGTTTCCGCAAGAGCCTTCAGGACTCGATTGATCTGAAGCGCAACAGCTCGGTCGTTGTAGACGCAATCTCGGCTGAAGACGTTGGCAAGTTCCCGGACCAGAACGTCGCCGAAGCGCTTCAGCGTATCACGGGTGTCGCGATTGATCGTGCGGGTGGTGAAGGCCAGTTCATCACTGTTCGCGGCCTTGGGCCGGAATTCAGTGCGGTTCTGCTGAATGGCCGGACGCTTGCAACCGATAACCCCGGACGCGAATTCTCGTTCGACGTACTTGCCGCGGACATCATTCAAACCGCGGAAGTCTTCAAGTCTTCGCAACCTGGCCTCCAGTCTGGCGGTATTGGCGGTGTCGTGAACGTCAAAACGGCCAAGCCGCTTGACCGTCCGGGCTTCAACGCGTCGCTGTCGACCGCAGCCATCTATGAGAATTTGAGCGAAGATTTCGGCGCCGATATCAGCGGTGTCGTCTCTTACTCGAACGGCACATTTGGTGTGCTCTTCGGCGGGGCTTACCAGCGCCGCAATTCGCAGTTTGACCGCGCTCTGACGGGTGGTTTCGCCCTTCGCCAGGGCGATGCGGCGATCTTCGCGCCGGAAACTTCGACGGGCCTGCAGCCGGAAGACATCGGCGCTCTGCCCGCTGGTTCACGTTTGCAGCAGCAGGTGATCTTCAGCCGCGACGAACAAGATCGTGAGCGCATCACCTTGAACGGTGCGCTTCAGTTTGCTCCGTCCGATACGTTCACCGCGACCATCGACGGGCTCTACTCGCGCTTCGATATTGAGAGTTTTGACCAGCAATTCTCGGGCTTTTTCAGCCCGCCCTTTATCAATCCGCAGATTGACGCCAATGGCACGGTCACTTCGTTCAACCGCCCGAGCCTCGACTTTCAGGCGCGCAACCCGGACATTGCGGGTATCGTGGGGCTATCGCAGAATGATAACGTTCTGACCTCGAACAACCGTCTGGCCGAAACGGTTGCCATCGGTGGAAACTTCGAATGGGAAGCCAGCGATCGCCTGACATTCGTGACCGACATCTCTTATTCGCGCGCCACGCGTGATGGAACGAACCCCTTTGTTGTTCTTGGCGCTCTGGCTCCGACGTCGCCGTTGATTGAATCGACGAGCACTTCGGGTATCTCGACGATCACCAACATCATCGAATCCGACTTCACCAACACCGACATTCAGCGCCTGCACTTCGTCAACGTGAACCGCACGCGGGTTGAAGATGAGGTCTTTGAACTGCGCTTTGACGGCGAATGGGAAGTGGACGCCGGACCGCTCGAAGCGATTACGTTTGGCGCGCTCTACACTGACCGTGAAAAGACGCAGGATCTGTTCGACAACTTCGCGGATCCGGGTTTTGGTTCGCTGACTTCGGCTCAGATTTTCTGCGCCTATTGCGGATACACGGTGCCGTTTGACACCTCGATCCTCAGCCCGTTCTCGTTTGACGGTTTCCTGAGCGGGGTTGAGGGCGCCAACACGGTGCCGGCGCAGATCCTGACGGCCAGCTTTGAAGACGCGTTCGCACAGCTCAACAGCGCGGCCAACCTTCAGAACCCGGACCGCACGGGTGGCAACACCGCCGAAGTACTCGCGTATCTGAACAGCGGCGGTCTTGATCCGGTGCTTGGCATCTACACTCCTTCGTTCAACCCTGGCGGTAGCTTTGCCGTGGCTGAGCAGATCTACGCCGGTCACTTCAACACCCAATGGGGCGGCGATTTCGGCGGCGAACTGCCTTGGTCGGCCAATATCGGTTTCCGCATCGCGTTCACCGATGTGCTTTCGACCGGTATCGATCAGCCGGTCATCGAGTTCCGCGAAACGCCAGGTGATACGCAGCTCGTCACAGTCTTTGGTCCCGCGACAAATGTCGAGGTGCCGAACGACTATGTGAACTTCCTGCCGTCGGTGAACTTCCGTCTTGAGCCGACCGACGATATCGTCCTGCGCATGGGTTACGCCCGCACTGTCACGCGTCCGACGCTGACCTCGTTGGGTGTGGCCAATACCTTTGGGGGTCGTTCCGACGCGCCGTTGAGCGGTGGTGGCAACCCGCTGCTCGAAGCGTTCACCGCGGACAATTTCGATGTCTCGTTTGAATGGTACTTCGACGCGCTGAGCTCGTTCACGATTGCCGGTTTCCACAAGGAGCTGGGCGGTTTCATCGAGGAATCGACGCTGCCGGTTCCCGGTGTTGTTATCTTCCCGGCGGGCAATGGCGGCCTCACCGTCGACACGCCGGTGGATGTGACTTTCCAGGACACGCGTGAGCGCAACGGCCTTTCGGGCAGTATCACAGGCGTGGAAATCGCCTTCCAGAAGACGTTCGACAACGGCTTTGGCGGGATCATCAACTACACCTATGTGAACGGCACGCAGGACGATGCGCCGCAGGGGGATCTTGGCTTTAATGGCTTCACCCCTCACACGCTGAACGCGACCGGGTTCTATGAAGGCGACCGCCTGTCGGCCCGCGTTTCGTATAATTATCGCGACGGCTTCCTAGTTCAGGAAAACGACGTGCAAAGCGAGCCGCGTCAGCGTGAGAGCTTTGCTCAGGTCGATTTCTCAGCCGCTTACGAACTGACCGATCAGTTCCAGGTGTTTGTTGAAGGCCTGAACATTTTCAATGAAGACACCCGCGACTTCTCGCGTTTCCCGAACCGGGTGCTCGAATACACCCGCGTCGGCGCGCGTTACACCGCAGGCGTGCGAGCCACTTTCTAAGAACTCCTCTGGGTCGCACTAAGAAGACGGCGGGCATCTCCTACCAGGGATGTCCGCCGTTTTTGTTCCGGCAGGCTTGCTCAGCTGCGCGGTTCTTGAAACAAGATGAGCTAACAGTTTGAACGCAGACGCAGAGCTGCGAAGGGGATCCATATATGAGCACCATCCAAGTGGCGGTTTTCCTCGCCATCACCGCCCTCATCGCCTTTGCGACCTATATGCATTGCCGGGGCAAGCGCAGCGCGGGCGATGGGGATGAGCGCGACTACTTCCTCGCGAATGGCGGTTTGGCTTGGTATTTTGTCGCGGGTTCGATCACGCTGACCAACCTGTCGACCGACCAGCTTGTGGGCATGAATGGCGGGCAGATGGCGCTGCTGGCGTGGTGGGAATTTGCCGCCGTCTTCGGTCTCTTCGTTCTCGCCTTCGTATTCCTGCCGGTTTACTACCGCAACAATTGCACCACCACGACCGAGCTGCTGCAAAAGAAGTATGGCGACAAGCATATCCGCGCGTTGATCAGCCTGCTGTTCCTGCTCGGCAATCTCTTCATTTTTCTGCCCGCGATTTTGTACGGGGGTTCGCTTTTCCTGCTTTCGCTGGCTGGGCTGCCCACAGATTTGGGCACCATCATGATCTTGTCAGTGGCGCTCGCCACGATTGGCGCGGCCTACGCGATTTTCGGCGGTCTGCGCGCGGTGGCGGTTTCGGACACCTATTCTGGCGTTCTGATCCTTTCGATGGCGCTTTTGGTCGTGTTCCTGGCTTTGCAGGCGATCGACTTCGATTTCTCGGGCATTCCGGCGGAGCGTTTGACGCTTATTGGCGGGAACGAATCCGACATTCCCTGGCACACGTTGCTGACCGGTATGATCTTCATCCAGACTTTCTATTGGTCGACCAACCAGACGATCACGCAGCGCGCGATGGCCGCGCCCAATATCAAAGAGGCGCAAAAGGGCGTCCTTGTCGCCGCCGGCATTCGCTTGCTGATTGTGCCGGTGATCGTCGTTGTGCCGGGGATCGTCAGCTACAAGATGTTCGGCGATGTGGGTGATGCGGCCTATGGCCAGATCGTGGGTGAGGTGCTGCCAGTGTGGCTTTCAGGCGCGTTTGCGGCGGCCTTGTTTGCGGCGGTGCTGACGACCTTTAACTCGATCCTCAACGCATCCGCCGCGCTTTATGTCTGCGATATGCATGAGGCCTATGTCGGCAAGCCTCGCAAGGTCGGCACGCTCGGCGCCATTGTCTCAATCGTGATGAGCCTGTTGGCTCTGGCGCTGGTGCCGTTCTTCGCCAGTCAGGAAAGCCTGATTAACACGGTGCAGCAGCTCTATGGTCTGCTCTCGATGCCGATCCTGTCGGCCTTCGCCGTGTGCCTCTTGTTCAAGAACGTAAAGGCGGGCGCGGCGATGATTGGCGTTGTCACCGGTGTTGCGTTCTACGGCATGTGGTCGATGGTGTGGCAGCCCGCGCACTACATCCACGGTATGGCGGTCACGCTGCTGCTGGCGATCGCGACCTCGTTGATCATGAACAAACTGGTTTACGGGGTCACTCCGATATTCGCGCTGGGCGGCGATGTGACGGATGGTGAGGGCAAAGGTGAGGGCAAAGGTGAGGGCGCTCTGGCTTGAGGTCGAACAACGAATGACCTAGCGGGGCGCGATGAGCGATCTCAAACCGCCCCCACATGGCTGGATCATCCTCGATAAGCCGCGCGGGCTCGGTTCGACCCAAGCGGTGGGCGCAGTGAAACGCGTGCTGCGCGAGGGCGGCTACGCCAAAACCAAGGTAGGCCACGGGGGCACGCTTGATCCGCTGGCCGAGGGTGTGCTGCCGATCGCTCTCGGGGAGGCGACCAAGCTGGCCGGGCGGATGCTCGACGCGAGCAAGATTTATGAATTTACGATCAAGTTCGGTGAGGAGACCGATACTCTTGATGCTGAGGGTGAGGTTATTGAACGAAGCGACATCTTGCCTTCAGCCAGAGATGTGTACCCTCTGCTGCTTTCCAAGTTTCGCGGGGAGATTGATCAGACGCCGCCAGCATTTTCGGCAGTAAAGGTTGATGGTAAGCGTGCGTATGATCGGGCAAGAGCGGGCGAGAATGTCGAGCTTAAGGCGCGGAGTGTAGAGATCTTTGGCTGGAACATTCTGGGTAAGCCGACCAACGACACGATAATGCTCGCCGTCATGGTCTCCAAGGGAACCTACATCCGCTCTCTGGCACGCGATATCGCACGCGCCCTTGGAACCTTTGGGCACGTCACCTATCTACGCCGCACCAAAGCGGGCCCGTTCACCGAAGCCCAAGCGATTTCGCTGGACAAACTGAACGAAATTGCTAATGGCGCGCAATTATCTGACCTACTCCTGCCGCTAGAGGCAGGGCTGGACGACATCCCGGCCCTTTCCCTCTCCCAGACAGACGCGCAGGCGGTCCGACAGGGCCGGGTCTTGTCTGGGATGCCCCAATCCTCTGGGCTCTACTGTGCAACGCTGAACAGCGTTCCCGTTGCGCTTATAGAGATTGCCGAGGGGACGGCCAAAGTGGTCAGGGGTTTCAACCTACCCGATGTCGCTGAGTAGAAAGAGAAAACATGTCGGTAGCACCCGAGCGTAAGCAAGAAATCATCAAAGACAACGCCCAAGCCAAGGGCGACACCGGTTCGCCGGAAGTCCAGGTCGCGATCCTCACCGAGCGTATCCGCAACCTCACCGAGCACTTCAAGGCCAACCATAAAGACAACCATTCGCGCCGCGGCCTTCTGATGATGGTCAACAAGCGTCGCAACCTGCTCGCCTATCTCAAGAAGAAAGATGTCGAGCGCTACAACGCCCTGATCCAGAAGCTGGGTCTGCGTAAGTAAGAATTCGGAGGCGGTCCCAATCGGGGCCGCTTCTTGCATATGGGGAGGGAGAATCCGGTGCCATTCAGGCAACCCGCCTTTTCCATTATACTAGGGGTACAGGCCGCAATTCGGCGGCCTAGCCTTGGGGCTTAGCAAACCACGCCCCACACCGGACCGGGACGGTACACCCGGAACAATGTAGGCCCCGCCGCGCAATAAGGCGTCGCGGGTTCAAAAGGAAAATCCATGTTCGACACGAAAACCGTATCGCTGGAGTGGGGCGGAAAGACCCTCACTCTGGAAACCGGCCGTATTGCCCGTCAAGCCGACGGCGCTGTACTGGCCACTTATGGCGAAACCGTGGTGCTATGCGCCGTGACCGCCGCCAAGAGCGTCAAGGAAGGCCAGGACTTCTTCCCGCTGACCGTTCACTACCAAGAGAAATTCTCCGCTGCGGGCCGTATCCCGGGTGGCTTCTTCAAGCGCGAAGGCCGCGCGACGGAAAAAGAGACGCTGACCTCGCGTCTCATCGACCGCCCGTGCCGCCCGCTCTTCCCCGAAGGTTTCTACAACGAAATTAACGTCATTTGTCAGGTTCTGTCCTATGATGGCGAAACGGAGCCCGATATCGTTGCAATGATTGCCGCCTCTGCGGCTCTTACGATCTCGGGCGTGCCCTTCATGGGGCCGATCGGCGCCGCACGCGTCGGTTTCACCAACGATGGCGAATACGTCCTCAACCCGACCATCGCTGACGCTCTGGGTGAAGATGGCCGTCTCGACCTCGTGGTCGCCGCCACGCAAGACGCGGTGATGATGGTCGAGTCCGAAGCCAAGGAACTGACCGAAGACGAAATGCTCGGCGCGGTTATGTTTGCTCACGAAGAAAGCCGCAAGGTTATCGGCGCGATCATCGATCTGGCTGAGCAAGCGGCGAAAGACCCGTGGGCTCTTGATCCGGTCGAAGACAAGACAGCCAAGATGGACCGCCTGCGCGGCGCCATCGGTGCTGATCTGGAAGCAGCCTATAAGCTGACCAACAAGTCTGAGCGTCAGGACGCGGTCAATGCGGCGCGCGAAAAGGCTCGTGAAGCTTTTGCTGACCTCGCCGAGAGCGATCCGGCTGAATATCTCGGTACGCTCAAGCTGGTGAAGAAGCTGGAAAGCGACATCGTTCGTGGCTCGATCCTCAAGGACGGGACACGCATCGATGGCCGGAAGCTTGATCAGGTTCGCCCGATCGAAGCGATGGTCGGTCTGCTGCCGCGCACGCACGGTTCGGCGCTGTTCACCCGCGGTGAAACGCAGGCGATCTGCACCACGACGCTTGGCACCAAAGACGCTGAGCAGATGATCGATGGTCTGGAAGGGCTCAGCTACAGCAATTTCATGCTGCACTATAACTTCCCGCCCTATTCGGTCGGCGAAGTGGGTCGCTTTGGCTTTACCAGCCGCCGCGAGACCGGCCACGGCAAGCTCGCTTTCCGCGCGCTTCGCCCGGTTCTGCCGACGGTGGAAGACTTCCCCTACACGATCCGCGTTCTGTCTGACATCACCGAGTCGAACGGCTCGTCCTCGATGGCGACCGTGTGCGGTGGTGCGCTTTCGATGATGGACGCTGGCGTTCCGCTGGCGCGTCCGGTTTCGGGCATCGCCATGGGTCTTATCCTTGAAGGCGAGGACTTCGCGGTGCTTTCCGACATCCTAGGCGACGAAGATCACCTAGGCGACATGGACTTCAAGGTGGCCGGTTCGGAAGAAGGCATCACCAGTCTCCAGATGGACATCAAGGTTGCCGGTATCACCAAGGAAATCATGGAAAAGGCGCTCGAGCAGGCAAAGGCCGGCCGCGCGCACATCCTGGGTGAAATGGCCAAGGCTCTGACCGGCGCCCGCACCGAGGTTTCGAAGCACGCTCCGCGTATTGAGACGATGCAGATCGACAAGTCGAAGATCCGTGACGTTATCGGCACGGGCGGCAAGGTCATCCGCGAAATCGTCGCGGAAACCGGCGCGAAGGTCGACATCGACGACGAAGGCACGATCAAGATCTCGTCCAGCAGCCTCGAGGAAATCGAAGCCGCGAAGAAGTGGATCGAAGGCATCGTTGAAGAAGCCGAAGTCGGAAAGATCTACACCGGCAAAG
>JBCCBZ010000035.1:0-21949 GCA_039033755.1 Pseudomonadota bacterium | reverse complement strand
GCCGTTACACCTCCGAGCTGTGACGGCCCCAACGCCGGGAGATATAGCTAGATGAAGTGTTGTGCTTTATTTGAGGGCCGAATCGAAGAAGAAGCCGCCGAATTCCTCAAGCAGGAAGCCGCCAAAGGCCGTTCGAAGCCGACCGTCGGCTTTATCGCGGGCCGCACGGCGCCTCCGGGCCGCCGCATGGGCCACGCGGGCGCGATTGTGTCCGGCGGCAAAGGCGGCGCGGAAGACAAGATCGCGGCGATGGAAGACGCAGGCATCCGCGTCAGCCCCTCCCCGTCTGAACTCGGCACCACTCTTGATGCTATGCTGAAGGAAATGGCCTGAGGCGCACCACAGCGCGGCCGGGTGTAACGCCGGGCCGCGCCTTCTCCTCCCCAAGGAATATGCCATGAACGAGCAATCGAAAAACTTCATCCCCGATCTCACCGATCAGGAAGGCCCGCAGCCCGGACCGTCCTGGGGGAACGCGAAGTGGCTCGACACGGTCAGTGAATCCAGCGCGGACCTCGCCCAGGCGATGGACCCGACGCAGATGACGCTCGATCAGTTAAAGGGCAAGATCGACAAAGCGGCGAAGAGCGCGGGCAAGCCGCTCGACAAAGACGCGCTGCAACACGCCGCCGATATCTCGAACAAGGCGATGAGCCTCGTGCGGCTTTACCGAGTGCGCGGGCATATGGCGGCGGACCTCGATCCGCTGGGCTTGTCGACCAAGGTGGGGGAAACCGAAGACCTGACGCTCGAATTCCACGGCCTTGCCGGCATGGAAGACGAAGACGTCTATGTCAGCGACGTTCTGGGCCTGGAATGGACCACGATCGGCAAGCTGCATCAACGTCTGCAAGAGGTGTACTGCGCCAAGGTTGGCCTCGAATACATGCACATCGCCGACACCGAGGAACGCCGCTTCCTTCAGGACAAATTTGAAAGCCCCGGCGACACGATCCAGTTTACGCCGGAAGGCAAGAAGGCGATCCTCGCCTCGGTGATCCGGGGTGAACAATATGAAGAATTTCTCGGCAAGAAATATGTCGGGACCAAGCGTTTCGGCCTCGACGGCGGCGAGTCCATGATCCCCGCGCTCGAAGCGGTGATCAAGCATGGCGGCAGCTCGGGCGTGCGCGAAATCATCTACGGCATGGCGCACCGTGGGCGTTTGAACGTCCTCGCGAATGTGATGGAGAAGCCTTACAAGGTTATCTTCCACGAGTTTTCCGGCGGCACCGCCAACCCCGAAGATGTCGGCGGTTCGGGCGATGTGAAGTATCACTTGGGCACCAGCACCGACCGTGAATTTGACGGCATCAGCGTCCATATGTCGCTGACCCCCAACCCGTCGCACTTGGAAACGGTAAACCCTGTCGTCCTCGGCAAAAGCCGCGCGCAGCAGGCCATTCGCGATGATCTGGAAGAGAAGAACACGGTTCTGCCCGTCCTGATCCACGGCGACGCGGCCTTCGCGGGCCAGGGCGTTGTGTGGGAAAGCCTCTCGCTCTCCGGCGTACCTGGTTACGACACGGGCGGCTGCATCCACTTTATCATCAACAACCAGATTGGCTTTACGACTTCGCCCAAATTTGCGCGGTCTTCGCCCTATCCCAGCGATGTGGCGAAGGGCGTTCAGGCCCCGATCCTGCACGTTAACGGCGACGATCCCGAAGCGGTGACCTTCGCGTGCAAGCTGGCGGTCGAGTACCGCCAGAAGTTTGGCCGCGATATCGTGATCGACATGTGGTGTTACCGCCGGTTCGGCCACAACGAGGGCGACGAACCCAAGTTCACCCAGCCGCTGATGTATGATGAGATCCGCAAACATCCCAAGGTCAGCGTCCATTACGAAAATCGCCTGATCGACGAAGGCGTGATCGATGCGGGTCACCGCGACGCGGTTGTCTCTGACTTCATCAGCGAACTCGACGCGGAGTTTGAAGCGGCCAAGAGCTACAAGGCGAACGACGCCGACTGGTTCGGCGGACGCTGGGCGGGCCTAAACAAGCCGGCGGATCCAGAGCACGCGCGTCGCAACATCGAAACCGCGATCGAAGCGAAGATGTTTGACAGCCTGGGCGCGAAGCTGACGACGGTCCCAGACGATCTCACGATCCACAAGACGCTGGGCCGTGTGCTTTCCGCCAAAGCCAAGATGTTTGAGACAGGCGAAGGCTTCGACTGGGCCACCGCCGAAGCGCTCGCTTTCGGTAGCCTCGTGATGGAAGGCTATGGTGTGCGTTTGTCAGGTCAGGACTCCGGGCGCGGCACCTTCTCGCAGCGCCACGCGGTGTGGGTCGATCAGACTAACGAGAACAAATACATCCCGCTCTCAACCCTGCCGCATGGCAAGTTCGAGGTCTATGACAGCACCCTGTCCGAATACGGCGTACTGGGCTTCGAATATGGCTTTGCCATGGCGGACCCCAAGAGCCTCGTCATGTGGGAAGCGCAGTTTGGCGACTTTGCCAACGGCGCACAGATCATGATCGACCAGTATATCGCGTCCGGCGAATCCAAGTGGCTGCGCGCCAACGGACTCGTGATGCTTCTCCCGCACGGTTACGAAGGCCAGGGACCGGAGCACTCCTCCGCCCGCCTCGAACGCTTCCTACAGCTGTGCGCGGACGATAACATTCAGGTCTGCAACATCACGACGCCGGCTAACTATTTCCATGTGCTGCGTCGCCAGATGCTGCGTCCGTTCCGCAAGCCGCTCGTCATTATGACGCCCAAGAGCTTGCTGCGTCACCCGATGGCGAAAAGCCAGCGCGAGGAGTTTCTCGGCGAGAACCACTTTATGCGGATCAAGTCGGACCCCTCGATGGCGCCCGACAGCGCGGCGGATACCAAGATCAAGCGGCTCGTCCTGTGTTCGGGCAAGGTCGCCTATGACCTCCTCGAAGAACGCGACGCAAGGGGCCTCGACGATGTCTCAATCGTACGCATCGAACAGCTTTACCCCTTCCCCGGAAACCCACTGGCTTTGCGCCTGTCGCGCATGAAGAACCTCGAAACCGTGGTCTGGTGTCAGGAAGAGCCGCGCAACAACGGCGCGTGGTTCTTCGTCGAATGCCAGATCGAAGAGGCGCTGAGCGCGGGCGGCCACGAAGGCAAACGCCCGGTTTACGCCGGACGCAAGGCCTCGGCCTCGCCCGCTACGGGCCTCGCCAGCCGGCACAAACAACAACAGGAACAGCTCGTCGCCGAGGCGCTCGGCCTCGCGGGCGAATAATCCAACACACCCATATTCTCAGGCCCAAAGGGATCACATATCATGGCCACTGAAATCACCGTCCCCGTTCTTGGGGAATCCGTAACCGAAGGCTCGATCGGCGAATGGCTCAAGCAGCCGGGCGACGCGGTCGCGGTTGATGAACCCATCGCATCGCTGGAGACCGACAAGGTTGCGGTCGACGTGCCCTCGCCCGTCGCCGGAGTGATGAGCGAGCACAAGGCGGCTGAAGGCGACACCGTTGAGGTGGGCGCGGTTATCGCGATCATCGAAGAAGGCGCGACAGCCTCAGCCGCGCCCGCCGCTGCCAAGGCCGAAACGCCCGCCCCCGCCGCGGCCAAGGAGGCGCCCTCGGCTGAAGCCTCCGCCGCCGCTGCCACGCTGTCTCCCGCCGTACGCCGCGCGGTGTTGGAACACGGCGTCGATCCGAGCACGATCAAAGGCACTGGCAAAGACGGCCGTCTGACCAAAGAAGACGTCATCGCCGCCGCGAAAGCCAAGAGCGACGCTCCCGCGCCCGCCCCCACTCCGGCACCTGCTGCTGCGCCGGCTCCGGCTGCAACAGGCGAACGTCGCGAAGAACGGGTCAAGATGACGCGCATGCGCCAAACCATCGCCAAGCGTCTCAAAGGCGCGCAGGAAGAAGCCGCGCTGCTGACCACGTTCAACGATGTCGACATGTCCGCCGTCATCGAAGCGCGGACCAAGTACAAAGACCTGTTCGCCAAGAAGCACGATATTCGCCTCGGCTTTATGGGCTTTTTCGCCAAGGCCGCGTGCCTTGCGTTGAAAGACGTTCCGAGCGTCAACGCCTATATCCAGGGCGATGAGATCATCTATCACGACTACGTCGATATCTCGGTCGCGGTTTCGGCGCCCAACGGCCTTGTCGTCCCCGTGATCCGCGATTGCCAGGACAAGGGCTTTGCCCGGATCGAGAAAGACATCGCCGACTTCGGCAAGCGCGCCAAGGAAGGCTCGCTGACCATGGCCGATATGTCGGGCGGCACCTTCACGATCTCCAACGGCGGCGTCTTCGGCTCGTTGATGTCGACCCCGATCATCAACCCGCCGCAATCCGCCGTTCTGGGCCTCCACCGCATCGAGGATCGCCCCGTGGCGATCAACGGCGAAGTGGTGATCCGCCCGATGATGTACCTCGCGCTGTCCTACGACCACCGTCTGATCGATGGCCGCGAGGCTGTGACCGCGCTCAAGATCATCAAGGAAGCAATCGAAGATCCCACCCGGATGCTGATTGATCTCTAGACTAATCCATAGCGCTCTTGCGAAAGCAGGAGCCCAGAGCGGAGAAGAACGACGAGACCAGGCTGGGCCTACATTCTTGCAAGCGAGCGAAACGGCACAATCTACCTTGGTGTCACAAGGGATCTTGCGCAGAGGCTCTTCCAGCACCGCGAAGGGTTGCTTCCCGGTTTCGCCAGAGAACACAAATGCCGGACACTGGTCTGGTTTGAACGACACGAAAACATCCATGATGCGCGGCAACGCGAAGGACGGATGAAGAAATGGAAGAGGGCTTGGAAGCTTGAATTGATCGAGAAGGACAATCCGCAATGGATGGATTTGTCGGACAGGATCGAGCTTTGAGGCCCTGGGCTCCTGCGTTCGCAGGAGCGCAACACGATGGAGTGAAGAATGGCTGACCATTCCTACGACTACGACGTTCTCGTCATCGGCGCTGGCCCGGGCGGCTATGTCGCCGCTATCCGCGCGGCGCAGCTGGGCCTCAAAACCGCTTGCGTCGAAAGCCGCGAGACTTTGGGCGGCACCTGCCTCAATGTGGGCTGCATCCCCTCCAAAGCACTGCTGCATGGTTCGGAGCTGTATGACCACGCCCACAACGGCCACATGGCCACTTGGGGTCTGGGCGGCGAGGTCACGCTCGATCTCGACAAGATGATGGCCGAGAAGACCAAGGCGGTTGGCGAGCTCACCGGCGGGATCGAATTCCTGTTCAAGAAGAACAAGGTCACCTGGCTCAAGGGGCTCGGCTCCTTCGTTGACGCGCACACCGTGAAGGTGGGTGAAGACACCGTGACTGCCAAGGACATCGTCATCGCCACCGGATCCAACGTCACACCCCTGCCCGGCGTTGACGTGGACAACGACAAGAAGCGCATAGTCGACAGCACCGGCGCGCTCGAACTCGAAGAGGTGCCTGAGCACCTCGTCGTGATTGGCGGCGGCGTGATCGGCCTGGAACTTGGCAGCGTGTGGCGTCGTCTCGGCGCGAAGGTCACTGTGGTCGAATTCCTCGACAAGCTGCTGCCCGGCATGGACGAGGAAGTGCGCAAGGAATCGGCCAAGATCTTCAAGAAGCAGGGCATGGAGATGATGCTCGGCCACAAGGTCACCGGCGCATCGGTCAAGGGCAAGAAGGTCACGCTGACCATCGAAAAATCGGCGGGCGGCGACGAACAGACCATTGAAGCGAGCCACGTGCTCGTTTCCATCGGTCGTCGCCCCAACACCGAAGGCCTCGAACTTGATCGCGCTGGCTTGCAGCTCGACAATCGCGGCCGGGTCGACATCGATCACAACTTTAGCACCGCAGTCGACAACATCTGGGCCATTGGCGACGTAGTCAAAGGCCCCATGTTGGCGCACAAGGCCGAGGATGAAGGCATCGCGGTCGCGGAAAACATCGCCGGCCTTACCGGCATCGTGAACCACGATGTGATCCCCAACGTCGTCTACACCTCGCCCGAAATCGCGGGTGTTGGCCTCACGCAGGAAGAAGCAATCGAGAAAGCGGGCGGCGACAAGAAGGCGATCAAGGTCGGCAAGTTCCCGATGATGGCCAACAGCCGTGCCAAGGCAAACCGCGATACCGATGGCTTTGTCAAAGTCATCGCCGATGCCGAAACCGACCGCGTGATCGGTGTGTGGATGGTCAACACGCTGGCCGGCACAATGATCGCGCAGGCCGCGCAAGCGATGGAATTCGGCGCGACGTCCGAAGACATCGCCTACACCTGCCACGCGCATCCGACCCACGCCGAAGCCTTCAAGGAAGCGGCAATGGCAGTCCAGGGCAAGCCGATCCACATGTAGGCCAATGCCGCTAGAAATGGGGGAGCGCACATCCGGACCGACGTTCAAACAACGCGGACTTGTTGCGCTCCCTCTTCTCGTTCCGGGCCTTGCCGGGATTGCCTATCTCGCACTGTTTGGCGCTCCTCCATCGTATGTCCTGATCAACGCCAGTGCGCTGGCGGTAAGTCTAGTCTGGGCGATGTTTGGATGGTTCCCAAAGTCCGACACACTCGAAAGCGTTGGAACAATCTCCGTCTTGCTGCTCTTGGCTCTCACGTTGCGTCTGGGGCCCGAGGTTGAAGGCATCACTCGCTGGATCTCGTTCGGTGGGTTCACACTCCACATCGGTCTGACGGTCATCCCGATTCTCTCGGTTTTGAGCACGCGCGATAGGGATTTTGGGCCTTATCTGCTGCTCATCGCCTTAGGCATAGCTACGTTCCAGCCTGACGCCGCCTCGACACTGGCGCTTACAGGCGCGGCCTTTGGACTAGCGATCGCCGAACATGATCGGCGCGCGGCCGCAATCGGTGGTATGGGACTGGTTGCAACCATTTGGGCGAGCCTTAAGCCGAACCTCGCACCGCAGCCCTTTGTAGAACGAGTAATCCCGGATCTCTTGGCAGAGGCACCGGTGGCTGCGATCCTCTTGGGCCTTAGCCTGCTCGTAGGCATGGCCATGATCCTGCGCGCGCCCAGAGCCTCTTCTTCGCCGAAACTTGCCCTCGCAGGCGCACTCATCGGCTTTATTGCGGCGGCTCTCTTCGGCGACTATCCCTCCCCCTTGATCGGATATGGCGCGGCCTCCATCATCGGCCTCGGGCTCGCCCTTCCGGCGATCCGCGATACGGAGGCGGCGACGTGACGAAGACAGTGGCCATTATCGGCGCGGGCCAGATTGGCTACGCGGCCGCCTGCGAATTCTTCGCCCGTGGTTGGGATATCACCATCCACGCCCGATCGCGTCCCTCATGGTTCCAGTTCTCGCGCGCATGGAAGCCTTACGAAGCGGGCCGCAATTCCGCACCGGAGGCGGACGTGGTTGTCGATACGATTGCCTTCGATGAAGACGATGTGGCGCGCTACGATCCAGACCGCGTCGGTCGGCTGATCGCGGTTTCGTCCGCCAGCGTCTATTGCGACCAACAAGGTCGCACGCTCGATGAAGGCCCCGCGAACGGCTATCCCGTGTTCGACAGCGCCGTCACCGAGGATCAAGCCACGACCGCGCCGGGTCCGGAAACCTATTCGACACGCAAAGTGCGGATGGAGAACGCAGCGCAAGATCGCTTTGGAGACCGAGCTGCGATCCTTCGGCCTTGCGCAATCTACGGGCAATATTCGCGCCACCTTCGCGAATGGTGGTTTATCAAGCGTATGCGCGATCGCCGCTCACGCATTCCCTTGCTCTTTGACGGCCGCTCACAGTTTCAGACAACCGACGTTCTGAAAATCGCCGATGCAGCTGCCGAAGCCGCAGAAAGCGATTGGAGCGGTGTCTTCAACGTGTCCGACACGAACGCTCCCAGCGTGCGGGAAATCGGTGAAGCGATCAGTCAGTTCCTTGGAACTCCGGTCGAATGTGTCGACGCCGGGGATAAAGGAATGATTGGACGCACACCATGGTCGGTGCCTCGCCCTTTCATCATAAGCGGCGCGAAGGCCAACGCTCGGCTTTACGATCAGAGCTTAGTTTACGAAGACCATGTGAGCGATCAAATCGCGTGGACCAAGGACCTTAACCCCGCCGACTGGTGCGCCGCCTTCCCGCAACTTGCCGCCTATCCGTGGGACCTGTTCGACTACGCCGCCGAGGATCGCTTTTTCGACGAAGGGGTATAGCACTTCGCCCAAATGAATTGCGCCCACGGCGTTCGCCGATAGTGTGTTGCCGCATTGATACACTGAGACGGGGTCGAAATGCTCAATACACTCAAATCCGCGATCATCATCGCATCCGCCGCCTGTGCGTCCACCGCGTCCTTGGCGCAGCCGCCGCAAATGGATGTCCCATCGGCTGTTTCTAAAGCAGCGCAGACAGCGCTAGCCCAGCCCAATATCGCTGGCATCGGAATAGCCCGTATTGAAGACGGCGCGGTGCAGTGGACAGGGTATTGGGGCGAGCAATCAGGAGGCGTGCCGGTCACCGATCAAACCGCCTTCAACACCGCATCGGTCGCCAAAACGATCATGGCCGAGACGGTCTTGCGCCTTGCCGATCAAGGCCAAATGTCGCTCGATGATCCGATCGCCGAGCATTATCGCCACCCCCAGTTGGGTGAAGATCCGCGCTACGATCAGCTTACGCCGCGCATTCTGATGTCGCATCAGGCCGCGCTTAAAAACTGGCCGTGGCTCTACGACGACGGGCGCCTGGCCTTCACCGCCGATCCTGGGCAAGGCGAGTTCAGCTATTCGGGCGCGGGGATTGAGATCGTGATGCGCTATCTCGAAGCGCGCTTTGACCAACCCTATCCTGAACTTGCGAAAGAGGTTGTGTTGAAACCTCTTGGTATCGAGGGCCTCGCGGTCGCGCGCGAAGAATGGCTCGATGGCCGGGTCAGCGAACCGCGCGGGCGCGATGGCACCGCCTTTCCACCCTTCACCCGGAGCGGCGATGAAAACCTGATTGCGTTGGGCGAATACACCGCGGCTGACAACCTCTACGCGACGGTGCCGGGCTACGCGGAGCTTTTGGTTGAATTGATCAAAGGCACGGGCCTTTCACCGGAAATGCAGGCCGAGCGCGCAACAATCATTTCCACATCAAAAACCGCGATGGGATACACCTGCGTGGCGGAACCCAAGGATTGCCCGAGTGCCATGGGCTACGGGATAGGCTGGGAGCAATACAGCGAGCCCGATCGCACGGTTATCGTGCACGGTGGCAACGATTTTGGCGAGTTCGCTCAGGTCTATTTTATACCTGAAACGCGCGAAGGCCTGGTCCTGTTCATAAACGGAGGAAACGCCTTTCCAGCCGGAATGGAAATCATGCAGGCGGCTGACCCGGAGCTGCGAATGGCGAAGCACTTTGCTGCGTTGATCAAAAAGATGCGCGAATTGGAGAGTGAATAATTCTCCTTACGTTGAAGAGAGCGCCTTCGCGCCGCTCGCCGTCTGAGGTTTTGACCATTTCGACTACGATCCCGAAGACCGTCTGATCGACGAAAGGGCCTGGGGGCTTCGACGGGCATCATGCGCCTCCCTTTTCGCCTAGCGGCGGACGAGGTATCTGTATTACCAGCATAAAACACATCGAGAGGGGACCAAAACATGCTGAACCGCACCATCCTGTCGCTCGCCGCTGCACCGCTTTTGACGCTCACCGCTTTGCCCGCTCTTGCTCAGGATACGCCTCCACCAGCGACAGCGTCGGCGTTCGACACCGATCGCATGATCGAAGCCATCGAAACCGAAGCGGACACCGACCGGTTCATGGGCGCGGTGCTGGTCGCCAGGGGCGATGAAAAGGTGCTGGACCGCGCCTGGGGATCGGCAGACCTTGAGTGGGACATCGCCAACACCACCGACACCAAATTCCGCATCGGCTCGGTCACCAAACAGTTCACCGCCGTTTCGATCCTGCTGCTGCAAGAACAAGGCAAGCTGACGCTCGATGATCCAATCTCCAAGCATCTGAAAGACACGCCCGAGACGTGGGAAGCGATCACCGTGCGCCACATTCTGCGCCACACGGCGGGCCTGCCCAATGTGACAAGCTTGGACGAGTTCGGGCCGAAGAGCGTAACGCCGCTGAGTCAGGACGATTTGATCGCGATGTTCTCCCCTCTCCCGCTTGAGTTCGAGCCAGGCTCTGAGTGGAAATACTCCAATTCAGGCTATGTCTTGGCCTCGCGTATTGTTGAGAATGTGAGCGGTGAAAGCCTCGCGGACTTCTACCAGACCCACATCTTCGATCCGCTTGGCATGAAAGCCACCGGGCTAGATGTATCGTCCAGAATCCTACCCAAACGCGCCGATGGGTACTCCCCATCTGGCGAGGATAAGGCCCTGGTCAACGCTGGCTATGTCTATATGGGCATTCCGACCGGCGCGGGAGCGTTGTATTCGACGACCGGCGATTTGCTGAAATGGCAGCGTGGGCTGTTCGGAGGCAAGATCCTCTCGGCCGAAAGCCTCGCCGAATACGTCTCACCCACGGACTTTGAAGCCTTTGGCACAAGCCGCTACGCGCATGGCGTCTCGGTGTTCTCCAAGGATGGAAACACCGCTTACGCCCATGGCGGCGGGATCCAGGGCTTTAACGCCTGGCTCGCCTATGATCCGGATCGCGAGGTGACCGTCGTGGTGCTCGCCAACCTTAATGGCGGCGCGGCGACGAAGCTGGGCACGCAGCTTACCACTCTGGCGCAAGGCGGCGCGGTGACGCTGCCGGGCGATCGCAAAGAAGTTGACATCCCAGTGGAGGAACTGGCGCAATATGAAGGCACCTTCGCGCTGTCCCCTACTTTCAAGATCAGAATGTTCGTCGAAGACGGCAAGCTGATGGCGCAGGCTACTAGCCAGGGCGCGAACCAACTGTTTGCGCAGAGCGAAGACAGCTTTTTCCTAAAAGTGGTCGACGCTGAGGTGCGCTTCTACCGTGACGAGTCGGGAGAGATCACCTCAATGACCCTGTTCCAAAACGGTCAGGAAATGCCCGGCGCCAAAGAGTAAGCCCTCGGGCTGCGATTGCCTCGCGCCTCTCCCCGTCATACCCTCCCGCCAAGACAGGGAGAAAGTGTCGCATGGCTTACCCGCAACTGACCGACAAACCAGGCTTGGCCGAAACCGCCGCCGCTATTCGCGACGGAGCGATCTCCGTCACCGAAGCGGTGGACGCCGCGATTGGACGGATCGAGGCGCTGGACGGCGAGATCAACGCGCTCGCCGTGCCCGATTTTGATCGCGCGTTTGAAACGGCCAAGGCCATGGACGAAGCCCTTGCAAACGGGGCGGCCCACGACGCGGATCGCCCGCTTTACGGTGTGCCGATGACGGTCAAAGAAAGCTTTGAGGTCGAGGGGCTGCAAAGCTGCTGGGGCCATCAAGCGTGCGCCGATTACACCGCGCCACGCGACAGCAATTTGGTGCGCCGGTTGAAGACGGCAGGCGCGGTGATCGTGGGCAAGACCAACGTTCCGGTCGATCTGTCGGACTGGCAAAGCTTCAACCCGGTCTATGGCCGGACCAAGAACCCCCACAACACCAGCCGGTCGCCCGGCGGTTCCTCCGGTGGCAGCGCGGCGGTGGTCGCCGCTGGCATGGTCGCGGGCGAGTATGGCACCGATATTGGCGGATCGGTGCGAGTACCGGCGCATTTCTGCGGGATCTGGGGGCACAAGACCACTTGGGGCATCGTCTCCAAGCAGGGGCACAGCCACCCGCTGATGGCCAAGCGTCCGGGCTTTGTCGCTTCGCATGACGGCGCGCTGTCGATCGCCGGTCCGCTGGCGCGCAACGCGCAGGACTTGGCGACGCTCACTGCGCTGGGTTCGACCTATGCGCTGCCGCAAAACCTCAAGCCGCTTAAGAAGTGCCGATTGCTAGCCATCACCGAATATCCCGGAGCGCCGGTCGATGCGAGCGTGGCAGAGCCGACTGAGGCCGCCATCGAGACACTGATCCAGTCGGGCGTCCAAGTGGATCGAAGCAGCGATCTGGTCCCTGATCTGGAAGGGCAGCAAGCCAGCTATATGAAGATGCTCAACACCGCGATGGCTCGCGGCGCTCCAACGCCCGATGGCCAGCGGGCGAGCGCGACCGATTGGTTCGACATGCTCGACGCGCAGGCGACCAAGCAGGCCGAATGGGCGCGCCTGTTTGAGGTGTACGACTTTGTCCTCGCTCCGCCCGCGCCGGTGCTGGCGGTGCCACATGTCGATGGCGACGCGCGCGTATTCGACGGTGATATCCGTATCAATGGCCGCGATGTGCCCGGCGCCTCGGGCCTTGCCTGGGCGGGCATTGCAACATTTCCCAACCTGCCCTCCACCGTGCTGCCCATCGGCAGCGGCACCTATGAAGGGGCGGAATTGCCTTGTGGAATGCAGGTGATGGGGCCGTATTTGTCGGATCTCGATTGCATCGCAGCGGCGCAGGAGATCGGGATCCTCTTGCATGGTTAAGCAATGGTCGCCATGGGCGCATCCCATGGCAACACAATCGATCATGCGACGCTTTGCAAAGTGGCACATATGGCTGGGATGGCTGGTCGGCGTACCCATAGTCCTATGGCTCGCCTCGGGCCTGTTTATGACGATCAAGCCTCTGCCCGAAGTGCGCGGTGAGCATTTGCGGATTGAGGCTGAGGCGCCTGCGCCGTTGGTGCTGGAAGGCAGTGTCCTAGCAAGCGAGGACGCCCAACTCCAGGAAATGCGCGTCACCATGCAGGACGGTCGCGCGGTGGCAATCCTGACCACGCTGGACGGCGTAACCAGCCGCGTGGACTTCGCCACCGGAGAGCCCATCCCCGCTCTCACCGCCGACGACGCGCGAGCACTGGTCGCCAAAACCATTGTAGGCGGCGATAAAGTGGAGAGCGTCACCTTCTACGAAGCGGATGAAGTGCCTTTCGACTTCCGCCGTCCCATGCCCGTCTGGCGCGTGGCCCTGGAGAACAGCGCCTATATCTATGTCGGGCGCGACACGGGTCGGATCGAAGCGGTGCGCACCCTATGGTGGCGCTGGTTCGACTTTGCCTGGGGCCTGCACATCATGGACCTGTCTGAGCGCGAGGATAACAGCCATCCGATCCTCATTGGCTTTGCCGCGCTGTCGTTGATCGGCGCTCTGATCGGTTGCGTGTTGATGTTCCGTCGCCGCAAGACCCGTGTGAAAGCAGAACCCGCGTGAACGGCGAAGTCCTCACCCCGATCCTCAACCTGCTTGATCTGTTCGGCATTGCCGTCTTTGCGCTATCGGGCGCGGCGATTGCGGCGAAAGAGCGTCAGACCTTTGTGACCATGGGCTTTTTCGCGTTGGTCACTGGCGTTGGCGGCGGGACGATCCGCGACTTGCTGATCGACGCGCCGGTGTTCTGGATCACCGACCCGCGCGTCGCGCCGGTGTGCCTGGCTTGCGCGGTTTTCGCGTGGTTTGCGCCGGTTCGGTTCTGGCAGGGTAAAGCCTTTGACATGGGCGATGCGGCGGGGCTTGCAGCCTACGCCGTGCTCGGCAGCGCGAAGGCGATGGCGTATGGCGTCCCGCCAGTGCCCGCCGCGTTGATGGGGATCATCACGGGCTGCGTTGGCGGGATCATCCGTGATGTCGTCGCCGGGCGTCCCTCGATCATAATGCAGCCCGAACTTTACGTGACCGCCGCTGCGCTCAGTTCGGCGGTCACGGTCGCAGGGATGATGGTGGCCGATCAACTCATGATCGCCGATGGATGGGTCTGGGGTGTAGCCTTTGTTGCAGGCTTCACCCTGCGCGCTGCGGCGATCCAGTTCAGCTGGGGCCTGCCCAGCTATGGCGGAGGCGCGGCGCCCGACAGCATTGAAGAAGAACGCGCGCGAGCCGAAGCGTTCGACGCGCTCGACACCGAACCCTAAAGAAAAAGCGCGGACACACCGCAATGGTACGCCCGCGCTCATCAGGCCAGCGGAATGCGCGTCGCCGGCCTGTTGTCTTTGTGGCAGCCTTACTCGCCGCTCTGTTCGCCCGGAACCGGGCCGCCGGGATAGGCGGGCAGACGGTCGCTGGTCAGCGGCACGAGAGGCTGCGCCGTACGCTCGGCAACATCGCCGGCATCGGCAAAGCGCTCCGCCGTGCTGTAGGTCGTGTACTCGCCGTTCATCGAAGCGCGCGCGTTGGCGTAGCGATCATCGCTCCACTGCCCCGCCGCTTGCTGCCCGGCGAGACCGTTGCCCGGATCGCCGACGGCGCTGCCACGGAAACGGCCATACTGGACGTCAGAGATACGGCCATCGTTGCCGATTTCGCAGGTGAAGCCCGAGCCATCAAAGATGCTGCCGGTTACGATCCAGCCGCTGGCAACGCGACTTGCGCCATCGACGCTTTCGATGCGTACGTCGCGTTCAATCTCACGGGTGCATTGCGAGACCGCGCTATCGAGACCGCTGCTGCCGGAGCTGCGCGGGTTAAAGCGGCGGTTGTCGCGCCGGTCATCGTTGCGGTTGTCGCGCTCGACAACGACAACTTCGCGATCGCGGCGGTTGTTGCGGCTCGCCGCGCTGGCGATGGCGGCGATCCCGCCAAGCACTACCGCACCCGCCAGAATGTCACCGCCACGAATGCCGCGACGGCGTCCGCGCCAGCCGCGACGGCCCCAACCTCCTCTAAAGCCTCGACGGCATCCGAAAAAACCGCAGCGGCGCCAATCGCTGGTTTGCACGCCCGAATGGATCGAACTGCTCTTAAACGTATCCACCAGCGATAGCGGGGCTATCGTTGTAGGTGCGACAGGCGCACTCGGAACGCCCGAAGCGGCGGCGGCGGGGGTGGAAAAAGCAAGCGCGGCGGCCAATCCGACAGCGCCAGCAAAAGGTGTTGTCTGAGCTTTCAAAGCTCCCTCCTGTTGCAGGTCATGTGAAGTGAGCGGCCACCACGCGCTCAAGGATGGCATCGGTATAGCAGAGTTAGCTGACCGATGCCTGAACCGCGTGATACACAACGCGACACAGCGCGCCAAGACTGGCCTGGTGGAAACGAAAGGTGGAAAGAGAAGATACAGGCGCCAAGAAAGATACAGACGGGCGCCCCGCCCGCCTGTATCCATTTGCGCTCCCTAGGAGAGGTAGGAACGCCGTCCGTCTGACGCGGACGTTAGGGTTGATGGGTTACCTCAGACCGCGAATGCCATCGAAGTCGACAAATGGACGGCCTCGGCCATCGAACTGGCAGGTGAAGCGACCGCGATCGAAGTTGCGACGGAAGGCGCGGTTGCCTTCGACCTCCATCCGGCCGCGAATGCGGAAGCCAAAGCGGGTGCGGTCAACGTCGCGGATTTGCGTTACATCGGCAAAGCGCCAGCCTCCAAAGCGGCGCGCTTGGCGTTCGGCGGCGCGAACACAGCGGTTGATCGCCTGGCGCGGGCCGACATTGGCGAAGCCTCCGCGATATCCGTTGTGCGCAAAGCGGCGGTCACGGAAACGGCGGTCATTGAAACGGCGGTCGTCAAAGCGGCGGTCCCGGTTGCGGTCAAACGCTCCGGCAAGCGCGGCGATACCTCCGATAACAACGGCTCCGGCGATCACATCACCGGCGCTGATACCACCGCGATCGCGGCGATCATCCGCCATGGCAGGCGTTGCGGAAGCCGCAAAAGTCGCAAGGGCCATCGCGCCAGCCGCGACAGTCCCGAGCGTTCCCTTGGTGATGGTCTGTTTAAGATCAGTCATGTCGGTTCATCCTCGGGTCTTCAGTGGCCGGGACCATTCCCGTTCACTGTGAACCCCTTTTAGATGAACGAATCTGAGTTGATTCTGAGCGACACTTGCAGCTAATGTTCAGATAAATGCCGATTTACCTGAACAGTGTATCGGAGTTTGTTCAAATAGGCCCCGCTCCCGCAGGTGTTTCATCAACTAACTCCTCAATCCAGCGCGGCCAGCACATCCTTGGTGAAAGCCGCTATATCAAAGCGGGTGCCCACCCTGTCTTCGCCGCGCCGCACGATCACGACATCGCGCGAAGGCACCACGACAACATACTGCCCACGATTGCCCCGTGCGGCGAAGGCGTCATCGGGAATGCCTTCGAACGCGTTGCCTTCAGGCCGGCGGAAGGTCCACCATCCCGCGCCATAACCCCACTGGGTACCCTCAGGCTGAGGGCCGCTGGGGTCAGAGACATAATCGCGCCACTTCTCCGGCAGCAATTGCTCACCGCCCCACGCTCCATTGTTGAGATAAAGCTGCCCCAGATTGGCAAGATCGGGCGCGGTCGCCCACACCTGACTGGAAAGAACCAAGCCGCCCGCCCAATCGGTCTCGATGACGGTCCCCTTCATATCGAACTTCGCGATCAATTCAGCGGGGGTGTAATAGGAAAGATATTGCCCAATGGCTCTAACCGCCAGAAGCGTATCGTTGTTGGCGTAGCGGTATACAGTGCCCGGGGTGTGAATGACCGGCCAATTGGTCATATACTCTCTCACTGTTCCGCCGCCCCAATAGATCGGATCGGTGCGATTGCCCGGCGTGTCGGAATAGCGGCCCGTTGCCATGCGCAGCGCGTGATCGATGGTGATCGTGTTGCGAGGATCGGCCGAACCGCCTGGTCTCCAAGAGCCAAGGCCGACCGGATCGCTAACCGCGTATTCGCGCGACTTGACCGCGAAGCCGACCAACGTCGCGGCGATGCTTTTCGCAACGGACCAGGTGCGTTGGGGCGTGTTTGCGTTAAAACCCGGCGCGTATTGGGAAACTTCGTAGTTCACCTCACCATTTTTCAGCCCACGAACCAAAACCGCGGTGGTGCGCCCCTCACCGTAATGCGTATCAAAAGCCTGATCGAGCGGCGCCTTGATCGGTCCCCTTGGCTTATTAGCCGCATCGTTCTTAATCTTGATCGTGGCGCTCGCGCTTGCGCTGTCAATCGGCTTAGGCGCGCCCGCGTCGATAACGCTTTCCGGCGCCCCTATGGGAAGGACGGAACAGCCGTCTCCTGGGCCGCGATACCCGGCCACCCGTCCGGGCGCGTCGTCCGTCCATGTCACCTGCGCATAGGCGATCTGTCCCGTGGGGCGGCGCACGATTTCATAGGGCATGTCGCGAATGATCGGATCGAGCTTGGGATAAATCCCGGACAGCTCCCATTCGTGCACGCTTTCGGGCGTACGTTTCACCCCGTTGGCCTCCGCGTTGGCGATGGCGCTGCATAGAAACAGAGCCTTATACCCCGCGGCCAACGCTCGGTCATAGCGCGCGTCGAGCTTATCTTGAGCGCTTTGTGCAGAAACCGGGGCGGCGAGTACGGCGCCAATCGCGCCCAGGATAAGAAGCTTTTTCATGGCAGCGACTACTGCCACGCCTCCCCCCTTGGCGCCAGAGCGGACGCTTCACGCACGGCGATGGGAGCCAGTTTTTCGTCGTAGGTCTGTTGCATGATGCCCAACCGTGAAAAGTCAGCGGAGAAATCATCCAAGGTCAGCATCCCGGAACACACGCGCGCGCCGGGTGCGGGCCGCTCTCCATCGCGATATCTGCGCAGCATCGCCAGCGCAGCGAGCGTGGGCACGTTAGGGCCACGATTGGCATCAGCGTTAAGAAACCAGCGCCGGTCAGCGAGCCGACCGTCTCCGTCCGCTCCCTTCACACGAACCGACATGCCCCCGCGATCCGAGCCAAAAGGCAGAAACCATTGCGCAGCCGCCAACATGGGACGCGCAATCGAGCGCATGCTCTTCACCCAGCCCCAGCGCACCGGCAGCGCCAACGCCGCAAGGCCCAGGTGCAGAATGCTGAGCTCAAGCCCCGCATAGAATTCGGCGGACTTGGTCGGTTTGTAACGTTCAACCAGCAAGTCCTGCTCGGGCGTGTCGCACACACCCGCCCAACGCTTGCCAATACCGGGAAGATCTTCGCGATGGGTAAAGCCCCAGCCCGGGACCTTCTGCCACTCGCCATCCATGAACACGCGTACCGGGTGTCCGACATAAGACAGGATCGCTTCAACCACGCTCAGCCCACGAGGCGCGCGGTTGCCGGGATAGATGCCAATGCGAATGCTCTCTATGGACCGCCAATTGCGCGTGAGGTTATCGAGCACCGCGTGGCTGAGCGCCGGGATCGAACTCGCACCCGTGGTCAGCGCGACCTCCGCCCCTTTGGCGACTTCGTCATAGCGGGGGAAGTTGCGTACAAACTCGCGCCCATCGGCCAGATCGATATAGTCGGTCCGCGCCGCAATAGCGGATTCGATCACGCGGCTGTGCGAGGACTGAAACGGGCCGGCGGCGTCCACCACCACGTCAAAACCCGCCAGATCGTGCGCGGTCAGCGTGTCACGGTTGAGCGCCACACAGGCTTGGTCTCCGGGCATTTCAGCCGCGAGCGTCTCAACCTTGGCCAGCCCACGCGCGGCGAGGGTCAAGTGTATCCCATCCTCCTCGCACGCCAAGCGCGCAAGGCGCGAACCGAACACGCCGCTCGCGCCGAGCAACAAGACTTCGAGAGGGCCCTCATGCGTCATGGAACAGGCCCTCCTGATAGACGAGCTCACCCAGCCAGCTGTGGCTCAATTGCAGAGAAAAAACGAAGCTGTCTTCGCTAACGTGGCAGTGCTTCACAACCGTCTCGCCGGGGCTCAGCCAATCGGGCAGGCGGACGCGTTTGCCGAACACTCTCACGAAATAGTGATCGCTGCGAAAGGCGATGCCATCCTCAATCGCGCTGACTTTCAGGGCCATGCCGATCCCAAGACCGATATGCTCCTCAAGGCCCGTCTCACCGCCAAAGCGTTTGGAGCTGTGAATGACTTGCGGAAAGCCGCTCTTGCGCGCGTAGGTCCGCGTCCAGAATTGCCCTTTCCCTTCCCGATCTTCCATCACCGAAACCGCCGCTGGAAGCCCACATTCGCGCCCTAAAGGCAGCGGCGCGCCGACGACACGGCAAGCCTGAGCGAAGAGCCACCCGAGCTTGGAGAAGCGCGCTTTGCGGATGAAGCCGGGATAAAGGACCACGCGTTGGTCCACGACCCGCTTGGAGAAACGCCGCTGGACCGAGGCGGGCAGCGATTGCCACCCTTGCGAGCCGATCAGTCGGCGAAAGCGCGTATCGTAGGGAGAAGCGCCCTTTTGCAAAGGTTCGCTTTGCGGGAGTGCGCTGGCTGCACCCGGCTCTTTCCCAATTTCAATCGCAACACGCTGTTCCATTGTCGCCGCCTTTCTGGCCTGCGGTGAGGTCTTCAATCCGACTTTTTGCCCGGTCTCCAATTGATGAGCTTAGTCACGCCGCCACCCATCTTGATCAGCGCGGTCAGCGCGGGCTTGGGAACTTTGGTCATTTCTTCGTGCCAACGCGACATAGTGGTCACAAATTCGAGCATGTCGGCGAGTTTCTGGCGCGCTTCCGGGCTGACTTGGCGGTCGAACTCCGCCTCTTCGTTGCACAGACGCAGCGCTTGTTCGGCTGGGTCAATCTCACGCCGTTTTCGGCCTTCGGCGATCTTGATCGCCATCTCCCAGATGTCCGCTTCGGCATCGAAGTGATCGCGCCGGTCACCCATCACCGGCACGCGGTGGATCAGGCCCCAGCCCAACAGTTCCTTGATCGAGTTGGAGACGTTGGAACGCGCCATACCGAGTTGCTCCGCAATCTCTTCGGCCGTCATGGGCTTATCCGAGATGAAGAGCAGCGCGTGGATCTGCGCCACAGAGCGGTTCACGCCCCACTGGCTACCTAAATCGCCCCAATGGAGGACAAAGCGGGAGACCGAGGGCGGAAGTTCCGAATCGACGTTTATTTCTGTCATAACAGAAATGTCGGCTATTTCTCTATTTCTGTCAAGACAGAAATTACCGATACGCGCCTCAATAGGGCGCAAAGAAAAGGGGCCAGCGGATCGCTCCGCCGGCCCCTTCCCCGTGTTTCTATCTGAAAGGCGCTTAAGCCGAAGCTTCCGCGAATTCGTCAGCGTCGGTCATGACCGGGCCTGAATCCAATCCCTTGGCGTCTTCGTCGCGGTCAACCAGTTCGATCACCGCCGTCATCGCCGCGTCGCTGGCGCGTGGGCCGGCTTTGATCACCCGGGTGTAGCCGCCATCGCGGTTGGCGTAACGCTCAGCCAGAACGTCGAACAGCTTCTTAAGCTGCGTTTCGTCCTGCAGTTTGCTCATGGCAAGGCGACGGTTCGATAGACCACCGCGCTTGGCCAGCGTGATCAGCTTCTCGACGTAAGGACGCAGTTCTTTCGCCTTGGCTTCGGTGGTCAGGATCTGCTCATGCTTGATCAGAGCGGCCGACATGTTGCGGAAGAGAGCCTTACGGTGGCCCGATTTACGCGAAAGCTTACGCTGTGAAATTCC
The DNA here is from genome assembly GCA_039033755.1 of Pseudomonadota bacterium. Taxonomy (GTDB): domain Bacteria; phylum Pseudomonadota; class Alphaproteobacteria; order Sphingomonadales; family Sphingomonadaceae; genus Erythrobacter. The sequence continues at coordinate 1,664 of JBCCBZ010000035.1, read as the reverse complement.
GTGACGCATTGTATTTTCCTTCAGTTCGTTATGGGCCCGTATCAGGTAGCCCGTAGCTGGCGGGATCTTGAGGCGCCCCGCCGATAGCCCGGTTTAGCCGAGCAGCTCTTGTTCAAGCTTCTTGGCCATTTCTTCGATGTTCTCCGGCGGCCAGCCCGGGATGTCCATCCCAAGGCGCAGGCCCATGCTGGAGAGCACTTCTTTAATCTCGTTGAGCGACTTGCGGCCAAAGTTTGGCGTGCGCAGCATCTCGGCTTCAGTCTTCTGAACCAGATCGCCGATGTAGATGATGTTGTCGTTCTTGAGGCAGTTGGCCGAACGCACCGACAGTTCGAGCTCGTCGACCTTCTTGAGAAGGTAACGGTTGAGCTGGTTGGCGTCGTCTTCCTGCGGCTGAGCGGCCTGACCAATCATGGCCGACTGCGGCTGCGGGATGCCGTCTTCGAAGTGGACGAACAGCGTCAACTGGTCTTGAAGGATGCGCGCGGCATAGGCCACGGCATCTTCCGGAGTGACGGTGCCGTCGGTTTCAACGGTCAGCGAGAGCTTGTCGTAGTCCAGTTCCTGGCCAACACGTGCGTTCTCGACCTTGTAGCTCACCTGGCGAACCGGCGAATACAGCGAGTCCACCGGGATCAGGCCAATCGGCGCATCAGCGGGACGGTTCTGAACCGCCGGAGCGTAGCCTTTGCCAACGTCCGCGGTCAGTTCCATGTTCAGCGTCGCGCCTTCATCGAGGTGACACAGGACGAGGTCCTTGTTCATCACTTCGATGTCGCCGGTGACAGCAATGTCACCCGCTTTGACGGTGGCTGGGCCCGTGGCGGAAAGCTGGAGACGCTTGGGGCCCTCGCCTTCCATCTTGAGCGCGATCTGCTTCACGTTGAGGACCATGTCGGTCACGTCTTCGCGAACGCCGGCGAGCGACGAAAATTCGTGCAGCACGTTCTCGATCTTGATCGAGGTGATCGCCGCGCCTTGCAGCGACGACAGAAGGACACGACGCAAAGCGTTGCCGAGCGTCAGGCCGAAGCCACGCTCAAGCGGTTCGGCCACAAACGTGGTCTTGCGCTGCTTGTCTCCGCCTTCTTTGATTTCCAGAGCGTTGGGTTTCTTAAGTTCCTGCCAGTTCTTCGTATTGACGGACATGGATTTCCCCTAATTCGCTGTATCAGCGGTTCAAATATGTGGTGCGGGCCTTTGACTTCCAGAGCTGGAAAGACCTGTACGACCCGCGGAGGCGGCGGCAAATGAGATTGCCGCCAGTTCCGAACGGATCAGACGCGGCGACGCTTGGACGGGCGAACGCCGTTATGCGGGATCGGCGTCACATCACGGATCGAGGTGATGTTGAAGCCCACCGCGGCGAGACCGCGAAGCGCGCTCTCACGGCCCGAGCCCGGGCCTTTCACTTCGACTTCCAGCGTGCGCACGCCGTGTTCGGCGGCTTTCTTTCCGGCGTCATCGGCGGCCACCTGAGCGGCGTAAGGCGTTGACTTACGGCTGCCCTTGAAGCCCATCATGCCGGCGCTGGACCAGCTGATTGCGTTGCCTTGCGCGTCGGTGATGGTGATCATCGTGTTGTTGAAGCTGGCGTTGATGTGCGCAACGCCGCTCGAAATGTTCTTACGGTCGCGGCGTCTTACCTTGCCGGGTTCGCGTGC
>JBCCBZ010000034.1:0-22943 GCA_039033755.1 Pseudomonadota bacterium | reverse complement strand
GGGCGCGGGAGGCTACGGCCTAGGACAGCGCGAATGCGCTGGCCGCACGCAGAAAAGGAAACGCAGTGATAGAAGAACGCATGGACCTTCCGAACAGCGCGAAGATGGCGCTTAGCGTCGTCGTCAACGTTGAGGAAGGCTCAGAAATGACCATCGCGCGCGGCGATCGCGGGATGGAGCCAGTCGATGAACTGGGCGTCTTCGTGAAGTCGAAGATGCGAAACTACTCGAACGAGTCTAACTATCTCTATGGAATCAAAGCGGGCGCGCCGCGGATCGTTAAGCTGCTCAAGCGCTACGATATCATGGCTAGTTGGACCGTCGCGGCGCTCAGCCTTGAGAACCATCCCGAGATTTCGGAGGCCATCGTTGAGCTGGGCCATGAACCGGTCAGCCACGGCTGGCGCTGGGTGCACCAGTTCAAGATGGACGAGGATCAGGAACGCGGATTCATCCGGAAAGCTGTGACCAGCATCGAGAAGACTTGCGGTGTTCGCCCCTATGGCTGGCTCTCGCGTTATCTTCTGACCGACAATACGCGCCGACTGCTTTCCGAAGAGGGCTTCAGCTATCACATGGACGATTATTCGGGCGACGTGCCTTTCTGGGATCACGACACGGTGCCCGGCAAGCCCATGTGCATCGTGCCCTATCAGCTCGACAACAACGATATGAAGATGTGGACCGACCCCGCTCTGACCCCGCACCAATGGCTCGATTACGCCAAGGCGAATTTCGATCAGGTCTATCGCGAGGGTGAGGAGGGCAATCCCAAGATGATGAGCCTTGGCCTGCACCTGCGCATCATTGGCCGCCCGGGGCGCATTTGGGCGCTCGAAGAGTTCTTCAAACATGTCCGCGCGCATGAGTGCGTGTGGGTGACCACCCGCAAGGCGATTGCTGATCACTTTATGGCCGGGAACCCCGCATGACGCTACGCCTCAAGACCGAGGGCCACGTCGCCCATCTGCTGATTGACCGGCTGGACAAGCGCAACGCCTTCAACATGGCGATGTGGGAGATGATGCCCGGCCTGCTTGATCAGGTGGAGCGCAACGTAGAGGCAAAGGTGCTTATCCTTCGGTCTGCCGAAGCGGGCGCAGGATTTTGCGCGGGCGCGGATATCAAGGAACTGCTTGCGAACAAAGATGACGCGGATTGGCGCAGCGCCAACCAAGCGGCGATCAACCGCGTGCAGCACAAGCTTGCGCGGCTCGATATGCCGACTGTCGCTTTCGTTGAAGGCGACTGCATAGGCGGGGGCTGTGGTCTGGCGCTGGCGTGCGATCTGCGCATCGCGACCAGCGCGGCGCGGTTCGGGATCACGCCCGCAAAGCTGGGCCTCGTCTATCCGCTGCACGACGTGAAGTTGCTGACCGATCTGGTCGGTCCGGGTCAGGCCAAGCGCATCCTGTTCACCGGCGGTTTGCTGAATGCTGAGGAAGCGCAGCGGATCGGTTTGATTGAGATGATTGCGGATGAATACACGGATCTGATCGAAGCGCTCCTCGCCGCCAGCCCGCATTCGATCCGCGAGAGCAAGAAGTTCGTGCGCCGGGTGCTTGATGGACAGGTCGCCGACGATGAAGACACGCTGCGCCTGTTCGCCGAGGCCTTTACGGGTTCAGACTTCCTCGAAGGCACCACCGCCTTTGTCGAGAAACGCAAACCGGAGTTTGGCCAATGACCATCCCCCACGGCACGATTATGGGCGGTCTTTCGACGGTCCCAGACCTCAAACCGGCCATCCGCGCTTATCGCGATATCCTGACGCTCGATCTGGTTGAAGAAGGCTTCCTGTCCGAGGATCTCGCTGCCAGCTGGCAATGCCCGGCCAACGCCGGATCACCTTACGCGGTTCTGCGCCCCAAAAGCGGCGCGCCGTGCTGGTTCCGTCTGGTTGAACAGCCCGATCACCCCGAGTTCAAACCGACCACAACCTACGGCTGGGCCGCCTTTGAGACGACTGTTGAAGATGTGTGGCACTGGCCCGAGGCGCTGCCCGAAGACCTGTTCGAAATCGTCGGCCCGCCCAAGGTGCTTGAGAATATCGAACCCGCTTTCATCCCAATGCAAACGCTCGGCCCCGGCCGCGAGATGATCTATCTCAATCAGGTGCTGGGCGATTTGCCTGATACGGATTTGCCGCGGGCCGGATCGCCAGTGGACAAGATCTTTATCGTCGTGCTCGCGACGCCGGATCGGAACCAGAGCATTGCCTGGTACACCGACAATCTGGGTCTGATGCGGGGAGCGGACTACACCCTGCCTTATTCGATGATCAACGACGCCTTTAGTCTTTCACCCGACACGCAGACGACAATTACCATGGTGAGCCACGGCAAGATGCCAATCGTCGAAGTGGATGATTATCCCGAAGCCGCTGGCCCGCGCGCTCGGCATCAAGGCATGCTGCCTCCCGGCAACGCCATGGTCACTTTAGCGGTCTCAGATCTTGACGCGTGCACCGCCGATTGGATCACGCCGCCTGCGCCGCGCGATGGCGCTTTGTACGAAGGCCGCCGCACTGCGACCGCAATCGGGGCTGGCGGAGAGCTGGTCGAATGCGTAGAGCTTGGCACATGACATTGTTTGCTTTCTACTGCCGCGACGGCGAAAACGCCGCCACGCTGCGAGACCGTCTGTTGGCCGATCACCTCGCGCATATCGAAGCCAATATCGATAAGTTCGCGGTGGCTGGTCCGCTGAAAGACGGCGAGGCGACTGTGGGGTCGCTTGTTGTGGTCAAAGCTGAAGACGAAGCGGAAGCGCGGACTATTTTCGAAGGCGATCCGTATTACGAAGCGGGCGTTTGGCAGTCGGTCCATGTCGACCACTTCCTGGGCGTGGCGGGAGATTGGGTCGGCGGCGTCGCCTGGAAATGAGCCCGAAAGCGCCTTGTTTAGTGCGCGCCCTTATTCCAACCTTTTGAAGCTAATGCCTCGGTCGCAAAAGCTGTCGGGATATCTTCGAGGCTCGTCGCCAAAGTGTCGTTCCAGCGGTTGAGAAAGCCGAACATCGAAATCACCGCCATGATCTCGACCTGCTCCTTTTCGGAGTAGTGATCGCTTAGTCGCTCAAACTGCGCGTCCGTTGCCGCGTTGGGCTGCGCGCCGGCGGCGAAAGCCAGCGCCAAAGCTGCGCGTTCGCCCTCGGTGAAAACGTCGGCGTTCTCGAAATCGTAAAGCGCGTCGAGCTTAGTCTGGTCCATGCCCTGTTCCACTGCGCCATGGCCCGTGTGCGCCTGGCAATAGCGGCATCCCGCGGACAGACTGGTCGCGTGGCCAATCAGCCGCTTGAACCCGTTGTCGAGCGCGCTCTTGCCGTAGATCACATCGACCAGCCCGCGAAAGGCGGTCAGCAATTCGGGCCAATGCGCCATCGTCAGCACCGAATTGGGGATGTAGCCCATCATGTTCCTGGCGAATTCGGCGGCTTCGGGCCCGCCCAAAGCTTCGGCGGGATCGCGCGGATGGATGCGGGTCATTCAAAGTCCTCCGGTGTCACATCGGACGCGAAATTGTCGATATCGCGCCAGAGTTTCCATGACCCATCCTGCCATTTGTAGATTAGCAGAGAACGGCCAGCGACTTTCACCGCGTCCTTGCCGGGGAACGCGATATCCATACGGTATTTCGCGGTGACGATGCCAAGTTCACCTTCGATTTCGACCTCTTCGGGGGCGAACGCGAACGTGACTTTCGCGCCTTGCTGGCTTAGGCGTTGAAGGAACACGAGGATTGCGTCTGCGCCTTCGATCTTCGGCTGGCCCTGACTCATCAATACGGCGTCGTCAGTGTAGAGAGTGCGCAATCCCATCCAATCGCCAGCCTCATAGAGCCGCCTCCAGCGCTCCCCTGCTTCCTCCAGTTCCCGCAAGGCGATGGGCTTATTTGCGTCGTAAACATCGACCGATTCTGGTGCGGTGTCATTAATTTGCGCCATAGCCGGTGAGGCTGCGTTGAAAGCAAAAGCGATAGTCGCCCCGCACATAAGTAAGCGGTTCACGATCAATCTCCCTCAGGGAACTAGTACGGTCGATCCTGTCGTCGCGCGCGCTTCCAGGTCGGCGTGCGCCTTCGCGGCATCGATTAGCGGGTAGGTCTGGCCCACGGTTATCTCGACTTTGCCGCTCACGATCATTTCCCAGACATGCGCCATCCCGGCGGCGCGCTCCTTTGGGCTTGCATAATAGTGGAACAGGGTGGGCCGTGTGACGAAAAGCGACCCTTTTTGCGCCAGAATGCCAAGATTAACCCCGTCGACTGCGCCGCTCGCGTTGCCGAAGCTGACGAGCAGCCCGCGCGGGGCCAAGCAGTCGAGCGACGCTTCGAATGTCGCGCGTCCCACGCCGTCAAAGACTACCGGCACGCCCTCGCGCGCGGTGAGTTGACGAACACGCGGGGCGATCTCTTCTTCGCCATAGAGGATAATCTCGTCACAACCCGCTTTGCGCGCCAGTTCCGCTTTGACAGGGGTGGACACGGTGCCGATTACGCGCGCGCCCTTGGCCTTGAGCCATTGCACCATGATCAGGCCAACACCGCCCGCCGCGGCATGAACGACAACGGTATCCCCCGCGTTTACACTTGCGCAGCGTTCGACAAAGGCTTCGGTCGTGGCCGCCTTCAAGATGGCGGCCGCAGCCACTTCGTCGGAGATTTCATCGGGCAGTTTGAACAGGCTGTCGGCGGGCATCACGCGGTGTGTAGCGTAAGCGCCAAGGCCGGGCCCGAGATAGGCGACGCGGTCACCCTCAGAAAAGCCCGAGACCCCTTCGCCAACGGCCGAAATCCGACCCGCTGCTTCGAGGCCGAGCCCGCTCGGCAGGTCAATGGGATAGAGGCCCGAGCGGTGATAGGTGTCGATGAAGTTGAGCCCGATCGCGGTGTGTTCAATCAGGACTTCGCCCTCACCGGGGGAGGGCATGGCCTCTTCGACCCAGGTGATGACTTCAGGACCCCCATGGGCCGCGATCTGCGCGCGTTTCAGCATCATTTCTCTCCTTCAACCTCTTTTATCAAGGAGCAGCTACCTTGCACCCAGCGTAGGTTTATGCCGATCAATTCTGCATCGGGTGAGGCCCAGGAGTAGCTGACCGCTCGCACTGGATCATCCTTGTGGACATAAAGCACAAACGACGGCCGATTGCGGCTGCCTCTGGCCCAGGTAACGTTGCGAAGGCGCAGGGTGACGTCTGGTGCCTCACCTTCGCCTGCGACGAAGACACGCCCACCTTGATCAAAGCTTTTGAGGCCTCGTGTGAAGGTCCAATCGGCGCTTCCGTCTTCCTTACCCGCAAACTTCTTGGCCGATATCCAGCAGGAAAACGCACGGGCCCTGCGGATTTCAGTTCGTCCGATTTGCCATCCAGATCCGTTGTCGCGGCGCGTAAGGGCGGGGATGGCCAAGCGGCTCCATTCACTTTGCGCCTCGCCAAAGGCGTTGATCCGACGCCATTGGCCATCCTTAGCCACTTCGAGCATGACGCTAGCGGCTTTTTCGCGGCCTTCTTCTTCGGCGAAGTAGACGTCTTCGGTGTTGGTCCAGATGCCGGGAGGAAGCTTGTTCTGAGCAAGGGAGGGGGCGCTCGCTAGAAGCGCGGCGAATGCTAATGGCGATGCGAGACCTCTCATACCTCTTGCGTAGACCAGCCCCGCATGGTTGAAAAGATGTCCGGACAAATTGAGGAAAGGCGCGCGCGATGATCCAATTCTGGAAGGCCGTTGCGGGAGTGGCGACAGTGCTCGCCTCGCCTGTCGCGGCGCAGCAGGAGCCTACGCCGCGCGAAGTCGTCAAGCGCGCAATCGCAGCCCATGGCGGCGATGTCTGGCTCAAACCCGGCACGCTGCAATTGTCAGGCACAGCGATCTTCTTCGACCCGAAAACAGGTGCGGTGCGATCCACCGCCGACAACTATCGCATGTGGCGCGAAATGGACGCGGACCGCACCACCGCTCATAGCGCTTCGGGCAAGGTGCGCATCATCGCGAAGTCGGGTGAGCGGTTGATCTTTGAGGTGGGCTACGACGGACAGACCACTTGGACCGAGCGCGGCGTCATGCCCAAGGATCAGGCGGACGCCTATTGGGCGACTAATTTCGGATTTGGCGTGGTGCGCCAATCGCTCAAAGAGGGTTTCTCGCTAAGCTTCGCGCCGCCTCGCAATGTGCGTGGGCGGGACACAAAGATCGTTCGCATCACCGATCCTGCGGGCAGCGAAACCCTGTTTGGTTTTGACAACGAAAGTGGGTTCATCACCTATTTGGCGTTCGCGACGCCGCGCGGGTTTCATGAGCGGATATACGACAATTTCGTCAGGCTGGAAAACGGCTGGGTTCAGGCGCGCAGCGTGACACTGCTTTACGATGGCGTGAAGAACAACACCGTGTTCTGGAGCGAAACCAAGATTGGCGAAGCGGTCGAGCCATGGGTGTTTACCCCGCCAAAGGATTAAGCCGCTTCCGCCGTTGAACAGTGCTGTGCAAGGAATTGCTCATGCGTGGGCAGTGAGCCAACCGCGCGTTCGATAAGCGAACGCACGCCGCCTAGAAACTCGTTCAGCTGCTGATCGCTGACGGAGTTTGCCATCGGATCAAAGCCGGTGGGTTCAAGTCCTTGGCCCAGCATCACCTGCACCCAGCTTGCCTCGCGGAACAGGTCATCGGCGTCGCGGCCCACGCGGCCTGAGGAGGCGAACAGGTCCTGCTTGTGCTTCACGCTGTCCGGCACATCCATGTTCTTGCAGTAGCGCCAGAATTCGGAATCCTCGCGCTGAGTCTGGTGGTAGTGTAGCACGAGGAAGTCGCGGATCTGTTCGAACTCAGCGGCGCAGCGAGCGTTGTATTCCGCGCGTTCAGTCTTCGCGTTGGCGCTTGATGGGAAGAGCTGGATCAGCCGGCTGACATGCGATTGGATAAGGTGGATACTGGTCGATTCCAACGGCTCAAGAAAACCGGAGGACAGTCCGATCGCCGCGCAATTATGCGACCAGAACGTCTCTCGCCGCCCTGTTGTGAAGCGGATCGGGCGGGGATCGGCCAGCGGCTTTGTGTCGAGCCCGGCCAGCAATGTCTCGCCCGCTTCATCGTCCGAGATAAAGTCGCTGCAATAGACATGGCCGTTGCCGGTTCGGTGTTGCAGCGGGATGCGCCATTGCCAGCCTGCGTCTTTCGCTGTGGCGCGGGTGAAGGGAACCAGCGTCGGCAAACGTTCGCTCGGCACGGCCTGTGCGCTGTTGCAAGGAAGCCATTTGGACCAATCGATGTAGTCGACACCCAGTTCCTGTCCTAGCAAGAGCGCCCGAAAGCCGGTGCAATCAATGAAGAAGTCGCCTTCGATATCCGTACCATTGTCGAGCGTGATGGCGGTCAGATCGCCGCTTTCGCCGTCGCGCGCGACGGATTGGACAATCCCTTCGCTGCGGGCGACGCCGTTGTCTTCGGCAAAGGCGCGCAGATACTTCGCATAGAGCCCGGCGTCGAAATGATAGGCGTAAGCGAGTCCGGTCATCGCCGTGTTGCCCACGCGGTCTAGCTTGCCGAACTTGGCATGGTCCGCCGCCAGTTTGTGGAGCGAATATTGCCACAGATCGTTTTGAAGGCCTGCATCGCTCGCGCGTTTCCACAATTGGTGGAATGGCACGCCCGCAAGGCTCATTCCGGCATCGCCAAAGGTGTGAAGGTAACTTGTGCCCTTACGCCCCCAATCGACAAACTCGATACCGAGCTTGAAGGTGCCGTTGGTGCGTTTGACGAAGTCGTATTCGTCAAGGCCCAGTATCGTGTTCAACCGGATGATTTGCGGGATCGTTGCCTCGCCCACGCCGACCGTGCCGATGGCGTCGGATTCAACCAACGTAATGTCGAGCGCTTGGCCAAGCAGGCGCGAGAACGCGGCGGCGGTGATCCAGCCGGCGGTTCCTCCGCCAACGATAACGAGCTTTCGCGGTGTGTTGTCAGTCATTGCAAATCCCAAATGCCCTTGTGGGGCTGCTTATCGTATTGGCCGGAAAAAGGCGTTGATCGTCAAGCGCCCCTTTAGCGGGTCTGGAGATAAGTCCTCTCCGTCTGCGATGATGCCCGAGTGCAGCCGGTTGCCGCGATAGAAGATCGCTTCATTGAACCTCCCTTCGCTCGCATGCATTCGTTCGAAATACGGCGCGCCGTCGGTCGTGTATGCAGCTGGGGGCAAGCCGCCTTCTCGTACGTCTTTCTCTAAAGCGGTGCGGTAGGCCAGAAAGTTCTCTTCGGTCAGTTCTTCAATGCCGGTTTTGCGATGGCGAAAGAAGCCGGTGCCCCCGTGACCCGTGCCATGGAGATAAAGCATCATGGCGATCTGATCGGGGTCGGTGCCGTCAACATGCGGGAAACGCTGCATCGGAATGAGTTGCTGGGCTGGGGTGGTGACGATTGAGAACCACGCTTCGATCCGCCAGCCATTCGGTGGCGCAGCAAAGACTGTGTCCAGGCGAGGTGACAGGGCTTTAAGCCAAGCATCACAGACACTTTGAGGCACCGGGGCCCGGACGCCCGGATATTGCGGCGTGATTTTTGCAAATTTTTGCAAAGATGCAAAATCAAGCGCAGTTTGCGGATTGGCCAAAAAGCCGCACACCGATAAAAAGGCTTGGTTTACCGCTATAGATTCGCTCGACTGCGCGCGCGCGAGCGAAATCCTCCAATTCTGCGGCTCGGTTTGCACTGGTGCCTTCCCCTTTGGATTGCGCTTCAAGCTAACAAATGCCCGCCACAATGCCAATTCATTCCATATAAAATTATGATATTAAGTCATAAAATGATGGCATTGGCGATCTGTGATGATGTCTTCAGTCTTTAAGGTGCAATTGCCGTTGTCGCCGCCAGAATTGTTGCCCGAAGGCAACCATTTGCGGTGTTTCTGGCCGGTAGGGCGCTGGTTATCGTGACCAGTTGGCATTTAACCTATTGAAAATAATTGAAACAATTCCCCGAACAAATTTGTGACTTCTGTGTGAATTGATGATTTACGCGTCCACTTTTTCCGGTTATGAAAAAATATGCAAACACGCGATAGATCGTGTTGCGCAGGGGAGGTTATATCTAATGGGACTTAAGCGTACCTCGGCTAATGTGCGTCTGCTGTGTGGAGCGGCGACGAGCTTGGCTTTGATGGCAGCGGGAGCGCCGCTTGCCGCACAAGACAACGACACTCAAGAGCAGGTCACTGAAGACGAAGGCGAAGATGTCATTGTCGTCACGGGTCTTCGCAGCGCTATTGAAAGCGCGCTGACCGCGAAACGTGACGCGACATCGATCGTGGAAGTGATTTCGGCGGAAGATCTCGGGCAGTTGCCTGATCTTTCAATCGCCGATTCGCTTGCTCGTTTGCCGGGTGTCACCGCGCAACGAGTGCGTGGTCGTTCACAACAGATTTCCATTCGTGGTCTTGGCCCCGACTTTTCGCTCGCGCTGCTCAATGGCCGCGAAGTGGTGTCGGCGGGCAACAACCGCGGTATTGAGTTTGACCAATTCCCGTCTGAGCTGATCGGGCAGGGTGTTGTCTACAAAACGGGCGACGCGCGCCTCGCCGCTATCGGTATTGCCGGTGCGGTCGATCTGCGCACAGTGCGCCCGCTCGACAGCAACGACCGCAGAATCAGCGCCTCGGCCACTTACAGCATCAACGACGCTGGCAATCGCAACCCGGATTTCCCGGATGATGGCTACCGCCTGTTCGCGTCCTACGTCGATCAGAATGACGCTGGCACGCTCGGCTGGTCGCTTGGAATCACCTCGCAGCGTAACCCGCAGCAGACGATTTCGCGCGAGCTCAAGACCAACCAATTCCAGGTGGCCACCGACGAAAACGGCCTGATCTACCCGGCGGATAACCCGCGTCAGGGCGCTGTGAGCCGTGAGTTCGAACGCACCTCGGTCGCTGGCTCGCTTCAATTCGAACCGAGCGACGATTTCTCGTTCATGGTCGACACGTTCTACACCGACACCAAAGACGCCGGTATCTTCCGTGGCACGGAAACGCCGATCGCTTCGTGGTCGGGAGCGCAGTTTGAAGGCGCGCAAGGCGCTGGCCCGTTTGCAGACAGCGCGACCTATTCGGCCGTGGTGCCTATTCTGCGCACCGACACCGAAGGCAGCGAGAGCGAGATCTTCGCCATTGGCGCAAACGCCGATTGGCAGGTCAACGACAATCTCAGCCTTATGGTTGATTACGGCTATTCAACGCTGGATCGTGACGACATCGACTACGAATCCTACGCCGGTACGGGCCGCGCGCGTTCGGGCGCTCAGGATACGTTGACGTTCAACTTCCCGGAGAACGGCGAGTATTCGATCAACGGCCTGCTGGATTACACCGATCCCGCGAACGTGCTTCTCACTGATCCGGGCGGCTGGGGCCAGGTTGGCTTCATCAAAGAGCCGGAAATCAACGACGAACTGCATCAGCTTCGCGCTGAGCTTGGCTGGCAGTTCGATGGCGGCTTCCTCGACTCAATCGTGGTCGGCTGGCTTTACACCGATCGCGAGAAGGACTTCGACTCGAACGAAGCGTTCCTGCGTCCTTCTGGTCTGTTCGTGGATGGCGCGCTTGCGGTCCCGACTGGCTCGATTGTTGGATCGACCGATACCGGTGGCCTGGGCCAGAACATCCTCGCCTACGATCCATCGGGCTTCCTGACGGACGGCACGTATCTGGTCGAAAAGGCCACCTTCGACACCGAATGGGTCGTGGATGAGCAGGTTCACAACTTCTACATCCAGGCCAACATCGATGGTGATCTGGGTTCGGTCCCTGTGCGCGGCAATATCGGTCTGCGCTACGCGGACACTCAACAGTCCTCGACCGGCACCATCGGCGGCGGTTTCACCAACACGGTCGAAACCGATTACGATGATTGGCTTCCGAGCATGAACCTGAGCTTTGAAGTTGCGGATGACACATTCATCCGCCTGGCTGCGGCCAAAACGATCACGCGTGCGCGCCTTGATCAGATGGCAGCTAACCAGAACATCAACTTCAACCCGCTGAGCTGTGCGGATACTGATGGGGACCAGTTCCCTGACACCGTGATCGGATTCAGTCCGCCGAACCTCGTCTGCTTCAACCTGAGCGGTGGCAACCCGTTCTTGCAGCCTTATGAGTCGCTTTCGTTCGACGTTTCCTTCGAGAAGTATTTCTCACGCGGATCGGCAATCATCATTGCCGGTTTCCACAAGGACCTGTCGGACTGGATCATCGACTTTAACGAGCTCGTTGATCTGACGCAGCCGATCGAAAACGCGGGCTTTGGCGGTGTTCTGACTACGGCGCCGGAGCTTGCAACGGGTGTGTTCAGCGGTCCGGTCAACTTCTCGGATGGCACGATCACCGGCATTGAAGGCACCCTGCGCCTAAGCTTCGGTGACTTTGTCCCGGCGCTCGAAGGGTTCGGTGGCTTCTTCAGCTACACCTACGCCGATGCGGAAGTGGATGATCAGAACGACGTGCCGCTGCCAATTCCGGGCTACTCGGATGAAACCTGGTCAGGCGATCTGTTCTATGAAAAGAACGGGTTCCGTGCGAAAATCGCGGCGCGTTATCGCAGCGGCTTCCTGTCCGAAGTTCAAAACTTCGACGGATCGCTCAGCGGTGCGGATGCGCAGGACGAAATGATTGTCGACGCGCAGATCGGCTACACCTTCCAGAACGAAAGCGGCCCGCTTAAAGGTCTCGGCATTCTGGTCGAAGCGTTCAACCTCGGTAATGAGCCGTTCGTAACGCAAAACGATCTCTTCGGACCGGGAGGCCAGCAAGTTGGCACCTTCCCGAGCCGTCACGAGATCTATGGCCGGACGTTCAACTTCACGATCCGTAAAAACTTCTAAACTCTCTCAGAGGGTCGCACTCCTCTAGAAGGGCTCGCCGGCGCAAGCTGGCGGGCCCTTCCCCTTTTCGGGGCCATCAAAGTGAGGCTGGCGAAGGCATTGCCCGCTTGGTCTCGGGTGATGCTGAGAGCCTAAACGGCGAGTGGGGAGGGGCAGTGGTGTGCGAGGAAATCGCCGTGAGCCGGCATTTCCGCGACCGCGCTGCGCATGGCGTCGGCCACTTGGCCAAGCCTTTGCGCGACCGGCACTTGGCCGCGCATCTGCGTGATGCCGGGCGCGCGCTTGGGCGTGATGCCCTGGCCGAGATAGACCGCAATCCAGCTGGGATTGGCGAACAATTCGCGCTCGTCTGAGACGATCATGCCGTAATTGCGGAAGTGATCGATCTTGTATTGCAGGCTGTCCGGTATCTCCATGTCCGCGCAATACCGCCAAAGCTCGCTGTCACGGCGTTCGGTGGCCTTGTAATGCAGGATCAGGAAGTCCCGAATGCGGGCGTATTCATCGCCCGTCTGCCGGTTGTATTCGTGCGCGAGCAACGGCGACATCTCGCTGTCCGGCAGCAGCGCAATCAGGCGTAGGATACCGTACTGGATAAGGTGCAGGCTGGTCGATTCCAGCGGCTCCATGAAACCGGCGGAGAGCCCAATGGCGACGCAGTTCTTGTCCCAGAATTTCCTACGCCGACCCGTCACGAAACGGAGAAAGCGCGGATCGGCTTGGGCGTTTCCATCAAGCGAACCCATCAAAGTGTCAGCCGCGTCCTGCTCGCTGATAAAGTCACTGCAATGGACATATCCGTTGCCGGTACGGTGTTGAAGCGGAATGCGCCATTGCCAGCCCGCTTCCTTGGCGGTGGAGCGGGTGTAGGGCGTGATCTCAGTGCCTTTAGCGCAAGGCACCGCGACAGCGCGGTCGCATGGGAGCCATTTCTGCCAATTCTCGTATCCCGCTTCCAAAGCGCCTTCGATAAGAAGACCGCGGAAGCCGCTGCAATCGACGAAAAGATCGCCAGAAATGGTCTGGCCGTCCTTTAGCGTGATGCTTTCGATAAAGCCGTCTTCGGCGCGCAGCGTTACATCTTCGACCAGTCCCTCGACACGCGTAACGCCTTGCGCCTCAGCAAACTTGCGCAGAAAGGCGGCGTAGAGCCCGGCGTCAAAGTGATAGGCGTAGTCAAAGGTCGATTGGATCTTGCGCCGGTCCATTTCGGGATGCGCAAACTTGCCCGCCTTCGCCATCGCCCAGCACATCGAATATTCGTCGATCGGCCCTTGCGTGCGGCCCTCCAAATGCTCGCGCATCCAGTAATGGTAAAAGGGGACCTTATCGAACTCGGCACCGTACTGGCCAAACGGGTGGAAGTAGCTGTGCCCCAGCCTCGTCCAGTCCACGAACTGGATGCCGAGCTTATAGGACCCCGCCGTTTCCCTGACGAAGGTGGCCTCATCAATGCCGAGGCGTTGGTTAAAGGTGCGGATCGGCGGGATGGTTGCCTCGCCAACGCCCACCGTGCCAATCGCTTCGCTTTCGATCAGCGTGATCTGGCAGTCGCCCGCAACCGCGTCAGCCAAGGCGGCGGCTGTCATCCAGCCCGCGCTGCCGCCACCGACGATGACGATGCTCTTTAGGGGGCCAAAACTGTCCGTCATATCAACCGCCGCAACTGTCCCGGATCAGCAGGCTGGTTTCAAGCCTTTCGGACATGGCTTTCCCGCCCTGCGCATCGATCAATTTGGATACAAGCATGCGGCCCGCCAGATTGGTGTCCTGCTCTATGGTGGTCAGACGTGGGGTCACAAGACGCGCGGCAGGAATATTGTCATAGCCCACCACCGAAACGTCGTCTGGTACGCGGCGACCGCTGAGATCAAGCGCGCGCATTGCGCCTATCGCGATGAGGTCACTGGCTGCAAACACCGCGTCAAATTTGACTCCGCGCTCAATAGCCGCTCGAGTCGCGGCTTCGCCCGATTGGACATCGAACTGGGCCGACACAGCTAGGTCTTGATCAAAGGGCACGCCCGCCTGCTCGAGCGCCAGCTTGTATCCACGAAAACGCTGTTCGGCTTCAGGCGCTTCGGTGTCGCCCAGGAACAGCACGCGCTTGCGGCCGAGGCGCAGCAGATGCGAGGTCGCACGGCGTCCGCCAGCCACGTTGTCCGACCCGACGGTGCAATATTCGGCATCGTTGAAGTTGGCGCCCCATACGACAAATCGATCATCACCTGACGACAACCGATTGAACGCTTCGTGCAAAGAGCTTTGCCCAATGAAGATCATACCCGTCGCCCGGCTGGTCGTCATCGCAAACTCAATGTCTTCCGCGGTGCGCGGGAAGATATGACTGACGACAAGGTCCACTTTGCGATCGCGCGCCGCTTCGGCGATCCCGGCGAGCAATTCGAGGAAGAACGGATCCGACACCCGCGTCTCGCGGGCTTGCGGGGCGGGGACGATGACGGCGATGGTCGCATCCGCGCCCACTGGCCCGTTGGGCATATGGCTGCGAAAATCGTAGTCATGCGCGCGCGCGATGCGCCAGATTTCCTGTTTGGTCCGGCGTTTGACCGCCGGGCTGTCGTTGAGCGCGCGCGACACTGTCGAGATCGAAACACCCGCCTCGCGTGCGATATCTTCAAGCCGCGCGTTTTTCTTCGACTTTACGTCGGCCGCATCCATAATAGCTTACGCTTACCCCCTTATGGCCCAATAGCCCGAACGGGGCGCCAAAACCGGAACAACTGCCTCTCTGTGATCGCCTACGCGTTCATTGGCAACCACCACGCCGCTCGTAAATTCGGCCGGAGGGCTCCAATTGACCTCGTCTTCGCTGAAATTGAATGCGCACAGCAACGCCTCGCCGTCCAATCGGCGCACAAAGGCGATGATCTCGGAAGGTGTCTCGAGCAGTTCGCTTGAACCCGAGACTAAGGCGGGCAGAGTGCTACGCAGCGCCAGCAGCTGGCGCGTGTATTCGACCATCGAACCGGCGTTTCGTGACTGTTCCTCAATCGCCAGATCGGCGTGCGCCGGATCGACTTTAAGCCAGGTCGCATTAGCGGTGGAAAAGCCTGCTTGGGGCGCCGAAGCGTTCCATGGCATCGGCGTGCGCGCGCCATCGCGGCCCAAGGTGTGCGGCCAGTTGGCGATGGCTTCGGGGTCCTGGAGGTCCTCAAACGGCACGTGGCCTTGCGGCAGGCCCAGCTCTTCGCCCTGGTAGATGATCGGATTGCCCCGCAGCGAAAGTAGCAAAAGCATGCCTAAGCGCGCGGTGTGCTCTATTCCCTTCGAACCCGCCCACCGTGATGTGAAGCGCGGCGCGTCGTGGTTTGAGAACGCCCATGACGGCCAGCCTTCACCGGCTTCATCCGGCCAATTCGCCAGCGAGGCCTTAACCCGCTCCGCCGTCAAATCAGGCGCATAGAGAAAGTCAAAGTTATAGGCCGAATTCAGCCGCGCATCGCCTTGCGTGAACGCCTTCATCTCTTCAAGCGGGGTCGGCCCACCGACTTCAGCCACCGTGAACCGGCCGGGATACTCATCCATCACTGCGCGAATCCGTTCGAGGAACGCCGGAATGTCCGCATGGCTTTGATTGAATTGCTTGATCTGCATGTCGAAGGGACGCGTCACTGTCTCCATCGGCGCGTGGCTGGGCGGGTTATCGCGAAACTCGGGATCGTGCATCGAGAAGTTGAGCGCGTCCAAACGGAAGCCATCGACCCCGCGATCGAGCCAGAAGCGCGCGACGTTCAAGACCGCCTCTTGAACCTCCGGATTGTGCACGTTGAGATCGGGCTGTTCGGTCAGGAAGTTGTGCAAGTAGTATTGCCGACGCGGGCCATCCCATTGCCAGGACGATCCGCCAAAGACTGATTGCCAGTTCGACGGCGGCGATCCATCGGGTTTGGGATCGGCCCACACATACCAGTCCGCCTTTGAATTGGTTGTGTCGCGGCGGCTTTCGGCAAACCATGGGTGCTGATCCGAGGTGTGCGAATAGACCTGATCGACCAGCACTTTGATACCAAGCTCGTGGGCCCGCGCGATGATCGCGTCGAAGTCATCAAAGTCACCAAAGATCGGATCAATGCCGCAATAGTCAGCGATATCGTACCCGAAATCCTTCATCGGTGATGTGAAGAAGGGCGAAATCCAGATGCCGTCTACGCCCAAAGAGGCGATATAATCCAATCCTTCAAGAATGCCCTTCAGATCGCCCACGCCATCGGCGTTCGTATCGCGAAAACTGCGCGGATAGATCTGATAGATCACCGCACCGCGCCACCATTCACTTCGCTCGGAATGGGCTGTGCTTCCGCGTTGGAGCTCTGTGGTTGAACTGAACTTGTTCATGATCAATCGGCCTGATTGTCGCTGACGAGCTCGCATACCGCAAAGCTCAGCGCTGGCAAGGTAACCGTAACGGAGCCCGGCGCGGCCACCGCGACCGGACATTCTCCCGCCAACATGTTGATCGTGCGCGAGGCGTAGTCGACAGGCACATTTTCGGTGATTGCATCCATCGACGTGTTGAAGGCGAGAAGCACCTCCTGTCCGCTCTTCGGATCACGCCGGGTGATCGCCAGAATGCCGGGCTCATCGCGATAAGCGCGCGTGTTCTGCGAGCCCCGGCGCAGCGCCGGATTGGCTTTGCGTACCGCCGATAGCTCGGCGATCAACTGATAGAGCGGATGCGCGGTGTCGAAGTTGCGATCCGCGGTCGTCGCGTCGGTCCCGATCAAGTTGTTATCGTTGTAACTGTCCGTGACGCTGGCAAACAGGCTTTCGCGCGCGGCTTGATCGTTGCCGTCGCCAACAAAGCCTTGCTCCGACCCGTAATAGACTGTCGGTGATCCCCGCATGGTCAACATCATCGCGTGAGCAAGCTTGGTTCGTTCCAACAGCTCGTCTTGCGAGATGCCCGGGATTTTGTTGCGAAGGAACGTTGTAAACCGTCCGACATCGTGATTGCCGAGGAAGGTTGGCATGGTCAGCGCCGCTGTCTCGCCGCCTTCGTAAAGCACGTCGCCATGGAACAGCTCGGCCAGAACCACCGTGCCTTTCTTCTCCCCAAGTGTTTCGACCATCGCAGCCTGAAACGCGAAGTCGAGGACAGTGGGAAGCGTATCACGGCGGGTGTATTGTGCGATGTACCCGTTATCGGAGCCGTCACGGTACACTTCGCCAAAGATGTGGAAGTTTGGAATGCCCTTTTCGCGAGCAATTTCCTGCATCGCGGGGACAAAGGTCTGCCAGAATTCGGGATTGACGTGCCGCGCGGTGTCGATGCGGAAGCCGTCCACCCCGGTCTTGCGGATCCAGTCACCGTAAATCTCGATCATTCCGTCGAGCACGCGCGGATGTTCAGTGAACAGATCATCAAGGCCCACAAAATCGCCAAAGCGGCTGCTTTCCTCGCGGAAGGTCGTGTCGCCGCGATTGTGGTAATAAATCGGATCGTTCAGCCATGTGGGCGCTTTAACATTGCGCTCTTCCTCAGGAACGAACGGCGTGTAGGCGTAAGAGATATCGGTCAGCTTTTCGAAGTTCTCTTCGGTCAGAACCTCATCGCCCATAAACCCTTCGTTGATTGCCGTGCCATCAAGGCCGCCTTTGCGCGAATAAGGGAAGTCCCCTTTGCTGCGATAGACATAACCGGTCGCGTCGCCTTCCTCGTAACGAATCACGTCGGCGGTGTGGTTGGTGATGATGTCCATATAGACTTTCATCCCGCGTTCGTGCGCGGCGTCGACGAAGGTCTTGAATTCCTCATTCGTTCCAAAGTGCGGATCAATCCGCGTGAAATCGGTCACCCAATAGCCGTGATAGCCTGCGCTTTCCTGTCCTGGAGGGCCCTGAACCGGTTTGTTCTGGAACACGGGCGCGAACCAAATAGCGGTGACGCCGAGCCCCTCAATATAATCGAGCTGGCTGGTCAGTCCGGCGAGATCGCCACCTTGGTAAAAGCCCTTATTGGTTGGATCGAACCCATGGTCCAGCGCGCCGCCTTCAAGCCCGCCTGTGTCGTTCTCGGTTTTGGCGTTTTCAAAGCGATCGGGCAGAACGAAATAGATCACTTCATCTTCGGGAGGGCGATCTCGAAGAGGCGAGTCGGTCGCAGCCGAGCTTTCTTCGGCGCACGCAGTCATGATCACGCTGCTTAGAGCCATAAGCCCGGCAAGCCAGATTCGTTTCATATTTTCCTCCCAGCGCCTCAATTGCCATCTTCAAAGCAAATTTGCAAACCCTTGTGCGCGCGAGAGATTGCGGTAGGCCGTGGTCATAAAGCGCTTAAATAGAATGAGATACGTAAAGTTCTATCGATTCATCCCTATTGGCCCCCACAATTTTTCGGAAGATTCTTGCAAAAATTTGCATTCGCGCCACACTGTGCACGTCGTCGCAAAGCGCATGGTCACATCCGTGCGCGGCGTTACAGTGACAAGGGCCTCTAAAAGGATCGCAGGTAAAGCGATTTGCGGGGTCGGGAGAGGGTACAAATAGAATGACTGAGGCGGTCTCCAACGCAAGCGGGCCAAATGATAGCGGTCCCGGGCGTAAGCCTGCGATGAACGCGGCGCAGATCTGGAATATGAGCTTTGGATTCCTTGGAATCCAGATCGGCTTTGACCTGCAAAACGGCAATGTCAGCCGCATCTTCCAAACACTTGGCGCGGAGGTTGATGAACTCGCGATCCTCTGGATTGCCGCACCTATGACTGGACTGCTGGTGCAGCCGATTATTGGACACCTGTCCGATAACACATGGGGCAAGTTTGGTCGTCGTCGCCCGTACTTTCTGATCGGTGCGTTGCTCGCCACGATTGCGCTGTTCGTGATGCCCAATTCGCCCACCTTGTGGGTGGCGGCCGGTATGCTGTGGATCATGGATGCCTCGCTGAACGTGACCATGGAGCCTTTCCGCGCGTTTATCGGCGACAACCTGCCCGACCGTCAGCGGACCAAGGGGTACGCGACGCAGAGCTTTTTTATCGGTGTGGGCGCGGTCATCGCGGGAGCGCTGCCGTGGGTGATGACCAACTGGATGGGGCTCAGCAATGTCGCACCCGAGGGTGAGATTCCTGAGACGGTGCAGTGGGCCTTCTACATCGGCGGCGCAGCTTTGTTTGCTGCGGTGTGCTGGACGGTGCTGCGCACCAAGGAATACAGCCCCGAAGAGATTGCGGGCTTCGAAGCCGCGCGCCATGAGGCTCTTGGAACCGAGCCGATTGGCGCGGACAGCGTGCAGCGCAGCGCTTCGCAGTTCAAGAAGGGTGGACTCGGCTGGATCGCGGTCGGCGTAGGGTTCGCTGCGCTCGTCATGCTTGGGCGAGGGGAGCCTAAACCGGCCTTCCTCGGCGAAATCGAGATCGCTCAGGAACTCTATGTCCTAGCCGCGCTGATCGCGACTTTCGGTGCGACTCAGCTGATCGCGGGTGGAATGCGGTCCAGCGGCAAGGACGAAAACGGCTTTATGGAGGTCGTCAACGATCTGTTCGCCATGCCCAAGACGATGCGCCAGCTGGCCGTGGTGCAATTCTTCAGTTGGTTCGCGATGTTTTCCATGTGGATTTACGGCACGCCGGCAGTGGCGGAATTCCACTTTGGATCGCCCGATCCGGTAACGCAAGGCTATCAGGACGCCGCAGACTGGTGGAGCTTGCTTGGTTCGGTCCGCAATGGCGTTGCGGCCGCTGCGGCGCTTGGCTTTGTGATTATTGCAGCCAAGATGGATCGCTGCCGCTTGCACGCGCTCAATCTCGCCATTGGCGCAGTGGGCTTTGCAGCGATGCTGCTGATCAAAGACCCATCGCTGCTCTGGCTGCCTATGGTGGGTGTTGGGATTGCCTGGGCCTCGATCGTCTCGCTTCCCTACGCGATCCTCGCCGGCAGCGTCCCTGCTAAGAAGATGGGCATTTACATGGGCATCTTTAACATTTTCATCGTGGTCCCCCAGCTGATTGCGGCGACGCTTTTGGGTTTCTTGCTTAACACCTTCTTTGACGGTGCGCCGATCTACGCAATGGCGATTGCGGCGACCTCGTTCGCGCTGGGGGCCTTGGCGACGTTCTTTGTGAACGATGGCTCAGCCGCCGTGATCGAACGCCAGGCGAAGCTTTCGGAGGCGTCATGAGACTGAGTTTCGGGCTGGCTCTCGCCCTTGTCGCGCTTGCCGGGTGTTCGGGCGAAACGACGCAACCAACCAGTTTCGAGCCGGCGCCCTACGTAAAAGTGGCCGCGCCGGAATGGTCGACCGATTCCACCATTTACCAGATGAACACCCGCCAGTTTACCGCGGAGGGCACCTTCAAGGCCGCGCAAGAACAACTGCCGCGCCTCGCCGAAATGGGCGTCGAAATCATCTGGTTGATGCCGATCCATCCCATTGGAGAGGAACGGCGTAAGGGGGCGATGGGCAGCCCCTATGCGGTGAAGGACTATCGCGCGGTCAATCCCGATTTGGGCACCGAGGACGAATTCCGCGCTTTTGTCGCCAAGGCGCACGAGCTGGGCATGAAGGTCATTCTGGACTGGGTTGCCAACCATTCGGCTTGGGACAACAGCCATGTCCAATCGAACCCTGAGTGGTACTCAAAGACGCCAGAAGGCGACATGATGCCGCCCGAAGGCACCGATTGGAGCGATGTGGTCGACTTCGATTATTCGCAGCCGGGCCTACGCGAATATATGACCGGGAGCCTTACCTATTGGGTGCGCGAATTCGATGTGGACGGCTATCGCGCGGATGTCGCAGGCTACGTTCCTCTCGATTTCTGGGAAACGGCGCGGGCTGAACTCGAAGCGATCAAACCGGTCTTCATGCTCGCCGAATGGCAGACGCGTGATCTGCACGCGCGCGCTTTCAACGCGACCTACGCTTGGGGCTGGAAGGAGGCGATGCAAAAGCTCGTTTCTGAAGGCAGTGGCGCGGGCGCAATGCGCGGCTATTACGCGGGGCAGAAGACGACCTGGCCGCATGCCGCCTATCGCATGGTCTACACCGATAACCACGATCAAAATTCGTGGGATGGCGTGGCCTCTCAAATCTATGGGCCCGCCTATGAAACCGCGATTGCGCTGAGTTTTGTCGGGCCGGGCACGCCGTTGATCTATAACGGGCAAGAAGCCGATCTTGATCACCAGCTTGAATTCTTCATCAAGGACGAGATCGAGTGGAAAGAAGGGCAGTATGACACACTGTTCCGTAAGCTCGTCGCGCTCAAAAAGTTTGAGCCCGCTTTGTGGAACGGCAAGCATGGCGCGCCGATGGTCGAAGTTCCCAACAGCGCCAGCGACGATGTTCTAAGCTTTGTTCGGGGGCAGGGCAGCGAGCGTGTGTTCGGGGTCTTCAACCTATCCCCGCGCGCGCATTCCGTCGCGTTTGAGACTGAACGCCATCACGGTCGCTATTCCGACGCCTTGTCAGGCGAAGAATGGGAATGGGGCGAAGCCAGCGACGTCGATCTGCCCGCTTGGGGTTATCGCATCTTCGTCGCTCAATAAGCCGCACCCCTTCACGTTTGATCCCGGTTAAGGCTGTTCGATCACCAGCGTCTCGCCTGCCTGGACGTCTGGCTGGATTGTTTCGGTCCCGTCGGGCCATACAATCCGCAAACCGCCTTGCGTGTTCGACCCCATGCCAAAGATCTGGTCGGTCGAATTGTGCGAGGTGAAGTTGGAGTTGATCGAGACCATTCGGGTCTGAACCGTGTCTGCGATGCTCAATTCGACAATGGCACCTACGGCGAAGGTGTTGGGCGCCTTGCCGCGCAGCCGCACTTT
The DNA here is from genome assembly GCA_039033755.1 of Pseudomonadota bacterium. GTDB lineage: Bacteria > Pseudomonadota > Alphaproteobacteria > Sphingomonadales > Sphingomonadaceae > Erythrobacter. Next base: position 1,290 of record JBCCBZ010000034.1, on the reverse strand, counting down.
GATTGTGTTGGCGCCCGACAACTGGTTTTCCCAGAAATAGATCGCGTCCGAAGGCTCCGCTGTCAGCAGCACCGCGTCGACATCGCCATCGCCATCAAAATCGTCGCACAGAACGCCGCGCCCTTGATCAGTTTCAGCGATCGTGGAGGCCTCGGCGGCATCAGCAAAAGTGCCATCGCCCGCGTTCATCCAGAGCCGGGTCACGTCGTTGACGTAGTTTGAGGCGGAAGGGTCCTTGCCCGCCTCCCAGCCATTGGTCTGGTAGATATCGAGCCAGCCATCGCCGTTGAAATCGGCAAAGCACGATCCCCAACCCCAACCGCCTGGTTCCACGCCAGAGGCCGAGTTGCGCTGAAAGTTCGCCGCGCCCAGATTTTCAAACAGCCGGTTGCCGTTGATCGAGGAGACGAACCAGTCGAAGTCTCCATCATTGTCAAAATCGCCAATCGCGGCGCCCATGCCGTTTTCATCGTCAGGCGTGAAGTTCGCGCTGGTGAAGGTGCCGTTGCCTTGGTTCACAAGCACCTTGGATCCGCGAAAATCGCTCACCATCAGGATGTCGAGATCGCGGTCGCCATCGATATCGGCAAAGCCGGGCGCGAAGGTGTAATCAAAATTCGGTCCAAGCACCCCTTGTGGCAGGTCGAAATTGAGTAGACCGGCGACGCCGCTGGTCACGCTCGCCGGGGTAAACACGATGTTGCCCGGCGTGCTGTCGTTTCGCCACAGGGTTTCGGTCTCGCCCGGCAGAGTGGGATCGCGCGGTGTACCCCAATGCGCCATCAACGCGTCGAGATCGCCATCGCCGTCGTAATCGCCCAGCGCGATGGAGATCGTTTGATCGGCGGTGGCGAGGTCAAAACCAGAACCCGTGCTCACATCAGTGAAGGCACCGCTACCATCGTTGGCGAAGACCATGGTGGGGCCGCCTTCAAGACCGCCGAGAAGCAGGTCGAGATCGCCATCACCGTCAAGGTCGCCAAACACCGGGCCGGAATGCCGACCATTGGCTGGCGCGTTGGCCGCCGTCTTTACACCCGAACTGGCTGTCGTGTCTGAGCCAAGTGTGAAGGCCACGCCTGCTGCTGAGGCGCCTTCTACAAAGGTTCCGCCTTCGTTGATGTAAAGTAGGTTGGGGCCCAGATCGCCGCGAGCGATGAAAATGTCGAGGTCGCCATCGCCGTCAATATCGCCCGTGGCCGCACCGCCTGCAAACTGGGCCACCATAACGTTCAGACCATCAGAAAAGCCAAAGCTGTGGCCAAAGCCAAGGGCTGCCGTTCGATCGGC
>JBCCBZ010000033.1:0-27577 GCA_039033755.1 Pseudomonadota bacterium | reverse complement strand
TCGACCTCTCGTTCTTCTACGAGCTGACTGACAACGTTCGCCTGCGTGGTGGTGTCCTGAACGTGCTCAACGAGCAGCCGCCGGTTTCGACCTCGGCTGGTCCGCCGCTCGGTAACGGCAACACCTTCCCGACGATCTACGACACCGCTCGTACGTTCTTCGGTGGTGTGAACTTCACGTTCTAAGCCGAACAGCCATTACGGCTAATTGAAAGCCGCGGATCGCAAGATCCGCGGCTTTCTTTTTGGGCCGTGTGGCTTGAGGAAAGGGCGGTCTGAACAGCGCTCGTAGACAGCCTCCAAAAGGCGCCTACGCCGGGATATGAGACTGGCCGGCGCGTCTCTCGGCAGACTGTTTCACAAGCTGCTCAACGTAGCGCTGATTGCTTGTCAGGCCGCGGCAGCCGAAAACCGACTGCCTGAGCGATTAGGATTGCCAAAGACTGGAGACCCTCTGGCACGCTCATGGTGTGGCCATGGCGCCAAATCGATTAACCGGCAGGCACCAAGCAGACCGCGAAGCTAGCGTCCAGTCTCCCCGACATCAGATACAAAAAAGCCCGAGACACTCGCGTGTCCCGGGCTTTTTACTCAGCTAGGCTGGTCTATCGATCAGAGACCGCCAGGCCCGCAATCGTTCGCCAAGAAGTCCAGCATCTTGGTGTAGAACTGCTGCTGGTGGTTAAACATCAGCGTGGTGTAGAAGTGATCAGCGTCATCCAAGGTCACGAACTGACCATTATTACCCGCTTTCTCGAACTCCTTCTTGTAGTCCTGGAAATGATAATAAAGCACACGCCGATCATTCTTGGGATGGACCATTAGCAGAGGGATGTTCGCCTTGGAGGCTTCGTCGACCGGGTTAACACCGTACGCGGTGTCGAGCCAATACTGCTCCACCGCGCTGCTGATACCGCGACCCCAGACCTGCTTGAGCTTGGGCCAGTTAGAAACCGCAGCGCCAGCCACCGCACATTGATAAATGTTATCGTCGCGGCTCGCCGCGACGAGCGCCGCATAACCGCCATAGGACCAGCCAAACATTGCCATACGATCCGGATCAACGAGGCCTTGCTCTGCCAGGTAGAGCGCACCATCGTCTTTGTCGTCCTGCATGGCGCGGCCATATTCGCCAAAACCGGCCAGGAAGTGATCCCGTCCCCAACCATAGGTGACGCGGTATTGCGGCTGAAGGACCATGTAGCCGTTGCTTGCCAACAGCTGAGCCCATTCATCATAGGCAACCACTTCATTCACCATTGGCCCGCCGTGAGGCATCACAACCAATGGAAACGGTCCTTCACCCTTCGGCTTGGTCACGTATCCCGGGATCATGAATTTCCCATCGCGGGATGGATAACGAATGAATTCCACCTCGGCCAGGTTGTCCTGATTTACGAGGGGATTGCGGCTGCCAAGCTTGGCCAGCTTACCGTCGCGTACAAGCCAATAAGAGCCCGGATCCTGTGGCCCGGCGTTGTACACCACCATCGTGCGACCGTCATAAGACCGGCTCGTAATGGAAACTTGGTGGGCGTAAGGAATTTGCGATTCGAGCGCCTCGTAAAGCGCCTTTTCGTTTTCGTCGAACCAGTGGCGCTCCATCTTCGCGCCGGGGTAGCGCGCTGCTACCATTTGGTCGTTCCCCGGAATGGAATGAAGCTGAATGTCCAGAACATCGGCGCTTTCGGCCTGGAACAGCTTCTTACCCAAAGTCCCCGTCTGAAAATCCAGTTCGTATAATGCCGCCTTATCTTCGTCGCCCTGCCAGTCGACGAAGTAACCGATGTCGGGATTCTCTGGGTCGAACCCTTTCAGTCCGGAGACGTCGGTCCAAGTACGGGGCACATTTTTAAGGTCATCGCCGCTGTAGCGACCAAATTCGCGCCAATTACTCTCACCGGGGCGGCGGAAAAAGGCCACTGTATCGTTGCCATCCACGCCAAGCGCGAACCGCGCGTTGGCTTCGTTGTCGAACACCACCTGTCCATATTTTGAGGTTCCGCGCATGACGAGCTCGCGAGCGCCTGTCGACAGGTTGAATTTATAATAGGAACGCGGACGGAAACGGGCCAGAGGATCGCTGGCCGCGCCACCGGCAACCGCCGTCCCGGTGGAGACCAGGATCTTGTCCGGATCGTTTGGCAAACGGTTTACGAGACCGAAATTGCCGTCGACCCGATCAAACTTGTTGGTGTCCAAGTCGTAAAAGAACGAGGCGTAGCCGCGCGTGTCGCCCTCTTGCCGTTTGACGCTGTTGCGCACGACTTGCCAGGCTGAACCATAAATCTGGGTGTTGCTGACCCACGACGCCGAAATGATCTCCATCGGATCCGCGGCGAGAGTCCGCATCGGCTTCGACAGGTCTTCTGTCTTGAATATCTGAAGCAGATAATCGCCTTCGCGGCTTGGGTTTACATGCACCAATAGATGCTTGCCATCGGGCGAAAGCTCCACTCGGTTTACAACGTCACGGAGCGCCCAGACGTCTATTGGAACGGAGGAAGTGGCCGTGGCTTGAGCTTGGGTCTCAGACGGAGCTGCGACGCTCAGTCCAAGGACAGAAGCGCCGACCAAAGCGGCCGCCGCTGAAGCTTTCAGAAATTTCATCGGGTGTTACCCTCTTTGCTTAAGTACAGTGAGTGTCCACACGATGCGCGCCAGCCTCCATTCCAACGCGCTCGCATAAGAGCAGTCTAAACGAAAAAGCGCCCCCTCATCAAGTGCGAGGGGGCGCCTTTTTTGGCAGAATTCCGCCGTTTCTCGTTAGAAACGATAGAGGAGCTGCATGAAGAACTCACGTCCATCGAAGTCGTACGGATTACCGATCGGCGTGTTGGAGATGCCGAAGACTTCAGCCGTATCGATCAGCGGCGGCTGCGTGTCGAAGATGTTGGTCACACCAGCGATCACACGGAAGTCACCATTGTCCCAACGGATCGAAGCGGTGTGCTCGAAGTACTCTTCGAGGAAACCAACGTTCCGGCAGAACACACCGTCACCGGCAACAACACCGTCGGGCTGACCGTCAGCGCCGCGCGAACCGCCGCCAAGGCAGGTGTCGGCAAACACGCCGGTCGGCTGACCGTCAGGTCCGAAGCCAAAAGCATCGGAGAACGGATCTTCACCGTCCGGATCCTGCGTCATCGAACCGGTGTAGAAGGTCTGCCACGTGAAGCGGAAGTCGCTCCAATCCGCGGTGAACGTCGCACGACCAGTCCAGCTCGGGAAGCTGGGCTCACCGGCGAAGTCCTCTTCATCCACGTTGCCGTCATCATCGATGAACAATGTCGAACGCTCAATCAGGTGGTTGGCACGGAATTCGACGGCGAGGTCGAAGACTTCGCCACCAACGGTCACGTCCTTACTGAACGTGGCGTTGAGATCGATACCACGGACCGATTCCTGGTTGAGGTTGATGAAGCCGGACTGCAGGCTGTTGATGAGGAAGCGGTTAGCCACCTGATCGCTGGTCGAAATACGATCGCAGAACGGGCTACGATTGCCATCAGTACGGGCGAAGCAGTCGTTGACGATGAACTGACCGGTCGGCTCAACAATCGAGTCCTTCAACTTGATGTCGAAGTAGTTGAAGTTCAGCGCAACGCCGAAGCCGCTGGCGAAGTTCTCTTCAAACGCGAAGCCCGTCGTGATCGAACGCGAGGTTTCCGGGTTAATATCGAGACTACCACCGCGGAAGTTCTGCGTACTGGACAGCTGAATCGTGTTGGTGCCAGCGTCGTTGATACCAACGACAGTTGGATCACGCCCTTCCCGACGGCAGTTCGCCAGAACGGCGGGATCACGGTCGTCGAGATCGGCCTGATAGCCGCCACCGGTCGAGTTAAACGCTTCCTCAGGCACAGCGCACGGATCGAAGATGTTGATGAAGCCCGACTGGTTCGCGAGGAAGTTCTCACGCAGGTTCGGCGCACGGAACGAAGTACCGTAGCTGAACTTGAGGAGAAGCGGCGAAACCGGACGCCAACCGCCTTGCAGCGAGAAGGTGCCGTTGGTGCCATAGAATTCTTCGTCGGTAAGACGACCCGCAGCGCGGATGTTGAGTTCTTCGACCAGGGTTTCGCCCGCGACCAGCGGAACGTCGATTTCGCCGTATAGCTCGCGGATCCACTTGGAACCGGTCGCACCGCCATCCTGGAAGAAGCCCCAGAACAAGCCGTTTGCAGCGACGGTGTCGGGTCGCGAGTCAATCGAATCTTCACGCCATTCACCACCAAGCACCACGCCGACCGGGCCGGCGGGCAGGTCGAACAGGTCGCCAGTGACAAAGCCGCTGAGGATGATCTGTTCGTAAGTGGTATCAAACGAACGGGTGCCGAACACGTAATCACGCTCAGCCTGCGTTGAGAAGTCACCGATGACGTTCTGATAGAACGAGTTGGTGAACAGGTTCAGCGGCACACAGCCATTGGTCACGTCCGCAACATAGTTGGGGTCGATACCGTTAGTGTTGAGCGATGCGATGTCGCAAGCGCCGCCCGCGAGAAGCGGAGAAACCGGCTGGCTGTTGTAGTCGTCGGGGATGCCGTCGCCATCGTTGTCGATAACGCCGTCACCGTCAAAATCGCCGAACGGATCGATACCAAGGCCGAGAGCCAGGCGGTCTTCACGGATACCGCGACGGACCGAAGTACCTTCCGAGCGCGAGTAGACACCCGAAACTTCGAAGGTCCAGCTCGGCGCGATGAACGGAAGGTCACCGCGAACACCAACAACGCCGCGATACTGCTCAAGCGTTACGTCGGTGTTGTTACGGTCGCCGCGAACCGACGGAATCGGACGCGTGGCAACTGAACCAGCGCTCGGCAGCGCGAACGCGCCGCCAGCAAAGGTATCGAGACCGTTGAAGACGTTGTCCTGCAAAGTGCAGTCGATGCCGTTGGGATTGGTGTCAATGTTACACGGGTTAAAGGCGTTTTCAGCCGGAACCCATGGGAAGAACTGCGGCGTGCCGTTGTTCGACACAGCGACGTCGAGACGACTGTACGACGCTTCAAAGAACGGGGTGATATTGGCTTCACCCGGGAACGTGTACTCACCATAGGTGAACACGTTGTAGGTTTCCTGCTTCGGAGTGAAAACAACGTCTTGCTCAACCGCGTTGGTATTCAACAGCGCGAAGTCAACGTCGCGGACCCCGTCGCCGTTAGCATCAACCGGGTTACCAAAAGCGTTGAGTGATTCCGAGAAGAACGGAATACCCGTGTTACCTTGGACCGCGTCGCCATTGATGTTGGTCACACCATAGTCGGTCGGGTCGAAGTAGACAAAGCCGAGACGTCCGCCAGCAGGCTGAATACGGCCAACGAGACCCTGAATTTTACAAGGCTGCTGCGAAAGGCCGATAGCGCCGCCGCTCTGCGTACGAGCGACCGCGTCGGTGCGCAGGTCCGTGGTCAGGAAGTTGCCGTTCTGGTCGACTTCGTAGTGCGTGTTACAGCCCGAAAGGAACGGACGATCACGAACGAGCACTTCGTCAACACGGCGATATTCCGCGCCGATGCCGAAAACGCCGCGGTCGGTGGTGAAGCCCCACGCCGCGCTGACGGTGAAGTCATCGCCGGCGCCTTCTTGGTTGATGTCACCGTTAGCCTGCAGTTCGAGGCCATCGAAGTCCTTACGAAGAACAGCGTTCACAACGCCGGCAACCGCGTCTGAACCATAAACCGACGACGCGCCGTCAAGCAGCAGGTCGTAACGGTCAACGAGGGTGGCCGGGATCAGGTTGATCGACGGGTTGGAAGGCGCGCCTTCCGTACCCAGCGGCGCTAGACGACGGCCGTTGACGAGAACGAGAGTACGGCTGGCGTCGAGACCACGAAGGTTGATGGTCTGCGAACCCGGACCGTTGTCAAGAACGAAGCCCTGGAAGGTCGCGTCAATCTGCGTACCCGAAGCGGCTTCCGAACGCTGAAGGATCTGGGCGGGGTCAAACGCGCCGATCGCTTGCTGGTTTTCTGTGCTGATCACCTGAAGCGGCGAAATCGAAGAATAGGTGTCGCGGACAATACGCGAACCGGTAACCGTGATACGGCCGGCTTCGCTCTGACCGCTGGCATCGGTCGAAACGTCGACCTGCTCTTCTTCCTCTTCAGGCTGCTCATCGCCTTCTTGATCCTGCGCGGCGACGGGGCCGGCGATCACAAACGCGAGAGCGGATGCGGAGAAGGCAAGCGCCTTCAGGGAATTGGTGTGAAATGTCTTCATGATGACTCCAGTTGCGACAACCGGAACTTTCATCGCGTCAAAGCCGACGCACGCGAATCACGTGAATCAGCCCCCTTCTTGATCGCGAATTAGCCCCTGCGATGACGGTTTACTGCAATAGTGACTTTTTGAAGTCAAAGTGGCTTACTGCATCGCGGCAATTTTCGCGGGGCTGTGACGTTAATCACACATACAGATTCGGGTGTTCGAACGATTTATCGTCACAAACCGGGGTTTTGCGCAATAATATTGCACACTTCTGAAACAAGGCGCATTTGAGGGTCTTATGTCAAAACCGTGTCATGCAACGGACACGCCCAAGTTCGCGCCTTAGGCGTGTCCAGAATCGTCATTCGTCGATGATCATTTGCAGTTCGCCATCACCTTCGTCGATTTTTACCGTGGCCCCATCGACCACACTGCCTTCGAGCAGCATTTCGGCAAGCGGATCCTGCAAGTAGCGTTGCACCGCCCGCTTCAAGGGCCGCGCACCGTAGACGGGATCGTATCCAACCCGGCCCAGCCAGCGCAAAGCCGCTTCGGAGAGGTCGAGCGTGATCTTGCGGTCGTTCAGTAGTTTTTGGACCCGCTTGACCTGGATCGCGACGATCGGCGCCATGTGCTCCATCGCCAAACGGTGGAACAGGATGATTTCATCCAGACGGTTGAGGAATTCGGGGCGGAAATGCCCACGCACGACATCCATCACCGCTTCCTCGACATCGGCCACTTTGCCATCATCGGGCATGTTGGCGAGATGCTGGCTTCCCAAGTTTGATGTCAGGATGATCAGCGTGTTCGAGAAATCCACCACGCGGCCCTGCCCATCTGTCAGCCGTCCATCGTCGAGCACTTGCAGCAACACGTTGAAGACATCGGTGTGCGCTTTCTCGACCTCGTCGAACAACACCACCTGATAGGGTCGGCGACGCACGCTTTCGGTCAGCACCCCGCCCTCATCATAGCCGACATAGCCCGGAGGCGCACCGATCAGGCGAGCGACCGAGTGCTTCTCCATAAATTCGGACATATCGATCCTGACCATCGCCTGATCATCGTCGAACAGGAACCCAGCGAGCGCCTTGGTCAGCTCCGTCTTACCCACGCCGGTCGGGCCGAGGAACAGGAACGAGCCTAGCGGACGACCGGGGTCTTGCAGACCCGCCCGCGCGCGGCGCACCGCCTTGGAGACCGCTTCGATCGCATCCTTCTGACCGATCACCCGCTTGCCAAGGATGTTCTCCATATCGAGCAGCTTTTCGCGCTCGCCTTCCATCATCTTGTCGATGGGAATGCCGGTCCAGCGGCTTACTACGCTGGCGATGTCCTCTTCGGTCACCTCTTCGCGCAGCAGCGCGTCTTCGTTAAGGTCTTCGGCTTCGGCGAGCTTCTTTTCCAGGGCCGGGATCGTGCCATAGGAAAGCTCACCCGCCTTGGCGAGGTCGCCCGAACGTTGCGCCTGCTCCAGTTCCAGCCGAGCGGCGTCGAGCTCTTCCTTGATCTTGCCCTCGGCTTCGATCTTGTCGCGCTCGTTCTGCCAGCGTGTGGTGAGTTCGGTCGATTCCTGCTCCAGCTCAGCGAGCTCTTTAAGCAGGTTCTCCAACCGCTCTTTGGAGGCCGCGTCATCTTCCTTCTGAAGCGCGGATTCCTCGATCTTCAGTTGAATGATCCGGCGGTCGAGCGTTTCGATCTCTTCGGGCTTCGACTCCACTTCCATGCGAATGCGACTAGCGGCCTCGTCCATGAGGTCGATGGCCTTGTCGGGCAGGAAGCGGTTCTGGATGTAGCGATCCGATAGACGCGCGGCGGCGACGATGCTGCCATCGGTGATGCGCACACCGTGATGCAGCTCATACTTGTCTTTGATACCGCGCAGGATGCTGATCGTGTCCTCGACGCTCGGCTCTTCAATGTAGACCGGCTGGAAACGCCGTTGGAGCGCGGGGTCTTTCTCGACGTACTTCTGGTATTCATCGAGCGTGGTGGCCCCGATGCAGTGCAGCTCGCCGCGTGACAAAGCGGGCTTGAGCAAGTTGGATGCGTCCATCGAGCCTTCGCTCGCGCCCGCTCCGATCAACGTGTGCATCTCGTCAATGAACAGGATGATGTTGCCATCGGCATGGCGAACCTCATCGAGGATCGTCTTGAGGCGCTCCTCGAACTCGCCGCGATATTTCGCACCCGCGATCAGCGCGCCCATGTCGAGCGACATTAGCGTGCGTCCTTTCAGACTATCAGGCACGTCGCCATTTGCGATCCGCAAGGCAAGGCCCTCCGCAATCGCGGTCTTACCCGTGCCGGGTTCGCCGATGATGGCGGGGTTGTTCTTGGTCCGGCGGGCAAGGATCTGCACAGTGCGGCGGATCTCCTCGTCGCGGCCGATCACCGGGTCAAGCTTACCGTCGCGCGCCGCCTGCGTCAGATCGCGGGCGAATTTCTCCATCGCGTCGTAATTGCTTTCCGCGTTGGCGCTGTCGGCTTTCTTGCCGCCGCGCAGGTCTTCGATCGCGGCGTTGAGGCTTTGTGGGGTGACGCTCGCCGCTTTCATCGCATCCGCCGTCGCGCCGGGCGCGAGCGCAAGCGCGGTCAGCATCCGCTCCACCGTGACGTAACTGTCGCCCGCCTTCTCCGCGAGCGTCTCCGCGTTGTCGAGCGCGCGAACCGCGTCGTTATCGAGCCCCGGCTGCGATTGCGCGCCGCCGCCCGTGACCACCGGGATCTTGCCCAGCGCCGCGTCCACCGCGCTCACCGCCAGAGTGGCTTCGCCGCCCGCGCGCTGGATGAGCCCTGCGGCCATGCCCTCTTCGTCTTCAAGCAAAGCTTTGAGGATATGGACCGGGCTGATCCGCTGATGGTTCATGCGAATGGCGACGGTTAGCGCCGATTGCAGAAAGCCCTTCGCGCGGTCGGTGAACTTTTCGAGATTCATATGCCTAAAGACCCCTCACTAGGATAACCCGCCCAACATAGTGTTGCCTATTTGCAACACAAGGGTTTGAGAGAGATTTTCACAAACCAATCCCTCCCTGCAGATGGTGTGTTACCTGACTAGGTGGGTGGCTCAAGACCTTTTGCAAGCGGGCCTGACAATCCCAGCGCGTAAGCTGCGCTTGACCCGGTGGCTCCGCCCCGCAATTGTTACGGCAAGTACTTTGGGAGAGGCACGCTTCATGACATTCGCCAAACGCGCCGGGATCGGCCTTGCCATTCTGCTGGTTCTCGTCTTCGTCATTCTCGCCACGTGGGAGCCGTTCTTGGCGAGCCCCGCTTCGGCGGCCTCGGGCAAGGCGTACCGGGCGGAGATCATCCGCGATGAATACGGCGTGCCGCACATCTATGGCAAAACCGACGCCGACGTCGCTTTCGGCGTCGCCATCGCGCATGCAGAGGATGACTTCTTCACTCTGCAAGACGTCGCCGCCATGTCGCGCGGGCGCTATGGCGCGATTGCCGGCGAGGACGGGGCGAAGGTCGATTTTCTCTTCCACCTGCTCGACGCAGGGGGAGTGGCGCAGCGCGAGTATCCCAGCCTCCCCGCCGACACGCGCGAAGTCTACGAAGCCTACGCGGCGGGCCTAAACACCTACGCCGAAGAGCATCCGGACGAGGTCAAGCTCACCAATCTCTTCCCGATCAACGGCGCGGACATCGCGGCCGGTTTTGTCCTGCGCCAGCCGCTTTTCTTTGGCTTGGGCAATGTCGTGGGTCAGCTCGCTTCGGGCGAGCCGCTGCGCCGTGAATTCGGGCCAGACATCCCTGGTTTCCCGCGCCCTGACCCAACCAAGGTTGAGGCGGCGCCAGTCACGGAAGAGGTCGCCCATCGCGGCGGCCTTGTAGTTCCCATGGGAGAAGAGGCGGACCATCTGGGATCCAACGCCTTCGCTGTGGCGCCTCAGAAAAGCGGTGGCCCCACCACTCTCATCTCCAACTCGCACCAGCCGCTGCGCGGCGGCGTGGCCTGGTATGAGTTGGCGGTGGAATCAGACGAAGGCTGGCACATGACCGGCCCGAACTTCCCTGGCGTCCCCTTCCCCGTGATGGGCCACAACGAAAATCTGGGATGGACCTACACCGTCAACCGCCCCGACCTGATCGACGTCTATGAGCTCGAAATGGACGAGGCGGGCAAGCGTTATAAGCTCGACGGCGAATGGCGTGATCTGGAGACAAAGCGCGTCATCCTGCCGGTGCGCATGGGGCCCGTAATCCTGCCCGTGATCCAATCAATCCACCGCAGCGTCCACGGCCCTGTGATCGAGAACGAGAACGGCTTCTTCGCCGTGCGCTTCCCGTTGATGAACAACGTGGCGCAATTGGACGCGTTCTATCGCCTCGGCAAAGCGACCACTATGGACGAATGGATGGGCGTCTATGAGCGGATGAAGATCACCAACTTCAACGTCCTCTACGCTGATCAGACCGGCAATATCGGATACATCTACAACGCCACCTTCCCCAACCGGCCCGCACTCGAAGAAACAAAGGCCAATTGGCGCGGCGTGCTGGATGGATCACGCTCAGACCTGATCTGGGAGGGCACGGTCGATTTCGAGGCGATGCCCAAGGTCATCAACCCCGCATCCGGCTGGCTTTACAACGCCAACAACGAGCCGTTCACCGCCGCCGGCGAAGGCAGCGATCTGAAACCGGAGGATTTCTCGCCGGTGCTTGGCGTGGAGCGCAAGCAAACCAACCGCTCACACCGCGCCTACACACTCATGAGTGCCGCAGAGATGCTCGACCGCGCGACTTTGGAGTCGATCAAGTATGACACCACCTATGAACGGGTGAGTTATATCGATGCAATGATGACCGCTCTCGAAGAGATCGAGTTTCCCATCCGAATGAAGGACGCGGAACTCGATCTCAAGAAAGCGCGCGATCTGCTCCTTGCTTGGGATTATACCTCCGATAACCAAGGTCCGGCCGACGCGCTTTCGTACCTTATGGTGCGCGATTTTATGTCGGCGGAGTACCAGAACAAAGGCTCCTATCCCGATATTCGCGAGGCGCTTGAGAAGGCGACAGATCATCTGAACAAACACTTCGGCCGGATCGACCCGCCCATGTCGGAACTCGTCCGGCTGCGCCAAGGTGATGTGGATCTGCCGCTTGATGGCGGCTCGGACACTTTACGCGCGGCGACCACCTGGCGTGAGGAAGACGATGGCCGGCTAAGCCTCGTGCATGGCGACAGCTTTATCCAGTGGGTCGAGTGGCCTGCACCCGGCGGTGATGGCGAGAAGCGCGTGTTCTCACGATCCATCCAGCCCTTCGGCCAAGCCACCACGCGCCCCGACAGCCCACATTACACCGACCAGATGCAGCTTTACGTCGATCACAAGCTGAAACCGGTCCACTTCTGGCGCGAAGACGTCGAAGCCAACGCCAAGCGTCGTTATGTGGTTGAAGCGAACTGACACTGGTGTAAACAACCAATCCAAGGCGCTCGGGATCGTCATTGAGGGTTTAAGCGCCTCACAAACACAACCATCCCTAGGGAGACGAAGAATGGCAGTAGACGGCACATACAACACCACGGTTAAGAGCCCGATGGGCGACCAGACGGGCAAGCTGACCCTCAACGACAAGGGCGACGGCACCTTTTCGGGCAAGATGGAAGGCGGCATGGGTTCGATGGATATCGAAACCGGCACCGTGGACGGCGACACCGTTAAGTGGTCGATGAACATGACCGTGCCTATGCCGATGACGCTGGACTGCGAAGCGACCGTTGATGGCGACACGATCACCGGCACCGTGAACGCCGGCGCGTTCGGCGCGATGCCGCTTTCGGGCACGCGCGTCTAAACGACTGCGACGCCTTATTGGCTTAGAAAGGGCTGTCGGGAGAAATCCCGGCGGCCCTTTTCCTTGTGAAGCGCCATCACTCTGGCACCGGCTTGCGCATCTAAAGCGAATAGCTGTACGCGTGGGTGGTGGATCACCTCTTTGTCATCACCTACGGTCGATCCGGCTCGACGCTCCTGCTCAACATCCTGAACGCCATCGAGGGCTATTGCATTCGTGGCGAAAACGACGGCGCAACGCAGCGCATGGTCGAAGCGGTTGAGCATATGCGCGCGACCAAGGAGCGCTTCGCGCACAAGGATGATGGCACCCCCCAATCGCCTTGGTATGGTGTCAAAGACATCGAATGCGAGGAATGGGGAAAGGCGGTCGCCACCGCCTTCACCCGTCACATCCTGAGGCCGGAAGGCGACACGCGCGTAACCGGGTTCAAGGAAATCCGCTTCACACCGCGCCATCAAAGCGATGAGATGTTCCTCGCAACGCTCGACTTCCTGACAAGCGCTTTTCCGAACGCGCGGGTTATATTCAACACGCGCAGCGTGGCCGAAATCGCGCAGTCAGGTTGGTGGTCGCGCCGCGATCCAAAGCAGGTGCAAAAGACAATCGAAGCCTCAAACGCGCGCTTCCGACAGGGGAAGACCATCCTTGGCGACCGCGCGTTCCTGATCGATTACGCCCAATACAACGCCAACCCCGAAGGTTTTCAGCCGCTGCTGGACTGGCTCGGGGAGAGCGTACCGCCGGAACGCCTCGCTGAAGTCAGCGCGATACGCCTGGACCATGGACGCGAGCAAGAGCTGAAGCGCAAGCCCGGCCTAAAAACGCGTTTGAAACGGATGCTACGCGCGTAGTCGGGCTTTATTGTCTCATGTAAGCCCCGTTATTCGTGAGAGCCCGTTTCGGTGTCCGTTTCTGGCTGATCGGATGTTTGAGCCTCGCTGGCAATCGCATCCTCCATTTGCTGCTCCTCGGCCTTACCCTGCGCCTGCAAAGCCTCGGCCGCCGCTTTCGCTTCCGCAGCGGCTTTGGCTTCGGCGGCTTCGGCTACGACTTTTGCTTTGGCCGCACGCTCAGCCTTCACATCAATCACCCGATCGCGGTCATAGGCGAGCACGCCTTCAATCGGGGCCATGCGGCCGATCATTTTGCCGTAGAAATTGTTTATTTTGCCCACCGCAAACAGTTCGGGCGTGCGGACAGGTTGGCCTTGCAGGGAGACTGGCAGATCGTAGCTCACCGGAGCGGATTCGGTTGGCAGTTTCACCGTGACCGCGCCCAGACCCATGGGATAGATGATATCGAGCGGAGGAGCGGTCTTGTCGTCTTCCCACTTGGGCAAGGCGAAAAGCGAGTTGCCAAGGTTGGTTATGATGCCGGGCTCAACCTCAAACTTGACCGTGCCCATGCAATAGCATTGCCCGATATACCCTTCGCCCGGGGACAGGAACACCGGACCATACCAAGTGTAGGTCCCGGGCTCGACTTCCTCGAGATAGGTGTATTGGCCGTCACCCTTCTTAAAGACGTCTGTTGGCCCAAATTGCGAGGCCATGAAGCGTTCGATTTGAACGATGCGAAACGTTTCGCGCTCCGGCTTTATCGGTTCATCAGGCAGCGCACGGCCCTCAATCGGGTTTTCTTTGCGTTTCAGATATCGTGCCTGCTTCTTCTCGTAGTCCTCGCTCGCTTCGGCAAAGGCCTCTTCGTAAGCTTCCTGATAGCGGGCGATATCGTCCGGGTTGGGCTCTTTCATCAAGGTGACGCCCCAACGCGAAGGACCAGAAATCAGGATATAGCCTTTGTCTTCGAGGATGGTTTCCTCGCCTTTGACAAAGTCATCTTCGTCAATTGGCCGTGCGTTGGCGGGGGCAAGAAAAAGCGCGCTCGCCAGTGCCCCGCACAGCGCTTTGGTGAAACTGATTTTCATCGCTCGAGAACCTCCTGCTGGGGTTTCAGCCCAGAGGCGACTTTGGCTTGTTGCATCAAAGCGGCTTCGCGAATTTCGTCGTCTTCGCGGCCCCCGCCTTCTTCAAAATTGAACTCTTTCCAGAGTTTCTTCGGCACCCCGTATCGCTGGTAGCCCTTGAACCCCATGCAGTTGCGCATGTTGATCCGGCGAAGCGCGCGGCGCTCCGACGATCCATAGATGGCATCCGCCAGCATGTTCCCAAGCACGCCACCGATGACG
Organism: Pseudomonadota bacterium; assembly: GCA_039033755.1. GTDB lineage: Bacteria > Pseudomonadota > Alphaproteobacteria > Sphingomonadales > Sphingomonadaceae > Erythrobacter. The sequence goes on along the minus strand of JBCCBZ010000033.1, from coordinate 13,348 downwards.
CCTCCGATCCCGTACTGGGTTGCGTAATACCCCGGATAAGGCTCCCGATCGCCCGTGTAAGCCGCTAGCCCGCTCGAAAGAGCGTCGCATTCTGTGAGGTCGGCAAACGCCTCTTCAAAGCTCGTTTCGTCCCGGTGGAAGTAATAGTACTTTTTAAAGTCCTTCACTTTGGCCTTGCGCACATCAAAGCCAAGCGTCGGCATCTCAACCGCCGCAATTTCATTCGCCGTGAAAGACCGAGTTTGCTGTTCGTCCACCAAGCTTTGCGCCTGCGCGGCACCCGCCAACGGCAGGAGCAGCGGCAAAAGCCGATACGCCAATTTCATAGATGCGCCCCTTAAAGTCCCTTAGAGGCTATCTAACAAAACGAACTTGGGTCGCAACCCAAGTTTCGCCAGTTATGCCAAAGAGATGCGGGGGCGAACTATCCCAGCTTGTCCTTCAGGATCTGGTTGACGACCTGCGGGTTGGCTTTGCCCTTCATCGCTTTCATGGTCTGCCCCACGAAGAAGCCGAAGAGCTTGTCCTTGCCGCCCTTGTATTGTTCGACCTTGTCCTCGTTATTGGCGAGGATATCGTCGATGGCGGCTTCGATCGCGCCGGTGTCAGAGACCTGTTTGAGGCCTTCGGTGTCGGCGATTTCATCGGGCTCGCGACCCGCTTTAAGGACGATTTCGAAGATTTCCTTGGCCTGACCGCCGCTGATTTCGCTTTTGGCCTGCATCGCGAGGATCGCGGCCTGCCGCTCGGCGGTGGCGTGGCTCACATTGGCTTCTTCACCGATCGACTTGATCACGCCGGGCGCGACGGAAAGCGCCCAGTTGGCGACCTGCGTGGCGACGTCTCTCTCGCTCTTGCCGGTGGCTCCGGCGGTCGCGCTCAAGAGGCTCTCAAAACGAGCGAAGGTCTCAACCTCAGCGGTAAGCTCGCGCGCGTTGTAGGGGGTGAGGCCCAGCTCTTCCTCATACCGCTTGCGTTTAGCGTCGGGCAATTCGGGCAGGCTGGCGCGGCAATCGGCAAGGAAATCGTCCTCGAGAACCAGCGGCAGCAGATCGGGATCGGGGAAGTAGCGGTAATCGTGGGCGTCTTCCTTGCTCCGCATCGTGCGCGTCGTGCCGGTTGCGACGTCGAACAGACGCGTTTCCTGATCGACGGTGCCGCCCGATTCCAGCACATCAACCTGACGGTTGGCTTCGTATTCGATGACCTGCATCACGAAGCGCACCGAGTTGACGTTCTTCGTCTCGGTCCGGGTGCCAAACTCCTCGCCCGGCTTGCGCACGCTGACATTGACGTCCGCGCGCATCGAGCCTTCTTCCATGTTCCCATCGCAACTGCCGACATAGCGCAGGATAGACCGCAGTTTGCGGACATAAGCGCCCGCCTCAGCGGGAGAGCGCATATCGGGCTTGGAAACAATCTCCATCAGCGCGACGCCGCTGCGGTTGAGATCGACATAGGACATCGTCGGATGCTGATCGTGCATCAATTTGCCCGCGTCCTGCTCGACATGGATGCGTTCGATCCCGATGGTCTTGTCTTCGGGAATGCCGGTCTTCTCGTCTTCTTCGATCAGCAGCGATCCCTCACCCACCAACGGATGGTAGAGCTGGCTGATCTGATAGCCCTGCGGCAGATCGGCGTAGAAGTAGTTCTTGCGGTCAAAGCGCGACCACGCGTTGATCTCGGCCTCGATCGCCATACCGGTGCGCACCGCCTGACGGATGCACTCCTGATTGGGCACGGGCAGCATTCCGGGCATCGCCGCGTCCACCAGCGACACTTGGCTGTTAGGCTCCGCGCCGAACGTCGTGTCAGCGCCCGAAAACAGCTTGGATTTCGAAGTCACCTGCGCGTGGACCTCAAGGCCGATCACGACCTCCCATTCGCCTGTTGCGCCCTGGATGCGGTATGTGCTCATATCTTCAATCCGTCATTCCGGCGAAGGCCGGAATCCAGTTCCAACGTTCGCATTTTGCCACTCTGGACCCCGGCCTGCGCCGGGATGACGACTTAGAGCCGTCAGTCCCTGTCTTCATCTTTCGCCACCGGCTTACCCGTCTCGCTATCAAAGCGCGCTTCGCCGTGGTCGATGGTCTTGGAGAGATACATCACAACCCCCGCCAGCCCCACAAAGCAGAGCAGGAATATGGTCGCGTAGATGATCTCGCCGGTCATGGCGCGTCTCTGTAAGGAGGTAGTTGTTTGCCCGTCTCGCTGTCAAAACGCGCTTCGCCAACGTTGAGAGTATGGCCGAAGCGCTCCGCGACTTGACCGAGGATAGCTATGACCAAGCCGATTCCCAGTCCAATCCAGACATTTGTCCAGCCGTGTTGCCAAGGAGGGCTTCTCATGACCATTCCGGCCATGAGGATCGCCCAGCCGATATAGAACCAGTGGATTCGCTTCACCACCACTTCTCCGGCGCGTGATCGAACCCGGCGCGTTGCTGGATGGCAAGGCCCGCATTCAGCACGGTCTGTTCATCAAACGCCTGACCCACCAACTGCAGGCCCAGCGGCAGGCCGTCGCCCGTCATCGTCGCGGGCACGCTCATCGCGGGCAGGCCGGCAAGCGACGCGGGCACCGCAAACACATCGTTTAGGTACATCGTCAGCGGATCTTCGTTAAGGCTGCCGAGCGGGAAGCTCGCCGTAGGCGTCGTCGGCGCGAGGATCAGATCGCACTTTTCCCAGGCGTTCTTGTAATCCTGCGCCACCAGCGCACGCACCTTTTGCGCCTGGTTGTAATAGGCGTCGTAAAAGCCCGCCGAGAGCACATAGGTCCCGATCAACACCCGGCGTTTCACCTCGTCACCGAATCCTTCGGCGCGGGTCGCCGCGTACATGTCCTGCAGGCCCGCGCCCTCAGGCAGGTCGCGCAGGCCGTAGCGTACGCCGTCATAGCGCGCGAGGTTCGAAGAAGCCTCCGCCGGGGCGATGATGTAATAGGCGGGCAGCGCGTATTTGGTGTGCGGCAGCGAGATATCGACGATCTGAGCGCCCGCGTCTTTCAGCCACGCCTTGCCCTGTTCCCACGACGCGAGGATCTCGTCCGAGGTCCCCTCCATGCGGTATTCGGAAGGAATGCCGACGCGCTTTCCTTTGAGATCGGCGCTGAGGGCCGCTTCCCAATCGGGCACGTCCATCTGGAGGCTCGTCGCGTCCTTGGGGTCAAAGCCCGCCATAGCGCCGAGCATGATCGCGCAATCCTCGACGCTGCGCGCCATCGGACCCGCTTGGTCGAGGGAGCTGGCGAACGCCACCACGCCCCAACGCGAACAGCGGCCATAGGTCGGCTTGATCCCGCAAATGCCGGTGAAGGCGGCGGGTTGGCGGATCGAGCCGCCAGTGTCGGTTCCAGTCGCCGCCGGAGCGATACGCGCGGCCACAGCGGAGGACGAGCCCCCAGAAGACCCACCCGGCGACATCGCCGCGTTGCTGCCATCCTTACGCCATGGCGAGTTTACGTTGCCGAAATACGAGGTTTCGTTCGACGAACCCATGGCGAACTGGTCAAGGTTCAGCTTACCCAGCATCCCCGCGCCTGCATCCCAAAGGTTCTGCGAGACGGTGCTTTCATATTCGGGCTTGAACCCTTCGAGGATGTGGCTCGCCGCCGTGGTCTGCACACCAGTCGTCGCGAACAGGTCCTTCATGCCGATCGGCACGCCGGCCATCGCGCCCAGTTCTTCGCCCGCCGCACGCTTGGCGTCGGTGGCGTCGGCGGCGGCGAGCGCGTGATCGGGGGTGGTGACGATAAAGGCATTGAGCGCGGCAGCCTCGGCCACAGCCGCATTGAAAGCCTCGGCCACTTCGCGCGCGGTGAAATCGCCGCCGGCCACACCGTCGCGGATCGCTTTGACGCCGAGTTGAGTTAAATCAGTCATTCTTTACTTTCGTCATCCCCGCGTAGGCGAGGATCCAGAGTTACAAACGCTTCCAGCTCCGTACTGGTTACCCGCCTTCGCGGGAATGACGGAGGGCCGTGGTTCGTTATTCAATAACCTTGGGTACGCCGAAAAAGCCGTGTTCGGCCGCCGGCGCGTTGGCGAGCACGGCGTCGCGTTTCCCGCCACCCGTTTTGGGATCGGCGTCCACTTCATCGGCGCGCAGGCGCAGAGTGTTTTCGATCACGGCGGACATCGGCTCAACGCCGGTCACGTCAACTTCGCCCAATTGCTCCACCCAATCGAGGATGTTGTTGAGCTCAGGCACCATGCGGTCGAGCTCGTCCTCGCCCATATTGATGCGAGCGAGACCGGCGATCTTGGCAACGTCTTGTTTGGTCACGGACATGAGAGGATGTGTCCTTGGTTGGTTTTACTGGCCCGGGCCCTGCGGAAGCGCTCCGGGAGGCGGTGCGGGGTTGTTGCGTTCAAAGGCTTGTTGGTTGATCGCCATGCCTTCTTCGAACTGCGCCTTGTCGATAATGTCGATCACTTCAAGCTCAAAGGTCAGGTCCGCGCCCGGCGGGATCGGCGATCCGGGGCGCGTTTCGTTTCCGTACCCCAGCGCGGCCGGGATATTGAGCTTGTAAGTGCCGCCCTTTTTGACATGCTGGAGGCCCTTGAAGAAGCCTTCGACAGTCGCGCCCTCCTCAACGGGGAACGGCGTGCCATCATCGGGGAACACGCCTTGCGCGGGCCACGGGATCGGCTGCGATTCGTCGAATTGCGTGCCGTCGGCAAGAAAGCCCTTGTAGTTGACGAACACCACCTGGCCTTCCTTAGCCATCTCGCCGGTACCCTCGACCAGTGTTTCGATGGTAAGCTTGCCCGCTTTGCCGCCCTCAAGAGTGGCAGCAACGGTTTCGATGACCTTCACATCGCCCCACTCAATCGGAGCGGCGGCAACAGCCAAGCCAGCGCCAATCGCGACAGCGCCAGCGACGCCAAGCCAGAGTTTGGTGAGCGAGCCCTCGGCGACGGGCTTCAATGGAACACGTGTGATTTCAGTCATAGTTGATCCCAGAAAGATGAAGCGCCAACGCCTCTCGCAAACGCTATCAGTCAAATAACCCTGCGCGCAGCAAAAAGGGCGCGAGAGCCATCGTGTCTCACGCCCTCTTGGCGTATCCGTTTTCGTGTTTCAAGCGGTACATCGAACGCTTAAGCGCGAACCGCCCGAACAACCGGATTACTTGATGCCGTCGCGCTCCATGCGCTTACGCTCAAGCTTGCGCGCGCGGCGCACAGCAGCAGCCTTTTCACGGGCGCGCTTTTCGCTCGGCTTTTCATAGTGGCGACGCAGTTTCATTTCGCGATAGACACCTTCGCGCTGAAGCTTCTTTTTCAGGGCACGAAGAGCTTGATCTACGTTGTTATCGCGAACCATGATTTGCATACAGAATCACTACCTTATCTAAACAAACGAGCAGAGCCCCGCTGGTTGCTAACGCGGGGGTGCGCGGAAAAATTGACGCAAAAAAGGGCGCGAATCTGGCGACAACGCCGCCCGGATCGCGCTCTTGATGAGGGCCCATTAGCCATACACGGGGATTTTGGCAAGGTTTTGCTTGAGACAAAGCGATGCTGCAGGGTCTTGTGACAACGCACAGCGCGGCTAGGCAGGGACCGCGCAGGCCGCTAGAGGCGTCAGCCATGTCCGCTCTTGCGTCCTCTATCATGCCTTCTGCCCTTGTCGCGCTTGGCGGCGCGTTGGGCGCGGTTGGCCGGTTCCAACTGGGCCGCGCGGTCACGCATATTATTGGTCCAAACACCGGTTTCCCCTGGGGTACGCTGAGCGCGAATCTCTTGGGCAGCCTTGCTATGGGGCTTCTTGTCGGCTGGCTCGCGCGTCACAGTGGGGCGGAATCAGAGAGCCTGAGACTGCTGCTTGGCGTAGGATTGTTGGGCGGGTTTACCACTTTCAGCGCCTTCAGCCTTGAGATGATCGTGCTGATCGAGCGCGGCTCGCTTGGTCTGGCGATGATCTACGCTAGCGTGTCGGTTCTGGCCGGGTTGGCGGCGCTTTATCTTGGCCTTGTGGCCATGCGGGGGGCAGCGTGAGCGGCGATAAATCCATGGAAGTGCGTCAATTTATTATCTCGGATGACGACGATGGCGTGCGGCTCGACCGGTGGTTTAAACGTAACCTGCCGCAAATTGGCTTTGCGACGATTTCGCGCTGGGCGCGCACCGGGCAAGTGCGCGTCGATGGCAAGCGCGCCAAACCAGAGGATCGCCTGATCGCGGGCCAGACCCTTCGTGTTCCACCGGGCGGCGAGAATCAGCCCGGCGGCAAAAAGCCGCGCCAACGCCGCGAATTGACACCCGAAGACGTGGCTGAGGCGCGCGGCATGGTGATCCGTGAGACGCCGAGCGCCATCGTGTTCAACAAGCCTCCAGGTCTCGCCACACAAGGCGGATCGAAGACCAATCGCCATGTCGATGGCCTGCTGGATGCGTTCGTTGAAGATGACGAGACACCGCGCCCCCGCCTCGTCCATCGGTTGGACAAGGACACATCGGGCGTCCTGCTGATCGCTCGCACGCCGGGCAGCGCAGCCTCTTATTCGAAACGCTTTTCCGGTCGCAGCGCCCGCAAGGTCTATTGGGCCTTGGTCGTGGGCCGTCCCGAAGTCAGCGAAGGCACGATCGATGCCCCTCTCGCCAAACAGCCAGGCACCGGCGGTGAGAAAATGCACGTGGATGAGGAAAACGGCCAAACAGCCAAAACCCGCTACCGCGTGATCGACCGCGCATCAGACAAAGCCGCTTGGGTTGAGTTGGAACCGCTCACCGGGCGCACGCACCAACTGCGCGTCCATATGGCCGCGATTGGCCATCCGATTGTGGGCGACGGAAAGTATGGTGGGCGCGATGCTTTCTTGACTGGCGCGATCAGCCGCAAGATGCACCTGCACGCGCGCCGGCTGATCATCTCCGAACCCTCCAACATCGCGGCCAAAGGCACAGCGGGCGGCAAGCTGGACGTTACAGCCGATCTGCCCGAACACTTCGCAGCAAGCATGGAAGCGCTGGGCTTTGAGGAGTCGCAATCCGATGCCGCACCGATGCGCAACGAAGCGCCCGAACGCACGCCGGCGGAGAAGAAACAAGCCGCGCGCCAGCACGCCAAACAATACCGCAAATCGCGCCGGGGCGAGCGCCGCACCCGCGCCACATCAGTGTTAACCGCCCAGAAAAAGGCGAAAGCGAAAGCAGCGCAGAAGCCAAAGCCCAAAGGTAAACCAAAAGGCCGCCGCTGATGCATCCCAACCCCGCTTTCCGCGAGGCTGACACTGCGCGTCTCGAAACGGTTATCACCGAAATCGGGTTCGGAATGGTGTTTCTGACCACACCCGATGGTCCGCGCGTGGCGCATGTCCCAGTCTTGTCCGATGGGAATGGCTATATCCGCTTCCACCTGGCGCGCTCCAACGCGTTGACGCCTTATCTGGAGGGCTCGCGCGCGCTGATCACAGTGAACGGCCCCGATGGGTATGTATCGCCGCGCTGGTATGACAATCGCGACACGGTTCCGACATGGGATTACGCCGCGATTGAGATGGAGGGGACCGTTCGCACGCTTGCCAACGCTGAACTGGAACGGTTGCTCCACGACGTGATAGAGACCTTCGAAGCGCGCTTGGATGGGGAACCGTGGTTGGCCTCGGAATCCTCGGAGACAGTTTGGTCAGGCCTGTTTCGCGGGATCACCGGCTTTTCCATGCGCGTTGAAGAATGGCGTCCGACCATGAAGCTCTCGCAGAAAAAGAGCGCGCCGGACCGCGCGCGTATTGCCGCCGGTGTGGAGGCGGCGGGCAAGCCTGATCTGGCGCGGTGGATGCGAGAGGTCACGCGATGAAGCTCGCCGTGTTCGATTGCGATGGCACGCTGGTCGATGGACAGGCCGATGTCTGCTGGGCGATGCGCCGTGCGTTTGAGCGCGCTCAACAGGACGCGCCCGACGACAACGAGGTCCGCCGCATGGTGGGTTTGAGCCTGCCTGTCGCAGTGCGCGAACTCGCGCCGGGATTGGACGATGACCAACGCCGTGCGGTGGTTGAATTCTACAAGTCCAGCTACCGCGCCCGGCGCGAAGAGGGGCTGCTGGATGAACCGCTTTATGATGGGATTGCCGAACTGTTGCACGCGCTGCGCGACGATGGCTGGAGCTTGGCCGTCGCCACCGGAAAGTCAGATCGTGGGCTCCAGGCCTGTCTGGCAAGTCATGGATTAATCGACCTGTTTGTATCGCTCCAGACCGCTGACCGTCATCCGTCCAAGCCGCATCCCGCCATGCTCGAAGCGGCCTTGTTCGAAGCCGCCGCTCAGCCGAGCGAAGCCGTGATGATTGGCGATACCAGTTTCGACATCGACATGGGCCGCGCGGCCGGTGTCACCGCCATCGGGGTCGCCTGGGGTTACCACACCCCCCAAGAACTGGTTCAATGCGGCGCTGTTGGCGTGGCGGACACCGTCGCGCAGCTGGGCCAAATCTTGCGAGAAACTCTGTGAACACGCCGACTGTACCGCCCGAAGAAGCGCAAGCGCGCCGCCGCTACATAGTCATGAACGCCGCCCGTTTTGGCGGTATCGGCGTGACCATCATCGGTTTGCTGGCCGTGCGGGACGTACTGCCGCTGCCTTATGCGTTAGCCGTCGTTTTGGTGCTTGCGGGAGTTGGCGGTTTCTTCTTTGGACCGCCGTTCTTGGTGAAGCGCTGGAAGGCGCAGGATCGCGCGGATGGAGATACCGGTTGAAGCGCTTCTATGACAAAGTCGGCACCTGCAAACTGGAGAGTGCGTGGCAAGTGACGCTGGATGGCCGTGGGTTGAAGACTGTCCAAGGGACGCCGCAACTCTTGCCAACGCAAGGCCTGGCCGAAGCGCTGGCGAACGAATGGGACATCGAAGGCGAAGAGCTGGACCCCGCCGCCTTTCCCATGCGCGACATGGCGGATTACGCGATCGATATTGTATCGCACACCAAGGTCGAAGTCGCGAAAAAGCTTCTCGCTTTCGCCGACACGGACACGCTGTTGTACCGTGCCGATCCTGACGAAAAACTCTACCCGCTTCAACAGCAAGTGTGGGAGCCGATCGTGAGCGCATTCGAGGCGCGCGAAGGCGTCACGTTCAAACGCGTTTCGGGTATCATGCATGTTGAGCAAGACCCGGCGACGATGGACGCCTTGCGCCCACGGCTTGCAAAGCTTGACCCGTTCGCGCTGACGGCTTTGGAAGCAATGACCAATCTCGCCGCTTCGCTCACCATCGGCCTTTCCGCGTTGGAACCCGACGCGGATACGGGCCAGTTGTGGCGTGCAGCGAGTTTAGAAGAAGAATGGCAAGCGGACGAATGGGGCCGCGACGAAGAAGCCGAAGAGCGCCGCGCCAAACGCGCAGCGGATTTCGAACGGGCCAGACTGTTCGCGCGCCTGGCGCGCCGCTGAAGCTTACGCCTCGTTTATTCCATGATCCAGTCGGCGACTTCGCCCGCGACCGTGTTCACCGCGCGGTTCAGCGCCGGTCCGACCGACCCGGCTTCCGCCACAACGCCGCCCTCGCGCGCTTCGAACCGCCGTGTGACGGCGCTACCTTGTGCGTTGGAACGCACCGCATCGTAGCGCACGATAACCTCACCCGAAGGCGCGTCATAGCCAAGCTCAATCAAAGTGCCGCGCAGGAATGTACCCGCGCGCAGCGGTGTGTCGTCGCTATCCAGCACCAATGGCGCCTTATCGCCCGCACGCGCGCGCAGCGTTTCACCCAAGACACGGCGAAACAGGCGCGCGGGCTTGTCGATCCAGATCGCGTCTTCAAGATAGGCGATCTCGGTCGCCGACACGTTGACCGGCACCCGCAGCACGTCGAGCTTGGCGGGGACTTCCGGTGTCAAAACAGCAATAGCGCTCGCCATGTCCTCACCGCCGGCTTCCGCGCTTGAACCAACCGGCGCGGTCGCTTCGGAGGAGAGGGTCAAAAGGCTCTCAGGCACTTCGACGCCCAGGCTAACGCATCCGGAAAGAGCCAAAGCCATTCCGGCGGTCAGACCTGCGACCAAGCCTTTGCGTATCGTGTTAAAGACTGTCACCGACCTACCCCTCATTCCTTATAGTCCGGCAGCGCCCGGCCACCCAGAACCGAACCTACGCCTTCGCTTTCGAGCTTTTCGGTGATCTTGCGCAGCGCCCGGCTCGTTTCGCGCAAGTCCTGCAAAGTCGCTTCGGCGGATGGAAGAGTGCTCTCGCGCAGCTGCGTCGCCGCAGGGCGCGATTCTTCAAGCGTCGCGGCCAACGTGTCCGCCGCGTTGGTCGCCGCAGCGAGCGTTTTCTTGAGGTCTTGCGTCAATACCTTCGCGTCCTGTTTGACGAATTCGTCCGTCGTCGCGGTCAGCGATTGCAGGCCATCCAACGTCTCATTGAACTCACCAATCGTGGTTTGGAAAGCGATCAAGTTGTTCTTCAACTCGGGCGTCGCATCGGCCAGCCCAGCGGTCAATCGATCGGTGTTGTAAAGAATACGGGTGAGCTCTTCGCGGTTCTCCGATCCCAGCAACAAGTTTAGGTTTTCCGCCAACAGGGAGAGCCTCTCCAGCAATTGCGGCGCGGAACTGAGCAGCGCGTTGAACCCGCTGTTGGCGGGCGGGATGACCGGCCGACCTTCGGGGCAAGCCGTCGTTTCGCAGGTGATTTCCGGAGCATCTTTGCGCGCACCATCAAGCAGGATGGTGGCCACACCAGTAAAGCTTGATTGAATGCTCGCCGTGGTGCCAACAAGGATGGGAATTCCCTCTTTAACCTTCACGCGCACGCGCACATATTCCGGGTCATCGTCTGACAAGGCGATCTCGCCCACCTGCCCAACCGGGACACCAGCGAACGACACCTGACTACCGGTTGCAAGGCCGGACACCGATTGCTTGTAAAAGATATCGTATTCGTTCTGCGCGCCTTGACCCAGGCGCGCGATCCACACGATCGCCGCGGCCAACGCCAATAGCAGCGCGAGCGTTACAAAGCCGACCCACAGATGGTTGGCACGGGTTTCCATTACAGCAACTCCCCCTTCCCCATCTTCTCTATGGCCGCGAAATGGCCGGACTGTCTATTGCGTTTTACCATCGTCAGCTTAGCCGACGCGCGTTTCTCCAAGGACGTCATCCGGCCCCTCCATTGTCCTGAGACGCTTTAGCTGCGCGTCCGCGCACGCCTTGGAAATATTCGACAATCCACGGATGGCCGGTCTCTATCAATTCAGGAATGGTGCCCACAGCGGTCACTTTCTTGTCTGCCAAAACCGCCACCCGGTCGCAGATTTCATGCAGCGTATCGAGGTCGTGCGTTATCAGGAACACGGTAAGACCGAGCGTTTCTTTGAGCTCCTTGGTCAGTTGGTCAAACTTGGCTGCGCCGATGGGATCAAGCCCGGCTGTGGGCTCGTCCAAAAACAGCAATTCCGGATCCAGCGCCAGCGCACGGGCCAAACCGGCGCGTTTCTTCATCCCGCCGGAAAGCTCGCTCGGAAACTTGTCGATCGCATTTTCGGGCAGCCCCGATAGCAGCACTTTCGACCGCGCGATTTCGGCGCGCAGATCGGGGTGAAGTTCGGGGTAGAACTTTTTGAGCGGGACCTCGACATTTTCACCCACTGTGAGAGTCGAGAACAGCGCGCCGCCTTGAAACAACACGCCCCAACGGCAACGCACGCCAATGTTCCGGTCAGGATCAATCCCGGTGATCGTACGCCCAAGCACATCAATGCGCCCGGCGGTCGGGATTTGCAGCCCGATGATCGAGCGCATCATAACCGATTTGCCCGTGCCCGAACCGCCGACGACGCCCAGAATCTCCCCCTTGCGGACAGTCAGATCGAGGCCATCGTGCACCCGGCTTGTGCCAAACTGGTTGACCAACCCTTCGATAACGATGGGAGGTTGGTCGGATCCGCGCGTGTGATCGTCCGGGCCGGGCCGCACTTCGGGGCGCGGTTCTGGAAGGGAGGTTTGCTCGTTCATCCCCAACCCACTTCGGTAAAGAACACCGCAAAGAACGCATCGAGCACGATCACCGCGAAGATCGCCGAGACAACCGCCATCGTCGTGCGCTTGCCCACTTCCTCGGAGTTACCCTCAACCCGCATGCCGTGATAGCAGCCCGCCATCGCGATGATCAGGCCAAAGACAGGCGCTTTGATCATGCCGACCCACACATCGTGGATAGGGACAACCTCCTGAATGCGCATCAGGAATGTGAAGAACGGAATACCTAGCGCCAATTGCCCCACGACCGCGCCGCCCACGACGGCCACGACCGAAGCGTAAAAGCCCAAGAGCAGCATCATAAAAGTGCAGGCCAGAATGCGCGGAATGATCAGCACTTCAGTTGGCGCGATGCCGATGGTGCGCATCGCGTCGATTTCCTCAGTCAGCTTCATGGTGCCCAATTGCGCGGCAAAGGCGCTGCCCGAACGCCCGGCGACCATGATCGCGGTCATCAACACGCCCAGCTCGCGCAAGGAAATGCGCCCCACCAAATTCACCGTCAGAGCCTCGGCGCCGAATTGCTCCAACTGCACCGCGCCCTGCTGCGCGATGACGACACCGATCAGAAAGCTCATCAAACCGATAATCGGCAGCGAGGTGACGCCCACTTGCTCCATCTGGGCCACCAGCGCCTTAATCGGGAACCGCGAAGGATGTCGCGCCAGATTGCCAAAGCCGATCATCACGCGGCCCAGCGCGCCGACCACACCGCGCACGCCCGATCGCGCTTCGAACACCTGTTGGCCAAGCGCCATCGGGACGCGTTCCCACACAGGTTCATCCCGGTGGTTGTCGTGATCAATATGCGTGCCCGCGCCTTCCACCGCATTGAGCAAGCGTTGCGCACGCGGATTTGCGCCGACGATATCAGCTTCGTAATCGGAAGCGATCTGACAGGTAAGGAAAGCGCCGGCTGTGTCGATTTCTTCGACTTCGGAAAGGTCGACACGGCTGATATTGTTCAGGGCGCCGTGCAATTGGCGATCAAGCGCGCCGATGGTCGAAACCAATAGCGGCCCGCTGAGCGACAGGCTTGCTGTGCCGTCTGCCCCCTCTTTCAATGAAAATTGCGCTGTCCCGTCCATCGCGCATACCGATATGTCCGCAAACGGCGGCGTCGACAAGTGTAATGGTTTCAACAGGCCGTCAGGCCCGCTTCCTGGCTCACGAGGTGTTGCGCCGCAACACGCGCGGTGTAAGGGGAGGAGAGTTTCTTTTCTTGGGTGCCAGGCCACCCGCGAGTTATTTCCTTGGATGCCGGGGCCACCCCCTCCGCCACCCGTCCACCCCGATGATCAAACCCGGGTACCAACCGGGGGGGAGGGTGGGGGAGCGGGTGGCCCCCGCCCCCCCGCG
>JBCCBZ010000032.1:0-31167 GCA_039033755.1 Pseudomonadota bacterium | reverse complement strand
GGGGGCCGTCGCCTCCGGCGCCCGCCACCCTTCCCCCCGGTATATCACACCGGGTTTGGATCCGGTGGGATGGGTGGTGGGCGCGGGAGGCTACGGCGGGCGGCGTTAGCCGACCCTCTTAATCAAGCCCGTAGGGCGCCCATTTCTTGATCGTCTTGGTGTCCGCTTCCGAGACTACGCTCGTGCCGCGGTTCTGACGGATATACTTCGCGTTGTGGCTAATCAGGCGGTGACGCTTACCAGCGACGCCGTGCTTGATCTTGCCCGTGGCGGTGATTTTGAAGCGCTTCTTCACACCGCTTTTGGTCTTAAGCTTGGGCATTTTCATCTCCTTTAGAAGACACGTGCCGATCCGCCCTGGCAGCCCTTTTACAGCCAGGCAGACCCGTTGATTCGTGTCAATGAAGCGCGCCACATAGGAGCGGGTCGCGCGCGAGGCAAGCGTTTTCGCGGCCTGAGGCCCGCATCCAAGTGGGGCGCGCGGCGTTACACGCACCCCCCGGTTTTGCAAAAGTTCGCCGGGTCCGCAAACCCGCATCAGCCGCGACGTTGCGCGCCACCGGCCAACGAAAAGTGTCACCTTTCGCGCGAGCGCTATGTTGGACTTTAGAAGGGCGGTGTCGAGAGCCATAGACGCACTATGCCGCAACGCGCCTGAGTAGGAAAACGGGAGCGCTAGCGATCTTCAATCTCGGAGAGCGGCCGATTGCCGGTCTCCGCCAGCCAGCGGACAAAGTCGCCATGCGGGATCAGCACGGCCTGCGTCGGCAGCTCGGAAATCCAGACATAGACTTCAGCGGTGCGCCGCGCTTCGGCCGTCTCAACCGCCAGATCGCGCCGCTCGTAATCCGGCCCCTCAAACTCATCGACCGCCAGCAAGTCTACCGCGCTCGCTTCGTGCAAGGACCCCCGCACCGCCACCGCATCGCGCGATTGCGAGGGGATCAGCGCGGGATACCATTTGGAGCCGGATGGAATGGCGTAAAGGATGCCCTTCGTGGTGCCTGAAACCCCACGCCCCAGCCCCTCCAAGAAAGGCCAACTCGCGACACCCTCGCGCAGCACACCGTAGAAGAAGAGGTACATGAGGTTATCACGTCCCTTTGAATTCAGACGAGAGCGAGAGCACGATACTCTGATTCATTCTTTAGTCCCTAGAGAAAATTGCGAACGACCTATGCGCGCAACTTTTTCCTCGCCGTCGATGATAATTCGTCGGCCATAGAAGCCGTCACCAATCGGCTCCGGAAGACGCTTTTCCATTCCTCGGGTCAAAGGGTCATTCGTGATCTCGATTGTCACCCGTTTAAGTGAGTAACCGGGGCCAAGATTTGCTCCTAAATCCTCGGGGTCCAATTCAAAGAACGCTCGAGGGTCGCGAGGGTCATCAGACGTCACCGTCATTGGATAGCGTCCACGAGGCAGTTCGCCCTTGGCCTTATTCTCGACCATCCACCGTGCGCGTTTGACGCCCCAGAGGTGGTGCCCCGGGCCAGGCGGCGGTGTCTCAATGGCCTGATGCGCAAGCCATCGGGCATCGCCGAGCAACATATAAAGCGTCTTGCCGTTTGGCAGATCGACTGCGACCGCTTCGCCGCGCACCTTGCCGCCCACCTTGTTGCCAATCATGGTGTCACCCACGCGCTCCCAAATCTCCACCTCGCGCACGCTGGAGCCGGTGCGAACACCTTCGGGTGTCTCAACTTCGACGGTCATTCGATAGCGGAAGGTTTCGTTTGAGGTGCAACCGGCCAGGATCAGCGCAAAGACCAGTGCTAGAAGCGTCGTTGCAGCGCGCATGTATCAGCCTTTCCGAATGCGAAAGGCTTCATGTCGCACGATTTCCTTGCGGTTTGGTGTTTGAAGCCGCTCTATCATCACCCTTCGTCATTCCCGCGAAGGCGGGAATCCAGTTGTGGCGTCTTCCTATGCCACTCTGGATCCCCGCCTTCGCGGGGATGACGGGGGTGGCTAGGCTGCGGGGGCTTACCCCCCTCAAACCTTCAGCGCCTCCCCCACGAATTCTTCGCTCACTTCCCACAGCCGCCGCGCCACCGCCGCGTCCCGTCCGCGCGGTTCTATGATCGCGTCGCCCACGGGGCCTCGCGCGTCGAAGAAGCCGGTGGGGCCGTAATAGCCGCCAGACACCGCGCGGTCATCCGTCGCGGCGAGCACGGTGGGCCACGCGCCGCGCGTTTGCGGTTGGCCCAACACCTTGGAGCTCACCGCCTGCACCGTGCCCAGGATCGGATTGGCGGTCTTTTCGAACAAAGGGGTCGCGGAATAGCCGGGGTGGCACGCGATCGACTTGATCTTCGAGCCCGCCGCTTCCAGCCGCCGGTGCAATTCCTGCGCGAACAGCATGTTGGCCAGTTTGGATCGCAGATAGCTCTGCGTCGGGTCATAGCCGCGATCCAGCATCAGGTTGTCGAAATCGATCCGCGCGAGTTTGTGCGCGATGCTGGAGACGGTGACAACGCGGCCCGCTTCGGGGGCCACCTGCCCGATTATCAGCGCGGTCCACAGGAAATGGCCGAGGTGATTGACGCCCAGCTGCATCTCGAACCCGTCTGCCGTCTTCTGCTTGGGCGTTTGCATCACGCCGGCGTTGTTGATCAGCGCGTCAATCGCACCGAACCGCTCGCCCGCTTCTTTGGCCGCCGCGCGGATCGAAGCGCTGTCGGCAAGGTCGAGGCTGAGCAATTCGCAGCGCCCCTCACCCAGATTGACGATCTTGGCGAGCGCCTGCTTGCCCTTCGCCTCGCTGCGGCAGGCGATGACGACATCGGCGTTCTTGGCGGCGAGGATCTTGGCGGCTTCAAAGCCGATCCCCGAATTGCCGCCGGTGATCACGCACGTCTTGCCGGTCAGGTCGGGCGTTTCTTTGGGCGTCCAGTCGCGGATTATCGGATTGCGAGTGGTGGGCATGGTTCAGTGTCCTGTTGGATGGGGCAAGCCGCGCGCAGGCGACGTTTCCCTGTCCAACACGCGTGACCTCAACAGGGTCCGAAAAAACCGGACTCAGTCCTCACCCGGAAGCGGGAACTTGAGGCCACCGCCGGTCGGCAGGATCGACGTTTGGGGCTGCGCGGCCTCGCGCACATGCGGTGCGAGCTCGGAAGACCCCATCGCGGCGAGCACATCTTCAATCCGCGCCGGGTCGCCCAGCGCAATGACGGTGCCGTCTGAATCCTGATCCAATGGGTTGCCCTGCCAGTCGCTCATCACGCCGCCCGCGCCTTCGACCACGGGGACGAGCGCGGCGTAATCGTGAATCTTGAGCCCCGCTTCCATCACGCAATCGACATGCCCGCTCGCCAGCATGGCGTAATTGTAGCAATCGCCGCCATAGATCGGGAAAGGCCGTTTGGGATAGGCGTTGACCACGAGGTTGAGCCACGCATCCGACTGATCCGCGTCAAAGCAATGCGGGCTGGTGGTGGCAAGGCTCATCCCCTCCACCGCTTTACACGCACGGGTTCTGACCGGCTTGCCATTGAGCGTCGTTCCCTCGCCGATACGGCCAACCCAGCGCTCGTTGGTGATCGGCTGATCGATCACGCCCAGCACCGGCCAGCCGTCCTGCATCAACGCGATCAGCGTGCCAAAGATGGGACGCCCGGCGACAAAGCTTTGCGTGCCATCAATCGGATCGAGCACCCATTGGCGGCTGGCCCCCTCGTTGGTGAGGCCGTATTCCTCACCGATAATGCCATCGCCGGGGCGCTCGGCCTCGATCAGCGCGCGCATCGCCTCTTCCGCGCCGCGATCGGCCTTGGTGACAGCGGAATTGTCCGACTTCACCTCAGTCTCACCATGCGAGCGGAACAGCGGGCGGATCACCTCACCAGCGGCGTCGGCGAGGCGGTTGGCGAAGTCTACGTCTTTGGGTGTCATGGGGAGGCGGTTCCATTCTTCGAGCCGAAAGCCCCCTCTTCTTCAGAGGAGGGGGTTGGGGGTGGTGGTTGCGCGAACAGGCCTGTCGGCCCGCAACCACCCCTCGATCCCCTCCTTTGATAAGGAGGGGAGGAGACGTCAATCAGGCAAATTCGCGCCCGGCCCAGTAGTCGAAGGCGACACGCTGAAGCAGCGCGACATAGGCCTTGGCCTCCGCGCCATGCCAAACCCCGGCGAGTGGCTAGCTTGTCGGCTTCAATTCAAAGTGACATTTTACGACTGTTGGACTGATCAGTTGAAGGAGCAATCAATGCTGCTTGCGTTTTCCGCTGCCATAGCGGCTCAAGCGATGCCTTGCGCACCCGTCGAAGCGGCGGGCCAATTGTTCGACGATGATGTTCACTGGATCATTGTGGGTGAGCTTCATGGTACGAATGAAGCCCCGGACGCTTTCGCCAATCTCGTGTGCTTGGCGACGCGAACCAATCGACCGGTCACCGTCGCGGTTGAGTTTTCTTCGGATTGGCAGCCTGCGTTTGATCTGTTCCTCGCCTCTGATGGAGGGCCAAAGGCGCAACAGGACTTTTTGGAGCTTCCCGACTGGCAGAAAGACTTTCAGGATGGGCGAACCAGCGTCGCGATGCTTCGTTTGTTCGAGACCCTTCGACGGATGAAGCAATCCGGCGCTATCGCCGACGTTCGTGCCACAGACATTGGCCAATCAACGCCACCTGGCCTCGAACGAGATGCGGCCATGGCGGACGCTTGGCAGAAAATCGCTCAACCGGACAATGGTCTTGTTCTCGCATTGGTCGGCAATATCCACGCTATGCGCGTTCCCTTGACCTATTCGGGCGGTTCGGTGGCGACAGCCGGATCGCTTATGCCACCGGCCCATACAGTGACGGTGAATATCGTCGGCAACGGCGGCGATGCCTGGAACTGCACGCGTGAGGGGTGCGGTGTCAGCCATGCGCTCCCGTCTCCCAAGGCCGACAAAGGCCTCCAATTCAGCGAAAGTGCGGACACCCCTTGGGCCGTCACCTATGAACTTGGAGTGCCGACAACGGCGGCCTTACCCGCATTGCAAAAGAACGCTCGCGAGGGTGATTGATGGTCGTGTCTAGCCTCAAAGACTGACCGGCGACATCCCTTCGCCGGAAGACACGCCTGAGTTCTTGGCCGCCGATCGGGAGGGCAGGAAAGTCGACCGGGCACGGCGCCCGGAAAACGCTAAATCCGACTCCAATACTCAAACGCGATACGCTGATGCAGCGCGACATAGGCCTTGGCCTCCGCGCCTTCCCATTCGAGCGGCCAGGTGCCGGGTAACTCCTCGGCCAGATGCGAACGGCTCACGAACCAACCTTGCCCCGGAAGCCCGTCCGATTGCCGGACGACCAGCACCGCAAGTCCCGGCTCGCCGTTCACTCGGCCATCTTCGTCCAACTTGTCGAGAACCGCGCAAAGCGCGCGCATCTTGGGCCGCGTGAAGCGATAACCGAGCAATTGCAGCATCTGCGAATAGGTCAGCGCGTTGCGAGCGCGCGCGGCACCGATGAGGATCTCCCGAACTTCTTCGGGATCAAACATGCTTATGCTTTTCGCACGCCCATCCGGGCGGGCGTCCTCGCTAAACGGGCAGGCAAGCTGGCCCCGCTGCGGGCGGCCAGTCGGCCTTGCAGTCGCTTTGCGATTGTATCCATCAATCGAACAGCGAACTCACGCTGCTCTCATCCGCGATACGCCGGATCGCCTCACCCACCAGCGGGGCAATGGGCAGGATGCGGATGACATCGCTTTCTTTGGCGGCTTCGGTGGGAAGGATCGAATCGGTGATGACCAGCTCTTTCAACTGCGAGCCATCGACGCGCGCGACCGCTCCGCCCGACAGCACGCCATGCGTGATATAGGCCGCGACGCTCGCCGCACCCTCGGCCAGCAGCGCGTCCGCCGCGTTGCACAGGGTGCCACCCGAATCGACGATGTCGTCGATCAGGATGCAGTGCCGCCCGGCGACCTCGCCGATGATGTTCATCACTTCGCTTTCGCCCGGACGGTCGCGGCGTTTGTCGACGATGGCGAGCGGCGCGTTATCGAGTCGTTTGGCCAGCGCTCGCGCGCGCACAACGCCGCCGACATCGGGGCTGACGACCATCAGATCCTGATCGCCGTAACGCGCCTGAATATCCGCCGCCATCACCGGAGCGGCGTAGAGGTTATCAGTCGGGATATCGAAAAAGCCCTGAATCTGCCCGGCGTGCAGGTCCACCGCGAGCACCCGGTCCGCGCCCGCTTCGGTGATCAGGTTGGCGACCAGCTTGGCCGAAATCGGCGTGCGGGGGCCGGGCTTTCGATCCTGCCGCGCGTAACCGAAATAGGGCACCACCGCCGTGATCCGCTTGGCCGAAGCGCGTTTAAGCGCATCGATGCAGATCAACAGCTCCATCAGATTGTCGTTCGCCGGAAAGCCCGTGGGCTGAAGGATAAACACGTCTTCGCCGCGCACATTCTCGTGGATCTCGACAAAGATCTCTTCATCGGCGAACCGCCGCACACTCGCGTCGGTTAAAGGTATCTCGAGATAGGCGGCGATCGCGCGCGCCAACGGCAGGTTAGAGTTGCCGGACATGATTTTCATGACTGCGAATCCCCGATGCGGCCAAAAGGAGGAGCGTGTTGTGCACCGCCTAGACCAGCGTCATGGATTTGCAACAGACGAGACGCGCTTGTCGTCAACTCGTGGGTAACCTGGCTGCAATTTGCCGCGAACAAGCGTTTACAGCGCGTCCATCGAGGCCGATGCTGGACACCGGATAAGGGAGAGACGACACCATCATGAGCGACACAACCACCCATGAACGCATCACGCTCTATGGCGTCCCGCATTCGCTTTACACAGGCCGCGCGCGCTCGTATCTGATCAAAGCGGGCCTTCCGTTCCGCGAAGTCCCGCCCAGCGCGCCGCGCTATCAGAGCGACATCATCCCCAAAGCGGGCGGCAAACTGGGTCTGCCCACGGTTGAATTGCCCAATGGTGATGTGATTCGCGATGGCGCAGCGATTATCGATCATTTCGAAGGTGTGAGCGATCACACCTTTTCACCCAAGACGCCCAAACAGGCCTTTTTCAGCCGACTGTTCGATGCGATTGGCGCCGAAGGGCTGCTGCGCCCGGCGATGCATTATCGCTGGAACTTTGAGGCGGAGAATCTCGACTATCTGATCTTCCATTTTGAAATGCTGATGCCACCAGGACCGCAAGGCGCGGCGATGGCGCGCAAAGCGGCGGACCGGATGCGCGCGGCGGCGCGCGCCTTTGGCGTTAACGAGGATACGGCGGGAACGGTGGAGGAGATTTATGCCGATGCGCTCGCGGCGATGGACGCGCATTTCGCCGCGCATCCTTACCTGCTGGGCGGACGACCGTGCATCGGAGATTTCGGGCTCTACGCACCAATGTTCGGCCACCTTGGCCGCGATCCCAAGCCTCTCTCCATGATGGCCTCAACCGCAACGCGCGCTTTCCGTTGGGTCGAACGGATGGGGCGTGAGACCAGCGATCTGGTCGAATTTCCCGATCACGAGGAAGATTATCTCGCCGACGACGCTATTCCCGACACGCTGATCGCGTTGCTCAAGGCGATGGCAGTCGATTTCGTCCCCGAAACGCTCGCCGCCGCCGAGGTGATCAACGCCTGGATCGACGCGCAAGACGATCTGCCGCCGGGCTCGCCATGCGAACGGATGGCGGGCTTCTGCTCGTTTGAAGTCGCGGGAACGCCCGTCTCCGCCATGGCGCAGCCTTATCGCTTCTATCTCCTCGCCCGCGCGCAAGCCGAACGCGACGCGATGGACGAGGCGACTCGCGCCGATCTTGACGCGCTGCTTGAAAAGGCCGACATGCGCGGGGTGATGGACGCCAAACTCACCCGCGCTATGGGCTTTCAAGACAATCACGAAGTCTGGCTTTGATCGCCGAAATCAGGCCCTAATCCTCGTCGTAAACGAAGGCGATCTGATCCGCGTCGTAGACCCAGATCCACGGTTGGTAATAGCCGGTTTCGTATTCGCCGCGAGTGTTCGTCTCTCGCGGGCGCAGGCCTGAGCTGGAATCGATCCATTGCAGCCGGACATCCCCGTCGACCACGATCCGGCGGCCTGAAAGGCGCTGCATCATGGTGAACATGTTGACGCCCGAAATGCCTTTCTGGCGGCACCCCTTCACCTGTATCGCGCCATCGACGATCTCCCCTCCACCGCACCAACGCGCGCGGCGCAGCAGCGCTTGCAGCACGTCTTCTTCAAAGGCGATCGTGAGCGTGCCGAACCGGGCGTAGTCGACGCTTGAATTGATGAAGAACAACCGATCCAGATTGCCAGCAATGCTGCGCCCACCGCCGCGCACGTCGAGCAGAAAGCGCCCTTTGCTGGCGCCGCCTTCACCGGCCCGGAACGCCATGATGGTTGCTTCGGTTGGGGTCAGACAGCCCGCGTCGCATTCCACAAGATTGGCGCGCGCGTTGTCGAGCGGAGCTTCGTCTTGCTGCAACGGAGCGAGGCGCTGCTCGATCTCACTCAGCGTCGCCGGCTCGGAAGGCTCGCTCTCATCTTGCGCCATAGCCGGAGCGCCGCCCAGCCAGACAAGCGCCAAGACACACCAGAAGATGACAGAGCGAAGCAAAAGAGGGTTCCCCTTATTAGCGCGAGTCCGTGGCCGATACGCCATCAGACAATGTCACCGGAGTAACTTCAAAAAACCTTATATATCATCGTCTCAGCCCATGAACACGCGATGAAACGGGGGGCGAAATTCGTGACTTATCCGCTTGACGGATAGGCGTGTCTAGTTATCATTACAGCTGCTCGGTCTTCGGATTCGCCTTGCGAGGAAGAAAGGAGTACAATGCCCTTGTGGCGGATTAACGCCGCCCCGAATGGGTCGTTGGCTATCGCGCTCTGGCGCGGTGGTACAGACGGTGAGAAACGAGACACGCGGCCCTTGAATTGTTGCGTGCGACTCGCAAATGATCGCCGCAGCGCTCTGGCCGTCTTGGCCACCGGGTAAAACAAGACCGGGGACGAGGGATCAGTCCCGGATATTGGCATCGCAAAGGCGCGCTCGCGCCTGCACCATATCCTTGTCTTCCCTCCACGTCGGTTTGGGAGGACGGAAATGGCGTTGGAGCATGGCGAAACGAATTGGCGCCCCGAAGGTCTGATAGGGTGTTTGACCTATCAAAGCCGCGCGTCGGCGCCCCCTACCGAACAAGAGCTGCACGATCTCGTTTCGCGCGCGCGCGTCCGCAACAGCCAGCATGGCGTGACGGGCATGCTGCTTTATGAAGACGGGCGCTTTCTGCAAACGCTCGAAGGGCCACCTAAGGGGCTGGAAAGAATCTGGACCTCGATCCGGCGCGATGAACGCCACAACGATATCGAGGTTTTGTCAGAGCATCTGGTGCAAAGCCGGGTGTTCTCCGATTGGGACCTGCTGCTCTATCGCCGCCGTGATGAGGCGCCCAAGGGCTTGCTCGACCGGCTGCGCCCCAAAAACCCACTGGCCAAACATATCCCGACGCTGGTGCGCCACGCGCTCGAAGCGAACGAACCAGCCCTCAACGATATGTTCGCCAAGCTGGCGGAAAAAGGGTGGTCCGGTGATGCCATGATCAGCGACCTGCTCGAACCCGCCGCGCGCGCGATGGGCGATGCGTGGTTGGCCGACGAATGCAGCGAATTTGACCTCACCCTGGGCCTGGGCATGCTGCAAATGGCTGGGCACGCGGTGCGTCACCGCAAAGATCCGGACGAGCTGCGCGGCAGCCAGTACACGATCCTGCTAGCCTCCGCGCCCGGAGAACCGCATATCTTTGGCCCCTCGCTCTTGGCAGATCAGTTCACCGACGCGGGATGGTCGGTCGAGATGATTTTTCCGACCAGCAACGAGGCGCTCCAGAACCAATTGAACGACCAGCAACCCGACGCGGTCGACATCGCTTTGTCCGACGCGCTGCCAAGGCCGAACAAGGTGTCCAAACTGCGCGAGACGGTCGAACAATCACGCTGGTCGGTGTCCGAGCATCCCCTCGTAGTTTCCGTCGGCGGGCGTTTGTTCGCCGAAGCGTCAGCCACAGCCGAGAATGTCGGTGCGGACTTCGCGCGGCAAACGATTGCGGGCACGCGGCTCTCTTTGCGCGAGCTGGTCGAGAAAACGCGGGCGGAGGGTGGGGAGCCCGAAGGGTAGCTGCGCGGGCTTCGCAGCCTTCGGTCATCTCCTGCTTTTTATCCTAACCTGTAGCAAATCAAACGATCCCCGAGCTAGAACCCTTCACTCTGGCCTTTATGAACTCTCAGATCGGCCACATTGCCGAGATGATCAAGCATCGCTTCGTAGTGCACGTTGGCGTTGCGATTAAAGATTAAATGTGCGGCAATCGGAATAAGAAAGAAGAGCGGGAGTATCAGCCAAGAGAGCCAAGCAGTCCCTTCGCCCTCCGGGTTCTCGAAGCCGACGGTCAAGCCGATCGCGATGACCAACGTGAGCACTGAGTACCAGAGCATTAAAAACAACCGCAGGTACCAGGGCGCCCCGTAGGACGCGCTTAGCGTGGTCCCCGTCCGCTTGTGCTTAAGTCGGCCAGCAAAGATTGGACGAAAGCCATTCCCGACCATCGGTATACTCCATGCCAGTCTTACCTGACTGAACCATACGCCACCTGTAACGCCATGTGTGACTGGGTTCAGCCCGAAGGGGGTTGCCTCCTTGATTCGACGCGCAACCTCCTCCTTTGCGTGAGGAGAAGAAAGCTCGACGCGGCGCCCAAGAAGATAGTCGCGAAGCGTCACCCCGCGTGCGGCGCGATCCTATGTTCGCCTTTGATCCAGCGCACGGTGCCCGATGACGCTCGCATCACCACGCTTTCGGTGCTCATGATCGTCGCGCCGGTGGATTTCTTGCGCTTCTTTACCCCGTCGAGCAGCGAGCCTGAGGTTACGCCGGTCGCGGCGAAGATGCAGTCGCCCATGGCGAGCTCTTCAAGTTTGTAGATCTTGTCGAGATCCTCAATGCCCCATTTCGCCGCGCGCGCGCGCTCGTCGTCGTTGCGGAACAGCAGGCGACCGTTGAACTGGCCGCCGACACAGCGCAGAGCCGCCGCCGCGAGCACGCCCTCAGGCGCGCCGCCGGAGCCCATATAAATGTCGATGCCGGTGTCCTGATCGGTCACCGCGATCACGCCAGCCACATCGCCATCGCCGATCAGGTGCACGCCGCACCCAATGCTGCGCAGTTCCGCGATCAAATCCGCGTGGCGCGGTCGGTCGAGGACACAGACATTGATGTCAGCCGGCTCGCGGCCTTTGGCGGCGGCCACGGCCTTTACGTTTTCGGTCGCCGATTTAGCGAGGTCGATCACATCGGCTGGCAGACCCGGACCCACGGCCAGCTTGTCCATGTAGACATCGGGCGCGTTCAGCAGGTTGCCCTCATCCGCCGCCGCCAGCACCGCGAGCGCGTTGGGGCCAGCCTTCGCCGTAATGGTGGTGCCTTCGAGCGGGTCGAGGGCGATGTCGATCTTCGGCCCCTTACCCGGCGCGCCGCCGACCTTTTCGCCGATATAAAGCATGGGCGCTTCGTCGCGCTCGCCTTCGCCGATCACGACCGTTCCATCCATGTAAAGCCCATCAAAGGCGCGCCGCATCGCTTCGACCGCGGCGGCGTCGGCGGCTTTTTCATCCCCGCGCCCGATCAGCTCGGCCGCGGCCACAGCGGCGGCTTCGGTCACGCGCACCATCTCCAACACCAACACGCGGTCGATGGCGTTCTCATCTGTCGGTTCCTTTGCGGCGAGAACGTCGGTAGAGGAGATTGTGTTCATGGGAGTTTCATCCTTTGAATGGTTTTGTCTTCCTAGCCGCACCATTACCCCGCGCGGCTGATGCGATGGGCTTTGGCGCGTCGCATTTAGTGTGCGCTTAGGCGCAAGGAGCCCGGCTTGTCGAGCAACCCCGCACCGTTTTCCGAGACACCTCTGATTCCTGGGGCCTCTTGGCGTGTGTTTGTCCTGTCTCTTTTGGCTGGTGCGGCCCTTGCCGCGCCGCCTTTGGCCGCTCAGGATGACGCTGGCGTGACGCCCGAACGGCCCCAATCCCCGCCTCCAACCCAATCCGATCCCGAGCCAGAGGCCGAAGAGGAGGAAGAACCCCCGGTTCGGATCAATCTTTCGGTTACGGTGCCGCGCGGCGATATCAACGTCGCCGAAGCCAAACAGTGCGAAGACGAAGCCGAGGCTGGTGAAATCAGCGGTGAGATCATCGTGTGCCGCCAATTGGGCGAAAAAGGCGAAAATTACTTCAGCGGCAGCGCTTCGGAAGCGCGCAAGCGCTACGCCCGCGAAACCGCGTTCAAGGGCAGCCCGGCCACGCCCAACGTTTCGGGCCTGCCGGACAACGGCAAGGGTATCTCCATTGGCGGCGTGCCCCCGCCCGCTTTGATCATCGATGTTGGCGCGCTGCCGCCACCGCCACCGGGATCAGACGCCGACCGTATCGCGCGCGGTCTGCCGCCTTTGGGTCAGGATGAAGACCTTTCCGAAGAGGAAATCCGCAAACGCCGCGAGGCGTTGGGCCTTCCGCCGCCTTCTTTCGAGGGCAAGAAAAAGAAGAAAGGCACCTGACGTTATCGACCCGAGCGCTTCGTCCCCTTTTTTGAGCGGTTTCGGCTTGGCAGGAGCGGCGCTGGCGCTTGGCGTCATGGCGTCACCTGCGCTGGCGCAAGAACGCGTTCCGATCGACCTTGGCCCTGACGCTGAAACGCAGGGAAAAGGTCCACCGCAACAACTCGACATTCTGATTGAACCGGCCGCATCCGATGCGCCTACAGCCGCGCAGCAGCTGGAATGCGAGGATGAAATCGACGCCGAGCAGATTGCGGGCGAGATTGTGGTGTGCCGGCGGATCGTCGATCCTGCGGATCGGTTTTCAGGCAGCTATGCCGACTGGCTGAAGGATTACGCCGAGCGCACGCAGGGTGTGGGCGCTCCGGCTGCACCCGATGTCGATGGGACAGGTCTTCCGCCCGGTATGGCGGCGGTGGTGACGATCAATGGCTGTTTTATCCCGCCCTGCCCGAAACCGCCCGCGCTGATCATTGATGTCGAAGCTTTGCCATCTGCGCCCGTGGGCACGGATGCGGACCGTCTCGCTCAGGGCCTCGCGCCGCGCCGCGTGGGGAGCGAGTACACCCCCGATGAACGCCGTCGCCTTGAAGCGGAGATGGGTTTGCCTCCCAAGCCGGATTTTGACGAAACGGAAGAGGGTGAAGGTCGGTGACCCTGGTCGCCGCACTGGCTTTGGCGCAAGGGGCCACGCCGCCCGCTCCCGCCCAGCCTTCCGAGCGACCTCAGCAAGACGCAGCCGTTCCCGAACCCGACGAAGGCACGATCGTCATCGATATCCTCGCCAAGCCAGAGCCAAGTCCCGGTGAGAAGCTCGCCTACGAAGCGTGCGAGGCCGAACAAGACGCGGCGCGGCTGCGCGGTGAGATTATCGTGTGCCGCCAATTGGAAGACGGCGCAGAGGTCTCCGGCTTCAACAAGGAGACGTGGGAACGCGACTACGCCCGCCGCACCCAAGGGACCAAAACGCCCGATGTCGAAGGGGCCGGGGGGAGCATCCTTTACCGCGCCGAGGGCTCCGTTTTCCTGGTGACGACAGGCAGGATTACGGTCGGTGAGGCCGCCGAAGGGCCGCTGATCATCGATGTCGAGGCCCTACCCGAAGCGCCTCCCGGATCGGACGCGGATCGGATTGCGCGGGGCCTTCCCCCAAGCGAAGAGAATTAAACCAAAAGGCCCATCAGTTGGGTAGGATCGGCAGCACCAGCGGCGTGTCGGTGAGGCTGTCCGAACCATCGAGCAATTCCAGCGCTTTGGCGATACCGCGTTCGGGGCCCTCATGCGTGACCATGGCGACCAGCACTTCGCTGTCGACGCCGCCTCTTCCCTGCTGGATTAGGCTCTCGATCGAGACATCGGCGTCGCGCATCGCGGCGGTGATCTCAGCGAGAACGCCGGGGCGATCCTTGACCGTGAAGCGCAGATAAGTGCGCTCCAACCGATCGCCGGGCTGCGCAGGCTCCAGCGGCGCGAGCTGCGCGACCGGCATGGAAAACGGCGCGCCCACTTCTTCGCGGGCGATGTCGATGCAATCAGCCACCACCGCGCTTGCGGTTGGCCCATCGCCCGCGCCTGCGCCCTGAAACAGCAGACGGCCCGAGAAATTGCCTTCCGCCACGACCGCGTTGGTCGGCCCATCAACCGGGGCCAGCGGGTGGTCCTTGGCCACCAGACAGGGGCGCACGCGTTGCAGCAGGGTGCCCTCGGCCACATCAGCCTCTGCGATCAGGCGAATCACAAAGCCCAGCGTATCGGCCTGCGCGATATCGGCGGCGCGCACCGCGACGATGCCGGTGGTGCGAACAGTGGCGAAATCGAGTCGGGTGCCAAAGCCGATGGTCGCCAGAATCGATAACTTATGCGCCGCGTCTATCCCTTCGATATCGAAGGTCGGATCCGCCTCGGCGTATCCCAGACGCTGTGCCTCTTCGAGCGTTTCGGCAAAGTCCGCGCCGGTCGCTTCCATCTCGGACAGGATGTAATTGCAGGTGCCGTTAAGGATACCGTACACCTTGGTCAGCGCGTTGGCCGATGTGCCTTCGCGCAGACCCTTCACGACCGGAATCCCGCCCGCCACCGCCGCTTCGAATTTGAGGGGTGCCGCCTGCGCCTCGGCCTGCTCAGCGAGGGCCAGGCCGTGATGCGCAATCATCGCCTTGTTCGCTGTTACCAGACCCTTGCCCGCGCTCAACGCGGCGCGCGAGAGCGCCAGCGCCGGGCCATCCGACCCGCCAACCAGCTCCAGCACGACATCGACATCGTCGCGCGCGGCGAGCGCGGTCATATCGTCTTCCCACGAAAAGCGTTCGTGGTTCACGCCGCGATCCTTGGTCCGGTCGCGCGCGCTCACCGCCGTCACGTCTATCGCACGGCCGGCCCTGGCGGCGATCAGATCGCGGTTGGTGTCGAGCAGCCGGATAACCCCGGCGCCCACTGTGCCAAGACCAGCGATGGCGATCCGCAAAGGCGGCAAAGAGGAAGCGTCAGACATGAAAATGGCGATCCTTGAGAGGCAAATGTGCGCCCGCGCTTAACCGCGCCTAGGGATCGGTCAAGCGCTTAAACCGGTCGACCTAGCTCACCGGCGGCTCCGTGATCTCCCGCGCACAGGGTCCAAGCGCGTTGATCACATAGCCGTAGTCAGTCGCCGCCAGACGCCGCGCGCCCGGATCGCGCGCGAGGTTGGCCGAGCTGGGCAGCGAATCGGGCAGGGCGCAGGCCATGCGATACCAGCGCAGCGTGTCAGCCTGCGGCGCGCGCGCGGACGAATCGATGATCTCGCCCCAAGAAACGCCCCAGGCGGGCGGCTGTCCCGGCCGCCTGAGCACCGTCACCGACACCGGCGAACGGTCGCGGGTCTTCAAAAAGATCTGCGTTTCGGATTCGCCCGCAAGCGTGCCGGGCACCGCCAGAGCGTCGCTCACCCCGGTGATGATCGGCGGCTGACCGGGCGCGACCAAGCTGGTGATAATCGGGCGCAGGCGCTGCTCCAGAGCCGGCGTATAGGCGAGCTGCGCGGTGGGTGCGGCGAGTTGCAGCTGCGTCTCACCTTTGGGCCCACGCCCGCCCGCGTTGGCGAACAAAAGAACTTCGCGTTTCTTGAGCTTGGGCGCCTTGCCCTTCGCGGTCAGCGGCACATCGACCAGATAGGCAAGCGATTCGCCCACACGGCGCGTGCCGGAGATCAGCGCAAGGGTATCCGCTTGTATGTAAAGCCGCGCAAAACCGGGCTTCAGCCCCGGCGCGCGCTCAGGCTCCACGGTGGTCTGACGGCGAATCTGTGCGCGCACCACCAGTTCACTGGCTTCGGCCAAAGTGACAAAATCTACGTAAGTTGCCCGAGCCGCAAGGCCTTCGAGGGACTGCGGAGGCAAAGCGTCCACAGCGTTGGTCGAATTCTGCGCGGCAACGCCCGACACACCGCCCACACTCGCCAGACCCAAGCCCGCGAACACCCACAAAGCCATGAGTTTACTAGTAAATTTTTCGTTAACGCGAGTCATTTCATGTGCACCTTGCGATTTGCATTGTCGGTTTCATACAGCGTCTTCTATCTCAGAACGAGGCGTTTGAATCGCTCCTGAACCGATAAAGCGTTTGATTGACTAAGGGTTGACCGTTATTGCGAGGAAAGTTCGCGGCGGTCTTGGGGACATGACCGACGGGGACGTATTGCCATGACGCTCGGGGAAGAGTGCGTGTGGCACGCCCAAGCGTGCGGGGTCTTTTTGACGAAAGCCGCGCGACGCTGGGTTGGGAGGACCGTTTTTTTAGGGATTCGCGAGCGCGGTAACTCACTGCCCGTCTCGTGAAACGCGTGCCGACCTTATGGGTCGGCGTTTGAATGGAGAGAAATCAGCCGAATGTCGTACGTTGATCAAGGAATGACGGGAAGTAAGCTTACTTCCCTTCTAATTTCGATCGGCATCGTCGGAGGGGTTGGCCTGGCGTTGGTCATCGGCCTCGCTGTGGACGCGGTCAAGCAAGAGATTGAGCGCGTCACCACGGTCAATATCGAGGACGAGCCGCCGCCCCCTGAGGAGGAGCCGCCTGAGCCGCCTGAGCCGCAGGAAGTGGCTCCGCCGCCACCTGTCGCTCCGCCGCCGCCGATCAGTATCGCGCCGGCCCCGCCGCCGATCGTAACGACGCCGACGATCCCGCCGCCCGCTCCGCCGGCGCTGGTGATCCCGCCGCCGGCTCCGGTCGCACCCCCGGCTCCGCCGCCGCCGCCGTCACAGGCGCGCCCGGCTACGCCAAAGGGTCTGAGCCGCTGGTCGCGTCGCATTTCGGAAAACTATCCCTCGCGCGCTCTGCGTGAAGAGATCGAAGGCAATGTCGGCGTGAGCGTAACGATCGGCTCCAATGGTCGCGTCACCGGCTGCAGTGTGGTGCGTTCAAGCGGATCGAGCATTCTCGACGACGCGGCGTGTAAAGGCATGAGCCGATACGCGCGCTTCAACGAAGCGCTGGATGATGCAGGCAACCCGACGTCGGGTCGCTACGCCACCACGATCACCTATCGACTTAACTAAACGAATTACGAGGGATCCGGGTCGCATCGCGGTTGGCCGGTTCCTGGGGACACTCTTAAAAGGACTTTTTCGCCATGTTCACTTATCTCATCGCTGCCGCAGAAGTCGCGCCGGAAAACAAGTTCGGCTTCATACAAGCCATGGAAGAAGGCGGCCCGGTTGCCTGGTCGATCCTCGCCGTCATGGTCATCATGAGCGTTGGTTCGTTCTACATCCTGTTCTCGAAGCTGTTCGAGCAGAACAAGGTGATGGGCCAATACCGCAAGGGCAAAAACGCGTTCTGGAAGGCTTCGGGCCTCAAGGACGGCGCTCTCAAGTTTGAAAAGAACTCGGCCTGGCGCCAGCTCGCCGATGACGCGGTCAAAGCGCGTGACGACCACGCCAAGATGCACGGCGCCGGCTCGGAAGCTTCGTACGTCGAAGACAGCCTCGCCCATAGCCAGGAAACGATCAACGCCGCGCTTTCGGGCGGTCTTTCGTTCCTCGCATCGGTTGGTGCGACGGCGCCCTTCATCGGTTTGCTCGGCACCGTGATCGGCATCTACGGCGCTCTGATCAACATCGGCATCGAAGGTTCGGCATCGATCGATAAGGTTGCTGGCCCGGTTGGTGAAGCGCTCATCATGACCGCCATCGGTCTGCTCGTCGCGGTTCCGGCCGTGCTCGCCTTTAACTGGCTGCAGTCGCGCAACCGTCGCATCGCCGCCATGATGACCGACTTCTGCAACGACATCCTTGCCTATATCGGCTCGGACGGCAGCATCAAACCGGCTCTGGGCGCCGCTCCGGCTGCCAAGCCCGCTGCGAAACCGGCCACCAAGCCTGCCGCCGCCAAGCCGGCGACCAAGTAAGCCTGATGTGAAGATGGGCGGGGCCTCGAAGCTCCGCCCGCTTTCCCCTCGCGCTTACTCCTCTGACGCATGAGGCTCCGGCCTCGTCAGACCAGTTCAGAAATAGGACGTATCCATGGCAATTTCGATGAGCGGTTCGGGCGAAACCCCGATGTCGGACATCAACACGACCCCGCTGGTGGACGTGATGCTAGTTCTTCTGATCATCTTCCTCATCGCGGTTCCGGTCGCGATTCAAACGATCGAAAATCTGGAGATCCCGATTTTCGAAATGGAAGAATCGAAGGACAAGGTTGAAAACCTTCAGCTCACCGTCAGCACGACGGACGCCGAAGGTAAGACCGCCGGCATCATCCGCAGCGGATTCACCGGCGCCACGCGCGGCGGCGAATGCCGGGTGTATTTCAACAACATCACGCCCGTAACTTCGGAAGAACTCTACAACCAGGCGTTTGAACGCCTAGACGCGATTGTCTCGAACTATCCGGGCGGCGCCGAAGCGATTGTTGATGATCCCGAAGCCATTCCGCAGGTCCACATTCGCGCCGACAAGGAAGCGCCGTGGAAATGCGTCGCAGGCGTGATCTACAACGTGCAGGCCGCAGGTTACCCGATCGTGGGCTTCATCTCGAACCCGGTCGACCCGAACGGCTAATCGCCGTTTCGGCCACATAGGAGTTAAGGAGAACTCACATGGGTATGTCCGGAGGTAAGCTCGACGGCGAACCGATGCTCGACATGAACATGACGCCACTGATCGACGTGCTTTTGGTGCTTCTGATCATGTTCATCATCACCATCCCGATCGCGACGCACTCGGTCGATATCGACCTTCCGGCGGATAGCAACGCGAACCCGCCGCCTGATATCGATCCGATCAAGAACAAGCTGGTCATCACCGCGGAAGACCAACTGCTCTGGAACGCGGAACCGATCACGCCGGGTGGTCTGGTCCAGAACCTGCAAGATTCGACCACGATGGCAGTGGAGCCCGAGCTTCAGTTCGAGCCCGACCAACTCGCCAGCTACGATCGCTCAGCCAAAGTGCTGCAGATCATCAAGCAAAGCGGCGTCACCAAGTTCGGCTTTGTCGGCAACGAAAAATACCGCACTTTCGGCAAGGGCGAATGATCGCCTGAGCACCGAAGATACGGCTTAAAGAGGGCGCCCGGTTTGACCGCGGCGCCCTTTTTTGTGTGCAGCGCCGGATCGCTAAAGTCTGGAAATTGCAAGCTCGACGAAGCGCTGCGCCGATCGCACATCAGGTCCGAACCGACGCCGTCCCTGCCGAAAACTCAGCGCCTGAGACACCGTCAGATCGTCCGGCTCACGCGCCATCCACCATTCGCCTCCCTCGGTCTTGGAGATGATCTTTCCTGTCTCCGCTGCGTAGCAAGAGCGGGCTGCATTGAGCACCGCGTTACTCAACGCCTGATCCGAAGGGTCAGCCCCAATATCGTTCCGGTGCCAGAGCATCTCACCCATCAACGCCGCTCGGATCGCGTGTGGCGGGATAGGAGCGAGGGCTGCGCTTGCAGGCACTCCGGCCAGAACCACGCCGGCCTCCCTGCAAAGCTGCATATGGATTAGGATATCACTGGTGGTTCCATCAGTCTCCATCTGCACACCCCATTCAGGGCCCGTCGACAGAGCGAACTCATAGGGCATTTGCACGATTGGCGCGTGCACGGCTTCGGCTACGCAGAGTATCAGTTCAAGGCCAAAAGCCGGTACGGGAAGAGATTCGTGGCTCAAACGGGCCACCAGTCCTTCACGCAAGGCTCTCGTAATCCCTCCCGACACCACACCAAGAATGTCGAGATCGCTTAGTCCAGGCCGGAAGTCCCCCTGGACGACCGATCCGTGCAGGTAGAGGCCAATGAGTGCATCACCAAACGCTTCGCGGTGAATCGCTGCAACCTTGCTAAGATAAGCGAGTACCGGCGAGTCCTCCCCGAAAATGTCCGCCAACTTTTCCATGCGTCAATCGCCATCCAACGCCCTTGGCCCGTCAGTCCCGTCAATCCGCATCGCTTCACCGATCAGACCCTCGGCTTCGATCAGCAGTTCATCGTCCACCGCACCCTGCGGGACGGCTTCTCGGCCGATCATCGTCATCACGGGCACGGCGAGCGGAGAAACGCGGTCAAGTTCGACATGGACCAGTTCGCGCTGAGAGCGTTCGAGCAAATCCGCCAGACGCCCCACATCGGTCATCCGGGCGCGGGCGTCGGCCCAGGCGGCTTCGAGCAGGACGTGGTCGGGCTCGTACTTCTTGAGCACGTCGTAGATCAGGTCAGTTGAGAAGGTCACCTGTTTGCCGGTCTTGCGCTTACCCGGATGTTGGCGTTCGACGAGGCCGCTGATCACGGCCACCTCGCGAAAGGCGCGGCGCAGAAGGTGGCTTTCGGTCACCCAGTCCACAAATTCATGGGTCAGAATATCGGGCGATAACAGCGGCGCGGGATCAGTCACCGGCTTCAACCCCCACACGGCCAGCGTGTAATCGTTGGCGACAAAGCCGCCCGGCATCAGCCCGCGATCTTCCATCCGCCGCGTGATTAACATGCCGAGCGACTGGTTCGCGTTCCACCCCTCGAAGGTGTAATAGGCGCTGTAATGCTTGCCCCCATGCGGGAAGCTTTCGACTAGCAATTCCCCGGGCGCGGGCAGCCGGCTGCGATAATCCTGCACCTCCAGCCATTCGCGCACATCGTCGGGAAAGCGGCCCCATCCGGCGCGATCGGTGAGCATTTCCTGCACGCGCGTCGCCAAATGCGTGGTGAGCGGCAGGCGCAGCCCGCCATAGCTCGGGATTGTCGCCGATTTCTTGGCCGCGCGCACGATCACGTCCATGTCTTTGACGCCTTCGACCTCAAGGCTCATGCCCGCAAAGAAGAAGGTGTCCCCTGCCGACAGCTGCGCGGCGAAGCGCTCCTCAACCTTGCCCAGTCGCCGTCCGTTCTTGAAGCGCACAGTGAGCATTTCGCTATCGACGATGATGCCGGCGTTCATCCGATGCCGCTGCGCCTGATTGGGGTGCGCGAGCCGCCACGTGCCGTCTTTCGCGCGGATGATCCGCTTGAACTTGTCGTAAGCCTTAAGCGCGTAGCCGCCGCTTTCGACGAAGCTGAGAACGCGATCGAACGCCACCTTGTCGACCCAAGCGTAAGCGACGCTGGAGCGGATTTCGGCGAGCAGATCGTCTTCGTGAAACGGCGCGGCGCAGGCGCAGGCCATGACGTGCTGCGCCAGCACATCAAGGCCCCCGGCGCGAAAATCCTCGCCGTCGCGCTGGCCTTCGTCGACCGCGTCTTTGGCCGCCATCGCTTCGAGAAATTCAAACCGGTTGCCCGGCACCAGCACTGCGCGGCTGGCGGTGTCCAGCCGGTGTCCGGCGCGCCCGATCCTTTGCAGCAGCCGCGAGGACCCCTTGGGCGCGCCCATCTGCACCACCAGATCGATATCGCCCCAATCGACGCCCAGGTCTAGGCTGGCCGTGCACACCAGCGCGCGCAATTCCCCCGCCGCCATGGCGTCTTCGACTTTGCGGCGCGCTTCCTTGGAAAGGCTGCCATGGTGGACGCCGATGGGCAGGTGATCTTCGTTAATGTCCCACAGGCACTGGAAGATGAACTCGGCCAAAAAGCGCGTGTTGGTGAAGATCAGCGTCGTTCGGTTGTCCTTGATCGCGGCGTAGAGCTGATCGACCGCCCAGCGCCCAGCGTGCCCGCCCCACGGCACGCGCTCTTCAATCGGCAGCAGGATCTCAACTTCGGCCTCCGCCCCCTTCTCGCCCAACACCAGATCGGCGGAGTGGATCTCGCCGGTGTCGTCAACGGGCTGCGGGGCAAGCCATTCCTGAAAACTCAGCGGGTTGGCGAGCGTCGCGGACAGCGCCACCCGTTGCATATCGGGCGCGAGCCTTTGCAACCGCGCCAAGGCCAGCGCCAGCAGATCGCCGCGCTTACCGGTGGCGAAGGCGTGCACTTCATCCACCACCACGCGTTTGAGCGTGCGGAACAGGTCGAGGCTTTCGGGATAGGAGAGCAGCAGCGACAGGCTCTCCGGCGTCGTCAACAGCACATGCGGCGGCTTTTCGCGCTGGCGCTTCTTGCGATCCGACGAGGTGTCACCCGAGCGCGTTTCGACCCGGATGGGCAGGCCAATCTCGTCAATTGGCGTCAGCAGATTGCGCTTCACATCGTGCGCGAGCGCCTTGAGCGGCGACACATACAGCGTGTGCATCCCATCTTCAGGAGGAGCGCCCTCGCTTGGCGCAAAATCGCACAAGGTGGGCAGAAACCCGGCGAGAGTCTTACCCGCGCCGGTATCCGCAACAAGCAAAGCGTGATGCCCGGCGCGCGCCTTTTCCAGCATATCGAGCTGATGCCGCCGAATGCGCCAGCCGCGCGCGTCAAACCACGTCTGGATTTCCGGCGGGACCGGTATGCTGGAAATAGGTTCAGGACGCGCGCTCACGCCATCTCAGATGGCGGTTTGGGCGCGCCCCTACAAGGTTGATTGAAGGAAGAGCGGGCTAGCTCGCGCCTTCTTCTTCCACCCATTCGGCTTCGGCGTCAGCTTCCGACATGTCCTCTTCGGCGCCTTCCGGCTCACGCGCGGCGAGGTCTTCGAGCGAAACGCCCAGCAGACCGGCCAGAGCGTCCTGCTCCTCAGAGCTCAGATCCGAAAAGGTCCGGCCCTTGGGGTATTTTTCCGAGATCTCGCCAATATTGCCCATCATGCCAGGCATCGCTTCCATGACAGCGGGCATCATTTCGTTCATCGCGCTCATCACCTGCGGATCGGCGAAGATCAGGAAGCTCTCGCCCGCATATTTCTGGCCCACCGGGGTTCCGAAATAGGCGTCGAGATCGGCGAGCTCTTCCTGCGTGAAGCGCACCGCGTAGGCCCGCGCGAGGCCGGCGCGGTAGCTCGGCTCAATCTGGACCACCACGTCCGAGATCAACGCCAGCGTCATATCGGCGATTTCCTTGTTGCGCGCGGCGGCGTTGGGATCGAGCAGGGCGACCGCCTCAGTCAGGTTGGCCTCGTCCACGCTGGTCAGCTCGCTCGGCGCCATGCCGGTCAGCTCCATCAGCAGGATGGCGGGCGATCCGGTGAGGTTGCCCATCATGGCGTCCATCATCGGCGCCATCGTCTCGTCCATCATCTTGGCATAAGTGCCTTCGGGGAAGAGTTTGAGCACGACCGACTGCGCGGCGGGAACGCGGGCTTCCTGATCGGCGGTGAGCGGATCCGCGGTGCCGAACATATCCCCGAACAAGGTGCCAACCGCGTCCATCTCTTTCTGCATCTCCGCTTCGGCGTCGCTCGTATCGTCCTGCGCGAAGGCAGGCGCGGCTGTGGCGAGAGCAAGCGCGGAGAGACCCGTGGTGAGCGAACCAACGAGCGTTTTGATCGGGCGTTTCATGGCAAATCCTTGTGCGAACCGAGCGAGAGGGCTGTCCTTCGCTTCTTGAATGGGGACGTGTTTACGGGGTCAGCGCGCCGCTGCCCAGCGATATTCGTAAGTTCGGCGGGCGCTTTGAGCCTGTAATCAGTGCCCAACGCTCTCCCCGCGTTCGAGGCCTGAGAGCGCCAATTGCTCGTCGATCTGCGCGATCAGGCGTTCGAGCCCTTCTTCACTGTCGCTTTCAGCGCGCGCGACCAGCACGTCCTGCGTGTTCGAAGCGCGCAGCAACCACCAGCCATCGGCCGTGTTGACCCGGACGCCATCGGTCGCGTTGACCTCTTCGACGCCCGGTCCGGGATTGGTGGTGAGACGCTCGGTCACCTCGGCCACCGCCGGGAATTTGCGCGCTTCATCGACCTGGAAACGCATTTCCGGTGTGTTGAGCATCGGCGGGATCGCTCCGCGCAGGTCGGTCACCGATTTGCCCAGCCGCGCGGAGGCCGCGAGCAGACGCACACCAGCGTAGAGTGCGTCGTCAAATCCGTAATAGGTATCGGCGAAAAACACGTGGCCGCTCATTTCGCCGGCGAGGGGCGAGCCTGTTTCCTTCATTTTGGATTTGATGAGTGAGTGGCCGGTCTTCCACATCAGCGGCGTGCCGCCATGCGCAGCGACGTGATCGAACAGCGCGCGGCTGGCCTTCACATCGGCGATAATCGTCGCGCCCTTGTGCGTATCGCCTTGGGTTTCGAGCAAGTCTTGGGCGTAGATCATCAGCAGCTGATCGCCCCAGATCACCCGGCCTTCCCCATCGATCGCGCCGATCCGGTCGCCATCGCCGTCAAAAGCCACTCCGAAATCGAGGTTCTTTTCCGCGACGAGCGCGCGCAGATCGGCAAGGTTGGCTTCAACCGTTGGATCAGGATGGTGATTGGGAAAATGTCCATCAACCTCAGTAAACAGCAGATGATGCTCTCCGGGCAGCTTGGCAGCCAGCATCTCGAGAGCGGGGCCAGCCGCGCCGTTGCCCGCATCCCAACCGACCTTGAGCCCGCTGAGAGCGGCGCTGTCCACTCCGGTGAGGCCTTCGAGCATGCGCTCGACATACTCGCTCAGGATGTCGCGCTGCGTGACCTCGCCGATCCCGTCGAGCACATCGCCCGCGGCGGCGACTGCGCCCAGATTCTGGATGTCAGCGCCGAAGAAGGGACGCCCTTCAAAGACCATTTTGAAGCCGTTGTAATCGGGGGGATTGTGGCTGCCAGTTATCTGAATGCCGCCGTGTATCTCTTCGGATGACGCTTCGGCGTAATAGAGCATGGGGGTCGCGCCCATGCCGATGCGCACCACGTTGCAGCCTGATGCGCTCAAGCCTTCGACCAAAGCGTGTTCGAGCATCGGCGAGCTAACGCGGCCATCATAGCCGACCGCCACCGTCTTCTCGCCCGGCTCGGCCACACTGTCACCCGCGCGCCGCAACAGGCTGCCAAACACGTGCCCAATCGCGCGCGCGTCATCCGCGCCCAGCGTTTTGCCGATTACGCCGCGAATGTCGTATTCGCGAAGGATCGTGGGGTCGAAAGTGTGTTTCATGGGTGTCCGTCCTACAAATATGTTTTCAGCGGGCAGGTAACCCGCCAAATCGCGTAAATCGTGTGCCATTACGCGATGCGTGTGGACGGCCAATGTGTCAATTCCGCTATTTCCGGAGCGTTGTTTGCGATCGGTCCTATGGCGTTTCGCCGGCGTCCTCATCGTGTACAGAGCCGCCTTGCGAGCCTTTTCCCGGCAGCTGATCCAGAAGCAGATCGCGCGCGTCGTTCGCTTCGTGCACCGCCGCGCTGTTGCCGCCGCGATCCGGGTGCACCTTGGAGACGAGCTTCTTGTGCGCGGCCATAATGTCCTCGCGCGAGGCGTCGGCTTCCACCTGCAAGACTTTGCGCGCCTTAAATATGGCCTGCGAACGGGTCGGTGGCGGCTTGAGCGCATCCCAGGGCCACTGCCCCAAGGCCCAGCGCCACACGATGCAAATGAGCAAAAGAAGAACCGCAAACTTGAACATATCAGGCGAGCTCCAGCGCCCCTTGCGCTTTTTCAAAATCCGGCAGTTTAAGCGCCTTTATCAAAGTGCGCAGCTCTTGCCGGGCGACCAAATGGCTCGTGCCCAGTTCGCCCAAATGCCCTTTATCGAGCAGCGTGAGGCCTGAGGGAAACAGCTCACGATAGATCACGCGTTCGGACAGGCCTTTCACCGCGCGAAAGCCCACGCGCGTCGACATATCTTTGAGCGCTTTCTCCAGACGCGCCTGGTTCTTCGCTTCGACAAATCCCGTGCGGTTGCGCACCACGATCCAGTCCATTTCTGGGCGGCGCTCTTCGAGCGTCTGGCGGCTGCGCTTCATGCGCGCTTCCCAGACGAGTTCGGCGAAGAAGGACAGCTTCTTAACTTCGAACGTGTCGCCATCGACTTGGCCGATCAGATCGAAATCGACGAAACTGTCGTTCAAAGGCGTGACCAGGGTGTCGGCGTTTTCGACCGCTTTACGCGCGAAGGGGTCGTCTTTCCCCGGATTGTCGATAATCAGGAAATCGGTGTCTTTCTCAAGCCGCGCCATAGTGCGCAGAAGATCGTCCGTCGTTTCGCCCTTGAACACCTCGGCCGCCGGCGTCGGCAGATCGATCGCGCGTTTGCCCATCGTGATCACGCGATTTT
Organism: Pseudomonadota bacterium; assembly: GCA_039033755.1. GTDB lineage: Bacteria > Pseudomonadota > Alphaproteobacteria > Sphingomonadales > Sphingomonadaceae > Erythrobacter. Next base: position 5,077 of record JBCCBZ010000032.1, on the reverse strand, counting down.
CGAGATAGCGGAACGTCGTGCGCTGACGCGGGTCAAGGTCCAGCATCGTCACCCGCGCGCCCAGATAGGACAAAGCCACCGCGACATGCACAGCCGTGGTCGATTTGCCGGTGCCGCCCTTCTCGTTCGCGAAGACGATCCGGTGGGCCGCTTTGGCGTTGGAGCTGGAGATCATCGCAGGTCTGTCCTTTGCGAGTGGGTGGGCGGGCTTGTGACCCGGTCGCCTCTGTGTCTAGGGGGGCAACAGCAATATGGTAAAGGGGTCGTTACAGTGCAAACCACAAGCACGGTGGATAGTCTTCGGACAAGCGTCGAGGCCTTGCGCAAGGGCGGGGACACGATCGGGCTGGTCCCGACGATGGGCGCGCTGCACGAAGGGCATCTGACGCTGGTGCGCCGCGCGCGCGAGGCGTGCGATCATGTGGTTGCTTCGATCTTTGTGAACCCCACGCAATTTGGCCCGAACGAGGACTTGGACGCCTATCCGCGCCAGCTCGAAGAAGACGCGGCGATGCTGGAGGCCGAAGGCTGCGCGCTGCTATGGGCGCCCGATGTGGCGGCGATGTACCCCGAAGGCTTTGCGACCAGCATCTCTGTCACCGGGGTTAGCGAAGGGCTGTGCGGCGCAGATCGCCCCGGCCATTTTGACGGCGTCGCGACCGTAGTCTGCAAGCTGTTCAACCAGGTACGCCCCGACATGGCGTTCTTTGGTGAGAAAGACTTCCAGCAACTCGCCGTGATCCGCACGATGGCGCGCGATCTGGATCTGACCTTGCCGCATGTGACGCAGATTATCGGCGTGCCCACGGTGCGCGAGGCGGATGGTTTAGCGATGTCGAGCCGCAATCGGTACTTGTCGGAGGACGATCGGGCGGCGGCGAGCATTCTCCCGCAAACGCTCAAAGATGCAGCTGACAGCATAGCGGCGGGTGTGCAGGAAGTCTGGCTCGCCAAAGCAGTGGTCGACGACGACCTGAAGCTAAACGGCTTTAGCGTCGACTACGTGGAAGTCGTCGACGCAGTCACATTCCAACCGATCGAGAAGTTCGAGGGCCGACCCGCGCGAATCTTAGTGGCGGCGCGGATCGGCGGCACTCGGCTTATCGATAACATGGCGGTGGGCAAAGAGCCGTGACGAGTTAAGCCTGCGCGCGGGCCTTCACCTCGTCCCAGCTTTCCTGCCGCAACAACTCGCCATTGCGCCACACGGGTTTGAGCAGGCTTTCGCCTTCCTCGACCGTATCGAGCCGCCGCGGCACCAGCCGCCCGCCTTCGCGTACGACCGCTTGACGCCCAGCCTTGCTCGCTTTGCCGGGATCGGTGGCGGGCTCTTTGGAGACGTCGCGCCACTCGCCTTGGTCATCGCGCAAAGCGTTGGCCTTCATCGCAAAACGCAAGGTGTCGCGCGTCACCGATTGCAGCAGGCCACCGCCCATGCCGAAGGCGATGTTGTCGATTGCAAAACCGTCCGCGGTGACCCGATCGACAAGACGGGCAATGCTGTCGACATTCATCCCATCGCCCTGGATCACCCTCACCCGGTCGCTCAGCACCCTGTACCCCTTGGCGTTGGTGGTTCCGCCAAAGATGTCCCACAGCTTGGCCAGCACGCGCGCCGGGGTTTCGACCGGATCGCCGCTATCGGGCCGCACAACGAGGGTGCCCTTGCGCCCCTCCACCGCAGCCTTGAGCGAACCGCCCCAGATGCTTTCGACCGCGTGATCAAGGTCGTAGCTGTCCGAGACGACCGCCACCGGCGCGCCTTCTCCCTCGAACGCATCGAGCATATTGGCGTAGGCGGCCTCTTCTCGGGTCCGCCCCCAGCTCGTCATGGTGGAGTGTTCGGCGGCTGGGATCGAGAAACCCGGCATCTCCGCACCGTAATACCGGCGCGCGGCCACAATGCCTTCGAGCGTGTCGGTCCCGGCGAAGTTTACGAGGTGCGCCATCCCACCCAGCGCCGCGCTCTCTCCGCTGGAGACCCCGCGCGCGCCAAAATCGTGCAGCTTGAACGGCAATTGCCCCGCCGGATCGTCCGAGCTTTGTTCAAGCCCTTTGGCGATAATCAACCTGCATTTGCGGCTGAGCGTCGCAACCGTAGTCGGGTACCAGATGGCGCGCAGCAGCGCCGTTTCGATAAAGGTCGAAAGCCACGGCATCCGCTCATCGGTGTTGACCACCTGGAACAGCGGCACGCCGGTCGGCGCAACCGTCCCTTCGGCCAAGGCGCTGATTTCAATCGGCAGGAACCCGCTGTGATCGTCGAGGATCGCCTGCCATCCCGCGCGGTTGAACGGCACGCCGTGCGCGGCGCAGATCTCAGCCGCTTCCTCGATATCGCCCTGCAATATTGGCGCGCTGAGATAGTCGATCAGAAAAGGCTGGAGCCCCAGAAACACCGCTTCGTCCGAAAACGGGTTGGGCCGCGCTTCGCCATAGGCGCTGATCGCGCGCGCTTCGGGCGGGTATTGGAGAAAGTGGCTTTGCTTATAGCTGTCGGTGGCGAGAATAAGATTTCGCATGATGTGAACTCCTCACACTGTGGGTTTGCCCGCCGGACTCCCCGGCGGGTTTGGTGGTCAGGATCATGGCCCTTAAAGGTCGGCCATCGCTTCGATGATCGCCCAGTGGTCTTCAAACAGCATTTCGGGCCGCAATTCGCCCAGCCGATACCAGCGCGCATGCGCCGCATCGTCGCCGCCTTTGACCTGCGCCAGCTTTCGCCGTTCGGGCAGGCGGAAAAGGAAGGCGTGGGTGATCACCCGGCCGCGCAGGGATCGATTGGGTGCGTCGAACACGCGGGTGCGGCTGTCCTCGATAAAGCTGGCAAGCATGGCAGGCGGGATCTGGCCTTTGCCGTCCGAAATGCCTGTCTCCTCGCGCAGCTCCCGAATCGCACCGTCGCGAATGCGTTCGTCGCGCCCGACAAAGCCGCCTGGCAACGCCAGCAGGCCCTTGCCCGGCAGTCGGCCGCGCTCGACCAGCAGGATATGCCCCGCTTGGATCACCACCGCATCGGCGGTGACAAACGGACCCTCGCCCCACTCAGCCGGGTAAGCGTCGAGATATTCGCGCTCTTCCAGCAAACGGCGAAACTCGTCGCTGCGTTTGAACTCTTCGAGCTGCGCCGCGACGCCTTTGGACAGGGCTGAGGCGGGCACTTCAGGCAGCCGCTGGAAATAGCGCGCGCGAATATCGGTCGCGTGGAACGTGGCGAAGGGGCTGTCGACCTGGATGTTCTCCCATTCGGGGAACAGCTTGAGGTAATAGGACGAAGAATCGCTCCCATACCCCGTCAACGCGATGCGGAAATCCGCTAGGCCAGAGGCGCGAAAGCCGCCATTATTGCCAGCATCCAGAACAATCGCGTTCACGCGCCGCTGCACTTCGGTCGTCCAAGCGGTGTCGGAATAGAGATGGTCGTCGAGCGATTCGATAAGCACGCGCCCCTCCGCCACTTCATAGGCAAAGGAGGACCTGATCATCGCCGCGCGTTCGTCAAAGCTGAAAGGGTTGCGCGGATCCCGCGCCACATTGGCCGAGCCGACCAGAATGATCAGTCGTTCCACCCGCTCCAGCGCGTGCCGGATCGTGTGTTCGTGTCCAAGGTGTAGGGGTTGGAAGCGTCCGATGAAGACGCCGAAAGAGGGTTTACCCCCCTTTGGTAGTGTGTTGGCTTGATTCGCCATGGTCGAGACTCCCTCGATCTATGTACGGCCTTCGGACTCCCCGACGGCCTGCTGACAATATGCGCCCTCACTCCATGCAACACAATTGGATAGCGCGCCGGGTCGCGTTGCATGGCGCGCAACGGCTTAACCGTAAATTCTTCGAAGATTCCCGATTGACGCCCTGCTACACCCGGTGGCATTAGCGCCGCTCGCCATTGGCTGAACCTGAGCGGGTATAGCATAGTGGTAATGCACCAGCCTTCCAAGCTGTGTAGAGGGGTTCGATTCCCCTTACCCGCTCCAACCTTCCCTTACGGATCGCGCTGGTTAAGCCCTTCCAAACGCACATCTGTGCCATGGTGAGAATTGTTGCGTCGATAGCAAATCTAATGTTGCATTGTGCACTGCAACGTATAGCAGCCAAAGCATGCGCAATTTGACCCATCTCGAGCGGCTTGAGGCCGAGAGCATTCACATTTTCCGCGAAGTCGTGGCCGAGGCTGAAAATCCGGTCATGCTCTATTCGGTCGGCAAGGATTCGTCCGTCATGCTGCACCTGGCGCGCAAGGCGTTTTACCCTTCGCCGCCGCCCTTTCCAATGCTGCACGTTGCCAGCGGATGGGACTTTCAGGCGCTGCTCGATCACCGCGACAAGACGGTGAAGGAATACGGCCTCGAATTGATCGTCGCGCAGAACGAAGACGCCGAAGAACAGGGCATCAACCCGTTCGACACTGGCAGCGCGCTCTATTCGCAAGCGCAGCTGACCGATCCGCTCAAGAAGGCGCTCACCGCGCACGGCTTTGACGCCGCTTTTGGTGGTGGCCGCCGCGATGAAGAGAAAGCGCGCGCGAAAGAACGCGTCTTCAGCTTCCGCACCGCCTCGCATCGCTGGGACCCCAAGAACCAGCGCCCGGAATTGTGGAATCTCTACAACGCCAAGAAGAACAAGGATGAGAGCATCCGCGTCTTCCCGATCTCGAACTGGACCGAGCTCGACATCTGGCAATATATCGCGCTGGAAAAGATCGATATCGTGCCGCTCTACATGTCGGAAAAGCGCCCCACGGTGACGCGCGACGGTCTTATCCTCGTGGTCGACGATGACCGCTTCCGCTTTGAAGAGGGCGAAGAAGTGGTCGAACGTTCGGTTCGTTTCCGCACTTTAGGTTGTTACCCGCTGACCGGCGCGACCGAGAGCGAAGCGACCGACATGAACCTGATCATCCAAGAGATGCTGCTCGCAACCGGCTCTGAACGGCAAGGCCGCGCGATCGACAAGGGGCAATCCGCTTCGATGGAAGACAAAAAGCAAGAAGGTTACTTCTGATGCTCCATTTTCCGGAACCATCCTCCGCTCGTGCTGAGCCTGTCGAAGCACGTCGCGCCAACGCCCTTCGACAAGC
>JBCCBZ010000031.1:0-31333 GCA_039033755.1 Pseudomonadota bacterium | reverse complement strand
GGTTGTTTTTGCCTGGTTGGCGGGGGCCACCGGGTCCACCACCCTCCCCCCCTTATTTCCACACCGGTTTACTTTCGGGGTGTTTGGTTGGTGTCGGGGGGGGCCCCGGCCCGCGAGCGTTAGCGAGCCAAAAACGATGAGCTTACCCACCACTTTCACCCCCGGCGACATCGAAAAACGCTGGTACGAACATTGGGAAACCACCGGCGGTTTTCGGCCCGAGCGTCCGGACGCCGAAGCGTTCACGATCGTGAATCCGCCGCCCAACGTCACGGGCTCTCTCCATATCGGCCACGCGCTCGACAACACGCTGCAGGACATCGTGATCCGCTACGAACGGCTTCGCGGCAAAGACGCGCTGTGGGTGGTGGGAACCGACCACGCGGGCATCGCCACGCAAATGGTGGTCGAGCGCCAGATGGAAGAGCGTCAGGACAAACGCACCAATTACACACGCGAGGAATTCGTCGACAAAGTGTGGGAATGGAAAGCCGAAAGCGGCGGCACCATCACCAACCAGTTGCGGCGGCTGGGTTGCTCCATGGACTGGAGCCGCGAACAGTTCACCATGGACCCGCACTTTACCAAGGCCGTGCTCAAGGTTTTCGTGGACCTCTACAACGATGGCCTGATCTACCGCGACAAGCGGCTAGTGAACTGGGACCCCAAGCTCAAGACCGCGATCAGCGATCTTGAGGTCGAACAGCAGACCATTCCGGGCAGCTTCTGGCACTTTAAGTACCCGTTAGAGGACGGTGTGACCCTCGACCACCCTGATTTCCGGGGCCGCGATTACATCGAGGTCGCGACCACACGTCCTGAAACGATGCTCGCCGATATGGCGGTGGCTGTGCACCCTTCCGATGAGCGCTATCAAAGCGTCGTGGGCAAGCATGTGGTGCTGCCGATCACCGGTCGCCGCATCCCTATCGTCGCCGATGAACACGCCGATCCGGAGCTGGGTTCGGGCGCAGTGAAGATCACGCCTGGGCACGACTTCAACGACTTCGAAGTGGGCAAACGCGCCGGTATCGAAGCGGGCGACATGCTCAACATGCTCGATGGTGAGGCGAATGTTTGCCAGACCGCCGATGGCTTGGTGCCTGAGGAATTCCTCGGCCTCCACCGTTTTAAGCGCGACGGCGCTCCCGGAGCGCGCGAGGCGGTGGTTGAGCGGCTCAAAGCCGACGGGTTCCTCATCCCGCATGTCTCGAAGAACAAGAAGGGCGAGGAAGTTGTCTCCGACGCCGAGCCGCGCTCAATCGCGACGCCCTTTGGCGATCGCGGCGGTGTGGTGATTGAACCCTGGCTGACCGACCAATGGTATGTCGATGTTGAGAAGCTCGCTGTGAAGCCGATTGAGGCGGTGCGTTCGGGCGAGGTCGAGATCGTGCCCAAAAGCTGGGAGAAGACCTACTTCAACTGGATGGAAAATATCCTGCCTTGGTGCATCTCGCGGCAGCTGTGGTGGGGGCATCGGATTCCAGCGTGGTTCGGGCCGGACGGAGCGGTCTATGTGGCCGAAACCGAGGCCGAAGCGCAGGCGCAAGCTGGCGAAGGCGTGGAACTGACGCAAGACCCCGACGTGCTCGACACCTGGTTCTCCTCCGCCCTGTGGCCCTTCGCCACGCTCGGCTGGCCGGACAAGACCGACCTGCTCGAAAAACACTACCCCAACTCGCTGCTCATCAGCGGGTTCGACATCCTGTTCTTCTGGGACGCGCGGATGTTGATGTGGGGCTATTACAACATGGGTCAAAAGCCCTGGGACAAGCTCTATCTCCACGGCCTTGTGCGCGCCGCCGATGGCGCGAAGATGTCGAAGTCGAAGGGCAATGTCGTCGATCCGCTGGGCCTGATCGACCAATACGGCGCGGACTCGCTGCGGTTCTTTATGGCCGCGATGGAAAGCCAAGGCCGCGACATCAAAATGGATGAAAAGCGGGTCGAGGGTTATCGCAACTTCGCGACCAAACTCTGGAACGCGACGCGCTTTTGCCAATCGAACGGCATCGGCGCTTCAACCACGCTTAAGGCTCCACCTGCGCGCCTTGCCGCCAACCAATGGATCATCGGCGAGGTGCAGCAGGTCTGCGAAGAGATCGAGAAAGCGATGGCCGATCTGCGCTTCGACGCGGCCGCCAACGCGATCTACCAGTTCACCTGGTCCAAGTTCTGCGACTGGTATCTGGAGCTGATCAAGCCGGTCTTTGCCGATGGCGCGGACCCCGACGCCCTGCCCGCAAAGGAAACCCGCGAAGTCGCCGGATGGGCGCTCGACCAGATTTTCGTCATGCTGCACCCGTTCATGCCCTTCATCACCGAAGAGCTGTGGCACGCTCAGGCCATTAACCATGGGGGTAAACGCCAATACGACCTGATCACCGCCAGCTGGCCAAACCCGCGCGCCGAGGTCTCGAAAGAGGCCACCGATGCGATTGATTGGGTGATCGAGCTCACTTCCAATATGCGCTCAGCCAAGAACGAACTCGGCATCGCGCCCGGTGCGAAACTTGCGGCGTTTCTGCCGAAACCTTCCGACCTTGCGACCAGCACGATTGAGCGTTCCAGCGCCGCCATCGAACGCCTCGCGCGTCTGACTCCGGTTACAGTGAGCGAAGCGCCCGCAGGTCCCGCCATGCAGGTGACGGCCATTTCCGACGTGTTCATCATCCCGCTCGAAGGGATCGTCGACATCGACGCCGAGAAAGCCCGCCTCGAAAAAGCGCTCGCCGCGTCCGAAAAGGAAGCGAAATCGCTCGACGGACGGCTCGGCAACGCCAACTTCGTCGAACGCGCCAAACCCGAAGCGGTCGAAAAGGCCAAAGCGGACTTTGCGCACCATTCCGCTGAAATTGAACGGCTGAAAGCGGCGCTGGCGCGGTTGGGGTAAGCTTTGTCACAAGGCCACCGAATAATTGGCAGGATCGATACGACTTCGATCGCGGACAACGCGCTGCACAATCACGTCGCCGCGAAGACCGGTCAGCCGCTCAAGCCAGATGGGTGGACGCTCACGCTGGTTTTGCACCCCTGGAGTGAAGCCAAAGGCGAAGCTCTGGGTGGCCGTCTGCTCGGCGAGATTACTTGCTCGGATCGACAAGAAGGTGAGCGTCTGTCTAGCGCGTTTCAACCTGGCTCTTTCATTTCGGCAACTGCAGCAACTGCACCCGCGCCCGACCAACAAAGCCAGAGAATTGAGTTGACCGCAATCGAAGGCGAGGCGGACGATCCTCTCCTAGCCGCGTTTGCACCAGACACGCCCCAAACCTTCACCCACACCGATCTCGGCACATTCAGACAAGATGCGCGCCTGCCTGATCTGTTCGAGGGCAGCGCCACGTTCGCAGGACGGGCTATCGGGCTGGTTTTAAGCAACGAGGTCGGGTCGTTGGACGAAGCGGCGCGGCACGCTGCGGCGCTTATGAGCAAAGCTACCTTGTGGGACGCCGAATGGCGCGAACGCATCCACCAACACTACTACCAAATCTGGGAAGAAAGCTGGCGCGAGAATGAGGATGCGCTGAGCAAATCCGACTGGATGGCTCGCCTAGTTTTGGAGAGTCTTGAGGTCGATGCCGACGGGCAATTTGTCGCCTGGTTTGCGGATGAAGACCTATTCTGGGGCCACTCGATGGAAGTTACCGGATCGATCGACGAAGGGGTTAAGCGCGTCACGATGATGGGCTGAGCGACCTAGGCCCGTTCTACAACGGCGGCCCGTCGGTTTCGCCGTCGGTGCCCACCGCACGATAGGGGCGGAAGCGGTCAAGGTTCTGCATATTGGTCAGCCGCAGGAACATCGCGTCATCACACCCGCCAAGGCGCGAAGGTGTGTAGCCACAGAACCTTCGTATCTCGCGGATCATGTGCGGCTGGTCGACGAAAGCGCAGGCGATTTCGGCTTCGCCCTCGTCAGTGAGATCAGGCTGCGCCAGAAGGTTAGCGGCCCGGATCGCGCGAAACTTTCGGGCCAGGCCTCGCGGTGCGAAGCCGAAATATTGCTGCACCAACCGCTCCACTTGGCGGCGCGAATAGGTGCAGCCTTCGAAGAGCTCTTCAACCGGCGGGTTCAGAGAAGAGCCCAGCCACGCGAGCGTTTTCTCAATCAATGCCTCGTGCGTCTCTGGGATTGGCGATAAGCGCTCAGCAATCCAGTCCGCAAGTTCAACGCAGGCCGCTTCGCTGGTCATTTCGCCCGAGCGACGGCCATGCCGGAACCGTTCTTGCAACCAATCCACGTCAGCACCGATCAGCTCACCCGCGGGTATGTAGCGATTTCGGTGGTCGTAGACCGATGCCTGCGTCAGCGCGGCCCATCCAAAGGGTGAAAGCGAGGCGCCTATGCACCAGAACGGCCCTTCCGCCTTAAAGGGCGTCGCGACATCAAAGGCATTTAGAAGGATCGGGGACGTTTCGACGATGTCGGTCCGATCGTCGAAATGACCGGTGGCCCTGCCATTTATGACGAAAAACAACTGGCCAAGCGCGCCGGGATGGCGATCGTATACCGGTTCGGTCCGAAATTTCGATTCAAACAGCGCCAAGACATGCCGCTCGAGCCCCGCAGGAGGATCGAAGTAGGTGAGGTCGAACACCTCGTTGCTTTTGTCGATCGCGCGCAGTTTGGGCGGCCCGTACAACCTGGTGCGACCCGTTGGCCGCGCCGCCCGCAAAGCCTCATCGAGGGGCCTTGGCGAGCCGCTCGCGTGCAGCTCGTGAGCCATGAATTATTATCCTCTCCTGATCATGCATTGTATCTGAGCGCCATCAACCCACCCTTGTATCTGCGCGACATAGCATGTCGAGCGCCTGCCGCCGAGATCGCGCGTCCGGTTCGCAGCCTGGCGGACCTTTCAACGTCCGTGTCGCCACTTGAATGGAAATTTCCTACGCGGTGGTTTCGTGCCATAGGCATGGCATGTGTATCCTGCCGCTCCTTTCACAAAAACCTTATCGACTGTTTCGATCAAAAGGGTTGCCTGTGATCGATCAGAATTCTTCGCCAGGACCATGTAACAGGTGGTCCATACGTTGCTCAGCTGCGATGAACCGAGTTGGAGGGCGGCATGCCTGATCTGGTGCTGGCGACCGACGATACGGGCGGGCCTGAGGTGTTCGCCTCGCTTCAGGGCGAAGGGCCGAGCGCGGGGATGCCGGTGGCCTTTATCCGCCTCTCGCGCTGCAATCTGGCGTGCACGTGGTGTGACACCGCCTACACCTGGCGCTTCGAAGGCGACAACCGACCACACCGCGACGGCGTGGCGTTCGAGCGCAAAGCCAATCAGGTGAAGCTCTCGCCCGCCGAGGCTGCGCAGCGGATCGCGGCGACGGGTCAGAACCGGCTGGTAATCACGGGGGGCGAACCTCTGATGCAAGGCGGCGCCCTGGGGCAGATGCTAGACCATTTGCCCGATATCACCGTCGAAGTCGAAACCAATGGCACAACCACCGCCCCGCCTCCGCTCAACGCGCGCATTGATCAGTACAATGTAAGCCCCAAACTGTCGCATAGCGGCAACGCAGCGGAACTGGCGCTGATCCCTGAGCGGCTAGAGGCTTACGCGGCGGACGAACGCGCTTTCTTCAAGTTCGTGATCGCGGAACCCTGTGATGTTGACGAGGTGTTGGAGCTAGCTAGGGCCCATCGTATCCCCGCCGCACGGGTGTTTCTAATGGCGGAAGGCACGACCAGTGAAGCCTTGCGAACCCGGCAAGTGTGGATGTCCGATCTGGCGCTGAAGCATGGCTTTCGCATGAGCGATCGCCTGCACATCCACTTGTATGGCGACACGCGCGCAACGTAAGGATAGCGCCCTCAATTCTAACCCTGCGATCGCCAACGCAAAACCACGCGTTCGACCATCTCCTCTTCATCGCCGCCTTTGCTCCAAAGATCGACAAAGCTGGGATCTTCAGAGGCGGGACGTTTATGCTCTTCGAGCGTGTCGAAACTGACGCGGATCGGAATGGCGACACCTTCGCCGCAGACGATGCATTCGCGGTTGCGAAGCGCAGGGATGGAATCGAGGAAGCCGCGTGAGCCTTCGGGCATGGCCGCCCGAACAAAGGCCTGGTCACGGTCGTTGTTGAGACGCATCGAGATGATCGTGCCGCACTGCGACAGCACGCCTTCAGCCAAGTCCGAAGGGCGCTGCGTGATCAGACCTAGGCTGATACCGTATTTACGGCCTTCCTTGGCGATCCGACTAAGGACCCGGCCAACCGAACTGTCATCGGCGTATTTCTCGCTTGGGACATAGCGGTGCGCCTCTTCGCATACGAGCAGGATGGGACGCGGCTTTTCCTCACGGGCCCAGATCGCGAAGTCGAAGACCAGACGGCTCAGAACGGCGACCACTGTGGAGGTGATGTCCGATGGAACACCCGACACGTCGATGATGGAAATCGGTTTTCCATCTCCGGGCATGCGGAAGACTTTGGAGATAAAGTCCGCCATCGTGTCACCGACCAGCATGCCGGAGAACATGAACTGATAACGCGGGTCAGCTTTGAGCTCTTCCAGCTTGGACTTGATACGCATGTATGGCGCGGAAGAGGTGGCCTTATCGAGCTTGCCCATCTCGTCCTGAAGGATCGTGGAGAGATCAGACAGGAGATAGGGAATAGGCGCGTCGACGGTGATCTTGCCCATCTGTTCGGACAGGCGGTTTTTCGAACGAGCGGCGAGCAGACATTTGGCGAGAATGTCCTGATCGATCTGGCGTTCGTTGCCGCTGCTGGAAAGAAGGACTTCGCAGTGCTCTTCGAAGTTCATCAGCCAATAGGGCATCTGCAGGTTGCCGACGTCGAAGATGTGCCCGGTCTGACGAAACGCCGCGGCGTATTCGCCGTGCGGGTCGATCATGACGATGTGCCCCTTGGGCGCGGCTTCAACGATGCGGTGGAGGATCAAAGCGGCGCTGGTTGATTTACCAGTCCCGGTCGATCCCAACAACGCGAAGTGTTTGCCCAGCATGGCGTCGGTGTAGAGGCCCGCGCGGATATCCTTGGTTGGGAAGACCTTGCCGATTTCGATGTTCGAGCGGCCGTCGCTGGCGTAGATCTGTTTGAGGTCAGCGGTGGTCGCGGGGTAAACCATAGCTCCGGGCGTCGGATAGCGGGTCACACCGCGTTTGAACCCGTGAATGCGGCCCGTCAGCTTCTCTTCGGAGCCTTCACCCAGAAAGTCGATATTGGCGATGACACCGCCTTCGGTGCGGCGGTCTTTGCGTTGGTTGCGCACGTTAGCGAGGAGCCAGGCGTCGCCGACGCGGATCTTGATCTGACTGCCGACCTGGCCCGACAGCGCGATCGAAGGGTCAACGTCGTCTTGGCATTCGTTCATGCGTTGAAGATCAAAAGCCACTTGAGAGCCCGAGCCAGAGATCTCCAGCACAACGCCAATGGGCATCGACGCGTTGAGCGCAGAGGCTTCTTCGGGATCCTTTGGTTTGGGCGTGCTTTCAGGCTCACCATTTGGCCCGGTGAAACGCTCAAAATCCTGTTGGCTTATATCGCCCATCGCATAGCTTCCCATCAGGCCCGGATCGGCGGACCGCTGAACTGTTGTCTGGCAGAATTCTATTGCAAGATTGGAGTTAAGATCGCGTCAACGATAGGAAGCCAACTGAAGGGGTGTGGCACTCAAGACCTCGACCTAGTTTCGCGCGAAAACACGGCCCGCCAAAACGCCCATGCTGAGCGAAAGGAGGATCGCAAACGTACCGTAAAGCAGGGAATTGCGATTGGCCTCCAGAACCACGCGCCCCTCCAGGCCGACTTTGACGACTTCGATCTTGGCGGTGGCGCTGGCCAGAACCCGCCCTTCCGCGATAGCGAAGGTTTCCGCAGTGTAGGGCCCGGTCGTCACGTTCGAAGGCAGCGCAATACGGGCCTGGTACAGCACGCCTTCGCTTATGCGCACACCATTCGTGTCTTCTTTGTAGAGCCCCTCGCGCCGACGCCTGTCGACCAGTCCACGAGCAAAGCGCGCCTGCTCCAATGGGTCGATTTCGCCGACAGGGCTCAACTGAATGAACTCGGTGCCAAGCTCAAAAATGGCGGCGGTCCGTTCGTCCACCAACTCGCTGACCGGTCTGGAGGACGCGACGGCAAAGAAGGACGGGGCGGATTGAAAATCGCTGGAACCCGCGTTCATCCAGATGCCGGCAAACCGTTCTTTCTCGCGAATTCGGATCGCCTCGGCTGGGCCTTTTAGGACGACGACGATGTCGTATTCGGCGTTCTGCGCAGCTGGTGCGATAACCGCACCGTAGAGCAGCAGATTGGCGCCGGTGAAGCCTTGGCGCACCTCGATACGTGACTGGCTGACTTCGGGCACCAGCACTGGTTCTCGCTGCGCGGAAAGGAACAGCGCCGCGATAAGAAGCACAAGGGCGCGGCCGGTGATCGACGAGAATTCGCGCCCGCTCACAGCGGGTTCACCGTGTATATCTCGTCGGGCTGCACACCGAGCCCGTACAGCATCCGCAAAGCCACCGCGATCACGATTAGCGCGAGAACAAGCCTCAGCAATTCCGGGCGCGCCTTCATCGCGATTTGGGTGCCGAACTGTGCGCCTAGAACGGAACCCAAAAGGAGGAGACCCGCCAAAATGATATCCACCGCCTTGGTCGTCAAAGCGTGCGTCATTGTGGTGACCATGGTCACAAAAAGGATCTGAAACAGCGACGTGCCCACCACGACATTGCCGCTCATCCCCAGGATGTAGAGCATGGCCGGAACCAGCATGAAACCGCCGCCCACGCCCATAAGCATGGTCATAACCCCAACGATCACACCCAGGATCAAGGGGGCAAGCGGCGAAATGTAGAGACCCGAGGCATAGAACCGCCAGCGATAGGGAAGCCCCGCGACAAGCGGGTGGTGGCGTCGGCGGCGCGTCTGCGGACCGTTATAGGCGGCGGTGATCTTGGGCAGCAAGCCGGTCAGCGCCTCCTGCATCATAAGCGCACCAATCGTGCCCAGCATCACAACGTAAAGGATGTTGATGACGACATCGATCTGGCCCACCGCCTGGAGAAAGCGGAACAGCAAGGCGCCAAGAAGCGCGCCGACCACGCCGCCCGCGACCATGATCGCGCCCATGCGATAGTCGACGCCCTTGTTGCGCGAATGCGCGAGCACGCCCGAGACGCTGGCCCCGGTCACCTGTGTCGCGGCCGATGCCGCAGCGACCGTAGGTGGAATGCCGTAGAAGATGAGCAACGGCGTGGTCAGAAACCCGCCGCCCACACCGAACAGTCCGGACAAAATGCCCGTGAGCCCGCCCAAAAGGACGATGTACAGGCCGTTCACCGAAAGGTTGGCGATGGGAAGATAGACATCCATGGTGCAGACTACCGACTACCGCAGCGCGCTCTCGGTTGGAAGGCGTTGTCGAGCAGAAACCCGCGTTTCTCGCGGCTTCTCAAACAAGCTGTGGCTAAAACTGTGTCGACAAGGTCGCAGCCACGCCCGAACTTGGCCGCGCGTCTCCGTCCACGCGTTCGCGGTAGTCGATGGAGACACGCGCCGGAACCGTGCCGAGAGACAGATCGAGCCGCACCGTTGGCCCCACATCAACGCGGTGCACGCCTTTTTGAGCGCCGCCCCAAGCACCAGCGCCCACGCTTAGCCGAGTGTCATCGGGCCGGCGCAGATCAAAGTTGGCGATGTTGCGGGTTAGCGTTCCTTGCCCGTCAACAAACCCGGTATCCGCCTTTCCCCCGACATAGCCAGCGGCGGCGTAAACCTCACCAGTCAGGCCCAGAGGAAGAGCAAGGGGTGGCACTTCGGTGATCGCAAAGGCGGCAGGACGCATATCGCTGTCGAACCGATTGTCTGTCACGCGAATCTCAGCCGCCGCCCGAACTGGCAGCGCGGCAACCGGCCGTGCAGAGACGCCAGCGGCGGCCTCGCTTTCTGGTTGATCCACAAGCGATCGCGTGGCGCGGAGATACGCTCTGGGGTCAAAATCGGTGTGGGGAGCAGCGCGGAACTGCAGGATCGCTCCAGCCTGGCTCGCTCCATAGACCGGAGCGGGGCCCGGTGCGATGCGAGACCGGGTCGAACCGGACCTGAGGAAGGCCCAACTGCCAAGCGACCATCGATCAAGGCGAGCCTTTTGATTGGGCTTATCCGTGCGTGCAGCAAAGGGCGGTGTTCCTGGAAAAACGGGCGCCTTGGCCTGCCTTTCCCCAGCCGCTTCGTGGAAGCTACGCCGGGACTGCCACGAGGTCTCCCTTAGATCCATCGTGAGCGCGGCTTGCCATAGGGAATGATGTCCCGTGGCCAATTGCCTGTCCGACCCCGAAAACGAAGGGCCAGGTCCGTGATCCTCATAAGAAACAGTCTGAACAAAAGGCGCTTCGTTCAATCCGGTTGGTTCAGTCCAATCGGAAGGCGGTCCGTCGCCCCGGGCTGCTCCCCTCGAATCAGGAGCTTGAGCAAGCCGCTCAATCAACGCTTCGCTTGCGGCGACCATCCCAAAGGGGTTCTCCCACATCATGGTGCGCGCGCCGACCCACGCGGCAAGCAAAAGGGCCAACACACTCAATGGTCCGCCAATGCGCGGCGGCGACCTGTCGGATGCGGTAGAATCCATGCGGGCTTCGCGCTCAGAGCCGATCATGTCAGGCTTTCTCTAAGCGGCGACCGGTCCGCGCCCATTACCAGGGTAGGGAGCATGGACTGGCTCGCAGGGTGCTCAAAATGGGGCGTCTTGTCCCAAATGACAGGGCGTCCAAGGAGAGTAGCGGCGTAAGCTGTGATCGCCCGCCGCCCCGCCATGATGGCCACCACATTCGCCAGAGGAATTCGTAATAGAGCTCGGACCCCTTCGGCCCAGCCATACGATCGTGATGTAAACGCAAATCGCATCGCGGCTCGCCACACAAAGGCTGCAAGGTTGAGGGCAACAAGCGTCGAAAGCAAAGGAGTAATCGCCAGCCGCGGCGCCACTTCGATCGCCTGCGCCACCCACAAGGCCAGTGTCAAAGCAAGAAGGACATAGCCAACACACAAAACCAAAGCGGTCAAAGGCCCGCGCCGGTCGCGCGCGCGCATCCACCGTTCGACCCAGTTTCCGGTCCATCCGATACGATCCCAGCCCTGAAGCGCGATACCATGCACCCAGCGCGTCTTCTGGCGAACAACATGACTCAGCTGGTTGGGGAAATAGGCCCGGGTGGCGATCAGTCTTCCATCATCGCCGCGAGCTCTTAGAAACTGGCATTGCCCTCCCATCTCTGCCACGGCCAAGCCCAGCTCATAGTCTTCAGTTAGCGACTGCGTTTCAAAGGGTGCGCCATCGACGCGCCGACGCGAGAGCTGATGCAGGGCGCGCCGCGAAACCGCACAGCCGACACCGGCCCCCGGCAGACCAGCTCCCAGCGCGTTTCTCACGACCATGGCCTTGCCGTGCGATTCCGCAAATTCCTCGCAATAGTGAGTGCCAAGCCAGCGGCTATGCGGTTGGACTAGCGGTTCCACCGGGATCTGCACAAAGTCCGCGCCATTGGCGATGGCGCTATCCAACAGGCTTAACGCCGCCGGATCGACCATATCTTCGGCATCGTGGAACACGACACAGGAAAACAAGCGACCCATCCGACGTTCATCCTCGCGAAGCGCCTGATGCAGCCGGTTCAAACAATCCGCCTTGGTGCTCGGCCCCTGTCGCTCATGGATGACAATACGCAAACGATCATCGCCCATCTTCGCCAGTTCAGAAGCGGCGCTCATGGCCGCCATAATTGTGTTGGGATCGTTGGCGTAGCAGCCAACATAGAGCCGCAATTCCGTGTGCGGCCAGACGCAAAGGGCATGCCGGATGGTATCGCCAATCACGCTCGCTTCGTTCCAGGCTGGAACGAACACGGCAACTGGTCCATCTAGATCTTGATGGCGTAAGGCGGCCCGATCAATTGTAGCTGTCTGGGCCTTGCCAGTCGCTTTCAGCCATAGCCAAACGGCATCCACCAGAACATCGTCAAGCGCACCGATCAGGAAAAACACCCCGGCGAACAAGAGCAGTTCGTGCTGGAACAGCACAAGCCAATGCCAAATATCGTGATGCCCCAAACCTAAGCCGACCCCTAGCCTGTCAAGTCGGCAGCCTAACGCGCCGCGAATTGACTTGCAACTGGACCAACATTTCTCAATGGATGCGAGCAGTATGAGCAACACAACTCGTCAATCGCCGTCCACAAACCGATCGATCTTTGCGCCCGTTCGTGCGCTTTTTTCGGGCGACGCCTCCGCCGGCATCTTGCTTATTCTGGTCGCCGCCGCCGCGATGCTCGCGGCCAATTCGGCGTATTCGGCTGAGTACAAAGAGCTCTTTTATGGAGAATTGCCCTTTACCCCGATCAAGAAGCTGAACGATCTGCATCTGTGGATCAACGATGGCCTGATGGTCATCTTCTTCTTTGTCGTCGGGCTCGAGGTGAAGCGTGAGATCATCACAGGCAGCCTCGCCAACGCGGCCGCGCGGCGACTGCCGATGGTGGCCGCTTTGGCCGGAATGATCGTTCCTGCGGTGGTCTACATGCTGGTCTCAGGCGGCGGCGACTACACGCGCGGCTGGGCCATCCCGGCGGCGACGGACATCGCATTTGCCATGGGTGTCCTCGGCTTGCTCGGCAGCCGTGTGCCAGCCTCTTTGCGGTTGTTCCTGCTTACCGTCGCTATCGTAGACGATATCGGCGCAATCCTAGTGATCGCCTTGTTCTATACTGAAATCGACTCGCTGCTTTATTTCGCCATGTGGATCGGCGCCTCAGCTGTGGTTCTGCTTGCGATGTTTGGGCTCAATCGCGCGCGCGTCAGCGTCTTCTGGCCCTATATCTTGCTCGCAGTCGTACTTTGGTATTGCGTGCTGAACACTGGCGTCCATGCGACCATTGCGGGCGTGCTGGCCGCGTTCACCATCCCGCTGAGACGCGCCAATGGCGAACCGATGCTCGATACGTTGGAGCACGGCCTTTCTCCGTGGAGCGCCTATCTTGTTGTGCCTATTTTTGGCTTCGCTAATGCCGGGGTCTCCTTCAAGGGTATGGGCCTTGAAAACCTGTTTGATCCGCTTCCCATCGCCGTGGCCGCCGGGTTGGTTTTGGGTAAGCAACTGGGCATTTTCTCAACCGTCTGGGTCGCTGACAAAACCGGCTTCGCGCCGCGCCCGGCCAACGCCAGCTGGGCTGAGATTTGGGGTGTTTCGATCTTGTGCGGGATCGGCTTTACGATGAGCCTGTTCATCGGTGAGCTCGCCTTCCCAGCCTTCCCCATCTTCAAAGAGGAAGCTAAGATCGGTATTCTTATGGGCTCAGCCATCTCAGCGATCCTAGGCTATGTTATCTTGCTGATGACAACCAAGCCACGTGGCGAAGAGAAGACAGCATAGGTTCAGAGCTGCGCACTTCCCGGCCCATGGGCCGAGTAATACAGCTACCAGCTGCCGACATTTTCCATACTTGCCCAAGGCTCCTGAGGCTCCAGACGGCCTTCCTGCAGAAGCTCAATCGAGATACCGTCGGGCGTCTTTATAAAAGCCATATGCCCATCGCGCGGCGGACGGTGGATCGTGTGGCCCGCATCCGCGATCCGTTGGCAGGTCTCGTAGATATTCTCCACCCTGTAGGCGAGGTGACCAAAATTGCGCCCGCCATTGTAGTCTTCAGACGATGATCCGTCTTCGGGCGGCCAGTTATAGGTAAGCTCCACCTCGGCAACGCCTTCTTCGCCCGGAGCAGCAAGAAAGATCAGCGTGAACCGCCCGGCTTCCACGTCAAAACGCCGAACTTCTTCAAGACCGATCAGCTTGAAAAAGTCGACCGTCGCCTGAGGGTCGGTGATGCGGATCATAGAATGAAGGAACTTGGTCATAATCAGATCTCTTGATGCGAGGAATTCAGGAGTTCGTTCAGCAAGTACATGCGGGAAGCGGGTTCAACCAAGGGAAAAGCGCGCGGTCGCGGCCTCGTTCAAAAACAGTTCATCGATATAAATGCACAACTCATCGACTTCATAGCAGGAGGACCCGATGAGCCAAGCCAAGCAAAGCTCCACCGAGCATAGCCACAACAATAAGACCGATACGAATGCCAACCAGAACAGCACCACAACCTTGCGCTGGTTTGGTACAGCAGCAATCGCGTCGATTGGCGTCATCGTTGGCGGGTACCTTTTGGGCGATGGTCTGCTGCGTGCGAAGGAAGCGGAACGGTCTGTCACGGTGCGCGGGCTCGCGGAGCGCGATGTCACCGCTGATTTAGCCACCTGGACAATCTCCTACTCCGCCGCCGCTCCTGATCTCGCTTCCGCACAGGCCAAGGTCCGCCAAGACACCGCCGCGATCAAAGGCTTCTTCGACGATCTCGGCTTTCCCGAAGACGCACTTCAACCCACCGGCGCCAACGTGTCCAGCTACACCAATCGCGGCGTAACCACCTACACCGTCCGCCAACGCATGGCCTTGCGGACCAAGGATATCGAACGCGCCCAGCGCGCCGTGGCGCAGCAGTTCGACCTCGTCGGGCGCGGCGTCCTGCTCGAAGAAGGGTCCGGCATGAGCTATGCCTTCACCGGCCTGAACGCGATCAAGCCCGAAATGGTCGCCGAAGCCACCAAGGACGCGCGCGCTTCGGCCCAGCAGTTCGCCCAGGATTCCGGCGCTGGCGTGGGCGCCATTAAAAGCGCTACGCAAGGCTACTTCTCCATCGAAGCGCGCGATGGCTCCAGCGGTGGATGGGGCCAGGCCGACAGCCCATTCAAGAAAGTGCGCGTCGTTACGACGGTGAATTTCTCACTGGACTAGGGACTGGTTTTCGACCCGGTTAAACCGGATGGCGAAAATAAAGGAAGCCAAAAGGCGCGCCACACGCTAAGAGCCGCCCTGCGGGACTACACGACCAAGGTCGAATCCGCCTTGAGAATGATGCGCGCAGACGCATCTGGGGTCTGGACCCCAGGGACACGCCCTTCTCTTTCCTTCTTCACACAGCGCAGGTTTGCCCCGGCGCTGTCGCCTTATCGGACAGTCATGTCATTCACTTCTCTTCCGCCCGTTCTGGGCGAGGCCTTGGCCGATCGCGGCTACGCTGAACCCACTTCGGTGCAAGCCGCGGTTACCGCACCCGATGCGGCGGGGCGCGACCTGATCGTTTCGGCCCAAACCGGTTCAGGCAAAACAGTCGCCTTTGGCATCGCCATGGCCGATGATTTGCTAACCCGTCTGGACGGCGCAACCATGGTTGACCGGCCTCTGGCGTTGATCATCGCTCCGACGCGCGAGTTGGCCCTGCAGGTTAGCCGCGAATTGGGTTGGCTTTACGCAAAAGCGGGGGTGCGCATCGCCACCTGCGTGGGCGGAATGGACGCCAGCAAGGAACGCCGCGCGCTGCGTTCGGGCCCGGCCATTGTGGTCGGAACACCGGGACGCTTGCGCGATCACCTGGAACGCGGCGCACTCGACCTATCGGATCTGGCTGGACTGGTTCTGGATGAAGCGGACGAAATGCTCGATATGGGCTTTCGCGAAGATCTCGAAGAAATCCTCGACGCGACGCCCGAAACCCGTCGCACGCTGCTGTTTTCAGCCACCATGCCGCGCCCGATCCAACGCTTGGCAGAACGATATCAGACCGACGCGCTGCGCCTTGCACTAACGGGGCAAGATCGTGGGCATGGCGATATCAGCTATCAGGCGATTACGGTCGCCCCTTCGGAAATTGAAAACGCGGTCGTCAATCTGCTGCGCTTTCACGAAGCGGAATCGGCGATCTGTTTCTGCGCCACCCGCGAAAGCGTCCGCCGCCTGCACGCGACGCTGCAAAACCGTGGGTTTGGTGTGGTCGCCCTGTCTGGTGAACACTCGCAATCCGAACGCAATCAGGCGCTGCAAGCGATGCGCGACCGGCGCGCACGCGTCTGCGTGGCGACCGATGTCGCGGCACGCGGCATCGATCTGCCTACGCTGAGTCTGGTGATCCACGTTGAAACGCCGCGCGATGCGGAAACCCTTCAACACCGATCCGGACGCACGGGCCGCGCAGGGAAGAAGGGCACGGCGGCCATTCTGGTGCCGTTCAACCGTCGCCGCCGGGTGGAACGCATGCTCAGCGGAGCGCGTATCGAAGCGGAATGGCTCGACGCGCCCACGCCCGAGGCGATCCGCGAAAAGGATCGCGCACGGCTGATGGAAAAACTCACCACCCCGGCTGAGTTTGAAGACAATGACCGCGCGATGGCGGCGGAATTGATGGAGCGGCTTTCGCCCGAAGACATCGCTGCAGCGCTGGTGGCGGCGCACCGGGCCAAGCTGCCCGAGCCCGAAGAGCTGCTGGCCAACACGCCAGCGGCGCGCGAGAAGGACAAGGCGGATCGTCACCGTCCCGGCTTCGAAGACGTGGTGTGGTTCAAAATGGGCGTGGGTCGGCGACAGAACGCAGAGCCGCGCTGGCTGCTGCCGTTGATCTGTCGCCGGGGGCACATCACGCGCAACGAAATTGGCGCGATCCGCATCGGGCAAGAGGAAAGCTGGTTTCAGGTGCCGACCACGATTGCCGCGAAGGTCGCCGAAACCATCGAACGCACCGCCGACGCGCAGGACAAGCAGGATTCGATCCCCATCGAGCAATCCGCCGATGGCCCGCGTATCGAAGCGCGCAACAACCGCGCCGGTTCGGGCCCGCGCGTCAAAGCCAAACCATTCGGCAAGCCTTATGAGCGCAAGCCTCATGGCGGCAAATCGTTTGGCGGAAAGCCGCGAGGCGAAAGGCCCGATGGCGGCAAACCCCGAGGTGAAAGGCCCGGGGGCGGCAAACCCTATGGAGGTAAGCCTCAGGGTGATAAAACCGGAGGCGGCAAGCCGTTCGGCGGCAATCGGCGCGACAGGCCTTCTGATGATCCCTTCGCCGATGGTTCCGGCACGGCGCCGTCCAAGGCCCCGTTCAAAGGCAAGCGCAAGCCCAACCCAAAGCCTAAAGGCTTCAAATCGAAGTCAAGCCCTAAAAAGCCGCGCCCGCACAAACCCAAGGGTTAGGACTGAAGGGCCCCAAACTTACCAGTCAAACGCTTTGGGCATCGCGCCTTTAGGGCCGCTTTTGTAGCGGTCGCGCAAGCGGCTTTGGTGGGTGGTGAGGTCCTGTTCAACGCCGTCAATATAGACGCGCGTCGGGATCGATCCGAGCTCTAGCGGATCGCCGTCCCAGATCACCACATCTCCCAGCGCGCCGGGTTGCAACACGCCGGCCTGGTCGCCCATCCCGCTGATTTTCGCTGGGATCGAACTGATCGCGGCGAAGGCTTCGCCCCAACTTAGCCCCGTCGCGCCCGGCACCTTGTTCAAAGCCACGAGATTGCCCGCAACCTGCGGCAGACGCCGCGCGTGGTTCAGGCCACCGGCGTTGATCGCCACGGTCACGCCTGCACGGGTCATGCGGCCAATATTGCTTTGTGTGGCGGCGAGTTGCTCAAAGTTGCTGGGCAGATCGTCGAGCCCATCGGCGATCACGGGAACGCCGGCGGCGGCGATTTCTTTCGCCACCAGCCAGCCCTCGCTGACCCCGACCAAGACGAGGTCAAGATTGGGAAAATCGGTTTTCAGCGCCAGCGCCTGCAAAATATCCGAAGCGCGTTCGACGCGGATGTAAAGCGGCTGTTCCCCCGTCACCACGTGGCGCAAGGCCTCGACATCGAAGGAGCCTAGGAGCACGTCAGAGCCTGCTTCGATATCGTGGGTGCGCGGCATAGGGCGGCGGACCATGCTCGCCTCGCGCAAGGCGGCGCGCAGCAAAGCGTGCGAAGCCGTGCGGCTTCCCCCGGCAATCGCCGCGCCGCGTTCTCCCAGCGCAACCATCTGAAACGCATCCGCCTTCATCACCGGCGAACGGTCGTTATCCAAATCAATAATCGCACCCTGACCTGCAAAGATCGACGCCGAAGGCACGGTCGATGTCGCCGCGCGCGTGATCCCGGCGGCGCGGTGGACCATGAGGTGCTGCGAATAGGGGTTCAGCGCGAGCGCGGTCTCTAGCGCGGCGCCAAAGGGGGCGCCCCCTGCGCCTTGATCGTTCGACTGGCTGACCGCGCCAACATCGACAAGACCCAGAGTGGTGACTGTCGCGAACAGACCAGGCGTGACCCAAGCGTCGTTCACATCCATGACCGCGTCCGTTTCAAACGACCGGCCATCGGGCGCGCCCGCATAGGTGACGCGTCCCGCCTCAATGATGACGACGCCGTCCTTGATCGGCTCACCGCCGTCGCCGGTGACCACCGTGGCGTTGACAATCGCCATATCCTGCGCCGCCAAAGGAGCGGTGCAAGCAGCAAACAGCGAAGCGAAAAGAGCGAGAGACGTCTTCATTTCACGTCTCCTTCACCCGGTTGCCCAAGCTCAAAATCGCTCACCGGTCGGCGCTTGCGGTCCATCATGTCGTACATCAACGCGCCATCGATCCAGACCTTTTCGGGCCGCGAATAGACGCTCAGAGGGTCGCCGTTCCACAACACGACATCGGCCATCTTCCCTTTCTCAAGGCTGCCGGTCATCGCGTCGATCCCCATCGCCTTGGCCGCGTTAAGGGTGATCCAGCCGATGGTTGTCGCGTCGGAGATGTCGATGCCCAAACGGCGCCCGGCGGCCTGTGCCTTGGCGGCCTCTTGGTTGAGGCGCTGAATGTCGTTTTCATCGTCGGAGTGGATGACCACGCACGCGCCCGATTGGTGCAGGAACGCGGCGTTTTCGAGGATGCCGTCATAGGCTTCCATCTTGAAGCCATACCAATCGGCCCAGATCGCGCTGCACACGCCGTTCTCGCGCAGCAGATCGCCGATTTTGTAGCTTTCCACCGCGTGGTGAAAGGCGCTGACCCGGTATCCGGCCTCTTTCGCCATATCCATGACGATCGCCATTTCATCGGCGCGATAGCAGTGGTTGTGGACGAGGATCTCGCCCTTCAGCACGCCGACCAGCGTTTCCTTGCCCAGATCGCGCTTGGCCTCCTTGTCATTGGCGTAGTTGATCGCGTCGAACCAGGTCTGGCGGTTGATCGAGAGATTGCCCATACGCGTCGATGGCATTCGGCCACGGCTCCCATAAACCCGTTTGGGATTCTCACCGCAGGCCATCTTGAAGCCATAGGGCGCGCCCGGGAACTTCATTCCTTGTACGGTCCGGGCCGGCACGTTTTTGAGCGTTGCTGAGCGCCCACCCATGAGGTTAGCCGAGCCGGGCAGGATCTGAAGGCTCGTCACCCCGCCGTTCGCCAGCGCGCGGCTGAAACCGGGGTCTTGCGGCCAGACCGAATGCTCGGCCCATACGTCCGGCGTGGTCGGGGCGGTGGCTTCGTTGCCATCGGCGTGCGCATCGACCGAAGGGCTGGGATAATCGCCAAGGTGCGAGTGGATATCGATGATGCCCGGCGTCACGAATTTGCCCGCGCCATCGATCACCCGATACCCTTCGGTCGAAAGCGAAGCGTCGCCCACAGCCACCACCTTGGTGTCCTTGAACAAGACCGTGCCGTTATCGATCCGGTTGCCTGCGCCATCAAAGACCGTGGCGCCGACCAAAGCGGTCGCGACCCCCGGATAAGGTGTGTAAGTCGACGCATAGGGGCCTTCCGCCTCGGTCATCGCGACAAATTCGGGCGGGTCATCCTTCTTTTTCTTGTCTTTATCCTTGGCGGTGGCGGTGGCGGTGGCGGCCACCCCCGCAAGCGCCGCGCCCAAGGCCATACCTCTCACGTATCGAATGAGGCGTCCGGATTGCGTTGGAAGACTTGCCGACCTGCTTGTGCGAACCACCATACCACGTGCCCCTTTGCGCCACTGAACCGGCGAAAGCAGTGCCGACACAAAACACCAATGTCCAGTTTTTTGGACGTTAGTAACGTCATGATATGTTGTCGCCTTTTCCTCGCCTTGAGGCGCGCAAGCTTCGCGGTTTGAACGGTGTCACGCGCTCGCGAGAGCTCGATCGCGTCTTCTCACAGACCCCCAACCGCGCTACCTTAAGCGCTACGTCGGTTCTTTGAGCCGGTTTGGGGGACTGGCATGCAACACTTCATTAGCCCGCTTTTGGCTCTTCTGGCGCTGACTGTAGCTTGGCTCAGCCCAGCCACCGCGCAAACGTTCACCCTCGCTGATCTCGCCAAGATCACCGATGTGCGTACGCCGCGCATTACGCCGGATGGCCAGTCGGTAGCGGTGATCGTGTCCCAGCCCGATTACGAAGCGAACCGCTTTCACGCGCGCCTTGTGCTTGTTGATGTGGAGACGGGCGAGAAGCGCGACCTAACCTTCGACCGCCCAAGCGTCTCACGCCCGCGCTGGTCGCCCGATGGCCAATCTATTGCGTTTGTCGCGAGCGATAAAGACGGTGTGCGCCAGGTTTTCCACCTCCCGATCGCAGGCGGAGAGGCACGCGCGATAACCGCGCATTCCAAGAGCGTCGCAGCGTTCGAGTGGTCCGCCGATGGCAGCGAAGTGTTCTTTATCGCCGCCGATCCCAATCCGGAGCCCGTCGAAGGACCCGAGCGGCACAACAAATCGTTTCGCGCTGGCCACAACGATTTTCTGGCCACGGAGCAGCCCACCCCTTTGCGCATTTGGCGAGCGCCATCGTCTGGCGGCAAGGCGGTGCGCCTTGGCGGCGACGAACTTCATGTGCAGGCTAGTCAGCTGTCGTGGTTTGGGCGGGCGCCAAACGGCTCGACCCTCGTCGTCACAGGCTTTGTTGCCGGGAGGGCCAACGATTTCCGCGAAGCCAGAGTGTTTCTGGTTGATACGCAAACCGGTCAGCATCGCGTCGCTCCTGCCACGCCGAAGAAGACGTTCTGGGCGGCCGTTTCGCCCGATGGCCAGTCGTTGGCATTCACACGATCGAGCGTCGCGGGCAATTCCAGTTTCAAAACACGCCATGTCGCGATTAGCGCGATGCAAAACGACAGCGCAGCAAAGAACATCACACCCGATATCGACCGCAGTTTCTGGGGCGGATGGTGGATGCCCAATAGCAAGGGTCTGCTGATCGGCGCGCGCGACGCCGCTCGCAATTCGATCTGGTATCAACCGCTTGAGGGAATGCCGCAAAGGTTGGAATTGGGTGATCTGGAGCCGGTCACGACCTATGGTCCGGTGGATTTGGATGTTGGTCGAAAGGGGCAGATCGCTTTCACGGCAACCACATCGCAGCGCCCCAAAGACCTGTACTGGCTCGATTCCCTCACAGGCAAACCGCGACGGCTTACCGATTTTGCGTCTGATATCGCCGCGTTGGACCTTGGCGTTTCTGAAGAGATCACCTGGGCCACAGATGGAGGTTTTGAGGCCAACGGCATTCTGACCTATCCTCCGGGCTTCTCTGCCGACACGAAGTACCCGCTCGTTCTGGCCATTCATGGCGGTCCGCCGTCCGCCTCTACCTTGCGCTTTGACAGGCTCCACCAATTGATGGCGGCGCGCGGTTTTGTCGTCTTTGCACCAAACTATCGCGGCAGCGACAATCTGGGCGCGCGCTATCAGGCGGCGATTGTTGACAATGCAGGGACTGGCCCCGGACGCGACGTGATGGCCGGGATTGAGGCGATCAAGCAGCGCGGCATCGTTGATGAGAGCCGGATCGCGGTGACCGGCTGGTCTTATGGCGGCTATATGACCTCGTGGTTGATCGGCAACTATCCCGATGTCTGGCGGGCGGCCATGGCGGGGGCGGCGGTCACCGATTACGTCGACAGCTACGCTTTCTCAGATGTGAACTCGTTTTTCGGCGACGCGTTTAGCGCGCCGCCGTGGAAGCCTGAGATGTTCAAGATCTGGCGCCAGGAATCGCCGATCTCGTACGCCTACAAGACGACCACGCCCACGCTGATCATGAGCATGACGGGCGATCTGCGCGTCCCCATTACTGAGAGCTACAAACTCTACAGCGTCTTGCACGACCAGAATACACCGGTCGAATTCATCGGCTATCCGATCCCCGGACACTTCCCGGGCGATCCAGTTCATCAACGCGACGTCTATCGCCGCTGGGTCGATTGGGTTGCGACGCGGTTTGAAATGCCCCGGGACGCTCCCGTGTCCGAGTGACGCCCTAGCGCGACTCACTCCGCCGGTTCGGCCTCTTTCTCGCGTTTGTAGACGCTCTTGCGCGGGTGAGCGAAGACGCGTTCGACCATGGGGGCGAAGAATTCGAGGCTTTCGCTGTCATAGTCCGCGTCGAACGCGGTCTGATCGTAAAGGCGGCAGAATTCCTCGCAGTGGTCCCAATGCTCGTGCCCTTCGAATGTGTCGCGCATATTGCGATCAAGGCCGAGGTGGTGGAAGAAGTAATAGCCCTGGAAGATGCCGTGATTGGCGACCATCCAATGGTTTGCCTCGCTTACAAACGGTTTGAGGATCGCCGCCGCTATATCGGGGTGGTTGTGACTGCCCAGCGTATCGCCAATGTCATGCAAAAGCGCGCACACGACATATTCCTCATCACGTCCATCGCGGTGCGCGCGCGTGGCGGTTTGCAGCGAATGCTCTAACCGGTCGACAGGAAAGCCACCAAAATCGCCATCGAGCAAGGACAGATGCGCGAGCACGCGTTTGGCTAGCCCCTTGTTAAAGGCGGCGGCGTTGGCAGCGATGTCTTGCCAGTCTTCGGCCTTGCTCTCTTCAAAGCTTTTGAAACTCGCGCCGGGGCCCTGGGTGCTCATCAGTCTCTCTCCCTAGATTGGAGAAAGTTTCACCGAATTTGACCCGGAGCGCAAGCGTGATCGCGCGAGGCGCCTCTTTACGCCCCGCGGCGTTTCTTGAGGATGCCTTCGGTTCGGTGGAAATCGCCGACATTGTCGACATCGATCGGTGCGTCGGCAAACGGCATGCTGACGGGCACCAGATCAAGGTTCCAGCGCCTGGACAGATGCCGCCCCAGACCGGCCAGCGTGTTGAGCTTGAACTTGTACTGGATGACAAAGCTCAGCCCCATGGCTTTCAAAAGGCGGCGTGGCTGCTTGCCGAACTGTCCACCGGTTTCAAACGCCTTGGCCGCGCGCAAGGCCTTATCATTTTTGAGACCGTAAAGGTTGCAGCTGGACCAGCCGCCGTCTTTCAATTCATGGAACGCGCGCTTGCCATCGGGATAGGCATCAAGGATCGTCTGCGCTGGCGTAAAACCAGCAAACCCATCGCCATCAGTGGCCATCATGGTGGTGCAGAAATGATCGATATATTCGGTCGTGTGCAGCGCGTTATCTCCGGTGGAGATCATCAGCGGATAGGGATCCTCGATCCCCGCCACGCCGGATTCAATGCTGGCAAACAGATTGTCCGCGCTGGGCAAAAAGTGGATCGCTCCGCTGTCGAGCATCGCAGCAAGCGACGGCGCTTCGCGCAGGATCGCCTCGCTTTCGATGGACACGAAAATGCGATCGGTGTGTTCGCTTGCCGCGATGGCGTTGATTACCCGTTCCAGCATGACGGTGCCGTCCACTTCGACGAGGCATTTGTGGCTGACGCCCTGGAGTCTGGCGACCTCGTCTTCTTTGCCTTTGCGGCTGGCGGCGAGAATGAGCGCGGTGAATTTTTTCATTATGTGCCCCTGTGTGCCCGTGTGAGCCACTGTGATCCTTTGTCGTTGACCGGTTTCAGACCCGGTTTTCGCTCCTTAAGGGAACCGTTATCCTGAACGACGTGGTTAGGAGATAGGCGCGTTGCCTGTCGACTTCAAACACCGGGTAAGCTGCGAAATCTTGGCGTCGCGGTCGATGGTTTGAAGAAACGCGCTGAGGTCTTCGGTGGGCAGGCTCGGATCCCCTTGCGCACAACAATCGGCCAGTTTTTCAAACAACTGCTCACGTGAAAGCGGCACCGTGCGGCTGCCGACGGGCATTTCGATATGCGTGTTGAAGGTCTGGCCCGACACTGTGCGAACCGATACCTCGGTCGGGAATTCGCTCTCGAGCTTTTCGACTGGCTCCTTGTCGATCTTTGCGAACAGCGCGCGGATTGACGGTCGGGCGATGGCGTGGGGGGTAAAGTCTGAAAGGCCAACCGATCCCTGCTCAAGCGCGACAGCGCAATTGTATTCGAGCGAAAACTTCGCCTCGTTCGGGGTCATCGGATCGGCGTAAGGCAGGTTGCGCAAATGCGAACCCGGCGCACGGATTAGGACCCGCTCAACATTTTTCGCGCTCAGCTTGTGCTTTTCACGCAGGGCTAAAAGCCCGTCGAGCGCGCGATGCGTGCTGCCGCAATTGGGAAAGCGTTTGACCTTGAGCCCGTTGGCGAGGATTTGCAGCGGTTCAGCCACGCGGCCGGAGACAAAGCTGGTTGATTGGCCGTGCTCATCGCGCCCGATCATCTCCGCCGCGCGTTCTTCGACATCCGGGCCAACCATCAAGGCGCGTAGCGAATGCGGCCCGTCGAGGGTCTTGCTCCCCGCACTGAGCCCCGCGCGCGCCATTAGAGCCGATTGAACCCCGCCCGATGCGGCAAAGCCTGCGTGAAGAGGCTTTGTATCAGTGCCGAACTGGCTCATGAACCCACCCGCCCGGCTGGTCGACATGGAAACGGCGTGGGCGCACTTTTCCGCGTCGAGGCCCAGCAATCGAGCGCAGCCAGCGGCGACGCCAATCGCGCCCATAGTGGCGGTGGCGTGCCAGCCGCGATTGCGGTGAAACGGGTTCACCGCCTGGCCGACATGCCCCATCACTTGCAGCCCGGCGATGTAGGCGTCGAGCAACGCGCCAACAGAGAGGTCTTCTTCCTCCCCCACCGCAATCAACGCCGGAACCAGCACCGCCGAGGCGTGCGCTTTGGCCGGGTCAAAATTATCATCGTAATCAAGCGCGTGCGCTGCAGCGCCATTGACCAAAGCCGCCCAGGGTGAGGACAGCGAATGCGCATGACCGATAACAGTCGACGGCCCTTTGCCCCAGCTCGAAACCAGCCGGGTCAGGTTTTGCATATTGGGCTGCGGCGCGCCCGCGATCATGCACGCGACCGTATCAATCAGCGCGTTCTCAGCCACCTCATAGGCCTCTTGCGGCCATTCCAAAGGCTGATCCGCTAACCAATTGGCGATCTCATCCAGAGGGTTTTGGCTCAGCGATTCAGAATGTGCAGACCGGTCCACCCGTTTTCTCACTCCGGTGTTCGCCTGCGCTTCATTGGTATCGCAAGGCGTTTGATGGCCTCTTAAACCACGCTTGGGGCGACGCAAACCCATGCGTTTTGCAAGGGCAGCAATAGGGCAGGAGCACTTCGGCGTAAGACAAAGTGCCTTTGCCACACGCGCCGTCTCGCGCATCATAAGGCGGCGGTGGTCCATTGCTGATAAACCAGTGAGGCCCTATGGGCGCACATCCTGCCTTAGCAAACGAATCGTATTGCCCTCGTCCACCCATGTTCGAAGCCCTGCGCAGCCTTTTTTCGTCCAGCACACAGCCCGAAGCGCCCCGCGCCTCGGTGCCTGAGGGCACGCGGTATTACGTAATTGGCGATATTCACGGTCGGCTTGACCTCTACAACGCGTTGATTGACGCGATTGAGGCGGACGATGCGAAGGCCGGAAAAGCCGATACGCGTGTGATCCTCCTCGGCGATTTGGTCGATCGCGGTCCGGAAAGCGCTGGCGTGGTTGAGCGCACACGCGAATGGCAAAAGCAGCGGAACGTGCGCGTTCTAGCCGGCAACCACGAACAGATGTTCCTTGATGCTTTTGAAAAGCCGGACGTGCTGCGTCATTTCCTTCGTCATGGCGGGCGGGAAACGATCTTGTCCTACGGCGTCGACGAAGACGATTTCACACAGATGACTCTGGAAGAGCTGTTCGAAGCTTTGCCGCGCGCCATTCCGAAAGCCGATCTAAAATACATCGCTGCGTTTGAAGAGAGTATCACGGCGGGTGACTATATGTTTGTGCACGCGGGTGTTGATCCCAAAGCTCCGCTCGACCAGCAGAAGCGCAAAGATCTCCTCTGGATCCGCGATCGCTTCCTCAACTACGACGGACCACTGGCGAAAGTGGTGGTGCATGGCCACACGATTTTCGACACGGTTATCGATTGCGGCAACCGGATCGGCATCGACACTGGCGCTTTCCGCTCAGGTGTGCTTACCGCGTTGGTGTTGGAGGGCGACAGGCGGCGCACGGTGCAAACCACCGCGTCCCCGACTGACCCGATCGGCATCGTCCACACGGACACCTTGAATTAAGTCGGGCTTCGAAAACAGGCGACGCGGTCTTTCAAACGCAGACGCTTCCCCCTAGAGGCCCCTTAAGACCGGGGTCTTATTGGGCCTCGGTATCAGTCAACCAAGCAAGAGACGGGTAAACTAATGAAGATTGCAATGGTGGGTTCGGGCTATGTCGGGCTCGTATCAGGCGCGTGCTTTGCCGATTTTGGCCACGATGTGGTCTGTATCGACAAAGACGAAAGCAAGATCGCCGCGCTGCACAAGGGCGTGATGCCGATCTATGAACCCGGTCTGGATACGCTGGTCGCGAAAAACGTCGACGCGGGACGACTAACCTTCACCACCGATCTGGCCGAGGGGATTAAGGACGCCGCTGCTATCTTTATCGCGGTGGGCACCCCCAGCCGCCGCGGCGATGGCCACGCGGATCTCTCCTTTGTCTACGCGGTCGCCAAGGAAGTGGGCGAGAACCTCTCGGGCGAAGCGGTTGTCGTCACCAAATCAACAGTCCCCGTCGGCACGGGCGATGAAGTTGAACGGATCATTCGCGAAACCGGGACATCACACCGTTTCGCCGTCGTCTCCAACCCCGAATTCCTGCGCGAAGGCGCTGCAATTGGCGACTTCAAGCGGCCCGATCGCATCGTGATCGGGGCGGAAAGCGAGTTTGGCCAGGAAGTCATGCGCGAGGTTTACCGCCCGCTCTACCTGAACGAATCGCCGATCCTCTTCACCAGCCGCCGCACGAGCGAACTGATTAAATACGCCGGCAACGCCTTTCTCGCGACCAAGATCACCTTCATCAACGAGATGGCGGATCTGTGCGAAAAGGTTGGTGCCAACGTTCAAGACGTGGCTCGCGGCATCGGCATGGACAACCGGATTGGCGCGAAATTCCTGAACGCCGGCCCTGGCTATGGCGGATCGTGCTTCCCCAAAGACACTCTGGCGCTTCTCAAAACGTCCGAAGACTATGACAGCCCTACCCGCATCGTCGAAGCGGTGGTGAAGACTAATGACAGCCGCAAACGCGCGATGGGCCGCAAGGTGCTGGATGCGCTGGGCGGTGGCGACGGCGCGCGCGGTAAAAAGGCGGCGCTGCTGGGCCTGACGTTCAAACCCAACACCGATGATATGCGCGACAGCCCATCCATCGCTATCGCGCAAACGCTGACCGACGCCGGGGTGACGGTCGCTGCATTTGATCCCGAAGGGATGGAACAAGCGAAGCCCCTGATGCCCAATGTTGAGATGTGCGGCGATCCGGAAGCAGCTATCGAAGGCGCGGATGTGGTCGTGATCGTCACCGAATGGGACGCCTTCCGCGCGATTGACCTCAACCGCGTGCGCGAATTGGCCAACGAACCGGTGCTGGTGGACCTGCGTAACATCTACAATCCCGAAGATGTCCGTGCGCTCGGCTTCAAATATGCAAGCGTGGGTCGCATTTAGGGCAAGAATGCATCAGGGGGCGTCATAAGCCGGGTTCTGTAGCCGCGCGCGGTTTCCCGTTGCCGGGACCAGCCGCGCGGTGGCGACCATTCATCTGGGCGACGCGTTGCCACGCCGCTCAAGCAGCCAACCCGGGTCTCTCAGGGCGAAACACCCCTGCCGTGTCCGAAGACCGACGCGAGACCCCTATTTGGCCTTGCTCCGGGTGGGGTTTGCCATGCGGGACGTGTTACCAAGCCCCCGGTGCGCCTTTACCGCACCCTTTCACCCTTGCCTGTGCTCCAGATCAAGTCCGGAGCCATCGGCGGTTTACTCTCTGTGGCACTTTCCCTGACCCCGGATCAGATCCGGGGCCGGCGGGCGTTACCCGCCACCCATGTTTCGTGGAGCCCGGACTTTCCTCGCTTCCCAAGGGAAACGCGGCCGCCTCAGCCCCCCGATGCTGGTGTGCGCCTTAGACGATCCGCCCCATTGCGCAAAGGGTCAGCGCGCTCGTCCCTGATCGCGGTCCAGCAACAGCTGGAACAGGATGGCGCCCAAATGCCGGTCGGGCACACCCTCGATCATCTCTGGGCGCCAGCGGCGCTCAAAGGCTTCGACCGCCTTGCGTCCCTCGCTGATGTCATAGCCATAACGTTCGAGAGCGAGATAGAACGCGCCCTCGTTGTCGAACGGATCGCCCAGATCGATACTTTGCGGCTTGGGCAGGCAAAGGCCCAATTCCGCGAGTCGGTCCCACGGGAAGTACTCGCCCGGATCAACCTTGCGCATGGGAGCTACATCAGAATGGCCAACGACATTCGCACGAGGGATATCATAGTCCTTCACGATGCGGGCCAAGAGCGGGATCAACGCGTCAATCTGTCGTTTGTCAAAGCCGCGATAGCCGCCATTTTCCTCCGCATGCCCCGGATGATCGAGCTCAATCCCGATGCTCGCCGAATTCACATCCTTTTCGCCGCGCCAATAGCTTTGACCAGCGTGCCAAGCGCGCTTGTCTTCGGGGACCAACTGCGTGACCACGCCGTCTTCGCTGATGATGTAGTGCGCCGAAACGCCGCCCTCTTGCGTGGTGAGCCGCTCCAAAGCGGTCTCTATCGGCTTCATTTCCGTGTAATGGACCACAGCCATCGTAATCGGCCGTTGGCGTTCGTTGAAATTGGGCGATGGCGCAATCGCATGGACCAGTTCGCTGGTTTGCATTCCGTGCGCCGCGTCGTCCCCCATAAGCGCGTTCCTACCCGATCATGCCTTCAGGCTCCGGCACGACCGCGCCCAGCACCAGCGCGCCATCGGACAGCGCGTATTGCAGCCCGCCGCCGACCTCCTCAGCCAGCAACGCAATCATGTGGGCCGCCGCCGTCCGGCTGGTGATCTCACCAGGCGACAACTCGCCTTGCAACGCGCGGCCGATGGTTTCGTCAAAGGCGATCTTCTCTGCGGTAGCGCGCGCTACAATCTCGTAATTGCCATCCCGCTTTTCCGCCCCGATATCCAGCGTCCCGCCGCGCACCAGCGCGTCGAGCGCGATTTGCGAGAGGTTCAGCAGGATCTTGACCGCCGGTTTGGGCAGGCTGGGTTCCTCAATCGCCCAGTTGAGCGTCACGCGCTTGGCATCCGCGGCCAGCGCGCTGACCACATCCTGCGCTTCTTCCACCGGCACCGCTTCGCCAAAGCCGCCCGCCGCGCCAAAGGCGAGACGGAAGAACTTGAGCTTATCCGTGCTGATCCGCGCCGATTGTTCAAGCAGTTCGATGACGTTGGCGCGCATCGTCGGATCGGTTTCGTCCGCAAGCAGCTCCAATCCATTCGACAGCGCTCCCACAGGTGAGAGCATGTCATGGCACAGGCGCGAACACAGAAGGGCGGCAAGGTCAGTTGAAGAGGTCATTTCAGCGTTAGTCTTCTCAATTTCCTGGTCGCTTCGCCACAAGACATGGACCACGTGTTACACGGTCCTAGAGCTAAAATTCCGCCCTTTCCACCGCGCTGGGCAAGTTGCCCGCAGGAAGGGCGCGAAACGGGTGGAACAGAGACGTTCATGCGGCGAAAGTTTAGCGCCCGGTCACGGCGTAGGAAAGCGGTTGGAAGCCTTTGGGATCGTCCTTCCAGAACATCAGCCCATCACCCGCGACAATAGCCCACACTTTGCCATCCCCGGCTGACATGGCCTTGTCGGTTTCGGAGGGGTGCGGATCTCCCGCTGGGTGCGAATGGAAATATCCCATGACCCTTTGGCCGCCCTCGCGCTCTGCACGGTGCGCGTCGATCAGCGCCTGTGGATCGATCTCGAAATGGGTTTCGGGGGTGGGGTGGGTGTTCGCGGTCGGGCGAGCGAGCGTGATCCGTCCCGCTCTACCCAACAGCAAGCCACAGGCTTCATTCGGTAGAGCGTCATCAGCGGCGTCGCGCATGCAGCGCGCCACCTTCGACAAGATGGGCAAATCGCCTCGAGTATCGAGCTTAAGCCACATAGGACGCGCCTATGCCAATAGGAGCCCTTCGACAAGCTCAGGGCGGACGGGTAGGGCAAGTGGGTGGAAGAAACTGAAACCATAACCGGCACCATTCCCGCGCCCGCCCGCCTGGACAAGGCGTTGGCCGAAGCCACAGACCTGTCTCGTGCGCGCGTTCAGGCTCTGATTGCGCAGGGGCAGGTCCATGTGGATGGCACCCCCGCAACATCGCCTAGCTCGAAGGTCGCGGAAGGCGCGCTGTTCCGCATCACTCTCCCACCCGCGGTCGAAGCCGAAGCGGCGCCACAGGACATCCATCTCACCATCGCGTTTGAAGATGAGCACCTGCTCGTCGTCGACAAAGCCGCTGGAATGGTGGTCCACCCCGCTGCGGGCAATCCGGACGGCACTTTAGTCAACGCGTTGCTGCACCATTGCCGGGGGCAATTGTCCGGGATCGGAGGTGTCGCGCGCCCTGGTATCGTTCACCGCATCGACAAGGACACATCCGGCCTGCTGGTGGTCGCCAAATCGGACGCCGCGCATGAAGGGCTCGCTGCACAGTTTGCTGAACACAGCGTCCACCGCCGCTATTTCGCCGTCACCGGAGGCACGCCCAACCCGCACGAAGGCACTATTGAGGGGCGAATCGGGCGATCCGACGCCAATCGCAAGAAAATGGCTGTGCTCGAAAAGAATTCCTCACGCGGCAAACACGCGGTGACCCATTACAAGGTGATCGACCGGCTGTCGCACGCGGCGCTCATCGAATGCCGTCTGGAAACAGGCCGTACCCACCAGGTGCGCGTTCACTGCGCGTCAATCGGGCATGCGCTATTAGGAGACCCATACTACGGTAGAACACCCAAGCCCCTGAAACCGCTGCTCAATCGGCTGGGCTTTGCCCGGCAGGCGTTGCACGCGGCCGAACTGGGTTTCTCGCATCCAATTTCGGGCGATCTCGTATCTTTTTCGAGTGATCTGCCGAAAGACATGCAGGAACTAATCGACGAACTGGGTCGTTCTGATCGATGAAAGTTGCGGGATTTTCCTACAACTTGGTCTATATGTAACCGTGTGGCCCGAAAAGACGGATGCCCATCAGGGGTCCGACTAAAAGAGGTCGACGCAAGAAAGGTTAGGGAAGACGTGAGTACAGCAAAAGCAGTCCCGGCGCTGAGCGGCGAGCAAAGCCTCAATCGCTATCTGTCGGAAATCAAAAAATACCCCGT
>JBCCBZ010000030.1:0-37521 GCA_039033755.1 Pseudomonadota bacterium | reverse complement strand
TCATGGCCTGGGCAAGTGAATTGAGACGGGTGCGGATCGAGGCGTCAATGCGCTGCGATCCGATGGTAACAACAAGACCGCCGAGCAATTCGGGGTCGACATCAGCAGAGAGCATAACCGTGCGGCCTTCGCGCGCGGTCAGCTTGTTCTTAAGCGCGTCAATCTGCGCCTCGGAGAGCGGGTGCGCGCTCGTCACAGTGGCGGTGACTTCGCCGCGCTGTGCAGCGGCGATGGTCTTGAACGCGGCAATCATGTCCGGCGCTTTGGCCAGGCGACGGTTCGCGGCGAGCACGCCCAAAAACTTGGTCGTGAGATCCGACAGGCCAAGATGACCCGCCACACCCGCCACCGCGTCGCCTTGTTGGCTGCGCGACAATTGCGGGTTGCTGATCACGCTCGCCAGCTCGTCCGATTCGGACAAAGCGGCTTGCATCGTCTCAAGATCGGTCTCGACAGCGGTCACGGTTCCGTTCTCGCTCGCCAGCTCGAACAGAGCTGAGGCGTAACGGCCCGCTAGGCTGGCCTGAATACCGGCAGAAATATCCACGCGCTCGTACTTCCTTTATAGGAGGCGTTAAAACTGTTTGCGACGCCTTGAAACTGAGAGGGTCCCATAGGGCGTGCGAAAGCCGCCCTGTTCAAGGTTGGCGCGCGCCTAGCACCGGGGTTTGCCGGATGCAAGCCGCCCTCTGGACAGTCCGACTTTTGTCGGCCATTTTGCTTGCCAAGCGGTCAGGCCAAGACAGATTACCGGCCGATGGGAGACAGCGTATGGAATTCACGGCCATGGCCCCTGATTGCGGGGTGGAAGTGTCCGGCGTCACGCTGGCGAAGTGCAGCGATGCTGAGATGCAGGACATCAAAGCGGCGATCTACGAACACGGCGTGGCGGTGTTTCGAGATCAGGAATTCACGCCAGAAGATCATATCAAGTTCGGCCGCCGTTGGGGCGGGATAGATATGAACAATTATTTCCCCCTGCAGGAAGACTATAACGAGATATCGATCGTCAAGAAGGACCCGGACCAGACCACAAATATAGGCGGCGCGTGGCACACCGATCATTCCTACGATCAGGTGCCAGCGATGGGTTCGGTCCTTGTTGCGCGGCATCTTCCGCCTGCGGGCGGCGATACGATGTGGGCGCATATGGGCGCGGCGTACGATTCGCTGTCTGACGAGCTTAAGCAGCGAATCGAAGGGCTTGAGGCGTTCCACACCGCTGATCACGTCTACAAGGAAGACGGCCTCTACGCCCAAACCGACATGGGCAAGAACCTGCGCGGGCAGGACTTGAAGACCGGCGCGATTCACCCGGTCGTGATCCGCCACCCCCATACAGGGCGCAAGATGCTCTATGTAAATGGCGGCTTCACGATCCATTTTGTCGGCCAATCGCGTGAGGAAAGCTTGCCGCTGCTGCAGGAATTGCTCGACGCCGCGCTGACGCCAACCAATCAGTGCCGCCTCGAGTGGAAGCCCGGCACCATCGCGATCTGGGACAATCGCACGACCTGGCACAACGCGATGAACGACTATCAAGGCCACTACCGCGAGATGCACCGCATCACATTGAGCGGAGAGGCCATCGCGGCCTGATTCCGGTTTGCCTCATGACGAATGTTCGGCGCGTGTCACGCAAGTGACGCGCGCCGTTTGCATTTAGGCTTCGAGTCTTTGCAACCGTCTGTGGCGGCCATTCTCATGCTCACACCACCCCATGCGCCCTCAACGGCCTGGGTTCCGATTCGCCTTCGGTTAAAGCGCTCGGAACAGCCAGCCGCCAGCCAGCAAACCGTAGGCGGCAAATCCCAGCCCGACGAGCCACCAGGAACGCACGAGAAACAGGAAGACCAGGACAGCGACGCCAAAGAGCTCGGGCCCGGCCATGGCTGCGAATCGGCCAAGCCCTTCCGCGGTTCGCACGGAATGCACGATCCAGCTTCCGGCCAAGGGCAGGCTGGCCAGCAGATAAAGCCCCCACAAATAGCGCCGCCGATCCTGATAATAGTCGGCCATGTTCAGCCCCTCTTCGGCGATCGTATCGGGCAGGGCGGCGGACGCCATCAGGTTGAAGATCACCATCACCCACATGACCGGCAAAAACTGGGCGAGCGTGATTTCATCGCCGCTCGAACGCTTGGCGATCATCCACCAGAACGACATGATCGCGACCAGTGTCAGCAGCGCATAAAGCGCCTGCGCCCAATGCCAGCGCACTTTGTCCGATTGCAGCAGCTTGTGCAGGTTGTTGAGCTCGGACGCGATCGCGACGCCCAGCACGATCGAGGCAAAGACGAGAGCTTGCTCCACCTCAATTGCCCGCTGGGGCCGCTCCACCCGGACGCGCCGCTTCGCACGAATAGACCAGCCGTTCGTTCGGACGTTTGGGTAGGCCAGCCACCACGGCGGCCTGTTGCTCACCCAGCAGACGCGCCGCATCGGTCACGCCGCAAGCGGGCGGGGTGTACGAACCGCGCACCTCGCGCGCGGCGTCCATCGCGGCGCGACCAATCAAATAGCGATCGGTCTGGAAGATACGCGTTTGTGGATCGTAGGAATTGATCGAAACCAGCGATTCCTCTTCGGAAACGAAAACGCGCCGCCAGTCGCCGTTCACCAGACCGTATTGCGTCCGCCCGTTGACGCAGCCATCGGCGGCCCAATCAAACTCGACATCGTCGGTGCGCGCACCAGTCACGCGGCTGCGTTCGGGAATGAAGGTGCAGATCAGCGTGCCATCGCCCGCAAGCGAAGGCTGAACCGCGCCCGTGTCGCCATCACCTTGACCGGCATCGATAAGGGCGGCCACCCGGTCTTCCAGTTCCGAAAAGCCCGGTCGCGTGATCCAGACCAGCGCCATTGCAATAAAACACGCGCCGGCCAGCCCAGCGGCCAGGATCGCGCGCGGTTGAGCAATGGCTGCGGTCTCACCGTCCGGGTTTGAGCCAGGCGCGCGGCGGAAACGCGCGGCGGCGTAAGTGGACAGAGCGCCCAGGATCAACAGAACGAGGGCCAGCGCCATCGCGTTGTCGCGTTCTTCCGTAATCGTAAGCAACGCCTGCATCCGCGCCGCCTCGCGCGCCTCGCGCTCCTTGGCCTCGCGCGCGGCGATGCGTTCGCGCGCTTCGGCCCGCTCCGCTTCGAACCGGGCGAGTTCCGAGGCGTTGAGCTCGGCAAAGCTGCGGCACGGCAGCGCGTTGGTGTTGGGGCTGACGCCGTTATCGCGCAGGAAGGGGATCAGCTCTTGCGTGGACACCGCGAAATAGAACTCCGCGTCCGATCCATCCGAATCCGCGCCAAAGGAATTGACCCCCACCACGCGCCCGCAGGAATCGAGCAACGGC
The DNA here is from genome assembly GCA_039033755.1 of Pseudomonadota bacterium. Taxonomy (GTDB): domain Bacteria; phylum Pseudomonadota; class Alphaproteobacteria; order Sphingomonadales; family Sphingomonadaceae; genus Erythrobacter. The sequence goes on along the minus strand of JBCCBZ010000030.1, from coordinate 34,174 downwards.
CCGCCCGAGTTACCGCGCGCAATCGGCGCGGTGTGCAGCAACGTATCGAACTGGCGACTGGGGCGCTCACCCGAAAGGAACCCGCGTGTCTTCACCGGCGGTTGCGCGTCGAAAATGTCATCGAAGTTGAGGCCCTGGGCAAGGTCCACATTCATCGGGTATCCGACCGCGGACACCTCTCCCATATCGCCGCTCACCGCGCCGGCGATGGTGAGCGCGGGCAGGCGCAGGCCGCCCTCGGCGATTTCCAACAGCGCCAGATCGTTGCGCGGGGACACCGAAACCGCGCGCGCAAAGGCGCCGTTGGCCGCGCCGCCGGCGCTTTCGGATGGCACCACGCCGATGCGCAGCGTGTCGTCCTGCAGAGCCTCGCGGATGACATGCGCGTTGGTGACGATCAGGGTAGGCGAGACGGCAAAGCCGCTGCCATGGCTGACCGGGACGACGCTGTCTTCGCCATCCACTCCTTGCGAACCGACGATAACCACCCGCACCACACCGCGCGCGGCCGCGTCCACATCGGCCGCGTCGGCCAAGGCCGGGCTGGGCATGATGAGTGCGGTGAACGCTGCGACAGCGAGCGCAAGGCAAAGGCGGAGGGAAAGCGTCATAGAGGTGTCTATAGCCGCTTTAGCCGCGCTGCCGAGCTTTCGGAAAGAGCTTATCCGCGCCGAAAGGCGTTCGACGGTGATTTAGCAGGCGTTCAACCCAATCGCGTCGAAGCTTTCGCTTTCGCTTCCATCGGTGATCTCGGCGCGCACTTGCTGAAAGCCGTAATTGGGCTCGTTCGGATTGAAGATGCCGGGACCGACATTTTCTACGGTGAGGGTAAGCGCGCCGTTGCTGTAGACGCTGGTTGCGCCCTCGCGCACCGGCAGCAGGACCACATCGCGCCCGTTGAGCTTTAGTTTGTAGCCCACCTTTCCGCCTGCTGCGACATCCACCTGCGTTGCAAAGTGCGAGCTTTTCTGCGTGCGGATATGCGCGAATAGAGCATCGACGCCTTGCGGCATCTTTCCATTGGCAGGAAAGAAGTAGAGATCGCCGCTGCACGCCGCTTCGCCCCAGGTTTCGCCTTCGACCGCGCTTAACGCGGCGAGAAGCGATCCTGTCTCGGCCTGAGCAGCGACGGGGCGAGCTTGCGGCGCTTCTTTTGAAGCGGTCGCCTTGCAATCGAGGAACATAGGCTGCGAGGAACAGCGCCATTCTTTCCATCCGCCATAGCCATCAAACGCGCGCACGCTAACCACGTTGGCCTCGCCGCTCATAGGTTCAGGCCGCACACCTACATAATCGACGCCGGCTTCATCAATCAGGCGGCGCCGCACGCGGTTGCGGCTGCGGTCAAAGTCATTGACGATGAAGGAGCAGCTGGAGTTGCAATCCTCGATCGATTGGTCGCCGATCAGGAAAGCGGAGTTGGCGGCGCCGGCGATCGAGGACATTTTGAGTGTCCGATTGGCGGGCCCAGCCGTGCCTTGCAGGCCGTTGCGGCCCACAATCAGCGGGTTCTTGCTGACGGGATCAAAGTCGACCTTCCAAAACCCGTCTTCAAGCCGTTCGGGAGCGCTTTCGGGCAGTGTTGTCGCGGCCGGGCCCAACTTGCGGAACAACCATTCCTCACCGCTGCGCACATAGCGTTTCTGGTAAGCAAGCGCGTTATCGGTGAGCGCTTTGATCGGCAGATCGCCAAACTGCCCCGTCGTCACATCGCGAGTGCGTATGAAAGCGCCGAACCTGTTTTCATCCGCTGAAAGGTGGGTGACTTGGGCAAATGGGTAGCCATCGCGGCGCGCATCGCGGGTCTGATAGATCGCCAGATTGCCTTCGGGCAGGAAGTCATAGCGATGATAGGTTCCGCCATCCTCGGTGTATTCCCAAGCCGTGTTGGCAAGCTGCGCAATCATCGCGTTCACATCGGCGAGGCTGCGCATATCCGATGAATCGCGCCTCAGCATGCCTGGCGGCACGGGCGCGTCGGAGCGTTTGTTGCTTGGTCCAGCCAACGGGTCCGCTTGTACGCGAACAGGGGGCTGAGCAGCCGGCGCCTGTCCTGGCATCGTGGGGCGCATAGGCGCGGGCACACCGGGCAGCGGGTTGCCCTGCGACACGCCAAGGCTCGCCATCATGGCGTCCGCGATGCACTGCGATTTGACCTGCCAGAACGCGCTGTATTTGGCTTGGGGTACGGGGTTGGAATGGCCATCATCCTTGAACAGCGAGGCAAGTTGGGTGTTGTTCACCCCAGCGGCGCGCGCTTTGGTGATCGTGCAAGGGCACGAATCGGGCATGGTCACTTCGGTCGCGCGGCACGCGGCTTCGAGTGCGGCGTCCTTGGAAGTCTGCGAATAGCCGGGCAGCGCCGCCATCGCGGCCAACCCTGCCCCAACACCCAAAAGCCCTAATTTCTTCATCACCTGACCCCTGATCGCACCCAGATTGGAAAAGCCGCACTATACTATCGCGACCGCACGTCGCAGCGCAATGAACGCTTTTGCGAACCGCCCGGAAGGTTCACCGCAAGGTGCGGGAGGCGCTTGCCTGCGTTATAGGGCACAAAGCTTCGCATGACCGATCCAACTGACCTTAATGATGAAGACCGCTGGCAGATCGCGCTCGACAAGGACCGCCGCTTTGACGGAGCCTTTGTCACGGGTGTGCATTCTACTGGCATCTATTGCCGCCCCAGTTGTCCGGCGCGCGCGCCCTTGCGCAAAAATGTAAGGTTTTACGCGACACCCGCCGACGCGCGCGAGGCGGGGCTCAGACCCTGCAAGCGCTGCTCGCCCGACACGCAAAGCGCCGAGGAAGCCTGCGTTCTCGCCGCCATCGCGGCCATCCGCCATGCGAGCGCCGAGGGGCAGGCACCGACGCTCGAAGCCTTATCGGACCTCACCGGCTATTCGCCCGCGCATTTCCAGCGCCTGTTTACCCGGACCGTGGGCCTATCCCCGGCGGCGTTTGCCAGGGCCTTGCGCGAAGAGCGCGTGCGCGCTGAACTGGCGAGCGGAACAGGCGTAAGCGACGCTCTCTACGCGGCGGGCTATTCGGCCCCTTCGCGCTTTTACGCAGAGATGAAAGGAAAACTGGGAATGAGCCCAAGCGACTGGAGCAATGGCGGCGCGGGACGGCGCATCCATTGGAGTGTCATTGATACCTCTCTCGGCGCGATGCTGGTCGCGGCGACATCGAAGGGGGTGTGCTGCCTGTCCTTTGACGAGGGCGAAGACGAGCTCGCCGCGCGGTTCCCCAAGGCCGATCTGGTCGAAGCGGGCGAGGATTTCGCCGCCTTGTTCGATCAAGTGGTAGCGGCGGTCGAGAAACCCGGCTCCAGCGGCGGTGCGGCTATCCCGCTCGACGTCAAAGGCACCGCGTTTCAGCAGCAAGTGTGGAAGGCCCTACGCGACATCCCCTCAGGCGAAACGCGCAGCTACGGCGAACTCGCCGCCGCGCTTGGCAATCCCAAAGCCAGCCGCGCGGTGGGCAGCGCCAACGGCGCCAACAACATCGCGGTCCTCATCCCCTGCCACCGCGTCGTGCAGGCGGACGGCTCCATCGGCGGCTACGCCTACGGCCCGGATATCAAGCGCGAATTGCTGCGCCGCGAGGGTGGTGAATAGTTTTGCCCACTGCCGAAGTGTCGCCGCTGGCCATCGGGCTCTTGCTGGCGGCCGCGATCATCCACGCGACCTGGAACGCGTTGGTCAAAGGAAGCGAGGACCGGCTGGCCTCGATCTGTGTGATCTCGTTGTTCGGTGCGCTCGCGTCGGTCCCGTTCCTGTTTGTGTTCGAGGCGCCAGATAGGGCGAGTTGGCCCTACATGTTTGCCTCGGGCGCGTTGCAGGTCGGCTACGGTCTGTTCCTCGTGCGCGCGTATCAACTCGGCGATCTCGCTCAGGTCTATCCCATCGCAAGGGGCAGTGCGCCTCTGCTGGTGACACTCGGAGCCTTCGCGCTGGCGGGGGAGTTTCCGCAAGGCTTTGGCCTTCTCGGCATCGCGCTGGTGTGTCTCGGCATCGCGATGTTGGCGAGCGGGGTGGGGCGGGCTAGTCCCCAAGCGGTTCTCGCCGCGCTGGCCACGGGCGGCTTTATCGCGAGCTATATGGTGGTGGACGGCCTCGGCGTTCGCCTCGCCGGAAGCGCCACAGGATACGCGGCGTGGCAGGCGCTAATCGGCAATGGGTTGGTGGCGAGCGTGTACCTCGTGATCCGTCGCAAGCCTTTGCCCATCCCGCGGACCAAACGCGGCGCGCAAACCCCCGTGGCCGGAGCCTTGGGCGCGCTGGGATACTGCATTGCGGTCTGGGCGATGAGCGGCACAGGTATGGGCAGCGTGTCGGCCCTGCGCGAGACTAGCATCGTGTTCGCCGCCCTAATCGGCGTGGTGTTCCTGAAGGAGCAAATGACACCGCAGAAATGGATCGGCGTCGCCACGGTGACGGCGGGCGTAGTTAGTCTTTCAATATGACGAATAACGCGTCTGGCGTGGCCAGCGCGCAGAGGGAGTGAACGATATGGACCGCGACGATTTTGCCGCCCTTCACAAGCAGGGCAATCTGCTGATCCTCTACAACATCTGGGACGCGGGCAGCGCGCTTGCGGTTTTGCGGGCCGGTGCCAAGGCCATCGCTACCGGCAGCGCCTCGGTGGCGGGCGCGCAAGGGTTCGAGGATGGCGAAGGCCTTCCTTTTGAAGCGCTGTTGACGACCGTGCGCCAGATCCACGCGGTGTGCGACGCGCCGCTCTCGGTCGATTTCGAAACAGGGTTTGCCGAGGATATTGAGGGGCTGTCTGCCAACGCTCGCGCCTTGGTCGAAGCGGGTGCGGTGGGCTGCAATCTGGAAGACCGATTGCTGGATAGCGACGCTTTGCGCGATCCTTCGCAGCAAGCGGAACGCATAGGCGCGGTCAACGAGGCGGGGCTCTTCGTCAACGCCCGCACGGATGTTTTTCTCGGGCCATTGATGCGTGGAGACGATCCCAACCGCAGCGATTTGGTCGACGCCGCTTTGAAGCGGGCCGAGGTCTACGAAAAGGCTGGGGCAGGATGCTTCTTTGTCCCCGGCCTCAGCGATCCGGAATTGATCAAGGCGGTGTGCGAAAGCGCAAACCTGCCCGTCAACGTTATGCGGCTGCCGGGGATGGTCGCCAACACAGACCTCGTGCGCCTTGGCGTATCGCGCATCAGCTATGGCCCCGGACCGTGGACCGAGGCGATGAAGGCGGCCGAAAACGCGGCACGCGAGGCTTTTTCAGACTAGCCTAAAGGTCGGTCTCATCAACGCGTCGCTTGCTCAAACGGTTGAACACATGCTGCGCGGTAGCCGTCTTTGTGTAGGCGTACTGTTCGGCGGCCTCCTCCAGTTCGCGGCCATTGGCGGCGCTCCACTGCCGGTAGTACCAATCAACGTGGTGCCCGACCTCGTGGTAGAGGATATGCAGATAGAATTTTCGAAGCGCGGGCAGCGTCCAAAACGCGGTCCAGTTCTTTCCGACGCGCTCGATTTGGGCTCCGAAACGGCGCGCGTCATTCAAGCCTGCGTTTGAAGGGCGCTTGGGACCAAAAGAGAACGCCAAATCACTTGGGAATGCGTACATCGTGATAAGGTGCACCCCGCTGCCGCACGAATAAGTGGCGTATGGCGCCGCGTTACCCAGATAGTCGGATTTCCGAAGACGCCGCATCCACACATGGGTGATATCTTCATAGTCTCGCCGGGGTAGCGCTTTGAGGGCTTCAACAACTTCGGTCCCGCTTAAGGGAAAGAAGAAGTCGCGCGACGGGTTGTCTTCGATCAGAATCGGAAGCACTTCGCCGGATGAGGGTTTCGGCAAGGAATGCGCGCGCGCAAATATGTTGTCGGCAAAGCGCCGCCTTTCGCGCCCGCCATAAAGGTCACCGAATGTGCGGCTCTTCTTCCAAGGTGTTCTGCGATGCTGCATTGTGGTCGGATTGCAGGAACCACCGCTGATTAGCAATCGCCTATCCTTGGGAACTTTGCTGAACTCAAGCGTTCAGTTATTCGAACGCCGCCTGAATGCGGCTCGAAACACAGGACCGCTGCCCCATGACCGCTTACCCTCTCGACACCGCGACCGAGCTTGAAACTCTCTCCGAAACGCGCCTCAGATCCTCCGCAGGTGAGGCTTATTGGAACTTCACTTCGGCCTTTGGAGGGTGGGCTTTGGCGCTCGGCTACAGCGCGGTGCAACAGGTCAAACCTCAGGCGGGCATGTTGGCGAGCGCGACCGCGAGCTTCCTTAAGCCACTGCCAGCTGAGGGTACGGAGATTGAGGTGCGCGCGCTTCGTGAGGGACGGAGGACCAACTTTGTTCGCGCCGAGTTTAGCGATGAAAATGATCCAGCCTCGCTGGTCTTCACCGCCGATTACGTGTTCAGCGACATGAAGGAAAAGGCGCTCGATTACGCCTGCGATTTTCCCGATGTGAAAGAGCCCGCCGACGCCGATCGTCTGCCCGATACGCCGGGGCCGAAATTCCTCAGCCGCTACGAACAGCGCGTCGCCTTGGGCCAGCCGTTCAGAGTGCAGGAGCGTCCGCATTCGGCCTTTTGGGTGCGCGACGCGGCGGATCGTCCGTGGGATGCGAAGGCGCTGTTGGCGCTGTCCGACACGCCAATGCCGCGCACCTTTTTCCTCGACCCAACGCCGCGTTTTGGAGCGACCGTGCAGTACGATCTGCATGTGATGTGCAGCGCGGACGAGCTCATGGCGTGCAGTAGTGATTACCTTCTGGTCGAGGCGACAGCGGACCGCGTTTATTCGGGCCGGTTCAGCCAGACGACCCGCATCTGGTCGCGCGAGAAACGCTTGCTGGCGATTTCGAACCAACTGGCGTTTTACTAGGTCGCGATCTACGGATGTGAGCATGACCGACTACACCGCCATCGCCCGCGCTTTGTTTGACGCCTTTCAGGCCGGGGATATCGAAGCCGCGCGCGCTCTTTGTCACGATCAGTTCGAAGGCTCGCAAAATGGCGGGCCGGCGATGAACCGCGCTGGGCTGTTGGGCTTTGTCGCGGCGGTGAAGGCCAAGGTGCCGGACTTCCGCTACGAAGATATCGTGTGCGCAGCGACTACAGATGGCTTTGTCGAAGAGCACACGGTGCGCGGCAAATTGCCCGATGGCGGTCAGATCAACTTGCGGCTGTGCATTGTCGCTTCGGTGGAAGACGGCAAGGTACGTCATGTGCGCGAATATCTCGACAGCGCGGGCGCGTTGGGGCTGGCCAAGGCGCTGGCGGGCTAAGCGTTTTCCTACATCGCCGTCGCGCGTTAGTTTCGCCGCGGCTCTTTCAAATGTGCGGTTCAAAGCGAAAGCGAGTTGGATAAGTGTCAAGCGCTTACCGGCTAGCTTTCCTCAATTTATCAACGCGGTAGCGCGTATGGTGCCGCTTGACACTGTCAAGCGGGTTGGAAATTATCGCAAAGCGCGCAAGGGCTTACGCGTTCTTTATCGACATGCCGCCATCGACCGGGATCACCGCGCCGGTGACAAAGCTGGAGGCGGGCAGCGCGAGGTTGAGCGTCATCTGCGCGACTTCCTCTGGGAAGCCATAGCGGCGCAGGGCAACCCGGCGCTTGGCGTAGATGGTCTTGTGTTCTTCGGGGATCGCGTCGGTGATGCCGGTGCGGATCGGGCCGGGGCACACGCAATTGACCGTGATGCCATCGCGGCCAAGGTCGACCGCGAGCCCGCGCGTTAGTCCAATCACGCCGTGCTTGGCCGCAACATAAGGCGAATTGCCCGGTGTCGCGCCAAGCCCTTCAGTCGAGGCGATGTTGACAATGCGCGGGTGTTCGCTCTTGCGCAAATGCGGCATCGCGGCGCGGATGATACGCTGATGCGCGGTGAGCATCGTTTCAAGGCTGGCGCCCCAAACATCCGGGTAGCTGTCCTCTTCGATCAGCGTGTGCTTGGCGAAACCGGCGTTGTTGACGACGATATCCAGCCCGCCGAACTTTTCGACTGTTGCGGCGACCACCGCCTCAATCGCGGCGAGATCGGTCACATCGAGCGCCATGGCCAGCGCCTTGCCGGAATACCCCGCCTCGGCGATCTCTTTAGCCACCGTGTCGCACTTGGCCTGATCCAGATCGGTCACCGCGACATTCGCCCCTTGCGAGGCAAACAGATGCGCGGTCGCCCGGCCCATGCCGCTGGCGGCTCCGGTAACAATAGCGGTGTGACCAGCGATCGATCGGCTAAGGTCTTTGTAGGGTTCCATTCGGGGTGCTCTCCAGTGAATTCAGGTCTTGCGCCACACCGAAATGTGGCGCGTGCTGTCCGCTGAGAACGGCGTCTTCGCCCAATCTTCCCAGCGGCTTTCCAATTCCATGCCCGCGAGCCGCGCCATCAGATCCAACTCGGATGGCCAGACGTAGCGAAACGGCATGGAGCGACGGACCAGCGTTTCACCGCGCACCCACAGATGATGCGAGGTGAAGGTCTGGGTGGTGAGATCGTATTCGTCGATGCCCCAATGTGTGTCCGAAACGTCAAAGGCGCGCTTGGTTTCACCCTGCGGCAACCGCTGGATCGGCGGCACAAAGGTCTCGATCACGAAGCGGCCGCCAGGCTTCAAATGATCGGCAGCATTCTGGAAACACGCGATCTGCTGCTCCTGCGTCGTCAGGTTGCATATCGTGTTGAACACGAGGATCACAAGGCTGAAACGGCCATCGACTTTCGCGCTCGCCATATCGCCGATGACCACCGGGATCTCCGCGCCGCCCGGCTTTTCCCGCAACCGAGTCACCATCGGTTCGGAAAGTTCAATTCCGGAAACGGCTACGCCGGCCGCCGCAAGTGGCAGCGCTATACGGCCGGTACCAAGAGCAAACTCGAGCGCTGGGCCGCCGTCCGATAGCTCGACCAGAGTTGCAATCGTGTGCTCTAGATCGCCCCCGTCGGTGTGCTCGGTGTCATAGCCAAGCGCCACCTCCTCATCGAAGTAATCGGGGGGCGTCGCCATGATCAATCCAGCTTGGGCGGGAAGCCGGGTTCGGCCTTGGCGATGGCGCGTTGGTAGGCGTCTCGCGCGCCGATGCGTTGCAGATAGGCTTTCAGGTTGGGCATGTGGTCGATGCTCATATCGTTGAACGCGCGCGCTGTGGTCAGCGAAAAGCCCAGCATGATGTCCGCCGTCGTTAAGTTTGCGCCGCCGAAATAGTTGGTTTCGCCCAATTGCTTCTCAAGATGCGCCCAAGCGTTGGTGATCCGCTTAGCCAGAGGTGGCGGCATCTCTGCGCCGACTGCGCCGACCGCGATGCTCATCATGCCGTTCGTCATCAACGTCGCGTTGGCAAAGTGATACCAATACAGGTGCTGCGCGAAATCGGGGTTGTGTGCGCTTGGCACCAGATCGGTGTCAGGCGCGTATTTGCCGACGATGTAATCCATGATTGCGCCGCTTTCGCCCAGTAGCACGTCACCGTCTTCGATCAGCGGCGCGATCTCCATGGGGTGGAGTGCCTTCAATTCCGGCGGGGCCAGCCGCGTTTCGGGGTCCCGGTTGTAGAGTTTGAGATCGTATTCGAGGCCTAGTTCCTCACACAGCCAGACGATGCGTTCGGATTGTGAAATGCGAAGATGGTGGATGGTCAGCATGGGGCGGAGGGTCCTCTCTTGGATTGGTTGTGAGGGGCCTTATAGGACTGAAAGCGCGAGCGCTATTGCGTTGGCGATATTAAAACAGGGATTGGGGCGAAGACATGGAAAAGGCGATAGAAACGCTAGTGCGCGCGCCTGTGATCGAGCGACCTTTGTGGCGTAAGATTTGGGAGTTTCCTCTTGTCGCGATGCTGGTGGCGCTGGGGTTGGTTGTGGCTGCGGTGGCTGTGACGCAGCTTGTCTTCACCCTCTTGGACCGCGAGCAGTTCAGTCCCGGAATGCAGGCGACGCTTCCGGCGTTGACCGCGGTGGGGCTGGTGTTTTTGGTCACCAAGTTTGCGATCAGCCGCCTTGGACGAGTTCCACGCGACGACCTGCCGTTGGCACAGGCGCCTGCGCATCTGGCGGCGGGACTGGGGATTGGCTTTGCGATCTTTGCCGTGGCCGTGGCCATCGCGGCGGCGCTGGGGGTATACCGAGTGACAGGCTGGGGATCGCTTGAAGGTTGGCTCGAATTTGCGATGGCGGGCGGGCTTGTGGCTGGCTTTGTCGAAGAGGTGGCGTTCCGCGGCGTGATCTTCCGCTGGATCGAAGAACTGGCGGGCAGCTGGGCGGCGCTGCTGGTGAGCGGCGGACTCTTTGGCCTCGTCCACATTGCGAACGATGGAGCGACCGTGTTTTCCTCGGTCGCGATTGCGGTGGAAGCGGGGTTGTTGTTGGGCGCGGCATATATGCTGACCCGTTCGTTGTGGTTGGCGGTGGGAATACATGCAGGTTGGAACCTGACACAGGGTTTGGTTTTCGACGTCAACGTGTCGGGCTTTAAGGTGAATGGGATTGTCGACGCTGAGCTGTCGGGTCCGGACCTGCTGACGGGTGGGGCGTTCGGTCTCGAGGCGTCGGTTATCGCGCTTGTCGTTGCAACCACGGCGGGCGTCTGGATGCTGGTCAAGGCGGCGCGTAAGGGTGAGATCACCGCGCCGATGTGGGTGCAACGCGACCGGATCGAAGCGCCAGCGTCGTAGGGGTCACTCTGCCGGTTGGTTTTCGGTGCGCGCCCATCCGGGGCGAGCGGGTTCGAGCGAGTTGAGAAACGTCTCGGCGCTGTTGAGATAGTCGCGCTTCTTCTCATCGCCCATCCGGTCCCACGTGGCGTAGATCCGGCCGATGCGGTGGTTCTTGGACAGGCTCTCCCGATGCGTGTCCATAAAGTGCCAATAAAGCGGGTTGAACGGGCAGGCGCCGTCGCCGGTTTTCTGGCTGACTTTGTATCGGCACCCTTTGCAATAATCGCTCATCTTGTTGATGTAATTCCCGCTCGCCGCATAGGGCTTGGTCGCGAGTTTGCCGCCATCGGCGTAAAGGATCATGCCGGACACATTGGGCAGTTCGACCCACTGATAGGCGTCGGCGTAGACGGCGAGATACCAGTCCTGCACGTCTTGCGGGTCAATTCCGGCGATGAGGCAGAAATTGCCGAGGACCATCAGCCGCTGAATGTGGTGCGCGTGGGCGTTGTCGTGGGTGGAGCGGATACAGTCCGAGATACACCGCATATCGGTCTCACCCGTCCAGAAGAACTCCGGCAACGGGCGCGTCGCGTCCATCTCATTGTCGGTTTCCAGACCCGGCATGTGGAGCCAGTAGAAGCCGCGCACATATTCGCGCCAACCGATGATCTGGCGGATGAAGCCCTCAACTGAGTTGATTGGGGCGCGTCCGTCTTCATAGGCTTGCTCTGCGCGCTCACACAGTTCGAGCGGGTCCAGTAGCCCGCAATTGAGGCTAGTTGAAAGCATCGAGTGGTACATGTCATCCGACCCATGGACCATCGCGTCTTGGTACGGGCCGAACTTCTCGATCCGCTCGGCAAAGAAGGCGTCGGCGGCCTTTTCGGCTTCATCGCGAGTGACGGGCCACAAGAAGGTATCGAGATTGCCGAAGTGATCGCCAAAGCGGTCTTGCACCAGCTCCATCACCTCGCGGGTGATCTCGTCGGGCTCGAACTTGGGAACGGGCGGCGGGTCGAGATCATCCTTGGGCGGTTCGCGGTTGTCCTTGTCGTAGTTCCAATCGCCGCCCTTGGGCTTGCCATCATCGTGCATAAGCAGGCCGGTGCGCTTACGCATCTCGCGATAGAAATGCTCCATCGTCAGATGTTTGCGGCCCTCGGCCCATTTCTGAAACGTGGCGTGGTCGCACAAGAAGCGATCATCGGGCCGGATTTCGACTTCGCAGGCGAATTTGTCGGCCCACTCTTCCAGCGCCTGCTGCACGCGCCATTCGCTCGCTTCGGTAACCTGAATGGCGCGCGGATCGTGACGTTCAACGGCGCGCGCAACTTCGCCCGTGAAGCTGCCTGCGTTGCCTTTATCGTCGAGCCTTACGTAGTCGACAGTCCAGCCATCGGCGCGCAGTTCTTCGGCAAAGTGGCGCATGGCCGAAAACAGCAGAACGATCTTCTGCTTGTGATGTTTGACGTAGGTTGCTTCGTCCCAGACCTCCATCATCAACACTACGGTGTCATCCTTGGCGCAGCCTCGGATGGATGAGAGAGTGCGGGTGAGTTGATCGCCGAGAATTGGGACGAGAACGGGTTTATCGGATACCATGCGAAGGCAACGCGCAGCGCACCACTTCGCTCCCGCCGATCTGCGGCAATTATTGCGAGCGAGTCTGGGTCAGCGCGTCTCTCGCCGCGTCGCGATATTTCGGGTTGGACAGCATAGCCTTGAGCAAAACCTCGGCGGCGTCCGTTTGCCCAACCCGCGCGAGCGCCGAAGCGTAAGCGTAGCGAAATTCTCCCACGCCACGATTGGCCACAAACGCGCGGCCCAATCGATCCATGGCTTCTTGCGGCGGCTCGATTTCTTGTTCCAAATAGGACTGATAATCGACCGCCGCAGCTAAAGGATACGCCTCGGGCAGCGACGCCAAATCACGGATCAAGGCGCGCACTTCTTGAAAGCCGGAGGTTTCATCCGTTTCATTCGATCGCAGCAATCGCGAAAGAAGGATTTCGGCCTTGAGGACTTTGGCTGGCGCGTGGGACGGATCGAGCTCCAAGGCGCGCTTCACCGCTGCCCAGGCGATGGCATCGGAATAGGCGTTTGCGCTGACTATGATTTGCCCGTTTGAGAACCCGAAACCGCGAAACACCGGTTCGCCGCCAAAGAGGCTGTTGCGAACCAGAGCGTACTCAGCGGCTGCGTATTCGAACCAAACCTCGGCGCTGGTGGGAAAACGCTTTGTCACGTTTTTCAGACGCTTGGCTGCGGCTTCGGGGCGAGCGCCAATCAGGCGTGCAAAGCGATAAGCCACCACCTCTTCCTCGTCTTCGCGCATGGCGCGAACGTTGACGGCGGCTGGCGCTGAGGGTTCCAGAGTGACCAGGCGGATTGTAGGCTGTGTGGTTCCCGAAAACTCACGGATCGTGGTAACAAGCGCGTCGAGATCACCCAGTTCACTCATCGCGCTTTCAAGCGAGCCGCCCTCTGTCAGGTTGGCCAGGTAGCTGTCCAACTTGCCTGAAAAGCGCGAGTCCAGCATCAATGGTCGCACCATTTCACGGCTGCGGCGATAGAAACGCTGATACGAATTTGAATTGCGAGAGTGGGTTTCAGTGGTGAGAACCTCTTTCAGAATCCGCTCGCTAACGGGGTACACGCGTGGATTGCGTACATCGGGCACGCCTAGCACGAATTGGCCCTTGTCGTTGCGATACGAAGTCTTGAACACGGCTGGTGCGCCGGTGCGAAACCAGGTGGGCATCGTGCGAAAATAGCTGGATCGAATGTAATAGGAGGCTTGCGAGAAGTTCACCGCCGATTCGCGAAAGTGCCGCTCGTCCTTGCGGTCATAGCGAGAAAAAGAACCAGCAAATTCGGCCCCCGCAGTGGTGACGCCGGAGACGTCCATCTTGGTCGCCCATTCAATGCGCTCGGTGCCGCGGTCCAGGTAGATTTGAAGTTTGCGCCCAACTTGAGCGTCGGTCGGCATCTGCTGTTCGAGCAGCCGGTGGAACTCTTCAAGGCTCTGCGCAAGGGTCCTGAGATCCCGTTCGCTTAGCTGCCCATGGACAACGTAGTGTTCGCTTTCTGCGCGGTACCAGCCTTTGGCAAGGGCTGGCGAGGACAATAAAAGGGCTAAAAGACAAACAAGTAGACGCATGCGGCGTAGGCTTAACGAAACTTGGCGGAGTAGCAAACTCTTCCGGCAGGTCTGTTATACAAAGCTGTAGGGATCGATATCCACGCCCACCCGGACGCCGGGCGGAAAGGCGTGGGCGTCAAGCCATTGGCGGATCGTGTCCTGCAAATTGGCGCTGCGGCGCGCGTTGATAAGGAAGCGATAGCGATACCGCCCACGCAGCAGTGCCATCGGGGCGGGCGCCGGGCCTAGGATGTAGAGATCATCGGCGTGCGGACGTGTGTCGCCGAGGCGTGCGGCGCTTTCGCGCGCTTCGCGGTCGTCTTCGGAGGACAGGATGATTGAGGCCCAACGGCCAAAGGGCGGAGCGCCTGCATCGCGGCGTGCATCGGTTTCGGCGGCGTAGAAGGCGTCGCGGTCTCCATTGGCGAGCGCGGTGATGACGGGCGCGTCACTGTGGCGCGTCTGGATCAGAACCTCGCCCGGTTTCGATCCGCGACCCGCGCGACCAGCCACCTGCGCGACCTGCTGATAAGTGCGCTCCGCCGCGCGCAGATCGCCGCCTTCAAGGCCCAGATCCGCGTCCACAACGACGACCAGCGTGAGCTCGGGAAAGTGGAAGCCCTTTGTGACCAGCTGCGTGCCGACGATCACATCTATGGCCTTGTTCTGCACCCGCTCAAGGAATTCCGCCGCCTTGTCGGGTGAGTTCAGGGTGTCCGAAGTGGCGATGGCAACGCGCGCATCGGGGAAGAATTCGCCGACCTCATCCGCAATCCGTTCCACGCCCGGGCCGCACGCGACCAGCGCGTCGCTTTCCCCGCATTCCGGACATTCTTCGGGAATAGGTCCTTCGAGCCCGCAATGGTGGCAGGCCAAGCGTCGGGAAAGGCGATGTTCGACCATCCACGCGCTGCAATTGGGACATTTGAAGCGGTGTCCACAGGTGCGGCATAAGGTCAGCGGCGCGTAGCCACGCCGGTTAAGGAACAGCAGCGACTGCTCGCCACGTTCCAATCGCGCCTCGATACCTTTGACCACCGGCTGCGCTAGCCAGCGTCCGGCTCCCGGTTTCTCAACCGTAAGGTCGACCAGCTGAATATCGGGCAATTGCGCCCCGCCAAAACGGCTGGGCAGGTCGAGCTTTTCGTAGATCCCGGTGGTCGCCATATGGAGGCTTTCCAAAGCGGGCGTGGCGCTGGCGAGAATGACGGGAAACTTTTCGAACCGAGCGCGCATCACCGATACATCGCGCGCGTTGTAGCGCACGCCATCATCCTGCTTGAAGCTTATCTCATGCGCTTCATCGACGACGATCAGGCCAAGGCTTGCATAGGGCAGAAACAAGGCCGACCGCGCGCCGACCACGACCTGCGCCGCCCCTTCGGAAATCGCACGCCAAGCTCGCCGACGCTCGGTCGATTTGAGCGAGGAATGCCACAGGACCGGAGGCACGCCAAAGCGCTGCTCAAACCGCGCAAGGAAGTTCTCCGTCAGCGCAATTTCTGGCAGCAAAACCAGCACCTGCCGCCCAAGTCGGATCGCTTCGGCGATGGGTTCGAAATAGGTCTCTGTCTTGCCGGATCCGGTGACACCATCGAGCAGAAAGGGCGCGTATTCGCGCGCCTTAACGGCCTCAACCAATTGTTTGGCGACGCGCAATTGATCGTCGGACAGGGCGGGCTGGTGAAAGTCGGGGGCGGCGGGCGGGTAGGGGCGATCGATGGCGACGGTAACCGGTTCGATCACGCCCTGATTGACGAGCCCGCGCAGAACCCCTTCGGACACACCAGCGATGCCGGACAGCTCGCGAATGGTCGCTTGTTCGCCATCCAGCGCTCCGATCGCGGCCGCGCGCTGAGGTGTCATCCTCTCGGGCGCCCCTCCAGAAAGACGGTATTCAATCGTGGTGCTCGGCCCACCAAGCGCTCCGCCGCTGGACAGCACCATGCGCGCCACACTGGCGAGCGCGGCGCAATAATAGTCGGCGGTCCATTCGATGAGCCGTCGTAGGGGCGCAGAGAGCGGCGGCACCGCGACGACCTCGAGGATTGGACGCAGTTTCGACGCGGGCACCTTAGCCCCCGGCAATTGCCCTTCGTCCCACACAATGCCGGTCACTCTGCGTGGCCCCAGCGGAGCGATCACGACGCTGCCCGGCTCGACATTCAGCGTTTCGGGCACTGTGTAATCGAGCGGGCCCAAAGCGGCGTTGAGAACAAGGAGGCGGACGCGTAGCATGATGTTCGCGATATAGGACCGTGTGCGGCGTCGTAAAACAAGCCCAAGCACAAACAGGGGGAATAAGGATATGACCAGAGTAATGGATAAACGGCTTGATCGGCGCGCGATAACGCTAGGAGGCGGGGCTGGACTGGTCGCGCTCGCGACATCAGGCTGCGCGTCTTTGCCGGGTTTCAGCCTCACCGAAGCGGTGCGCCGATTGCTCCTGCTGTCAAGCGAAAGCGCCTTTGCGCGCCTCACCGTTCCCGACGGATTCTGGGATGAACAGGTCGCGCGGCTGGGGTTGGGCACGCTTTTGGGCACGCGCGGTGATGTTCTGGGCCGGGTTCTGACCTCCACCCTGTTCAAGAACCGGCTTGAAGATGCGTTTGCCGATATAGCGATTGACGCGTCTTTTCGCGCGGCGCCGATTGTGACTGATGCGGTGCGCGTTATCGGCCTGGCCAACGCAGCGGAGTTGGTGCGCGGCGGTCCGCAGGCTGCGACACAGGCGCTGCGCGGAGAGCTGGGCGGGCGCTTGATCGATGCGATGGTGCCCGAACTGGACGAGGCGATCCGCGTGGCTTCGGATCCGTTGGTGGCGCAGCTTTTGAACGCCGCGACCGGGACTGATGTCAGCGGCATCGCGCGGCGGCTCGCTGGCAATGTCGACGAAGCCATCTGGGATCAGATCGGCCAATCCGAAGCCGAAATTCGCGCCAACCCAAAGGCGACGCGCGATCCGTTGCTGATCGGGGTGTTCGGCGCGCAGTCGCTTTAGAATTTGAGAGTTATATACGCCTCAGGCACATGGGTTAGGCGATCACGCCGTCCTTCGCGCGGGGTGTAGATGGCCATATAGCCGCCCCCCAAGGTTAGCCGGTCGCTCACCTTGGCGCTTAGAATCGCGCGGGCCCGCAATTGGTTGCGCGGTCGCAGCCGGTTTCGCGGGCGGCCCCGACGCTCATCACGGCTGCGTGCAATGCCCAGATATTCGCCATCAATCGCCAGTTTTACGTCATCACCAAAAGGCTGGGTGTAGCGGACCAATTGCCGCACGCGCACTTCCATGCGGTCCGCACGATCAAAGAAGCGCTGCTCAACACGAGTGCGCGCCGAGAAGCGCCCGAATTTGAGATCGATTTCCTGATGCGGGCGGATTTCCGTGCGCCCACCTTCAGTCTCGAACACCCCGCCGCCCCCGCCAAGACGCACGCCATCGGTCAACTCGTGCAAGACGGTAAAACGCGCGGTCTGCTGTTCGCCGCCGCGCCGTTCCTCGCGCCAACGGGCTGTGAAATCGACCGCGAGGCTGGTGTCGTCCGCCAGATCGGTTTTCGCCACCGCATAGACCCAAAGCTGCGTGTCTTCGTCCTGGGCAAGGGCAGGGGAGCCCGTGGCGCAAAACGCCAGCGCCGTCGCGCCGATACGAATAAGCCCCCCACTCATGAGCTCCACTATGGTCGGGAAGGGTTCGCGTGTCCAATTGCCCACAGCGATTGAAGCCACGCTGGTCACGCCGCATCCGCTATGCCATCGCAAAGACCGAACGAATCAAATTCACCTTTTGAGGACCAGAGCGCATGAAATTCTTCGTCGACACCGCCGAGATTGACGACATCAAGGAACTGGCCGCGACCGGCCTTCTGGACGGCGTCACCACCAACCCCTCGCTGATCGCGAAATCCGGCCGCGACTTTATGGAAGTGACCAAGGAAATCTGCGGCATAGTCGATGGCCCGGTCAGCGCCGAAGTGGTCGCTCTCGATCACGAAACGATGATGAAAGAGGCCGAAGTCCTGCGCAGGATCGCGGACAATGTCTGTATCAAGGTGCCGCTGACGGTCGATGGCCTCAAAACCTGCAAGGCGCTGACCAGCGACGGGACGCAAGTGAATGTGACGCTTTGCTTCTCCGCCAATCAGGCGCTGCTCGCGGCCAAAGCGGGCGCGACCTTTATCTCTCCGTTTGTGGGCCGCCACGATGATAACGGCTTTGACGGGATGGACCTGATCGAAGACATCCGCCTGATCTATGACAATTACGGGTTTGAAACCGAAATCCTCGTCGCCAGCGTGCGGCATGTCACCCATGTGCTGGAAAGCGCGAAAATTGGCGCGGATGTGATGACCGCGCCGCCCAAGGTGATCCACGGCCTGTTCAAGCATGTGTTGACCGACAAAGGGATCGACGCCTTCCTTGCGGATTGGGAAAAGACGGGGCAGAGCATCCTTTAACCCATTCAAGCGTTATCCCCATACATGTCTGAAGAATCCCCCCTCGATCTGTTTAAACAAGCGCTGACCGGCGCGGCGCGCGCGATTTCACACGACGCCGAGGTAGAGGTCGCGTGGAGCGCCGATGTGCCCGGCGCGGCGGGCAACCGTTTCCGTGTGCCTTTGCCGGGGCGCGATCTGCCACCAGAGCAGGTCACCGAAGCGCGCGGCTTTGCCGACAGTTTTGCTCTCAAACTGCGCCATCACGATGCGGGGCTGCACGCTGTGTCCGCGCCGCCAGAGCCCGTGGCGCGCGCCTGTTACGACGCGATCGAGCAGGTCCGGTATGAAGCGATGGGCGCAAATCGCTTCGACGGGATCAAAGACAACCTCAACTCGGCCACCGAAATGCGCACCTCGGGCGATTCCATCGTGCGCGCCTACAACGCCGCCGAAGTGCCGTTGCAAACCGCGCTCGCTCTTATGGTGCGCGAGGCGCTGACCGGGGAGCCGATCCCCGAGAAGGCCGAACGCGGCGTGTCCCTGGTGCGTCCTGACATCGAAGAGAAGATCGGCGGCGATTTTTCGGCCCTGCTCGAAAGTCTCGATGATCAGGAGGCGTTTCAGAAGCTCTCGCTCGATATGCTGCGGGATCTCGATCTGACGCGGCCGACGGAACAGCCCGAAGAGACCGATCAGGACGACAGCGACGAGGATGATGGTCAGGACGACGATCAGCCTGGCGATGAACAACAGGAAGGCGACGCCGATCCGCAAAGCGCCGAAGTGGCGGGCGATGTCGGCGAAGGCGATGGCGACGGCGAGGCTGAAAGCGACCTCACATCCGAACAGGAGATGGAGGACTCAGAAGCGGGCGACGATGGCGACGCGTCAAACGCGCCGGTCCGACCAAACCGTCCGCAAGCCGACATTCCCGAAGGCCTCGAGTATCAGGCCTTCACCGATAAATTCGACGAAGAAATCGAAGCCCCCGAACTGTGCGACAGCGAGGAATTGGATCGCCTTCGTGCTTATCTCGACAGCCAGCTGACCGGGCTTCAGGGCGTCGTGACGCGGCTCGCCAACCGCTTGCAACGCCGCCTGATGGCGCAGCAGAACCGCAGCTGGGATTTCGATCAGGAAGAGGGAGTTCTGGACGCTGCGCGGCTGTCTCGCGTCGTCGTGTCCCCTGGCACTGCGCTCTCATACAAGGTGGAGCGCGATATCGAGTTCAAGGACACGATCGTCACGCTGTTGATCGACAATTCCGGCTCGATGCGCGGGCGGCCGATCAGCATCGCCGCGATCAGCGCCGATATCCTCGCGCGCACGCTGGAGCGGTGCGGGGTTAAGACCGAGATCCTCGGCTTCACAACCCGCGCGTGGAAGGGCGGGCAAAGCCGCGAGGCCTGGCTTGCCGATGGCAAGCCGCAGGGGCCGGGCCGCCTTAACGACTTGCGCCACATCATCTACAAACAGGCCGACGAACCGTGGCGCCGCGCGCGTCGCAATCTCGGCCTCATGATGCGCGAGGGGCTGCTCAAAGAGAACATCGACGGCGAAGCGCTGCTCTGGGCGCACAGCCGCCTGATCTATCGGCCCGAAGAACGCCGCATCCTGATGGTGATCAGCGACGGCGCACCGGTGGATGACAGCACGCTGAGCGTGAACTCCGCCGGCTACCTCGAAGCGCATCTGCGCGGCGTGATCGAATGGATCGAGAAGGCATCCCCCGTCCAGCTCGTCGCCATCGGCATCGGCCACGACGTGACCCGCTACTACCGCCGCGCGGTTACAATCATGGATGTCGAGCAACTCGGCGGTACGATCATGGAGCAGCTCGCGGAATTGTTCGAGGATGAGAAGGGCGGCCCGAGGGGGCGGCGTTAGCCCCAATCCGTCATCCCCGCGAAGGCGGGGATCCAAAGCAACGCAGCGAATTGGCTCTAGGAAAACTGGATTCCCGCCTTCGCGGGAATGACGAAAGAAGGAAGCTCCTTGGTGGAGACGGTTACTCTCTGGAGGCCTACGGGGCCGGAAGAACTAAGACTAGTCGAAGAATCGGAGTGGAAGGCTTGGCCTCCTCGTTTACCTGAGCAACCGATCTTCTATCCGGTCACAACTGAAGAATACGCGATTAAGATTGCGCGCGACTGGAATGTCCCGTCGAGCGGATCGGGTTTTGTGACACGGTTCGAAGTGCGCAAAGACTTTCTTGAGCTATACGAACCGCAGTTGGCAGGCGGCAAGGCCCATGAAGAGTACTGGATACCGGCTGAGGATCTAGCCGACTTCAACGCTGCCATAGTTGGGACAATCGAAGTGACACAGCGCTTTCCCGAATGAACGAGCTTGGCTCGTTGAAGAGCGTAACTTGACGCCCCCACTTCCTTCCTCAATACAAGTGCTTGAGAGGGAATAGGGGGCGGGTCGCTTTGCTCATCACGTCGTTGGTGTTTGTCATGCAGGCTGAGCCTGCCGTTCAGCCTATGGCGGAGCCGGAGGCTCCGACCGAGGTCGTCGAAGCCGCACCGGCCGCGCTTCCTCCGGCCATCGAGACACTCGACACCGGCTGGATCACGCACGAAGCCCAAACCCCGGCTCCCCCGCCGATTACGCTGCCCAAGGGGCACAAAATTCTGATCTCGGTTGAGGGCCAGGTCGGCTCCAAGATCAGCCAGCGCAAAGACTTCTTTCCGATTAAGCTTGCCGAAGCGGTGGTCGTCGATGGCGTCGAAGTGCTGCCCGCCGGGATCAGAGGTGAGGGGCAAGTGGTTCACGCGGCGAAGGGTGGCTTTGCAGGAAGCGCGGGTGAATTGATCCTCGCGGCCCGCTATCTGATGCACGGTGATCGCAAGATCGCGCTTCGCAGCTTCAAATGGCTCGAAGAGGGCGACGAATTCTACCACCGAGGGCAGGACGCCTCGGGTGAAGTGCTGGCTGCCGCAGCCATCGTGCCGGTTTTCATCTTTGCGCGCGGAGGCAACACCACGATTGAGCCGGGCACCTTGGCAACGGCGAAATTCCGCGCCGAAGAGGTTTTTGAACGGGACGGCACAGGGGCCGTCCAAACCCCAGACGGGGAATAAGAGGGGAGCACTATGAAAAAGACACTGACTGCATTGGCGCTGGGGATCGCAGCGCCGATAGCGATTACAGCAAGCGCGCCAGCTGTGGCGGCGAAAAAGGATGAAAAGCCCGCCTACGAAATCCCGACCCCGCCCGAAGGGATGGGGCAGGTTATCTTCTACCGCACCGGCGGGCTGTCCGGCGCGGCGCTGGGTTGCGCGATTTTCGATCCTGACGGCGGCGAAGACAAGGTGAGTTCTTTGGGCTCGGGCCGATTCTTCGTGCTGCATTCGATGCCGGGGGAGCGTAATTTCAAGGTCAAGTCGCTGGAAAGCAAAGACACGCTGACGCTCGAGGTTGAAGAGGAAGAAACACAGTTCGTGCGCTGCAAGATCAAGGCGGGCTTCCTCAGTGGCCGGGCCAACATCGCGCCGAGTTCGGAAAAAGAATTCCGCAAAAAGTACAAGAAGGCCAAGCTGGTCGACGCGGATGATATGTCCGAAGCGGTGGCGGGTATGAATTACTCTGCGCAAGAGGTCGCTGCTGCTACCGAGTAAGCTCTACCGCGCGCACCGATTGAACGAACCGGGTTGGAGAGTGGGTTTCTTTTTGATACCCAATTTCCAACCCGTTTCCTTTTGAGAGAGGCCTACCATCATGAACGTCACCGAAGCCGTCACCAGCCGTCGCTCTGTCCGTGAGTTTCTGGACAAGCCTGTCGATCTGGAAACCATCCAGCGCGTGATGGACAAGGCCCGCTGGGCGGCGTCGGGCTGCAATTACCAGCCGTGGGAGGCGTCGATCCTGACGGGCCAGCCGCTGGCCGATTTACAGGCCAAGATCACCACTACGCCGCCACAGGAGCTTGAATACGATTGGGACGCGCCCAAGCAGGAGGACGCTTACAAAGAGCGCCTCCACGGCATCTCCAAGGGCATGTTCGATGCGCTCGGCATTGCGCGTGACGATGGCGCGGCGCGCATGGCTGCGATGGGCCGCAACGCCACCAGTTTTGACGCGCCAGCGGTGATGATGGTGTATTTCCCACGCTTTATGAAAGCGCCGCAATGGTCGGACACCGGCATGTGGTTGCAAACGGTGGCCCTGCTGCTGCGCGAAGAAGGGCTCGACAGCTGCTATCAGGAATTCATGGCTTTCTACGCCAATGTGATCCGCGATCACCTTGGCCTCGATCACGAGCGCTACATGTTCTTCTGCGGCATGGCGATCGGCTATCGTGACCCGGACGCGCCGGTGAACAACTTTGAGCGCGAGCGTGTGCCGCTTGGCGATCAGGTCAAATTCCTCGGATTTGATTGACGCGCCGCGCGCTGCCCCGCAAAGGCTCACGCGCTATGACCGACCTTAAGCTCTTCAACTCGCTCACCCGCGAGATCGAAACCTTTACCCCCGTCCACGAAGGCGAGGCACGGGTCTACACCTGTGGGCCGACGGTCTACAATTACCCGCATATCGGCAATATGCGCGCTTATGTCTTTGCGGACATTTTGGGGCGCACTCTGTCTTTCAAGGGGTACAAACTCACGCACATCATCAACATCACCGATGTGGGCCACCTCACCGATGATGCGGATGAAGGCGAGGACAAGATGGAGAAGATGGCGGCGGAAAAGGCCCAATCCATCTGGGACATCGCCAGGCATTACACTGAGGCCTATTGGGCCGATATCGAGGCGCTCGGCATTCGCCAGCCGGCCAAATGGTCCGTCGCGACTGACTACGTGCCCGAGATGATCGAGTTCGCGAAAGGTATCGCGGACAAGCACTGCTACGAACTCGATAGCGGCCTCTATTTCGACACGTCCACGGTGGCGGATTACGGACGCTTGGCGCGTGCGGTCAGCGATGAGGAGGCCGAACAGGTCAGCCGCATCGGCGATGTCGAAGGCAAGCGCAACGCGGCGGACTTCGCGCTGTGGCGCAAGACACCGGCCGGCGAAAAGCGCCAGATGGAATGGGACAGTCCCTGGGGCCCCGGCGCGCCGGGCTGGCATCTGGAATGCTCGGTCATGGGAGAAAAGCTGCTCGGCTTCCCGTT
The DNA here is from genome assembly GCA_039033755.1 of Pseudomonadota bacterium. GTDB lineage: Bacteria > Pseudomonadota > Alphaproteobacteria > Sphingomonadales > Sphingomonadaceae > Erythrobacter. The sequence goes on along the minus strand of JBCCBZ010000030.1, from coordinate 10,825 downwards.
CGACATTCACACCGGCGGCATTGACCACCGCGAGATCCACCACCCTAACGAGATCGCGCAGAACCAGGCGTTTGCGCAGGCGAACCACGGATCGTGCTGCGGCATGGAAGGCGGCGCTCTCGACAATCCGACCAATTCGGGCGCCAACATCTGGATGCACAACAACTTCCTCGTGGAGCGGTCGGGCAAGATGTCAAAGAGCTCTGGCGAATTTCTGCGTTTACAACTGCTGATCGATAAAGGCTTTCACCCGCACGCCTATCGGATGATGTGCCTTCAGGCGCATTATCGCAGCGAGCTGGAGTTCAGCTGGGAAGGGCTGGAAGCGGCTCTTACGCGCCTGAAACGTCTGGTTATCGCCGCCGCGCGCCTGCGTGATGCGGACGCTAGCCCCGTTGCTGAGCACCCCAAGTTCGCCGCGCCCCTCGCCAAGTTTGAAGAGGCGATGGCCGATGATCTGAACACGCCGATTGCGCTCACCGCTTTGGAGGACGCGCTGTCGGTCAAAAAGGTCGACGCCGGGATCAAACGCGCGGTTGTTGAAAGCATGGACGCGGTGCTGGGGCTCGGCCTGTTCGACCTCACTCGCGAAGCGATGCGCATTCGGCCAGAGAACGCTGAGATCATCGAAGAAGAAATCGAAGCGGCCTTGGTGGACCGCAAGGCGGCCCGCGCTGAGAAGAACTTTGCCAAGTCTGACGCCATCCGCGACGCGCTTGCAGCGAAAGGCGTCGAAGTGATGGACGGCGATCCACTCGGCTGGGAATGGGCGCTGAGCGTCTAGGTCCCCGCAACAAAGGGAGAGAAGAAAGAGCTATGACCATTCTTGCCGCCTCTGGCCTCATCCGTCCGTTGCTCGAACCCCAGCTTCCGAGCGATCTCGACGTGCGTTGGTTTATGAACAAAGAAGAGGCCCTCGACGCCGTGGCCGATGCTGAAATCGGCTGGTTCGATATGAACGAGAAAGAGGTGATGGCCGAGACGCTGCTCGCCGCGAAGAAGCTGAAATGGCTGAACTCGATCTACGCCGGGCTCGATTTCCTCGATATGGACGTGTTGATTGAGCGCGGGATCACCGTCACCAACGGGGCGGGCATCAACGCGATCACCATCGCCGAATATGTTGTGATGGGCATGCTCACCATCGCCAAAGGCTATCGCGACGTTGTTCGCGCGCAAGAGCGGCGAGAATGGCTGATGGATTCGCCGGGCAAGCGGGAATTGGCGGGGTCGAAGGCGCTGCTGCTGGGCTACGGCGCGATCGGCAAGCTTATCAAACCGCGGCTTGAAGCCTTTGATGTAGACGTGACCGTCGTTCGCCGCACGTTGGGCGAGGGCGTTCTCACGCCCGACCAATGGCGCGACAGATTAGGCGAGTTCGATTGGGTGATCCTTGCAGTCCCGGCGACGCCCGAAACCGATGCGATGATCGGCGAAGCGGAATTGACTGCGATGAAATCGGATGCGGTGCTGGTGAATATCGCGCGCGGCGCGGTGGTGGACCAGCCGGCGCTGATCGCCGCTTTGGAGAAGAAGTCCATCGGCGCGGCGTTCCTTGACGTGACCGAGCCAGAGCCGCTGCCTTCGGACAACCCGCTCTGGGGCCTCGACAACGCGCATATCACCATGCACCTTTCGGGCCGAGCGCAGGATCAAATGTTCTTTCGCAGCGCCGCGCGTTTCCTCGAAAACCTGGAGAAATATCGGCGAGGAGAGCCCGTCGCGCCGATCTTTGATCCTAAGCGTGGCTACTAGCGACCAAAGCGCTCATTAAGCGCAGGACCAAGCTCCCAAAACTTTGGCGAATTCTTGCAATACTTCGTCAAACGTGACAGCCATCACATTGCTGCCACACGACATCTCTAGATGTCGGCGGCGTGGGGTCGAACACAAGTTTCATCGAGGATCGCCTGCGCGGTTCCTCGCCGCCGATAGTGGCGTGTTTGAATTGGGGGGAATTTTCGAAAATGACCGAATCTAAAAAAGCGTCCGACGTCTTCATCGATTGTCTCGAAGCGGAAGGCTGCGAATACATTTTTGGTGTTCCGGGTGAAGAAAACCTCGATTTTCTCGACTCGCTCGGCAAGTCGGACAAGATCAAACTGATCCTCACCCGCCACGAACAGGGCGCAGGCTTTATGGCCGCGACGTATGGCCGCCACACAGGCAAGACCGGTGTGTGCGTCGCGACGCTTGGGCCGGGCGCAACCAACTTTGTCACCAGCGCCGCTTACGCGCAATTGGGCGGCATGCCGGTGCTGATGATCACCGGGCAAAAGCCGATCAAGAAATCCAAGCAGGGCCGCTTCCAGATCGTTGACATCGTGTCGCTGATGGAGCCGGTGACCAAATACTCGATCCAGATCGCCGCTGGCGACAACATCCCCAGTCGCGTGCGCGAAGCCTATCGTCTGGCCGAAGAAGAGAAGCCGGGCGCGACGTTGATCGAACTGCCCGAAGACATCGCCGAAGAGCAGGCGACCGATTTCAAACCGCTTCCCAAAAGCGTGGCGCGCCGTCCCTCGGCTGAGCCCAAAGCGGTCCGCGCCGCTGTCAAGGCGATTGAGGGCGCGAAGAATCCGATCCTCGTCATCGGCGCCGGCGCCAACCGCAAACTGTGCGGCCGCATGCTGGAACAGTTTGTTGAGAAGACGGGCATTCCCTTTCTCACCACCCAGATGGGCAAGGGTGTAATCGATGAACGCCATCCCAAATTCCTGGGCTGCGCGGCGCTCTCCGCCGGTGACTTTGTGCACCGCGCGGTCGAAGCGTCGAATTGCATCATCAATGTCGGCCACGATGTAATCGAAAAGCCGCCCTTCTTCATGAAGGATAACGGCGTCACCGTGATCCATGTATCGACCAGAACGGCGGAAGTGGACCCGGTCTACTTCCCGCAGATCGAAGTGATCGGCGACATCGCCAACGCCATCTGGCAGATCAAAGACGATATCAGCCCGAACCGCAGCTGGAACTTTGACCAGATGCTGGCCTATCGCGCCGCGGAAGTTGCCCACACCGAGCCTTTGGCCGCGGACGATCGTTTCCCGATCTTCCCGCCGCATCTGGTCCAGCAAGTGCGCGACGCAATGCCGCATGATGGCATCATCTGCCTTGATAACGGGGTCTACAAAATCTGGTTCGCGCGCGGTTATACCGCGTACCTTCCCAACACCGTTCTGCTCGACAACGCACTCGCCACGATGGGCGCTGGTCTGCCAAGCGCGATGATGAGCGCGATGCTGTATCCTGAGCGTAAGGTGATGGCGATCTGCGGCGATGGCGGGTTCATGATGAACAGCCAGGAGATGGAGACCGCGGTGCGCCTCGGCCTCAACCTCACGGTGCTGATCCTGCGCGATGACGCGTATGGCATGATCCGCTGGAAACAGGCCAACATGGGCTTTGACGATTTCGGTCTGACCTATGGCAACCCGGACTTTGTCAAATACGCCGAAAGCTACGGCGCGACCGGGCACCGTGTGGAATCTTCCGCGCACCTGACCGAAGTGCTCAACCACTGCAACAGCACGCCGGGTGTCCATCTGATCGATTGCCCGGTTGATTACACCGAGAACGACCAGATCCTGAACATCGATATCAAGAAGCTGAGCGCCGAACTTTAAGCCAGCCGTTCAGGAGAACAGCGAAATGCATGACGTCGTCAATCCCTTCGATCTGTCGACCATCGGCAGCGTGCCCACTTCCGACTGGGAGGCGGTCGACGCCTTCCTCGCGCGGGCTCAGGAGCTTTCCGAAGATCGCACCGCCTGGATGAAAACGCATGAACGCGCCGCGATCCTTAAAAAGGCGGCGGCGATCATGGAAGACCGCTTTGAGCACCTCTCGATGCAAGTGGCGGCGGAAGGCGGCAAACCGCTGATCGACGCGCGGGTCGAAGTCGCCCGCGCCATCAACGGGATGGAGCTGTGCATTGAGGAGCTGGGAACCCTGCGCGGGACCGAGATCCCGATGGGCAACACGGCGGCGGGTGATGGGCGTTTCGCCTGGACCTCGCGCGAGCCGATTGGGCCGGTTGTGGCGGTCTCCGCCTTCAACCACCCGCTCAATCTGATCGTGCACCAGGTCGCGCCCGCTGTGGCGACGGGATGCCCGGTGATCGTCAAACCGGCGGGCGACACGCCGCTGTCGGCTTTCGAGTTCATCGATATCCTGCACGAAGCGGGCCTGCCCAGGGAATGGGCGATGGCGGTGGTGACGCCGCGCGATGTGTCCTCGGCCATGGTGGCCGATCCGCGTGTCGCGTTCTTTAGCTTTATCGGCTCGGCCGGTGTTGGCTGGAGCCTGCGTTCGCAGCTTGCTCCGGGCACGCGCTGCGCTTTGGAGCACGGCGGGGTGGCTCCAGTTATTGTCGATGCAACGGCGGACCTTGATGCGGCGGTGCCTAGCCTTGTGAAGGGTGGCTATTACCACTCAGGCCAGGTCTGCGTGTCGGTGCAGCGCGTTTTCGCGCATTCGTCCATCATCGACGATCTCGCCGCGCGTATGGTTTCCGCGGTGAAGGCCCTCAAGGTTGGCAACGCGATCCACGAAGACACCGAATGCGGTCCGCTGATCCGTCCCAAGGAATGCGACCGTGTGGCGCAATGGGTGGAAGAAGCGGTTGCTGGTGGCGCTAAAGTGCTGTGCGGGGGCGAGAAGCTGTCCGACACGACCTACGCGCCCACACTGCTGCTCAACCCACCCGCCGATGCGACCATTTCGAAGAACGAGGTGTTTGGCCCGGTGGTCTGCCTCTATTCCTACGACGATGTCGACGCGGCGATCGCGACCGCCAATTCGCTCGACGTTTCGTTCCAGGCTGCGGTGTTTACCACCGACTTGAACGCCGCGATGCACACTTATCGCCACATCAACGCCTCAGCCGTGATGGTGAACGACCACACGGCCTTCCGCACCGACTGGATGCCCTTTGCGGGGCTGAAGACGTCGGGCCACGGCGTGGGCGGTATCCCCTACACGATGCACGAAATGGCCATCGAGAAGATGATCGTTATCAAGACTTGATGTGTGCGATGGCCCATCCGGGCCATCGTCCTCGGCGCAATTCCCTCCGGCCAATCTTGGCCTGCGGGACACCTGCGGGCGCGCCTTTGCGCTTGCGGGCCGAGTAACTCGTCCCGTCTTGGTGGCACGCCTAGTGCGTTAGCGCGGGATCACCTTTAGCTCGTATGGGATGAAGAGTAGCACCTCACCCGGTCCGGCGGGCGTCCATTGCACGGGCATGTTCAGCCCGGTCAGTTCCACCGCGTAATCATCGCCCAGCACCTTGGCCTGGCGCTTGGCGTCCTCGGCCACTTTGGCGATGATCTGGTCGCGGTAGCTGTCTGGCCCGACGACCGAAAGCTTTGGATCGCCCATATCGTCCATCTGTGCGCGCCCCACTTCGGGGACCGCCTCGATAAAGGCCTCGATCGCCTTTTGCGCCTCGTTAACCGAGCGATCTTTGAGAGGCGCTTTCACCAGAAAGTTGATCCGCTCGGCGTCCATACGTCGGTCGCGCTGGAGGTTAATATCATCGGCGTTTTCAAGCGTCAGGCGCGTGAGAATGTAATCGCCGGTGGCCAGCTCGATATCGCTGCGATCAGCCGAACGGATAGCGTCGCGAAGCATTTGCCGTATCTCGTCCGCGCGTTGTTCGGCATCGCGCGTGTCGCCGCGAATGGCGACCTCCTGCACCAGAAAGTCGCCTTTGCGCGTTAGGCCGACGGCCGGCTGGTAATCGGAATAGTCGTTTTGTTCGATGCGAGAGCCAGTGACGACTATGATTTCCCGGCTGCTCAGATCTTGGGCAAGGACCGGCGTGGCCAAAAGGCCGACAAGGAGAGCGAACAGCGTAAAGCGCATGGCGGGTTTCCTTCTAGTACGCGCCCAGCAAAACGCGTTCGTCGCTCCTGGTCAACCGCTTAGACGTCCTCCAGCAGAAGCAATACGCAGGTCACATTCAGTTGTTCGTCTGCGCCAAATCGGTGGTCGACTTCGCGCACGCTGGCATCGGCAACCAATTGGCCGGGGATGCTGAATTCGTGCTCGGGCAGCTCTGCGATGAGGGTCTCGCCCGCTTCGACCGCGTCGTGGCCTTCGAATTCCAGCGCAATTTCGTGGCGTGAGCCGGTGAAGGTGATTGAGGACCAGGGCGCCTCCTCGTGGTTGGTGATCGCCCCTTGGTTGTTCGCCAGAGTCAGCAGAGCATCCCGCAGGCGATCGGACGTGTTGCGGCGCGGACGATAGCGCAGCGGCCGCGGCTTTTCCGGAGCGTCCGTGCGCGCGCCAATGGGTGTATCGGCGGACTTGGTTTCGATGGGTGCGTCGCTGCCATGGTCACAATCAAACATGCGCAAAGCCTTTCGTTTCGAAGTTGGGGAGGGCAGCGGCGATGCTGGCCGGCAGGGCGAGCGTTTCGCGCGCGCTTTCGTACTCCTCCATCCATTCCAGCGTGCGTCTTTCGGTCGCAGCGCGCGGGATGCGGCCCATGCGAAGGTCAAGGACAAAGCGCGGATCGTGCGCGGCCAGGCGCCCGAATTTGGTGGCGGCCATATCGTGTTTGCGAAGGAATTGTTCGACTTTGCGGATCAGCATGGTTCGTTCTCCTGAGGCCAAGAAAATGGGTCCACCGAGCGAATCCGATCCTGCGAATCACTCAGTGTTCACTAAATGTTCCAGTCGAAATCCTACTTGTCTAGGAAAAATCCTTCGTGTAGGAAGGAAATATGAGGAAAGAGACACAGACTGATCTGGGCGCGGCGCAAAACCGGTTGCTGGAGCTATCGCAAAAGCGAGGGGTGAGCCTCTCCTCGTTGTCCGAGATGCTGGGGCGCAACCCATCCTATCTGCAGCAATTTATCCGCAAGGGGTCGCCGCGAAAGCTGGAAGAGGGTGACCGCCACACTCTGGCGGAGTTCTTCGGGGTGGATGAGGCGGAGCTGGCGCAGGACTCGAATATGGTTAAGGAAAAATCCTATAAGCCGCCATCAAAACGCGCCCTGAGCGATTATGTCGACGTTCCGCGCTTGCCCATTGGGGCTTCGGCCGGGCCGGGCGCTCTTCCCGATGGCGAGGATCCGTTCGACGCGTTCAAATTTTCACGCCGATGGTTGGAAGAACAAGGCCTCGAAGGCGCGCAACTCTCAGCCATCACGGTCGAAGGCGATTCGATGGAGCCGCTGCTGAACGATGGCGACGAAATCCTGATCGACCGGTCGCAGCGCCCCTTTCGCGACGGCGTTTATGTGGTGCGGCTAGGCGACACGCTCATGGTAAAGCGTGTTGCGAGCGCGGGGGCAGGGCGATTTGCGCTGCTGAGTCAGAACATGGCCTATCCTCCGGTGAACGTGGAGGCTGAGGAGTTGGAGATTATCGGCCGGGTTGTGTGGAAAGGGGGACGAGTGTGATGGAGTGGATTATGATCCAGCGTACATCACGGCAACATCAATTGAGATCTTCCCCATAAAGAAGATGTAAGCGACAAGCCCGTAGACCTTTCCTGGAATTCCCTGGAAGACAAGGTGTAAGGCAACATCCTCATAGGGGCTGCGAGCGAACGGGTTCAGGTGCAGATTTTTTCGAATAACTCGCAGGAGTGTTTGAATGTCGGCTCTTGAAAAGGAGTCCCCGTTCCGTGCTTTCATTGCGAGGCCTTTCAGTGTCTCCGCGTCCTTTTCCACTCCCGCAGTAATCTCCTCAGCTTTCGCGGCCTGTTTGAATTCCGCCGTTTCGCAGTACTTTTTTACAGGGTCCTTCGTGAAGCCTGCAAAAAGATAGCTCCCGAAGACAAGCGCTGTCAGAATCCCAAGCGTGAAAGAGTACCATTTCAGCCATGGGATCGGCAGAGCAGCCGGTGAGAGATCGAAGTTGGCTTGTAGCGCTGCACGGACACTCGGCATCGTGAGGACAATGATCGATACGATCGAAACGACTACGATGCCGACACCGATGTGTTTCGCCACGCGTTCGGCGTGTTCCAAGCTGCGCGAATCGGATTCCTCTCGTGTTTGATCACTGGGTGTGGCTTGGTTCATGGTTCCTCCTACTATCATGCGGGTCCGGGGCTTTGGGTCTTTGACCGGTGGAGGTCACTCAACGGGATGACCTTCGTGAAAAGGGTCATCAATAAGCGCCAAGAATGCAACGCTTGCAAAGCTTGATTTGACCATTCAACGAGGAATCATGACCAACAAACCCATGCCCCCTATGCGCGCCGCGATTTTGCCGGTGACGCCGCTGCAACAAAACTGCTCGCTGATCTGGTGCACCAAGACGATGAAGGCCGCGCTGACCGATCCGGGTGGTGATCTCGATAAGCTTAAGGCGGGGGTTGAGAAGGCGGGGGTGACGCTGGAGAAGATCCTCATCACCCACGGCCATCTAGACCATTGTGGGCAGGCGGGGATGCTGGCGGATGAGCTGGGCCTGCCGATTGAGGGGCCGCACAGGGATGACCTGTTCTGGATCGAGCAGCTCGACAGCGACGGCGCCCGTTATGGCATGACCGCGCAGTCCTTTACGCCCACGCGCTGGCTGGAGAACAACGACACCGTGACGGTGGGAGAATTGACGCTCGATGTCATTCACTGCCCCGGCCACACACCGGGACACGTCGTGTTCTTCCACGCGCCGAGTCGGTTCGCGATTGTTGGCGATGTGCTGTTCCAGGGCTCGATCGGGCGCACGGACTTCCCGCGCGGCAATCACCAAGACCTGATCGATTCGATCACGCAGCGCCTGTGGCCACTGGGCGAAGACGTGACCTTTATTCCGGGGCATGGCCCGACCAGCACCTTTGGTCAGGAGCGCAAGACCAACGCGTTCGTTTCGGACTACGCGCTTTCTTGATCGGGTTCGCCCATTCAGGAATTTTTTTGGCCTAAAGCGCCGGCGGGGCCATCCGGCCCCTTAGGCTTACGGCCTACCGGCCGTCGCGCCGTCGCGCGCTGGCTCGCCTGTGGCTCGCACGATTCCAAGCCGTCTTTAAAACGCCCAGCATCTGGGATTTATGCGGATAGGTAGAGCGCGATAACGAAATCTACGATTTCGCAAGCGCGACCGCGCGCCCGCAGCGGGTCCGCAGGCGAAGATTCGCCGGAGGACGTCTAGCGAGGATTTTTCTTAGACTCCTTTATCGCCTGGCTCTCTTTCTTGAGAGGACGCGAAACGGGGCAGACTTCCTGCACATAGCCGTTGAGCGTGTTGGTCAGGTTTTCCTGCACAATGCGGTAGTGGACAAACTGGCCGCGCTTCTCGCTTTCGACCAACCCTGCGTTTTGCAGGACGCTGAGGTGCTGCGACACGGCGGGTTTGGATATGTCAAAGCGTTCCGCGATCTGGCCCGCCGTCAGCTCGGTCTCCGACAGATAGGCAAGGATCTTGCGGCGAACGCTTGAGGCGAGGGCTTCGAAAACTTTTTGCATCCCGATCGCCATATAAGCGCTTGCTTAATTGCTTACTAGCCGTCATGTGTAATTAAGTCATTCATTAATTACCTACGGAGTTGGTGATGAGTCTTGCCATGACAAACGAGCCCACCGAACCTCGCGACCGTTGTGAGGTGAACTGGATTGACGAGACCCACCCCGAAACTTTGAAAGCGGACGCTTCAAAAGGGTGTGTGTGTTGGGATCCGGTCCACAGCTTGTGGAATGGCGGCATGGCGATTGCCGCTATTGCGCTTGTGCCGTTCTACACGACGCCGATGGCTGTCGCAGTTGGGCTGGGGCTGACCGGTCTGATGCTGCTACTGGGCCATTCGGTGGGGTTTCACCGGTTGCTTATCCATGGCAGCTTCGAGACAACGCCGTGGATGCGGCGGTTCCTGCTGTGGTGCGGCACGGTCGCCGGGATGAGTGGGCCGCTCTGGATTGTGCGCACGCACGACCTGCGCGATTGGGCGCAGCGACAGACGGACTGCCACGATTACCTCGCGCATCGCCGCCCGATTCTGCACGACGCGTGGTGGCAGCTGCACTGCACGCTCCGCCTTGAACACCCGCCGCGCTACGATCTGGCCAGGATCGAAAACAGCGCCACCATCCGCTGGTTGGAGCGGACATGGATGCTGCAGCAGGTGCCGGTGGCCTTGGCGCTTTACGCGATTGGCGGGCTGCCCTTCGTGGTCTGGGGTGTGTTTGTCCGCGTGGCGCTCACCGTTCACGGACATTGGCTGGTCGGTCATTTGGCGCATCGGACGGGGCCGCAAAGCTGGCACGTGCGCGGTGCGGGGGTGCAGGCGCATGATGTGCCGTGGGCAGGCCTGATCACGATGGGCGAAGCGTGGCATAACAATCACCACGCCTATCCCGGCAGCGCGCGTATCGGGCTGCATCCGGGACAGGTTGATCCGGGCTACGCTTTCATCGCCATGTTGGAACGTGCCGGGTGGGTCTGGAATGTCTGCCGCCCGAGCGATTTGGCCGACCGCCGTGAAAAGTTAGTCGAAGCCGGCGTGTGCGCATCGCCGCTTACGCATCAGCAATCGACTGCCACCGCCACATCAGTGTGAGCGTCCTTCGCGCACAAGTCTTGCGCTGAAACGAAATTGCGTTATAGGGCAGCGCTTTCCGTCACCATCGGGCCGGACATTAGCGCAGGCAAGCCTTGCGCCACGTTATCGGGCTTCGTAAAGGCGGCACAAAATACGACGCGTTTACCCGCACAAACACACGAATTTTGAGGAAGTGGCTTAGCCATGGCTGTCCCTAAGAGAAAAGTATCCCCGCATCGTCGTGGCAATCGCCGCGCGCACGATTCGCTGAAGGTTGAAGCCTTCCACGAATGCCCTAACTGTGGTGAGATGAAGCGTCCGCACACG
>JBCCBZ010000029.1:0-37925 GCA_039033755.1 Pseudomonadota bacterium | reverse complement strand
CCCCTCGCAAACAAGTTTAGTCTTCAGGGCTGATAGTGACCTTCATACCGTCCAGATCGGCGGTCAGCGGCACCTGGCACGACAGACGCGAGTTCTCTTTGCGGTGGTCCGATGATTCCAGAAGATCGTCTTCGTCTTCGCTCATTTCAGGAAGCGTGCCCGAACCCGCGTCGTCGACATAAATGTGGCAGGTCGCGCACGAGCAGCACCCGCCGCACAGCGCCAGCAATTCGTCAAAACCGTTATCGCGGATGGCTTCCATCACGGTCAGACCTTCGTCGACCTCAATCTCGCTCGTTTCGCCCGCGCGGTTGGTGACGGTCAGCTTTGGCATAGATGTTCCTTCGTGCTCTTACGTTCAGCGCAATCCACGCGCTATCGATCTAACTTTGGGGCTGCTAGGAGGTTCCGTTGCAACTGGCAACGGGGTGATTGAAATGGGACTGACCACGCAGCGGATCAAGGACGGGCTCGATGCTTTGGCGAAGGCCGACGCGCGCGTCGCAGAGCAATTGGAGCGCGTCGGATATCCTGAAGCCCGCATTCGCGATCGAGGGTACAAGACGTTGTTGCGCACCATCGTGGGTCAACAGGTCTCGGTCGCGGCGGCGAGTTCGATGTGGAACAAGTTGGAAGCTGAGTTAGGTTCGGACTTCACGACGACTTGCCTGCTTTCGCGCGATTTCGACACGCTGCGCGCCTGCGGTCTGTCGCGTCAGAAACAAGGCTACGCGCGGTCGCTATGCGAGCTGGTCGAAGCCGGCGCGGTCAATTTCGACGCCATGCCCGAAGATGATGAAAAAGCCATCGCCCAACTGACCCAGATCAAAGGGATCGGGCGCTGGTCAGCGGAGATATACCTCCTGTTTGCAGAAGGCCGCGCAGATATCTGGCCCGCCGGGGACCTTGCCGTGCAAGAGGGGGTAAAGCGGCTTTTGGAACTAGAAGAACGCCCGAAAGAAAAGGAATGCCGTGAGCTGGGCGACCAATGGTCCCCGCATCGTGGGCCGATGGCGATTTTCACGTGGCATTATTACGCCAACCCGGCGCTTTGATCCATGATGACGAAAGCGACAAAGACGACACGCTGTCAACTTCGCTTTAAGTTCATTAAATCAGGGCTTTAGCCATAGATTTAGCCCAAAAGGCGACACCTAGAACACAGGCCTAAATGTCAACTTCGATGCACAACCATGACCGCGTTCGATCAACGCTATAAGCGGCGCGGACCAGTGTAGGAAAACGATCAGGCAAGTCAGTATGCGAGCCGCGCGCTTGAATGGAGCCAAAACGGGTGTTTAGTGCAATGGTAAAATCGATTTGGGTTGCTCTAGGCCTTCTCGCGACGGAACCTGAAACAGGATCGGATCGGTCAAATGACGGTATCGCCGCCCTGCCGGAAGCCCGGATCAGGAACGCGCAGCAGTTTGGCGAACGATTGGTGGCCAATTATTCGAGCACTCCCGTCCGTCATGATGTCAGAGGCTCTGTGACTATCATCGTACGGGTAACGACGCAGGGCCACGCCGAGGACTGCCGCGTGATAAAGAGCAGCGGAAATGGCAATATTGATCGCTGGGCCTGCCGCGGAACAGAACGATACGCCCGTTTCGAGCCGGTCTTGGACGAAAGTGGTAATGCGGTCGAAGGCCATTGGTCAGAAACCATTGCGTTCACGCTTGGAGATCATGACAGCGCCGTCCCACGCCCGAGCGGATTACCCCCTGATCGATAAACCGCTGGCAAACCGGCCCGGCGCGCATACATGGTCTGAAACAAAAGCTCCGGGAGAGACCATGACCGCCGCCACACCCGCCAACCCTGACCAATTTGACCTGATCCCGCGCGATCATCTGTTCGGCAACCCCACGCGCGCGGCGGGACGGCTTTCGCCCGATGGCAAATGGCTCAGCTGGCTCGCGCCCGTTGATGGCGTGCTCAACATCTGGCTCGCGCCGCGTGACGATCAGGCCAGCGCCAAGCCTGTCACCCACGCCACCGAACGCCCCATCCGCAGCCAGTTCTGGTCCCCTGACAGCACCGCGCTGCTGTACATTCAGGACAAAGGCGGAGATGAGAACTTCCTGCTTTACAGCGTGAACATCGAGACGGGGATTGAGACCACGCTGACCCCATTTGAAAACACCCGGGTCGATATCGTCGGCGGTTCGGAATCGATCCGCGACACAATTCTGGTCGGACTGAACAATCGCGATCCGCAGTTCCACGATGTGCACAAACTCAACCTGACCACGGGCGAGCTTGAGCTGATCTACGAGAACAACGGTTACGCCGGGTTTGTTGCCGATGACACGCTCACTTTGCGCATGGCAATGATGCAAAACGACGCCGGTGGAAGCGATTATTTCCGCGTGGTCGACAATATCGTTGATGAAGAGCCGTTCGAATCCACCGCGATGGAAGATTCGCTCACCACGTCGCCAGCCGGCTATACCAACGATGGCTCGATCCTCTACTGGCTCGACAGCCGCGGCCGCAACACCGCCGCGCTGTACGCGCAGAACACCAAGACCGGCGAACGGACTTTGATCGCGAAAGACGACAAGGCCGATATCGGCGGCACGATCGCCGATAAGAAAACGGGTGAAGTTCTGGCCTATTCTGCGACCTATCTGAAGACCGAATGGACCGCGATTGATGCGGGCATCGCGGCTTCTCTCGATTGGCTGGGCGAACGCCTCGACGGCGAATTTGGTATAACCAGCCGAACAGACGACGATCGCACCTGGATTGTCGGCAACGATCCGGTAATCGCGCCCGCGCGCACCTTTATCTACGATCGCGACGCAGAGACGCTCACACCCTTCTACGTGACCCGGCCCGAATTGGAGGGCGCGCCTCTGCAACCTATGCACCCGGTTGAGATCAAGGCCCGCGATGGGCTGACCCTTCCCTCCTATTTGACTTTGCCGCCTGGCCGCGACGCCACAGCCAGTGGGCGCCCAGATGCGCCGGTCCCGATGATCCTGCTGGTGCATGGAGGCCCGTGGGCGCGCGACGGCTATGGTTTTTCCAGCACCGTCCAATGGCTCGCCAATCGCGGTTACGCGGTCTTGCAGGTGAATTTCCGTGGATCGACCGGTTTTGGCAAAGACTTCCTCAACGCCGCGAACAAGCAATGGGGTCTCGCCATGCACAACGACCTGATTGACGCAGTCGATTGGGCAGTGGCCGAAGGCATCACGGCTAAGGACAAAGTTGCGATTATGGGCGGTTCATATGGTGGATATGCGACGCTTGCGGGCCTGACCTTTACCCCGGACGTGTTCGTGTGCGGCGTCGATATTGTTGGACCCTCGAACCTTGAAACTCTGCTGGAGACGATCCCGCCCTATTGGGCGCCTTTGGTGAAGATCTTTCACGAGCGCATGGGCGACCCTTCGACGCCCGAGGGCCTCGCGGCGCTCAAAGCCGCCAGCCCATTGTACAAGGCGAGCGAGATCACCAAGCCGCTCCTTATCCTGCAAGGCGCGAACGATCCGCGGGTCAAGCAATCGGAAAGCGATCAGATCGTGGGCGCTATGAAAGACGCCGGCATTCCGGTGACCTATGTGCTGTTCCCCGACGAAGGCCACGGCTTTGCCCGCACGGTCAATTCCATCGCCGACAGCGCGATTACGGAGAACTTCCTCGCCCCGATCCTTGGCGGGCGCAGCGAACCGATCGGCGGCACCGTCGCAGCAAGCACGGCGCAAATCCTGGAAGGCGTCGAGCATGTCGACAGCCTGTCCGAAGCGCTCGAGGAAGCGTGACAACGCACCGCCCCTCGCTTAGGTAGGTTCACAAAACGAAACCTATCAGGAGAGGGATCACCATGGGCTCTGAACAAAAGCGCTCAATTTTCATAACGGGCGGCGGATCGGGCATCGGCCGCGCCATCGCGACGCATTTTGGCGAGCGTGGTTGGTTCGTTGGTGTGACCGACATTGATGAGCACGGGATGGAAGACACGCTCGGGCTGATCCCCGGCGGCTTCAAATACGCGCACAAGCTCGACGTGCGCGATCGCGCGGCCTGGGACGGCGCGCTCGAAGCGTTTTCAACCGCGGCGGGCGGGCGGATTGACGTTTTGGTCAACAACGCCGGGATCGGAACCGGCGGCGCCTTGGCCGAATTGGAAGTCGACGAGATTGACCGTTGCCTCGATATCAACTTGCGCGGTGTGCTCTATGGTGCGCAGGCGGCCTACCCCTTTCTCAAGAAAGCCGGCCCCGGCTCCGCCATTGTCAACATCGCGAGCGCCGCAGGAATCAACGGCGGGACGGGAATGAGCGTCTATTCCGCAACCAAATTCGGCGTGCGCGGCATCGCCGAAAGCCTGGACGCCGAATGGGCGCCCGACGGAATCAAATCGTGTTCGATCTGTCCCAGCTTCATCGACACGCCGCTGCTCGAGGGGACCGGCAACCGCAATTCCAATGAATCGGTGCGCTCACGCGTCATGCAAGCCGGTCTTGAAATCACTCCGGTCGAAGAGGTCGCCAAAACGGTGTGGGACGCGGTGCACGGCGACGGGTTGCACTATCTCGTCGGCAAAACCGCAAAATCGCTGAATTTTGCGAAACGCTGGATGCCGGGTCGGGTCCGTAAACAGGGCCGAGAAAGCGCTTCGCTGCTGGGAAAGTAGTCGGTCCTCTACACCAACTTATCTATCGCCCGCGCCATATTGGCGTCGCGGGTTGATAAGCCGCCTGCATCATGCGTGGTCAGTGTAATCTCGACCTTGGCGTAGACGTTGAACCATTCCGGATGGTGATCATGGCCGTCCGCCAACAACGCCACTCGGCTCATAAAGCCCCAGGCTTCGGAGAAGTCGCCGAACTGGAAGGTGCGCTGGATCGCCTTTCCCTCTCGGGTCAGTTCCCATTCGGGATGATCCGACAACAGGCGGGCGCGGTCATCGTCAGAGAGTTCGGGGACGGTCGGCATGAGGCTGTGGCTCCTTGCAAAGGCTTAGTTGTGAGCGGGCGTCCTTTTCCCTAACGCACTAAGCAATGCAAGGTTCTGAGACACCCCGAATTTTTGCGACAGATCTCGCATGCCAACGCGGGGACCGCTTACTCTTCCGCAAACTGTCGCTCGATTTGGGCGCAGGAGAAGCGTGTCATATGACCGGCGCCAATGGACTTGGTAAGACCACGCTGATCCGCACTTTGGCAGGGCTCAGCGCGCCATTTGTGGGTGAGGCGCGGTGCGATGGCGCGGTGGGCTTGCTGGATGAACGAAGCGGACTTGATCCGGAGCAGACCCTGGGCGTGGCGCTTGATTTCTGGTTTGCTCTAGATGGTGTCGATGCACGTGATATCATTTTGGATAAGCTGCGGTTGACCAACCTGCTTGAAGTCCCGGTGCGCTACCTTTCGACGGGCCAAAGAAAACGCGCGGCGCTGGCGCGCTTACTGGGCCAAGGCGCGCCGGTTTGGCTGCTCGATGAGCCACTTTCCGGCCTCGACACCGCTTCGCAGGAGTCGGTCTGTGAACTGATTATCGAGCATCTTGGTGATGGCGGCGTCGCTCTGATTGCCTCGCATCAGCCACTCGATGTGCCGGGCCTGCAAACGCTCGCGATTGAGGACTTTGTGGTCCCGCTCGAAGCGCCAGAAGGATGGGACGCATGATCGGCCGTATGCTCAGGCGCGATCTGGCGCAGTTCTTCCCGTTCGCCGGGGGAGCCAATGGAGGGGGCGGCGCGGGCGCGGCGTTGCCGGTGATCTTCTTTGTCGCCGTTGCGATGCTCTACCCCTTTGCCGTTGGTCCGGACGCCAACACGCTGGCGCGCACCGGCGGCGGCGTCGTCTGGATCGCCGCACTGCTCGCCGCGATCCTGCCGCTCGACCGGCTGGTGGGGCGCGATATTGAGCTGGGCCATTTCGACCAATTGCGGCTGCGCGGCGTGTCTGAGGAAGCGATGATGGCGGTGCGCATGGTGGCGCATTGGCTCAGCTTTGGCCCGCCCTTAATCCTTGCCGCCTTCCCAGCCGCCGCCTTGCTACAATTGGAAGGGATCACGCTCCATCTGATCCTGATCGGCCTGGTAGCAGGGACGCCCGGCCTCGCTGCCATCGGCCTCATCATCGCCGCTCTCACCGCCAGTTTGCGCAGCGGTGCGGCGCTTTCTGGCCTGCTTCTGATCCCCTTGGCGCTTCCTCTGCTGGTGTTTGGCGCGGGCGCTCTAGCGCGCCAAGATCAGGCAAGCCTAGGCTTTGTCGCCGCGATCAGTCTTGGCCTTGTCGCCCTTGCCCCCTTCGCCGCGGGAGCCGCAATCCGCGCCGTGCGTTAGGGCCCATTATGGGCTTGTTTTTTCAGTTCTTCGACTATCTGTTCGACACATCGCGTCCCGCGCCGATGAACGAGGCGCAAGCGAACCGCTTGTTAGGTCATATCGCTTTGGCCCTGACCGTCTTCACGATAGCCGCTTTTGGGATAAAGGCCATTGCGATCCCATCGGTACAAGCGCGCTACACGCCGCTGGTCGTTTTTCACGCAGGAGCGATGCTCGCATGGATGAGCTTGCTGGCGAGCCAAGCCTATCTGGCGAGCGCAGGGCGGATGGGCATGCACAAAAGGTTTGGCACAACTTCGCTCGGCCTTGTGGCGGCGATGACGATTTCGGGAGCAATTATCTCGATCAATATCGGTCAAGAACTCGGCCGCCCTGAGGTGACCGTAGTCAACATCGCGGCGTTTGTGACCTTCGTCCCGCTCTACTTTGCCGCAATCCATTTCGCCCGATCACACCAAATGCACGCCCACCGCCAAGCCATGCTGATCGGCACGCTGGCCTTTATGACGCCCGTTTACGCGCGGGTGACCGATGTGGTGGGCCTGCCGCCGCAGATGGCGATTGCGATCCAACCGCCGCTGACGATGGCGATTGCCCTCGCCTATGACTGGGTCGCGCTGGGCCGCATCAGCCGCGAGGCGCGCGCGATGTTGGCGTTTTCGGTGGCGGTTGTGATTGCCATGGTTGGGGTGTTACTGGCCGCGTTTTACTGACGCGCCTTTGTTTTATCGTCGCATATGAGTATGGCCGCGGGCAACAAGCGGCCGTGGCGCTTTAGGGGGATCATGTGCAGGCCAATATAGACCACCGCGCGGGCAACGCGCTGCTCTTCAAGTTCGCGGTCGCGCTCTTCGTTTTCGCCTTTGCCGCCTTCGCCCTCAAAGTGATCGTCGATCCGGAAAGGCTGGCGCGCTACACACCAATGGTGTCCGTGCACGGTGCGATCATGATGGGGTGGATGGCAATGCTTGCCTCCCAAGCCAGGCTGGCGATGACAGGCAAGCTTTCCGCACACCGCGCCGCTGGGCGTTGGTCGCCGCTGCTAGTCATCGCGATGGTCGCAACCGGGCTGACCGTCTCATGGAATTTGTCCCAGGAGTCCGGCAGATACGGTCTTCTTGTTGGCAATATCGGTGTCTTCTTGACGTTCGTTCCACTCTACGTCGCAGCCATTGTGTTTGCTCGAAAACACAAGCAGGCCGAACATCGCCAGGCCATGCTCATCGCCACCCTTCTAACCTTGGGACCGGCCAATTCGCGAGTGGCGGACGTGCTTGGTCTTCCATTCTCCGCAGTGCTTCCGATCCAGATCGTAGCAACCGTCGGGCTTTCAATTTGGCTGGACAAAGCCTCTCGCGGAGGCGTGGCGAGGTCGACCTGGGGCTTGCTGGGCTTCTACTGTGGAATGCTGTTCGCCACCGCAGCTGCGTTCTTCGCTATGATAGGTCCCAATCAATAAGGCGGCTTGTCGCGTCCCGTCGGGCTCTTGGTGAAGATCTCCACGCCGTCTTCGGTGATCGCGAGGCTGTGCTCAAATTGCGCGGAGAGCGATTTGTCGCGGGTCACCGCGGTCCAGCCGTCGCCCAGCACCTTGGCCCATGGTTTGCCGAGATTGATCATGGGCTCGATGGTGAAGAACATGCCGGGTTTCAGCTCCGGCCCTGTGCCAGCCTTTGCCGCGTGGACCACTTCGGGCGAGTCGTGGAACAAGCGGCCGAGCCCATGCCCGCAAAACTCGCGGACCACGCCATAACGGAACTGCTTGGCGTGCGCTTCGATCGCGGCGCCAATATCGCCCAAACGCGCGCCGGGTTTGGAGGCCGCGTCAATGCCCAGCATTAGGCATTCATAGGTCACGTCGACCAGCCGCTTGGCCTTGATCGACGGCTCGCCAGCGTAGAACATCCGGCTGGTGTCCCCATGCCATCCGTCCAGCAGCGGGGTGACATCAATGTTGAGGATGTCGCCATCCTTCAGCACTTTTGGCCCCGGAATGCCGTGGCAGATCACATGATTTAAAGAAATGCACGAAGAGTGAGTGTACCCGCGATAGCCCAGCGTCGCCGGAACGGAACCACCATCAAGCATCATCTCGCGGATCGCGGTGTCGATGCTTTCGGTGGTGACGCCGGGTTTCACGAGATCGGCGACTTCATCCAGGATCGTGGCGGCCAGGCGGCCCGCCTTGCGCATCCCTTCGAAACCTTCTTCGGTGTGAAGCTTGATTGTGCCGTCACGGTAGACGGTCTCGGATCCTTCGATGAGCTGATATTCGGTCATGCAGCGCCATATAGCGAATGGCTCGCAAGAATGCGACTCTTACAAAGTGGGCGAATTAGCCGTGCGAAAGGCACCGCGATATCCGGGGTTTACAGCGTCCAAGACGCGCTCAGTCACAGGCATGGTGAACTCAAAATCCCCTTCGGCGTAAGGGCCCGCGATATACGGACCGTAATAGACCCCGATCCGGTCAAAAGCCTCGCCATTGGACGAGCCAAGAAAGAACACAGCATCCTCCATCGGCACGCAGGCGCTTGACCAGTCGTCGACGTTTGGTTCGACCGGCCCGCCGCGCCGTTTGGCGCGCTCGGTGTTAAGCTGTTTGCACAGGTCGTCACCCACGGCAGCGTCCAAATCAGCCGGCGAGGTGAAGAACTCGATGGGCTCCAAACGCCGCGCGTTCTCCCGATCCCAAACGGTGCCGCTTCGCCCATAATTGCCATGCGCGCCGCCGGTGTAAGTCGAGACGCTGCTCGAAAGGCTCAGAAAGCGCGGCGTGTCAGCGACAACTTGCCATTCGAGCGCGAAATAAATGTTGCGGCACGACACGAAGTCGCTCGGACAATCCTCCTGCGCGCTCGCCCAATCCTTTTTCTGGGTTGCGAGTTGACGCTCATAATCCGCTTCGAATTCCGCTTTTAGGGCCGGCAAAGCCGAAACCTGACGCGGCCACTTATAGTTGAATTCGCGCATTCCGCTGCGCTCGTCGCCCTCGGTCTCTGTGAACTCGAACGGCGCCACATCCTGCGGTACTCTCCTTTCGAGTGTTTCTTGCGCGGTTTCATCGCCATCGCCCGTTTGGGCGGTTTCCGGGACCCCGATATTCTGACTCATATCTTCGGGCGAGGAGCACGCGGCCAAAACCACAGCTCCGCACAGCGCAAGACGTGTTCGCATCACACTCCCCTCCCCATTCCTCGCATTTCGCACGTGACAATATTACCCGCTTGATTATGCACGCGCCATGACTGAATTCGCCGACCTGATTATCGCCGACCGGGGCCAAGACGCCACCGACATACGCCTCGTCACCAAAGCGGGCATGGAAGACACGCTCAAAACACTGAGCGCTGGTCAACGCGCGAGCCTTGCCGCGCAGCGGTTTGAAGGCGCTCCCAATCAAGTTGGGATTGTGCCTGATGGGGACAGTATCTTCGTGCTGGGCGGCGTCGCTGATACGAGCGCGCTCAAAAGCTATTGTCTGGCCGCGCTCGCTGAAAAACTGCCGGCCGGAACGTATCGTTTGGTCGACGCCGAACCGGGCGCTGCGATGTTTGGCTGGCTAACGGCGCACTACCGCTTCACCCGCTACAAGGACGATGAGAAGGCCCCCGGTCCGCGCGTTCTTTTGACCCATCAGGTCGGCCGGATCGAAGCCAATTTGGCCGAAGCTTTGGCCGAGATGAAGGTGCGCGATCTGGTCAACACCCCGGCTGAGGATATGGGTCCCGCTGCGCTCGAAGCCGAAGTGGCCACCCTGGCGAAGGCGCATGGAGCCGAAGTCAAAGTGACACGCGGGGACGAACTCGAAACCGGCTACCCCATGGTTCACGCTGTCGGCCGCGCGGCCGCGCGCCACCACGCGCCGCGCATCATGCACCTTCGATGGGGCGATGAGAGCAAGCCCGTTGTGGCGGTGATCGGCAAAGGCGTGTGCTTTGATTCCGGCGGTCTTGATATAAAGCCTGCCGCCGGGATGCGTTTGATGAAGAAGGACATGGGCGGCGCAGCCCACGCCATTGCTCTCGCAGGCTTAATCATGAGCGCCAACCTGCCCGTGCGGTTGCACTTGTTGATCCCGGCGGTTGAGAACGCGATTGCCGGGTCCTCGTTCCGTCCGGGTGATGTGCTTCAATCGCGCAAAGGGCTTTCCGTTGAGATCCATAACACCGACGCTGAGGGCCGCCTTATCTTGGGCGACGCGCTGACCCGCGCCAGTGAGGAAGAGCCCGAGATTGTGATCGATTTCGCAACCCTTACTGGCGCGGCGCGCGTGGCGCTTGGCCCCGATTACGCAGCGATGATGACACGGCGCGACGAAACGGCGAGTGCGCTGATCGAAGCGGGCCGAGCCAACGAAGATGAACCTTGGCGCCTGCCTCTTCCTGAAGCCTATCGCGAATACCTTGCCTCCGACATCGCGGATATGACCAACGCACCCTCCAACCCCTACGCCGGGGCCAGTGTCGCGGGTCTGTTCCTTGATCGGTTCGTGGGCGAAGGCGTTGACTGGGTACACTTTGACACGTTTGCCTGGCAGCCGTTTCCCAAGCCTGGCCGTGCCAAGGGTGGCACATCGTATGGCCTGCGCGCCACATGGCACATGCTCAAGAGCCGTTTTACGGCCGGGTAACGCTTTCCACCGTACGCTTGCCGCAGCGGCTCGACCTCGCTAAGCGCGCGATTGGGGCGAATGAAGGAATCAACCGGCATGAGTAGCGCGTCCAGCGATGCATCTGGATACACGGTACCCGGCGGCAATATCGGGCTGAAAGGCCCGGTGAAAAAGCCCGCGCCCGGCACCCTGCCCCTGCGTGGCGATCTGGCGCATATAGCGCTCGCGGGCACCCACCTGGCCGCGCACTACGTGATACCACAGATTGGCATCGTCGGCGCAAACGGCGCGGATGTGATGGAAAACACTCGCGATGACAGCCCAATCATCACGCATTTTGAGCCCGGCACGTCGATTGAGGTGCTGGATGTCGCGGGCGAGTGGATCTGGGGCTGCCTGGGACCCGAAGGCCCAAGCGGCTATATGAAGGCGAGCGATCTCGCCGATTGATCCGCTGGGCTAAGGGGCCTAAGCGCCCTACCCCATGACCACACGGGTTTTCATTGATGGCGCGGCCGGGACGACCGGCCTTGAGATTCACGAGCGGTTGAAAGACCGTCGCGAGTTTAAGTTGATCGTGCTCGACGAGGCTCAGCGCAAAGATGAAGCCGCCCGACGCGACGCCTTGCACGCCGCCGATGTGGCGGTCCTGTGCCTGCCCGACGACGCCGCGCGCGAAGCGGTGAAGCTGGCCGAAGGGTCGAACACACGCTTCATCGACGCATCCAGCGCGCACCGCGTGGCGGATGGGTGGACCTATGGATTTCCCGAAATCATCGGACATGAGAGAATTGCCAACGCGCAATTCGTCAGCAATCCGGGGTGCTATCCTACAGGCTTCCTCGCGCTGGTTGCGCCGCTTGTGCGCGCCGGGCTCCTGCCCGCCGACTGGCCATTCACCGTCAACGCGGTCAGCGGCTATTCCGGCGGCGGCAAGGCTCTCATCGAACGGTTTGAGCAGGAATCTGACATCGCGTTTCGTTCCTACGGGCTGAATCTTTCGCACAAGCACGGGCCAGAGATGAAGCTCCGCGCCGGGCTCAAACATCCCGTCCTGTTCGCGCCCGCCGTCGTCCCGGCCTATCGCGGCATGCACGTCGAAGTCCCTTTGCATCTGGGCGCGATGTCGACCGATCCGCATTCGGACGCGCTGCGCGAGGCTTTGCGTGAACACTACGCGCATTCCGAAGTGGTGAGCGTGCGGGACGAAACCGAAGTTTCCGAGCTGTTGCTGAGCCGGAACGCGCCAGCCAGCGACAGCCTTGGGCTGTATGTCTTCGGTAATGAAGGCGGCTGGAACGCGCGCCTCATCGCCCGTCTCGACAATCTCGGCAAGGGCGCATCGGGCGCGGCAATTCAGAACCTCAACATCATGTGCGGCCTTCCCGAGACAACGGGTCTGAGGCTTTAGATCTGCCCAAAAAATGGGCAATTCTCCATTGGTCATAAGTAAGGTTGCGCTGCACCGCACAAACTTGCTAATTCCTTAGGCAACGGGGATGATCCTTGCGCGGGGGCGAGGTTTCGCTAACCCATTACAGCACGTTCGACCGCGATTCTTGGTCGATGAAAACAACAATCGGGCTCGGGCGGAAACGGAAATTACGTGAAAAAGATCGAAGCGATCATCAAACCCTTCAAACTCGATGAAGTGAAGGAAGCGCTGCACGAAATTGGCGTTTCCGGAATCACCGTTCTCGAAGCCAAAGGATTCGGCCGCCAAAAAGGCCACACCGAACTGTATCGCGGGGCGGAATATGTCGTCGACTTTCTGCCCAAGGTGAAACTCGAAGTAGTGGTCGTCGACGATCAGGCTGATCGCGTTGTTGAGGCGATCTCGAACGCCGCGCAAACCGGGCGCATTGGCGACGGCAAGATCTTCGTATCCACCATCGATACCGCCATCCGCATCCGCACCGGAGAAACCAATCAGGACGCGGTCTAACCCGTCCTTTCGAACGCGCGCGCCGCGGGTCGGCGCGCACCTCTCTTAAGTCACTTCAAATCTGGAGATAACAACAAATGGCAAGCGTGAATGACGTCCTGAAACAGATCAAGGACGAGGAAATCGAATGGGTCGACCTGCGCTTCACCGATCCCAAAGGCAAGTGGCAGCACCTCACCATGGCAGCGGCCGTCATGGACGAAGACGCGCTGGAAGATGGGCTTATGTTTGATGGCTCCTCGATCGAGGGTTGGAAGACCATCAACGAGTCTGACATGATCCTGAAACCGGACATGGACGCCGCCTATATCGATCCGTTCAGCGCGACGCCCATGCTCTCGCTGTTCTGCAACATCGTGGAACCGTCCGACGGCCAGCTCTACTCGCGCGACCCGCGTTCGACCGCGACCCGCGCCGAAGCCTATCTCGCTTCGACTGGCATTGGCGACACCGTCTATGTCGGGCCGGAGCCGGAGTTCTTCATGTTCGACGATGTGCGTTTTGAAGACGGCTACGCCGGCTCTGGTTTTGCGATCGACGATATCGAACTGCCGACCAACAGCGGCAAGGAATACGAGATGGGCAACATGGCCCACCGTCCGCGCGCGAAGGGCGGCTATTTCCCCGTCGCCCCGGTCGACAGCGCCATGGACATTCGCGGCGAAATGGTTGCCACGATGATGGAAATGGGCCTCAATATGGATAAGCACCACCACGAGGTGGCCGCGGCCCAGCACGAACTCGGCATCACCTACAGCTCGCTGACCCGCGCGGCGGACCAGGTGCAGGTCTACAAATATGTCGTCCAGCAGGTCGCCCACGCCTATGGCAAAACCGCGACCTTTATGCCCAAACCGATCAAGGAAGATAACGGTTCGGGCATGCACAGCCACATGTCGATCTGGAAAGACGGCAAGCCGACCTTTGCGGGCAACGAATACGCTGGTCTGTCGGAAACCTGCCTCCACTATATCGGCGGCGTCATCAAACACGCCAAGGCCGTCAACGCCTTCACCAACGCGACGACCAACTCGTACAAGCGTCTGGTTCCGGGCTTTGAAGCGCCGGTTCTGCTCGCCTACTCGGCGCGCAACCGTTCGGCGTCCTGCCGCATTCCGTATGGCGCAGGCGAGAAAGCCAAGCGTGTCGAGTTCCGTTTCCCGGATGCGATTGCAAACCCGTATCTCGCTTTCTCAGCGCTGCTGATGGCGGGCCTTGATGGGATCGAGAACAAGATCCACCCGGGCGAGGCGATGGACAAGAACCTGTATGATCTGCCGCCGGCCGAGCTTGCCGAAGTGCCGACCGTCGCTGGCTCGCTTCGCGAAGCTCTTGAGGCGCTCGAAGAAGACCACGAATTCCTGCTGAAAGGCGACGTGTTCTCGATGGACCAGATCGAAGCCTACGCCGAGCTTAAGTGGGAAGAGCAGCTGCGCCTCGAAACGACGCCGGCTCCGGTCGAATTCGACATGTATTACAGCTCGTAAACCACACGGCTTTTCAAGCCAACGCAAAGGGCCGCTCGGAAAACCGGGCGGCCTTTTTCGTTGAAACGCTGTCGCTTGGTCTAATTCATCGACACTGCAGGGCCTGCCCCCTAACGTCCGCCTCAAGAGGAGAGAAAGCCATGACCCAAGCCACGCAAATCCGGTTGAAGAAGCGAGCGGAAGGCGTCCCGCAAGACGATGTCTGGGAGACCACGCACGACGCACCCGGCGAACTGGGCGACGGAGAAGTCGCGGTCGAGGTTCAGTATGTGTCTGTCGACCCGGCCATGCGAGGGTGGATCATAGATACACCATCCTACCTCCCGCCGGTCCAGATCGGCGAAGTGATGCGTGCCGGAGGTCTTGGAACCGTGACCGCCAGCCGGAACGACCATTTCGCGGTTGGCGATATCGTGCGCGGCATCACCGGCGTTCAGTCACACTATGTCGGACCACCAGAAGGGTTCACGATCGCGAAGCCCGATCTAGCTCCGCCGCGCAAATTCCTGGCGGGTCTGGGGATGCCGGGAATGACGGCCTATTTCGGCCTGCTCGACATCGGTCAGCCCAAAGAGGGCGAAACGGTGCTTGTCTCAGGCGCGGGCGGTGCGGTTGGCAGTGTCGTTGGCCAGATCGCCAAGATCAAGGGATGCCGCGTGATCGGTATCGCCGGCGGCCCGGACAAGTGCGACGCTGTCGTCAATCGGTACGGGTTCGACGCCTGCATCGATTATAAAAGCGAAGATGTCGGCAAGGCGATCCGGGCGCACTGCCCCAAAGGCGTGGATGTGTATTTCGACAATGTCGGCGGCGACACGCTCGACGCGGCTCTCGCAAACATCGCGATGCATGGGCGCATCTCGCTTTGCGGCGCAATCAGTCAGTACAACGTTATGGGCGAAAACGGTATGGTCGGCCCGCGCAATTATATGCAGCTGCTGGTGAAGCGCGCGCGTATGGAGGGCTTTGTCGTGATCGACTACGCGGATCGTTACGCCGACGCTATCGCTGAGATGGCGGGTTGGATGAAAGACGGAAAACTCATCCTTGATGAGCATGTCGTTGAGGGCATCGAAAACTTTCCCGAAGCGCTGCGCATGCTGTTTGATGGGCGCAACACGGGCAAGCTGATGGTCGAGGTTTAAGAGCAACCAGAATTCAACCTCGCAATTAAAATGGGCCGCCCGAGCAATCGAGCGGCCCTTTTGATTGGCGTAATCCTAAAGCTTGTCCGTCAAGAGCCCTCTTTGACCATTGGCGATGATCGATCCGACCAATGAGAGGATCGTGAGCAAGGAAATCCAGTCGAGCGGCGCCAGAACAGGGGCCAAACCCAAATGCGCGAGCACCGACCAGCCACCACCGATGACGAAAGCGCCGTAAAACGCCCAGGTGCACATGACTTTGCTCAAATCGTGCCATAGCTCGTCAAACCTGCGCACAATCTGCCAGCAGGAATAGGCCAGAATCACAGCAAAGAGCGCCAGGCTCCAAAGGACTGGAGGCCCCACTGGTAAGGCCATCGGTTCGACCAGCGCCAAGATGACCATCAGCGCGCCCCAAGCGAAACAGCCAAGCGCGCTCATCAAGTGAAGGCCGCGCTGATCCTCCCAATCCTGCCTGTCTTCGAACATCTTAGCCTTGATGCCGTATCCGGGCATCAGGGATCCCGCCGCGACGACCATGCTTACAAGGATAAGCAACGCCCCCACAGCGAGGGCTACGATGCTCGATACGCTAATAGAGCCTTGTCCCGACGCCCGGGCCACCAACTCGTCAAAGCCCCAGCCATAGGTGTTATCAGCGGTCGCGATCGCGACGCCAAAGACGAATCCACCCATCAGCGGAAGCCCAAGCCATTTGGCCAGCCGCACGAACAGGTGGGGTTTGGGCTCTTGTGCAGCGCTCATCATTCACTCGGCTCCCAATTATCAATGAACAGGTCGGGCACGTTGACCCCGAACAGCTTTGCCATGCGCAAGGCCAGCGGCAGCGATGGGTCGTACTTGTCAGTTTCCACCGCGTTGATTGTCTGGCGCGAAACACCCAGCCGGCGCGCCAGCTCACCCTGGCTCCAGCCATGCTTTTCACGGTGTTCCTTGAGCCGGTTCAACACGGATCGATACCTTCACACTGCGGTTCAGAGCGATTCGCACCCTGTAAAGAGTTCTTTACTGACAAGAACTCTTGTCAGTCAAGAGTTCTTTACAGCTGCATGCGGATTCCCTCGCAGCGTCCCACGAAAAAGGCCGCCCGGAATGCCCGAGCGGCCTCTGTCATTTCTGATCGGCGGGATTAACGCGCGCCGATACGTTCCACGCCCCCGTCGAAGGTTGGCACCGACATCACAAACGGATCGGTCGGATAGCCAATCGCCTGTTCTTCCAGCATGCCGATGGCGATCTCTTCGCCCATCCGTACGCTGTCATAGTAGTCGGTGAAGTAGTGGACGCCCGCCATGTTGCGACCAATCGAGATATTGGCCGCCAGCTTGTTGAGCTCACCTTCTAGCGTCAGCGGGCAATCGATCGGCACCGCGACAAGCTCGCTCGCACCATTGCCCGTTACCACGCGCACATACTCGACGCTTGCGTTGGTGACACCGGGCGCGTTGATCCGCGCGTCAATCTGCTCCGACGTGAAGAAGCCAATCTCGCTGACTTCAGGCGATTGACCACATGCGTTTTGCGGAAGCGTTCGATCAATCTGCACCAGCATGGCCGATGTGTCGAAAAACGCCTTGAGCACCGTGACACACGCGCCCGCGACAGTGGCGTGACCCGCACCATAGGCGGGGTGCATCGGGGACCCTTCGGCGAACGCCATCGGCAACAGAGCCGTACTGGCCGCAGTCCGGGTCGGTGTTGTGGTCAGACCTGCGTTATGCGCCGTAACAGCCTGGATTAGACCGGTTGTCTCAAGATCGCTACGCATCTGAGCAAAGGGCGTGCATGCTTCGCGGTTGCTATCGCCAGATACTTTCTTGTCGATTTCAGCAGCCTTCTCCACGCGCGCGGCCAGAGCCTCCGGACGCAGCCGGATGTGGTTGTTGAACTTCTGGAACCGCACAGCCTTCAACGCGCGTGTAGCGACCTCAGTCACCAGCGTCAGAATGTGCGGCCCACCGTAAAGCGCGAACCCACCAGCGTTGACATCAATCGACGTCTCATTTGTGCCAGGCAAGAAGACCTGCGCGCCCGATGAACCCGAAAGTTGGTCAAACGCCGGATCAAACGCCGTGCCATTGCCCAGCAGGATAAGGCACGCGTTGAGATAGGCCTGATACAGCGCATCGAAGTGAACATAAGTCGCCAGATCGCGCGGCGTCCGAATGAATCGCCGATCCGCGCCAGCCAAAGCTTGGCCACTGCCCGAACAATCCGCCGCCTGGACGCGGTAGCCGCGCTGGACATCGAGATATTCGTTCCAATCAACCATGTAATCGTCGCCGTCAGGCGCTCGCGGAACGCGTTGATCAACCGATTGCGCGCCGTAGACGATAAAACCGTCAAGCGCATTGCGGTTACCGGTGCGATCATTGGTGCCCATCAGCAACAATGACGAAAGGTACGGGCCTTCGTCGGAACCGGGTGAAAACCCACGGAACACGGTTTGCGCGTTGATCAGGCCGTCGGGTCCGGTCTTACGCGGCCGACCTTCAAATTCGCAGCATTCGACCGACGACTGGATATAGGCCATCGAATTCAATCGATCGATGGCATCCTGCAAATCTGATGAAGAACCCACGTCGTCAAATTGGAAGAACCCCACATCGCGAAGCAAGGCAAGCTCGTACACCTCCGCCATTTCAAAGGTCAGTTCATCGCTGCCAAGCGCTGGTGCGGGCGCCATGGTCACAGCTTGCGGATCGGGGCCTTCGAGATCGAACACGAGACCCGCTGTTGGCGCCTCCCATTGACGGCGAGGTTGATCGTTGGGAACTCTCACTCGCGTGGTAAAGTCCTCAATCACGCCGTTATCGATAGCGCGTCGAAACGCCTCAAAGTCCGTTTTGTCCGCCACCAGGCCGGTAACGCTGTCGTGCTCCAAGCCTTTGGTGAAGCTCATCGCGTAGTTCAGCGATGCGAACCTTTGCTCATCCCCATTTGCGATATGAGTGGGATGCTCTCGCTCAAAGGCGAGCTGCGCAGCGTCTTCGCGGAAGCGTTTTGATTCAATTTTTCTGTTGTTATTATTCATGGTCAACTCCTCTTTTTGAAATGTATTCAAGGGGAGCAACCCGAGCGACCTTTGTTTTAATGATCGAAAACTCTAACAATTGTTTGTATTCGACATGATCCATTCAATTCGTTTGTTGAACACGGATAATTAGGGATTATGCATCTGATTTATATTGCACTTTTTAAATAGTGTGACTTTCATCACTTTCGAGCGATAGGTTGAGGAGTTTTCTTATTGCGATGATTGGATGCTCTCGATCCGACGTTGGCTTATTCGCGCTAACACTATCGGACTACGCAACCGAGAATTGGTATGGAGAAACACATCACCCTCGCCGGTCCATCACGCTGTTCGTCGGCGCGCCGTTGACGCCCAGGTCTTCACAGCTCACCATCGTGGCAAGATTAAGGGGAGAAAGTCTGTGAAAATGCGTGCATCGGCTTGGTTATGGGGTGTCGCGATGAGCGCGGCCGCTTCTTTGGGAAGTGTCGCCAACGCGCAATCGGATTTCGATTTCACCGGCGTTGATGCTCAGCTTGCAGGAGAGCCGACGAGGGCGCTGGTGCTCGGCTCTCCGCATATTGCTCAAATGCCCGAGGAGGCGGTTCAGGTTGAACACCTTGCTCTCGTTCTCGACCGTCTGGAAGACTTCGCACCCGATGTGGTCGCGGTCGAAGCGTTGGACGGGATGTCTTGCGAGCGGCTGCAGCGCTACGAAAAGCTCTATCCGCGCGTGGCCAATCGGTACTGCCGCGATCCCAAGGTCGCGCTTGAAGCTCTCGGCATGACCTCGCCCCAGGCCCGCTTTGCTGCGTTTGAGGCGCTCGACGCGCTGGGCGATGCGCCAAGCGCCGAGCAACGCCGCCGATTGGCCGTTCTGTTTCTCGGCGCGGGTGAACGTTGGAGCGCGGCGCTGCAATGGTCCTACCTTTCACATGAAGAGCGGGTTGCTGGTGAAGGGGTCAGCGATGCGCTGGTCGACGCACTCGGGAAGCTGCTCGCCTCGCGCAACGAGAGCAATCTCATCGGGGTAGAAATCGCCCGGCGACGCGGCCTGAACCGGGTGGTCGCCATGGACGATCACACGGCGGACTTTGTGCTGGCCCGCGCGCCTGAAACGCTATGGCCCACTGTTCAAGCGATGTGGGGCCGGATCAACGATGAGGCCAAAGCGATGCAAGCCAAGCAAATGGAGTTCCTTGGATCGCCCGAAGGCGTTTTGGCCGGCTATCGCTTCCTGAACGCCCCGGAAGCGCAACAGATCACTATCGACGCCGACTTTGGCGCGGCGGCACGCAATCCAGAGAACAATTCAGTCGCACGCCAATATCTCGCATGGTGGCAAACCCGCGGGCTTCGCATGGCAGCCAATGTGGTCGAGGCGGCGGGCAATCAACCGAGCGCGAATGTGCTGATCGTGGTTGGCGCCTCACACAAATCCTATTTCGACGCCTATCTGGACCAGATGCAGGATTTTGAGATTGTCGACGTGGACGCGGTCCTGACCGACTAGGACGTTCGAAGAATATTTCATCAAAGGTCTCAATTCTTCAAAACCGGCACAAATCCGGCAATTGAGACGATCGTAACGCGGCGATCCATCATTGGGGGCTCACCGGCTCAATCCGACGAGCCTTCCAATGAAAGGATGATCCCACATGCCGACCCCCTTCGCATTCGCCGCCCCGCTCGCTCTTGCGCTTTCGTCCGCTGGTGCGCCCGCCGATCAGTCCGGTGTATCCGCCACCGTGGCGATGGCTTCGCCTGCGATAGTCCTGAGCGCCGCCGCGCCGCTGCCAACCGACCCCATCACACCTCAAGAGGCCTTCACGTCGCTTGAAGGCGCGTGGTCGGGCGCCCTCACTTATCGCGACTATAGCAGTCAGAAACTCCAGAGCATTCCCGTTGCCCTCACTATGGAAACCCAACCTGATGGCGAAACGATGGTCCAGCGCTTCGACTACACCGATCCGGGTTTTCAAGTGTACATCACGAACCTCGTCACGGTGAAAGGCGGGATGCTGTCGGGCGCCACAGCGCGCGCCGGCCGTTCCTTTGAAACCTACGAAAAGACCGTCGCAGTGACGCGCCAAGCGATGTTCGATCAATGGACAATCGTTCTGGAGGACGAAGCCAGCGACGACGATCGCCCAGCGCGCATTCGCGAAACCATGACGCGGGCTCAAGGCACACTGAAAGTTCTTAAAGAAGTCGACTATCTCGACGACGCAAAAGAAGAGTGGATTTTCCGGAACGAGATCACTCTAATCGCCGAGGATTGAACCTCTGTGATGCAAGTAACGGGCCCCTCAGTCCCTGACTGGGGGACCTTTTCGGTACGACACGCAACATTGCTGCATCATCAAACCGTTTTCCTACTCGCGTCTCTTGTGCCTAATCAGGCGGCCTCTTTTCCCAACACAAGAGGAGCCCCTTATGCCCGACACCAAACGCAAAAGAGTATTCGACGCCATCCGCTCCGTGCTGAAGCGCGGCTTTCGCCAGAACGAGGTCGAGACGATCGACCGCGCGTTAGACCAAGCGATTGGCACGAGGTCCGATGAGGCCAAGGATTTTTCCGCTCTGGACCGTGTAACACGTGGTCCAAGTCTCCGCTCAAAAAAGCGCCGGATCGGCCCGGATGGCATCGCCCTGATAAAGAGCTTCGAAGGATGCGCGCGCCTGCGCCGCGATGGCTTGGTCGAAGCCTATCCCGATCCTGGTACGGGCGGCGATCCCTGGACGATCGGATGGGGCGCGACGGGCTCCGGCCTGGAGCTGGGCAGCCGCATCGGTCCGGGCACCGTATGGACGCAAAAGCAGTGCG
Organism: Pseudomonadota bacterium; assembly: GCA_039033755.1. Classification (GTDB taxonomy): domain Bacteria; phylum Pseudomonadota; class Alphaproteobacteria; order Sphingomonadales; family Sphingomonadaceae; genus Erythrobacter. The sequence continues at coordinate 16,565 of JBCCBZ010000029.1, read as the reverse complement.
ATACGCGCCTTGCTGATGACCTCACCCGCTACGCCCGCGAGGTGGCGCACGCGATTGGCGACGCGCGGACGACCCAAAAGCAGTTCGATGCGATGGTCAGCTTTCACTACAACACCGGCGCGATCAGCCGGGCGACCCTGACGAAGAAACATGTGGCCGGCGACCACGATGGCGCAGCCAAAGAGTTCAAGCGCTGGAACAAGGCCGGCGGACGCGTGCTGAAAGGGTTGGTGAGGCGGCGCGCAGAAGAGGCGCAGCTTTATCGATCGGATTGAGATCGGTGAGGCGATTAACGCTTAGCTGGAGCGAAAGCGCGTCGGTTCCTGGCCGTCCTTCGAAGCGCCTTTCACTTCGCTGTCAGACTTGGCGCGCGGCGCGGTGGCTTCGGTGATCAGGCGGGATTGTTCTTCTTTGTCCATGCGCTGCCAACCATCGCGGGTCAGCTTCTCCAGCGGACGATACCGCACTTTGTACGCCATGCGCGGCGACCCATCGACCCAATAGCCAAGGTAGACGAACGGCAGGCCATCCGCCGCGGCGCGTTGGATGTGGTCAAGGATGATGTAATTGCCCAATCCTTGTCGATCCGTGTGTTCTGGATCGTAGAACGAGTAGATCATCGAAAGGCCATCGCCCTGACGATCCGTCAGGCACGCCCCGACGAGGCGCCCTGGCGAGCCGTCCGCGGTTGGTTCGCGATACTCGACCAGGTTGCTGGTCACCGGCGTGTGTTCGACCATGTCAGCGTAGTCGAGCTCGTCCATCGCGGACATCCCGCCATCGGGGTGACGCGCGCCGAGATACGTGGTGAGCAAGTCGAACTGTTCATCAGTAGCCCAAGGGCGGCATTCGGTGACGACAAGGTCGCTGTTGCGCTTGATATCGCGCTTTTGCGTGGATGACGGTTTAAACTCGCTCGCCACAACACGTACCGACACGCAGGCTTGGCAATCCAAGCAACTGGGGCGATAGGCCACCGTTTGACTGCGGCGAAAACCGATGCGTCCCAGCGCTTCGTTCAGCTGATCCGCGTGGTTGCCCTTGAGCTCTGTAAAGACCTTGCGCTCTTGTCGGCCCGGCAGATACGGGCACGGCGCAGGGCTCGTTACGAAGAAGCGGGGGAAGCGAATCGGGGCCGTCACGGAGGGCGATATCCTCTGGCTTGGGAGAATCAGCGATGTCTTTATTAAGACTTAGTTATGCCCAACCCGGTTCCCCGGTAAAAGACCCTTAACCACGAAACACGGTAAAATTTGTCTTACTATGCACAAACCGGCCCTTGGATCTGAGCCGGACCGGATCAGGTTTACCGCCGCGTCGCATAGCCGGCTCGCATTGGGACAGGCGGATTTGGATCGGTTAAAGCGCTCTCCGCCCGCGCCGCTTGCGTCAGTTCAACTCCACTACCTGCACCGCGTATTTCGCCTCCCGCAACGCGCTGACCAACCGTTCAACCTGCGCTGCGTCGCGCGCTTCGCATTCGATATCGGTGATAAGGCCTTTCGCCGGAAGCGTGGTGAAGATGCGCTGGTGGTAGATCTCAATGATGTTGACGTTGTGCTGGTCAAACAGGCGCATGACCTTGAACAAGGCACCGGGGCGGTCCTGCAGGGTAACCCGCAAACGCGCCAATCGACCTTGCCGCGCGAGATCGCGCAACAACACGTTGGCGAGCAAGCGCGTGTCGATATTGCCGCCGCACAGCACCAGGCCAATGGTCTTGCCCGCAAACCGCTCCGGGTTCGCCAGCACCGCCGCAAGCCCAGCTGCGCCTGCGCCTTCGACCACGGTCTTCTCGATCTGAAGCAGCAGCGCCACCGCCTTCTCAAGGCTCGGCTCGTCGACAAGCATGATGTCGTCGACCCTTTCAGCGATCACCTGCGAGGTGAACGCGCCGGGACGCTTGACCGCGATCCCTTCAGCCAGCGTGTCACCACCGCAAGCCGGGTCCGTGCCCTTGATCGCCGCGTACATGCTGGGGAATAACTCGGCCTGAACGCCGACCACTTCGATATCCGGATTGGTTGCGCGCGCGACCGTGGCCATGCCCGAAATCAGACCTCCACCGCCAATCGGCGTGACGAGGCAATCAAGGTCCGGCTTCACATCGAGCATTTCAAGCGCGACTGTTCCTTGCCCGGCGGCGATCTGCGGATCGTCGAACGGATGAACAAAGGTCAGTCCACGCTCCACCTCCAACTCGCGAGCATGCGCAGCGGCGTCGTCAAAGGTCTCTCCGAACAGAACCACATTGCCGCCGACGCTCTCGGTTTGCATCACCTTCACGGTTGGTGTGGTGCTGGGCATAACGATCGTCACCGGAACGCCTAAGCGCGTGCCGTGGTAGGACAACCCTTGGGAGTGATTGCCCGCCGATGCCGCGATAACTCCCCGGGACTTCTGTTCCTCAGTCAGCTGCAACAACGCGTTGAGCGCGCCGCGTTCCTTATAGGCAGCGGTGAACTGCAGGTTCTCAAACTTCAGCCAGATTTCCGCTCCAGTAATCTCCGAAAGCGTGATCGAGTGCATCATCGGGGTTTTGACCACCGCGCCTTCGATACGGGCAGCGGCAGCGCGAACATCATCGATAGTGAGATCAGCGGGCGTAGCGCCTTGCGGATTCTTTGCGGCTGTCTGGTTTTTCATAGTGAGAGCGCCCCTAGGCCCCACGCGACGCAAGGGCAATCAAGGATGTCTTGAAGGTTGCGATAGCTGCAATTGGCAAGCACGCTCGAAAGCCTTAGGCGCTATGGCTATGAGCAAATCACAAAACGTCGCCTTTATTGGCCTTGGCGTAATGGGCGGACCGATGGCTGGCCACCTGGCGCGCGCGGGTTACAACGTGACCGCATTCAATCGTTCGAGCGAACGCGCAGCCGGGTGGAAAGAGGTGTGGCAAGCGGAAGGCCTCGCGATAGGCCTTGGCGCTACGCCAGCCGAAGCGGCCAAAAACGCGGACACTGTGTTCCTGTGCGTCGGCAACGATCAGGATGTCGCCAGCGTCACGCTGGAAAGCGGCGGCGTCCTTGAAAGCATGGCCGAAGGCAGCGTATTGGTCGATCATACAACCACATCGGCAGCCATGGCGCGCCAGCTTGGAGAAGCTTGCTCGAACAAAGGCATAGGTTTTGTGGACGCCCCCGTCAGCGGCGGTCAGGCGGGCGCGGAGAACGGCCAACTCGCGATCATGTGCGGCGGCTCAGAGGAAGATATGGCCCGCGCCGAGCCGGTCATGCAGGCATACGCCAAGGCGGTCGTTCATGTCGGGCCGGTGGGTGCGGGGCAGACCGCCAAGATGGCCAACCAGATGTGCATCGCGGGCGTTCTGGGTGGCCTGTCGGAGGCAATCCGGCTGGCGCAGGGCGCGGGGCTGGATCTCGACAAGACTTACCAAGCAATCAGCGGCGGCGCGGCGCAGAGCTGGCAGATGGACAATCGCTGGGCGACGATGACGGCTGATACGTTCGACTTCGGCTTTGCGATCGACTGGATGCGAAAGGACCTTGGTTACGCTTTAGACGAGGCGAAACGCCTCGGACTGTCCTCACCAATCTCCGCCTTGGTCGATCAGTTCTACGCCGATGTACAGGCCCAAGGTGGTGGCCGTTCGGACACTAGCGCCCTCATCACCCGCTTGCCGAAATCGAAGTCCTGAGACAAAGCCGAGATATGAAGAGCATCCTGAAAGCCGTTTCCGCTGCCGCCCTCGCAATTTGTGGTGCGCCCGCCTTGGCCGATACGCTGGTCGACAACGTCAATGGTATAACGATCGATGAAGAGGGCGAACTTAAGCGCTTCACCGGCATCATTTTTGATGATGACGGCATCATCACTCAGGTGCTTGAACGTGGCGAAGAGCGTCCACCGGTTGATTACGGCATCGATGGCGAAGGCCGCGTCATGCTGCCCGGCATGATCGACGCGCATTTGCATGTGATGGATTTGGGCTTTGGCCAACTGACGCTCGATCTATCAGACACAACATCGCTTGAAGACGCGCTGGCAAAAATCAAGGCGTTTGCGGATGACAATCCAGGCCGTCCGTGGATTCTAGGCCGCGGCTGGAACCAGGAGAAATGGGGCCTTGGCCGCTTTCCGACGGCGCAAGAACTCGACAGCGTGGTCGCCGATCGCCCGGTCTGGCTAGAGCGCGCCGACAATCACGCCGACTGGGGTAACAGCCTGGCAATGGAAATGGCGGGCGTGACAGCTAACACTACGGACGTGGCCGGCGGGCAAGTCATTCGCACTGAAAATGGCGCGCCATCGGGCGTGTTCGTTGATGCGGCGCGTGCGCTTGTTGCCGACAGTGTCCCCGTTGCGCGCGCCTCCGATCGCGACGCCGCTTTTGCCGCCGCGCAGGAAAAGCTGCTCGATTACGGCGTTACGGCGGTCGCGGATATGCGCACCACGATGGCCGATTGGCAGACCTTCCGCCGCGCGGGCGACACCGGCCAGCTGCGCATCCGCATCATGGCCTACGCTGTGAACACCGAAGTCATGGAGCTTATCGGTGGGCCCGGGCCCACGCCGTGGCTGTACGACGACAAGCTACGGCTGAACGGCATCAAGCTGTTCGTGGACGGCGCGCTGGGATCGCGTGGGGCGTTTCTATTGCGCCCATATAAGGATAAGCTGGAGTCCGTCGGCGTACCCCTTCTCAGCCCATCCGAATTGCGCAATCTGATGAGCCGCGCCGCGCTCGACAATTTTCAAACCGCGATCCACGCGATCGGTGACGCGGCCAACCGCGATGTCTTGCTGGCAATTGATGAGCTGTCTCAGGTCTACAAGGGCGACCGGCGCTGGCGAATTGAGCACGCGCAGATTGTTGATCCAGCGGATCTGGAGCGGTTCGGCAATCACGGCACGATTGCGTCAATGCAGCCGCTTCACCAAACCTCCGACATGCACATGGCCGAAGCGCGATTGGGCGAAGACCGCCTGACGGGCGCGTACGCCTGGCGCAGCATTCTGAATGTGGGCGGGCGCCTGGCGTTTGGATCAGATAGCCCGGTTGAGCCCGCCGATCCCTTTGCCGGAATGGCCGTGGCGATCAGCCGTACGGATGAAAACGGAGAACCTTTTGGCGGCTGGCGCGCGGAAGAAGCTGTGAGTCGCGAAACCGCGTTCAAAGGCTTCACCGCCGATGCCGCCTATGCCGGATTTGCTGAGGGAAAATACGGACGTTTGATCCCGGGCGAACGCGCGGATTTCCTGTTCGTGGACCGCGACCCGTTCCTGTCTTCGCCCCAAGAAATCCGGGAAACTCAAATCGATGAGGTCTGGATTGGCGGGCGAAAAGTGCGCGACAACTGACTTCTCTCAGGCGTCTACAGACGGATAGGTAGTGACACGTATCCACTTGAATCTAAGCGATCTTTCATGATTTAGTCATTCGGCAACCGCAATCACGCGGGCGTCGTAATTACGTCAGGCACCTAAAACAGGGGCCAAGCGGACCACGACGCATGACAGACTGTTCTTTTGGCGACCCAAGCAGCAGACTGAAACGCCGATACGGGTTGTCATCGCGCAAGAGAGGCTCTCCCCCGGTACCTCCTTCGCAGCCAAACTCGTTCTCAAAGGAGACAAGTGATGAAAATCCGTACCCTCGCCATAGCCGCCGCCGCGCTTTCCTTGGCCTCCGCCCCGGCTATCGCCCAGGCCGACTTCGCCCGTTCGCTCGCTCCGGTTGAGGGCGAGAGTAAGTTGGGCGCCACAGCCACCGCGATCGCAATCCTAGCAGCCGCAGCTCTGGCGGCTGGTGTTGTCGTCGCCTCCGACGGAGGTAACGACGATTCCGTCAGCGACTAAACGATCAATCCGATTGCTAAGGAAAAGGGCTTCCGCATCGGGAGCCCTTTTTTCATGGGCATGTTACTATCCAGCGATCATTCGGCTGGCTTGCTCGCTTGATCCGAAACCGCGTCGGCTGAGCTGTCGGTTTCGACTTCGTCCATGTCGGTCTTAGCTTCTTGAAAACGCATCAAGAGCAGCGACCCTTCAAACAACAACAGAAGCGGCACCGCTAGAATTACCTGGCTGCCCGGATCCGGCGGCGTCACGATCGCGGCCAAAGCAACCACACCCACGATGACATAGCGTCGCGCGGCAACCAGTTGATCACGCGTCACGATCCCAGCCCGGTGGAGCAGCATCAGCAGCACCGGCAGCAGGAAGGTCAGCCCGAAGGCCAGAATGAACTGCATCACCGTGTTGAGATATTCCCCAACGGACGGCATCGCCTGGATCTCAAGCCCGCCAGTGGTTCCTCCAAATCCAAGGAAGAACAAAAATGCGATCGGCATAACAACGTAATACGCCAACGCCGCACCACCGATAAACAGCACCGGGGTCGCAAGCAGAAACGGCAAAAAGGCGCGCTTTTCATTGGCGTAAAGGCCAGGCGCGACAAAAGCCCATAGCTGGTTCGCGATCACCGGAAAGCTGGCCATAAAGCCTGCAAACAACGCGACCTTCAGCTCAACAAAGAACACTTCAGGCAGCTTGGTGAAGATCAACTGCCCTTCGCCTTCTGGAAACGCATCGCGCAGCGGCTGGATCAGGAAACCAAAGATCGGTTCCACAAAATACAGACATACACCAAAGGCAATGATCAACGCGATGATCGAACGCAGCAGGCGCGTGCGCAGCTCGATCAGGTGATCGAGCAGCGGAGCTTTGCTCTCATCGATATCCTTGACCTCGAACGCCACGAACCGCCTCTTAGGCCTTGTCCGCCGAATCGGAAGTATCAGCCGGTGCGTCTGCTTTGGGTTCGATTGGCGCCTGGACGGCAACTTCATCACTGGCAGGCGGACCGGTCATCGTCGAAGCCGCCGCTTCGGCGCTAGTGTCCTCACTCACCGCGCTTTCGGCGCTCGCCGATGGCGGCGCCGAGGGTTCAAGCGGGTGCTGTTTCATGATCTCTTGGTTGCGGGCCTTCCACTTCTTTTCCATGTCCTCAAGTTCGGCTTCGCGAACCATCGCGTCGACACCGGTACGGAAATGGGCAGAGACTTTACGCACTTGCCCGATCCAACGGCCAGCGGTGCGCATCGCTGCGGGCATGTCTTTGGGTCCGATCACGAGGACCGCGACGATCACGATCATCAGCAATTCCAAAGCGCCGATATCGAACATGGGTCGCGCGCCGCGGCGCTGCTCCTTGAATGGTGAGACTTAAACTACGCGCGGTGCCTGTTCAGACACCGCGAAGGGATCACGATTTGGCGGTATCGCCTGTGTCCGCCGTGCTGGATTCAGCGGTCTCCGCGTCTTTGGCGGGCGCTTCGATCTGAGCGGCGGCGGGCGCGGGCGTCTCCTCCACGTCCTCGTTCATGCCCTTCTTGAAGCTGGAGATGCCTTTGCCAAAGTCGCCCATCATTTCTGAGATTCGGCCACGACCGAACAGGACGAGGACCACTACGGCGATGATCGCAATTTGCCAGACGCTGAGACCCATTGGGACACACTTTCCTTGGTTTGTTTGACACCAATATAGGGACGAAGAAGCGCTTGCGCCAGTCAGACACAGCAATCAATCGAGATCATCAAAGGATTCGTGCTGATCCTCTTCGTCGCCACTGGCTTCGCAATGCTCTTCTTTGTCCGGTTGGGCTGCGGCGGACATAGCGTCCTCGAGCGCCTCATCCACCGGATCAAGCAATCCAGCGGCGCGCAATTCGTCGATGCCCGGCAGATCGCGGCGCGAGCCAAGACCGAAGTGATCGAGGAATTCGGGTGTCGTCGCATAAATCACCGGACGACCGGGCACTTCGCGCCGACCCGCCAGTTTGATCCAGCCCGCCTCAAGAAGCACGTCGAGCGTGCCTTTCGCCGTCTGCACGCCGCGGATTGATTCGACCTCCGCACGGCTGACCGGTTCGTGATAGGCAATGATGGCTAGCACCTCCGTCGCCGCGCGGCTTAGGCGGCGCACTTGCTCCTTCTCGCGTCTCAAAAGATGCGCCTGATCGGGCGCGGTCTGAAACATCCAGCGTTTGCCGCGCTCGACTAGCCGCACACCGCGATCCGAATAGTGATCTACAAGAGCACGCAATCCATCGCGCACCTGCCCGTTGGCAAGGCCACCTAAATGCGCGGCAAGCTGATCAACCGTCATCGGCTCTTCAGTAGCGAACAACGTGGCCTCAAGCGCGCGCTCAACCTCATCCGGAGAGCGTTCCGGCGCAGTGTCGCCTTCGACTGCGGGGTCGTCGGGTGTGTCTGTCACGCTGCTGGCGCCTTTTGCGCGACCTGTTTCAAGCGCCGAATACGAAGCGGGGCAAAGGCACCTTCCTGATCGATCTCGGCCCGGCCAAGGCGCGCAAGCTCAAGCGCGGCGACAAAGCTGGAGGCAAGCGCCGATCTGCGCAATTCCGGATTGGCGTGGGGCGGAAGAAAGTCTCGGATTTCCATCCATTCCACCGTCACCCCCAACATCGAGGACACCCGATCAAGCGCGCTATCGAGCGTCATCACCGGGCGATCGGCAACATGATAGATGCGCGGCGCGGTGCGCGCTTTTACCTGCCCATAGGCCTGAATCAGCGAATAGGCATCAGACTTCCAAAGCGTCTTGCGATCGATGCGAAGCCCTTCGGGACTGCCGCGTAAAAAGATGTCGCGGCCAATCCGATCGCGCCCCATTAGGCGTGCGGCCGCCTCACGCATCGCGCCAAGCCGCTGGAGCCTAAGTTGCAGGCGCAGCGCAAGCTCTTCAGGACTTGGGTCTTCCTGCTCCTCTTTGGGGAGCAGCATCGACGATTTGAGATAGGCCAGCCACGCCGCCATCACGAGGTAATCCGCGGCGACCTCCAGCTTGAGATTGCTCGCCCGCTCAATATAAGTCAGGTATTGATCGACCAGCGCAAGGATCGAAATCTGACGCAGGTCCACCTTCTGGCGCCGCGCAAGATCAAGCAGCAGATCGAGCGGCCCTTCCCAGCCATCCAGTTCAAGATAGAGTTTGTTCGGATCAGAAGGCTTAGGCGCCTCTTGCTCGTTCCAGTCCTCCACCGTTGGCTCCGCGCGAGCGGGCTCTTCGCCGGCGAACATAAAGCCCTGCGCGTTTGCCGCTTGATCTTTGGCTTCTTCAGATAAACCCGCTGTTTCGAGCTTTGTGTCCTCGTCGCGGTCGCTCATACCGCCTCTCCGGTCAGCGCCAACAACGCATCACGCTTGGCTAGTAATTCGGCCTGCTGAACCGGATCGACCTGCATGATCCGGGTGCCCTCCTGCGCCGCATCAAGGCGCGCCTTCGCCGCGTCGGTCAATGTCGGCAGTGCATCGCAAAGACCCTGCATATCACCCATTTTCGCCCAGCAATTGAGCACGATATCGCAGCCCGCTGCGATCGCGCGAGCGCCGCGTTCAGGGATGGTACCATCAAGCGCCTCCATATCGATATCGTCGGTCAGCAGCAGGCCATCGAAGCCGATGCGACCGCGGATCACATCACTCACAACCTTGGAGGAAAGCGTCGAGGGGTTTTCGGCATCCCAAACCGGGAAGATCAGGTGCCCCGTCATGCCGATCTTTGCCGAGTTGAGCGAACGGAATGGCGCGATATCGCTTTCCAATTCTTCCTCACTCGCGTGGACAGTGGGCAATTCCTTGTGCGTATCCACTAAAGAGCGTCCATGGCCGGGCATGTGTTTGATGCAACCAGTTACCCCGCCCCGCTCCAACCCGTCGAGAATGGCGCGACCCAAGGCCGCAATTTGCATCGGGTCTGAGCCAAGCGCCCTATCGCCAATCACGTCATGTGCGCCCTTTTGGCGCAGGTCGAGAGGCGGGTGATAGGTTACCGTTATCCCCATCGCGGCCAGTTCCAACGCCATCGCTTCGCCGCCAGCGCGCGCCGCCTCAATCGCGCTAGCGGGCGCACGGGCGTAGAGATCGGCAAAAGCTTCGCCAGCGGGATAGGACGACCATTGCGGCGGGCGTAGGCGCGCCACACGGCCGCCTTCTTGATCGATCGAGACAAGCAGACGATCGCGACCATGGATCGACCGAAGATCGTCGGTCAAAGCGCGCAATTGTTCAGGATTGTCGCAATTTCGGCCGAACAGAATGTAGCCCGCTGGATCGGCCTCGTGGAAGAAGGCGCGTTCGTCAGCGGTCAAAGTGTGGCCGGAACATCCGAAAATTGCGGGTGTCATTAACTTAGATTTGCAGTCACCCGCGCCTCAGGCAAGCGTGGTAACCACGGCTCAGCCCGAAAATTGGGGGAAACGGGTGTAAAAGCGCCCAAATCAGCGTTGAACGGGTCAATCGAGCCGATTGCGTGCGGCGATTAGCGTTTTACCTGGCAGTCCAGCCCATCTTTGCGCAGCGCTGCGCACAGGCTGTTAGCGGCCGACAAGGTCGGCGCCACCGCCTGCAAACGGAACACCGGACTACCATCGACACGGCCTTCCACGATGCGGCGCTTCGCGTTGACGAGAGCTTTGGATTGCCCGCGAAGCGTCTGCCAACCTTGTAGGGCACGCGCGCGCGAGCTGTAGGCGCCCACTTGCACTCCGACCCCGCCCGTAACGTTGGAAGAGGCGCTTGCCGCTTCCTTGGACGCGCTTTGCGCCTGCGAGGATGCGTTCGCGCTCTCAGCACCCGATCCGCTTGCACGGCTTTGAGACGCGCCTGCGCCACCTTGCGAAGCCAGCGCCGGGGTTCCACCATCAATGGCAGGCATTGCGACGTTCAGATCCTGATCACCCGATCCCGCTCCGGTGTCATCAGCCATTCGGCCGTCAGCCTCACGGCCTTGTCCGACGCCAGGAGCGACGTCATCAGTGCCTGCAAACTGTTTGCCGCCCGCGTTATCGGGGCGCGTTTTGTAGGGGCCTTCGGGCGCTTCGATCAGGCTGCCGTCGGGCACCGCAACAGGGCCGCGATTGTAGTTGGAAATGAGGTACACCGCGCCGACGACGCTTACCCCGATCACCGCAAGTAAAAGCAGAAAGGCGATCATCTGAGTGCGATCAACGCCACCAGCGCCTTCGTCCTCTTCATCAGATTCGAGCCAGGGAAGGCTATCGGTTTCAGCAAAATCCAGCTCTTCGCCAGTGCCTTCGATCTCTTCGTACTCCGCATCCATAATCACGATAGATGGCCCCTAAATCACCGCCTGCAGCGGGTTACCCAGCAAAGAATAACACCGACTTACATCGAGTCCACAGCTTCGACGCCAAGCACGCCAAGCCCATTGCGCAAAACTTGCCCTACGGCGTCCGCCAGGAAAAGCCTTGCGCCGGACAAACCCTTATCGTGTTCCAAGATGAACCGTTTCTGGGTGTCTTTGTTTCCAGCGGTGTAGAAGGCGTGAAGTTCGCTCGCGAGGTCGTACAAATAGAACGCGATCCGATGCGGCTCACGGGCCCGTGCAGCGGCTTCAACCTCGCGCGGGAATTGCGCAGCGCGCCGGATCAGAGCGATCTCATCCTCGCCCAACTTGCTGATTTCGCTGGCATCAGGCGTGATCCCGTGTTCGTCCGAAGCCTTGCGCATCGACCGTCGGATCCGCGCGTGAGCATACTGAACGTAGTAGACAGGATTGTCCTTCGACGCCTCAACGACTTTAGCGAAGTCGAACTCCATCTGCGCTTCGGGTTTGCGGGTGAGCATGGTGAAACGCACCACGTCTTTGCCCACTTCCTCCACCATATCGGCGATCGTGATGAAGTTGCCCGAGCGTTTGGACATCTTCACCGGTTCGCCCGCGCGCATGAGTTGCACCATCTGGACTAACTTGACATCGAACGGGGTGGGTTTGCCCTTCCCTTCGGACAAAGCCGCGACCGCCGCCTTGATCCGTTTGACGGTGCCCGCGTGGTCCGCGCCCCAGATATCGATCAGCTCATCGGCCTTGGCCGCCTTCTCCATGTGATAGGCGAGATCCGCGCCGAAATAGGTCCAGTTCCCGTCCGATTTCTTGATCGGGCGGTCCTGATCATCGCCATACTTCGTCGAACGGAATAGCGGCAGCTCAACCGGCTCCCAATCCTCTGGCGGAGCTTTGCCCTTGGGCGCTTCGAGCACCCCATCATAGACAAGATCATGCGCGCGCAACCACGCTTCGGCTTCGTCCGGTTTACCCGCTGCGTGCAGCGCAGCCTCTGAGGCGAAGACATCATGGTAAATATTGAGCAGCGCGAGGTCGGATTTGATAAGGTCCATCATCTTGGCGACGGCTTCCTTGCGGAACACGACGAGCCACTCGGCTTCGTCCGCGCTCGTGTACTGATCGCCAAATTGCTCGGCGAGCGCATCGCCCACGGGCACCAGATAATCGCCGGGATAGAGCCCTTCAGGGATTTCGCCGATGTCCTCGCCCAGAGCCTCGCGATAGCGCAAATGCGCAGACCGAGCGAGCGTATCGACCTGACTGCCCGCGTCGTTGATATAGTATTCGCGGATGACGTGGTGACCGGCGAATTCAAGCAGGCTCGCGAGCGCATCGCCCACCACCGCGCCCCGGCAGTGGCCCATATGCATCGGCCCGGTGGGGTTGGCGGAAACGTATTCGACGTTGACCGAGGTGCCCGCCCCCATCGCGCTGCGCCCATAGTTGCCGGAGAGCGACGCAATCGACTGGAGTTCGTCCAGCCACGCGGCGGGATTGAGGCGGATGTTGATGAAGCCCGGGCCTGCCACTTCGGCGTCCGTAATCATCGGATGCGCGGTCAGCTTGGGTACGATCTTTTCAGCGAGCGCGCGCGGATTGGTCTTGGCAGGCTTAGCCAGCAGCATTGCCGCATTGGTCGAAAGATCGCCATGCGAAGGGTCGCGCGGGGGTTCGACCGTTACGCGCTCAAAATCGGAGCCTTCAGGCAGATCGCCCGATTGAACGAGTTCACCAAGGACGCCTTCGACGACGCCAGCGAAGGCTTTGTAGAGGGTGGTGTCAGTCATAAAAATTCTCGCAAATTCGCACGTCTGCAATTCGAGCCGAACGGCTCGCAAAAGGGCAACCGCCCGCCCACAGGCACCCCGTAGCGGAGCGAAGGGATCAGCGCCGAGGACGAAACCGCGGATGCGGTTTCACCACAGAAGACGTCAACGCGTGACGTTGTATTTGAGTTGGTCTTCGGTCAGCTGAAAACCGACCAGCATCTCATAGCGGGTGCGCGCGATCGCAGCCTTCACCTCGGTGTCGGCCAGCGGATCCAGCGCGGCGTCAACATCGCCGGCTCGTCGTTTTCGCGTAATGCGTTCGCGTATATCTTCGGGCAAAGTCGCCGAGGCGCGGTTTACATAGCTGGCCGCCTTGCCGCTGGCCGACGCGCGCGCGGCGCCGTCGGCGAAATTGAGCGTCACTTGGCCCACACGCTTGGTCACGACCGCCGTTCCGCCGCGCAATACGGTGACAAAATACGGCAAGGTGACTGTGCGCGCGCCGCTGGTGTTCTGGCGCTGTGCGACAACTTCGAAAGAGGCTTCGGAATAGACGTTCTCGCCACTTTCATTGCAAGTGGAGCGAAGATTGGTCATCGCGGCGCTGACATCGAGCGCAGAAGCGATCGGCTGATCGCCAGCGAATGTGGTGATATCACCCGTGTAGTCGGGAATTCCCACAGCCGGGCAAGTGGTCAGTACGGCCGTCACGCCCACGCCTTGCGAAACGACCAGCTCTCCATCGCTTCTGCATCCCGCCAGCGCAGCGACGAGAGCAAAGCCTGCGAGCGCCTTTCTGCCAAACTTCATGACTAAATCCGTCCTTGATCCATTTTTCGCGCCGTTCCCGCGCGCTTTGCGCTTGCCCTAGCGGGGGCGAACACAAAGCGCTAGAGGGGCTGACATGAACTCGCCCTTTCCTGACTCGACGATCGCCCCTCGCGCTGAGGCGAAACCTTTGAAGCTGCTTATTGCGGCCCCCCGCGGCTTTTGCGCGGGCGTGGACCGCGCGATTGAGATCGTCGAAAAAGCGCTCGAGCGCTACGGGGCGCCGGTCTATGTCCGGCACGAAATCGTCCACAACAAATACGTCGTCGAAGGGCTGAAGGCCAAGGGGGCGATCTTCGTAAAAGAACTGGACGAGGTCCCAACCGATGCGCCAGTTGTATTCAGCGCTCACGGCGTGCCTAAATCGGTGCCCGCTGAGGCCAAACGGCGCAACATGCTTTTTGTTGATGCGACCTGCCCATTGGTCTCTAAGGTTCACCGACAGGCCGAACGCCTGATCGAAAAGAACATGCATATCATCTTCATCGGGCACGAAGGCCACCCTGAAGTCATTGGTACAATGGGGCAGGTACAACCGGGTGAAATGACCCTTGTCGAAAACATCGAGGACGTGGACAAGCTCCCCTTCGACAGCGATCACCCACTGGCTTATATCACGCAAACGACGCTGAGCGTCGATGATACGCGAGAAGTGATTGACGCGCTTGAATGGCGTTATCCGAATATAGTCGCGCCCAAGGCTGATGACATCTGCTACGCGACCTCAAACCGGCAGGAAGCGGTAAAAGAGCTCGCTCACGATTGCGATCTGGTGCTGGTCGTCGGCGCGCCTAACTCATCCAATTCGTTGCGCCTTGTTGAGGTGGCCGAGCGGCTGGGAACGCCCGGCAAACTGATCCAGCGCGCTTCGGAAATTGATCCCGCCTGGCTTGAAGGGGTCGACACAGTTGGTCTTACCGCCGGCGCCAGCGCTCCGGAAGTATTGGTGCGCGAAGTTGTCGATAGCCTTGCGCAGATGCGTCCGATTTCGGAAGAGACCATCACCACCACCGAAGAAAAGATGGTGTTCAAACTCCCCCGCCAACTCACTGAATAGGGCTTGCGGCCTGTTTTCACATGGCGGTCTACACGCATCTTGGGGCTGAGGAGCTTGCGGCGCTGATCGCGCAATACGATGTGGGTGAGCTGGTGTCGGCGAAAGGCATCGCCGAAGGCATCTCCAATTCGAACTGGCTGATTGAGACCACCGGTCCTGATGGCGCAGGCGCGCGATACATCCTGACGATGTACGAACGGCGCATAGAGCTTGGCGATTTGCCCTATTTCCTTGGTCTTCTGGATCATTTGTCGGCCAAGGGATGTCCTGTGCCGCGCACGATCCACGACCGAAAAGGCGCGGCGTTTCGAATGGAGCACGGCAAAGCGGTCGCCTTGATCGAGTTTCTGCCAGGCGTATCGCCAACGCAGCCCACGGTCGAACAAGCGCGCAGCGTGGGAGAGGTTTTGGCGCGGCTGCACCTGGCGAGCGCCGACTTTCCGAAGACCCGCGATAACACCATGAGTTTTGAGCATAATCTCGCAACCCTGGAATCGTGCGGGGAGTTCGGGCTGGCCTCAATCAACACCGACCTGCCCGGCGTTTTGGAACCGGCCCGCGCGGCGGCGGCGCTTGACCTGTCCGGCCTGCCATCCACACAAATCCATGCCGATCTGTTTCCCGACAATGTGTTGATGCTCGGCAGCGAAGTCACCGGCCTGATTGATTTCTACTTTGCGTGCACCGGAGCAATGGCGCTGGATTTAGCGGTGACGCACGCTGCGTGGAGCTTTGATGCGCGTAACAGATACATCCCTGAAATCGGCACTGCGGTGATACAAGGCTATGAAACCGTACGCCACCTTGAACCCGCGGAGCGCGCCGCTCTTCCCGAAATCGCCAAAGCGGCCACCCTACGCTTTGTGGCCAGCCGCGCGGAAGATTGGCTCGACACGCCGGACGATGCGCTTGTGATCAAGAAAGACCCGATGCAGTTTGTCGCACGGTGGGAAGTGTACGAAGAATTGAGTGGGTCAGCGTTTGCTTGACGAGCGAGCACCGGCAATAAGTAAAACTATGACAAAACCTAGAAAGACAGTCGCGATCTATACCGATGGCGCGTGCAAGGGGAACCCAGGCCCGGGTGGTTGGGGCGCGTTATTGCGGCTGGGGCCGCATGAAAAGGAGCTGTCCGGCGGCGAAGCGGACACGACCAATAACCGCATGGAAATGACCGCGGTGATCAAAGGGCTGAACGCTCTGACCGAATCGTGCAATGTCGATCTGTATTCCGACAGCAAATATGTTCTGGACGGAATTACCAAGTGGGTGGAAGGCTGGAAAAAGCGCGGTTGGGTCACCGCCAGCAAGAAACCGGTTCGCAACGCCGATCTGTGGCACGAACTGATCGCGGCTTCTGGTCAGCATAATGTCAATTGGCACTGGGTCAAAGGCCATTCGGGGCACCCGGAAAACGAGCGTGTGGACGCGCTTGCCAGCAACGAAGCCGAGCGCATCGCTGCCGAGGCGTAAGGCCAACTGCGCAAACAAAACGGGCGCACCTCGCGAGCGGTGCGCCCGTTCAAACTTGGTCCGAATAGCCTTAGGAGTTGTCTTCGGTCGGCGCGTCCGGGCCATTCTTTTTGATCGACTCGATCGCGTTCTGCGCGCTCGACTTCGACGAATAACCCTGCGTCGAGAACATCACCTCAGAATTGTAGCTGAAGCGCACGCGGAACTCGCCCGCTTTATCTTTGTAGATTTCAAACTTGTGAGCCATGGATTGTCCTCCCCGATTTGATTGGCTTGACGGGGATCACTTTAAACAATTGTTTGCCCT
>JBCCBZ010000028.1:0-41043 GCA_039033755.1 Pseudomonadota bacterium | reverse complement strand
CCGCGCCGAAATCGAAGGCGAGATGGGCGATAGCCATGTCGGCCTTCAAGCGCGGCTTATGTCCCAATCGCTGCGCAAGCTGACCGGGTCGATCAACCGTTCCAAGTGCATGGTGATCTTCATCAACCAGCTGCGCATGAAGATCGGCGTGATGTACGGTAATCCGGAAACGACGACGGGCGGTAACGCGCTGAAATTCTACGCGTCGGTTCGTCTCGACATTCGCCGCACCGGCCAGATCAAGGACCGCGACGAGGTGATCGGCAACTCGACCCGCGTCAAAGTGGTCAAGAACAAGGTCGCGCCGCCGTTCAAACAGGTCGAATTCGACATCATGTATGGCGAAGGCATTTCCAAGATCGGCGAGATCCTCGATCTGGGTGTGAAGGCCGGCATCGTTGAAAAATCGGGCAGCTGGTATTCGTATGACAGCGTGCGAATTGGCCAGGGCCGTGAGAACGCCAAGACCTATCTCAAAGAAAATCCAGAGATTTGCGACCGTTTGGAAGCTGCTATTCGCGGTAAAACCGACGAGGTCGCCGAGGAAATGATGACGGGGCCGGACGCGGACTCCGACAGCTGATCCTCAAGCGGGTGCTCGCTGAACCAATAACGGTTTGGCATTGGCTGCCCGGATAACCGGAATACCGGCGTCAGACGCGCATTCCTTCCCCGAGGATGCCCGTTTGGCGTCGGTTTTTCGTTGCACACGTCGTCATCCGTGAGTGATCGAATTTCCCATATGTGGTGATCGCGAAACATATGCGGGCCGTATCGCCTTTGCCACACGCTTCGGCTTGTCGGTCGCGGCGTGATTGCTTAACTGCGCATCATGACTTCGACCAACGATATCCGGCGCTCCTTCCTTGATTTCTTCAAAAGGGCTGATCACGCCGAAATGCCCAGCGCGCCGCTGGTGCCTTACAACGATCCCACGCTGATGTTCGTGAACGCCGGCATGGTTCCGTTCAAGAACGTCTTTACCGGTCTGGAAACACCGCCTGCGCCGCGCGCCACGTCTTCGCAGAAATGCGTGCGCGCCGGGGGTAAGCACAACGATCTCGACAATGTCGGCTACACCGCGCGCCACCACACGTTCTTTGAGATGCTGGGCAATTTCTCATTCGGCGATTACTTCAAGGAACAGGCGATCGAAAACGCCTGGACGCTGCTGACCAAGGAATGGGGCCTGAACCCTGATCGCTTGATCACGACGGTGTATCACACCGATGACGAAGCGTTCGACTTGTGGCGCAAGATTGCGGGCCTGTCCGAAGACCGCATCATCCGTATCGATACCAACGACAATTTCTGGTCGATGGGCGAAACGGGCCCTTGCGGACCGTGTTCGGAGATATTCTACGACCACGGCGAACACATCTGGGGCGGACCTCCGGGAAGCCCCGAGGAAGACGGCGACCGTTTTGTTGAGATCTGGAATCTCGTCTTTATGCAGTTCGACCAGCAGGCCGACGGAACGCGACTCGATTTGCCCAAGCCCTCAATCGACACAGGCAGCGGGCTCGAGCGAATCGCGGCGGTTATGCAGGGCGTGCACAACAATTACGACATCGATACGTTCAAGGCGCTGATCGGAACGTCGGAGCATTTCACAAATGTTGCGGCTGAGGGCGACAGCCTCGCCAGCCACCGTGTGATCGCCGATCACCTGCGCTCGGTCAGCTTCCTGATGGCCGATGGCGTGCTGCCGTCCAACGAAGGACGCGGCTATGTGCTGCGCCGGATCATGCGCCGCGCGATGCGCCACGCGCACCTCCTAGGTGCGAGCGATCCGTTGATGCATCGCCTCGTTCCCAGCCTCGTTACCGAAATGGGCCAGGCGTTCCCCGAGCTGGCGCGTGGTCAAGCGCTAATCGAAGAGGTGCTGCTGCGTGAGGAGACGCAGTTCCGCAAAACGTTGGATAAGGGCCTCAAGCTCCTCGACGAAGCAACGGGCGATATGTGTGCCAACGATGAGGGGGGCGGCGAACTCGATGGCGAAACCGCGTTCAAGCTCTACGACACCTATGGTTTCCCTTACGATCTGACCGAAGACGCGCTACGCAGCCGCGGACTTGGCGTCGACCGCACGGGCTTTGACGCTGCGATGGAGCGGCAGAAAGAGGCCGCGCGCGCCGCGTGGAAGGGGTCAGGCGAAGCCGCTTCGGAAGAAGTGTGGTTCGACATCGCCGACCGCGAAGGGGCGAGCGAATTCACCGGCTACAGCTCAACCTCGGGTGAAGGAACCGTGGTTGCCATCGTCAAAGATGGAGCCGAGGTCACGAGCGCGAAAGCGGGTGAGAGCGTCACGATCCTGACCAACCAGACCCCGTTCTACGGCACGAGCGGTGGCCAGACCGGCGACACCGGTTCGATGACCACAGCGGGTGGATTTGCGGCGACAGTTACGGACACTGGCAAGCCACTTGGCCGATTGCACTCGCACCAAGCTGAGGTCGAGATGGGCGAGATTTCGCTGGGCGATACGGTTCAACTGATTGTCGACGATGAGCGTCGCACCGCGATCCGAGCAAACCACTCCGCTACGCATCTGGTGCACGCAGCCCTGCGCAATCGCTTGGGCGACCACGTAACGCAGAAGGGATCGCTCGTAGCCGAGGATCGCCTGCGGTTCGACTTCTCGCAGCCCAGCGCGCTTACGAATGACGATATCGCCGCGATTGAGGCCGAGGTGAACGCCGAAATCCGCGCGAACGAGCCGGTTTCGACCCGCCTGATGAGTCCGGACGACGCGGTCGAAGCGGGCGCCTTGGCTCTGTTCGGCGAAAAGTATGGCGACGAGGTCCGCGTCCTTTCGATGGGACGCGCCGGGGCCGGGGGTCGCAATTACTCGGTCGAGTTGTGCGGGGGAACGCATGTGAACGCGACCGGTGATATTGGCGTGTTCCGCATCGTCAGCGAAAGCGCGGTCTCTTCGGGCGTGCGCCGCATTGAAGCGCTGACAGGTGAGGCCGCTCGCGAATGGCTCGTGAACCGCGAAGAGGCTCTCAAGGCCGCGGCGAGCGCTGTGCGTTCAACCCCTGAAGAACTGCCGGAGCGTGTCTCGGCGCTGCTCGATGAACGCAAACGTCTGGAAAAAGAGCTCGCCGAATCGAAGAAAGCTCTGGCGTTGAGCGGCGGCGGCGCAAGCGCTGGAGCCGTTGCTGCGGGCCCGGTTGACGAAGATGTTGGCGGTGTCACCTTCAGCGGACAGGTCCTCGAAGGGCTTAGCCCCAAGGAACTGCGCCCGTTGCTCGACGAAGCCAAAGCTCGCTTGGGATCGGGCGTGGCAACCGTCGTCGCCGTCAACGATGGCAAAGCGGCGATTGCGACGGCGGTGACCCACGATTTGACTGACCGATTCAGCGCGGTGGACCTTGTCAAAGCCGGTGTTGCGGCGCTGGGCGGCAAGGGCGGCGGCGGCCGTCCAGACATGGCGCAAGGTGGCGGACCTGATGGCAGCAAGGGCGCCGAAGCGATTGAGGCAGTCCGCGCGGTGTTGGCCAGCGCCTGACGTAAGATCGCATGGCCAAGCCTTTCGGCAAGGTTTTCAGGACGCTCCGCGCCGCACGACTTTTTGGTTGGCGACGTGTTCAGATAGCCTGGCGCGAATTTCGCACCGGTCTGAACATAAGTTGGTTGGCGCTGCGGGATCCGGCGATTGGCTGGGCGCCCAAAGCTTCAGGAGCGGTGGCGGCCTTGTTCGGCGTCATGCCGTTGGAGTGGGTGCCCGGTGTTCATCCGATTGCTGTGCTGCTTGCCAACTTTGTGGTTATACCGGGCCTCTTGTGGTTAGCCTGGCTGGTGGTTTCGCCTGATCACAAAGCGCGCCTGGCGAAAGAGGCCGGGTCGTTGCCAACACCCTGGGCGTTCTTTGCCTTGGTCGCAGCGATCCTTTTTATCTCGTTTGCTATCGATCTGGCGATGGATCTGGCCTTTCCGGGGCAAGACGCGTATTCTCCCATGATCGATGGGTGGGTGAACGATTGGTTAGGGGAGGGCGACGCTTAGCGAGGCTGCTTAGCCGCCTTCGACCGGGATTGTGCTGGGGCGAAGTTTTGGTTTCTTCGCAAGTCCGCCTTCGGTCTCCAGCTTTTCACGAAATTCGTCGCGCTTTTCGTGAATGGAGGCGATGACTGGCCCCATCGCCACACCAATATCGACCAGCACCGCTTCAGAAAGCTGCAACGAGCTCTCCAGATTCTCCGGGACCGCGTGGCTCGCTCCCGCGCGGTAGAGCGCAGCGGCGTGTTCCGTGTCTCGAGCGCGTGAAACGATCAGGAGATCGGGGTGTTCGTTGCGCAGTTTGGTCACAAGTCGCTGCGCCAGCACAGGTTCGTCCATGGTCAACACCACCGCGGGCGCGCGCTCTACACCCAGGCGAGACAGCGCATCGCCGCGCGCGGCGTCTCCGAACAGTGCACGATAGCCTTGGCGGTTGGCCGACATGATCGTGTCGGGATCGGAATCGAGAATGACGTGCGGCTGATCATGTTGGTTCATCATGTCCGCCACCAACAGGCCCACGCGCCCGCCGCCGATAATGATGGTGCGCGCCTCGTCCTCGTCATCGAGCATTTCCGGCGTTGCCTCGACGCGGCGCGCGATGACGCGGCCAAGCTTGGCCAGCAAGGGCGTGACGGTGAGACCGATAGCGGTGACGATTTGCCAGAATTGCGCGGTTTCCAGATCGACCACCAGCGCGGAGGTGGCGGCGGCCAGAACGATAAGAGTCGTCTCCGACGGGCTGGCCATCAGCACGCCCGTTTCAGTCGCGGTGCTGCGGCGCGCACCCATCAGTCGCAGCAGCACGCCTGTCACGATCGCTTTGAACACCAGCACGCCGACCACGGCCGAAATGATGTTGCCGATATCGTTCCAGATCTCGACCAGGTTCATGCTCATGCCGATCGTGATTAGGAACACCCCAAGGCCAAGGCCCTTGAAGGGTTCGACGATGCTTTCGACCTCGCCGTGATATTCGGTCTCCGCGATCAGCAGGCCTGCGATCAGTGCGCCGACGATTGGCGACAATCCGGTTGCGCCGGTGGCCAGGCTCGCCCCAATCACCACCAGCATGGTCACCGCGAGGAAGAGCTCGGGGCTCTTGGTGCGCGCCGCCTGGCTGAACAGGCGGGGCAGGGCAAAGCGGCCCAGGATGAGCAAGGTCACGATCACCAATCCGCCTTGCCACAAGGTCGAAACTAGGTTGTCCACGCCGCCGCCCTGAACACTGGGGCCGAGTGCACCGAGGATGAAGATAATCGGCACGATCATGATGTCTTCGAACAGGAGCATCGAGAGTGCCGCGCGTCCCACCGGAGACTTGGTGCCGGATATCGGCAGCACGATTGCAGTCGAGGAGAAGGCGAGGGCAAAGCCCAGCGCCAGTGCGCCGGTCTGGTCCATGCCACTCATAGAGTAGAGGAAGGTTGCGCTGCAGGACCCGATGATCAGAATTTCAAGCGATCCCAGGCCGAAGACCAGTTTGCGCAACTGCCACAAGCGGTTGAAGCTCAGTTCCAACCCGATCGCAAACAGCAGAAGAATGACGCCGAAGTCGGCAAAGGGCGTTAATCGCTCGGGATCGGAGATGGTTATATAGGCCAGCCAAGGCACCCGTTCGACCAATGTGCCGAGCCCATAGGGTCCGACCAGCAGACCGATCAGAATAAATCCAATAACTGGCGTGATGCGAAAACGCGCAAAGGCAGGGATGACGATGCCGGCCGATCCAAGGATCACCAGCGCATCGGACATAACGGGGGACATGGTCAGTTCGCCGGCCATATCGAAACGCTAGCGCGCCTCCTTTTGAGTGTCACCCGCGAGGGTCACTTTGTCGTGCAAACCAAAAAGGGCGGCCTGCATCGATGCTGGCCGCCCCTTGGAAACGCATGAAGTGGTGCGTGGTGCCGATTAGGCCCAGCTCGCCATTTCCTTTTCAAGGTTTTCAACGATGGACTCGAAGAATTGCTCGGTGGTCTGCCAGTTCTGACCCGGACCGATCAGCAGGGCCAAATCCTTGGTCATGGAGCCTTTCTCGACCGTTTCAATGCAGACACGCTCAAGCGTCTCGGCGAACTTCACCACATCGGGTGTGTCGTCGAACTTGCCGCGGTACATCAGGCCACGCGTCCAGGCGAAGATCGAGGCGATTGGGTTGGTCGAGGTTGCCTTGCCTTCCTGGTGCTGGCGATAGTGGCGGGTCACCGTTCCGTGCGCAGCTTCGGCTTCGATGGTCTTGCCGTCCGGTGTCATCAGAACCGAGGTCATCAGACCCAGCGAACCGAACCCTTGCGCCACCGTGTCTGACTGAACGTCGCCATCGTAGTTCTTACAAGCCCACACAAACTTGCCCGACCATTTAAGGGCAGAGGCAACCATGTCGTCGATAAGGCGGTGTTCGTAGAGAATGCCGGCTTCTTTGAAGCGCTCTTCAAACTCGGCTTCGTAGACTTCCTGGAAGAGATCTTTGAAACGGCCATCATAGGCTTTCATGATCGTATTTTTGGTCGACAGATATACCGGCCAACCGCGATCCAGACCGTAGTTCATCGAAGCGCGGGCAAAGGCGCGGATCGAATCGTCGAGGTTGTACATCGCCATCGCGACGCCCGAACTTTCGAAACGATATACGTCGAGATCGAGGATTGCGCCATCATCGCCTTCGTAAACGAGGCGCAGCTTGCCGGGGCCGGGAATCAGCGTGTCGGTCGCACGGTACTGGTCACCAAAGGCGTGACGACCAACCACGATCGGGTCCGTCCAACCCGGAACCAGGCGCGGCACGTTATCGATCACGATCGGCTCCCGGAAAACCACACCACCAAGGATGTTACGGATCGTACCGTTGGGCGAGCGCCACATTTTCTTGAGGTCGAACTCTTCAACGCGCGCTTCGTCAGGGGTGATGGTGGCGCATTTTACGCCGACGCCGTGTTCCTTGATCGCGTTGGCTGCGTCGACCGTGATCTGGTCATCGGTTTCGTCGCGCTTTTCGATCGAAAGGTCATAATACTTCAGGTCGACATCGAGATAGGGCAGGATCAAGCGTTCGCGGATCCATTGCCAGATGATCTTCGTCATCTCGTCGCCGTCGAGCTCGACGACCGGGTTTTTGACCTGAATTTTCTGCATGAGAAGTGTCCCGCCTTCCTTTGAGCGTTTTCTACGCGTTTGGGCGCGGGCGACTTCGGGGAGCCTGTCCGCGCATCCTCTACTGTGGTGATTAAATCCCTGCGCGCGGCTTTAGCAGAGGCGTCGCGTCGCGCAAGTCAGCCCTTGGGTTGAATGAATGATTGTGCGAGGCGTTTGCAAAAGTCGCAGGTTAACGCGCACGGAGCGCAACAAAAAACCCGCCGTGAAGGCGGGTTTTGGGTCCAGCAAAGCTGGGAAGCGATGGTGGGCGTACCAAGATTTGAACTTGGGACCCCTACGATGTCAACATAGTGCTCTACCCCTGAGCTATACGCCCGCACCATCGGTTACACGCTTCACAACGACAGCGTCGCTTGAAGCGGAGCGGCCCATTAACGCGGCTTTGAACCGTGTGCAAGCGATTCGCGCCGCTTATCGATCATAAAGCGTGTTTGCGGGTCAGACCTGCCCGCTGGCCTCGCGCTGTTCTTCGAACACGCGTTCCACTTCCAACACCAGATCGCGCAGGTGGAACGGTTTGGAAAGCACCTTAGCCTGCGGTTGCTCGCGGCTTGCGCGCAGGCTGACGGCGGCGAAGCCGGTGATGAACATCACCTTGGTTCGCGGCGAAATCTCTGCGCAGCGTTGCGCCAACTCGATGCCGTCCATTTCGGGCATGACAATATCGGACAACAGCAGATCGAAGTCCTGACTTTCAAGCAGGGGTATCGCATCGGTGCCGCGATCAACGGTTTCGACGCGGTAACCAGCGTTGTTCAGCGCGCGCGCAAGATAGGCGCGCATCGCTTCTTCATCTTCGGCCAGCAGGATTCGCGGAGCTTGTGTGTCTGTCATGCTGCTGGCGGTAGCAGCCGTCGCTTAAGAAATCATATCCATCCGCCATGAGATGTGGCCGAAATGGGAGCGTCGGAATTAAGACCGCGTTTTCACCATCATCCGCGTGTCGGATAACGTCGGGTTGCGGTTGTTTTCGGTTTTTGACTTGGCGCAGCAAAACGGGCACGACAGCTGGCGTGAAATCCGTTCGCAGCGCCTCATCTTCACCACACGCCAACGACGCCGCACCGCCTTCGGGCGGCGCGCTTCTGCGTGTGTCGGGAGGGCGGGTGCCGGGGGCTAACCCGGCGGACGATTTTGGACCGGCCTTCACGCACCTTGCCCCGCGATCCATGCCCTTGCCGGTGTTGGTGGCGGTGCCCCATGCAGGGCGCGTTTACCCCTCGCACATTCTCGCGGGGTTTCGCGATGAGGAGCTGTGCCAATTGCGGCTTGAAGATCGCCATGTCGATCAAATCGGCGTGGAGGTGGCGAAAGCGTCGGGGACCGGCCTCTTAATCGCGCATGCGCCGCGTGCGATGCTCGATCTCAACCGGGCGCATGATGATGTCGATTGGGATATGGTCGCAGGCGCGCGAAAGCTTGCCAAACCCGTGCAGAGCATCGTCGGAAAAGCCACGCGGTCCGCGAATCGCCGCGCGCGCAGCGGATTGGGGCTGGTGCCACGCCGATTGCCGGGTTTTGGGGAGATTTGGCGTCGTCCGCTGGAGCGCGATGAACTCGACGCGCGGATCGATTATATCCACCGCCCCTACCACGCCTTCTTACAAGCCGAACTTGAGCGAATTCGCGACGCATGGGGCGCCGCGCTGCTGATTGATTTACATTCCATGCCGCCGCTTCGTCCACAAGCCGGGCAGCAAACCGCGCCCCGTATCGTGCTGGGCGATCGATTCGGTGCATCGTGCAATGGCGGCTTGTTAGCGCGTGCGTTCCGTTATCTTGAGCGGGCGGGGTGCCCATCGGCGCACAATCGGCCCTATTCCGGCGGCTTTGTGCTGGATCGACACGCCGCCCCACAAAGGGGCATTCACGCCATTCAGGTTGAGGTGTGCCGTTCGGCCTATCTCGATGACCGGATGTCGGAAACGACGCCGGGCCTTGGGCCGTTGGCTGACATGCTTGCCGGTCTGGCGCGCGAATTGGGAGCGGCGACCGCGCGGCTTGCCGATCAAGAACGCCAGTGCGAGGCCGCTGAGTAAGCCGTTTCTGCGAGACCGCCTCACCTTCTACGTCAATAAAAAACCACCCCGCACAAATTTGCGCGAGGTGGCCAAGGTTCAGGGAGGTCCGCTGACGCTTTGCATCAGCGGTGCGGGACGGCAGTTGAGGGGGACCGTCCACTCCTCCTAAATAGGAAGGAGCCCAGGACGCTTCAAGCACCCCGGGCTCCGTAATTGTCCTTAGTCGCGCCGCCCGTTTGGGAATGGCTTCCCTTTGGGGCGAGTCGCTTAGTTGGCAGCGCCGTTCGCGTTGGATTCGGGCATTTTGCCTTGTAGGTTCTGACGCTCGAATAGCTTGCGCATGAGGTTCATCGAGAACAGGTGCGCGTGGATCAGCATGATCATGCCATTCTTGCTCAGCTCTTGAAGCTTCGTCGCTGGCAGTTCGCGCAGCTTGTTTTCGTCAACCATGCGGAAGCCACGATAGACGAAGGGCTTGTCCGGCATGTCGTTGCGGGTGATCGCAATTTCGCCGTCCATCATGATGTCGAGCGCGTTGAGCTGCTCAACAAACTGGCGCGTGCGCTGGCCCGATTCTTCGAACTTGCGGCAGAATTCCAGAACGCCGTTGGTGTATTCGGTCGGCTTGCCGTCCTTGTCGAACAGTTCCTGACCTTCGTCGCGCTTGCCAATGACGTCGTAGCTCGGGTCAAAGCATAGCGACATGTCGGTGGCATCGGGCTGCAGTTTGGCCAGAATGAACGGGAAGCGACGGATATAGGCCGGAACGTACACATCCGGGACCAGCTTGTTCTCATCGTCCATGAAGGTGTTCACGCCTTCGTTCAGTCCGAAAAGAGCGATCGGCAGAGGGTTGTCACCGGCGGTGAACACGATCGGAAAATCGCGCTGGGCGTCGACGAATTCGTCAACTGTCAGCGGAATAGCGTGCGTTTCAGCAAGGAAGCTGGCGTCGTCGAACGTGCCGACTTTCCAATCCTTATGCTCGTTGGAGTTGAGCGGAAGCAGGTCTTTATAGAACAGCGGAAGTTGCGGCTGCGGCGCGGTGGCCATGGGTAGTCTCCAGATGTTTGGAAAAATGAATCTCGAATAAAGGCTGGTGCGAAGCAAGGAGCAGGGCAAAGCGCCGCTCTGATCTGACCCCCGTGTCCGACCGAACGGCCACGGGCTTTAGGCGGGTTCGCGCGGCGGCGCAAGCGACGCGTCAGCACGGGCGGGGAAACGGCCGGATAAAGGGAAGGCGATCCGCGCCGAACCGCTGCCAGTTCTTCCGCCAATCAGGCTTGAGGGACAAGCTTTCCGGGGTTCAGCAGCCCGTGCGGGTCGAGCGCCGATTTGACCGAACGCATCATGGACAACGCAACCGGATCGCCCAGACGGCCAAGCTCATCGACCTTCATCTGACCGATGCCGTGTTCCGCGCTGATCGATCCGCCCCACTGCGTGACAAGATCGTGGACGCGCGCGCTCACCTGTTTGCCTTGCGCCTCTTCCCATTCGCCGGGCACCACGCCTTTGGGGGCGATAACGTGAAAGTGGACGTTGCCGTCGCCCAGATGGCCAAAAGCGGTGCCCGTTACGCCTGAAAATTCGTCTTCGATCGCAGGGATCGCGGCAAGGATGAACTCAGGCATCTTATCAACCGGTACAGAAATATCGTGCTGCATCGCGGGACCCAGCGCGCGTTCTGCAGCAGAGATGGAATCGCGCAGAGTCCAGAACTGCTCTGCCTGCGTGCCATTCGCTGCAATGGCCGCATCAGCGATCAAATCGCTTTCGAGCGCGCCAGCCAACACCTCTTCAAGCCGCTCTTGCAGACCGGCGGTGTCATCGTTTGGCGAGGTGCACTCGATCAAGGCGTTCCACGTGTGCGCTTGTTCCAGCGGGGATCGGGCATCAGGCAGATGGGCAAGCACGCTTTCAAGGCAATGCGCCGGAACAATTTCGAACCCTTCGAGCGCTTCGCCCATTGTACGGTCGGCTTCCCGCAAAAGGGTGCGCGCGTCGATCACACTGGAAAGACCAACCCATGCCGTGACTCGTGAACGCGGGGCGGGGAGCATGCGCAAGGTGGCAGCGGTGACGATGCCCAGAGTGCCCTCAGACCCGATCAGCAATTGTTTTAGGTCGAAGCCGCGATTGTCTTTCTTGAGTACCGTGAGCGAGTCGAAGATTTGACCATCGGACAGAACCGCCTCGATGCCCAGAACCTGCGCGCGCATCGTGCCGTATCGCAGAACCTGCGTGCCGCCTGCGTTGGTAGAGATTAGCCCGCCGATGGTCGCCGAACCTTTGCCGCCCAACGTGAGCGGGAACCGCAGACCTTCCGCTTCCGCCGCATCGTGCAGCCTTTGAAGGATTACGCCAGCCTCACAAACGACCTGACCGGCTCCCGCGTCCAGAGACCGGACCGCGTTCATCCGCCGCAAGGACAGGATCACGCCGTCGCCGCTGTTATCCGGAGTGGCGCCGCCCGCCATGCCGCTGTTCCCGCCCTGCGGGACAATGGGCACGCGGTGTTGCGCACAAAGACGCATGAGTTCAGCCACTTCCTGCGTGCTTGCCGGCGAAGCCAACCCTAGTGCGCGGCCCGTGTATCGCCCGCGCCAATCGGTAAGCCACGGTTCGACCAGCTCCGGGTCCTGGGTGAACCCTTTTGAACCCAGCAGCTTCTGAGCGGCATCAATGAAGAGCTGAGTGCGTTCGTTGGTCGGTGGGAGAGTAGCGATCGTCATTGTTGCACCTATGCCACAAATTGCGCGCGAAACGCCAGCGTGCGCGTTCATTCTTGCGCCCCAAGGTGTGTGTATTAAGCCACCGTTCAATCGTTTTTGTTAGGTCGCCGTCCGGGATTGACGCAGACCACTGGGAGGCTTGCTGGCCGCAATGATCAGCCTTGCAGAGACAATTGGCGCTTTGACGCTGCTTTTTCCGCTGGGCGGAATGAGCGCCGACGCGCCTGCCTCTGCGCCTGTGTCCCAAGCGGTTGAGCCAGCCCAAGCGGGTGAAACGCCCAAACTTCCGAATGAAGTTCAGTATCCGGTTTTCAGTCAGTCCACGCCGATTGCGTCGCTGAAAGTGACATACAATCAGAGCCAAATCCGCATCGAGCGGCGCGTCTATGTCCGCATCGCCCCGCGATCGGTTGCGGCGCGCCGCAACATGCTTGCGCAATTGCCAGTGCGGTCTGCTCCTAGGCGGTACAAAGAACAAAAGGCCGAAAAATGCGTGGCGGTCGAACAGATCGCTGGTGTCGAAACCGGCAGCGGCAATCGGCTTCTGCTGTTCCTTCGAGACGCTGAAATTTTGAGTGTGAACCTGGAGAAAGCGTGTCGTGCACGCGATTTCTACTCCGGTTTCTATGTTGAGCGGAACGAGGATGGAAAGCTGTGTGTTCAACGCGACACGCTACAATCTCGTAACGGCGCACGCTGCGATATCGCGCGGATGATGCAGCTTAAAGCGGTTGAGGATTAGATCGGGGCCGCTGCCATCGGATGCCAATTGGCCACGTCTTGCGTCAATCCATTGCCTGAATATGGCGAAATCTTGACTTTTTAGGGTGTTTTGCACAAAGGGGCGGCGCTTGCGGCGTCGCTGCGAGCTTTTGCACGTTTGTCGTATGATTAGTCATGCGGCGGGCAAACCAAGCGCGGGCCTCGCGTTCGCGCCTTATCCGGACACATTCTGTACGCATGACTTTCGCCGATCTCGGCCTTTCTCCTGAATTGCTCGCCGCCGTTGAAGACGCGGGCTATACCGAGCCGACCGCCATCCAGGCGCAGGCTATTCCTTCGGTGTTGATGATGCGCGACATCATCGGGATCGCGCAAACGGGGACGGGCAAGACTGCCAGCTTCGTGCTGCCCATGATCGATGTGATGGCTTCTGGCCGCCGCCGGGCGCTTATGCCGCGCTCGCTTATTCTTGAACCGACGCGGGAACTTGCCGCGCAGGTGGCTGAGAATTTTGAAAAATACGGCAAGAACCATGATCTCAAAATGGCGCTGCTTATTGGCGGTGTTCAGATGGGTGATCAGCTGAAGACGCTGAACGAAGGCGTTGACGTTCTGATCGCGACGCCAGGCCGCCTCATGGACCTGTTCGAGCGCGGGAAGATCCTGCTGAACGGCTGCGAATTGCTGGTGATCGACGAAGCGGACCGGATGCTTGATATGGGCTTTATTCCCGACATCGAGTTCATCTGCGACAAGCTGCCCGAACCGCGCCAGACCATGCTGTTTTCGGCGACCATGCCGCCGCCGATTGAGAAGCTGGCCAAGAGATTCCTGTCGAACCCGCAACGCATCGAAACCGCGCGTGCGGCGACGACCAACAAAGACATCACCGCCTTCAAAGTTCCGGTGAAGTCACGTCAAAAGCGCGAAACGCTCGAATGGCTGCTGTCTAACGATCAGGTGGAGACGGCGATTGTTTTCGCCAACCGCAAGACGACCGTGCGAGAGCTAAACAAGCATTTGCAAAAGCGCGGTTTTGCCAGCGGCGAAATCCACGGCGATATCGATCAGAATTCGCGCCTGAAAGAGCTTGAGCGGTTCAAGTCGGGCGATGTGAATATCCTTGTCGCGAGCGATGTTGCTGCGCGTGGTCTCGACATTAAGGGTGTTAGCCACGTCTTCAACTTCGATACCCCCTGGCACCCGGATGATTATGTTCACCGCATTGGCCGCACCGGCCGGGCAGGAGCCAAGGGCCGCGCCTTTACCTTCGTCGCTGATGAAGACGCCGAAGCAATCGGCAATGTCGAAAAGCTGACCGGCGCCAAGATCAAGGTGTTTGGCAAAGAAGACGTTCGCGTCGAACTCGCCCCGGCGGGTGAAGAGCCTAAGCGTGAAGAGACGGTCGAAGAAGATCGTCCCAAAAAACCGCGCCGTGAAAAACGCGGCAAGGACACCAAGGAAGAGCGCTCTGAAAAGCCGCGC
The DNA here is from genome assembly GCA_039033755.1 of Pseudomonadota bacterium. Lineage (GTDB taxonomy): Bacteria > Pseudomonadota > Alphaproteobacteria > Sphingomonadales > Sphingomonadaceae > Erythrobacter. Next base: position 26,918 of record JBCCBZ010000028.1, on the reverse strand, counting down.
CGTGGTCGCTCACGCCGTGATCGTGAGGAAGACAACGAGCCGGTCCCCGCCGGTGAATGGAACGGCCCCAAGCCGGGTTTCCTAGACGTTGGATTTGGCTAAACCGTCTCCATTCTTTAAAAGCTGACAACCCTCCATTTCCCCCAAAACGGAGATCAACTTTGGCTTGGCAAGACACGTTGAACGCGCGCGGTTGGAAAGTGCCGTTTGTGGGCAAGTCTCTGTTCCAGATTGGAAAAGAGCTTCGGCCCAAGATCGATCAGATCATCATGAACAGTTCCAAGATCCCCGATGCGGCGATCCAGGATAAGGCCTTTTTCCCATGGATGGCCAAGCTCGAAGAGCGCTGGGAAGATATCCGCGATGAAGCCGTCAGTATCCGCGCGCAAGACATTCCTTCTCTCGGCGAAATCTCGTTCGACCATGGTCGTATCGGCAAGGATCGTCGCTGGCGCGCGTTCTTCCTCAAAGGATATGGCTATGTGATGGAAGAGAACGCTGCGCGCGCTCCGATCACGGCGCAATTGATAGAACAGGTGCCGGACCTCGTCACCGCGAACTTCTCGGTACTCGAAGCGGGCGGCCATATCCCGCGCCACTGGGGCATGACCAAAGGGATGCTCACCTATCACCTGGCCCTGAAGTCTCCCACAGAGACGCAAAAGTGCCGGATGCATGTTGAGGAGGGCGAGGATCTCCACGTCCTCAACTGGAAAGACGGCGAAAGCTTCCTGTTTGACGACATGTTCAACCACGAAGTCTGGAACGAAACGGACGAGGATCGCTACATCCTTCTCATTCAGATCAAACGCCCGTGCCGTTGGAAAGGCAACGCGATCCAGAGCCTGTTCCTATGGGGAGTGCGGCATACGCGTTTTGTGCAAGACATTCGCAAGGCGATCGCCAAGGCAGCCAAGCGAGCGCCCGCGCCAGCGAAGTAAGGCAGGAGTGAGGACCGACAGCTTGCAGATGTGATAATGGCGCTTACCTAGCGCCTTTCCCATCGGGACTTTCCAGAAAGACCATGTTTCCCAGTCTAACAGCGCCCGAACGCCGGGCAGACTTTGTCATTCACCTGATTGGCCTGGTGGGGCTTTCGATTGCAGGCGGTTTCCTGTTTGCGAAGGTGGTGATGCTTGACGGTACGGTGCTCGTCCTCGCAACTCTGGTGTACTGGGTCACGGCGATCGTTTCGATTGCGGTTTCTTTCGCCTATCATCTTCTGCCCCGACATGAATGGCGCGCGATCCTGCGCCGTTGGGATCACGCGGCGATCTACACCGCCATGGCAGGGGTATTCACCCCGCTTCTCGTCGCGGCGGGAACGCCGAGTGCGCGCATTATCCTGGCCCTGATCTGGGCCATCGCGTGTCTGGGGGGTTGGTTCAAACTGTCGGGTGACAACGGTGATTCGCGTTGGTCGCTGATCTCCTATCTTGGGCTGGGCGCCTTTGCCCTGCTTTCGCTGCCCGATCTCTGGGCGCAGCTGCCCCCGCTCTCCACCTATGCCGTGGGAGCGGGGACAACCTTCTATGCCATCGGCACGTTGTTCTACCGCAAGAGGGGGAGCCCGTTTCGCTATCCCATCTGGCACAGCTTTGGCACGCTGGGCGGGACTTCGTTCTTCGTGTCGGTTTGGGTCGCCGTGGCCGGGTGATGGGCCGCTAACAAAGCCTGCGAATAAGTGTGATAGCGACGGCGGCTGGCAGCAGTTTGGCAGCGGCAATAGCTATCAGAACCAAGGCGCCGAATGCCAAACGTATCATTGCAGTCAGGGCTGCGTTCAGCAGACCGGTCGCACCGACTAAAAGCACGCTGATGAAGGTGACAAGAGCCGTCAGGGCACAGCGCTTTTGAGTGGAGATCACAGTCATGGTTCCTATGCCCCCTGTCGTTGGAGCGAAGCCGTGTCCTGCGGCTGCGTTTGCCACGTCCACGCCACTGCAAAGATTGCGGTGAAGGTCGCGAGAACGACAACGGCAAAGAAGTGGTCGTCCATATCAACAGGCGGAACGATGAACGTGCCCAGCGCCGCAATGGGCGCCACGACCAGGTTCATGATGCGCGCGTAGATCGGCTTAAGCAGCCGTGAAAGCACCATTGCCAGCAGGACCATTTCAACAGCGAACGCGCCGGCAAACAGAGCCATTTCGGTAACGGGGGTGCCGTTCATTTGGCCAGACAGAATCTGTTCGATCGTCGTGGCCACGACAAGTTCATGGATATCGCGAAACAGAGTGTTCAAGATCGCAAACAGCCAGAGCATCGCGATTGTCGTGCCTCGCTCGATGGGCGAGAATGCGTTGGTCATTGGGATTTCCTTTTGGGTTCTTTGTGATGAACCGCCCAATGGCCTCTTTGCTTTTCACATGGAATTGACGAAAAACGGGGGTCTTCTATACGAAAATGTATGAACTGGAGCGCAATATCCTTCGATTGGAACCATATCCGGGCCTTTCTCGCGACGGTTGAGACCGGTTCGCTATCGGGTGCGGCGCGCGCTTTGGGGCAGACTCAGCCGACGCTCAGTCGACAGATATCCGCGCTCGAAGAGGCGCTTGACCTGACATTGTTCGAACGCGGCACGCGCGCGCTGGTTCTAACCGCGGCCGGAGAAACCTTGGTCGCCCATGTGGAGGATATGGCGGACGCCGCGGCGCGGATTTCGCGAGTTGCCGCCGGGCAAAGCGAGGCGGTCGAAGGCGTGGTGCGCATTACGTCAAGCGACGCGATGGCGGCCTACGAATTGCCTCGCATCGCGCTGGAGCTTCGAAAGACACATCCGGGGATCCGCATCGAGCTGGCCCCGTCGAGCGAAGTCACGAGCCTGACAAGGCGCGATGCCGATATTGCGATCCGCCATGTTAAACCCCATCAGCCCGACCTGATCGCCAAGCGCCTGCCCGATATCGAGGTCTCGCTCTTTGCCAAGCCAGACTATTTGGCTTCGCTTCAACCGATCCGATCACCCGCCGATTTGTCGAAAGCCGCCTTTATCGGATTCGAAGAGCCCGCTCGTCTTATCCCTCAGATGGCGATGATCGGCATTGAATTGACGCCAGAGAACTTCGGAGTGACGGCGACCACAGGCACAGCCATGTTTGAGCTCGCAAGGGAAGGAGCGGGGATCGCCATGTTGCCGCGCGATGTTGCGCAGGATCGATTGGGACTCGAACCCGCGCTGCCCGATATGCCGGCTTTTCCGGTGCCGCTATGGCTGGTCACTCATCGTGAGATACGCACCAGCAAGCGGATAAGGCTGACCTTCGATTATCTGGCTTCGGAACTTTCCAAAGGGCTGCGGTGAAGGAAGCAGGGAGCGGGTTTAACCCACCACTGTCACGAAGCTATCGATCACGCGTTTCGTGCCGTGGTCTTCAAACTCGATCTCAAGCTTGTTGCCTTCCTGATCTATGACACAACCGACACCGAATTTGGCGTGATTGACCATCGCGCCGATGCGGATGTCTGAGCGTGGGGCTGCGGCGAAACTGGCGGCGCTGCGGCCGCTTTCGGCGACTCGGCTTGGCTTGGTTTCGTAGCCGCTCTCAATGGCGCGCTGCCATCCCGGGCCGCGGGTTTGCGCGCGCGCCGGTTTGTCGCGTGCGACGTGCGCAAAGGGATCGTCGTTTTCCGACCAATTGGCGCGCCAAAGCGAAGCACCACCCGTCATGGTCGTCTCCTGCTCGATATGCTCTTCGGGCAATTCTTCGATAAAGCGCGAAGGGATAGAGCTCGTCCACTGGCCGTAGATACGCCGGTTCGCCGCGTGAAAGATGATGCATTGCCGCCGCGCGCGGGTGATCGCGACATAGGCTAGGCGACGCTCCTCTTCGAGGCTGGCGAGCCCGCCTTCGTCTATGGCACGCTGTGAAGGGAAGACGCCTTCTTCCCATCCCACGCAAAAAACGTTGTCGAACTCCAGCCCCTTGGCGGCGTGGATCGTCATGATGGTGACGGTCTCTTCATCGTCGCTGCGATCGTTGTCCATGACAAGGGAAACGTGTTCTAGAAAATCGCCAAGCGTCTCATACTCTTCCATCGCGCGGGCAAGTTCGGTCAGGTTGTCCGCTCGCCCGGCGCTTTCGGCCGAGCGGTCGTTCGCCAGCATATCGCTATAGCCGCTTTCATCCAGGACGAGTCGCAGCAAGTCTGCCGGTGTCAGCGTGTCCGCTGCCTCGCGCCACGCCAGAAACTGGCGCAGCAATCCACCGATTGTGTTCGCCGCGCGCTTGGGCAACTCATCGCTGTCGGCCAGCTCCAGCGAGGCTGCGGCGAGGGGAAGGCCCACGCGGCGCGCATGCTGGTGCATCTTTTCGAGGGTCTTCGCACCAAGGCCGCGCTTAGGCTGGTTGTAGATACGCTCGAACGCCAGATCGTTCTGCGGCTGCGCAATGACGCGCAGGTAAGCGAGGGCGTCGCGGATCTCGGCGCGCTCGTAAAAGCGGAAACCCCCGATGATCCGATAGTTGACGCCGATCTGGATAAAGCGGTCTTCAAATTCGCGCGTCTGGTATTGCGCGCGCACCAGTATCGCGACTTGATCGAGAGGTTCGCCTTGGCCTTCCAACCGTTCAATCTCCTCGCCGACGCGGCGCGCTTCTTCGGGGGCGTCCCACACGCCGATCACTTTGACTTGATCGCCGCCGTTGACCTCGGTCCACAGCGTTTTCTCGTGCCGCTGTGAATTCGCGCGGATCAGACCCGAGGCCGCGCCCAGAATATGCGGGGTGGAGCGGTAATTCTGCTCCAACCGGATTACCGCTGCGCCGGGAAAGTCCTTCTCAAAGCGAAGGATGTTCGCGACTTCGGCGCCGCGCCAGGAATAGATCGACTGGTCATCATCGCCCACTACGCAGATGTTTTTGTGCGCCTGAGCGAGCAATCTCAGCCATAGATACTGGACCGCGTTGGTGTCCTGATACTCGTCCACCAGGATGTATTTGTAGCGCCGCTGGTAATCCTCCAGCACGTCGGTGTGCTTGCGGAAGATGTTAAGCATGTGAAGCATCAGATCGCCGAAATCGCAGGCGTTGAGCGCGCGTAGCCGGTCCTGATAGGCTTGATACATTGCCTGTCCGTGTCCGTTGGCGTAAACTTCGTTCTCCATCGCATCCAGATCGGCGGGGTTAAGACCACGGTTCTTCCAGCCGTCGATGAACCCGGCGAGCTGGCGAGCGGGCCAGCGTTTCTCATCGATATCGTTATCGCTGATGAGTTGTTTCAGAAGACGCAGCTGATCGTCGGTGTCGATAATCGTATAGTTGTTTTCCAACCCCACCAGCTCTGCATGGCGGCGCAGCATCTTGGCGCAGATCGAGTGGAAGGTGCCCAGCCACGGAATACCTTCCGCTCCTGGGCCCAGATGCCCCGCGACTCGTTCGCGCATTTCGCGCGCGGCCTTATTGGTGAAGGTGACGCACAGGATCTGGCTGGGATAGGCGCGCCGCGTCGCGACCAAATGCGCCAACCTTGATGTAAGCGCAGCGGTCTTGCCCGTTCCAGCACCCGCCAGCATCAAAACGGGCCCTTCGGTCGTCAGCACCGCTTCACGCTGCGGCGGATTCAATCGCGCGGCGTAAGCGGGCACCGATTCGCCGTCGTGCGGGGCGGATTGGGAGGGAAGAGGAGAAGAAGGGGCCATAGGATTCGCGTAGAACAGGTATAGAACGAAGGGTTCATGTGCAAGGATAGGGCCCAGCCTATCCGTCGAACGGCCGGTACGAATTTCGGAAGGCCAATCGCGCCAACCCGGTTTCGCCACACCTCTCGCTCATATGTGCCGACCGCGCGTTCGTTGCGCCCCGCGTCTCTGGCCATGTCAGCGAGACGCCCACATAATCAGGCTCATCCGGTCAGGGGGCAAACAGGCCGGGTCGGATCGCGTTCGTTCGCGCTTGGAACCCCGACTATGGAGAATCCAATGCGTAAAGATAAAGCTATGAAATTGTTTGCCTCTTTGGCGGTCATCGCGGTGAGCGGAGCCCCCATTACGGTGGCCAGCGCCGCGTCGCCGGAAGGTGAGCTAACCAAGGTGGCGCAGACCGAGAATTCGCCAGAAGCCGAGGTTGCGACCTGGCCGGCGGAAAAGCAGGACGCCTATCGGTCATGGCCCCCTGAAACGCAGGCCTATTACTGGACCCTGTCCGAGGAGCGGCAAAAGCTGTTCTGGGGTCTGGCGGACTCGGACAAGGTTGCGCTGAGCGGCATGAGCGCGGAAGACCAGGAGAAAGCCTGGGCGCGGATAGAAGGCCGTACATAAGCGTATGAGAAGCGCCGCTGACGCCTAGGCGACGTTTCTTCTCTGGTGGTGCCCGCCCGTCTGCCATTGCCCCCAACGTGGGAGCGCGCGCGGGCACCACTTTTTGCTCCATTCGTTTAGGCCTCCAAAGGCGCCAGTGCGCTGAAGGGGGGCGAACATGGGTGTTGGCGAATATCTGATTATTTTTGCAGCGATTTTGATCGGTCTGGCTGTGGCTGATCTATCGCTCAGCTTGCATCGACTGTTGCGGCAGGGTCGGGACATCAAATGGCACCCGATTGTTCCGGCGACCGGCTTTATCGTCCTTTGCCTAATCCTGAATCTTTGGTGGGGCCTTTACAACGGTCTGTCAGACGCCCGCGAGATGGGTTTTCTCGTGTTTCTGCCGACCGTCTTTATGCTGCTGACCTTGTTTTTGCTGTCCGCAGCAGTGTTCCCGGACGAAAAGCTGGAAAAGGGCGCTTCGGTGCTCGACTTTTATCTCGCCAACCGGACGCAGTTCTGGGGCTTGTTCGCAACCTATCTGATGCTCGCCAATGTGGGGATGTTCATGATCGGGTATCAGCGCGAATGGGGACCTTTGGAATACCTCGGCGCGGGTGGCCTTAACACGGTCTGGATGGCCCTGTGTATCGCGTTGATTTTCACAGAACGCATGATCTTTCACTGGATCGTCGTAACCATGTGCTTGGTGATCAGCTTGTTGGCGTGGTCGGATCTCGAACTCACTCAGGCCGCAGCAGGGTAAGGCGCGCTTTGCCGACCTTGCGGGTGGTTTCGATTTCGAGTCCGGCGATTTGAGGTTCTTCCTTGGCTGCGGTTTCCAGAGCCATCCACGTCGCCTCGCCAATCCACCCCAGTCGCAGCAAACGGTCCAGGGCCACTTCGCCCGCGCCGGTGTGATAGGGCGGGTCCAACAGGATCAGATCCATCGGTTCGGTCCGGGCCCGCAGATGCATAACAGACATCGATTCGACCCGAGTTCGGGAGCGGGCGTCAAAGGTGACGATATTCGTCTTGATCGCATCGAGCGCGCTGCGTTCTTGCTCAACAAACAGACAGTTAGCTGCGCCTCTTGAAAGCGCTTCGAGGCCTAGAGCGCCGCTGCCAGCGAACAGATCGACGACCTGAAGCCCTACAAATGAGCCGAGACGGCTCGTCAGCATGCTGAACAAGGTTTCGCGCGTACGGTCGGCGGTCGGGCGCGTGGCCTCGCCTTTGGGCGCAACCAGTTTGCGGCCGCGCCATTCGCCGGAAATGATCCTCACGCGCGCGCTCTCACGCTTTGTATCCGCGCTTCAACTGGCTTTGAAAGCGGGAAAGGTCGCCCTTTTTGATGATCGCCGCTTGCCCCCGTGGCAGGTCACCAAGCATGAACGGACCATAGGCGGTTCGGATCAACCGATTAACCTTGAGCCCGAGATACTCGAGCACGCGGCGCACCTCGCGGTTCTTGCCCTCGGTGATTGTCATTTCGATCCAGTTGTTCTTCCCAGAACTGCCCTGTTCCAGGTTTGCATCGATTGAACCGTATCGCACGCCGTCGATCTCAACGCCTTCGATCAGATCCTCGAGCTGTTCCTGAGTGACATCGCCAAAAGCGCGCGCGCGGTAGATGCGCGGAATGCCGGTTTTGGGCAGCTCCATCTGGCGCTTTAGGCCGCCGTCATTGGTAAGCAGCAACAGGCCTTCGGTGTTCAAATCCAGCCGGCCAATCGGCATCAGTCGCGGTGTGCCTTTGGGCAGAGCGTTGCGCAGTGCGGAATAAATCGTCGCGCGGCCCGCCGGATCGCGTTCGGCGGTGATCAGGCCTGTGGGCTTGTTAAAAGCGACCAGCATTGTCGCTTCTGCGGGGCCAACGGGTTTGCCATCGACGCTGACGCCTTTGAGATCGGTGAGGAAGGTGGCGGGCGTTTCCACCGGCTTTCCGTCTAGCGTGATCCGCTTGTCAGCGATCATCCGCTCAATTTCGCGGCGGCTGGCGACGCCCGCGCGCGCCAAAAGCTTGGCGATACGGTCGCCTTCGGGGCGATCAGTCGATTTGTCAGGATTGGTAGGCATTGAGCGCGCGCCTACGCTTGATCTATCGCCTCCGCAACAATGGCGTTGAACCTCGCGATCCCGCCTTCGAGCCCGCCAAGCGTCAATTCGCTGATCGCGCCGCTTTCCAAACCCTGCTGGCCAAGCTCGGCCGCGCGGAAATCTTCCGAGGCAAAGACGCCGCCATCCAGAAGCGCCCAGCTGCGCTCCCAGTGGTCGCGCGCCTTGTCTGTCGCAGGTGGCTCAGGGATCAGCATGAAATCCTCGACCCGTGTTAGATTGTGCGCCTGCGGCATCAGGACCATCACATTGACGTAGTCCGGACTGGGCACGATCACGGTGGCGGGCAGCAATTGGTAAGCGAACGTCACCAGATGGCGCAGCGTGGCCATGTCGGAAAGGTCAATCCCGTCCATTTCCTCGGCGCGCCCGACGGCGGAGCGCAAATGCGGGCCGACTTCATCGCCAGCGGTTACACCATCCTTGAAGAAGGGGCCGATCGTGTTCGCGTGCAGGCGGGTCACATGGTAGCTTTCGAGAAAAGCGTCCATGATCAGCTTCCAATTGCCTTCGACCGTGTGGGTCTTGCGGCGGAAAAGAAAGAGGTCGCGGATTCCGAAAGCGTCGAAGTCTTCGCTGATTGCTTGCGCGTCGCTGAAATCGGCACCTTGTTGCGGCGCAAACCAGATCAGGCCACCGGCTTCCAGACTTGGCAATTCGACCAACCCATGTTGGCTCTTATCCAAATCAGGAAAGGTTTCTGGGCGGGGCAGGGCGAGCAGTTTGCCATCCAGGCCATAGGTCCAGGCGTGATAGGGGCAGACCATGCGCGCGGCGCACTGCACGTCGTTGCCCTCGACCAGTCGCGTGCCGCGATGCTTGCACACGTTGAGAAATACATGCGGCTTGCCCGCTTTGTCGCGCGTGATCAGCAGCGGCCGTCCGGTGTCATCATGCGGCACAGCCATTCCCGGATTGGGTAGAAGCGCGCTAGGCACCAGCACTTGCGGCAGGCGATCGAACAGAGCGGCCTTTTCCGCCTCGAAATGCACCGGATCGGTGTAGTGGCTCGCCGGGACATTCGATCCGCCCACTCTGCGGCGATCCACTCCATCGCGAACAAGCTCGGCCAAAGTCACTTGGCCCTGCGTCGCGCGCAATGGGGCTGAAGGACTGTCTAATTGTGTTGTGGACGCGTTCATGCCGGCGTTCCTATTCCTCTCATCCGCGCCTAGTGTGACATGAAACCCGCGTTGAACAAAGGACGTTACGTAATGAGCGAGGCGACAGCCCAGAAGCCCGGCATGATGCAGGTGCTGCGGTCCATGGGCCAGGTTAAGACCGGGTATATGGCCATTTTCGGCTTTGCAAGCGGTCTGCCCTTTGCGTTGTTTCTGGGCACGCTCTACGCTTGGTTGAGCGAGGCTGAGGTCGATCTGGAGACGATGGGCGTCTTCTCTTTGATCGGTTTGGCCTATGGATTTCAATTTCTCTGGTCGCCCGCGATCGACAAAATCAATTTGCCGCTGTTTCGCCAACTTGGTCGGCGCAAGCAGTGGATGGTGCCGATGCAATTGCTGCTGGGGGCGATCCTGCTGACGTTGAGCGTGCTGGATCCCAAGAGCCAACTGGGAATGTTCTCGCTGCTCGCCGGGATTGGTGCCTTTGCCTCTTCTACGCAGGACATCGCGATTAACGCCTGGCGCATCGACAACGCCGATGAGAAAGCAACGCTCGATATCCTCTCGGCCGTTTATCAAATGGGTTATCGTTTAGCGGCCTTGGTCGGCGGGGCGTTTGGCCTGATTATCGCCGCGCGTATCGGGTGGCCGCAGACCTACGCGCTGATGGGCGCGATCCTGCTGGCGATCGGCTTTGTCGGCCTGTTTGCGCCCGATGAAAAAGCCTCCAAGACCAAGAACACGGGCGAGCCTGATCCTGATTTGGTCGCGCTGCGCAAGGCGGGTGAGCTAAGCCCCGAAATCCGGGCTCGCGCGCTGAGTGTGGTTGGTCTGCTATGGGCTGGTGCGATCGCGGTTGTCATCACCTTCATGTATATGTCGATGACTTATGCGCCCGAGGACCGCCCGAACCCGACCGTGTTCACGGTTACCTGGGGCCCTCTGATCATCATTGCGACAGTGATCATCCCCGCATTGATCGCCGGTTGGCTGGGAAAGCAGCAGCGCGAAGGTGTGGGCCTGCTAACCGAAGACGCCGATCCCACTCGGGCTGGTGGTTTCGTGATGGATCACCTCTACCGCGCGCTGGTTTTGCCACTTGTCGAGTTCGTCGGACGCATGGGGTGGAGCCTCGTGCTGATCCTAACGCTGGTGCTTACTTACCGGATTTGCGATTCCATCTGGGGCGCCTTCGCCTATCCGTTTTACCTGGGCGAGTTGAACTATTCGAACGATGAGGTCGCGTTTGCGTCCAAGTTCTTCGGAGTGTTCGCGATAATCGCAGGTCTGGGAGTGGGGGGGATTATGCTATCCACGCTCGGTCGGATGCTGACATTGGTTCTGGGCGCGCTGCTCGCGGCGCTGACAAACCTGCTCTACGCCGATCTGGCCCTGGGCGGGACCTATATGCAGGCGGTGAGCGATGCCGTGGGTTTCAGCTGGATCATCAGCCAGGTTCCCGTAATCGGCTCACCTAGCCTCGCCAAACTGACCATGGCGGTGATGTTCGAAAATCTCGCCATCGGCATCGCGGGGGCGGCGTTTGTCGCTTACTTGTCCTCCATCGTGAACAAACGTTTCAGCGCGGTGCAATACGCGCTGCTTTCCTCACTCACCATGCTGATCGGCAATCTGGGGCGCGGCGCGCTGGGCGAGATGATCGAGGATCGCGGCTATTTCGACGTCTTCGTTTTGACGACCCTGATCGGTTTTGGCGCGGTGATCCTGTGCGCAGCGGAATGGTTCCGTCAGACGCGCGCGGGCGCGAATTCGGGCGTCGTCACGCCGCAGGTCCAGCCAGCGGAATAGGGGCTTAAGCCCCTTCTTAGGTCGGGATTTGGTCGTTCAGGCGCAGGGCTTCGCCAATTAGATAGAGCGAACCGGTGATGAAGACAGGGCGGTCATCATCGGGCAGTCCAGCCACGGCGCTTATAAGGTCATCGGCCGATTGAGCCTCTTGACCAAAGGCCTGAACCGGATGGCAGTCGTGACCGGGCACAGGCACAATCGTCAGGCTGGAACAGGACGTCTTCAGCGGTTTAACAATCGCGTGCGGGTCCTTGTTGGCGAGCATCCCCAGGATGATGTGGATCTGTTGACCCTTCCAGAACTGCGCCATGGCCTTTCCCGCGCTGGGATTGTGACCTCCATCGATCCACACCTCTCGTCCTTGCATCAGGGGGCCGTTAGCCAATTCCTGAATACGACCGGGCCAGACCGCGCTGGTCAGCCCCTCTGCATAGGCGCATTCGTTGATCGACAGGTCGTCCTGATGGCGCAGCATGGCAACCGCAAGGCCCGCGTTGGTGATCTGATGCGGGCCGCTTAGGTTGGGGAGGGGCAAGTCCATTTTACCCTGCGCGTCGCGGTAGATATGGCGGTTACCGTGTTCATCGACGACGACTTTATTCGACCAATCGTCACCGCGAAGCGCGAGCGGACATCCCATGCTCTCGGCCCGCACAATGATCTGTCGGGTCGCCTCAGGCACTTGATCAAGCGACACCAAAGGAACCATCTTTTTGGCGATGCCCGTTTTCTCAAACGCAATACGCGCCAGCGGCCTTTCGGGTGTTCCTTCCTCGGGCGCCAGCAAGAAGCGTTCGTGGTCAAGGCCCAGCGCGGCAATCCCGCTGGCCGCCACCGCAGACGGTTCCAGCACGTTGGTCGCGTCGAACCGGCCACCCAGGCCCACCTCAACGATACAGGCATCGGCTTCGTGCCGTGAGAAGGCGAGAAAGGCTGCGGCGATGGTGACTTCGAAAAAGCTCGGCCCTAGATCGCCGCTCACATCGAGCACCTCTTTCAGCAAGCTGGCTAACGCATCGTCCGCGATCAATTCGCCAGATAGGCGAATGCGTTCGTTGTAACGCACCAGATGCGGGCTGGTCGCGACGTGCACACTTTTTCCATCCGCCTCCAGGATCGCGCGTAGGAAGGCACAGGTTGATCCCTTGCCGTTGGTGCCCGCGATATGGAACACCGGCGGCAGTCTGCGGTGTGGGTTCCCCAGCCGGTTCATCAGCGCTGTGATCGTTTGCAGGCCAAAGCGGCCTTGAGGCACACTTAACTGGCTTAACCGATCAAGCTGCGCCTGAACCTCGGGGTCGTCGGAACGACCAAAATCAACCATGACCAGGCGCTAGGCGGCCGCAGTGGTTGTTGTCGGGGGCTGCATGTAGTCCAGCACGTTGGCGAGCGTTGCTTTGAGTTCGTGCCGGTGGACGACCATATCGACCATGCCGTGTTTATGCAGATATTCCGCGCGCTGGAAGCCGTCGGGGAGTTGCTCACGGATCGTGTCTTGGATCACGCGTTGACCGGCAAAGCCAATAAGCGAGCCGGGTTCGGCAATATGGATATCTCCCAACATGGCGTAGCTCGCCGTTACACCGCCGGTAGTAGGGTCGGTCAACACGACGATGTAGGGAAGGCCCGCGCTTTTCAAGCGCCGCGTCATTACGGTCGCGCGCGGCATTTGCATGAGGCTGAGAATGCCTTCCTGCATGCGCGCGCCGCCCGCTGCAGTGACGACGACAAAGGCGCATTTGCGGGTGAGGGCGCGTTCCGCAGCGGCGCAGAACGCCATGCCCACAGCCATGCCCATCGATCCGCCCATAAAGCCGAAATCCTGCACCCCGACCACCGCCGGATGTCCATCAATCGTGCCCGAACCCGTAACAAAGGCGTCTTCGTGGGGGTTTTTGGCGCGGGCCACTTTCAGGCGCTCGGTGTACTTCTTCGAATCCTTAAATTTCAGCGGGTCTTCGGTAACCTGCGGCTGCGGTAGCAACTCAAAGCCATCGTCGAGCAGCAATTTCAGCCGATCGTCCGCGCCAATCCGCCCATGGTGGCCACAACGCGGGCACACTTTCCCGTTATCATCGTATTCCGCGACGAACAGCATTTCGTGGCAATTGGAGCACTTGATCCAGAGATCTTTCTCGGTGCTCTTCTTCTCCTCGCCAAAACCCAGCGAGTTGCGGACCCGGTTCAACCAGCTCATGTTTGTTATCCCTTGTTGCCAGCTTCTTTGATCGCAGCGACCAGACTGGCGGTGTAGTCTTTTAGCTTGGCTGGGGCATCAACGCCATACTCGCCGACAAGATCCACCAGCGCGGACCCTACGACAACGCCATCCGCGACGCTGGCAATGGCTTTGGCCTGTTCGGGCGTGCGCACGCCGAAACCGACCGCGACGGGCAGATCGGTGGCGGCCTTTAGCGCGCCGACGGCCTCTTCGATCGAGCTTTGCGCGGCCTGTTGCAGGCCTGTGATCCCGGCAACCGAGACGTAGTAGAGGAACCCGCTGGACCCTTCGAGCACCTGCGGCAGGCGAGCGGCGTCGGTGGTGGGCGTAGCGAGGCGGATGGGAGCGATCCTAGCGTCGCGTAAGGCGGGGCCTAGCTCGCCGTCTTCCTCCGGTGGGATGTCGACACAGATGACGCCGTCCACTCCAGCGCCCTTGGCGGCGTTTGCAAACCAGTCTGCGCCGCGCCGGATCATCGGGTTGGCGTAGCCCATGAGGACGAGCGGCACATCGGGGTGGCGCTGGCGGAACTCGTAGGCGATTTGCAGCACATCAGCGGTGTTCGTGCCCTTGCCAAGCGAGCGCAGATTAGCGCTCTGGATCGCGGGGCCATCGGCCATCGGATCTGTGAAAGGCATGCCCAACTCAATCACATCCGCCCCGCCTTCAACGAGAGCGTCGAGGTTCGCGGCGGTGTCGCCGTCACCAGCAGTGATGAAGGCGACGAAGGCGGCGTGGGGCTTGGCAAAGGCGTTAGCGAGTCGGGTCAATGGTGTTCATCTTCAAGGGTTGGGAGCGGAGACATGGACCACGTGTTACACGGTCCTGGGGATAAAATCCTTGGGGGCGGCTTCGGGCCTTTTGTGCGGATAATTGAGTTGGTTTGGATGGGTGTCATGCCGGGCTTATGGCACGCTAAGGTGCCTGTAGGACAGTGGTCCATGTGTGGTCCAACATCACACTTCTTAAAGTATCGTCACCCTGAACTCGTTTCAGGGTCCATCCCCCGCTCGGCACCATAGGCTTGGTCTGGGCGATGGATGCTGAACCAAGTTCAGCATGACTATCGCGGGGCTTTGAAAAAGCGGACTGAAGGCGGATCATATCAGTTCTTCATAAATCGAGGGGAAAAGCATCGCGAGGATTACCGCGCCTGATCCGACAATGACACTCACTACAAGATGTGAAGCAAAGTCCGAGAAATCGTCCTGAGCCCACGCCAAAACCAGTCTGTAAACGATGATCGCCAAAGTGATGACAAGGCCACGCTTAAGCGCTTCTTGCCAGGTGGCGCGCCTAAAATTGGTCCTGGTATGGAGAATTGGCGAACGTTTTTTCTGCTCGCTCACATCTCCACCCCAAGCTTTTCGGCCACCGTGAAAATGTCCTTATCGCCTCGTCCGCACAGGTTCATCAGCACGATCTGGTCTTGATCCATCTCGCGCGCGCGCTCGACGACGGCGTGGAGCGCGTGGCTGGGTTCGAGCGCGGGGATGATGCCTTCAGTGCGGCAGAGCAGCTGGAAGCCTTCGAGCGCCTGATCGTCGGTCACGGCGGTGTAATCGACGCGGCCCGTTTCTTTCAGCCAGGCGTGTTCGGGGCCGATGCCGGGGTAGTCGAGGCCCGCCGAAATCGAGTGGCCTTCGGTGATCTGGCCGTCTTCGTCTTGCAGAAGGTAGGTCTTGTTGCCGTGGAGCACGCCCGGTGCGCCGCCGAGCAACGAAGCGGCGTGTTCGTCGCCGTCCAGACCGTGGCCGCCCGCTTCGACGCCGAGCATCTTCACATCGCGGTCATCGAGGAAGGGGTGGAAGAGGCCCAACGCGTTCGATCCGCCGCCGATGCAGGCGACCAGCAGATCGGGCAGCTTGCCAGTGCGCGCCAACATCTGCGCGCGCGCTTCGGAACCTATTACGCTTTGGAAATTGCGCACCAGTTCGGGATAGGGATGCGGGCCGGCGGCGGTGCCGATGATGTAGAACGTGTCGTGGACGTTCGCGACCCAGTCGCGCAGCCCTTCGTTCATCGCGTCTTTGAGTGTCGCGCCTCCGCTCGTGACGGGGACGACTTCAGCACCCAACAGCTTCATGCGGAACACGTTGGGCGATTGGCGCGAAACATCCTCTGCGCCCATATAGATCACGCAAGGCAGGCCGAACCGCGCGCACACTGTCGCCGTCGCCACCCCGTGCTGGCCTGCGCCGGTCTCTGCGATAATGCGGGTTTTGCCCATGCGGATCGCGAGCAGGATTTGCCCGATGCAATTGTTGATTTTGTGCGCGCCGGTGTGGTTGAGTTCGTCGCGTTTGAACCAGACCTGCGCGCCCCTCTTTTCTCCATTTGGACCTTCCGCCGCGCCTTCGCGGACATGATCTGTCAGGCGTTCGGCGTAATAGAGCGGGGAAGGGCGTCCCACGTAGTGCTCCATCAGGTCGTCGAATTCTTCCTGAAACGCCGGGTCCTCCTGCGCCGCCCGGTATTCGCGCTCCAGATCAAGGATCAGTGGCATCAGCGTTTCGGCGACATAGCGTCCACCAAACTGGCCGAAATGCCCGCGATCGTCGGGTTGTGTGCGGAAGGAATTTGGAGTGGTTTCGTTCATGGCATTCGCTTCGTAGGGGATCGGCCTTAGGCCTCTCGTGCCGCTTTGCAGAAGGCGACGATCTTGTCCACGTCCTTGACGCCCCTTTGACCGGGGAGCGCGCTCTCAACGCCGCTGGAGACATCGAGAAAGTCTGCACCGGTCGCGTGGATCGCTTGCGCGACGTTCTGCGGATCAAGCCCGCCAGCCAATGCCCATGCGGTCCGGTGGGAGTAGTCTTTCAGCACACCCCAATTGAACGCTTCCCCATTGCCGCCGGGAATGTCTGACCCTTCGGGAGCGGGCGCGTCGAACAAGAGGCGGTCGGCAAGACCGTCATACGCCGCGCTGTCATCAAGCGAGGAGATGCCGCGCACGGGCAGGGCTTTCCACACCTCGACTTCGAACATCTGTTTCACCGCTTCGAGCGCTTCAGGCGGCTCGTCTCCGTGAAACTGGATCACGTCGGGCGCGAGCACTTCTTTGATATTGGCGAGCAGTTTTCCATCTGGATTGACGACCAGCACGACGGTTTTGACCCCGATGGGCACCGTAAGGCGCAGTTTTCGCGCGGCCTCAAGCTCAAGGTGGCGCGGGCTTTTGGGGAAGTGAACAAGACCTATATGCGTCGCGCCCGCGTTGGCGGCAGCGTCGATTTCTTCAGGCCGCGATAAGCCGCAGATCTTGATTTGGCGTGTCATCGAAAGCCCAATTGAGCATCAATCGTTCTGGATCAAGCGGATGAGGCTGCCGTCCAGATCATTGAGGTATCCGATGGCAAGGCCGCTGGCCTCCACTTTGGGCAAGTGCAGCCTAGGATAGCCGACCTGACTGACGGGAATATTCGCCGCCTTTACCGCTTCGATAAAGCCATTGAGATCGTTCAGACGCAGACAACAGCTGAACCAGCTGGTGAGCGGATCGAGCTCGGGATGCGGGAAGAATTCGAGCACCAAGGACTCGCGTTTCAGGATCATCCAGCCGTTGTCCCGATAGGTCGGTTCAAACCCCAGCTTTGTGTAGAAGGCCTCAGTCGCTGCGAAATCGCGCGCGGGCAGATTGGGCGTCGCTAAGTCAGGCATGGGTCCAGACTACAAAGTGGCTTCGATCGCCCGCGCGGCGGCCACGGGATCATCAGCGCGGCTGATTGGGCGACCGATCACCAACACACTCGCTCCGTTGTCGCGCGCGGCGCGCGGGGTGACGACGCGTTTCTGGTCGCCTGTTCCCGCTCCTTGCGGTCGAAGGCCGGGCACCACGAAATACCCGTCCTTCCATTCCTTGTGGACCTTTCCCACTTCCTGGCCGGAGCACACGATCCCATCGAGTCCGGCTTTATGAGCAAGCTCAGCCAGCCGCATGACTTGCGTCTCTGCGCTGCCGTAAACGCCGGTGGCGGTGAGGTCGCTGGAATCCATGCTGGTCAGCGTTGTAACGCCCACGACCTTGCAGCCCTCCGCGGCGGCGGCCTTGGCGTCTTCCATCATCGAGCGCCCTCCGCTGGCGTGGACGGTCACGATCTTGGGTTCGTAGACATGGATCGCCTGCATCGCGCCGGCGACGGTGTTGGGGATATCGTGGAATTTGAGATCGAGAAAGATCGGCAGGCCCATATGGGCGATTTCGTGCACGCCGTGCGGCCCGTGCGCGCAGAAGAATTCCAAGCCCAGTTTGATCCCGCCAATATGCGCCTTGACCTTTTGCAGAAGCGCCTTAGCCGGTTCAATCTGCGGCACATCCAGCGCGAGGTAGACGGGGTTACTCATCGAAATTCCTGTCGGTGTCTTAGGCGTCGGTGGACGGGGTCAACGTGTCGCCCGGTTTGGTGTCAGGTGTCGGCACGGGTGCAGGCTTTGGCGCAGCCATCGCCGCGGGCTTCTCGTCGTTCTTCCCCGGTTCGTGGCGTTTTTGCAGCGCGTTAGAACGCGCAGCGTTTTCAAGGCTGCGAATGCGGCGGTTGAGGCTCCATTTCACGCTGCGATGATAGCCCCACATCGGGATCAGACCGAGCAGGAAGGAGACGATAACCAGCGCGGGCACTTTCGTTTCCAGCACCACGTTTTCCCATAAAGTGACTTCAACCGGGTCCCAGTTGAAGAACGAAAACGCGAGCAGCCCAACCAAGATGAGCACCCAGATAATTGTCCGCACGATCTGCATGGGTTGGTGATCCCCCTCTTCGTAAATATCCGTCCCGCAAAGGGTCTTAAGCCATTTGGCGCCTGTGGCCAAATGGGCGGGGGCAATCCTTAACCAAAGACCCTCTAGCCGAAGACCCGGTCAAAGATCGTGTCGACATGTTTGAAGTGATAGGCGAGGTCGAACTTCTCTTCGAGGTCCGTCACGGACAACGCCGCCGTGACATCCGGATCAGCCTTCAACAGATCAAGGAGCTGGAGCGTCCCGTTGCTCTCCCACACCTTCATCGCGTTGCGTTGGACCAGCTTGTAGGCGTCCTCGCGCGTCACTCCCGCTTGGGTGAGCGCCAACAGCGCACGCTGCGAATGGACAAGGCCACCCATCGCGTCGAGGTTGGCCTGCATCCGCTCGGGGTAGATCAGGAGCTTCTCAACCACACCGGTAAGGCGCGCGAGGCTGAAATCGAGCGTGATGGTCGCATCGGGTCCGATAAAGCGTTCGACCGAGGAGTGCGAGATATCACGCTCGTGCCACAGCGCGACGTTTTCGAGCGCGGGCAGTGCGTATGCGCGGATCATGCGCGCCTGGCCGGTGAGGTTCTCGGTCAGGATCGGGTTGCGTTTATGCGGCATAGCCGACGAGCCCTTTTGGCCCGCCGAAAAGTACTCTTCCGCTTCGAGCACTTCGGTGCGCTGCAAATGGCGCACTTCGACGGCAAGCCTTTCGATGGAACCAGCGATAACAGCAAGCGTGGCGAAATACATCGCGTGGCGATCGCGCGGGATGACTTGCGTGCTGATCGGCTCGGGCGTCAGGCCCAGCTGCTCAGCGACATATTCCTCAACGCGCGGATCAATGTTGGCAAAAGTCCCCACCGCGCCGGACACGGCGCAGGTAGCGATTTCGGCGCGAGCGGCGACGAGGCGCTCGCGGCAGCGGTCAAACTCCGCGTAAGCCTGCGCCAGTTTCAGACCAAAGGTCACGGGTTCGGCATGAATGCCGTGGCTGCGTCCGATGGTGGGCGTGTATTTGTGCTCCTCGGCGCGGGTTTTGATCGCGACCAGCAACGCGTCGAGATCGGCCAGCAATATGTCGGAAGCGCGCGCTAACTGAACGCTCAGCGTCGTGTCCAGCACATCCGAAGACGTCATACCCTGGTGCATAAAACGCGCTTCTTCGCCCACTTGCTCCGCTACCCAGGTGAGGAAGGCGATGACGTCGTGTTTGGTGACCGCTTCGATAGCGTCGATAGCGGGCACGTCGATTTCCGGATCGGTCGCCCACCAGTCCCACAAAGCTTTCGCCGCCGATTCGGGCACCACGCCCAGATCGGCCAGCTTTTGCGTCGCGTGAGCTTCAATTTCGAACCAGATGCGAAACTTGGCTTCGGGCTCCCAAAGGGCGGACATGTCGGGACGGGCGTAGCGCGGGACCATGGCGGTGCTTCCTGTGGCGTGTTGGGTTTGTTGGCGCTCCGGCTATGCGCGCGGACTGCTCTTGGCAAGACTGCGTGCGACCTTCACAGTGTAACTTGTGGAGGGGGCCGCGCGAACAGCGTGGCAGGAGGACAATTTAACATGAACAGCGCCCAACCTGCGCCGCGCTCTCGCGCGCCAGAAAAGCTAGCCGAAGAGAAATACTCACCCTTTATGCGCGTGACCGTTAGGCGCTGGGTGAAGTGGTATCTCGACGGAACGGAAACGTTCTGGCCGATCAGCGATCTTGTGATCCGCTTTTTCATCGGAATGTGGTTTTTGCGTTCGGGTCTCGTCAAGGCGGCGAATTGGGACACGGCCTTGCTGCTCGCTACCACCGAATACCCCGTCAGCTGGATGAGCCCGGCCAACGCGGCCTTGACCGGAGTGACCATCGAATTGGTCGGTCCGATCTTGTTGATCGCGGGCTTCCTGACCCGGCCAGCGGCTTTTGCGATGGCGGCGCTGACACTGGTCTCTCAGGCGGTCTATGTGCCGACAACCAGCAACCTGCTCGTGATCGCCATGCTTGCTTGGTATGCGGTGGCGGGACCGGCGGCGCTGTCTCTCGATAGGGTCCTGGCCAGCGGTTTCAAAGCCAGCGCCTTGCCCCTGGCAACGCCTGTGATTCGCGCGGCGGAATGGTCGCGGGAAAACCTCGGACCAATCGTGATGGCGCTGATCCGGGTTTGGCTGGGCGTGACGATGCTTGTCTATGCGGGCGTGTTCGATCCACCGATTGCCGTGCAGACGTGGCTGCCGACCATGATCGTCGCCGGAATGCCAGCGTGGATTGCGATTATCGCAGCGGTTTTCTTCTTCACCGGATTTGGCGCGGTGATCGTGTCCTATGCGCTGTTCTTCCTGATCGCGGCTTTCATGATCGCCGACGCGCACCCTAGTGTGACCCTGTTTCCGTTCCTTTTTCTCGCCATGTATGAGGCGCGCGGAGCGGGGGTCGTCTCTGTGGACCGAGCCATTTTGGCGTGGTTGGAAAAGAACATTCTGTTCGACCGGGAATATCATGAGATCCCGGAAAGCTGGCCGCATGTTGTGGTCGTCGGCGCCGGGTTTGGAGGGCTTGCCGCCGTCGCGCGCTTGAAACGTCTGCCGGTGCGGATCACTCTGATCGACAAGCGCAATTATCACCTGTTCCAGCCGCTGCTCTATCAAATCGCGACCGCGACGCTCAACCCGGCGGACATTGCAACCCCGATCCGTTCGCTGTTCAAAGCCGATGGAAATGTGCGTGTGCTCAAAGGCGAAGTGACCGCTATCGACAGCGTTTCGAAGAGCCTCTCGCTTGCGGGTGGGCAAGAGATGGCGTTCGACAAACTTGTGCTGGCGACCGGAGCGACCCATTCCTACTTCGGCAAAGACGAATGGGGCGCCTACGCCCCCGGTCTTAAAACGGTGGAAGATGGCGTCGCGGTGCGCGGCACGATCCTAAACGCCTTCGAGCGGGCCGAAGCGAGCGATGATGCAGAGCGGATCAAGCGCTTACTCACATTCGTGATCGTCGGAGCGGGGCCAACTGGTGTCGAATTGGCCGGCGCCATCGCCGAACTCGCCAAGCTGAGCGTTGAGCGCGAGTTTCGCACTGTCGATCCGGCAAGCGCGCGTGTGATCCTGGTCCAATCCGGTGCGCGTATCCTTCCCGCATTTCCCGAAGAGCTATCCGCCCAAGCGCAAGCGTCACTCGAAGATCTCGGTGTAGAAATCCGCACCGGTGGCCGGGTGACCCATATCGGCGAAACCGAGGTGCGAATCGGTGAAGATGAGACTATCGCCACCGAAACCGTCTTGTGGGCGGCCGGTGTGGCGGCGTCTCCGGCAGCGAAATGGCTGGGCGCGAAAGCCGATCGTTCCGGACGTGTCGAAGTCAACGAACAGATGCGCGTGGTCGGCGTTGACGACGAACCGCTCGATCACATTTTCGCCATCGGTGACACCGCGGGCAGCACCGCTTGGGATGGCAAACCGGTTCCCGGTCTTGCCCCCGCAGCAAAGCAAGCGGGCGCCTATGTCAGCGACGTGGTCGAGGCCGAGCTGCTCGACGCGCCGTGCCCGGGTCCTTTCGTCTACAAACACCAGGGCAGTCTAGCGACGATTGGTCGTAAATCGGCGGTGGCGGATTTTGGCGCGTTCAAACTGTCCGGAGCGCTGGCCTGGTGGCTGTGGGGGCTGGTCCATGTCGGTTTTCTAACGGGGGCAAGGAACCGCGTGACCGTGGTCATCAACTGGGGCTGGAACTTCTTCGCCCAGCATTCGGGTATCCGGCTGATTACGGGGCGCGATTGAATGATCAGAAAAGGCCGCGCGCCTTCAGGCTGACCGTGCCCTCGCGACCGACGATCACATGATCGTGCAGGGTAACGTTCAGGTGTTCGCCTGCCTCGGCAATCTTGCGCGTTATCTGTATGTCGGCGCGGCTGGGTTCGGGGCTGCCGCTGGGGTGATTGTGCACGAGTATCAGCGCGCTCGCACCGACATCCATCGCCCGGCGGATCACTTCGCGTGGGTGGATAGCCGCCTCGTCAATTGAGCCCTCGGCGTGGTGGTGATCGTCGATCAAGCGATTCTTGGCGTCGAGATAGAGCACCCGCACGCGCTCTTTCGTCAAATGAGCCATATCGGTCGCGAGGTAATCGAGCAGCGCCTGCCAGCTGGAAAGAATCGGTTTATCGATAACCTCGCTGCGAGCCATGCGCCGTGCAGCGATGGCGACGCTTTTGAGCGCCGCCGCGCTGGTTTCGCCAACGCCCTTGATTTGTTTAAGAGCGCTAGGATCGGCGTTGAGGACCCCGGCAAGCGAGCCAAATCGCGCGATCAGGGCCTTAGCCACAGGCTTCGTGTCACCCTGACGCATCCCGGCGAACAGCAGGTATTCGAGCACTTCGTAGTCAGCGAGCGCCTCATCCCCGCCTTTTAGCAGCCTTTCGCGAAGGCGCCCGCGGTGGCCTTTGCCCGCGATTGATCCGGCGTCGGAAGAGGGCGCGCGTTTCGGCGGCCGAGCGATCGGGCCGCCGTCTCCGAAATCAAAGCTGTCGTCATTCGCGCTGACCATGGCCTCCCGTCGATGCTCTACGCGTTTTTGCCTTTTGCTTCATTGCCTTTGGCGGACGATGCGCGCAAGTGTGGCGGTGCGATGGGATCGGTTGGAGCGGATAATTTGGAAGGCGACGAGGCGCACAGCGGCCTTGGCTTTCTTGCGCGTGCGGTGTTGGTGGCTTTGGTTCTCATCGCCGCGGGCGCGGCCTATTTGTGGTTCTCACGCGAAAGGATCGTTGGCGATCTGATCGACGATTATCTAACCGAAGCGGGAATGGAAGCGAGCTACGATATCGTTTCCATCGGGCCTCAACAGCAGATTATCGCCAACGTCGTTGTTGGCGACCCGGAGGCGCCGGACCTCACGATCGATCGGGTGAGCGTTGACGTTCAATATGGCCTTTCCTCCACCGGGATCGGTTCGGTGACCTTGGACCGGCCGCGGCTCTTTGGATCATATCGCGGGGGCGCATTGACTCTCGGGGCGCTCGACCCGGTGCTTCTGGGTGATGACGCCACCGGTTCCAGCGGATTGCCGACATTGGATGTGACGATCCGCGACGGCGGCGCACGACTGATAACCGACTACGGGGAAGTCGGCGCGTTTATCGAAGGAACCGGCCCGCTTGACGATGGCTTTACGGGAAAACTGGCTGTGTTGGCGCCCAAGCTGGATGTCGATGGTTGCGGGGCAGGTCGGACGACCGCTTATGGTGATCTGACGATAAGAGATGGAGCACCTAGCTTTAAGGGCCCTATTCGCTCGCGTTCTATCGCTTGCGAAGGCGCCGAGCTGGCCTCGCTTGACCTCGGCGCTGATCTGACCACCGATGCCGATTTCGCCAAGCTTGAAGGCGCGTTTGATCTTGCCACAGGCGCCATCAGTTTTGCTGACAACGCAGCCGATGGCGCACGCGGGCGCGCCTCTTTATCGCTGTCGCCCGATGCTTTGGTCCTGGACCACGATGTCACGATTGATCGTCTGGTTAGCCCCTACGCCACTCTGGCGAGCTTGCGCGCCGATGGAGCGGCCCGCAGCGGTCGCGGTTTTGCCGAAACGTCCTGGGACGCGGTGCTAACGGGTGACGGTATCGCTCTGGCGGGTGTTAGCGACACAGCATTGAGGGACGCCATCAAAGCGAGCGAGGGCACGTTTGCAGCGCCGCTGTTGGTGAAGCTTGAACGAGGCCTCAACGCCGCAACAGCGGGCGCAAGCCTGCGCGGCGACGTGACCGCACGCCAGAACGGAGAGGCGCTGAGCATCGTAATACCCGAAGCGCGATTGGAGAGTGTGTCTGGTGATACGGTGCTGGCCCTATCGCGGCTGAGCTGGAGCCGCCCAGAGGGCGGAGCGGAGCCGCGTTTGGCGGGCAATTTCCTGACCGGCGGCGCCGACATGCCGCAGATTACGGGGCGGGTTGACCAGTCGGGCAACGCGCCTTTGTCCGCGCGCTTGAGTGTGGCGCCATATATCGAGGGCGCGAATCGCCTGGCTATCCCGAGTTTGAGCGTTCGAGGCTTGCCCGACGGCGCTTTCGCCTTGGCTGGTAGCGCGAGAGCGAGTGGCGCCATTCCGGGTGGCTTGGTCAACGCGCTTGAAGTGCCGATCAATGGCCGGATTGGCCCACGCGGTGATTTACGACTGGGCGCGGCGTGCGAAACTGTTCAGTTCAACGCGCTATCGGCTTACGATCTGTCGCTTGGCGCCCGGTCGATACGGCTGTGCCCGGGCGAAAGCGGGGTCATGGTCGCCTATGGAGAGGAGCTTGGCCTCGACCTTGTGAGCGAGGCATTGGTCTTGCGCGGCGATCTCGCGGGTTCGCCGTTTGACCTTTCAACCAGCGGCGTGAGGTTTTCGTACCCCGGTGAATTTGAATTCGCCGACGTCGCGGCCACGTTGGGAGAGCCGGACAACGCCGTGCGCTTTACCAGCGCCAGCCTGACGGGCGATTTTGGTGAGACTATCGCCGGTGAATTTACAGGGGCCAACGCGCAAATGGATGTGGTTCCGCTGGATCTGAGTGAATTGGCTGGTCGCTGGTCTTTCGAGGACAGCGTCCTCAGCGTGACACAGGCGCGTTTCACGCTGACTGAACGGCCGCAAGAGGGGCTGACCCCGCGCTTTAACCCACTCAGCAGCGTCGATGCGTCGCTTACGCTCAATGGCAGCGCCATCAGGGCCACCACAGCTCTTCGTCATCAGGAAACGGGAGTGGCCGTGACCGATGTACGGATCGTTCACAATCTGTCGAGCGGGGAAGGGGAGGCGCGGCTTGAGGTCCCCGGTTTGCAATTTGGCAGCCCTCTGACGGTTCCTGATCTGACCGAACTGGCCAAGGGCGTGATCGCGTACACACAAGGTACGGTGACCGGGGAAGGGCGCATCGCCTGGACCAGCGATGATGTCACAAGCTCGGGCGTGTTTCGCACCGATGATCTTGATCTGGCGGCCGCGTTTGGTCCGGTCGATGGGCTTAAAGGAGAGATCCGTTTTACCGATTTGCTGAACCTCACCACCGCTCCCAATCAAACCGTTGAGATCGGCGCGATCAATCCCGGTATCGAAGCGTTGGACGGACGGCTTCGCTTTTCGCTCACCGACGGTCAACGCATCGAAGTGGGTGACGCGCGCTGGCCCTTTATGGGAGGGCAGCTCGTTATGCGTCCAACCACGTTGATCTATGGGGGCGCACAGGGGCAAAGCTATGTCTTCGATATCACGGCTCTCGACGCGGCGACCTTCGTTACTCAGATGGAGTTGAGCAATATTGGCGCGACCGGGACATTCGATGGCACGGTTGGCATCACGTTCGACAATCGCGGCAACGGTACGATCGACCAGGGCGAATTGGTCAGCCGTGCGCCAGGTGGCAACGTCTCTTATATCGGTGAGCTCACATACGAAGACATGGGCGCGATCAGCAATTACGCCTTCCAATCGCTGCGCAGCCTCGATTATCGTCGAATGCTTGTCGGGCTTGAAGGGGATCTGGACGGGGAAATCATAACCCGCTTCACCTTTGATGGCGTGCGCCAGGGATCGGATGCGAACCAGGACTTCATCACGCGGCGTCTCGCCAAATTGCCGATCCGTTTCAAGATCAACGTGCGCTCGGAGAACTTCTACGAATTGGCCACTATGGTGCGCACTTTCTGGGATCCGGAGGCTTTGCCTGATGCGATCGAGTCGGGCGCGCTGACCCCTCAAGTTTTTCAAGGTCGCCCCGTCAGCGAGGCTGAACGACTACCCGATCCCGCGCCTGCGCAGCGAAACGCAACCAATTCCGACGCTCTGCGTCCAAGGCCCTCCGGGTCTGTTCAACCTTTAGAAAGCGAGAATCGGCCATGAAGCCACAGAAATTGACCCAGATGGCTGCGGCTGCCAGTTTCCCGCGACGAACAGGGAAGGGCGCAACAGTGATGGGATCAAAAAGGCTGGCGACGGCCGGATGTCTGGTGATGGGGGCAAGCGCGCTTGGTGGATGCATCAACGTGGCGGCACCCGAAGAGCCGATCGTGATCGAGCTCAATATCAACATCCGGCAGGAAGTGGTCTATCGGCTGGCGGAAACCGCCGACGATGCGATTGAGGAAAACGCGGACATCTTCTGATGCGCCGCCAAGTCCGCCCCCGAAAGCGGACCGTGAGGAACGAAGTATGACGAATCTGCGCAAAACTGTGGTGATGGCGGCCGGCGCGCTGGCTTTGGGCTCGGTCATGGCCGCGCCGCTTTCCGCTCAACGTGACCCCGCTTATGCGGCGGCGCGCGCCTCTGGAAAAGTGGGCGAACAGCCGGATGGATATCTTGGCGTCGTGGGACAGGCGACCGCTGAATTGCAGCGCCTGGTCGATGATATCAACATCAAACGTCGCGCGGTTTACGCAAAAAAAGCGCAGGAAAACAACGCCACGGTTGAGCAATTTGCGTTCACCGCTGGTTGTCAGGCGGTCATGCGGACTGTCCCTGGTGAGAAGTATCAGGCGCCCGACGGATCGTGGAAAACCCGGACCGATGGTGCACCCGTTCGCGACCCTCGCTGCCCCTGATTGTCCACTCTACAACTAAAGACGCACAAACTGCATGTCGGCCGCTGTTGACTTGAGTTTTGCCCCCTTCTAAGGCGCGCCTGCCCTTGGCGGGCGGCTCTTTGCGCGTGCCTG
>JBCCBZ010000027.1:0-44902 GCA_039033755.1 Pseudomonadota bacterium | reverse complement strand
GTTGATGAAGATCACCATGCACTTGGAACGGTTGATCGACCCGGTCAGCTTGCGCAGCGATTGGGACATAAGCCGCGCTTGAAGGCCGACATGGCTATCGCCCATCTCGCCTTCGATTTCGGCGCGGGGGACAAGCGCCGCCACCGAGTCGACCACCAACACATCAATCGCGTTCGAACGCACGAGAGTGTCGGTAATTTCGAGAGCCTGCTCACCCGTATCGGGCTGCGACACGATCAATTCATCGATGTCGACGCCCAACGCCTTGGCATACACAGGATCAAGCGCGTGCTCCGCGTCCACAAACGCGGCGGTGCCGCCGGCCTTTTGCGCTTCAGCAATGGCGTGCAGAGCCAGCGTCGTCTTACCCGAGCTTTCCGGCCCGTACACTTCGATCACGCGACCTTTGGGCAAACCACCAATGCCGAGCGCGATATCCAGCCCGAGCGATCCGGTCGAAATCGATTCCACCTGCATCGCCTCTTTCGAGCCGAGCTTCATCGCCGAGCCTTTTCCGAACGCGCGATCAATTTGTGCGAGAGCCGCGTCCAGCGCCTTTTGACGGTCCACTTCCTTACCCTTCTCTACCAACTTAAGCTGCGTAGCCATCGCATGACCTCCATACTGTTGCCTAGAGCGGATGAAGGGGTTTTAACCAACCTTGTCCGCCGCCGTTGGAACAGTATGTATCGCATTTGTTCTCATAGAACAAGAGTGGAACAAATTTTATTCTAGGTGTGGGAAAGCATCGGACACAGTCAGTCAGTGAAGGTAGCCGAGCCTTGCTTGGATGCGCGCATAACGCTCGACACCTTGTCGCCTATCGCAGACACACTGAACGGCTTGGCGATGAAATGCATATCGGGGATGTTGATGTCACGGCGCAATTGTTCCTCCGCGTAGCCGGACATGAACAGGATCGGCATATCCGGGCGCAATTCGCGGATCGCGCGAACCATGGCGGGGCCGTCCATTCCAGGCATGACGACATCGCTGACAACGAGGTCGAATTCCTCGCCCTGCTTGATAACCGCCAGCCCCTCTTCGCCATCCGAACACGCTGTGATCTGATAGCCCGCACGCGACAGGGCCCGTTCAGCGACGGCGCGCACCATGTCTTCGTCTTCCACCAGCAGCAGCTTGCCTCCGCCCGACCAATCGGACGAGGCAACCGGCGCAGGCGCTTCCTTGCGGCGCGGCGCTTCGCCCCGGTGGACCGGGAAGTAGATAGTGAAGCGCGCGCCGGTGGGAATGCCCGCGCTGTCAGTCTCGTTGTCGGCGAAGATAAAGCCGCCGGATTGTTTGACGATGCCGTAGGCGGTTGAAAGGCCAAGGCCGGTGCCCTTGCCCTGCTCTTTAGTCGTGAAGAACGGCTCAAACAGTTTGGGCAGCACATGCGGAGGGATACCGCCGCCAGTGTCCTGGACTATCAGAACGGTGTAATCGTCCGCTGGGAGCACTTCGGATCCCAACTGCCGCACGTCCTTCGCGCCGATCGTGCGGGTCAGCAAAGAGATACGCCCCGGCGATCCGCCCGGTCGCTTGCCGCTCATATTGATCGCGTCGCGCGCGTTGACCGCGAGGTTCATGATCACCTGCTCCAACTGCTGCGGATCGGCGCGCACCGCGCCCAGATTGCGATCGTGCTGAACGTAGAAGCTGATCTTCTCACCCAGCAGACGCTTGATCAGCGGGGTCACCTCGCTGACGACATCGGGCAATTGCAGCACTTCGGGGCGCAAGGTCTGCTGGCGCGAGAAAGCGAGCAATTGGCGTGTCAAAGCGGCGGCGCGGTTGGAGTTCGCCTGGATCTGCTGGATATCATCATAGTCGCTGTCACCGGGTGTGTGGCGCAGCAGCATCAAGTCGCAAGTGCCGATGATCGCGGTCAGCACGTTATTGAAATCGTGCGCGACCCCGCCTGCAAGCTGGCCCACGGCCTGCATCTTGGTGGCTTGTGCAACTTGGCGCTTAAGCTGGTTCTCCTCGCTCGAATCGGCGAGGCTCAACAACACCGCCGCTTCGCCCAGGCCCCGCACACCCGCTAAACCGATGGATACGGGTTCCGCCGGCTGATGCGCGAGACGCACGGCCATATCGCCACTGGTCGCGGGTCCGCGCCCGTGGCGACGCACCGCGTCTGACAGCGGTGTCTTGTCCTCGGGCACGACCAGATCCGTGGGGAATTTGGGAAGATTGCGCCCTTCCCTGTCGACCGAGCGCAAGAAAGCGTCGTTGCCGAACAAAAAGCGCCCGTCCCGATCGGTCATAGCGAGTCCCAGCGGCAATTGCGCGAGAAGATCGGCGAGCTGCGAGACACCGGCCTGACTGGAGCTTTCCCAACCGCTGCCAATGCCAAGGCCGCTATCGATCAGCAGCATGAGTGACGTGGTCTCTTCCGCTCGCGCGATCCCGTCCTCGCCCGGATCTTCGAGCGCGATATCGACCAAGGTCTGCGCGGTGCCCGCGCGGCCCTCACGCGTGAAGAACAGCCGGTCGCGATCGTCGGACCGCAACAGTGAGACAAAGTCCTGCCCGGCCAAGGTCGCTAACGGATCACCGACCGCGCGCGCGGCAAAGCCAGCGCTGGCCGAACGGATCGTGCCATCAGGGTTGGTAATTGCGCTTTCGATCCCGCCCCGACTGAGCATCTGTCCGAACGGGCCCACCAAATCGAGCGCATCGACGGTCGTAACTTCGTCCACGCCAAGCGGAGTGAAGCGCCAAATCAGGTGATCCTCGCCCCGCCCTGCGCGCTGCGCGGTGACGCTCCATTGCGGTTCGTCATCGGACAGGCCCGGAAGCTTGTCCAACGCCAGCGAACCGTCGCGCCACGCCTCTCGCGCGGCCTTTGTTAGGGTTTCCAGCCCCGCGCGGGTCAAGGACAATTGCGGCGGCGCGTGCGACACACCGAACGCCTCGACATAGGCGCTGTTCGCGCAGACCAGCCGGTTGGCTCGGTCGGTGATGGCTATGGCGGTGCCCGACGCCTCGCTCTCAATCGCGGCCACGGTGACCGACCAATCGGGCGAAGCGATAGCGACTTCGGAGGGCGCGGTGCGCATCCGTTCAATCAGGAACGCGCCGATAAGCAAAACGACAAGGCCCAGCCCAAAGGCGCTGGTCAGCACCACATCCGATGTGACGAAAAAGATCGTCCCGACGCTCAGAGCAAGACCCAGCGCGAGACCACCCAGCATCAAAGCGGGCGGCTTCGTCGCGGAGGCGTCGAGCGCGTTGGAAGATGGTGCGGTGGCCAAGCGGATCGGTCCCAGTCGGTGAAAGGCGTCTTAGTCTACAGCGGCGTAGGCAAATGAGCCACGACCGCGATTGTCAGATTAGTTGGCCTCAAGCCTTTGGTCGAGACGCTGTTCCATCAATTTCAGACGTTTTGCCCGCTTGCGACCGACCATGTATCTCCAAATCCAACCGGACAGGAAATAGCCGAGCGTCGAGGACACCACGGCGAGCACGAGAAAGCCGAAAGCGGTCACGCCCGCAAGCTCAAACAGGTCCACCAACCACACCAGCGCGCCGCTGCTAAGCTCTTCGCCCGCCGCCGCGCCGAAATCCTCATCGAGATTGAGAGTGAGCTCGCCAACCTGATTAGCGACTACAATCCAGAACGGGAACGTGAACGGGTTGGTGATGAAAGTTACCAAAGCAGCGAGCGGCACGTTTGCGCGCGCGGGCAACGCGAGAAACGCCGCTAGGAAAATCTGCCCCACCGGGATGATAAAGCCCGCGAACAAGCCAAGCGCGACGCCGCGCGGCACCGAACGGCGAGTAAAACGCCACAATTCAGGCGACAGGAAACGGTGTGCGATGGGCCGCAGATATTTGTTCTTCGCCATCGCTTCGCGCGAGGGCATGTAGCGGCGTATGATATCCCGCCCAAACGTCTTGGACGTCCAGGAAATCTTGGGCCGAGGGCGCGGATCAGATGCGGGTTTCGAACTCACGCCGCGCCTCCACAGGGCGCGCCCGCTTTGCCCGTCTTTGGGCCAGCCAAAGTCAAGAGTTCGAATATGTCGGTCACCGTCATGCCCATATGGGTAACGTTGTCTCTCTGACAATCGCGTGAACCCCTCAAAAAAGCTCAAAAACCACGAATTTGCCGCCAAGCGTGACCAATTTGCGCCAGACTCGCTCCTAGGTTGGGCCGAACCGGGTTTGAACCCGTACGGATCACCCCTTTTCGCGCATCAACCGGGCCTTGTCCCGCTTCCAATCGCGATCCTTGATCGTGGCGCGTTTGTCGTGCGCTTGCTTACCCTTGGCGAGCGCCAGCTCAACCTTCGCGCGGCCGGTGGCGTTGAAGTAAATCGAAAGCGGCACCAGCGTCATGCCCTTGCGCTCCACCGCGCCGAACATCTTGTTGATCTCGCGCTCGTGCAGCAACAACTTTCTGGGGCGCTTGGGTTCATGATTCAGACGATTGCCGTGACTGTATTCGGGGATGTTCGAATTGATCAGCCACACCTGGCCATCGCGCACTTCAGCGTAACTTTCCGCAATCGTCGCCTGACCAGCACGCAAGGCCTTCACCTCGGTGCCCTGCAAAGCAAGCCCGGCCTCGAACGTTTCTTCGATATGATAATCGAACCGCGCACGGCGATTATCCGCGACGGTTTTCAGCTTATCGAAAGTCTTGGGTTTGGGCCGTGCCATAGTGGCCCGGCACATAGGCGCTGCGCGGCGTTTTCGCAAACCTCTCTTCTTTTTAAGTTGCGTTGATAACGGCCATTGAAATTCCTCAACAAAGCGTCAGAATTGTACGAAGAGAATCATGGGGTTTTCTTCAGGGGCTATTCAAATGATGTTGAGTGTTTCGCGCTTTGTCTTGTCGCGCTGTGGGGCTGCGTGCGCGGCGGCTGTTCTGGCAACGATCGCGCCGGTAAGCGCCGCCGAGGCGGGTCCGACTGTTCCATTGGAAGAGTATGGTAAGCTGCCCGATGTTGAGGTGACGGCTATTTCACCGTCAGGGGATCGCATCGCCTATGTCGGCACGCTGCAGGGCACACGCGTGCTGATTGCTATCGAGGACCAGACCAAAACTCTCACCGCCGTGCGCGTGGGCGATATGAAAGTGCGCTCCCTGCGCTGGATTGGCGAAGACCGCCTGATGCTGACCTCAAGCCAGACAGAGGATCTGAGCGCCCGCTTCACCACGGACAAGGCCGAATTTTTCATCGCGCGTATTATCCCCATCGCACCGGGAGAAGAGGGCGGTGTCGTCTTCGGAAATTCGCGCAAGCACCCAGATACCATCCAGGGCAATTACGGTGTCCGCAAGGTCGGCGATCGCAATTATGGCTTCTTCGGCGGAATTGAGCTCGACCGTGGCCGCACCGGCAGCCGGACAAGCACACGGCTCGATCACACCCGCCCGCACCTGTTCCGGGTCGACCTTGGAAACTTCAAGATCAAGAAGGTCGCCAACGCCGCGCCAATCAACACGGGGTCGGATTGGCTGATCGATGCAAAGGGCGAGCTCGCCTATTCAATGCAGGTCGATTACACGACCGGCGCGTGGTGGGTGCGTAACGCGCAAGGCAAGAAAATTCTCGACGGCGTCCAACCGCGCGCGTCCGTTGGCCTTATCGGTCTGGGCTATGGCGGCGAAACCGCCATTGTCCGAGAGCGCACCGATACAGGGGTCAGGTGGATCGAAATCGGCCAGGCGGGCGGCACGCCCAAGCCCTTCCTTGAAGGTGTCGATTTTGAAGGCTTGTTCTTTGATCCCGCAACGGGCCATTTGATGGGCTACACCGAAGGCGAAGGGGATCAGGAACGCCATGTCTTCGCTGACAAGGACCTTCACAAGAAGGCGGAACGGGTGCGCAAAGCGTTCAAATCGAGTGAGTCTTCCTTCGCAGGCTGGACCAGCGACCTGAGCGACGTGATCATCCGTACCAGCGGGAACGGCGATTCAGGCACCTACTTTGCAGTCGATCTGGGCACCAACCGGGCAAACGCCATCGCCTATGAACGCGACGCGATCGCTGCCAACCAGGTGGGCGCCATCTCAACCTTTGCCTACACGGCCAGCGATGGAATGGAGTTGGATGGCATCCTGACCCTTCCTCCCGGTCGCGAAGCCAAGAACCTGCCCGTGGTTCTCCTCCCTCATGGTGGCCCGCACAGCGCGGATGCACCGAAGTTCGACTGGTGGGCGCAGGCCTTTGCCTCGCGAGGCTACGCTGTTTTTCAGCCCAATTTCCGCGGCAGCACGAACCGCGACGTCGCCTTTACGCGCGCCGGATATGGCGAATGGGGTCGCCGAATGCAGCTCGACAAGTCCGATGGGCTCAAGGCGCTCGCAGAGGTGGGCGTCGTGGATGCCAATCGCGCGTGTATTGTCGGCGCGTCCTATGGCGGGTACGCTGCGCTGGCGGGCGTGACCATTCAACAGGGCTTGTACAAGTGTTCGGTCGCCGTTGCACCGGTCAGCGATCTTTCCGATATGTACCGCGAGGATTACCAAGCCAGCGGGAAAGATCGAACAACCAAAGTCTCGCTGTTGGAGCGTTTGGGCGATCCCGACCTTTGGGACGAAGTATCCCCCCTGCGCCGCGCGGACGAGGCGGACGCGCCAATCATGCTGATCCACGGCGTTGATGACGTGGTGGTGCCTTACAGCCATTCGACGAGGATGGCGGACAAGCTGAAGGATGCGAAAAAGCCTTACGAGCTGGTTACGCTGAAAGGCGAAGATCACTGGTTGTCCTTGTCGACCACGCGCAAACAAATGCTGTCGAACGCGGTGCGCTGGGTTGAGAAGTACAATCCGGCTGATTGATAGCCGGCTGATTAAGCGCGCTAGCGCTTCGCGGCCTTGCGGCCTACAATCAGCAAAAGACAGTTTTTGTGAGAGGGTCACACCATGTTTGGAGCGATGCTAACCGCTGCTGCGTTGCTGACGTCGGCGCAAGCCGCTGGGCCGGCAGCGGCCAAAGCGCACATCTTCGACGGAATGAACGACGCGCAAATGTGCGCCGATCTAAAAGTACGCGCGAGCAAGACCCGCGAGCCGGTTCCGCCGGTCACCGCGCAAAGCGCCGTGGCCGATTGCGAAGCGAAGAAAATCCGCGGCACCGTAGCTGTCTATGCCACCGGAGAGGCGTTCGACGATTTCGTGCTCAGCTTCGTCACCAAGGCGCGCGGCAACATCTGCAACTTCGAACGCCCAGCGATGAAAGCCTTCGCCGAGCGTGGCTGGCGCTACACCTACATCTTTATGTCCGCCGACGATGAACTGCGCAGTTCCGAAGTGGTGTGTTGATCGGGCTCGGTCTGGGCATCGAGTTTCTGCGCATCCTATGAAGTGTGGAGACAATCGGCCGTCCGCCACCCTGAAAGCAAGGCCGAATAGACAGAGGCGACTGACACCAACAATCCAGTAGGCTTGCCAAAGCTTCGCTTTAAACTGGCGCCGTCAGAGAGGCGCGACCGCTCACGCGCCCTCACTCAAATCGTCGGGATAGGTCGGGGTGTTCAGGATACCAATAAACCGTTTCCAACGGACGTTCCGATCGTCTCCCGCCGCCTCAACATAATCGGCTACGAGCTTCTCACCCACAGCGTAGTTGATCGTGTAAGTGCGATACGTGTCGAAGAAACTGACTTCCTGTTCGGCGCGCTCACGGTCTACCAGAGTGTACCGCATGTTGGCTGCGATTGTCTCCTCCTTGGTCGCTGTGCCATCAAGATACGCTGCCGGAATTGCGTAGCTGCCAATCTCAAGCTCAGACAACAAGCGGGCCAGCTCGTAATAGTCATCGATAGCGCTTGCATCAATTCCGGCCAGTGGCGCCAACACATCCCGGTCAAACGCTTTGCGGGTCTCTCCCGGAAAGGCGATTGTCTTCGCGTATTGCGCTGATCCTTCGGCAATGATCGCGCGAGGGCTGTACAGCGGCATAAGCGAATTTTCGATCCAGCCACGCTCGATTGTCAAATCGCGCTCGACCAATGTCGAATAGACGTGGTGACCGGGATACCCTTCATGGCATCCGATATCGACTGCACGGTCAATCTTTATTGGAAACTCGACATTGATTTCGATCTTCGACCGATAGGCGCCTTGGTAATAGTTGTATCCGGTCCAGGGTTTATCCGTAACCAACTCCAGCTCAAAACCTTCTTCGGCCGGCAATTCGACATGCTCTAGTGTGCGGTGACGGCATTCGGTGACGGCTGCGTCTATGACCGCACGCACTTTATCTTCGGGCACAACGAAACGGTTCCGAAACGCCGACACGCGTTCGCTCAGGGGGCCATCATCGGCATCACCCGGCACGATTTCCTCGATGCGCGCGAGAATCGGATCAAGGCTGGAAAGGTCAACCAGTTCGGGGCGCACACCGAAAAGACCTTCCGCCTCATCCTGGAACGAAAGCTCTTCACCCGCTAGCACCCGCAAACGGGTTCGGGCGGCGTGAAGCATGGGGCGCAGCGCATCCACGCGTTCAGCTTCCAGCGAGCCGTCCGCTACGTTGAAATCAGCGAGCTTTGTATCCAAAGACGCCACTCTCGATTGCAGCTGCTCTAACGTGGTGTCGGAATCGTTGTCCTTCGCCGCCTGCGCGAGGTCTTCCGGCCCATAATAGGCATCGATATAGCCTGAATCTTTCTCACCGATTGCCAGTTGTACCGCGATATACTCAAGCGCCAGCGCTTCAAGCTCTTCTGGATCGCTTTCAGGCGCGGCATCGCACGAGGCCAAAGCCAGTGCCACAATGGCTAGCAGTATCTTCTTCATCGTCCCCCCACCCTAAGAGAAATCAAAGGATTTCTGGGGTGAGGCGCTCAACGCCTCAAGTCAACCCTGCGAACTCCAGCGCTTCGTCCACCGCGCGGCGCGATGTTTCGCTGGCCTCGACGATTGGCAAACGCACGGCGGGCTCGATGTAATCGAGTACCCGGCTCAGCGCGTATTTGGCTGGCGCGGGTGACGCGTCTGAGAACATCGCGTAATGCAGCGGGAACAGCCGATCGTTCAATTCGCGCGCTTTCTTAAGCTCGTTCGCTTCAATCGCTTCGGCGAATTCGGCGCACAAGGCCGGCGCGACGTTTGCGGTGACCGAAATGGCCCCTCGCCCGCCCGCCGCCGAATGTGGCAGCCACAATTCATCGTTGCCGGAAAGCTGGCAGAACTCACGCCCGATACCCATGCGGTGGTCGGCCACGCGGGAGAGGTCCCCGCTCGCATCTTTGATCGCGATGATCGTTTCGGGATACTTCTTAACCAACGCGACCACGGTCTGATCTTCGATGTCGGTCACGGTGCGGCTGGGCACGTTATAGAGCACAATGGGAAGATCGCAGTTCTCCGCCAGATAGCTGAAATGCGCCACCAACCCCGCCTGACTTGGCCGGTTGTAATAGGGCGCCACGCACAACGCCGCCGCCGCGCCCGCTTTCTTGGCAAAGTTCATGTGCAGCGCGGCGTTCATCGTGTCGTTTGACCCGCACCCCGCAATCACCGGCACACGCCCGGCGGCCTGTTCAATACACACTTCGATCACGCGGTGATGTTCGGCGTTGGACAACGTCGAAGCTTCGCCCGTTGTCCCGCAGGGCACCAAAGCAGCGCTGCCGTTTTCGATCTGCCAGTCGACCAGTTTGCGAAAAGCGGGTTCATCAAACGATCCGTCGCGAAAAGGAGTCACCAGAGCGGGTATGGAGCCGCTGAACATTGCGTTATCCTCGTATCTTTCCTGTATTTTGGTTGAGTGCGGCGACATTGTTCGCCAGCTAACAGGGGTGGGCTGCGTTCAGCGCCTGATAAGGAGCCTTTCGGCACAATGTCCAGCATGGCTATTAAACTGCGTACTAAAGTTCTTTTTGGCGCCGCCATAGGCGCGCTCGCTTTCACCATCCCCGCCACGGCGCAAGCGCAATCGGGGGACGGTTCGAATATGGTCGCCCAACAGCCCAGCGCGATGCAGGCGGCGATTTCGAAATGGGAGCTGTTGCAGAAGAATAACAAGCTGGGTTTCTTCGATTATTCGGGCTTTGCTCTGGCATACCCGACCTTCCCGCGCATGGAGATCATCCGCATCCGCGCGGAAAACGCTTTAAAGGTTGAAGCCCCCGCGCGCGCTGATCTCTTGCGCTATTTTGACGCCCTACCCCCGCTGACCAACGCGGGCCGCGCGCGGTATGCCGTGGCGTTGGCCGCCGAAGGCCGGGTCGAAGCTCTGACCGTCGCGCGCGAAGCGTGGCGCGGCGGCGAAATGTCCGAAGCGATCGAATTGACGCTCGACAGTCTGTATGCGCGCCAGTTCACTCCCGCCGATCACGCCGCGCGTATGGATGCGATCCTGTGGCAGAGGAACACCGCCGCCGCGACGCGCCATATGGCCAAACTTTCGCCCGCCGACCGTCCGCTGGCTCTGGCGCGGCTTGCGCTGGTCAATGGCAGCCTGCCCTCCGATGTCAGCCTGGACGTGCCCGAAGGCGCCTATCTCGACGCCGGTTTCCTCTACAACCTCGCCAGCTATCATTACGCCAAGCGTCAGTATGGCCAAGCTGCATCAGTCCTCGCCAATCGTATCGAGGTGACAGCGCCCGCCTTTGATGGCGAAGCGATGATCGGCCTGATGCTGCGCGTGGCCAAGAAATCGAGCGCCACAAACGCGATGCGCATCGCGAGCAAGGTCGATGATCTGTTCGAACCGGGGCAGGATATCTCGAAAGGCTCTTTCTTCCTGCGCGATCGGTACACCGATCTGATGTGGCTGGGCGGTACGAAGGCTTTGTGGGCGCTTGGAAACGGCAACCAGGCCGCGCCAATCTTTGAGCGTTACGGTAAAGCCGCGCGGACGCCATTGACCAAGTCCAAGGGTTTTTACTGGGCGGGCCGCGCTGCCAAGCGCGCGGGGCAAACCGAGGATTCGAACGCGTACTTCACCGCCGCCGCGCAGTGGCCGGACTATTATTACGCGCATCTCTCGCTCGACGAACTGGGTCAGCCGATGCCGACCTTCGCCAAACTGCCCGCCGTTCAAGCGACGCCAGAACAGCGCGCCGAATTCGAAGCGCGTCCGTTGACGCAGGCGCTGTTGTCTATTGGGCAGAACCGCCGCAAATGGCAGACCGAACGGCGTTTCTTCCAGGCGTTGGGCGACAGCACGCGGAACGAAACCGAAATGCTGATGGCGCACGATATCGCGATGCGCCTCAATATGCCGGAAATGGCCGTGGTTCTCGGCATGAAAGCGGGCGAGCTGGGCTACAAGAATATTGAGCGGATCGGCTATCCGGTCTTTCCCACGCCGACGGTGCGCGATTGGTCGATGGTTCACGGCATCAGCCGCCAGGAAAGCGAATTTGACCGCACCCGCATCAGCCACGCGGGCGCTCGCGGGATCATGCAGTTGATGCCCGGCACCGCGCGCGAGCAATCCGGCAAGCTTGGCATACAATACATGCGCGCGAACCT
This sequence comes from Pseudomonadota bacterium, assembly GCA_039033755.1. Taxonomy (GTDB): domain Bacteria; phylum Pseudomonadota; class Alphaproteobacteria; order Sphingomonadales; family Sphingomonadaceae; genus Erythrobacter. The sequence continues at coordinate 33,453 of JBCCBZ010000027.1, read as the reverse complement.
GATCCAGGACCCGCCTTACAACATCCAGCTGGGCGATGCGTATTTCCAGCGGATGCTTCGCTATTATGGTGGGGCGTACCCCTTGGCCGTGGGCGCGTATAACGCCGGACCGGGCCGCGTGAACCAGTGGCTGCGGCTGAACGGCGATCCGCGCAAGGGTGAGATCGACTGGGTCACCTGGGTTGAACGCATCCCGGCGAACTTCGAAACGCGCTATTACATCATGCGCGTTTTGGGCAACGCGGTGACCTATTCGCATATGCACCCGGACAAGGCGGGCCTCCCTCGCCCGATTGACGCCTTCCTGCCCTGAGATTTAATCTAAGCTCATGGCGAGCAAACCCGGCCCTCCCATCACGCCCTCAGGCATGGCGGCGCTCAAGGCGCGCTACGACCACCTGCTCGGGACCGAACGGCCCGAGATCGTTGAGATCGTCAGCTGGGCGGCGGGCAACGGTGATCGCAGTGAGAACGGCGATTACCTCTACGGCCGCAAACGCATGCGCGAAATTGACCGCGAGCTGGGCTATCTCTCCAAACGCATGAAGATCTGCCGCGTGGTCGACCCCGCGAACCAGCCGGACAAGAGCCGCGTCTTCTTTGGCGCGACGGTCGAACTCGCCGACGAAGACGACGCACGTCAAACGGTCACGCTGGTGGGCGACGACGAACAGGACGCCAGCGATGGCCGGATCGGTTGGAACTCTCCCCTAGCCCGCGCACTTAAAGGCGCGCATGTCGGCGACCTGCGCACCGTGCGCCTGCCAGCGGGCGAACGCGAATGGGAGATCCTGGAGATCACGTATGCTTAGAGCTCTTGTTCTGCTCCTCATGATGGCGGCGGCGCCTTTAGCGGCCAAAGACAGCCTTGGGGTCTATTCCGACTGGGCCGCGTTTCGCGACGCTGACACACCGCGTTGTTACGCCATAGCGCAGAACACCGGGCGCGGATCGGCGAAAGGCTATGCCAGCGTTGGCACATGGCCGAACAAGAGCGTGCGCGGGCAAGTCCACCTTCGCCTCAGCCGACCACTCAATGACAACTCCAAGGCGCGCCTTGTCATCGGAACGCGCCGATTTGACCTTATCGCGAAAGGGCAAGACGCTTGGGCTGCGGACAAGGCCATGGACGCCGCGATCATCGCTGCGATGCGATCGGCCAGCCGGATGAGCGTGTCCGCCACCGCGAGCAACGGGCGCCGCTTCACCGATCGCTACGCGCTCGAAGGGGCTGCGACGGCCATGGACGCCGCGCTTGTGGGGTGCGCCTCTGCTTGACCAAGCCAGCTCCTATCACCGGCCTCAACTTCGTTCTTCCTGTGGTCGATGCGATGAGGTTCGAAGCCTTGCGCACGCCCGATGGCCATCGCGTCATATTCGGGCAGGATGTGACGAGCCGTCCGCGCGCAGGCTGTTTGTGCCAAGTCGGGTCATAGCATTATTCAAGTCCAGAATGGGTGTCATGGCCATAGACAATTGGGTGTCTCCAATGCTTTGATAGATTACCATGATGTTAATCAATGCAAAGCTCGGCTTTTCAAACGCGGATTGCGAACGCCTTTGCGAGGAGCTGCATCGTGACGGAGTGTGCCGCGCCGATAAGCCTTTGAGCGATGCTTTTGCAGGCTCGCTGTTCGACGATCTCAGCGCACACGCATGGGGGTCCGTCGCCAAGATCAAGAAGAACCGGTTGGCCGGGATTTCGCAAGAGGACGAGGTCCGGCTCAAGCCTTTTGTCGAAGCGCAAGCGGCTGAGAAATTCGGGTATCTCTACGATCATCTCCCTTGGGAGAAACCCGGCACCGCAACCCAGCCGCGATGCAAGGCGTTTGATCGCCTGCATGAGGAATGGAACGCGCCCGAGGCGCTCGAAAAATGGTCAATCATCGCCCAAGGTGCGCCGGTAACGGGCCTCGAAATGAACGCGACACGCTTTCGCCCCGGCCATTTTCTGACCCCGCACACCGATGGCAAGATTGTCATGCGACTGGCGGCTTTTGTGCTCTCGCTCGAAACCAACTGGCACCCCCATTGGGGCGGCCAGACGCATATCAAAGACAATCACGGTGAAACGCAGGTCTTAACCCCACGGTTTAACACGCTGACTTTGTTCACCGTCCCGCGCGATCACTTCGTCGCTCAGGTCGCAAACTACGCGCCAAGAGGGCGCATCGCGATCAGCGGGTGGCTGCTGAATGAAACGGCGGGCTAATCTATCGCTTACACTTGCTCGCCAGTGTAGGAGCGCAGCATGAAATGTCTCAAACACTTCTTCGCGCTCGTCCTATTTGTGATCTCAAGCGCGGCCAACGCGCAAGGCCTGCCCGACAGCGCTTGGGACGAAGCGTTGCAGACACGAAAAGCGTGCGAGGGCGAAATCGCTCTTGAGCGTGAGAGGGGCCTCGTTCTCGGCACGGCAAAAATTTTGTGCGAAGATCGGGCCAAACGTTGGGAGAAAAGCATCGCTGCGCAGTTTGGGGCCAAGATCGCTGAGCTGTATGCCCCTTTCGTGGCCATGGATGCGCTCGTGACCGCAGGTTACCAATACACACGCTACGATGCTCGTGGGACAGTCAGCGCTGCCTACCACCAAAAAGAAGAGGAGTTCGGCTGCACATTGCTCGAACCGGCGTTCCAAAGGATAGAGAATTATCGCACGCCCGCGCCTTATTCGGCCATGGGCCACGCGTTCATCGAAGTGACCATGCGAAGGATTCGCAACGAGTTGCGCTTTTGTGGCGACAGGCAAAAGGCCATGGTAAAAGACATGAAGTCGAGCACTTTTCACCAGGCTGGTGGAAGCGCGCAAATGGAATGCGCCAAGAACACGCAAGCTGAGGCAAGCGCGCGTATCGAAATGTGCAAGACCGGTATGGAGCGGATCCGAACGCTGCTGCGGGCCAAGTCCAACCCAACGGTCCTGGAGCGAAACAGCGCGTATCTCTGGCAAGCGCACGCTTTCATAACGATGCTTGAGGTGAAGTATCAAAGCGGGCGAACATCCGAAGCGTGCAACGAACTGCGCGGTTTCGATAGCTTTACCACCTGGCTCGCGCTGCCAGCGAGCAGCCTGCAAAGCTTTCTGCTCAGGAACATAACCAAACGCTCAAACGCGCTCGAACAAAGCTGCGCCTAGGGACAGGATGCCTTCATCGCATGGAGCGAGGTTTGGATAGATTTGGCCTTGTGCAAGGAGGGAAAGCGCAGGAAGTGCATCGCACTTTCAAGCTTTTCCGACGTAGAACAGGGCCAAATCTGCCAAATCCCGTAGGGACGCCAAGATGACTTCCATCTCGAACACAAACCCGTTTGGAAGCAGAATGACTGCTACCTGCACGTGTTTGCGTCCGATATGTTCGTCATTTTGGCGCCTCGCCCATGCGATGAAGGCATCCTGTCCCTAGGCAAATCGCGCCCGCGCGCTTATACGGCGCCCCAACCATGGCAGACACGACCTTAATGACCATCCCGGGCCAAGTGGACCCGGTGCCCGTCGCGCGTGATATCACGCCGCGCGAGGATGGGCGTCTTGACCTTATCGGCCTGCCCCGCCCGCGCATTCGCGAGTTGTTTGCCGAAGCGGGGCTTGACGAACGACAGGCAAAGCTGCGCGCGAAACAGGTGTTCCACTGGCTCTACCATCGCGGCGTCACCGACTTTGCCGAGATGACCGATATCTCAAAGGCGATGCGTCCTTGGCTGGCGGAGCGATTTGTCATCGGCCGTCCGAACGTGGTCGAAGCCCAGCATTCCAGCGACGGCACCCGCAAATGGCTGCTCCAGACCGATGACGGCCACGATTTTGAGATGGTCTTCATCCCCGACGAGACACGCGGGACTTTGTGCGTGTCCAGCCAGGTCGGTTGCACGCTCAACTGCACCTTTTGCGCAACGGGAACTATGCGCCTCGTCCGCAATCTGACGCCGGGCGAAATCGTTGGTCAGGTCATGCTCGCGCGGGACGCTTTGGGCGAATGGCCCAAGGGCACGATGTCCGGATTTGGCGCCGATCCAGAGGATGAAGACGCCGAAGAAAGCGGCCACTACACCTCGGATGGACGGCTGCTCACCAACATCGTGATGATGGGCATGGGAGAGCCACTCTATAATTTTGACCATGTGCGCGACGCGCTGCATCTGGTGATGGACGGTGATGGGCTTGGCTTGTCCAAGCGGCGCATTACGCTGTCCACCAGCGGCGTTGTTCCGGCGATGGAGCGCTGCGGCGAAGAGATCGGCGTCAACCTCGCGGTATCCCTGCACGCGGTGACCAAGCCGGTCCGCGATGAGATCGTCCCACTCAACAAGAAATACGGCATCGAAGAGCTGCTTCAGGCCTGCGCCGATTATCCCGGCGCCTCCAACGCGCGGCGCATCACGTTTGAATATGTGATGCTGAAAGACAAGAACGACAGCGACGAAGACGCGCATGAGCTTGTCCGGCTGCTCAAGCAATTTGACCTGCCTGCCAAGGTGAACCTGATCCCGTTCAACCCATGGCCGGGCGCCGATTACGAATGCTCCACGCCCGAACGCATCAAGTCGTTCAGCGATATCGTATTCGAAGGCGGCATCAGCGCGCCGGTGCGCACGCCGCGTGGGCGCGATATTGATGCGGCTTGTGGGCAATTGAAAACGGCAGCACAGAAGAAAAGCCGGGCACAACGCGATCGCGAAGCTGCGGAGGCCCAAGAGTTGGAACAGTCGAGCTAACTTACAATCAGCACGTCCTGCAGCTGGCCATTTTTTTGACATGAATACTTAGTATTTTCTTTTCGAATAGAGGAGAGGGAATACAATGCGACGTGTTCTTATAGTCTTAGATCATGAAGAAGCTCTGGTTCGCAGTGCAACCGCGTCTTCAAGTGTGAACATGACCGATGAGGCGGGCGAAGACAGCGGCCTCAACGCACAAGAATTCGCCCAAGCTCCCGATTTCAACGCAACCCGAAGAATAGCTCGAGAAAGCCGTCAGGCGGCAGACCTGCCGCGCGATGTGCTTATCGACGACACCTTCGCCGCGGTTCCGATCGGCGACGCAAGTTCTCGGGCTCAAGGCACCGCTTCCGCTGATCCTCAGCAATCCGGCGAATTCGCGGTGCGGGCGACGGTCACGGAAAGTGTGTTCCAAGAAGGATTTGTTGCCGGAAAGCCCGTTTTCGCAGACCCGGACATTTCACCCGTCGCGACATGTGGGGGAGACCCGGCTATTGGCAACGCCCAAGGTGTTATGCAGCTGCACAATGTCGCACCGGTGCATCAACGCGGCCTTGATGGAGACCGTGTGGCTATCGCGATCATGGACACCGGCGTTTCGGCGCGCCATCTCAACGATCAAGGCCTTTCAAACGTCGTCGATCGCTCGGTTGTATGGAACCCGATAGAAATGATTGCACGTCAGGGCAGGATTATTCCGCCAGGCGGGCACCAGCCGGGCCATGGGACCATGTGCGCCTTTGACGCGCTCATCGCTGCGCCCAAGGCCAAGATCCTCGACTATCCGATCATCTCTAATCTTGGCGGCGATCAAGGTGGGTCGACGATGTCGGGAGCCCTTTCTGACGCGCTCAAAGCGTTTTCCGACCTCGAAGCGTTCTGGGCGGTGACGTTCTCGGGCACCCGGCAGAACTATGATTCGCTGGTGGTGAACAACAGTTGGGGGCTCTTCCATCCCAGTTGGGATTTTCCAAGCGGTCATCCGGGCCGATACCTCGATAATCCCAATCACCCGTTCAACGTTCGCGTGACCGCGCTTGCCCGGCATAATGTCGACATTTTATTCGCAGCCGGCAATTGCGGTTCGCAATGCCCCGATGGTCGCTGCGGCGGGAAAACCACGGATACGATAACCGGAGCCAACGCGCATCCCGATGTGCTGACGCTGGCGGGTGTTGACGTGAATGGGGGCCGGATTGGCTACTCATCGGAAGGTCCGCCCGTCGCCGGAATGGGCGCCCCCAACAAACCTGACATCGCCGCGGCCACGCACTTTAACGGGTCGGGCGTGAGTTCCGTTGACAGTGGCACATCGGCTTCGTGCCCCGTTGCATCGGGCTGCGTTGCCGCCTTGCGCACAGCATTGCCTCAAAACACGCTCAATCCAGCCACGCTGTTCGACGCTTTGCGACAAAACACACCGGAAGCGCGCGCTGGACAAAGTTGGAACGGAGAAACGGGCTTCGGAATTCTTGACTTGGACGCAGCCGCCGCCGACCTTAGTGTGTAACGTGGATGAGACCAAAACCCCATACGTGCTGGCGACTGTGCGGTTAACCGGCAAAGCGGTGAATCTTGAAAGCGCGGCTGCCAAGCTTCGGATCTCGCTTGACGCGATTGATCGCGACTACGGTCTTGTCGCCGTAGACCGCGCGCAACATCTCTATGCGGTCCTTTGTCATTCACACGCGTTCGAGAATGAGAAGACCCCTCGATCCAACCTCTTCTCTGATCCCAGAATTGGGAGCGCTTACAGCAAGAAGTAGGGTCCAAACTTGATGGAACGCGGCTCTTGAAAACAGCGCCGGCTCTTCGTCAGCGCACGGGTAAAGTCGCCATCAATCAACGTTCGCATAGTCTTTTCCTTTGCAACCCTGACACTTAGCGGCCCAGCGCCCGCCAATTCGGTGGCAAGCCGAAATGGCCCGTTTCCATGACAGACCGCGCCGCTCTCAATTGACGCTGTCACCCGCGCCCCGTATCCTGCGCCCGAACCAAAGGGGGCGTGTTCTTTGCTTAAATCCATAAAACCCATCCTGCTGTTTGCCAGCGCGTTAGCCATGGCGGCGAGCGGAACCGCAGCGCATGCGCAATTCGGCAAGCTGTTCCGAGACGCGCGGCGCGGGGCGGAAACTGCCGCCAGCAAAGCCTGCGGCGAAGGCAAGAAAGGCGACGTCGCGAGAGGCGCTTTGGGCGGGCTGCTGGGCGGGATTGGCGGCCGCACGGCACGCCGCGCCGGGGTCACGCAATTCGTGCCCGAATCCGAATTTGCGAACACGATTTCGACCGAGATCGCTTGCCAGTTGGACCCTGAGGAACAGAAACAGGCAGCGGATGCGACCCTTGAGGCGACACGCGGCGCTGGGGAAGACGGTCTTGAAGGTCCGCCTGTCGGCCAAAGCGCGAGTTGGACGTCTGGGACGCGCGATGATGTTCAAGGCACCTCGACCGTTACAGCGCGCACCGAGGCCGGCGACTATGACGACTGCATCACGGTCACCGATGTTATTATCGTCGAAGGCGAAGAAACGCGTGCCGAAAAACGCATGTGCCGCGTTGCGGGCAAAGGGCGCTATTCGATCGTCGCATGAAGACTAACCGCTTTCTCAAATGCGCCGTCGGCGCGGTTAGCCTGCTTGCGCTGACTGGTGCGGCCACAACCGATCCCAACAACCCCACTTGCCCGGCCAAGCCCAATTGGGGCCCGAGCGAGATCATGGAGCTCACTCCGCGCACCGTAAACGGTAAGAAGGTGTTGCTCGCCGAAGGGCGGATCGATGAATTCTTTCCGGAACGCCTGAAAGAGGAGCTCGACGCCGACGAAGACATCGTCGAAGTCTGGTTCCGCTCTCAAGGTGGCAACGCGCGCGCCGGGAACGAGGCGGGGCGGATCATTCGCTCTTATCGCGGCGTGAACACACGGATACCCGAAGGCTGGGTGTGTTTTTCAGCGTGCAACTTCATCTTCATGGGCGGCGCCGCGCGCTATGTGGATGACGGCGGCATATTCATGGTCCACATGTTCACGCACACCAACGACCGATGGAAGATCGACGACGCTGTGGTCGATGGTTCCGAAGCAACGACCGAGTTAATAGCCAGTATTGAACAGTCCTCGGCCCTCCTCGCCAGCGAGGATAACGATTTCCTGATCCGCATGGGTGTGAGCCGCAAGCTCCTGACCGACATCATGTATCAGCAGCAAGCGGTCAAAAGCGATGACGACCCCAGCACACGCTATTGCCTTAGCCAGGCTCAGGTGCGCGAATACAACGTCCACAACGCCAAATAGAAGAAGCCGACTGCCCGGTTGGTGTCGGCCGCGCATCTGATCATAAGAACGAGGCGTATATTCGAAGTGAGTGGGATCACGACGGAGAGTATGTCATGAAGCATTCCGCGCTTTTGTCCGCTTTGGGCTTGGCATTGGCCACCGCCCTTCCCGCTCATCTTTACGCGCAAGACGCCGCTCCGACAGAGCCAGTGCTGACAAGCGAAACCGTTGGTGACGCGCTGCCCGGCGCGTTTCTGACCTTGCCCGACGGCGACGGCCCGTATCCGGTTATCATCGTACTGGGCGGCAGCGAAGGCAGCGACAGCACCGCGCGCGCCTTTACCAAACGCTTCGTGCCTCAAGGCTACGCCGTGCTCGGCCTGCCCTATTACGGTCCGCGCGAAGGATCGAAGGGCCACATACCCGGCATCCCCAACGCGTTTCAGGACATCGCCGTCGATCAGCTGGCGACCGCGCGCGATTATCTGACCGCGCGCGGCGATATCCGCGCGGACGATATCGCGATCTACGGCGTGTCAAAGGGCGCGGAAATGGCGCTTCTCGCCGGATCGCTGATCGATGGCTTTGCCGCGATCGCCGCCATCGTCCCCAGCGATGTCGTCTGGGAAGGATGGGGTTCGGCGCGCAAGACCGGATCGTTCAGTTGGAAGGGCGAATCGCTGCCCTGGGTTCCCTATGAAGGCATGGGCGAAGAGTTTACCAACCCCACCGGCCCCAATGGCCGCCCGCGTATCCGTTTGCCGCACGACAAGGGACGCAACGCCAACCCGGACCGCGCGGTCGCGGCGCGCATCAAGGTCGAGAATATCGACGAACCCGTACTGGTCGCAGGCGGTGACGCCGATCTGGTGTGGAATTCGGGCGAAATGGCACAATCCATTGCCGAACGCCGCGTCGAGGCGGGCCTACCCACGGTCAGCCTTGTGTTCACTGACGCAGGCCATTTCCTGTCCGGGGATGGCAGCCGCGAAACGCGCAACCCCGCCAATGGCGAGGCGCAAAAGGTGATCTGGCCAGCCACGCTTGAATTCTTTGCCGCGCATCTAAAGGACTAGGCGCGCGAACCTTTTAGCTTCCGACACCTGTAAGTGTCGCGATAAGCGGAGCGTGGTCGGAGAACTTCTCGATCCACTTGTCCTGCTTGGCAGCCGTGTTCTTCAGGTTCCATCCCGCGACACGCACTTCGTGCCCTTCGGCGGAGGTCTCGAACTCAAGATGTTCAGCGGCGAAGAGATGGTCGAGTTCGGACAGCGGAAGGTCCGATTGCGAACCATTGTTATAGGTGAATGGGTGGCTGGGTAAGGGCTTGCGCATGCCGCGCGCGTTCATTTTGCGCGTCAGCACCTCAATCTCGCGATTGCCTGAAATGTCATTGCCGCGCCGATAATAGTCGAGGCCCATCGAGTTATAGTCGCCCAACACGATGAAGTTGGCGGCCGCGCCTTGATGGTTGGGCATAGCCTTGGCTGCCTTATCCAACGCCTTTTTGAGCGAGTAGATCTTGTCATACATCGCATCGCGCAAGCCAAACCCTTCGGCGCTCGGCATGCTTTTGAGATGCACAAAGAGGATGGGTACGATCAGGTCTCCATCCTTCACCGTCAAGAGCGCCCCAGGGCGCAGATAGATGTTGTTTCGCTTGAACTCGTCCTTCTGCGTGAAGAAGGAACCTAACCCCGGACGCACCCCAATCAAAATCTCTTGGCTTTGTTGCCCCGTGGTGATGTGAAACGTGTGGTTGGGAAACGCCGCAACCATCTTGGTGTAAACGAGGCTGGTCGTAACCTCGGACAACGCGAAGATATCGGGCTCCTCGTCCTTGATGAAATCGACAATCCGGTTCAGTCTCCCCTTGCGAAGCGGTTCTTTGTCCGGAGACTTCCCTCCCCTTCCGTTGAAGTGTTCGACATTCCAGGTCATGATTTTTAGCGGTAGCATTGGACCTCCCCCGTTTTCATAAGACGTATTTGTACTCTTAACCCATGCATATTTGCGAGAGCTATTGAAGCGTGATTTTGATCCACCCAATCCGTGACTGAATTTGTTGAACTATGATCGATCCGGCCACCTACGAATTCTATACCAAGCGTGCGCCGCATTTTACTTATTCTGGGGCGCAGGCCCATTCGCGCGATCTTGACGGGTTCTTGGACCGTCTGGAGCCGGGGGGCCGCGTGCTGGAACTGGGCTGTGGCGGCGGGCAGGATTCCAACCGAATGCGCGACCGCGGCTTTGCGATTGACCCGACCGATGGTGTTGAGGCCATGGCCAAGAAGGCGAACGAACGCTTTGCTGTTGGCGCGCGAGTGATGCGCTTTGAGGAGCTGGCTGAGCGTGAACGGTATGACGCGATCTGGGCGCACGCGACACTGCTTCATTGCCCGCGCGCGGAGTTGCCGGGCGTGTTGTCACGCATCCACCGCGCGCTGAAACCGGCGGGATGGCATTACGCTAGTTACAAGCTCGGCAATGGCGAGGGTCGCGATTTGCTGGGGCGGTTGCACAACTTCCCTGCGCGCGACTGGATTTTGCAGCTTTATAAGGAGGCCGGTTTTGCTCTGATCGATTATCCGGTGCGCCCCGGTATGGCTTCCGACGGCACGCAGCGTGACTGGATACACATCACGGCGCGCCGCAGCGATTAACGCGCGGGACTTTCCTACTCGCGTTGGAAATGCTGAAAAGAGGGTATGCCTTCCGCGACCTCCATTTATTGCCTTGTTTTCAACATGATCACCCTCGGAATTTTTTCTCTAAGACCGTGTAACACGTGGTCCATGTCTCGTCCTCAAACCCTCGAAGGAACCCTCGCGTGAAGCTCACCATCGACGCCATATGCACCGGCACCGCGCGCCCGTTCAACGGGGCAGAGACGAGCGCCATCGTCAAACGTCCACGCGAAGGGGTGGTGCAGCTCCTCGAAGACGGCTTCGCCCCTGATGAACAGGCGGATCGCCGCGTGCATGGCGGGCCAGAGAAGGCGGTGCATCTCTACCCGCTCGACCACCACTCCGTGTGGCGCGGCGAGCTGGAGGACGAAGCCGCCCTCGCATTGCTGGATCAGCCTGGCGCGTTTGGATCGAACCTGAGCGTTGCTGGCATTACCGAAAACGATGTGCATATCGGCGACCGCTTCCGTCTTGGGAGCGCCGTGATTGAGCTCAACCAACCGCGCCAGCCATGCTGGAAGGTCGACCACCGCTTTGGCGTCAAAGGGATGACCGCGCGGATCGTCGAGACGGGCCGATCAGGCTGGTATTTCCGTGTTCTGGAACCGGGCGATGTGGAGGCAGGCGATGCGTTGGAGCGGATCGCGGTCGGCCACGAAGCGTGGAGCGCGGCGCGAGTGTTCACCGCCCTGATACAGGGCAAGGCGAGCAAGGCGGAGCTGGAAGAACTGGCGCAGCTTCCGCTCCTGTCGCCGCAGATCCAGGCGAAGGCGATCAAACGGCTAGGCGGCTGATCATCGCCTCGTCGACTGATGCGCACGGCCCGCCGATGGCGCACCAATCACAACGTGATGTTCATCTGAGGTTGGACTTATATGAACAAAACCATCTCCGACACGCCAACGTGCCAAGGGAGACTGACATGAAGACCAAGCTCTTGCTCACCGCCGCCGCCGGATCGCTCTGCGCCATCACGGTGCCCGCCAACGCCGCCGAGATCGCCCCGGCGACACCCTATAAAGGCGTCGAGACCGGATACGCTCAAACCCACGACTTCGGTCCCAGCGTCATGCTTCAACCGGTGCGCTACAACGACGACGACGATTGGGACGATGACGACGACTGGGATGACGACGATTGGCGTAAGCGTCGCCGCTACCGTGATGGTCGCCGGTACCGAGTCTATGACGATCGCGGGCGCTACGTCCAGCCGCGCCGGATCAGCCGGCGTGACCGCATCTGGCGCGGGCGCGATGGGCGCTACTACTGCCGCCGCGACAACGGGACGACCGGTCTCGTGATCGGCGCGGGCCTTGGCGCGCTGCTGGGCCGCACGATCGACACACGCGGCGACCGCACGGTCGGGACGCTGCTCGGCGGTGCTCTGGGCGCGGTTCTGGGACGCGAATTGGACCGCGGCGACGTTCGCTGTCGCTAAGGCCAGCCGTAAGGAAGCGGTTGAAGGGGCTGGTCAAACCAGCGAAGCGGTGCTTTGACACTTCGCGCAATGACCAGCCCCGCAACCTCTGGCCCCTCCATCCTAGTCACTGGCGGCGCGACCCGCATCGGCGCCGCCATCGTGCGCGGCTTTGCGCAAGCCGGCTGGCATACGGTGATCCACTACAACTCCAGCTCTGGCCCGGCCGAGGCGTTGGCCGCCACCCTCCCCTCAGCCGAGATCGTCCCGTGCGATCTGAGCGATGGAGACGCAGCCGAAGCGATGGTGGAACAGCTGGCTGCGCGCCTCAACGATTGGCGATGCCTGGTGAATTCAGCGTCGGTTTTCGACTACGACGATGCAACCAAACTCGACCCTGCAACGAATAGACAAGCGATGCAGATCAACGCAACCTCCCCCGCCCGCATGGCGCAGGCCTATCTCAGATCCGCCAAAAGCGACGCGACGCGCGCCGTTGTGCAGATCACCGACATGAAGCTGGCGAACCCCAACCCCGACTTCTTCAGCTACACCATGTCAAAACACGCCCACGCCTCAACCATCGCGATGCTGGCCAAGCACTACGCCGAGGATGCGAGCGCCAGAGTCTATGGTCTCGCACCCGGCGCCATCCTGGCCAGCCACGATCAGAGCGAGGATGAGACCGATGTGTCGCATCTGCTGAACCTGCTGAAGCGGAAGACCGGGTCGGACGAGATCGTCGAGGCCGCGCGGTTTCTCGCAACGGGCGCGCTCAAAAGCGGATCGTCCCTCTACATCGACAGCGGACAGCACCTGCTCGATCAGCCGCGAGATGTGATCTACCTCGCCCGCGCTTTGACGGAGGATGAAGCGTGAAGCGCCACGCTCTCAGCACGCGCCTGTGGCACTGGATCAACGCAACGGCTCTTGTGGTGCTGTTCATGTCCGGCTTGGGTATCTCAAACGCGCACCGATACCTCTATTGGGGTGACTATGGCTTCGATCCAGCGGATGCGTGGTTAGCCGTGATCCGCTTTCCCAATTGGGCGACACTTCCCCAACGCTACAACCTCGCCGAGGCGCGTGATTGGCACAGCGGCGCGGCGTGGGTGTTCGCGTTGGCTCTACTGGGCCTGTGGATCGCGATGCTGGTGAATCGCCACTTCACCCGCGATATCGCGGCGCCTTTGAGCGCCTGGTCGCCCGCGCATCTGTGGGGAGAGGTGAAAGCGCATCTCAAGGGCCGTTTCCACGCCGAGGATGGCGCAAAGTACAACACGCTGCAAAGACTCACCTACGGGGTCGTACTGGGCATCTTGTTGCCGCTCATGGTGTTCTCTGGCTTGGCGATCAGCCCCGGTTTTGAGCCCGTCGCGCCTTGGTTTGTCGATCTGCTTGGCGGGCGGCAAAGCGCGCGTTCGCTGCACTTCATCGCCGCCTTTGCGCTCTTCGCGTTCTTCGTCGTCCACATCGTGATGGTGCTGCTCTCCAATCCGCTCAAGCAAATGTGGGCGATGATCGCCGGAGGTGCCCATGAGTAAGATTGCCCGCCGTTCACTCCTCGCTGGCATGGCAGCGCTGGGAACCGGAGCCTGTTCCAAAATCGATGGCTTCGCTACCAGCGAAAGCGGCGAAGGGCTGTTCGACCTCTCCGAAGACTGGCACCTATCCGCGCACCGCACGCTCGCCGGACGGCAAGCGCTTGCGCCGGAATACTCAGCTCAGGACCGATCTCCAAGCTTCAAAGGCAACGGGTCGCTGACCGTCGATTCCCCGGTCTACAAGGACCAACTCGCCAAAGGCTTCCCCGATTGGCGCATCAGCGTGCGAGGCCTTGTCGAAAACGAACTGCGCCTCTCGATCGATGAACTCAAAGCCCTGCCGCAACGCACACAGATCACGCGGCACGATTGCGTCGAAGGATGGAGCGCGATTGGAGAGTGGACCGGCCCGCAGCTCTCAAACCTGCTCGACAGCGCCAAGGTAAAGCCCCAGGCGAACTTCATCGTCTTCTGGTGCGCCGATGTACTCTATGAGCGGCAATATTATGAGAGCGTCGACATGATAGACGCCTACCACCCCCAGACGATCATCGCGCATTCGCTCAACGGCGAGCCGATCCCAGAAAAGAACGGCGCGCCCTTACGCATGCGGATCGAACGACAGCTGGGATACAAACACGCCAAGTATCTGACCGCCATCGAAGCGGTCGCCAGCTTTGACGACATTAAGGGCGGCAAAGGCGGCTTTTGGGAAGATATCGGCAATTACCAATGGTATGCGGGAATATAGGCACGACGCCCCTTCCCTCTAAAGCCGCGCGTCCTCTGGATAGACCCGGTTCATCGCTTCCCAGCACTCGGCGACAATCTCTTCCAGCACGTCGAGGTCAATATCGGCCAGCTTGTTCACGTAGACACAGCTCGCGCCGGTCTTGTGCTTGCCCATCTTTTCCAGCAGCGCATCAACCTTCTTGCCGGTTGTCTCGTCGCAATAGCGGCCCATGAGGTAGAGCGAATGCTTCGCCTTGCGCGGGGAGAAGCCGGAACGGCACATATCGCCCTCGCGCCCGCTCTCATATTTGTAGTGATAGCCGCCATAGCCGATGATTGTCGGCCCCCACATAGTCGGCTCTTCCCCGGTCACCTTGCGAAACAGCGCGTCCAGAACCTTAGCGTCTTCGCGCTTGGCCTCTGGTTCCACACTCGCGATGAAATCCTCCACCGAAACCGCGGTGGGCTGCGTTTTATTCTCAGCCATAGTGATCCCTCCCCGTCTCACTGATTGACTTCGTACCACAGTTCGCGTCAATCTCCCTACCAAAGGGGAAATAGGGGATCTCAACGCCATGTGGCTACTCGATAAATTTCTAACCAAAGCGATCAAGCACGGGCAGCTGATCGTCACAGATCACGATGGATCGGAGCATACTTACGGCCCTGGCGGAGACTACGATCCGCTCGTCGGGGGCCGCGTCGGACCCATCCGTATTCGCCTGACCAACAAGAAGGCCGCCAATCATATCGTGCGCTATCCGCAAATGGGGGCGGGCGAGGCGTTTATGTGGGGCTGGCTGGTCGTCGAAGAACCGCACGACATCCGCGACATGATCCTGCTGGTCACGATGAACGCCAAGCGAATGGGCGACAGTTCTTTGAAGGCCAAAGGGCCGATGCGTAAAGCGGTGCAAAAGATCAAAGCCATGGTCGATGGCATCAATCTGCGCTCCTCAGCCCGCTCAAACGCGGAGCACACCTACAACCTCACGCGCGAGCTATACGAACGCTTCCTCGACGAAGATCGCCAATACACTATGGCCTATTACCGTGAGGATGACCCGAACCAGACCAGCCTAGAAAAGGCGCAAATGGACAAGAAGGCGCACCTCGCCTCCAAGCTTTATATGAAGCGTCCCGAAGACAATGGCGGCAAGCCGATGCGCGTCCTCGACATTGGCTGCGGTTGGGGTGGGTTCGCGCTTTACCTTAACAAGATGTACGATTGCGAGGTTCTGGGCGTCGCCCTTGCCCCCGATCAGATCGCCTTCTCTAACGAGCGCGCCAAAGAGCTGGGCGTCGATGATAAGGTCAAGTTCGAGCTGTGCGATTACCGCGATGTTCAAGGCGAATTCGATCGCATCTCCAGCGTCGGCTTGCTCGAACATGTTGGCACGATCCACTATCCGCAATTCTTCGAACACACCAACCGCCTGCTTAAGCAAGATGGGGTGATGATCAGCCATTGCTGCGGGCGCAGCGGCGCACCGGGCTACACCGACGCGTGGACGCGCAAATACATCTTCCCCGGCGGTTATATCCCCGCGCTCAGCGAACTTGTCACCGAAAGCGAAAAGAACGGCTGGCAAGTCATGGATGTCGAAGCCATGCGCTATCACTACAGCCACACGCTGCAAGAATGGTACGCGCGCACCGTCATGCACCAAGACGAGATCACCGAAATGTATGACGAGGTGTTCTATCGTATGTGGCTGTTCTACCTCGCCGGCGCGGAACAAAGCTTCCGCAACGGCACGATGGTCAACTGGCAGCTGCAATATGTGAAAGACCGCACCGCCATTCCGATGACGCGCGATTACATGATGCATGAAAGCGCCCGCCTGCGCGAAACGGGCGAGATCCCCGATTGGCGGTTTGATCCTGAGCTGAAAGAAGCGGCAGAGTAGACCCGCGCGGCTCGCGGCAGCTGGAGGCCGCCTTGCCGCTCACCTGTCTTGCGTAACGCCCTTTTCCATACCACGGTAACGGAACAGGTGCGGGCAGCGAACACGGTGGTATGAGCAAGAGACTTCTCGATAAATTCCTCCAGAAAGGCGTGACGCACGGCCGCCTGGGCGTCGTCTTCGCAGATGGCAGCACCAGCGTTTTTGGCGAGACGGCAGACGGCTTTCCCGAAGTCGTGGTGCGCTTTGCCGACGCACGCGTACCGCGCGACATCATCATGGATCCGCGACTTGGCGCAGCCGAAGCGTTCATGAACGGGCGGCTGATCATCCAGGAAGGCGACATCATGCAGCTCGTCACGCTGCTGCGCGCCAACAGCCGCTGGGACAATGGCGGCGAAATCCGGCCTCCCAAACTCACTCGCAAGCTGTTTGACCGCGCCAATTTCGCTTTTGAGCAGGTGAACAGCGCGATCGGCTCCAAAGAGAACGTCGCCCATCACTACGACATTGGCAACGACTTCTACGCGCTGATGCTGGACGAGGAGCATTGGCAATACAGCTGCGCCTATTGGCCCAAAGACGATATGACACTGGGAGAGGCGCAAACCGCCAAGCTGGCTCATATTGCGGCCAAACTGGCCCTGAAGCCAGGCCAGAAGGTGCTGGATATCGGCTGTGGTTGGGGCGGGATGGCGATCTATCTTGCGCAGAACTTCGACGTGGACGTGACGGGAATAACGCTGTCCGAAGAGCAAGTGGCCCTCGCCCGCACCCGAGCGGCAGACGCGGGCGTCGCTGACCGCGTGCGCTTCAATCTCGTGGATTATCGCAATCTCGCTGAAACCGGTGCCAAGTTCGATCGCATCGTATCAGTCGGGATGTTTGAGCATGTGGGCCGCCCGCAATTCGAGACTTTCTTCGAAGCCTGCGCCAACTTGCTCACCGATGAAGGCACCATGCTGCTTCACACAATCGGTCGCATGGGCACGCCGGGCACAACCGACGCTTTCACTCGCAAATACATCTTTCCCGGCGGCTATATTCCCGCTCTCTCCGAAACAGTGGCTGCGAGCGAGAAATTTCGCCTTATGGCCACGGACATCGAAATGCTCCGCGTCCATTATGGCAAGACCATCAAGGCTTGGTACGCCAACTGCTTAAAGCACCGCGATGCCATCATCGCGATGTACGATGAACGCTTCTTTCGGATGTGGACGTTCTACCTAGCCGGCGCCGCAACCGTTTTCGAGTATGGCGGCATGTGCAATTATCAAATCCAATACGCGCGCAATCGCTACGCGCTTCCTCTCACCCGCGACTATATCGCGGATGACGAAAAGCGTCTGAACGACGCGGACCGCGACTAGATCAGCGGGTTAGGCCGCGTTTTCACGGGCGTGTTCGCGCGTTGCCTGACTAGGGCGGTACACCGGACCAAAGCCCAGCATCGCCGCGCCGACCAGAGGGAGGGCGATCACCCACCAATTGATGCCCGAAAGACTATTCGGGCTGGTGATAGTCACACCAGCGGTTGCCGCTAAGCCAGCGCAGATTGCAAGCACGCCCAGCGCCGCTCGAAGCTTCGGCACGGTTCGCCCGCCCCTGATGGGACCAAAGCTGCGCTCATGACGCGCAAAGATCGCAATAAAGGGTAGCAGAACGAGGACATAGATGCCGAGCCAAAGCGGACGCGACGCCCACCACGCGCCGGTACCGGGAACCGAATCCAGCCCCACCCCGCCCAACGCCAGCCAGCACGCCGCCAACACAAGAACAAAAGCTGTAAGGTGCCACAGATAAACGGTCATAATCATGCCGTTCATCAGCACAGTCGCGGTCCAGATCCGCAGGTTGTTAAGCATTTTGCGCCCGGCGGGCTCAAGCGCCAGAACAAGCCCCACCTGCACCATTCCCAGCGCAAACAGCGCCAGTGTCGGCGGAAGCGAATTGGAGAATCCGCCTGGCGCTGACACCATCGACACCGGGTAGAAGCCGTAAACGGTGATCGACACCAGGATGGCCAATCCCACAGCAAACCATCCCAACGCGAACCAGCGAGTGCCCTCGCCCTCTCCGAACTTTCCTTCGCGCCACGCAAAGCCAAGTTGATGGATCGCAAGAAACACCCAAAGAAAGTTGGTGAAGTTGACCCAGGGAACGTCGTGGGTGAAGGTCAGCCAATCGGTCAGCATGGCGAGCGGGATGTACATGGCGAAGCTGAGCCAGCCGAACCGTTTCCAAGCCGCATGGGTCCAAGGCGTGAAGGCTGTCACAAGCAAATACACCGCCAGAAACCAAACCGGGATCAACGCCGCCTCGGTCGCCATGCGGATTTGCTCCCGCGGCAGGCCAGCTTGGGTCAGAGCAACCGCTAACACTGCCCATAGCATCAAAACCGGGAAAGTCGGTGTGATAAGGCGCTGCACGCGCGCCGCCAGCCAATCGCGATACACCCCCGTCTGGCTTGGCCGTCCCTGGCTCTGAGCCTTTCGAAGCGTCGCGTCCCAGCTCACGCCGTTGGAATAGCCGCCCACGAGGAAGAAAACCGGCATCACCTGAAAGGCCCAAGTCAACCAGTGGGTCCAGTCCGCTACGCTCAAAAGATCGCCGCGTTGCAGCTCACCGACCTCGTTCACATACATGCCAGCCATCAGCCAATGGCCAATGACGACAGCCATGATTGAGATCGCGCGCAGGAAATCCACCCAGCGGTTGCGCTCAGGCGGAGCCAACTCCGCAAGCTCGCGCGCTTTACCCCACATAGAAGCCATGAATTTCCCTTCTCAACAACCTAATCGATTGAAATATTGGTGCTCGATTCTCGCGGGACAAGAAATACTCATGAAATAATGTCGAATTCGTTGCCGCGCCGCGCACCCGCTGCTAGCCGCGCCACGACCGAATTCTGAGGGAAAATCCATGTCCGAAATCAAACGCCAAGATCTCAAAAAGGTCGTGCTCGCTTACTCCGGAGGCCTCGACACCTCCGTCATCGCCAAATGGCTGAGCGTCGAGCGAGGCCTCGAAGTTGTGACCTTCACTGCGGACCTGGGTCAAGGCGAAGAAATTGAACCCGCTCGCGAAAAAGCGCGCGCTATGGGCATTCCGGACGAACACATCTTCATCGAAGATCTGCGCGAGGAATTCGTCCGCGATTTCGTCTTTCCGATGATGCGCGCCAACGCGCGGTATGAAGGCGACTATCTGCTCGGCACATCGATCGCCCGCCCGCTTATCTCCAAGCGTTTGGTCGAGATTGCACACGAAACCGGCGCCGACGCCATCGCCCACGGCGCAACCGGCAAAGGCAACGATCAGGTTCGCTTTGAGCTTTCCGCCTATGCGCTGGATCCCAGCATCGAGGTGATAGCCCCTTGGCGCGAATGGGATCTCACCAGTCGTACCGCTCTCATCGCCTGGGCGGAAAAGCACCAGATCAAGGTGCCGACCGACAAACGCGGCGAAAGCCCCTTCTCAACCGACGCGAACCTGCTGCACACCTCATCTGAGGGCAAAGTGCTGGAAGATCCTTGGGAGGAAACCCCCGATTATGTCTATTCGCGAACCGACCACCCCGTCGATGCGCCCGACACGCCCGAATACATCGAAATCGGCTTCGAACGCGGCGATGGAGTGTCGCTGAACGGAGAGGCGATGAGCCCCGCGACCTTGCTGACCGCGCTCAACGATCTTGGACGCAAGCACGGCATCGGTCGGCTCGATCTGGTCGAAAACCGCTTTGTCGGTATGAAATCACGCGGCATGTACGAAACGCCCGGCGGCGAGATCTACGCGCGTGCGCATCGCGGGATTGAACAGATCACGCTCGATCGCGGTGCTGCGCATCTTAAGGACGAGCTTATGCCGAAATACGCTGAGCTGATTTACAACGGGTTCTGGTTCGCGCCCGAACGCGAAATGCTTCAGGCCGCGATTGATCTAAGCCAAGAGAAAGTGACAGGATCGGTTCGGTTGCAGCTCTACAAGGGCATGGCGCAGGTCGTCGGCCGCAAATCGCCGCACTCGCTCTATTCCGAAGCGCACGTCACATTTGAGGACGACGCGGGCGCCTACGACCAGGAAGACGCGGCCGGCTTTATCAAGCTGAACGCACTGCGGCTTCGTTTGCTGGCGCAGCGGGACCGCCAAAAGCGCTGACCTTGACGACTCGGTCCGGTGTGCATCGTACGACTGAGCAAGGACAATTCTGAATCGCGAAATTTATGGAATGCGTGGCTTGCCGATCAATTGCCGCGAAACACACGCAGGATCGCTCAGTTCCCCGGCCAAAGTGTCCAATGCGGTGAACCGTTGAGTTGTCCACCGTTGTCCACAACTGATCCGGGGAAAAGTGGATAACTGGCTCTTGTCAGCCTTGTCGAAACACAGATTCGAGCGCAGTTTGATCATGTCTTCGGAACAGAAGACGCCAACGAGAAAGAGCCGCAAGGCACTGAAACGGAAGCGTTTTGTGAACCGGAAACCGCGTTGACAGCTGTCCACGTGTTTGTCGAGAGACGTCATGGCGAAGGTTTCGGCCCAAGGCAAGACGGATCGTCTGAGAGAAGCGCGAAGTACTGACAACGTGAAAGACTGCGAGCTTGGATCGCGATTGAGGGCGCTGGAAGGGCAACTGGAAAGCGACCGTTTGAGATCGAGAACCGGATAAGCGAACAGTCTCGGCTTCGCGGAAACGAGCGGAGCGCCCGAGCGAGGCTTTGGCCAAGTGGAGGCGTAGACACTTGTGAAGGCGGTAGCCGGATGCCGGTGCGAGCGCTGGTGACGAAGCCAGACGCGGCAATGTGTCCCCATGGACACGCTGAAGGATCGGGCCCTCGGGCCAGGTTTGGAGGACTGACCGCGAACGGTGATAGACATCGGATGCCAAGTGTGTCTTGGAACAGGTGAAAGACCGGCTTGCCGGACGGACACCAAGGAAGAGACGCCCACGCGTCGGTGAGAGTGGGGTCGGCAGCAATGCCGGCCCCATTTGCTTTGGCGCTCTTGTCCCGCTCTACCGCCGCGCGCCGAAGCGCTCCGAACCCGCGTTGACTCGCTCTGCCCGATTGGCCAAGCGCGTTTGCCCAGTGTATGATCGCGGTATGGAGGGGATGAGGACACACCGCGCTTGGCCGCACGGCCCACTGGCTCGCCCAGCGCGCCTGGCCTTGGCCTTGGCCGCCGCCTCTGTCCCCTTCACCTCCGCCCTCGCGAGCGAGGATGACATCGCACCGGCCACTGACAACGTCGAGCCCGCCTCCTCTTTCGAGACCGCTTTCCAGGAGATCGGCGCGCCTGCGCCCTTCACCGGCCCCTTCCCCGGCGCGGTTGACCTCACAACCATCGCCCCTGCCACCGGTCCGCGCATCGTCCGCACGCTCGGCACCGGGGTTGCCTCCTATTACGGCAAGCGCTTCCATGGTCGCCTCACCGCCAATGGCGAGCGGTTCAACATGAACGCCATGACCGCCGCTCACAAGACGCTGCCCTTTGGCACCCGCGTGCGCGTCACCAACCCGTCAAACGGCCGCTCCGTCACCGTGCGCATCAACGACCGCGGCCCCTTCATCCGAGGGCGCACCATCGACCTCAGCCGCGCCGCCGCGACCAAGCTGGGCATGATCAGCCGCGGCCACGCCCGCGTGAAGCTCGACATCGTCTCCCGCTGAGGGGGCCTTAGGCCCCTTTACGAGCCACCACTCGCCCTCGCCCGCCTCGAAGGCCGCCAGTTGGGCCGCCTCGATCGCATCGGTCAGAGCCAGCGGATCGGGCGCCGCCTCTTGCACCCCACACGCCATATCGCACGCAATCCCCGCCTCCAGCGCCAACCGCGCCGGGGTCAGCGCGCCATCGGGCCGCGCCGCCTCCATGGCGCATAACCGCCGCTCCAGCGCGGGCGGGTCGCCCGCATCCGGCACTTCGCTCTCCTCCGCGTTATCGGTTTCAGGGTCCGCTTCAGGGGCCGTTGCATGGTCTGTTTCAGGGGTAGACATGGACCACGTGTTACACGGTCCTGGCGCTAAATTCTGACCTTCGCCGGGCACCACCACTTCGGGCAGGCTCTCCGGCATTTCCGCGTCCCAACGCTCCCGCTCGCGCGCGCCCGCCCCTCCCAAGCCTTCACCACCATCCAGCTCCGCATCCGCCCCCTCAAACGCCTCCACCAGCGCGTCAAAGTTCGCCGCCAGCCCCGCCACCTCGGCCTGCTCCGCTTTGCGGTCGAGCCGCGCCAGATGCGCCAACAACAGCCGCGCGTCATAGCGCCGCCGCGTCGCCACCACCTCGCCGTGGTAGTAGACCTCCTCCTCCACCCCATGCAGCGCGCGACTGGCGAGCGCGTCCTCCGCCCGCTCGCGCGCAATCACCAAGGCTGCGTCCCAGCCCCGCGCAAACACCCGGCACGCGCGCCGCATGCGGTAGACGGTCTGATGCGAGACACTCAGTGAAGAGACCGCCACCCGCACCTCCCCGCTATCCGCCAACCGCCGCAAGAACCGCGCCTGAAGCGCCCGCCCAAACCGCGTCTGAGCCGGACGCGACGCGTCCCGCGGAAGGGCGTCGATGGTTTGAGGTAGATTGAGAGAGGAAGAGGGGGTCATGGTTGGCTCCGAATTACGGTTGCGCAGCAACCGCAAGGACGCCAGCGTTCTTAGGCGTCCGCCGCGCCTAATGGCGCGTAAGCCTAAGTGGACGCCAAAAAGAAGAGGCGTCCGCGCCGGCGCTTGAGGCTAAACAAATGCGCGGGAGCCGGATGAGTTACGCCTATTAAGGCGAGTAGGAAAATGGGGGCGTTCGCAACTTAGTCATTCCCCCTCCCTCGTCATCCCCGCACCCTCCCCGTCATCCCCGCGCAGGCGGGGATCCAGAGCGGTAAAGCTCTGACCAACCCAACTGGATTCCCGCGTTGACCTTCGGTCAGCTTCGCTACCGCAGGAATGACGAAGTGGAGGGCCACGGGAAGAAATTCACGCAGAGCAGCTGAGCCGGGCGCGCCTATTAGGTCGAGTAGCAAAATGGAGGACACCGCGAAGGGCGCCCGGCTCAACCGGTGATTTCGACCCCGGCCTGTTTGGCGCAGCCGATAAAGGCGCGCTCCATCGACGACTTGCGCATGCCGCCGTTCGAGAGCGCCGCAAGGGTCTTGTCGGTGATGCAGGTGCACATCTCGCCAGCCTGCTCGCGCGTCACCGCGCTGTCGGCCCGCTCGGTCTTGGCGACGCACTTGGCGATCGCCTCACCCTTCTCCCCGCCACCATAGTCAGCCGGATCCGGCCCACCGCAGGCCCCAAGAGCCAAAAGCGCAAAGAGCGGCAAAGCGAGTTTCTGGGCGTTTTTCATACGCGCAAGCGTAGCGCGCGAGGGTTAAGACCGGGTGTTGGCGGTGAAGGGCCTGGGGGTTGAGGCCGCCGCCGCTCTCCCCAAGGCTAAACCGTCATCCCCGCGCCATCCCCGCGCCCTCCCCGTCATCCCCGCGCAGGCGGGGATCCAGAGCGACAAAGCGCCCACTAAGCCAACTGGATTCCCGCCTCCGCGGGAATGACGAGAAAGCTAAAACTCCTCCAACTCGCGCGTCACCACGCGGCCAAAAAGCGCAATCTCCTGCCGCATCATCCGCAAGCGCCCCTCAAAACTGAGCTGAGGACGCCCATTGACCCGCGACCCAATCCGCCCCGCATCCACATGAGCCTGCCACGCCGCCCAGCCCGGATGGCCGTCATAGACCGAGTGATCCATAACGGACCGGCTAAGAGGAAGACCAGCGGCCTGCGCCGGGGATTTGGGCATAGGAGGCTCCGAGTGAGAGGAGAGGAGCCGGGGTAGTTAGCGACTTAGGGGTGTGTAGGAAAACAGGACCTAGATCATTGATAGATCAATTTCATCGAGATCATAGTCTTCTAACGCATCTTCTATATCTTGGTGATCCGCAAGCAGTTGCTGCGCAGCTTTCTCAAATTTTTCAATAGCTTCATCTCGTAAACGGACAAGAGCATGCAACAGCATGGCATGATCAATTGACCGTAAGCGAGATGAAAGAAGGGTACTGATAAGAAGAATTGACTGTGCGGTTTTTTGGGCCGGTTTATGGAAACCAGCATTTGTTGAGCCAGCGGATAGAACGCTGTGCCCCTCCAGTGCACCGACTCTCACGGTGAGCGCCGTTGAAGAAGCATGAACATTGTAGCTCGCATACTTGTATTCGGTTTTCGACGCCTCTGCCCCGGCACGTTCTACAAGATTTGCAAACCTTGGGTTTGAATTACCTAGATACTTTGATGCCCAGCCGTAATCCCCTGCAAATTCTTTCCCATATAAAGCTAATGCTCGCGTATAATCTTTTTCAATATCAGTTATTTGCCTCTTGCTGAGAGGTATTGCGTCAGAAATTTCACAGGTGCTTTGATGAAGGTTGGCAGCTTTTCGCCTCGTCACCACCTGATGATCAAAGTAGCGCTGGGCTAGTTCATCACCACCATCGTGAAGTAGCAGTGCAATAATCTCGATCTCGTGCAACGTCCGCCAACGGGCCATTGCTCCGTCGGCAAATCCGTTCTCTATTAAGGTAAGAATTTCTCGGGCTACTTGGCACGCGCGCACGTGAAGTTGTACCAATGCGTGTCGAGCAACTGGAGGTTGCTTCGCTTTTGATTTCGATAGGCGTGCTCTCTCCTTCTCACCTTCATCGCTGCACAGATCGACCAATAACCGGAGGTCATCAAAGGCGTCGCCCCAACGGGCTTCTAGGCGCCACTTAAATGCGGCAAATTGTCGTTCTTCTGACCTTCTGTATCTAAACCACTCGGCGCGATAATGATCGAGCATATCTAGTGCTTGCTCGCGAGCGAGTTTATCAATCACGGCCGGAAGCTCGCCGATTAAATCGTCCGCCTGCTTCTCCAAGAGCGCAATGTCATCCGCGCTGACTTCAATAGTGATATCAAGTTGATCGTCAGCCTCATCTTCGAAATGAAACTCTTGATTTCCCTTCTCCAGCATATGAGCAGCTAAGGCCTTGGCGCCTCTTCGGTAATTCTTCACGCCAGCGTCTCTTAGCCTACCGACAAGGAGGTTCGAAAGAAGTTGCTCTGGTGTCTTGGCGATTGCATTTAGAAATGCAGAGTTGATCGAATTCCCGTTAGGCAAATCATTAATCCATCAATATTGGCAACACTTTAGCGCTCTTGGTCAAATCGAAATAGAATACAAAATAGATGAGATCCATTCTATGGTTATGAATATTTCACAGCAAAGATCGCCCCCGCCTCAAAACCAATCCCAAGGCCACGGGATCACCCTGCCCTCCACCGCTGCGTAGACCTGATCCATCGCCCAGCCTGATAGGAGCGAGCCCGCCATGCGGTCGGCGAGGAACAGGGCCATCAGCGAGGCGGCGGCGGTGCGCTCCCCTCCTTGTCACCCTGAACTTGTTTCAGGGTCCATCCCCTCCGCCTAACCTCACCGGATGAGCGGGCGATGGATGCTGAAACAAGTTCAGCATGACGGCGAGCCTCACATATCCCCCGAAACACGAGGTGTTCAAAACCAATCCCAAGGCCACGGGATCACCCAGCCCTCCACCGCCGCGTAGACCTGATCCATCGCCCAGCCCGATAGGAGCGAGCCCGCCATGCGGTCGGCGAGGAACAGGGCCATTAGCGAGGCGGCGAGGAGGTATTTGCGTTTCTCGCGCCCTTGCAGCGCGCGGCCGCCGGGGAGCCTCAGCGCCAGCTCGCTGCGCCAGCGCATTTTGAGCGGAATCCAGAAGAACAGCGCGTAAAACGCAATTGGCAGGAACCCAAAGAGGTACCAGACCCAATCGCCCAGCAAGAGGTTGAGGAACAGCAGCACCAGCCCGACCGGCAGCAGCGCGAACGGCCCCACGGTCTTGAACGTCTCCAGCGCGGCGGTGACGTTGCCGCGGTGCCATTGCTCATCAATCGGGAGCTCGCCGTCCTCGTCCAGATAGGGATCGCCCGGCCCGCCCTTGGTCGCCCATTCATCGCGGGCCTCGCGCCACTCTTCGAGGTCTTGGCGCGTGTCCTTGTGCGTCACTCCGCCGCCTCGGCGCGGGGTTTGAGCATGGGCTTGAGATACTGGCCGGTAAACGAGCGCGGTTCTTCGGCGACCACTTCGGGCGTGCCTTCGGCAACGATCTCGCCGCCGCGCACGCCGCCTTCCGGGCCGAGGTCCACGATCCAGTCGGCGGTTTTGATGACGTCGAGATTATGCTCGATCACCACGACCGAATTGCCTTGCTCAACCAGCCGGTGGAGCACTTCGAGGAGTTTGCGCACATCTTCGAAATGCAGGCCCGTCGTCGGCTCATCGAGGATGTAGAGAGTCTGTCCGGTGGAGCGTTTGGAGAGCTCTTTGGCGAGCTTCACCCGCTGCGCCTCGCCGCCCGAAAGCGTCGTCGCCTGCTGGCCGACCTTGACGTAGCCGAGGCCCACTTCGTTGAGCATGCGCATCTTGTCGCGGATCGGGGGGACGGCCTTGAAGAACTCGGCCGCGTCCTCAACCGTCATGTCGAGCACGTCGGCGATGGAGTGGCCCTTGAACTTCACCTCCAGCGTCTCGCGGTTGTAGCGTTTGCCGCCGCATTCCTCGCAGGTGACGTAGACGTCGGGGAGGAAGTGCATCTCGATCTTGATGACGCCGTCGCCCTGGCACGCCTCGCAGCGGCCACCTTTGACGTTGAAGGAGAAGCGCCCGGGTTTGTAGCCGCGCGCCTGCGCTTCGGGGAGGCCGGCGAACCAGTCGCGGATCTGGGTGAAGGCGCCGGTGTAGGTGGCGGGGTTGGAGCGCGGGGTGCGGCCGATGGGCGACTGGTCGATCTCGATGACCTTGTCGCAATATTCGAGGCCTTCGACGCTGTCATGCTTGCCCGCGATGACCCGCGCGCCGTTGAGCGTGCGCGCGGCGGCGGCGTAGAGCGTGTCGATGGTGAAGGACGACTTGCCCGACCCGCTGACGCCGGTGATGCAGGTGAAGGTGCCGAGCGGGATCGAGGCGCTAACGTTCTTGAGGTTGTTGGCCTGCGCGCCTTTGAGCGTCAGCTTGTGCCCATTGCCGGGGCGGCGGACCTCGGGCACCGCAATCTCGCGCCGTCCGGTCAGATAGTCCGCTGTGAGGCTCTTGCGGCTTTTCATGATCTGTTTGAGCGTGCCCTGCGCCACGATCTCACCGCCGCGCACACCCGCGCCCGGACCGATATCGACGATATGGTCCGCCTGCCGGATCGCGTCCTCATCATGCTCAACCACGATCACTGTGTTGCCGAGATCGCGCAGCCGTTTAAGCGTCTCGAGCAACCGGTCGTTATCGCGTTGGTGCAGGCCGATGCTTGGCTCGTCGAGCACGTAGAGCACGCCGCTGAGGCCCGAGCCGATCTGCGAAGCCAAGCGAATACGCTGGCTCTCCCCACCCGAAAGCGTGCCGCTGGTGCGGTCCAAGTTCAGGTAATCGAGCCCGACATTGTCGAGGAAGCCCAACCGCTCGTTGATCTCTTTCAGGATCGGTTTGGCGATCTGGCTCTGCTGCTCGTTCAGGTGGTTGTCGAGGTCGAGGAACCACGCCTTCGCGTCCGCCACGCTCATCACCGTGGGCTCGGCAATGTCGGTTGGCCCCCTCGCGCTCGGGATCTTCACCGCCAGCGACTTCTCGTTCAAGCGCTTGCCCCTGCACGCTTCGCACGGTTGCGAGGTCTGGAACTTCGACAACTCCTCCTGCATCCACGCGCTTTCGGTCTGCGCCAGGCGGCGGTTGAGGTTGCCAATCACGCCCTCAAACGGCTTGTTCACCGTGTATTCCTTGCGCCCATCCTTGAAGGTCAGCGGCACCGGCATCCCGCCCGTCCCATGCAGGATAATGAGCTTTTGATCGGGCTCGAGATCCTTCCACGGCGTGTTGATCGTAAAGTCATACGCCTTCGCCAGGCTGGTCAGCACCTGCATGTAATAGGGCGACGGCGGGTTCGACTTAGCCCATGGAGCCACCGCGCCCTGTTTCAGAGTCAGCGCTTCGTTTGGGATCACCAACTGCTCGTCAAACAGCTGCTTCTCGCCGATCCCGTCGCAGGTCGGGCACGCCCCCTGCGGCGAGTTGAACGAGAACAGACGCGGCTCGATTTCCTCGATGGTGAAGCCGCTGACCGGGCACGCGAATTTCTCTGAAAAGACGATGCGGTTGGCCGGGATGCCCGCGCCCTTCATCGCGCCGCCCGAAGCCTCTTCGCCCTCGCGCCCCGGCACCACGCCATCGGCCAAATCAATATAGGCCAGCCCCTCGGCCAGCTTCAAAGCCGTCTCAAACGAGTCCGCCAGCCGCGTTTCGATGCCCGACTTCACCGCGAGGCGATCGACGACCACTTCGATGTCGTGCTTGAACTTCTTGTCGAGCGTCGGCGCCTCTTCGATCCCGTACAGCTCGCCATCGATGCGCACGCGAGTAAAGCCCGCCTTCTGCCATTCGGCCAGCTCCTTGCGATACTCACCCTTGCGCCCGCGCACCACCGGCGCAAGCAGATAGGCGCGCGTGCCCTCAGGCAGAGCCATCACCCGGTCGACCATTTGGCTGACCGTCTGCGCGCTGATCGGCTTTCCGGTCGCAGGCGAATACGGCACGCCGACACGCGCCCACAACAGCCGCATATAATCGTAAATCTCGGTCACCGTCGCGACGGTTGATCGCGGGTTGCGGCTGGTCGTTTTCTGCTCGATCGAAATCGCCGGCGAGAGCCCATCGATATGCTCGACATCGGGCTTCTGCATCATCTCAAGGAACTGACGCGCATAGGCGCTCAGGCTCTCCACATAGCGCCGCTGACCCTCCGCGTAGATCGTATCAAACGCGAGACTGGATTTGCCCGAGCCCGAAAGCCCCGTCACCACGATCAAAGCGTCGCGCGGCAGATCAATATCGACACCCTTGAGGTTGTGTTCACGGGCACCACGGACGGAGATTTTTGTAAGGCTCATGCGGAGGTCTGTTCCGGAAATGTTCGCATTGGTCAAGCGGGCACGCGACGCGCCGCTCCGTTATCCCGAACGAAATGGCCCCGCCCTACAAAAGGTCAACGGGCGGAGCGGGAGTTGGTTTCGGGATCTTGGGCTTAGTGGCAGCTAACTCTGATCAAATTCAGCACAATGCTCGGTGATACTTTTATTGATCATTGCGGCAAGGGCGTTCGCAGTTTTGTAATCAAATGGCATTTCGTCTGGAGAGAAGACCATCAGTGCCGCAGCGACAGCCTCATGCCCATTTCTAAGATGCTCACACATATTAAGATCATCTGACAAAGCTAACCGATAAAGGGCTATTGCCATGTTTTCATGTGTCCGCGCCCACATCACTGGATCATCTTTGCGGGTGTATACTTCCAACGCAGCGCTATACGTCGAACCCGCTTCTACCAAAAGTTCTATGCTCCGCTGTTTGGTAGCCCGTTCGGCTTGGTTTCTTAATACGATGCCCAAATTACTGTTTGTCTGTGCCCAATCCACCGGATTGGCTTTGCGGGTCCGCACCTCAAGCGCTGCTCGATAGGCAGACTCCGCTTGCCGCAAGAGCGCTTCGCCATTCGGTCCATCAACAAAACCTCCAAGCATCGATAGACAATTCCCTAGATTATTTTGCGTATTCGCCCAATCTAAGGGTGTCAGATCACGGGCGTTTACACTCAACACTTCCTCATACGCCACAACGGCATCACGCAGATTTTCCTCACCTGCTAATCGGCCTTTGCGATACCCCAAAGTTGCTAAAACATTGGCGAGGTTGTTTTGCGTCATTGCCCAAACCTTCGGCGCCGCATCGAACGACCGGACCTTTAGCGACGCGCGGTAAGCCGCTACTGCTTCATCGAAGTGCGCGACACCATCATTGCGTTCCCCGAGAGTGCTCAAGGCGTTTCCAAGATTGTTTTGAGCGGTAGCCCAGCCTGACGTCATTGTCTTCTCATCGAAGGCCTCAAGCGCTTTGCGGAACATGTAGACCGCAGTCTCGAGCGCATCTCCCGGGTAGCGAAGGCCGAATTCGAAGAGCGCTATTCCAGCTGAGTTACGAAGGGCCCCCGCTGCCTCAGCATCATATGGCAAGAGCTTATACGAAGCATCGAGCCAAACCTGCGCCGCACCTTTGGAGTCGCGATTGAGCATCCGAGCCTTGGCCTGGCTAGTGGCAAATCTCACACTGCGTCTAACGCTCTCAACCGCTCTCTCGTCTTCGAGTTCACGCATTTCTCCAAAGATACGATCGGCAGCGTCGTGATCGTAGTTCCTCATCGCTTCATCTGCGTGAGCTTTGAGCGCGGCGAGACGATTATCTAACGTCTGAATCTGATCGAGTTCCGCCTGCAACTCATCATGCTTAGCCTTGAACCGCACCACTGCGCCAGCAAGGTCCTGCACGGTTGAACCAGGTTTAGCCTCAAGTTCCAGCATGATTGTGTCGCGTAGAATCGGATCGGGTAGCGTGGATTGCTCGCTCAGTGCTTTAACGAGCGCGGCGACTTGCTCTTGAAGTTGGTCGACCTTGGTTAAAAGAGCTTCATGACGTTGCTTTGCACGTTCCTCAGTCAGCGCAAGCGCGGCTGCTACGTCGAATTGGCCGGCCAGAATCGCGTCCAGCTTGTCATTGGCCTCACCGATCCCCTCATTGATCGCCACGAAGAACCACGTGTGCAGCTTCTGCGCGTACTCGGGGATTTCGAGCGCGGCTTCGAGCGCGGCTTCCACGACTTCCAAGGCGAACCGGCGCGCGGTGACGCTTGAGCCTTCGTGCCCCTCCTCGCGAAAAATCTTGCAATCGGAACGCAGCGCGATTCTGTCTACGATCATCTTGGCCGCTTCGGCCGGATAGGCCTTGCCATCGCGGATTGAGAGGCCAAGCTCCTTGGCGCTGGGAATGGCTTCGCCCAAATGTTTGGCAAGCCGTTCATCAGCCGCGTTCACATCCGCCTGAGCGACCCAGCTTTCGCCGGAATGCTGCTCCCATCTGGCCAGAATCCGCTCGCGCTGGTGCTTCAGTACGCGCTTGCTATCGAGATCGAACTTCTCTTTCGCCTCCGCCCAGATCCGCACCAGCGCTCCGCTGGCCGCCATCGCGCCCACGGTAATCCCGCCATCGAGCGCGCCTAACGCATAAGCACCCCATCCCCCTGCGATGTAGGTTAAGGGTTCAATGCATTTAAGTTCTTGTTCCATAGAGCTAGTTTAGGCGCTAAAGCCCTGCTTGCAAAATGGAAACCGAAGTGCTCATCTTTAACCTAGTTCACTTCTCCCCACTTCCCCCGCCACGCCAGCGACCGTTCATTCAGCGCTCACATATCCGCCTCCCCGCGCTCAACCGCCTCGCCCAGCGCCACGGCCCGCTCCAGCACCTCCAAGGGCGCGTGGAGATACGCTGGCGCCATCACAATATCGCGCCACACGCCGCCGCAGGCATTGTCGAGCAGGATGCGCATAAAGCAGTGGTCTTCGCTGACCGGCCAATCGCGCGTCCGGGCGAGCGCAGGCAGGCGCTCGCGGGTAAGCGCGAACCAACGCTCGACGAGAGTCTCGCGTGCGGCGGGCTCTTCAAATGCACGGTCCTCAAAGAAGTCAGGTTGCGACAGCCCTCACACCCCCAACGCCAGCACCTCTTCGCGCTCTTTTGTGAGGTTCGCACGGATCGGGTCGATCACCGCCCTCACCTCAGGCAAATCGCGCACACTGTCGTAAAGCGGGTCGTCGCGAAGCAGTGTTAAGGTGGTCGGCGTCATATGGGCCATGGAATAGGGCCAGCCATATTCGGGCAGCTTTTGCACCATCGCGGCGGCGCGGGGTTGGTCGCCTTCGATGGCGGCGAACATCAACTCGTAGATCACCGCGTAGATCGATCCCGTGTCCGCTGCCTTCCAGCGCTCGACCTGTTCGCGCATCTGCACGGTGTGCCAGGCGGCGTCCTCCTCGCGCCCCAGTTCGCGGAACGCCAGGACGAGATAGGGTGAGACGGACGGGATCATGTTGTGCGCCTGCCCCTCGCGTGCCGCGAGGCGTAGGAAATCCTCCCGACTCTCGAAAGCGGCGTCGTAATACCGGATCAGTTCCGCCTCGCGTCCCTCGCTGATGAACAGGGGCAAAGCCATTTTTACCAGGTCAGAATTTTCCCAGAAGCCCGCTCCTGCCAGACCTTCTCTGAGCAATTCAGGACGCGAAGGCAGATTACCGTCCGCCAGGCGCATATGCAGTTCCGATTTGGGCTCCATCGCCATGTCGGGCTGGCTTGGAACCGGTAGATCAAGCAGCCGCTGCGCCATCATCAGCGGCATCTTGCTGCCAAAGCGACGTTCGGTCTCTGTCTGCGTGCGCTGCGCCTGCCGCGTCAGCGCAACAAAGCGCGAAAGGTCGCCGTCGAGCTGAGCCTGGCGGGCCTGCGCCATCAGGCGGGTTGAAGGGGCAACGGCGGCCTGCGCGATGCTTTCTTCAAAGCCGCGCGCTTCGTCCAGTCGCCCAAACGAGGCCGCCAGTTCTGACGACAGCCAGCTGCCCGCCCACAGCGGATCGATCGCCACCACCTTCGCTGCGCTTTCCACGGGATCTTGCGCCTGGAGTACGAACTCCTCCTGCGTCATGCTGCGCCAGAACCACGCTTCGGGATCGCCCGGATCAAGCTCGGTCGCGCGCTTGAGATAAGCCAGTCGCTGGTCCGGGGCAACGCTGTCGAGCATGCCGAGGATTTTGAGAGCGTCGAGAGCGTCGGGATCGAGATCAAGCGCTTTGCGGGCCACTTGATCCGCACGACGTAGGTTTGCCGCCCTCTCATCGGCATCCATGTAAGGTAGCAAAAACGAGGCCTTGGCCAAACCCGCCCAACCATCGGCGAATTGAGGGTTGCGCTGCGTCACTTCCTCCAAGATCTCAAAAGCCGCACTCCGCTGTGCATCCCCGCGTGTCGCTATTAGGCCCAGCGCGGTCAGATAGAGGCGAAAATCGCTCGCCGCGACAGGCGTTTGGGACAGGCGGTTTGCAACAGGCCGCCCCAGCGCGGTTGTGATCGCGCGCGCGGTTCGCAAGGGGAGCGTCTGAGCGGCGCCTGGCGCGCTTGAAAGAGTTTCGTTGAAGACATTCCCTTTGTTTTCAGCTTCGATCAAGCGCGCGCTGAGCGTAACGCGGTCTGCTTCCACATTGAGCGC
>JBCCBZ010000026.1:0-60112 GCA_039033755.1 Pseudomonadota bacterium | reverse complement strand
CGAGCTGGACGGTATGAAGCTCACTATCAGCCCCGAAGACTAAACTTGTTTGCGAGGGGGCAAGGCATCGACTATTTGGCCCCTCATGAACATCACTCAACCTATTGGCGACACGCTCGCTCTGATTGGAAACACGCCGCTCGTCCGCCTTGCCGGGCCTAGCGAGGCGGCGGGATGCGACATTTGGGGCAAATGCGAATTTGCCAACCCCGGAGCGTCGGTCAAAGACCGCGCCGCCCTCTACATGATCCGCGACGCCGAAGAGCGCGGTGAATTGAAGCCCGGCGGCACCGTGATTGAAGGCACGGCGGGGAACACCGGAATTGGCATCGCGCTGGTTGCGAACGCGCTGGGCTACAAGACGATCATCGTCATGCCCGACAACCAGTCCAAAGAGAAAATGGACACGTTGCGCGCGCTCGGCGCTCAATTGGTGCTGGTCCCCCCTACCAAATACGCCGACCCTGCGCATTTCCAGCACGTTTCGCGCCGCATGGCGGAGGAGACAGAAGGCGCCATTTGGGCTGGTCAGTTTGACAACGTGGCAAACCGCCGCGCGCATATCGATGGCACCGCGCCTGAATTGTGGGAACAAACCGGTGGCAAGATCGACGGCTTCACTTGCGCCGCCGGCACCGGCGGAACAATTGCAGGCGTTGGTCTAGGCCTTAAAGAACGCAATCCCGATGTTCGCATCGCGCTCACCGATCCGCACGGCGCGGCGCTTTACAATTACTACGCGCACGGCGAGCTTAAATCCGAAGGTTCCTCCGTCGCCGAAGGGATCGGGCAGGGCCGTATCACCGCCAATCTGGAAGGCGCGGTGATCGATACACAGTTCCGAGTTTCGGACGAAGTAGGTCTGATCTGGGTTCGCCGTCTTCTGCGCGAAGAGGGGCTTTGCCTTGGTCTGTCCTCTGGCATCAATGTTGCCGGAGCAATTGAACTCGGCAAGCAGTTGGTCGCCGAAGGCCGCAAGAGCCCGCAAGTGGCAACGATCCTGTGCGACACTGGTTTTCGTTACCTCTCGACGCTGTATGACGCGGATTGGCTGAAGTCGAAGGGGTTGACCGTCTTTGATTGGCTGGCGCCTTCGTCGGACGACTGATACACTGGGCGCAATATGGCCGAGCGCGATCTTTTTGACCAACGCGACAGGCAGTCCTCGTCTGAGGGGGCGCCTGACAGCGCTCCGCTTGCCGGTACGCGCAACGAAGCGGTGCAGCGTTTGCAGGTGGGGCTCACCGGGCTGTGCGCCATGATCCTGATCATCGGAATCGCCAGCGTTATTGGCACGCAGGCGAACATTGCCGAAGAAGCCGCTGTGCCCGATGCCGCGCCAACGACGGAGCCCACCGCGGCGCCTCCGCAGCGAGATCCGCTCGCGGACGCTGGGGTCGTGCCCGATATTCCCGCGCAGCCCGAAGCCGAGGGACCCGAAGAGCCTACACAAAGCATCTTCACGGATCCGAGCCAGCCCGTGATCGTTCCCGACACAGAGCCGACCGAACCGCGCGAGAATGATGGTGGGCGATAGTCTTCATAGCCGCACGACAGTTCGGCCTCGCTTCCCTGGGGAATATGCGGGACGGTTTGATCAAGCTGCAATCGCTCGCGACTCCAAATTGGGGACGGTTAGGGATTCGCTCGAGTTTTCGAGGGATTGGTTGGGATTCTTACGGGAAATGCTGGGTTTTGACGCTTTAGGGTTAACGCCTGTTTTACCAAAAAGCGTCGTAAAAAGAGATGCTTAGTTAACGATCCCCAAAAATCCCTAAATTTGGCGTGGAAATCCTAAACATTCCCGGATAATAACGGGTTCTATCAACAACGTCTTTGCTCCTCGCGCCATGCTTTTTGTTTGGCGCGCCGATCCCGCTCACGCGTGGGCGGCGACGGGTGAGCTTTGTCTGGAACGAGGCGCTGGGGATGAAAGGGTCGGTCATGGGGAGCGATCCGGTCTGGGATGAGGGGAATGCAGCGTCGTGTCGGCATTCACGGGATATAACGGACAAGCCTATTCGCCCGCGGGCGATAAGGGCCGTTACGTGCTGCCGCCTGAATTCCGGAACGGGATCAAGCTTGCCAGCAGCGGCGTCACCACTCTGTGCATCGGCCGCCATCACAAATGGAAAGAAGGCTGGCACTGCCTCGTTGGCTTTGGTGTCAATCACAAGGCTGATCTTGAAGCCGATCTGATGCGCGAACAGGACCACGCCGCGAAGATTGGCCAGGAATTCGATATTGAAGCGCGTCGGATGCGCCTGTTCCGATTTCGCGAAGTGCCCTTCGACGCGAGCGGGCGCTTTGTCATGCCCGACGCCCTGCGTCGCCGCGCCGGGATCGACAGCGGTATTTACCTGAATGGTATGGGCACACACTTCACAATCTGGGCGCCCGAAATTCTCGAGAACCTCGAAGACTTCGATGACATCTGGATGGATTGCGAAGACGCTATGGCTGAAGCCGAAGCGAAAGCGCGAAAGCGGGGTGCGTGATGGCTGACACCGCTCCTCATATCCCAGTCTTGCTCAATGAAGTGGTTGCGGCGGTTGATCCGGCGCCGGGCAAAAGCGTCGCTGACGGCACTTTTGGTGCGGGCGGCTACACAGCTGCGCTGCTTGCAAGCGGTGCGCGCGTCTACGCGTTTGATCGCGATCCGACCGCGATCAAGGCCGGCTCCACCATGGTCGCCGCGCATGGCGGCAAGCTTTCCCTGCATGAACGTCGCTTTTCTGACATGGCGGACGAATTGACGGCGCTGGGTGTTCCGCCGCTTGACGCAGTGGTGCTCGATATCGGGGTCTCCTCGATGCAGCTCGACCAAGGTGAGCGCGGCTTCTCGTTCCAGCAGGACGGGCCTCTCGATATGCGTATGTCGGGCGATGGCCCGCTAGGCGGTGAAAGCGCCGCCGATTTCCTTAACACCGCTGACGAAGCGGCCATCGCCGATGTGCTCTACCACTACGGCGAAGAGCGTCAGTCGCGCCGTGTGGCTCGGGCGATTGTGGCCGCGCGTCCGCTTGAGACAACAGGCGATCTCGCGCGCGTCGTGCGCAAGGCGCTGGGCTATCGTCCGCACGACAAGAAAGACCCAGCGACGCGCAGCTTTCAGGCGGTGCGCATTCACGTCAACGATGAATTGGGCGAACTGCGCGCTGGCCTCGCAGCGGCAGAAGCTCTGTTGCGCGAGGGTGGAGTTCTGGCGGTGGTCTCGTTCCACAGTCTTGAGGATCGGATCGTCAAGCGCTTCCTGCGAGAAGCGTCGGGCGCGGGCCGCGCCGTCTCGCGCCATCTTCCGGGTGAAAAGCCTGGCCCTGCGCCAACCTTCGCGAAGGTATCCAAAGCGATCCGCCCCACCGAGGCCGAAATCGACCGCAATCCCCGCGCGCGCTCGTCCGTGCTGCGCCACGCCACCCGCACCAACGCCCCCGCACGCCCATTCGAGGAAAGGATCACGCCATGAGTACCGTATCCCGCCAGCGCCAGATGTTCTGGCTTGTTGCCCTCGGTGTCAGCCTCGCGGCTTTTGTCGGGCTGAGCCTCACCGTGCATTTTGTGCGCAACGCGGTGCTTACCTCGGATATTGAGATTGTGTCCCTCAAGAAGAAACGGCAGCTGCTGGAAACCGAGTTTCAGGCGCGCGCGAGCCAGCATCAATTGGCGCGCTGGAACCGGGTGGATCTGGGCTTTGTCGCGCCGCGCGCGGACCAATATCTTGATGGTCGAAAGCAATTGGCCGAACTGGGCCAACCGCTGGGACCGAATGCGCCTTCACCGATCCGCGTGGCGAACGCCGATGCCGACCAGATCACGCGCGTCGCGCAGCGCGAAATGTTCTCACCGATCTCGGGCAAGCCGATCACCTTGGCTTCCCTGAACGTTCCCGAAGGCGCTGGTGATATGGTCGCCGATGCGTTTGGTGATTTCCTGATCGAGGCTTCGCCCATCCGCCCGGCCAAGGCGCAAACCGGCACTCTTTTGATTGCCGAGGCCTCTGAATGAACGCACGCGCAGGGGCCTTTGGGGCTGAGCAGGGTAGCCTGTTTGATACCGTACCCGAGCTTCTCGGCACGGCTCCGCGCGTGCGCAAAACCAAGACCGCTGAGCCCCGGGCCTTCTTTGGCGGAAACCATGGCGTAAGCGAGAGGCCAGAGCAGGCCTACGTCGCGCCCGAAACGCTGCCCGCTTTGCGCGCCCGCTTGCTCAACACGGCGCGGTTGCGGGTACGCTATCTGGTCTTGGCGTTTGTTGCCTTTGCGCTTTTGGCGATTGTTCAGATTGTATGGTTGGGCCTCAACGGGTCCACTCGCTCCAATCGCCCGAACGCGGGCACTCTGGTGCCACCGCGCGGCGAGATTGTGGATCGCAATGGTGTGCCCCTGGCGGTCGCCTATCCGGCCTACTCCCTCTATTTCTACCCGCAAGCGATGGATGGCACAGGTGAGTTTCCGTTGGTCCGCGAGCCCGACGTTCTCGCGCGCGAGCTCAAGGCCATTTTTCCTGACATGGACGAAAAGGCTGTCGCCAAAAAGCTCGCTGCGGGCAAAGGCGGTTACTTGCGCAAACGGATCCTTCCGGAGGAAGCCAACAAGGTCTGGGCGCTGGGCGAAGTGGCCTTGCAGTCGCCTGAAATACTCGATCGACACTATCCGCAGGGACGCCTCGCCGCGCATGTGATCGGCGGCGTGGCGGACGATGGCGAAACGCAGACCGGAACCTTTGGTATGGAAGAGGCGCTGAACGCGCATCTGATCGACCCCGAATTGCGCGCCATACCGTCCGAACTTTCCATTGATGCGCGCGTACAGGGTGCGCTCGAAGACGAGATGAACCGCGGTATGAAGCTCGCCAACGCCAAGGGCTCAGCGGGTGTGGTTCTGGATGTCGATACAGGTGAAGTCATCGCGATGGCTTCGCTGCCTGACTTCAACCCCAACCGGGTTAGTCAGGAAGATGTCGAAAATGTCGGCAACCGTGTCACCTTCCTGCGCGGGGAGCTGGGTTCGGTGTTCAAGCCCTTGACCGTGGCTGCGGCGCTTGATGCGGGCGAGATCACTGATCTCACCAGAGTGTGGGATGCGAGCCCGGTCACCGTTGGAGACCGCGTTTTCGAAGACTACGAAGACAAGGGGCCAAGCCTGACGATCCCCGAAGCTTTGGCCTATTCGTCGAACACGGTTACAATGCGGGTGGCCGAAACCATTGGCGGCGAAGGCTTGCGCAAAGTCTGGCTTGATCTTGGCATGGATCGGCCCGTCGATATCGAGATTGGCGGCACCAGCCAGCCCTTCTTTCCCAAGGCTCCCTGGACCGAAATGACGACCAAGGTCGCGGCCTACGGCCACGGCTTCAACGTCACGCCTTTGCACCTCGCCAACGCCTACGCGGCGATGGTCAACGGTGGGATCATGCGTCCGGCAACGCTCAAGAAAGTTGCGCCGGGAGAGGCCAATCCCGGCACGCGTGTGTTCAAGGCGTCCACCTCGCAGCGGATGCGGCAATTGCTGCGCCTTGTCGTGATGCATGGCACCGGACGCAACGCCAACGCGGCGGCCGAAGGATTTCGTGTGGGGGGCAAGACCGGTTCGGCCGAAAAGTTCATCAAAGGGCGCTATTCACCGACGCGGATCATCAGCACCTTTGCCGCCGCCTTCCCGATGGATCGGCCGCGCTATGTCGTGGTGGTCGCACTGGATGAGCCCAAGGTTACGCACGCCATGGCGGGCCGGACCGCCTACTTCAACTCTGCCCCTATCGTCGGCAACCTGATCCGCCGCGCTGGTCCAATGCTGGGAGTTCGGCCCGATAATGTGCGCGATGTGGACGTAAGCGAGTTTGAGTATCTGCTGAAAGGCAAGAGATGAGGCTGGCGGCTTTGTGCGAACGGATCGGGCTGTCGGCCCAATGCGATGAGGCCGCTGTAACCGGCTTTGCGATTGACCATCGCAAGGTCGCGCCTGGAACCGTGTTCGGCGCGTTTCGCGGTGCGAGGTTCAACGCCGAAGAATTCATCCCTGCCGCTATCGAAGCGGGAGCGGTCGCCATAGTCGCTCGCGCCGAGGCAAAGATTGATGGCGCGATCCACATTGCAAGCGGAGAACCGCGCTGCACTTTCGCGCAACTTGCCGCCGGGTTTTTTGCCCCCGTGCCGCAGAACATCGTCGCGGTGACCGGTACCAATGGCAAAACTTCTTGCGCGGAGATGACCCGCCAGATCTGGCGCATGTGCGGAGAGCGCGCGGCCAGCATCGGAACGCTGGGGGTGACGACGCCTGATGGCAGCGTTTCGACCGGGCTGACAACGCCTGATATCGTCACCTTCCTTAGCAATATGAGCGGTCTGGCGCGCGAAGGCGTGACCCATGTGGCCTACGAAGCGTCGAGCCACGGCCTTGACCAATACCGCAATGAAGGGCTGCGTGTTGTTGCGGGCGCCTTCACCAATTTCAGCCGAGATCATCTAGATTATCACGGCACTATGGAGGCCTATCACGAGGCCAAGATGCGGCTCTTCGACGAAGTCGTCGAAGACGGTGGTGTGGCGGTGATCCATGTCGGCGACGAGGCCAGCGACTGGACCCAGAAGGCCATCGATCACGCGACGAAGCGCGGCCTCAAGCTGCGGACGGTGGGCGAGGGTGGCGAGTTTCTGCGGCTTTTGGGACGCGAGGCGAGCCAACTTGGCCAGACCCTCACGATTGAACATGATGGCGAGATGCGCACGGTCAAGCTGCCGCTAATTGGGTCCTATCAGACCGCCAACGCTTTGGTGTCGGCCGGACTGGCTCTTTCAACCGGTATGCCCGCCTCGGGCGTGTTTGACGCGCTCTCGCGGCTTCAACCTGTTCGTGGGCGGCTCGAGCGCGCTTGCCTCACGCCGGCCGGTGCGCCGGTGTATATCGATTACGCCCATACGCCCGATGCGTTGGAGGCTGCGATCGCGGCATTGCGCGGGCATGTCGATACGCAGCGTGGTGGACGTCTGATCCTCACTTTTGGGGCGGGCGGTGATCGTGATCCCGGCAAACGCGGGCCCATGGGCAAAGCCGCCGCTGAAGGGGCTGAAATTCTGGTGGTGACTGATGACAACCCGCGCGGCGAAGAGCCGGGCCCCATCCGCGAGGCGATCCTGGATGGCGTTTCGGAAGCGGAGCCCGACGCGCGTTTTGAAGCCGGGCACGAAATCGGCGACCGACGCGAAGCGATTATGAAAGCGGTCATTCTGGCCGGAAAACACGATATTATCCTCATCGCCGGCAAAGGCCATGAGCAAGGACAGATCATCGGATCGGGAGACGAAATGCAGGTTTTGGCGTTTGACGACGTAGAGGTTGCGCGCGAATGCGCCGCCGCCATGGCCAAAGGGACCGTTTCATGAGCGCCGCTCTCGCTCAACCGCATCCGCTGCTGCGCGCGTGGCCCAAGACCGCGCGCGACACGCTGCCGCTTGCGCTGTGGACGTCAGCTGAGATCGCCGAGGCAACCGGCGGCGTTGCCAGTGAAGACTTTCAGGCTTCGGGCGTCGAAATGGACAGCCGTGATGTGAAACCGGGCGACTTGTTCGTAGCGCTCAAAGGCGAGGCAATGGACGGGCACCGTTTCTTGCCCATCGCCTTTGAAAAAGGCGCAGTCGCCGCGATCACGGACCGTCCCGTCGATTTTCCGCATGTGCTGGTGGAAGACACCACTCAGGCTCTCCATGATCTCGCCCACGCGGCGCGCGATCGCAGCGCCGCGGTTCGTATCGGGGTGACGGGCTCGGTCGGCAAGACAGGCGTTAAAGAGGCGATTTTCAACGCGCTCGACCGCGCGAGCCGCGGCGGTGCGCACCGTTCGGTGCGGTCCTATAACAACCATGTCGGCGTTCCGCTTAGCCTTGCGAGGCTTCCCGCTCGGGCGCGTTTTGGCGTGTTCGAAATGGGCATGAACCACGAAGGCGAGATCGCGCCTTTAGCTGATCATGTACGCCCCGACGTGGCTGTCATTACGACCATTGCGCCAGCGCATATCGAGAACCTCGGATCGATCGAGGCGATCGCAGACGAGAAGGCGCAGATCTTCACCGGCCTTACCGAAGGCGGCACCGCGATAATCCCTGCCGATTTGCCTGAGTCCGAGCGGCTTATCGGTCACGCTGAGCGACTGGGTGTCACCATCGTCACATTTGGGCGCAGGGCCGATGCGGATGTCCGTTTGCTGGATGCGATACCCAACCAACAGGGTGGCTCGCTGGTCACGGCCGAAATGGGTGAACAGCGCGTGTGCTTCACCATCGCGGAACCGGGCGAGCACTGGGTTACCAACGCTCTCGCTGTCATGGCCGCCGTGCGCGCGGCGGGTGGTGATCTTGCCAGCGCTGGTCTCGCACTGGCCGAAATGGGCGGCTTGAAAGGGCGCGGCGCGCGTCATCAGGTTCCCGTGACCGGCGGCAAGGCGCTGTTCATCGATGAAAGCTACAACGCCAATCCGGCGTCGATGCGCGCCACTTTGCGGTCGCTTGGTCAAACCCCTGCGCATCGCCGGGTGGCGGTTCTGGGGGCAATGAAAGAGCTCGGTGACTTCTCCGACCGGTTCCACGCGCAGCTCGCTGAGCCTTTGATCGAGGCCCAAATCGACCATGTGATCCTTGTCGGCGATGAAATGCGCAGTCTTGAGGGGGAACTGGGGAAACAAAGCGCCGATTCGCTTGGCAAGGCCCCCGGCTTCGCGCATTGCGAAGGACCTGACGAGGCGATTGCGGCGCTCTTAGGCTTTTCTCTTACTCACGGCGATGCGGTTCTTGTGAAGGGCTCCAATTCAGTCGGTCTCGGCAGACTGGTGTCACACTTTACGAACGCGTCCGGATAAGAGGCGCGAGGGATCCAACCATGCTTTATTCGCTCGCGGAATGGCTGCAATTTGAAGGCATCTTCAATCTGGTGCGCTACCAGACGTTCCGCGCTGGCGCGACGCTTCTGACCGCGCTGTTTATCGGCCTGATTATCGGCCCGCGTTTCATCAATTTGCTGCGCGTTCGTCAGGGCAAGGGGCAGCCGATCCGCGAGGACGGTCCGCAATCCCATCTCGAAAAGCGCGGTACACCGACAATG
The DNA here is from genome assembly GCA_039033755.1 of Pseudomonadota bacterium. Taxonomy (GTDB): domain Bacteria; phylum Pseudomonadota; class Alphaproteobacteria; order Sphingomonadales; family Sphingomonadaceae; genus Erythrobacter. The sequence continues at coordinate 51,020 of JBCCBZ010000026.1, read as the reverse complement.
GGCGGCTTGATGATCCTGATCGCGCTGACCTCGTCGCTGCTGATCTGGATGGATTTGAGCAACCCGTTCGTGTGGGCGTGCCTTGCGGTGACGATCGGTTTCGGCGTCATCGGCTTCCTCGACGATTACGACAAGGTCGCCAAAAGCTCGACCAAAGGTGTGCCTGGACGGGTTCGGCTGTTGCTCGAATTCGCGGTCGCTGGTGTGGCAAGTTACATCATCGTCAGCCAGATCAACACAAACCTCTACATTCCGTTCTTCTCGGACGTCTCGATCCCGCTTAGCTACGGTTACTATCTGTTCGCGGCTTTCGTGATCGTTGGCGCGGGTAACGCAGTGAACTTGACCGATGGCTTGGATGGCCTGGCCATCATGCCGGTCATTATCGCCTCAGGCACGTTCGCTATCATCGCTTATCTGGTAGGCCGTCCTGACTTCTCCGAATATCTCGGCATTCCGCATGTGCCCGGTGCTGGTGAGCTGGCAATCTATTGCGCGGCCATCATGGGCGGCGGATTGGCATTTCTATGGTACAACGCGCCACCGGCGGCCGTGTTTATGGGCGATACCGGCAGTCTGGCTTTGGGCGGTGCCCTGGGCGCTATCGCGGTCGCCTCGCATCACGAAGTTGTCCTGGCGATTGTTGGCGGGCTGTTTGTGCTCGAAGCGCTCTCGGTCATCATCCAGGTGTTCTGGTTCAAGCGCACGGGTAAGCGCGTGTTCCGCATGGCGCCCATCCATCACCATTTCGAAGAATTGGGTTGGAGCGAAAGCAAGGTTGTGATCCGGTTCTGGATCATTGCCATCGTCCTTGCACTGGCCGGATTGGCGACGCTGAAGCTGCGATGATCACCTCGACCGCCTTTGCCGGAAAACGCTACGCGGTACTCGGGCTCGCGCGGTCGGGCGCCGCGGCGGTGGAAAGCCTGCTCGCAAGCGGCGCTGCGGTGACCGCTTGGGATCGGCAGGACGTGGCTCGCGCTGCGTTCGAAGGGCGCTGCGAGTTGGCCGATCCCTTGGAGATCGACCTCACCGGCTATGACGGGCTGGTCGTTTCGCCTGGCGTTCCGCTTAACACGCATCCAATCACCGATCACGCGGCGAAGTGTGGCGTTCCGATCATCGGCGATATTGAGCTCTTCGCGCAGGCGCGCGGGGATCTGCTGCCGCACACGGTGGTTGGCGTTACCGGCACGAACGGCAAATCGACCACCGTCGCCTTGGTGCACCATATACTGCAGATGGCGGGCATTCCCAGCGTGCTGGGCGGCAATATCGGCGAAGCTATCCTCGCGCAGGAACCGCTTGCCCCCAACGAACAGGGCAGCGGTGTCTACGTGTTAGAGCTTTCGAGCTACCAGATCGATATCACCCACAGTCTGGATTGCGAGGCTGCCGCGATCACCAACATCACGCCCGACCACCTGGATCGCTACGATGGCTTTGATGGCTACGCCGCGTCCAAAGCGCGGCTGTTCGAGATGCAGCTTGCGCGCCATCTGGCCGTTTTGGGTACCCTTGTGTCCCCTTGTGATGCGATCTTTAGCGTGGAGCAGGACCGCCGCGTCGAAGGGCGCGCGGTTACAGCGGACACTACAACGCTGGCCAAACTTCAACGCGAATGGCCTACGCTTCAAGGGCCGCATAATCTCCAGAACGTGGCGGTCGCTGTGGCTCTGGTCGAGGAATTGGGCGTAACCGAAGCTCAATGGCGCCACGCTTTGCCGCGTTTTCGCAACCTGCCGCATCGCATGGAGTGGATCGGTGAGGATGGCGGCGTCACTTTCATTAATGATAGCAAAGCCACCAACGCTGCTTCGACCGCGCCAGCGCTGGCGGCGTATCCTTCAAATGAGAAGGGGCCCCGTATCCACTGGATCGTGGGCGGCTTGGCCAAGGAAGACGGGCTCGGAGAGACCGAAGCCGAGCTTGCCAATGTCGCGGTCGCGTACACGGTTGGAGAGGCTGGGCCACGCTTTGCCGAGATGCTTGAAGAGCGCGGTGTGAAGGTCGAACGCTGTGAGCTCGTTTCCGAAGCCGTGCGCCGCGCGCAGGACGCCGCCACCCGTGGCGATGTGGTCCTGTTTTCCCCCGCTTGCGCCAGCTTCGACCAATTCCGCGACTTTGAAAAGCGCGGCGAACACTTTCGTCAATTGGTCGGTGTGCTGGCCGACTGCGAGGCGGATGGGTCGCCCGAGATTCCGCCGATGGGAGACGCCGCATGAACACCGTTCGTCCGGCCGCTCTCGCTGGTGGTGCCTCCTCGTCGAACTATGGTCCGGTCGTACCCGTCAGGCGCGGTTGGCGTGAGGCAGTGCGCGTGTGGTGGAGCGAATTGGATCGTGGTTTGCTCGGCCTTATCATCATCCTGATGGCGGTTGGCTTTACCGCGGTTCTGGCGGCCTCGCCGGCTAGCGCGGATCAGCTTTCTACGCGCGAGGTGACGCTCGATCCGTTTATGTTTGTAAAGCGCCACACGGTGTTCATGTGCCTCGGTCTGGGGGGCATGATTATGGTGTCCTTCCTTAGCCGCGACAACGCGCGCCGATTGGCCTTGATTGCGGGGCTGATCATGTTCGGTCTGTTGATGCTGGTCCCGCTGATTGGCTTCGAACGCAAAGGCGCAGTGCGCTGGATCAACCTTGGGATCAGCGTTCAGCCGAGCGAGTTTCTGAAACCCGGCTTCGCCATCGCGCTGGCGTGGATTCTCAGCTGGCGGATGCGCGATCCGAACCTGCCGGTTTTCTGGTTGGCGACTGGCATCACGCTCGCCTGCGCCTCGCTTCTGATGCTCCAACCCAACCTGGGCGAGACGCTGTTGTTTCTGGGCACCTGGTTCGTGCTCATCTTCCTTGCAGGCGCGCCCTGGCGTTGGATACTTGGCCTCGTGGCGGCGGTGCCTGCGGTGGGAGGGCTGGTCTATCTGACCTACGAAAACGGCCGCAGCCGGATTGACGCGTTTCTGGGTGGGGGCACCGCGTTTGACCAGGTCGATCTGGCCAACCGGACCCTTCTCAATGGCGGATGGACGGGCAACGGATTGTGGCTTGGAACGCGCAAATACAACCTGCCCGAAGCGCACACCGACTACATCTTTTCCGTCATTGGCGAAGAGGGCGGTCTGCTGATCTGCGCGTTGGTTGTCTTGCTGTATCTGGCGATCATTTGGCGCGCGCTTATCCGTATGGCGGGCGAGGACGATATGTTCGCCGTGCTCGCCGGCACTGGATTGATCGCGCAATTTGGTGGTCAGGCCTTCATCAACATGGCGGTGAACCTTAAATTGGCGCCCGCCACCGGCACAACGTTGCCCCTGATCAGCTATGGTGGCTCATCGATGCTGGCGGTGTGCTTCACCCTTGGGCTATTGCTGGCGATCACCCGGCGCAATCCGTTCCTCGAACGCGACGTGCCAGGGGTGACATCTCTCTTCGGTCGCAAGGAGGCGCCGGCATGAACAGTCAGAATCCCCAAACGGTGCCTTCGGGCGCGAGCCGTCACTTTGTGTTGGCCGCTGGTGGCACCGGTGGACACCTGATCCCCGCTTTCGCTTTGGCGACCGAACTTGAGGCGCGCGGGCATCACGTTGCGCTGATCACTGATGAGCGGGGCGCGACCATTCCAGGTAAGCCGGATAGCGTACCCGCGCACGTTTTGCCCGCCGGGCGGTTTGGCAAGAATCCGCTGAAATGGCCCGCCGGGATCAGCGCCGTTCTGGAAGGGCGCCAGATGGCGCTGCGCCTCTTCCAAAGTTTTGAACCCGCAGCGGTGATCGGCTTTGGTGGCTATCCGGCGCTGCCCGCTCTGCTCGCCGCCTTGGCGGTGAAGATCCCAACGGTCGTCCATGAACAAAACGCCGTGCTGGGTCGAGTCAACCGGCTGCTTGCCGGACGGGTGGATGCAATCGCGACCTCTTATCCCGAGGTTGAGCGGCTAAAGGATGTCTACGCGAAAAAAACCCACCTCGTCGGTAACCCCGTGCGCGAAGAGGTTCTGGCGCTGCGCAATGAGGATTTCCCCGCGCTAACCGATGAGAGTCTTCTGCGCGTGCTTGTAACCGGTGGTTCGCAAGGCGCGCGGATTTTGTCTGAGGTGATCCCGGATGGGCTGGCCATGCTGCCGCCACCACTGCGTAGCCGCCTGCAAATTACGCAACAGTGCCGCTCCGAAGATTTGGAAGGCGTGCGAGAGCGGTATTCCGAACACGATATTCCAGCGGAGCTTGGTACCTATTTCGAGGATATGCACGAACGGCTCGCCGACACGCACTTGTTCATCGGTCGCGCCGGCGCTTCAACCATTGCCGAGCTGACCGCCGTAGGCCGACCAGCGATCCTTATTCCGCTGCCGATTGCAACCGACGATCATCAGGCAGCGAACACACGCGAAATGGTAAAGTCTGGCGGCGCTCGCATGATCCGTCAGCCTCCCGAAACTGTCAAAGACCCGCGCCCCATGGGGGATAAGGGCAACGAGTTGCGCAAGGCTCAATCCGATATCTTTGGCAAATTGGCAAAAGATATCTCCAAGCAAATACAGGCGATGGCGCAAAAGCCTGAAACGCTCGCCAACGCTGCGCATGGCGCTTGGAATTGCGGTCGCCCGGACGCGGCGAAGGATCTGGCGGATTTGGTTGAAACCCTGGGCGGGATTGACTTGATGGACGTAATTCGTGTGGGTGAGAGCTCACCGCGTGCCGCTCAAAAAGCAACCGCGCCCAAGCCAGCGACGCGCGACCTGCCTGAGGAATCGGATGCGTCATGAAAGGTGTCGGCACCGATATTGGCACCATTCATTTTGTGGGTATTGGTGGCATTGGCATGTCCGGCATCGCTGAAGTGATGCGCAATTTGGGCTACGCGGTGCAGGGTTCTGACATTGCCGATGGTCCAAGCGTTGAGCGACTTCGAAAACGCGGCATCCCGGTGCACATTGGACACGAACGGGAGAACGTCGACGGCGTTGCGGTCGTGGTGACGTCAACTGCCGTGCGGCGCACCAATCCCGAAGTCGCCGCTGCGCTCGAAAGCCGAGTTCCTGTCGTGCGCCGGGCGGAGATGCTGGCCGAGCTGATGCGGCTTAAGTCCACGGTCGCAGTGGCAGGCACGCACGGCAAAACCACCACGACCAGCATGATCGCAGCCTTGCTCGACAAAGGTGAAGTGGACCCCACCGTCATCAATGGCGGCATTATCGAGCAATACGGGTCAAACGCGCGGCTGGGCGATAGCGATTGGATGGTGGTCGAAGCGGACGAGAGCGATGGCAGCTTTCTGCGTTTGGACGGCACGATCGCGGTGGTCACTAACATCGATCCTGAACACCTGGATCATTACGGCGATTTCGATGGTGTGAAGAAAGCGTTTTTGGAGTTCATCCAGAACGTGCCTTTCTATGGCGCAGCGATTCTGTGCGTGGATCACCCTGAAGTGCAGGCGGTGATCGGTGAAGTGCGCGATCGCAAAGTCGTGACCTATGGCTTTTCGCTTCAGGCCGATATTTGCGGCGTCAACATTCGCCCCAGCGATGGTGGCAACACGTTTGACGTGATGGTGCGTCAGCGCGGTGAGGAGGATCGCCGAATCGAAGGCGTCCACCTGCCCATGCCCGGGCGCCACAACGTGCAGAACGCGCTCGCCGCGATTGCGGTGGCGATTGAGATGGGCTGCTCCGATGCGGTCATCCGCGAAGGCTTCGGCGGCTTTAGCGGCGTGCGACGCCGGTTTAGCAAGGTTGGGTCGGTTGCGGTTGGCGGCGGTAGTGTCAGCGTGATCGACGACTACGCGCATCACCCGGTTGAGATCCAGGCTGTGCTGAGCGCCGCGCGGGAGGCGGTGGCTGACGGCGAGGGGCGCGTTTTCGCGGTGGCGCAGCCACACCGTTACTCGCGTCTCCAAGATCTGATGGATGAATTTCAAGGCTGCTTCAACGAAGCAGACAGCGTCTTTGTGACGCCGGTCTACGAAGCGGGCGAAGCGCCGCTTCCGGGCGTCGACAGCGCAGCGCTGGTGACCGGTATGAAATCGCGCGGCCATCGCTCGGCCCAAACGATTGAAGACGCCGCCGCGCTTGCGAACGCCTTGGCGAGCGAAGTGACTGCCGGTGATATCATTGTGTGTCTCGGCGCGGGGGATATCACGCGTTGGGCCGCTGGCCTTGCGCCAGCAATTGAATCAGAGCTTGATGCATGAATACACCCAAACAACCCGGCGACAGCGCTCACCTGGATAACGGCATGGCGCCCACTTGCGCGGTGGAAGGCGATGCGAGCGCCCCGGTTTCCATCGAAGGCCTACGCGGACGCCTGACGCGCGAGGCCCCGCTCGACAAGCACGTGTGGTTTCGAAGCGGCGGCAAGGCCGATTGGCTGTTTGAGCCGGCCGATCTTGAGGACTTGCGCTTGTTCATCGAGCTTCTTGATGGTGAGTTACCCATCATGCCATTGGGCGTGGGCTCCAACATGATCATTCGCGACGGCGGAGTGCCCGGTGTCGTGGTTAAGCTTGGCCGGGCGTTCAACTCGGTTGAAATCACTGGTGAGACCACGCTGACAGCGGGCGCTGGAGCGCTTGCAAGCGTGGTTTCGCGCAAGGCGGCCAAAGCGGGCATTGATGGTCTCGCCTTCCTCACCGGAATTCCAGGCTCTATCGGCGGCGTCACCAAGATGAACGGCGGATGCTATGGCCGTGAGACCTGTGACATCCTCGTCGATTGCGACGTTGTCTTGCCTGATGGCCAGCTAGTGACGCTGAGTAATGCGGATCTGCAATACAGCTATCGCCACTCAGCCCTGCCCGATGGCGCGATGGTTGTCGCTGTTCGGCTAGAGGGCTTTGCGGGCGATCCTGAAGCGATCAAAGCGCAGATGGACAAGATCACGAGCGAGCGAAAGGACTCCCAGCCCTTGGGCTCGGCCACGGGTGGATCGACCTTCAAGAACCCGCCGGGGCATTCGTCGTGGAAGTTGATCGATGCCGCGGGTCTTCGCGGCTTCAAAGTCGGCGGAGCGCAGGTGTCGGAAAAGCACTGCAACTTCCTGATCAATACGGGCACAGCCACCAGCTCCGAAATCGAAGAGCTTGGCGAAACTGTGCGTGAAAAGGTCTACGTTCATTCCGGCGTTCAGCTGGAATGGGAAATCAAGCGGGTGGGCCGCCCATGACTGGAGACGGCATCCATGTCGCCGTCCTGATGGGAGGTTGGGCCAACGAGCGTGAGGTCTCGCTTATGTCAGGCGCCGGTGTGTGCGACGCGCTTGAAATGAAGGGTTACCGCGTTACTCCAATCGATATGGACCGCGATGTCGCGGTAAAGCTGGCCGAGGCTAAACCCGATGTGGTGTTCAACGCACTGCACGGCGTTCCTGGCGAAGACGGTAGCGTGCAGGGTATGCTTGATCTGATGGGTGTTCCCTATACCCATTCGGGGCTCGCCACGTCGGTGATTGCGATCGATAAACAGCTAACCAAACAGGCGTTGACGCCCCATGGTATTCCAATGCCCGGTGGCCGGATTGTGCCGTGTGGGGAGCTGTATGAGCGCGATCCCCTGCCGCGCCCCTATGTGCTTAAGCCCGTCAACGAAGGGTCATCGGTTGGCGTTGCGATTATCACTGAGGATAGCAATGTCGGCAACCCAATCGCGCGCGATGCAAGCGGCCCTTGGCAGGAATTCGCCGAGTTGCTTGCTGAACCTTTTATCAAGGGTCGCGAGCTCACGACAGCTGTGATCGATGGGCCGGATGGCCCCAAGGCTCTCGGCGTGACCGAACTCATCATCGAGCAAGGCTTTTACGATTACGAGCACAAATACACTGAAGGGCGCACGCAGCATGTGTGCCCGGCCAAGATACCGCCCGAAATCGCAGCCCTTTGCGAAGAATACGCTTTGAAAGCGCACAGAGCGCTTGGCTGTCATGGTACCAGCCGCACCGATTACCGGTGGGACGATGAACTGGGCGAGGGCGGATTGTTCGTTCTCGAAACCAACACGCAGCCCGGCATGACCCCGCTCAGCTTGGTGCCCGAGCAAGCAACGCACGCCGGGATCGATTACGCCGAACTGGTCGATCTGTTGGTGCAAGAGGCTTTTCGGGTCCACGGACCGGCGGGTCACGGTCAGCAGGAGACAGTCCATGGCTAAACTGGCGCGTTCTGGATCCAAAGGCGTTCGCCGCGCGGCCAAATCGCAAAGCCGTGCTGCAGGAGCGCGCAAGGCTAAGGCAAAAACCTCCGGCGCGCTCGATCGGGTGATGGGCGTTCTGCCGTTCACCGAAGAGCAGTGGAGCAAGCTGTTCATGGCGCTGATTATCGGCGCGGCGTTGGTCCTGGTCGGCACGATCGCAAGTTTGGCGGGCCTCATCACCATGGCACGCGCCGAATACGCGCGCGTGGCGGGGGATGCCGGATTTGCCCTTACGACAGTGCGTGTGACCGGCACGGAGCGGATGGACGAAGCGCGTGTCTACGCCATCGCCATGCAGCAGAAGAACCGCCCGATGCCCGATGTCGATATTGTCGAACTGCGCGACGCGATCAAACAGCTCGATTGGGTCGAGGACGCGCGGGTTTCCGTGCAGCTTCCCGATACGCTCGCCATCGATATTGTCGAACGTGTGCCGCACGCTTTGCTCGAGAAGGCCAACGGTCCCGTGGTGATTGACAAGACCGGCCACGAATTGCCGTCAGCTAAGCTTGCGGGGACCGAAGACATGCTTCGCGTCGCGGGCGCTGGTGTGTCGGAAGAAAAGCGCATGATACAGCTCGCGGATCTGTTCTCGAACGCCCCCGCCGTTGAGGCTCAAGTCAGGGCCGCCAAATGGGTGGGCAATCGCCGTTGGGATCTGACCTTTGACAGCGGCCAAGTGCTCATGTTGCCGGAAGGTAAGCTGCGCTCTATCGATGCGCTTAGAGAATTTGCCGAACTGGATGGACAGTACCGGCTCATCGGCGGGAAGGTTGAACGTATCGATATGCGCGATGCCCCGCGTGTCTATTTGCGCGAACCGGGCCGAGCTGACCGGTATGAACTCGCAGCGGGGCCGCAATGATGGCCAAGCGCAAGGGATCTTCAACCAGCGTCGGGAAGGGCCTCGCTAAGAGCGGGGTGGCGAACATGAGCGTGGGCAAAGCGCGTCTGATCCGCACTTTCGCCGCGGTAAACATCGGCAGCTCGCGAATTTCGGCCATGATCATGGGTGAGACCGAGACGGGTGATCTTATTGTCCTTGGCTCCGGCCACCGGATGAGCGACGGGGTCAAACGCGGCTATGTCACCGATCCTAAGGCGGCGACCCACGCGATCCGCGATGCGGTCGAACGCGCGGAGCAGAATGCGCAAACGCCGGTCAATTCCGTTTGGGTTGGTTGCTCGGGCGCGGGGCTTGAAAGCTATGTCCATCCTGAAGATCTGCCAATCGGCGGGCGCCGGATCGAAGAAGACGATATCGAAAATCTCCTGGCTTTGGCACGCGCTGGCATCCGACCCGATGGTCGTGAAGTCCTGCACGCGCAGCCGGCGCATTTCACTCTCGATGGCGCGCACGGCGTGGTGGACCCGCGCGGCTTGCACGCCGAAAGCCTGGGTGTGCATGTCCATGTGACGCTTGCTCAGGGTATGCCTCTGCGCAATCTTAAGGAAGCCGTTCACAACGCCCACCTTAGGGTCGACCGTGTGGTCGCAGCGCCGCTCGCGACCGCTTATGCCTGCCTGACCGAAGAGGAGCGCGATCTGGGTGTCGCTTTGGTGGAGATCGGCGGTGATGTGACCAATGTTTCGGTCTTTGCCGCGGGAATGATGGTCGGATTGAGCTCAATCGATATGGGATCAGCGCATATCACCGACGCTATCGCTGGCCATTTCGGCATCCGTCGCAGCCAGGCCGAGCGCCTCAAATGCGTCGCGGGATCGGCGATTGCCAGTCCGAGCGACCACCGCGAAATGATACCGGTGAATGGCCCAAATGACGGGTGGGAAGAGGGCAACTCAACGCCTCGCGCACGCGGCGCGGATGAAGCCAACCGTATTCCCCGCTCGGAATTGGTTTCGGTTATCAATCAGCGACTATCACAACTGTCGCAGTCCGTTGGCAAAGCTTTGAAAGAGGATGGCTTTACCGGCCCTGGCGCCGGGCAAGTGGTTCTGAGCGGTGGCGGCGCAGAACTGGCTGGTTTGGCCGAATTTATGCAAGGCGCTCTGGGCAATCCGGTGCGCCTTGGTCGCACCGCGCCGCTTAAGGGGCTTCCAGAAGCGCATTCGACACCTGGATTTGCGACTTTGGCGGGTTTGTGCCTCTACGCCGCTGAGGATCCAGCCGACATTACATCCTACACGCCGCGCCTCCAGACTGTGATGAGCCCGAAGCGGCAGCGCAGCCCGATTGCGTGGTTGCAACGATTGTGGAACGCCTCGCGTGACAATTTCTAGCCCGCTTATGGGGGACGCGTAAGCTTTTAGTAGCCAAATTCATGGTATACGCTCCGTTAAGGAGCGCTGTGGATAAGGGTTTCAGTGGTATAAACGGCGCATCGTGAATGTGTCACAGACATATAGACGCCAGACTTGTAACTATCTCAAGAACAAATAGGCGTTTGGAGGAAGACGATGAGTATCAATATTGGTCCCGCCGATGGAGACGACCTGCGCCCGAAGATCACCGTGATCGGTGTTGGTGGAGCGGGCGGAAACGCCATCGCCAATATGATCACCTCGGAAATCGAGGGCGTCGATTTTGTCGTTGCGAACACCGACGCCCAGGCGTTGAGTACGTCGCCCGCTGAAAAGCGGATTCAACTTGGCACCGATATCACGAAGGGACTTGGCGCAGGGGCCAAGCCTGAAGTCGGCCGAGCGGCGGCTGAAGAGACCGTGAAGGACATTGAAGAGTCGCTGGAAGGCGTCAACATGGTCTTTATCGCCGCCGGTATGGGAGGAGGCACTGGAACAGGCGCTTCGCCCGTTATCGCGGAGACCGCTCGTCGGATGGGTATCTTGACCGTAGGCGTCGTGACCAAGCCCTTCCTGTTCGAAGGCACGCGTCGGATGCGCGCCGCCGAAGCGGGCATTGCTGACCTGCAAGAGCATGTCGACACGCTGATCGTCATCCCGAACCAGAACCTTTTCCTGATCGCGAGCCAGGACACCACATTTAAACAGGCTTTTGAAATGGCCGATGAGGTGTTGCAGCAAGGTGTGCGCTCAATAACCGACCTCATGGTCATGCCAGGCCTCATCAATCTTGACTTTGCGGACGTGCGCTCAGTCATGAGCGAAATGGGCAAGGCGATGATGGGCACGGGCGAAGCCGAAGGCGACAACCGCGCCAAGGATGCCGCCGAACAAGCGATTGCCAACCCGCTGCTCGACGGTGTTTCGATGCAGGGCGCCAAGGGTGTCATCATCTCGATCATCGGTGGCGAGGATATGAAGCTTTTCGAAGTGGACGGCGCGGCCAATCATATTCGCGGCCTCGTGGATGAAGACGCCAACATTATCTGGGGCAGCGCCTTCAATCCCGACCTTGATGGTAAGATCCGCGTATCGGTGGTCGCCACCGGAATTGAGCAAGATGGAGATGGCGTGACGCCGCGCGCAACGACGGTTACGCCGACGCCGATCGCTTCGACTGCGCCCGCTATGCCAGCCGCCCGCGCGCCGCAGCGTCCGGTGTTGGATTTGGCGGGCGAAGCCGAGGTTGAGGAAGAAGAGAGCGTTGATGAGGCGCCCTCTGAGCCTGAGCCCGAAGCCGTTCAAGAACTGCCGACGATCACGCTCACACCGCCCGATCCGGTGGACTTTGATCCGGAGCCCGAGGAGGAGGCGGAAGCAGAGCCTGAATTCGAACCGGAGGTGGAAGCCGAGCCTGAGCCTGAGCCCGAGCTTGAAGCCGAACCCGGGCCCGAACCCGAACCGCTTCTGAGATCGCGTCCGTTGTTCTCCGATCCTGTGTCCGAAGCGCAAGAAGCGGATGACGATGCAGGCGCTGATGACAGCAAGCCTTTCGATTTGACGGGCATGCAGGCGGGCGATGACATGGGCGAATTGGACGATGATGTCGACGAGATCATTGATCCGCTCGCGGGCCTTCGCGGCGCGGAGGAAGAGCCTTTCGATTTGGCAGACGCTGACGCTCTCGATGATGATGCGGTGAGCGAGGCAGGCGATCACAGCGGTGAGGAAACGGAAGAAGCAGACAGCCTCACACAAGGGGCCGAGACGCCGAGCCCAGCTCCGGCGCCAGCCGCTCCTCCGCCTTCAGAACCTAGCACTTTGTTTGAGCGTATGGCCAACTTGTCGCGCAGCTCCGGTTCGGAGGACGCTGAAGACGAGGATGATGACGATGGCGATGATGCACCGGCGCTCAGCATCCCACGCTTCCTTGGTCGTCAGAATAACCAATAGATACTCAGGATCGCAGTTCGGCTCCTCCGTTTGACCGTGGTATGGCTCTGGTCCATCCGTTAGCTTTCGCGCCGCGCGTGCCTGAATGTTCATTCGCGGGTATTGCGAGGTCTCAATGATTTTACCGCGCTGCCAATGATTCGAGCCCTGACATTAATGACGACCGCTGCCGTTGCGGCTGTTCTTGCGGTCCCAACCGCAGGCGCTCTCACTCAGGCAGTGACATCCCAACCGGTCGTCCAGCCTCTGCCTGCGCAAGACACCCAGCGACTGAATCGCGCGCTCGTTGAGCTGGCGAAGCAGCCGCGTAGTGTTCCAGCGCTAGAGGAGGCCGGGAACGCTGCGCTCGCGGTGAGCGATCTTGACGCGGCCTTAGGCTTCTACAAACGATTGGCGGAGGTGGAACCTCAAAACCAGCAGGCGACGGTCGGGCTGGCGCGGGTCTATCTTCGCTCCGGTCGCCCTGTTCGTGCGTTGCTCTATTTCGATGCGGCCAAGTCACGCGGCGCTGACCCTTTGGCAATTGGATCGGATCAGGCACTAACTTACGACATGCTGGGCGATCAAAAGTCGGCGCAATTTGAATACGCGAAGCTGCTCAAGATCAGTCCTAAGGATGATGAAGCCCGACGACGCCTGGCGATCAGTTTTGCGATCAGCGGAAAACAGCGCGAGTTCGAACGCACGCTGCGCCCCTTGGTTGACCGGCGCGATTTCGCAGCTTTTCGCGCGCGCACTTTCGGGCTTGCCATTATGGGCGAACAGGAACGCGCAGCCGCGATTGCGGACGCTGTTATGCCGCGCTCGTTGGCGCAAAAAATCACACCCTATCTAGAATTCATGCCGCGGTTGACGCGCGCGCAGCAGGCGGCGGCGGCCAACCTTGGGGTCTTTCCGAGGGCAGCGGATGTTGGGCGGGATGCGCCGGGCATCGTGGCTTATATGATGCGGCTTCCTGTCGCGGATGCGGCGGCCAAAGAGGCGGCTGCGTCGATACCGGCCGATCGGCTTTCACCGGCGGGGACGCCGCTGGGCAACCGTGTTCCCGCTGCGGCGGAGCCTGCCATAAGTGCTGTCACGCAAGCCCGACCCGAACCGCCCCCCGAACCGGCGCGCGTGGCGGATGCCTTCGGTGACATGTTAAAGCCGGACGCAGTAGAAAGCGCGGCCACTCCAGCCGACGGCGCGGTCGACATCGCAGCGATCGAGGTCCCGCGCGAGGCTCCGCCCGAACCCAAACCGCCTGCAAACCCCAGCCGCATATGGGTACAATTGGCCACGGGGAAGGATCTTGATGCCTTAGGCTTTGACTGGCGCCGGTTCAGGCGCCGCGCTCCTGATCTCTTGAAAAGCTACACCCCGCATACGGTGCCTTGGGGACAGGCGAACCGCTTGCTCGCAGGGCCCCTCGAAACGCGGCAAGAGGCGCGCGATTTGATTAACGCGCTGAACCGCAAAGGGCTGGATACATTTCGTTATACCAGCCCTAAAGGCACGGAAATTCAAGAGCTTAAGGTTCCCTGACTAGGGGTTGATCGCGCTGTCCACGCCTTTCTGTTCACAGGCTTTGAACAAGCCAGAACGCTTATACCCAAGAGCCCACGCGCCGGTCATTGCAATCCAATCGCATGAAGGCGCATTGACCATGGTCATGAGAACCCCCGCCTCCAGCACAGGACCGGCCTGATGAGACCGCGCGAGACCGAATACTCCGACGATGCCGATGCCGCGCCAATCGAGATGCTTGCCGCTTTGTTCGAAGCGCGCGGGTGGGACAGTTCCATCCTTTCAGAAGATGAAATGCAGGGCGAGGTGCAGGGCAGCTGGGCCAAGTATCAGCTTCGCGCGATCTGGCGTGCAGAGGACAAGGTGCTTCAATTCTTATGCTTGCCGGACATTCGTGTGGCCGATGACAAACGCCAGCGTGCTTACGAATTGCTCAGCCTCGTGAACGAGCAAATGTGGCTGGGCCACTTCGATATTTGGTCGAACGGCGATGTGCTCCTCTATCGCCATGGCGCGTTGCTGGGTGATGATGGAATGCTGAGCATTGATCAAGCGCAGGCGTTGGTCGAGAACGCGATCGATGAATGCGACCGCTTCTACCCGGCGTTCCAGTTTGTGCTTTGGGGTGACAAGACACCGCGTGATGCGCTGGATGCGGCGATGGTTGACGTGGGCGGTGAAGCGTAGGACTTGGGTCCTATGATGTCTCATCTTCTTATTATTGGCTGTGGCAATATGGGCGGCGCAATGCTCGCCGGCTGGTTGGCTACTGGCATTGAACCATCGCGTTTTTCAATCCTCGATCCTGGCTTGGACGCTGCGCCCAAGGGCGTGGCTCTCTACCGGTCACCCGATGAGGTGCCCGGCGACCACGATACGGTTCTTCTTGGCTTCAAGCCCCAGCAACTAGGCGCGTTGGCTCCGAGACTTCAACAGGTGGCAGGCCCGGGCGTCGCCGTTCACTACCTTTTGGCCGGGCTAACGCTAGCGCAGTTGCGGGCGGCGTTTCCTGATGCGTCCTCGCTGGTCCGGGTGATGCCTAATCTGGCCGTACGTGTGAACAAATCGCCGGTGATCCTCGCACAAGACGGCGTCTCTGAGCCTTCGCGGGCGGCGGTTTTTCACTTTTACGACGCGCTTGGCACCGCCGTCTGGCTTGAAGAAGAGACACATTTCGATCTGCTGACCGCGTTGGCGGGTTCGGGACCGGGCTTTGTGTATCGGTTTATTGACGCGCTGGCCGAAGCGGCGACGCGCCTTGGCGCGGATCGCGCGCAGGCGGTCGAACTGGCGAAGGCCACTGTCAATGGAGCGTCAACCCTGGCAGCGAGTGCGGAAATCGGTCCCGGCGAACTGGCGGATCGTGTGGCCAGTCCGGGTGGAATGACCCGCGAAGGGCTCAACGTGCTCGACGCGGACGAAGCGTTGATTTCTCTTTTAACCCAGACACTTCAGGCGACAGCCAAACAGGGCGCGGCGCTCAGCAAGCAGAATGGGTAGGCCAAATCAGGCTTCTTGTTCATCTTTGGGCAATTCAAGGTTAACAAACCCGTTCAATTGAAGCGAGTTTTGCTTGAAAATGGCGAACAAAAGACCGATATTACTTTTATAGCGGCGGCGCTTCTCGTCGACCGCGCTTTGGAGACAAGAGGATCCATAATGGCAAACTGGAATGATCAACAGCGGACCCAGAACTTCGGTTCGGTGCCGCGCGCGGGCGGAGAAGTCGCTGGCGTTGCGTATGATGAGGGCCTGCGTTCCTACATGCTCTCAATCTATAACTACATGGCATCCGGCGTCATGCTGACCGGCATCGTTGCGCTGCTTTCGGCCAATAGCGGCCTGACTCAAATGGTGTACGGCACCCCGCTTCAGTGGGTCGTGATGCTCGCGCCGTTGGCTTTCATCATGGTAATGAGCTTTGGTCTCAACAAGATTAGCAAGCCGGTGCTCAACGTCCTGTTCTGGGCGTTCGCGACCGTCATGGGCATTTCAATGTCCTCGATCTTCCTGATCTACACCAACGAATCGATCGCGTTGACCTTCTTCGCGACCGCGGGCGCGTTCGCGGGTCTCAGCCTGTTCGGCTACACCACGAAGAAGGACCTGTCGGGTTTCGGCACATTCTTGGTCATGGGCGTGATCGGTCTGATTATCGCGATGGTTTTGAACATGTTCCTGCAGTCGGGCACGCTTGCTTTTGTGATCAGCGGTCTCGGTGTTCTGATCTTCGCGGGCCTCACTGCCTACGACACGCAGCGTTTGAAAGAGCAATACGCTTATCTGCGCGGCACGGAATTCATGGGCAAGGCCGTTATCATGGGCGCGTTGAACCTGTATCTCGACTTCATCAACATGTTCATGTTTCTGCTGAACTTCTTGGGAAGCCGCGAATAACGGGTCACCCTGTTTGAGGGGCAAAACCCTTCGGACCTGTGCAATTCTAACGCCCGGTTGCCTTTTTGAAGGCCGCCGGGCGTTTCATTTGCGGTTGCAGCGGGCTACGCCTTGCCCTTAACGCCGCTTAAGCGTCACGAAAGGCGCGGGGCCGCACACTGCAGACTGACTAGTGAAAGAGGCCTTCGATCCGCCCATGAACCCGACGCAAGAAAACAGATCACCCGGTCGACCGCAACCTTCGCCGCAAAAGGCGCAGGCGGCGGTCAAGGCTATGATCATTTCCGTCGGGATTGGAACGCTGGCCGCTTGCGCCACGCCACCCCCACCGCCGCCACCACCACCGCCCCCGCCGCCTCCACAGGTCGTGGTGCCGGTTCAAGCCACGCCTTATCGCCCCATCCCCCCTGGTGGTGCAGCCTATGTCATGCAGATCCCGCCTCTTAACGCGGCAGGCAAGCGCATGACGATCAACCGTGACCTGAGCGAAGACGAACGCGCCTGGCATTTCCGTTCAGCGTGGAACGTCGCGGCTCTCAATTGCCTGGGCGAACAATATGGCCCGATCGTCGATGGCTATCGCAGCTACATTGTCGATAACGCACGCACCTTGAAACGGCTTAACGATCGGGTTGAGCAGGACTATCGCCGCCGTGAACGCAGCCGCCGTGCAGCTTTACTGGCCCGCGAAGAACATATGACGCGGGTTTACAACTTCTTCTCGCTGCCTTCCGCGCGCGGAGAATTCTGCCGCACAGTGCTTACCATTGCTCTCGAAGCGCGCGACGCGCCTCCGACCGATCCGGTTGCCTTTGCGCTTGCGAATTTTGACCGGCTAGAAGTACCGTTCGATCGCTTCTTTAGCGCCTATGAAGGGTATCAGCGCGCGTCAGCCGAATGGGACGCGCGATATGGAGATCTCTACGGTCCTTCGCAGCCCGGCTGGGTCGCGGTGCAAACGGCGCGCGCGAATGGGGAGACCATTCCTTCGGTGGAGGATTCCGATCCGGGAGACACCTTATCCACGCCTGCGGCTGTGACACAAACCGTAACCGATTCCGAAACGGGAGCCTTGGTCCCGGTTGTTCCCGTTACACAAGGTGTCGTCTCGCAGCCGGTGGTCGAACCCTTGCCGTCGCAGGGCCCGCCTGATGAAGGCGGCGGCAACTAGCGCACCAGGGCATTGCCCGATGGCCAAAAAGGCGTATTTGGCCGCTTGCCAGGTTTAAAGAGCCACGCTAATGCGCGCGGCCTGATCCGGTTTCGCCCGGTTCGGAGAAGCACACTGGAACGGGGCCGTAGCTCAGTTGGGAGAGCGCGTCGTTCGCAATGACGAGGTCAGCGGTTCGATTCCGCTCGGCTCCACCAGTTTTTCTTGCTTCCCCTTCCTCCCCTGACTAACGGACGCAGCACGCACCGGTAACGGGAATGCGGTGGGCCTCTGCGCGTGTGAGAACGAGCGAGGCGAATCCGCAGCTGTCCCTGCAACTGTAAGCGGTGAGTGTGTGCCTTGCGCGGGTCCTCGGGATACGCAGCCACTGGAGCAGCCAAGCTCTGGGAAGGTGAAAGCCACACACGCTGATCCGCAAGCCAGGAGACCGACCGGCGCGGGTCGCTTGTTGCCCCTCTCAGGGATTGGAGAGGCGCGAAGGATTTTCGTTTCGAGCGACGACCATTGGCCCGTGTGGATGATTCCATACGGGTTTGTTGTTGCTCAATCGGAAGGAATCCGAGGAATGAAATCGAAAATCTTGTTGTGCGGTGCAGCTGTGGTTGCGCTGAGTTTCCGGGCGCCTGCGTTGGCGCAAGCTGTCGCGGAAGACGATGGCAGTGGTGCGATCCCAATTACGCGCGGTTCACCAGCAATTCTTGTTGGCGCCAGCCGTGATTCTTCGTTCGCGAAAATGAACTACGCGGGGTCTTACACGACGATCAGCGACGAAGAGATTGAACAGCGCCAAATACGCAACATCGAAGATGTTTTGCGCGATATACCCGGTGTGGCTGTTTCTAGCGTCGCTGGCCAGACGCAGGTGCGCCTGCGCGGCACTGAGGCCAACCATGTCCTTGTCCTGGTCGACGGGATCGAGGTTTCGGACCCCGGCAGCGGCGAATTCGATATCGGCACGCTCCAGGCTGAGATCGGCTCCAGCCTTGAAGTCCTGCGCGGGCCGCAATCGGCTATTTGGGGCAACGACGCTATAGGCGGTGTCATCGGCTATCAAAGCGCCAGCGGACGCGATCGTGAAGGCTTTTCGACCTTTTTGGAAGGCGGGACCAACAACACGATCAATGGGTCGGCGCGTTATGGTGCGGCCGGTAACAAATGGAAAGCGGCGCTGTCTGCCACGGTCGTAAGCACCGATGGCGAACCGAACGCGCGCGGCGGCACCCGCGATATCGGACGCGACAGCTATACACTTTCGGGCAAGGGCTCGGTCGAGGTCGCTCCTCATTTCACTCTGCGAGCCGTCGGCCGCTATGTGCGTACCGAAGGCGATTTCAACGATCAGGATTTCGGCTTTGGCAGCCCGACCTTGGGCCTTGTGATCGACAGTCCCGGTAACCGGTTTGAGAGCGAATCCCTTTCCGGCCTTTTCGGTGCCAATCTGGTGTCAATGGGCGGCAAGTTGACGCATGACCTGTCCGCCCAGTTTACCGATGCCAACCGCGAAACAACCGCGCCTGCTGGTTTTCCCAGCAGCACGGAGAGCGACCGGTTCAAAGCCTCCTATGTCTCCAGCTTTCAGATCAACGATGAAGGCGGCATTACCTTCGCCGTCGATTACGAGTTGGAAGGCTTTAACAACGTCGCGACCTTCGACTTCCGCAACGAGGTCGAGAATATCGGTTTTGTTGGCCAGTATCGCTACGCCAGTGATCGCTTTGACCTATCGGCCTCACTTCGCCACGATATCAACGACCGCTTCCAAGACGCGACCACATTCCGCCTCGGAGCCGGCTTCGACGCAACCGACGACGCTCGTCTACGCGCTTCCATCGGAACAGGGGTGAAGAACCCGACCCTCAATGAGTTGTTTGGCTTTTTCGATGGTCGTTTTATCGGTAACCCAGACTTGCAGCCCGAGGAGTCCACCAGTTGGGAAATTGGCGTGGATCAGTACTTCGACAATGGCTTAGCGGTGCTTTCGGTAACCTATTTCAACGCCGAACTCGACAACGAGATTTTCACCACATTCCCGCCGCCCACCTTTGTCGCCACACCGGGTAACCGGGCGACTGAGAGCAAGCAGCAGGGTCTTGAAGTGGCTTTGTCGGCCGATCTGGGGTCAGGCTTCACCTTCAACGGTGCGTACACCTATCTTGATGCGGAAGAAAACGGCGTGGAAGAAGTGCGGCGCCCCGATCACATCGGCAGCGCGGTGCTCAACTGGAGCGACCTTAGTGAAACCGCTTCGTTCAACCTTGCCGTGCGATACAACGGTAACGCGCTCGACAGCGACTTTACGACGGGAGCCTTCCCAGCACCGGTGACGCAGCTTGAGGCTTACACGCTGGTGAACCTCAACGCGCGTTACAAGTTGGCACCGGGGCTCAGCGTGTTTGGCCGCGTCGAAAACCTCTTCGACGAGCAGTACGAACAGGTCTTCACGTTCGTGTCTCCGGGCATCAACGCTGTCTTTGGATTTGAGGCGAGCTTCTAAGAACACTCGCAATCTGTCGGGGAAATGCATAGGGGAGGCCCATGCATTTCCTCGATCAGGCCAAAATCTATCTTAAATCAGGAGCTGGGGGACCGGGCGCGGTCTCTTTCCGGCGTGAGAAGTATGTAGAGTATGGCGGCCCGGACGGCGGCAATGGCGGCAAGGGTGGCGACATAATCTTTGAGGCTGTCCAAGGCCTCAACACGCTGATCGACTTCCGTTACGCGCAGCACTTCAAGGCGAAGCGCGGCAATCACGGACAGGGCAGAGATCGCACTGGCGCGGGGGCGGATGATCTTGTGATCCAGGTGCCCGTGGGCACACAGGTGCTTTCCGAAGACAAGGAAGAGGTTCTCGCCGACTTCACCGAGGTGGGTCAGCAAGTCGTCTTCCTTGAAGGCGGTATAGGCGGGCGCGGCAACGCATCTTACAAAAGCTCCACCAACCGCGCCCCGCGCCAACATCAGCCGGGCGAACCGGGCGAAGAGATGTGGGTCTGGTTGCGGCTTAAGCTGCTGGCAGACGTGGGTCTTGTCGGCCTGCCCAACGCGGGCAAATCGACCTTTATCAACGCGGTGTCCAACGCCCGGGCTAAGGTCGGTCATTACGCCTTCACGACGCTGGTGCCGAAACTCGGCGTGGTTCGCCACAAAAGCCGCGAATTCGTGCTCGCCGACATTCCCGGCCTGATCGAAGGGGCCGCAGATGGTGCGGGAATTGGCGATCGGTTCCTGGGTCATATCGAGCGTTGCCGTGTGTTGATCCACCTGATCGATATTGCGGGCGACGACCCCGCCGATGCGATGCGTGTGGTGGAAGAGGAACTCGCCGCTTATGGTGCGGGCCTTGAAGATAAGAAGCGACTGGTGGCGCTGAACAAGCTGGATCTGGCGGATGCGGAGTTGGGCGCGGCCTTTGCGGACGAATTGATCGCGAATGGCGCCGATCAGGTTTTCAACATTTCTGGCGCCACCGGAGCCGGGATCGATGCGCTGCTCGACGCGGTGCTGAGTTATTTGCCCGACCGAACGGCGACCGAAACCAAGACCGTTGAAGTCGAGGATGAGGACGAAGAGGGCGCTGGCGAATGGTCGCCAATCTAGCCTCGTTGCTGAACGCGGCGCACACTCGTCGATTGGTGGTGAAGATAGGTTCGGCCTTGTTGGTCGAAGCCGGACAGCCACGTGCGGAGTGGCTCGCTTCTTTGGTTGAGGACTTGGCCGAAGCCCGTTCGAAAGGCACCGAAATTATCATCGTCAGTTCCGGCGCGATTGCGCTCGGCGCTGCGCGGCTTGGCCTCAAGCGCGGCGGGCGCGCCAGTTTAGCGGACGCGCAGGCGGCGGCTTCGGTCGGACAAGTGGCTTTGGCGCAATTGTGGGCGCAGGCCTTGGGCGAACGCGATATGATCGCGGCGCAGATGTTGGTGACGCTGGATGATCTGGAGGATCGCCGACGCTACCTCAACGCCAGCGCGACACTGGAGCGACTAGTCGCCAACGGCGCAGTGCCCGTGATCAACGAGAACGACAGCGTGGCGACCGAAGAGATCCGCTTTGGCGACAACGACCGTCTTGCAGCGCGCGTCGCGCAGGCGGCGGACGCGGCTGGGGTTCTGCTACTTTCCGACGTGGCGGGCCTTTACACCAGCGATCCGTCCAAGGAAGGCGCTGAGTTGATCGAACGAGTAGAGGGCGTGACGCCTGAAATTGTCGCCATGGCTGGGTCGGGATCGGGCTCTGGTCTTGGCTCCGGCGGGATGCTGGCCAAATTGCAGGCCGCGCGCATCGCGGAGCGGGCGGGGGTGACCCTCGGCATCATCGATGGGCGATCGTCGCACCCGTTGTCTCGCTTGCGTGAGACCGGCACTGGCACCGTCTTCCTCCCTGTGCGTAGCGACAGCGCGCGCAAAGCGTGGCTCGGCGGTCGTCTCACGGTTGAAGGCGTGCTGACAGTGGACGTGGGTTGTGTCGATGCCCTATCGAATGGAGCAAGCTTGCTCGCGGCCGGATTGATTGAGGTCGATGGCGATTTCCAGCGCGGCGCTTTAGTCGGTCTTCACGGTCCCAAGGGCGAGCGATTGGGCCAAGGTCTGGTCGAATACAGCGCGGCCGAATGCCGAGCGATCTTGGGCAAACGGGAAAGCGAGCAGGAGGCTGAGCTTGGTTACGCCCCGCGCGCAGCGGTCGTTCATCGCGACCATATGGTGCAGGGATGAGCGAGTTCAGAACACTCGCGATCACCGGCGCGACCGGTTTTGTCGGCAGCACCACGCTGGATACGGCGCTGGAGCAAGGCTTTGAAGTGCGCGCTTTAACCCGGCGCGATCAGCCATCGCGGGATGGGGTGACTTGGGTGCGAGGCACGCTCGATGACGCGGCGGCTCTTTCGCAATTGATGCAAAGCGCGGATGCGGTGCTGCACATTGCCGGACTCACGAACACACCGGACCCTGCCGAATTTGAGCGCGCGAACGTTGAGGGGACTGGGAACGTTTTCGCTGCGATGAAAGAGGCGAAGGTCAAACGGCTGGTCTTCGTCTCCTCGCTTTCCGCGCGCGAGCCCAAACTTTCGCAATACGGCGCATCGAAGGCCGCCGCCGAGGAATTGGTGTCCACCAGCGCGCTCGATTGGACGATCGTGCGTCCGCCTGCCGTCTATGGCCCACGCGATGTCGATATGCTTGAGTTGTTCCGTTCGGCCCGGTTCGGCTTCGTGCCTTTGCCGCCGAGCGGTGGGACCTCGCTTATTCACGCGCAGGACCTGGCGGAATTGCTGATCGCTCTTTCGCAAAAGAAACGACTAAGGACGATCTACGAGCCCGACGACGGCCGCGAAGGTGGGTGGAGCCACAAGGAGATGGCGCAGGCAATTGGACGCGCGGTGGGGCGCTCCACGGTATTGGCTCCCAATCTGCCCGCGAGCGTACTGGGTCTGGCCGCGGGCGTTGATCGCTTGCTCCGCGGCGACCGGGCCAAGCTCACCGCCGACCGTGTCGGCTATATGTGCAACCCCAACTGGATAGCGCGCTTTGACCGGGCGGTGCCTGCCGATATTTGGAAGCCTAGGATCGATAGCGAAGCGGGGCTAAAGGCGACCGCCGATTGGTACAGATCTGAAGGTTGGCTGTAGGTAGCTACATGACCAGCGGTTTTGTGCAGCCGCTCCCATACGCTTCTTTGTAAGGCTTGCCCCAGCATTCTTCGAAACCGCGAAGCACGTTCATGTTGGGTGGCCAGCTCATTTCGAAAACCGTTCCGTCAGGACGGGTGAAGCTGTTGTCCTCTGGCTCTGGAATGGTCGACAGGCCCTCTATGGCTCTTGTCAGTCCCTCTCTGTCCCCATTCAAAAACGCGATTGTGCCGCTGACATAGTAATTCCAACCGAAATTACCGTCATGTTCGGGCGCGGCGTAGGTGCGGCCAAACAGCGCGATGGCCTCCTTCGTTTGCCCGGCATAGGCGCGCATCTGGCCTTCGTGCCAATAGAGGATCGAGGCGTGGTTGCGCTTTTCATGCCGCCAGGCGCGGATCAACTCAGCGGTCGCTTCTTCACAGCCATCGATCTGACCAAGGGGGCGCCAGCCGCCATTCATGTCCTGATCGAAGGAGTTCTGATCCAGCGCAAGCATGGCGTCCAGATCGTAGGAGCAATCGGGTTGCAGAGGCTCTGCGGGCGAGTCCGCTTGAGCGGCGGCAAGAAGCATGGCTGCAATCATGCGCCCAGACTAACGCTGGACTTCGATTGCTCAACCCTGCATTCGATCATTCACTCGTGGTTGTAGAGGGCATTTGAAGGAAGAAGCTCATATTCCTTGCGTTGCCCCTTTGCATTGTCGCTTGCGAAGGTCCGCCATCGTCGGAGACGAGTGACACCACACAAGCACCAGATAGCAGGCCCGAAATGGCTCTGGCCGCAGATGGAGCGCCGCCGGCGGGAATGTACCGCGCCATGGGCGACGACGGCAGCGTGCTGATCGAGGACCTACGCGAAGACGGCACCTATGCCTTTTCCGATGAGGAGGGTGCTGTGATCGAAGAAGGGACCTACATCCAGAAATCGCCGAACGACATATGCTTCACGGCAGACGCCCAGGGGGCCGAAGAGATCTGCTACGCCGATGCGATTGGCGATGATGGCGTGTGGCGTACGACAGACCCAAACACCGGCGTCGTGTCGGTGGTAGAGCGTATCGACACGGAGTGATCGCTTACAAGAAGGGTTCTTCACCCGGCTTGTGGATGCCGCATTCGATCTTGTCCCATCCGGCCCAGCGGCCTGAGCGCGCGTCTTCGCCTTCCGCCACCTTGTTGGTGCATGGGGCGCATCCGATTGAGGGATAGCCTTCGCTTACCAGTGGGTGGCGGG
The DNA here is from genome assembly GCA_039033755.1 of Pseudomonadota bacterium. GTDB lineage: Bacteria > Pseudomonadota > Alphaproteobacteria > Sphingomonadales > Sphingomonadaceae > Erythrobacter. The sequence continues at coordinate 26,688 of JBCCBZ010000026.1, read as the reverse complement.
GCAGATCGTGCGCTTCGAAGTAGGCAGCGATGTCTTCGGCGCTCCAGTCGATCAGCGGGTTGATTTTAAGGCGACCTTGCGCGTCGGAGGTGTCGATCTCGAAGCGCGGCAGGTTCGCGCGGGTCTTTGACTGGAAGGCTTTGCGCCCCGTGAAGCTGGCGTCGTAGTCGACCAACGCTTTGGCAAGGGGTTTCACCTTGCGGATATCGCAGCAGCCATCGGGGTCGTAGGACCATCGCAGGCCACTTTCGTCCTTCTTGGCGAGGTCTTCTTCGTCCGGCGTGAGTACGACCAGATTGGTGAGGCCGATCTTCGCAACTAGTTCATCGCGGTAAGCCAGTGTTTCCGGGAAATGCTTGCCCGTATCAAGGAACAGCACAGGGATATTCGGATCGATCTGCGCCAAGAGATGCAACAGAACCGCGCTTTCCGCGCCAAAGCTTGAAACGGTGGTGACATCGCCCGCAAGGCTGCCTTTGATCACCGATTCGAGCATTTCCCGCGTCGAAGAACCACGGAACATGCGGTTGAGGCGGACCGCGTCGTGGTCGGTGAAGCGCGGCGCGACATCCAGACGGTCGATTGTACGATCCGCCATTTCGCTTGTCTGGACCGGCTTATTCATGGCGCATCTCCACAATCGTGCGGCGCTTGCCACCCAAAGGCCCTTTGTGCGTATCAAACGCGTGCTGGTAGACGTTTTCCCAGGTCGCAAAGGCACGTTTGGCTTCGTCTTCGTCGAGAGGCTTGTCCGGCGCAAACGCATCAAAACCGCAGCGGCGCAGATGGCTGAGCTGATCGATACCCAGATCGCCCACCGCGCGCAATTCGCCGTCATAGCCCGCCTCGCGTAGGATACGGGCGGCGGAATAGCCGCGCCCATCGCCGAAGCTTGGGAAGTTCACTTCGACCAGAGCGAGGCGGTCGAGGAAGGGCAGCAGCGCGCGCGCGTCATCACCTGGCTCGATCCGCACGGCGGTGGCGTTGGTTTGATCGCAGCAGGAATCGACCGTGACAGTGCCGTGATCGACGATATCGTCATCGCGAAAACGGAATTGCACTTCGTCAGGTGACGTGCCGAGTGGGTTTTCCATCACGAGTTCTCCGGGAGTTTTGCGATGACCTTGAGCTCAATCGAGAACCCGCTGAGCCACGTGACCCCGACCCCAGTAAGGGTGGGATAGGGTGCTTCACCCCACCATTTTTCGCGCTCGGTCATGAAGTGCGGTAACATGACTTCGGGGTCGATGATGTAGACGGTGAAATCGACGATATCGTCGAATGTGCAACCGGCCGCAGCCAACACCGCGTTGAGGTTCTTGAAAGCCAGCGCCGTTTGCTCCGCTAGGTCTGGTTCTGGAGAGCCGTTCTCACGGCTTCCCACCTGGCCCGAGGCGAATAAAAACCCGTCCGATCGGATGGCAGGCGAATAGCCAAATTTGGTGTAGAGATCATGGTTGCCTTTAGGGAAGACCGCGTCGCGATTAGCCATAAAGCGCCTCCTTAAACGGTTCCATGCCGATACGGCGGTAGGTGTCGAGGAACCGCTCCTCGCCCTCCTTGCGTTTGAGGTAGACGTCTGTGACGGTCTCGACCGCTTCGATCACGCCATCTTCCGTAAAGCCAGGGCCCGTGATCTTGGCGAGGGAGACGTCTTCCGCCTCGCTGCCGCCAAGCGAGAGCTGGTAATTCTCAACCCCCTTTTTATCGACGCCCAGAATGCCGATATGCCCGGCGTGGTGGTGCCCACACGCGTTAATACAGCCGGATATTTTCAGCTTCAACTCGCCCAATTTCTCGGTCTTGCCGCTGGCGTCAAAGCGTTCCGAAATACGCTGGGCGAGCGGGATCGAACGCGCGTTGGCGAGGGCGCAGTAGTCAAGACCGGGACAAGCGATCATATCTTCGATCGTGTCCATGTTCGGCGTGCCAAGATCAGCCGCGTCCAGCTGCGTCCAAAGCGCGTGCAGGTCTTCGATCTTTACATGCGGCAGGACCACGTTCTGCGTGTGCATGATACGCAGTTCGTCAAAGCTGTATTGCTTGGCGAGGCGCGCCATGATGCGGATTTGTTCACCCGTTGCATCGCCCGGAATGCCGCCCACAGGCTTTAGTGAGATGACCGCCGCGACATAGGCGTCGTGCTTATGGCGATGCGTGTTGCGATCCACCCACAGCGCGAAGTCCGGGTCCGACCGGTCGACGGTTTTTACGCCGTCTTCAAAGGCGGGATCGCCAAAATACTCGGCAATGCGCGCCAGCTCTTCCAACGGCGGTTCGACGCCTTGATCCAGCAGATGCGCGAATTCTTCTTCGACCTGGCGGGTGTATTCCTCCTTGCCCAGTTCATGGACGAGGATCTTGATCCGCGCCTTGTACTTGTTGTCGCGGCGGCCATAGCGGTTATAGACCCGAAGGCACGCCTCGGCGTAGGTGATCAGCTGATCAAGCGGCACGAAGTCGCGGATCATGGGAGCCACCATGGGGGTGCGTCCCATTCCGCCGCCAACAAAAAAGCGTGCGCCGATTTCGCCGCTATCATTGCGAACGATCTGGATACCGATATCGTGCAGGCGCATGGCCGCGCGGTCTTTCTCAGACGCGATCACGCAGATTTTGAATTTGCGTGGCAGGTAGGTGAATTCCGGGTGGAAACTTGACCATTGGCGCATCAGTTCGGCGTATGGGCGCGGGTCGATGATCTCATCGTGCGTAGCGCCCGCGAAGTGATCGGATGAGATGTTGCGGATGCAGTTTCCGCTGGTTTGGATCGCGTGCATCTCCACCTTGGCTAGGTCCGCCAGGATATTGGCGGCGTCTTCCAGTTTGATCCAATTGTATTGCAGGTTCTGGCGCGTGGTGAAGTGGCCATAACCGCGGTCATACTTGTCCGCGATATCGCCCAAAACGGTCATCTGCGCCGAGTTTAGCGTGCCATAGGGGATGGCTACGCGCAGCATATAGGCGTGCAGTTGAAGGTAGAGACCGTTCATCAGCCGCAGCGGCTTGAATTGATCTTCGGTCAGCTTGCCTTCGAGGCGTCGGCGGGCCTGATCGCGGAATTCCTCCACGCGGGCATCGACCATAGCCTGGTCGTATTGGTCGTACTGGTACATTAGATAATCCAGTCCAGAGCTTCGGGGTCTTTGGGTTTGAGCGTCAGATCGGGCCGCACCGTGGGGCCCAGAGCGCGCACACGATCTTTGATGTGGGCCGGGCGAACGCTGCCGTCTTCTTCGCGGGTCGCGTCGATGATGTAGGGCACATTGACCCGGCGCGCGGCTTCTTCTCGGCCAAGGATTTCCTCGCCCTGTTCGCCAACGTCCGCCGCGTCATCGACATGGCGCGACCAGCCAGAGCCGGTCCACCAGGTGACATCGCCGGTTTTCAAGTCGTTTCCGGTAAGAACTTTCACGATTGAGCCTCCAGGGCGAGACGGGCGACGGCTTCGTCTTTGTGAGCGGTAACGTCGCCAATGACGATCAGGGCAGGGGACTGGATGGCGTGACGTTCAACCAGATTGGGGAGCTCGGCGAGAGCCCCGCGCACGACGCGCATTTCCGGGCGCGCGGCGTTCTCAATGACGGCGACGGGCACTTCGGGGGTGAGACCGTCGTCCATCAGCTTTTCGGCGATCTGCGGGGCGGTTTTAACGCCCATGTAGATAACCAATGTGCGGCCTTTTCCTGCCAGGCCCGACCAATCCTGATCAGTTAGACCTTTGCACTGGCCAGCCACGTAGCTGACAATGCTCGCGTGGTCGCGGTGGGTGAGGGGGATCTGCGCCGCCGCGGCCGCGCCGTTCGCAGCCGAGACGCCCGGTACGATCTCCACCGATACGCCATAAGCGCGCGCTTCCTCGGCTTCCTCGCCGCCGCGCCCAAAGATCAGCGGGTCGCCGCCCTTAAGGCGGACAACATCGTGCCCTGCCAAGGCTTCACGCACCAGCAAGGTGTTGATGTCCTCTTGCGGCACGGTGTGCCGAGCCCGCTTTTTGGCCACGCTGATCAACCGGGCGCTGGACGGGGCCATGGCGAGGATTTTGTCACTCACCAGTCCATCATGCACCAGCACCTCAGCGCTTTCGATCAACCGCGCCGCGCGCAGCGTCAGCAGGTCGGGATCACCCGGACCCGCGCCAACGAGAAATATGGTTCCTGTTCTGCTCATGCAGTCCAAATGGGCGAGCGCCCGCTTTGGTGCCAGCGAGAATGGATTGGGGGCGTGTAAGGAAAGCTTTGGCGGTGAAGGGAAACCTCTGGCCGCTACCCTATTCGCGCGGGATTGAACCTTCCGCTTGCTGCTCCATCATCATCGTTACCAGTTTGTCTAATTGGTCCGAAGAACGCAGGTGCAGATCGCGTTGCGGATACGGGATCTCAATGTTGTTCTCTTTGAACAGCTGCCAGACGCGAGTGTAGACGTTGGAACGGATATTCGCGAGGCCGCTTTCCGGGTCCTGGATCCAGAAACGGATCTCAAAGTCGACCGAACTGTCACCAAAACCCATCAGGTTGACCCGCGGCGCTGGCTTTGGCAGCACCCTCGGCGTTTCATCCACGGCCCGGTACAAAAGCTTGGTCACCAGATCGAGGTCGCTGTCATAGGAGACACCAACCGGCGCCTTCACGCGCACATCTTTGGAGGAGTAAGACCAATTGACTACCTGGTTGACCATCAGGTTTTCGTTCGGGATCAGGTGTTCGGTTTGATCGCGAGTGATAACCGAGATCGCGCGAATGCCGATTTTGCGGATTTGCCCGACGGCTTCATTGCCAGCCTGATCAGTGACCGAGATCACGTCGCCCGGCTTGATCGATTTGTCGAGCAGCAACAGGATCCCTGAGATTAGGTTGCCGAAGGTTTTCTGCATACCAAAACCAACGGCCAAACCGAACGCGCCACCAAAGAAGGCGAGGGCGGAGAGATCGAGGCCGATCAGATCGACTGTTATGAAGAACGCGAGCGTCCATATAACGATCGTAACTAACTTCTCTGCCAGCAACGATTGCGCGCCGTCAAAGCGTTTGACTCGTCGCATGGCCGCGCGTGCGATACGGGACGCAAACCAGGCGATGGTCGCAACGGCAAGAATGGTGCCGACAACTAACAACACGTCGAAGGCTGAAATTCGAACCGTTCCGATGGTGATCGCCCAATCGTTCAGGGTCTTCACAAGGACACCGATCGTCTCACCCTGTTGCGCGAGAGCTTCCTTGGTCTCTGCACCGACTTCGATCACATCGTCTTGGGGTGCCTCTTCCGCCAGGGCCCACGCTTGTCCCGGACCGGTTGGTTCTGTGGGCGCGGCGGCTTCGGGCGCTTGGTCAGGCAGGTCAGGCGTTTGCGCAGTCATCAAAGATCCATCTTAGCCATTGCCTGATCCAGATCGGCGATCAGGTCTTCGGCGCTTTCCAGTCCAATCGATAGGCGAATGGCGGGGCGGTGGCTAGGGGATGGGCCATTGGAGGCGGTAGTCGGCGAGACCATCGCATCGCGGTGCGTGTGCGGATAGATCGGCAACGCGAGGCTTTCGAAACCGCCCCACGAATAGCCAATACCAAAGTGGTGTAGTGCATCGGCCACGCGGCCTGATGCGTCGAGGTCATCGCTATCAAGAACAAAGCTGAACAACCCACAGCCACCGGTGAAGTCGCGAGACCAGAGGTCGTAAGAGGCATCACCGGCACGCACGGGGCACATGACACGTTCCACCTTGGGATGATCGGCTAGCCAATTGGCAATGTGAACGGCGCTTTGCGTCGATTTCTCTAACCGTACCCCCATCGTACGCAGCCCGCGCGCGGCCAGCGCCGCGTCATCGGGAGAGACGACTTGTCCCAGCTGTTGCGAGGTCCGCCGCAGCGCGCGGTACCAGCGCTCGCCCGCGCTGCACGATCCCATCATCAGGTCCGAGTGTCCGCCCACATGTTTGGACAGGCTCATCATGACAATATCGCAGCCATGTTCCAAAGCAGCAAATCCAAGTGGACTTGCCCAAGTGTTGTCGATCAGTGTCACAGCCTTCGCCGCACGCGCAATCGAGGCGAGGGCGGGGATGTCGCAGACTTCCATGGTCAGGCTGCCTGGGCTTTCAAACCAAACAGCCCTGGGCTGATGCGCGGCGATCAATTGTTCGAATGCGGGGATATTTAGCGGGTCGAAGAAAGCGTGGTTCATTCCCAAGCGTTTAAGCAAGCCCGTCGCCATGCTGCGGCTGGGATCATAGGCGTTGTCGGTCATCAGGACCGTGTCACCCGGCTTCATGACCGCCAGCAGCGCGCCTGCAATGGCCGCAACGCCGCTGGGATAGAGAACCGTGCCATGCGCGCCGGGCTCCATCTCAGTCAGAGCCTCAGCCAACGACCATTGCGTCGGTGCTCCTCGCCGCCCGTAGAAGAAGTCACCATCCTTGTCCGAACCAGTCGCCGCTTTGCGTTGGGCTTCGCTTTCATAGAGGTGCGTCGAGGCGCGCCAGACCGGGGTGTTCACCACGCGGCCCGTCCATTCGGGACGGCGACCGGCGTGGGTCAGCCGGGTGGAGGGCGCGGCTTTCTTTTCCTCGTCGCTCATTCGGGGCCTTGCGCTTTGGGGGTGTCAGGATCAGCGGCCCATTCCGACCAGCTTCCATCATAGAGCGCGGTGTTGTCTTTGCCCGCCAGATGCATCGCGAACAGCAGCACGCTGGCGGTCACGCCGCTGCCGCATGTCGTTATGACCGGTCGCCGCCAATCAATTCCTGCGGCCTCGAACGTGGCTTGCAATTCGGACGGAGATTTAAAGGTATCGTCTGGCGCAAAAACCTGGCCAAACGGCAGGTTCATCGCGCCTGGTATACGGCCATTGGGCCCGCCGTGGACCGGATCGATGCCATCGCCATAAACCCGGTCTGCCGCCCGCGCATCCAGGACTTGTTCGGCCTGGCTATCGATGTTGGCCAGCATTTCGGCCTTTGAGCGGATACGAGCCGGAGTGAGAGCGTCAATTTTTATCGGATGCTTACCTGTGGCTGCGGGCAGACCTTCCTCAAGCTGGCGGTTTTCCGAGCGCCATTTGGCGAGACCGCCGTCAAGGATCGCGATACGCTCCCATCCATAGGCCTTGAACGTAACCCATGCGCGAGCGCTCGTTTTGACCGCGCTGTCATCATACAGGATGATGGTCTGATCGGGTGTGACGTCCAATTGCGCCAATCGCTCCATCAACTGAACACGCGTCGGAATCGCATCTGGTGCGCTTGACCTGGCGTCCTTGAGGCTGGCCAAATCGAAAAACCGCGCGCCGGGAATGTGGCCGGCAGCGAATTCAGCGCGCGCGTCTCTTTCGGCAGCGGGCAAGTGCTTTGATGCGTCCAAGACCGCAATCGTGGGATCCAGGAGGCATTGCGATAGCCATTGGGTGGAAACTAAAGATGTGGGTATTTTCACCATAGTGACCGCCTAGCTTTGACGGTCGGACAAGCCAAGGGCGTTCACCTGCGCGTGGCTACTAAACCGCTGAGCTCTCGGCAGGGTTCGAAGAAGGCGCGGGGGCGGCGAATGACTGAACTTTGTCCGCGCGCAGCGCGCCAAGACCGCCAATGCGTGTGTCAAAAATGATCGGTTGAAGTCGGCTGGCGCTTGCAGGGCTTGGCGTTCCGATGACAAATCGCGCCAAGAGATCGCTCCAGCCTTCGCTTTTCACATTGACGGTCATCAAAGGGATAAACATCGAGGTGGCGCCTTGCCGGATCAAGCGCACGTCCGCGAGAGGCATCTCCAAAATTCCAGTAACGGCGCGCGACTGGTGTGGCCCAATCCTCTCAATTTGCCCCAACAGAGGGGCAGGAGCGCTACTGCGGTCCGAGCTGTGCCCGGCCTGAGCGCAGCCAAGGTCGCCAGTGACGATAAGGTCGCGCGTGGCCGTATCGCCGCGGTTGGCGAGATCCACCCGGTATTCGATTGTGAACATCATAACGCTGCGGCGCGCACTCGTAATCGAAAGCGACATCGCCAAAGGAAGTGGAGGTCCCTTGTTTGGCCGATGCGCAAAGGAATCAGCGGAGGCGACCCTCTTCGGTCGTGGGCTTGCGAGAGTCGCGCCTGATGGCGCGGACGCGCTGGGCTTGGGTTCCTCTTTCAGCGCGGCTTTGAGGGTGTCCATCTGAAACCCCGCAGGCCTGGCCCGTTCTGCCGTCTTGGTGACCGAGCGCTCCTGACCACCAATGTCGAACGCCGCCCCCATCTCTCGGCGCGCGCCGCCGGTGAATTCACTCTCATCGTCGGCTTCTTTGTAGCGTCTGGTGCGGGTGAGGAGCCACACAATCGCGCCAAAAGTGAGCATAGCAACACCCAAGAGCGCCCATACCCAAGAAGGAAGGGGCCACCATTGGATCGCGCTGGAAGCATCAACGGAAGGAATCGAGTGAGCGGACGGCTCCGTTGCGTCGCTTGGACCTGGTTGAACATTAACCGACTCGGAACCGCCTCTCGTATCGGCGGGAGCGAGCGCGGGCGCATTCGATGCCGGTGCAGCCTCGCTTGAAACAGCGCTTGCAGCGGGAGAAGTCTGGGCGGCGTTTCGGGCCCCATCTTGCGAACCAATGCCGTTGGCGCGCTGCTCTCCCTGCGATCCCGGTTCAAGGGGCTCATCAATACCGCCCTCGAGAAAAGAGGGCGGCGGCGAAGGCTGGCCATCGCTTGGTGTAGCCGGAGGCTGAGACGGCGGTGCCTCGTTTTGCGGAGGCGGCGATGGCGCGGGCGGGCGCTCTTCGGCGGGTGGGCGTTCAGGCGATGGACGCTCGCGCGCCGGGTCGATCAATCTCGGCGCGATGGGTACGCCGCTCCGTTCGTCTTCTGGGCCTTGCGGCGCTGGCGAGGGGGTGGGCGAGGGGCGTCTCTCAGGAAGGGTAAAGTTGTCCGGACTCTCTTGCGCCTTCGCGTCTGTTGCCGAAAGCAAACAGACAAGCGTCGCCGCCAGCGCCGTTTGACCAGCCTTCATCCACCCAAACCCGAGCAACGATCTGGGCGGGTCCATCCGCAGTGCAAAAGGAGGCAGGCCTTGGGGCATCGAGTGGCTTTTTTTGTTTCTCAGCTCTTATGTCGCCATCGCGCGCGCCTCTTTCGGCTGCGCATCGATCACGTCGACCTAGCATTGAATCGGCAGGAATGCGATGTCGCTTGCCTCACCCCTTGCGCCGCCTATCCTTTCACGGCAACAGCGCGGCATGGAAACCACACCCGATCCCCAAGCTGGCCAACCCGCCTTTCTTGGCAAAGACACCCCCTTGCCAACCTCTCCGGAAGAGGCCGTCCTCGATTACGTCCCTACCCCGCGCGCCGGCGCGCTGTTTCTGGTGCGCTTTGCCGCGCCTGAATTTACTTCCTTGTGCCCTGTCACCGATCAACCTGATTTCGCGCATCTGGTGATCGACTATGCGCCCGAAGAAACTATCGTCGAGTCCAAAAGTCTGAAGCTGTTTCTCGGCAGCTTCCGCAATCACAACGGATTTCATGAGGATGTAACGGTCGGTATCGGCCAACGCCTGTTCGATGAGATGCAACCCAAATGGCTGCGTATCGGCGGCTATTGGTACCCGCGTGGCGGCATTCCAATCGACGTCTTCTGGCAAAGCGGCCCCGCACCTGAAGGTCTGTGGGTTCCAAACCAAGGCGTACAACCGTATCGCGGGCGCGGCTGACCTAAGGAAACCGGCTGCGGCTAAAGAGGCCGGCGCGGTAGACGGACGTCTACGAAGCATATGGTCGCGCGTCGGATTGGGTGACGATTCTTAGAGAAATGGTCTGAAAAGGCATCGCGCTGACGGCGTGAAGGTATGTTATTATTGAGCCAATTTTTGCGGTCTGACTGAAAGGCCCACAAAGTGGCCCACTTGCTCCCGATTGAGTATCGCACTTATCTGATATTTAATAGAATTTTGTCTGCGCATGCCCTACCGGAAATGCGAGCCTAAACTGTCCGGTTCGCGCCCCGGTTTAGAACATAGCTGTACCAGGAGACTCCGAAAGCGGACGCTCCTATGGATCGTGCAGAGTCAGCACTGGCATAACGCGATCACTTCAGTAGTCTCTTATGAAGCCGCCATTGGCACGCACGCGGGAAGTCGATCACTCTGAGAGTGTCGCTTCCGACCGAAGGAGCTGGGCAAACTCTGCAAAGATCGAACCAAAGAGCGATTGGCCTTCGGCCGAGATCACTACCTGCCCGCTCTGCTTCTGCGCGAAGGTGTCGTTTGTTCCATCACTCCGCTCAGCCACGAGCTCTGCGCGATAGAAGGCGTTGCGTGGAACCAGTCTTTCGTCATCGTCATCGACGGGAATTGAGCCGCCATGAATTGAAGCGAGCTGCGGCTGATCAATTGTCTCCAGCGCAAAATCAGAAAGATCAATAAGGCGCACGCGCGATGAGAATAATGAGGCATCGTCTGGTACAAATCGGCCTGCTGCATCCGCCTGAAGCCGATCGCGGTCGGTCTCTGGAATATAGGCGAGGACAACTCGATCCGTCGGCGAAATCACTCTGGCCAAAACTTCACTGCCATTGATCCAACGACCATACGCAAGATCGCTTCCGATATCAACGACCCGGCCATCAGCAACAGCACGCAGCGTCAGTCTGGCCTGATCCGACGAAAGCGCGGCGAGCGATTGGCGCTCCTCTATAAGGCGACGTTCGAGCACTCGCCGCTGCGAAAGATCTACAGCGTCCGAAGCGCCTCGCGCCAGCCTCGTTTCTAAGGACGCGATGCGAGCGAGTGCCAATTCACGATCCCGAATGACCAACGGATCTGCGAGTTGGATGAGTGCGTCACCTGTTTTCACCTGATCTCCGTCCTTTACAAGGACCGAAGAAACGTAAGCGGGTTTGCCAGCCACTATAGGGCTGCTCGTCGCGGAAGACAGAACCGCTGGCGCACTGACATGGCGATCCAAGGGCAATACCGTCAGAAAAAGCGCAACGAAGACGCCGCCTGCGATCCATCGAGTGCGAGGGCGCGCAGCGATTTGCTCTCGCAGATGCCACCATGCCTTGAACTCGTTTATGACCGGGCGGGCAATAAAGACCGCAATTTCGACGACAAACAGAATCACGCCCAACAACTTGAAGAAAAGATGATAAACGAGCAGCGCAATTCCGATGAAGAGTATCAGGCGGTAAATCCAGGTCATCCACGCATAGACGATCAGAGTTCGGCGCATACGGGGCGATAAAGCCTCGGGCACCGGCGCGTTCAAATCGAAGAAAAGCTCGCGTAATCGCCATCGACCGAATGCGAAAGCGCGCGGCTGCAAGTTAGGGATGCCCAGAGCGTCTGATAGAGCATAGTAGCCGTCGAACCGCATAAAGGGGTTGAGATTGACAAGGAGGCTCATGGTCCAGCTTGTTGTCGCGACAATGAAGGCAACGGACCTCAAGGTGCCATCCGGCAGCAACGCCCAAGCCAACGTCGCCAACACGGCGAGCATCAGTTCGACAGACACTCCAGCGCAGTCAATCAAAAGCCGTTTGCGACGAGAGGTCAGGCGCCATGCGCCCGTCGTGTCTGTATACAGCACTGGCATAAGGACCAGGAAGCTGATCCCCATGCTTGGCACGCGGCAGCCGAAGCGTGTTGCAGTGTAAGCATGGCCTAACTCATGAAAGATCTTCACGACAACCAAGCCCAGACCGTAAGCGATGAGGCCCTGAACAGAGAAGAAATACAGGAAGGAAGTGACGAAAGCGTCCCACTGTCGCCCTACGAGGAAGAGAGCCAAACCGCCCAGAGCGACTAAGATGATGATCGCAGCGCGTGACCAGAGTGGTGCGACGATGGAAATTGTTCTGTCGAGGAACGCCTGCGGCTTTACCAGAGGGATGCGGATGAAAAGGTAATTGTCGACCAGCCACCGCCACCAGCTTTTTCGCTTTGATTGAGCTTCACCTAAGAAAGACTTTGTAGTGTTTTCGACTTGCGTAACTGTGAGGTGGTTTTCAATGGAAAAACCGATCACCTGATTGACGTTGTCCTTAATCTCAGCATCGCCCAATCCGTGACCTGACAGCTCGTCGCGCACAGCGCCAAGCGAGCCTTTGGCCCAATGGGACAAGACACAATATTCAATTCGACCCAGTTGAAAAAACGCGTGTCTGACCGGATCGAATAGCGTCCAGGTCGGGGCTCCACTGGCAAGAGGCGCGCCTCGTTCAATTTGAAGTTCCTGCCGCAAGACGGGTACCGTCGTGGCAGGAAGCGCGGGGTCCGGGATGGTGATACTCGCCATCGGCCCGTTCAAAATCCGATGGTTTGACGAACCGCTGCGATTGGGCGCCGCAGAATTGAATAGATCAAGGGGACCCAGTCACCATAGAGTTTGGCAGTCCCGCGTGATCCAATGCGTGGGCTCTCGCCATTGGGGCGCGCCGTTACAGCAAACGCCAGAACGCCCTCCGGTGTCATGCGCGCCTGATAGCTTGCCTGTTCGACGCTGCCGTCGAGCGACCAGAGCGGCTGTGCATCGAGCCAGACTTCAACCGGAGCATCGCGACCGATCGCCATCTGGCTCTTCGCTGGCAGATCAATCTTGAAAAGGACTTCTTCAGAGGCCGCCACCTGCAAAATAGGGTCGCCAATGTTCACAGCGCGCCCTTCCCAGTCGCGGCGATCGCTGTAAATCGCCTTTCCAGCCACCGGAGCGGAGAGCGTTATCCTCGACAATACGTCTTTGGCAAAGCGATAGTCAGCTTCCGCCAACTGAAGTTCCGCGCGCAGGGTCGCGATGTCCCTGCTCTCGTCCTCCTCGGAAAAGGCGCTGCTTTGAGCGCGCGCAAGCCGTGTTCGCGCGACTTCGAGTTTCTCGCCCGCGAGATCGAGTTCGTTGGAGAGCTGAAGGTCATCAAAGAAGACGAGCGCTTCGCCTCGCGCGACATTTGCATTCGGCGCGACCGCAATGCGTTCGATCACCCCGGAGATCGGCGCAGCGATTGTGTACGGCCGTGCCGGAACGACCTCTACGGGAGCGAGGGCTGTCATGCGCACGGGGAACAGCGCAATCACAATTCCGGCTACAGCGAGACCAATCTTTTCGCGGCGACCAATGCGCCGGATACGATGGACAGGCTCATCGCTGGTCAACGCCCTCCAGGCGTGCGCCGATGTTTCCGAAATACGGTTGATCCGAAAGCGCTCTTTTTCGCGCAACGGTTCTGATCGCATAAGGAACAGTCCGGCGAATCGGTTGCCATTCGCCCGCAAGAGCGGTTGCCAATAGATCTCCTGAAACGGGTGCCCAGCTAATGCGCCTGCTTGCGAAAGAGAGCCAAGCAGAAAGGCCTGCGGCTTCTCGGTCGAGTAGTCTGTGTCCAGCGAAGCCAAGGCGCTTTCGAGATCTTGAATGAAAGGAGAATGCCGATCAACCTCGGGTAAGCTGGACGCTGCGGTGCAGACCATCTCTTCGCCAATCCTGGGCTGCTCAAAAACGAAGAGCTGATCGTAGGGTACTAGCGCGCGCACTTCGTTTGCGATGAGAAATCGAAGCTCCTCAACGCTGGTGCAGGCTCTGATTTCGGACTCGAACTGAAGCAGTCGGGCCAGGAGATTGGCATCTCCCATAGCCGCAGCGGATTCGGGTTGCCCGATTGGAACAACAACGGACGCGCCCGGTGCCCCCCTGTCAGTCACCGCTAGCGCTTTCGGCTGATGTTTCTTGGTCATCGGATGGCGTTTTGGTCGTTTCTTCCGGACGATCTATTTCAGCCGTCCCACTCATGCCCGGCAGCACAAGGCCTTCTTGCTCCGTGATGGCGCCTGTGACCCTGATCGTCTTGCTGACTGGATCGACCGATGCGCCGAGCCGACGTATCGTTCCACTCACTTCATTTCCCGTTTCGTCTATAACGAAGCGGAATGGCGCGCCCGGCTCAAGCCACGTGAGCCAATCGCTCGCTACGATCAACTCAACTTCAAGGTCGCCGCCGCTCTGGATTTTCATAAGCGGCTGACCGGAGGCTGCGATCTCTCCGCGGTTGGCGAGCTTCTCCACGACTGTTCCGCTGAAAGTCGAATAAAGTTTGCAATCCGAAAGTTCGGCACGGATCGCACGCGCCTCTGCGTTTGCCCGGCCCAGATTGGCCTCGCTGATTGCAACCTCGTTGGTGCCAATCGCCTCATAGGCATCGAGTTCCTGGTTGGTCTCAAATTCAAGCTTGTACGCAGCCGCCGCAGCTTCTGCCGCGCGAAGTTGCGCCACGGTGGGAGAGCAATCGAAAGACGCTAGCAACGCCCCGCGCCGGAAGCTTTGCCCCACCTGAAAGGGCATCGATGTGATCCGCGCGGTGAGCTTTGATGAAACAGTTGACTGCGTCTTTGGCTGGATGACCCCACGCACGGGTTCTTCTTCCGCAACGTCAGCGGGCTCCACTGCTATGGCTGGCAGTGGAGAGACGGCCTCACTTGTTGCAGCGCCGGCCTCACCAGCACGTGTCGACCATTCAGGATCACCACCGATCTGCGCGACGCCATAGCCCGCGATGCCAGCAAGCAGAGCGGCACCTCCCGCATACATCCACTTTTGAGAGCCGCCACCGGTATCAGCGACTTCGTCTGACGAGTTCTCATCCATACCTTATCGAACTCTATTGAGCGGAAGTCAGCGCGACTTCCCGTTCATTCCAGAGCCGCTCAAGCGATGCGCGCAAGGTAGCCACATCCTCCTGCCCCGTCACCTCCGGGCTGAAATAGTCGAGCCCCATCGAGGCGAAGAGATTGGCGTAGGCATTCTGAGCGTCCGCAAAGGCAATGTCATAGCGCACTTCAGAAACGAGCGTGTTCATTTTCTCCCTCAACAGCGTCTGGCGGCTGACCGCACCAGCGCGGTTGCCCGATTCGATCTGATAGAGGATCTTCTCCTGCACGCGGTGTTGGTGCTCAGCCGTCGACAATTCGTCGTTAAGATGCCGGTAGCGCGCCCGGGCCACATGGACCTGGGTGAGCACAGCCATTGCCAGCGCAAGTTCGCGCTGGCGCAGCAATTCGCCTTCGGCCCGAACCGCTTTTTTGCGCGGTCCGAGACTGAACAGATTTAAAACATTCCAGCTCGCCTGGGCACCATAGTTCAGCCAGTTGTTGTTGAATAAGAAGTCATTGGAGTCGACATTCACGCCAACAATGCCGCGTAGGCTGGGGAGAGCGCTCAATAGCGCGGCGTCGAGCTCTTTATCGTTAATGCGCTGAAGATAGGCGACCTCGCGCAGCTCCGGACGATTTTTTAGGGCCGTCATCATCATGTCCTGGCCAGTGTAATCCACACCCGGCAGCATTTTTGTTCGATCCGGCATAGCCAGGGTGAATTCGATTTCCGGTTTAAGGTTCATCAGCGCGGCCAATTGCGCCTTCGCAATAACCAGTTCGCGCTGAAGCCTGCGGATTTCGGCTTGGATCTCGACCAGTTCACGCTGATATGTCAGTGCAGTCAGAGGGGCCGAAAGCCGCCGTTCGGCTTGCTTTTCGCTGTTCTCAAGCGTCGTGGTGACTGACCCTTCCAGCTCTTCCAATTCATCAAGCAACCGCTGCGCGCTGACCGCACGCCAGTAAGACGTGCGCACATCTTCGATGACCCGATTGGCAACCTTACGGCGACGTTCTTGGGAAATGAGATACTGATCAGCAAGCTGTTCGGATCGAACCTTGGAGAGGCCAAAGTCGAGCACATCCCAGCTCAGCGCTAGATTCGCACTAAAGATGTCGCGCTCGGCCGAGGTTGAGGGCTCCAGCGATTGCCGGCGTGTAAGAAGCGAGAGAGAACTTGCACCCGCAAAGTTGTTGCGCCCGGCATACCCGGCGTTCGCAACCAGCTGCGGCAACATATCATAGCGCGAAGCGTCGGTTTCGCGCGACCGCAACGCCTCTTCCATCATCGCGACTTTGTAATCGAGATTGTATTTGAGTGCCCGTGCCATCGCTTCGTAGAGATCGACCGGCGCCGTTATCGGCTCCTGATCGACATCGACTTGGGCAAAATTTCGCTCGGCTGCGGTGTCAATTTCAGTCGATGTGAGCGGCTTGGGCGTAACCGCGCATCCAGCCAAGGCTAGCGACGCGGACGAAAGCAATAGAAGTTTCTTGGTCATTTGGTGTCCCCGCTTAGCTAAAGGCTGACATCAGCTCTTGGGTCTTGGCATCTGACATGACGCCAGAGGCGGCGAGCCGCGTCTTCAAGGTTTGCATCTCATAAAAACCCAGTTCTCCTAGCGGGCTATCAATTTGAATTTCGCCGGTCTCGCCTTGAACTCGGATGAAGATATCCTCGTATCCACCATCTGCGAACAATGCTCGAACGATGAGGCGCAACTCATCAGCATTAGCCGGCCGCTCAATAATGGCGAGCCCCCGGCTATCCATTCGAATCCAGTCTGGCAGGGGTTCGCCAGTGCGAGTGAAGAGCTGGAATTCGGTCACCCGCGCTTCGTTCTCCAGCCCCACGTCGCTCATCTCGACATAAATCGCCCGATCACGCACGACAGACTCGATCATCACCCGGTCGCTGCCAGTTTCGAGCTGGCGAGCCGAGAAACCGGTCAGCGTGTCGAAGGTAAAGTCACCAAACCGGGGATCGAACAGCCGATCTGCGCCGAAGCGGAAGTCGATGATGGTCTCGATGTAGTCCACGACATCGGTGACCGGCAGCCCAACCGGATTGAGTCCACCAAAACCGCGCAAGGGCTCGATTGCATCAATTGCATCGAGCAGCGGACGGTCACCTTCGAGGAATACAGTCGGGTTGAGAGTGCGGAATTCATTGGCTGTCTGGTCGACAATCAATGGCACGCGAAGGAAACGGGCTGTTTCTCCGGTAAAGCGCTCATACCTTTCACCCAGCGGTGGATAGGAAAAATCGTCCAGCGCAAGAAGCTGATTGATGTCAGCCGCAGCTTGAATGATCGTCACGGTCGCGGTCGATTCCACGAAACCGCCGTGCCCGTCACTAACGATGTAGGTGATAGTCGCAACACCATCGACACCCGGTGGGGCAGTGAAAGTCAGCGTCCCGTCCGGACTTATAACAACCGTTCCTAGGTCTGTGCGGGCTGAGAAGATCGAAAGCGGATCGCCATCAGGATCGGTCGCGTTCGCCAAAACGTTGATCACGAGTGGATCGGGGCCAATCTGAACCACGGTCTCATCTTCATCGATGGGAGGCTCATTCACGTTTGCCACGTTTACAGCAACCGTAGCGGTCGATGTGCCGCCATTGCCATCGCTGACTGTGTACGTGACTGTGTCGGCACCGAAGAAGTCATCATCGGGGACGTACGTGATCGTTCCGTCTGCGTTGATCGTGACAGTGCCGTTCGGAGCACTCGCTTCCGTAACGGTCAAAGGATCACCATCAGCGTCATTGTCGTTCGCAAGAACAGTGATTGTGATAGGAACTTCCTCGTCAGTGGAAGCCCGGTCATCCTGCGCAACAGGATCATCGTTCACCGGATTGACAGTGACCGTCACAGTAGCCGTGGTGAAGCCTCCATTTCCATCGCTCACCACGTACGTAATTATGTCGGTACCGTTAAAGTCAGGGTCCGGCGTATAGGTGACGGTTCCGTCGGGATTTAAGGTAACGGTTCCATTCGGTGCCGAGGCCTCCGCGATGACAAGTGGGTCGCCATCGGGATCGGTCGCGTTGCCGAGCAGTGGCAATGTAAGCGGATTGTCCTCGTCGGTCACAGCCGCGTCGTCGTTGACAACAGGCGGGTCGTTGACCGCCACCACGTCCACGGTAACCGTGGTAGTTGTGGTGCCACCATTGCCGTCACTGACCGTGTAAGTGATCGTGGTCGGGCCGTTGAAATCAGGATCGGGCGTAAAGGTGATCGTCCCGTCCGGATTGATCGTCACATCGCCGTTGGGCGAGCTAGCTTGCGTAATGGTCAGCGGATCGCCATCCACATCCGTATCATTCGCGAGGACGGGTACTGTAACAGGCTGATCCTCGAGTGTTGTGGCGGAGTCGGGCCCCAAAGCTGGCGCATCGTTGACCGGCTCCACCGTGACCGTGACCGTCGCCGTTTCGAAGCCACCATTGCCGTCGCTCACGGTGTACGTGATCACATCGGTCCCGTTGAAATCCGGATCGGGTGTGTAAAGCAGCGTGCCGTCAGGATTGATCGTCACAATTCCGTTGTTCGCACTTGCCTGTGTGATCATGAGCGGATCGCCATCGGGATCGCTGTCGTTGGCGAGCGCGGGGATGATTGCGGGGCTATCCTCATCAATCGTGATCGCGTCATCCTGCGCCACGGGATCATCGGCAACCGGTGTCACATCAACCGTAACAGAGGCTGTGCTGGTGCCGCCGTTTCCATCGCTGATCGTGTAGGTTACCGTCGTCGGCCCGTTGAAGTCGGGGTCAGGCGCGAAGGTCACACTGCCATCCGGGTTGATCGTGACCGTCCCGTCGGGTGAAGTCGCTTGCGTCACGGTTAGCGGATCGCCATCGGGATCGCTGTCGTTGGCGAGGACGGGAATGATCGTCGGCGAGTCCTCGTCAGTCGTGATCGCATCATCGACCGCAACCGGATCGTCGTTCACCGGTTCAACTTCGACGGTGACGGTTGCCGTCGTGGTCCCTCCGTTTCCATCGCTTACCGTATATGTGATCGTGTCGGTGCCATTGAAGTCGGGATCGGGAGTGTATGTCACCGTGCCATCCGGATTGATCGTAACCGTTCCGTTCGGCGCGGTCGCGTCAATGACCGTCAACGGATCACCATCGGGATCGCTATCGTTGGCCAAAACCGGGATCGTAATCGGTGTGTCTTCATCGGTGTTTGCGACGTCATCAGTCGCGACCGGATCATCGTTCACTGGTGCAACGGTTATTGCGACAGTCGCTGTGCTTGTGCCGCCATTGCCATCGCTGATTGTATACGTGATCGTGTCGGTACCGTTGAAGTCAGGATTGGGCGTGTAGTCAATTGTGCCGTCCGGCAGGATGGCAACCGTCCCGTTACCAGCGCTGGCCTGAATCACCGTCAGTGGATCGCCATCCGGATCAAGATCGTTGGCGAGCACATCAATGTTTACAATGGTGTCTTCATCGGTCGAGGCGGTATCGTTTACAGCCTCTGGTGGAGGGTTCACGACGGTCCAGGCGAAAGCCGTCGAAACGGTTCCCCCATTTCCGTCGTCTGCGGTGACCTCAACCAGATAGATACCGTCTCCGCCAGGACCACCTTGAGACGCGCTTGGGTCGATCGTACCAGAAATCAGGCCGGTAGCCGGATCGATTGTCAGACCAGGCGGCAAGCCGACCGCGCTGAATGCGAGGCCGTCGCCATCAGGATCGTCGAAGTTGTTGCCGACCGGCACAGAAACAAATGCCCCATCCGCGTTGGTTCGAGCCGGTGCCGGCAGGACAGTTGGATCATCATTCACCGCGATCACGTCGATATCAACGGTCGCAGTGGACGTGCCCCCATTGCCGTCGCTGATCGTGTAGGTGATTGTGTCAGGGCCGTTGTAGTTCTCGTCCGGCGTGTAGGTCAGACTGCCATCAGGATTAATTGTGACTGTCCCGTTGCCCGCGTCGGCCTCGACCACATTCAGCGGATCGCTATCTGGATCGGTGTCATTGGCGAGGACGTTTATGTCGGCGGGATTGTCTTCGGTGACGCTGACCGGTCCATCATCAACAGCCACCGGTGGTGGATTGGTAACGGTCCAGTTGAAGCCCGTCGAAACCGTACCACCATTTCCATCGTCTGCGGTGATCGTGACCGAATAGATACCATCGCTCGCCGGGCCGCCTTGGGAGGCGTTAGCATCGATAGTCCCTGTGACCACTCCGGATGCAGAATCAATTGAAAGCCCTGCAGGCAGACCAGTCGCCGAGAAGGTGAGTGCGTCTCCGTCGACATCATTGAAACCATCGCCAAGTGGCAGATCTATTGCCGCGCCGTCGACATTAGCACGAGCGGGAAGCGGATCAGCGATCGGATCGTCATTCTCGCTGCCGACGGTGACAGTGATGACTGCTGTATCCGTACCACCTTGTCCATCATCGATTGTATAGCTGATTGTATCGACGCCATTGAAGTCTGGATCAGGTGTGTAGGTCACCGTGCCATCGGGATTAATCGTCACCTCGCCATTGGGAGCGGTGGCAGCGGTAATCGTTAAAGCGTCGCCGTCGGGATCGTTATCGTTCGCTAGCGGTGCAATGTTAACAGGCGTGTCTTCGGTGGTCGAAGCGGTATCCTCCGCAGCGCTTGGCCTCGGATTGCCGATGCGCCAGATAAAGGTCTGATCGGTGACACCGCCATTCCCATCATCTGCTGAGATGGTTACTGAGTAAACGCCGCCATTGATCTGGCTCGCATCGGGATCAATTGTTCCGCTGACTTCGCCAGTCGCCGGGTTGATTGAGAGCCCAGCTGGAAGGCCATTTGCAGAAAAAGTCAGCGTATCGCCTTCTACGTCGCTGAAGAAAACACCGAAATTCTCAGTGATCGCATCACTATCAAGCGCCGTGAGATCGGGCAAGATCGCAACACTGGGAGCATCATTTTCGGGAGTGACCGTGATTGTTGCAACCGCCGTTGCCAATTCTCCATTCGCGTCTTCGATTGTGTAAGTGACCGTCGCAACGCCGTTGAAATCGGGCTCTGGCGTAAAGCGGATCGTCCCATCGGAATTGATGATAGCGGTCCCGTTCGTGGCATCCGCACTTACGATCACAATCGGGGTGTTGGGGTCACCGTCAGGATCGATGTCGTTGGCCAATACGTCGATCACCACCGGCGTGTCCTCGGTGGTTGTGGTCGTATCGTTAATCGCTCGCGGCGGCTCGTTGGTTATGGTCCAGGTGAAGGTGGTCGATACTGTTCCTCCGTTGCCATCGTCGGCAGTGACGGTGACTGTGTATTCGCCATTGGGCACATCGGAAGAAGCTGTCGCGCTGATCGTGCCCGAGACAAGCCCGGTAGCCGGATCGATGGAGAGACCAGCAGGGAGGCCGGTGGCCGAGAATGTGAGCGCATCGCTCTCTGCATCTGTGAACGCCGGAGCCAAGGGGACTGAAATTACTTCGCTGTTGGAGTCGAAGAGGTCCGGCAAGCCAAGGGTTTCAGGCGCATCGTTTTCCGCCGCGACGGTGACGGTGATGACGGCCGTATCAGTGCCGCCTTCGCCATCGCTGATTGTGTAGATGATCGTATCCGAGCCGTTGAAATTGCCATCGGGCTGATAGGTCAGCGTGCCGTCAGCGTTGATAACGATTGTACCATTGTCGCTATTGGCGGTCACAATGGTGAGCGCATCGCCATCAGGATCGCTGTCATTGGCGAGTGGAGAAATGACAACCGGATTGTCTTCGGTTGTTGAGGCGGTGTCGTCCGCTGCAACTGGAGCCGGGTTGGCGATTGTCCAGTCGAAGGTAGAGCTTACCGATCCGCCGTTTCCATCGTCTGCGGTAACGGTGATTTCGTAGACGCCGCTCCCGACTTGGCTCGCAGAAGGATCGATAGTCCCTGATATCTCGCCGGTAGTCGAATCAATCGAAAGACCAGTAGGCAGGCCGGTGGCCGAGAATGTGAGAGTGTCTCCGTCCACGTCCGAGAAGCTGCCTGCTGTCTCGACTGAGACAACATCCGCATCATCGTTCGACTGATCGGCGAGCGGGGCGTCGACGATGGGACCATCGTTCAAAGCACCGACCGTCACTGCTACGATCGCAGTATCGGTTCCGCCTTCGCCATCTGTAATCGTGTAGGTGATGGTGTCAGTGCCATTGAAATCGGGGTCTGGTGTGTAGGTTAGCGAGCCATCACCATTAAGGGTGACCGTCCCGTTGGTGGCGCTCGCAGCCGTGACGGAAAGGGCATCACCATCCGGATCGGCATCGTTTGCGAGCACTGCGATATCGACCGACATGTCTTCATTCGTGCTTGCAGCATCATCGACAGCATCAGGCCCGGGGTTCGTGACGACCCACGAAAAGTTCGTGCTTGTCACGCCACCATTGCCGTCGTCCGCTGTAATTGTAACGGTGTAGACACCGCCGTTCAGCTGGCTCGCGGAGGGATCAATCGTACCAGACACGATGCCAGTAGCCGGATCAATGACAAGTCCTGACGGTAGCCCGCTTGCGGAGAAGGTAAGTGTATTGCCATCGACGTCGGAGAACTCATCTGAGAGATCGAGGGAAACCACATCAGCGTCCGCATTACCCCGGTTGACCAGCGGGATGTCGACAACTGGCGCATCGTTCTGCGGATCGACAATTACAGTCAGCGTCGCAACTGAGGTGCCTCCATTTCCATCGCTGATGGTGTAGGTGACAACGTCCGTCCCATTGAAATCAGGATCGGGAGTGTAGGTCAGCGTGCCGTCCGGGTTTATCGAGACCGATCCATTTGCGGCGGCGGCATCGGTAATCATAAGCGGATCGCCGTCGGGGTCGCTATCGTTGCCGAGGACGTCGACTGTTACCGCGGTATCCTCATTGGTAGATGCGGTATCATCCTGTGCGAGTGGAGGTGGGTTCGCCACATCGATGATAAATGTCGCGTCGACAGTGCCTCCATTTCCATCGTCGGCGGTGACTGTCACGGTGTAAATCCCGCCGCTGATCTGGCTGGCTTGGTTGTCGATCGTGCCAGTGATCTCACCTGTATTCGGATCGATTGCAAGCCCTGCGGGTAGCCCCGTTGCAGAGAACGTCAGAACGTCGCCGTCGACATCGGCGAAAACATCGCCGACAGGTAGGTTCAATGTGTCGCCATCTTGCGTGGATATATCCGCTGGCGGTGCAGCGATTGTCGGGGCATCGTTCTCAGGCGTTACTTCAACCGTGATGGTCGCGGTATCTGTCCCGCCTTCACCGTCGCTAATCGTATACGTGATGGTGTCGGTGCCATTGAAGTTGGGATCGGGCGTGTAAGTAACTGTTCCATCGGTATTGATTGCCACGCTGCCATTCTGGGCGCTCGCATCCGCGATTGTCAGCGGGTCGCCATCCGGGTCAGTGTCGTTGTCGAGCGGCGCTATAATGACTGGATTGTCTTCAGTCGTGTTGGCCAAATCATTCCCAGCCATCGGTCCAGGATTGGCGACGACCCACGTGAATACCTGATCAACAGTGCCGCCATTACCGTCATCGGCCGTGACTATGACCGTGTAGACTCCGTCTCCAGTCGGGCCACCCTGCGACGCTGAGGGATCGACCGTGCCACTTATCTCTCCGGTGACAGGATCAATGGAAAGTCCGGGCGGCAATCCGGCTGCCATGAAGCTCAGATCGTCGCCATCCACATCACCGAACGCTGGCGAAACATCCACTGAAACGACATCGGCATCATCGGCGCTTTGCTGACCGATGGGTGCTGCAACAGGCGCATCGTTTTGCGGATTTACCGTTATGGTGATTTCAGCGGTATCGAACCCGCCCTGGCCATCACTGATCGTGTAGGAGATCGTGTCTGTGCCGTTGAAGTCATCGTCTGGCGTGTAGGTTAATGTTCCATCGGGATTAACGGTGACACTGCCGTTGTCAGCATTGGCTGATGTGATTGTCAAAGGATCGCCGTCGGCATCGCTGTCATTCGCTAGTGGAGATATATTGACTGGGCTGTCTTCGTCCGTTGTCGCGGCATCGTCCTGCGCGACCGGCGGATCGTTGACCGCGCCAACCGTAACTGTGACAGTGGCCGTATCGGTCCCACCATTGCCATCGGAAATCTCGTAAGTGACTGTTGTTGTGCCGTTAAAGTTCGGCGCAGGTGAAAACGTAACGGTCCCATCCGGATTGATCGTCACATCGCCATCGGGCGATGTCGCAGAGGTGATCGTCAGCTCGTCCCCGTCCACATCGCTATCATTGCCCAACACACCGATCGTGACAGGCGTATCCTCAATTGTCGCCGCTGTATCGTCAGTGGCAACTGGCGCATCATTTTCAGGAGTGACTGTAACGATCACCGCGGCTGTCGAGCTTCCGCCGTTACCGTCTTCGATGGTGTAAATGATGGTGTCTTCGCCGTTGAAGTCAGTATCAGGCAAATAACTGAGCGTGCCGTCCGCGTTGACGGTTACAGTGCCGTTCGCCGCCACGGCGCCGGTCACAACAAGCGGATCGCCATCGGGATCAACATCGTTGTCAAGCACCACGATATCGACTGGCGTATCTTCCGTGGTAGTCGCCGCATCATTGAACGCGGTGGGTGCGGGATTGGTGATCGTCCAGGTGAAGCTGGTCTGGATCGTCCCGCCATTGCCATCATCTGCTGTGATTGTAACGGGATACTCGCCATCAGGCACCTGACTTGCGTCCCGATCAATTGTGCCGCTTATGATGCCGGTCGCTTGGTCAATCGTAAGACCCGGTGGAAGGCCAGTAGCATCGAATGCGAGCGTATCTCCATCCAGATCCGAGAAGAACTCGCCGACGCTGACCGATACTGACTGATTGTCTTCATTGGTAATGTCGGGGATCGGCTCCGCTTCGGGCGCATCGTTGACAGCCTCAACGTCAATGGTGAGCGTAGCCGTCGCCAAGCCGCCCTGGCCATCGGACACCGTATAACTGACCACAGCCGGGCCATTAAGGTCGTCCGCCGGATCGAAGGTCAGCGTGCCATCGGGATTGATTGTGACCGTGCCATCAGGGCTGGTCGCCTCGATGATCGTGAGCGGATCACCATCCGGATCGCTATCATTCGCAAGCACAGCGACGGTTACCGGCGTGTCTTCCATGGTCGTCGCAGTGTCATTCACCGCAACTGGCGGGACATTTTGGATCGAGTATACAAAGGTCGTCGATACTGAGGCGCCTGATGGATCGGTGGCCGTTACAGTCACTACAAAGGGACCGTTCTGAGAGGCATCAGAAGCAAGTGTCCCCGAAATCACTCCTGTATCGGGATCAATCGACAGCGATGGCGGGAGTCCATCGGCTGCAAAGGACAAATCGTCGCCATCGACATCATCAAAGGCTTGAGCGGTAGATATTGTTACGGCTTGGCCATCTTCGCCGTTTTGGTTGGCAAGACCCACAGTGGTCGGGGCATCGTTTACGGCGTCAACCGTTACTGTCACCGAAGCGCTGGAAATGCCGCCTTCCCCGTCATCGATCGTATAGATGATCGTGTCGGTTCCATTGAAATTGGCGTCGGGCGTGTAGACAAGCGAGCCATCAGCGTTGATCGTGACTGTTCCACTGCCAGCCTCAGCCTCGATGACCGTCAGATCATCGCCATCAGGATCGGGATCATTCGCGAGGACATCAATCCGTATGGCGGTGTCCTCGTTCGTGTTCGCAGTGTCATTCGCAGCCACAGGAGCCGGGTTGGTGACTGTCCAGGAAAAAGTTTCGCTTACTGTTCCTCCGCGGCCGTCATCAGCGATGACCGTAACGGAATAAACGCCACCGTCGATTTGGCTGGCGCTGTTATCAATCATGCCGGAAATCGTGCCGGTCACCGGATCGATCGTCAGCCCGGGTGGAAGACCGGTGGCGTTGAAGGAGAGCGCGTCTCCATCACTGTCAAAAAAGACCGCACCGACCGGCAGATCGATAGGTTGCCCATCAAGGTTGGTCTGATCTTCGATCGTGCCTGTTGAGATCGGAACGTCATTCTCGTCCAAAACGGTGACAGCGATAGTCGCAATATCGGAACCACCATTCCCATCGGAAATCTCGTAGGTAATAGTATCGGTGCCGTTGAAGTTCGGATTGGGCGTGTAGGTGACGGTGCCGTCCGGGTTTATAACGACCGTCCCATTGTCAGCGTTTGCATTGACGATGGTCAGATCGTCGCCATCAGGATCGGAGTCGTTCGCGAGGGGTGACAGAATTATCGGTGTGTCCTCGCCGGTAGTCGCAGTGTCGTTGACGGCATCAGGACCAGGATTGGTCACATTGAATGTGACAGTTTGCGTTACGGTGCCGCCATTTCCATCATTGGCTGTTATCGTCACCTCGTAGACGCCGCCATTGGTCTGGCTTGCCTCATTGTCGATCGTGCCCGAGATAATTCCAGTGTCAGGATCAATGCTCAAACCCGGTGGCAAGTCGCTGGCAGAGAATGTCAGATCGTCGCCATCCACATCGCTGAAGGCGTCGCCTGCAGGAAACGCGATGGCGTCGCCATCCTTCACATCCTGTCCGGGCAATTGGGTCGCGATAGGATCATCATTGGCAGGCGTCACATCGACCGTGACAGTTGCGGTGCTCGTTCCTCCCTCGCCATCGCTGATCGTGTAAGAGATAGTAGCACGACCATTAAAGTTCGCCGGCGGCGTGTAGCGTACGACATTGCCAACGACTGTCGCCTGACCGACTGAAGCAACCGCAGAAACAATCGTCAACGCATCGAGATCGGGGTCGCTATCGTTGTTAAGCACAGCAATATCGACCGGTGTATCCTCATCGGTGGTCGCGCTGTCATCGACTGCGACAGGGGCGGGATTGGTGACGGTCCAGCTAAAGGTCTGCGTCGCCGGCCGATTGACCCCGTCGCTGGCCGAGACGGTGACGCTGTAGACACCGCCATTGCCGCCCTGACTGGCCGAGCTGTCGATCGTCCCGGTAATTTCACCCGTGGCCGCATCGATCGAAAGCCCCGGCGGCAGACCCGTCGCTGAATAGGTCAGGTTCGCCGTATCGACATCCGAGAAGGCATCGGCGGTCGGCAGACTTACGCCGCCGTCGCCAT
>JBCCBZ010000025.1:0-61019 GCA_039033755.1 Pseudomonadota bacterium | reverse complement strand
GTGAAGCTGGTCACTTCGCCGAATTCACGGGCAAGACCGCGGCAGATGCGCATCGGACGGCTGGTGCCTTTGGCGGCGACGCACTTGTTGTCCTTGCACGCCCAGGCGACGCCACCGGCAACCGCACGGTCGTCGCTCGCGGGGGTGGCGAGCTCTGCGGTGTAATAGGGGGCAGCGGCCTGGCTCGCGATCGGAGCAACGGTGGTGCCCAGCACCAAAGCAGCGGTGGCGGCAAGGGAGAAGCGGCTAGCAGCGTTGAGGGAGAGGGTCATCGCTTTGGATCCTTTTCAAACGGGGTTCGTATACTTATTTGTGCAGCGCAACGTTTCAAATTGAAACCGGTTGCTGATCGCTACCTATGCGATTCGGTTTTTAGTTGCAACCTAAAACTTAAATTGTTTTGTATCGGATTGTGTTTAGCGCGCGAATCGAGCTAGAAAGGTTGCGCTGAGAGGACTGATTTATGGGCGAAGTAAGAGAGTCACTGCGCGAACTCATCGATTGTGGTCTGCCGCAAGCGCTTGAAGTTATGGGCGAACGCTGGTCATTTATGATCCTGCGCGCGAGCTTTAACGGGCTCAAGCACTTTGAAGAATTCCTGACCGAGCTGGGAATTGCTCGCAACATTCTGTCGAACCGCTTAGCGAAACTTGTCGAGCATGGCATCCTCAAACGCGAGCCCTGTGAGGATGATCGGCGCAAGATTGAGTATCGTTTGACCGAAAAAGGCTTCGATTTGCTGCCCGCCATGGTTGCGTTGCGGCAATGGGGTCAAAAATACGGCAGCGAACTGGTCAGCGAAGATCCGGTTCTTGTCGATGAGCGTGATCGCCTTCCGGTTGGGCCGGTTTCGATGCTGTCGCATGACGGTCGAATTCTCGATCACACCGGGCTCAACCTGGTTAAGCGTGACGACGTGGGCAAGCGCGCCGACGGCACTGTCGCCACGACCGTGCGTGATCTTGAAACGGGCGATATCATCGCTCTCGACGACATTCGTAAGGCTGCCACGAACTAATATTGCCGCTTTTGGTGGCAACACCCTCTGAAACGCTGGATACTGACCCGAGATTGGCTTGACCCCGCGCGCTTCCAATGGCGTGAGGGTTGTCAGCGATGGCTACCCACCCCCTCTCTAGCAACGACGGCCCGACTGATCGTGAAAGGCGTGCGCGTGCGTCGTTGCGCGAGGTGTTCGGTTTCACCAATTACCGCGGGACCCAGAAACACGTGGTTCACCGGATTCTTGGGGGCCAGAACACGCTCGCCCTGATGCCGACCGGTGCGGGCAAGTCGCTATGCTATCAGTTGCCCGCGATCACGCTGGATGGGACGGCCATCGTCATTTCGCCGCTGATCGCCTTGATGCACGATCAGATCCGTGCTGCGCGCGCTGTGGGCATTCGCGCAGCCTCCATGACCAGCGCGGATATGGGCAACGCCGCGACCGCGCAGGCGTTGCGGGATGGAGATCTGGACCTCCTCTATGTCGCTCCTGAACGCGCGAATACGTCGGGTTTCCGCTCGCTGCTGTCGCAAGCGAAGATCGCTTTGTTCGCGATTGATGAAGCGCATTGCGTCTCGGAATGGGGGCATGACTTTCGCCCGGACTATCGCGGGCTGCGCCCGATGCTGGATGAGTTCGGGCAGGTGCCGCGCCTCGCGCTCACCGCCACGGCGGACAAGGCGACCCGCGCGGATATTCTGGTGCAGCTTGGTATCCCGGACGAAGGACTGGTTGTGGCGGGGTTCGACCGTCCGAACATCCGATACACCATTAGCGCGCGCGAAGGCGGGGCAAAGCAGATTTCCGACTATGTGCGGCGGACGACCGGTGCAGGGATTGTCTACGCGGGCAGCCGCAAGGCGTGTGAGCAACTGGCCGAAAAGCTGGAGACGACGGGGCGTCCGGTTGGCGTCTACCACGCAGGCCTCCCCGCGGAACAGCGCGCCGCCGTGCAGGCGGAGTTTGTGGCGTCCGAAGATATGGTGATGGTCGCGACGATCGCTTTCGGCATGGGTATCGACAAACCCGATGTGCGTTTCGTCGTTCACGCCGCCTTACCCAAATCGATTGAAGCCTATTACCAGGAAACCGGCCGCGCGGGCCGTGATGGCGATCCGGCAGAGGCGCAATTGTTCTGGGGCGCCGCCGATTTTGCGCGCGCGCGGCAATGGCTCGCCGATGTCGATGAAAGCCGCTTGGCCAGTGAACGCGCGCGGTTGAACGCACTGGCCGGCGTGCTTGAGGCGTCCACATGCCGCCGCAACATCCTGCTCAAACACTTTGGCGAAGATCCTCAGGAGCCTTGCGGGAATTGCGATATCTGTCTTGATCCGCCCAAGGTTTTGGATGCGACGCAGGTGGCGCAAAAGCTGCTGTCGGCGGTGTATCGCACCGGGCAAAGTTACGGCATCGGCTATATCGAAAAAGTCCTGCAAGGGAGCGAGGACGATCGCATTCTTGAACGCGGGCACAACGCGCTGTCTGTCTTTGGCATATTGAGCGAGGATGAAGCGCCCTTGTTGCGATCGGTCATGCGCGCGGGGTTGGCGCATGAAATGCTCACCACAACGGAATATGGCGGCCTCGCGCTTGGCCCGGCAGCGCGCGCTGTCTTAAAGGGCGAAAGCACGGTCACTATCGCGCAACCGCCACCCAAGAAGCGTCGCTCGCGGTCAAGTTCAGCCGCCAATCCGACGGGTGATCCGCTGTTCGAAGCTTTGCGCGCCCGCCGCGCCACCTTGGCAAAGGCGAATGGCATTCCGGCCTACATTATATTTCACGACAGCGTGCTGCGCGCGATCGCCGAACACAAACCGACCAATCCTGATGCAATGGCGGGCATGCCCGGAGTGGGCGCTAAAAAGCTGGACACGTACGGCGAGGATTTTTGCGAGGTCGTGCGTCAGTTTGTTTGAACGCCGCGCTTGCGATCACCGCCGCACAGCTTGGTTGTAGTCGATCCGGATGCGAACCCAGGATCCTACCTGCGATCGCCCTCCGACAATCGCGGGCCTGACGCGAAATTGCCAGGCGGCCGCCATCACTGCGCGCCCAATCTGAGATCCGTTCGGCGATTCGCCCAGCAGCTCGCAATCCTCGACATAGAAGTCGGGCACGGTGCGACACACGATCAAAGCGCTGGATGGAGGCGTGGCTGTGGATAGGTAGCCTGCCAATTCCTGCCGTGTTGGCTCGCGATACCAGCGCGCGGCGTACATCGGTTCACCATTGGGCGCGGTGCCGACGCGCCGACTGTCAAACTGGCCGCCCGGCGGTCCGGTGTCCGGCGGGCCATAGGTCCGTGGCGGGTTCTGGGGTTTGGCCGGAGGGGCCGGAGGCGCGGGCTTGGGTGTTGCACGCGGTGGCGCTTGCGGGATCGGAATGGTGATGGCGGGCGGCTGGATCGGGCTGGGCGCCTCAATCACCGGTTGCGGCTGTTCGGGTTGGGGCTCAGGCGGGGTGATCTCGGGGGCGGGCTCGCTCGTTTCTTGTGCCGGCGGGCTTTCTTCAACGCTGGGCGCTTCGGCAGCGATGTTACGGGCTTCGATGGTGACCACGCTGGGGCCGTCTTCGCCTGATCCCGCGATGTTCCAACCCAGCGTCAGCAACAGCGCGATGATCGCAATCTCCGCCACCAACGCGAGCGCGAGACCACCGAGCTTCGCGCGCAGCCTTTGGTCCATCGGATCTTGCGCGTAAGTCGATGAGGCGTCCGTGGCCGGGATTGCTTTGACGGCGGTCACAGAGGGGCGTGGTCCTTGGGGATCGGGTATCGGGGCTTGAAAGCGATAAGGGGACGCAGCCTTGCGCCTCTATGAATGTAACGCGCAAGAACGCTTTTCGTTACAAACTGAGACGCGAATGCTCAGCGCATTCCGATAAACTGCCGATAGCTCAACGCCTCGGCGATATGCGGGCGGCCCACATGGTGCGCGCGCTCCAGGTCTGCAATGGTGCGCGCGACCCGCAGCATTCGGGTGTAGCTGCGCGCGGAGAGGCGCAACTTCTCCGCCGCGCGCATCAACAAGGCGCGGCCTTCATCATCCGGGGCGGCAAATTCTTCGAGGTTGTCACCCTGCAATTCCGCGTTGGTTCGTACCCCGCGCGTTTCGCAAAGGCGGCGCGCGGCGGCCACACGGACGGAGACTGCGGCGCTGTCTTCGCATGGGGCGGGCGAGGCAAGGTCGAGCGCGCTCACCGCGGCGACTTCGACATGCAGATCGATCCGGTCCAGCAGAGGCCCCGATAGCCGCCCCTGATAGTCTGCCACACAGCGCGGGTGGCGCGAACACAGGTTCTCAACCTCGCCCGCATGCCCGCACCGGCATGGATTCATCGCCGCAATCAGTTGGACATTGGCCGGAAAGGTCACATGCGCGTTGGCGCGCGCAACGTCGACCTGCCCCGTTTCCAAAGGCTGCCTTAACGAATCGAGCACCGGACGCTGAAATTCGGGCAGTTCGTCGAGGAACAGCACGCCCAGATGCGCAAGGCTGACCTCGCCGGGCCGAACTTTAAGGCCGCCGCCCGTCAGCGCGGCCATACTGGCGGAATGGTGCGGCGCACGGAAAGGACGCGCGCGGCTGATTTGGCCCGCTTCCAAAGTGCCCGCGACCGATTGGACCATGGATACTTCCAGGGCCTCGGTGGAGGTTAGATCGGGAAGAATCCCGGGCAGACATGAGGCAAGCAGGCTTTTCCCTGACCCTGGGGGGCCGACCATAAGTAGGTTGTGTCCACCCGCCGCTGCGATTTCTAGCGCGCGTTTAGCCGTCTCCTGCCCCTTTACTTGTTTGAGATCGGCTGCGGCGCGCTTCTCCGTCACATCTCCACGGACCGGATCGGGCAGAACGGCGTCGCCTTTCAGGTGGTCCAGCAGTCCCCTCAGATCGCGCGGTGCAAGAACAGGTACACCGCTCGCCCATTTGGCTTCGGATCCTTGAGCAAGCGGACAGATCAAACCGCATTCTTCCTGGCTTGCATGGAGAGCTGCGATCAAAACGCCGGGCGAGGCGACCACGCGCCCATCCAGCGACAATTCGCCCACCGCGACCCAGTCGCCCAATTGCTCGGCATCCGTCACGCCCATCGCGGCTAGCAAAGCTAAGGCGATGGGCAGGTCGTAGTGTGAGCCATCTTTGGGTAAATCTGCGGGTGAAAGATTGATCGTGATCCGCTTAGGCGGGAGCGCCAGTCCCATTGCAGCAAGCGCGGCCTGAACCCTTTCGCGACTTTCGCTCACCGCCTTGTCCGGCAATCCGACGATGGAAAAACGCGGCAGTCCGCTCGCCACTTGGCACTGCACTTCGACCGGTTTGGCCTCAAGTCCCAGATACGCCACCGTCCGTACAAGCGCGACCATATGCGCACACCCCTTAAAGCCGGAGCATTGGCTTCAGAAAAACCTTCGCCAGAACAAGCCTTTGCAGAATTAAAAGAATGTAATCGACTATCTGAGGGCGCGTACGAAAGGCTTTCTCAAGCATAAATCTTTGCGATTTTCTCAGCATGCACGGATCATTTCGATGGCCATGCAACGTCTTGCCGCCTTTATTGCGCTTGTGCAGATTCTGGCCGTCTCGGCGCTGGGCTTTGTTGCCATGCCAAGCTCGGCGCAGCAGACCATTGGTCAGCGGACTGTTACTACGACGAGTTGGGTCGAGGAATGGGATCCACAATCGCAGAGCTGGGTGCGCGTTGATGAGGCGAGCGAAGCGGTGCGACCGAGCGCGGCGGTCGCACCGGCAGCGCGGCGAGCGCCGTCGCAGTTTGCAGCACGCCCGCGCCCTCACGGTCTCTCCATGCCATCCACATTGGGCCGCCAGTTGTCGCCTGTGGCGCAATACGGTCCTTTCATCGTCCTCGACGAAGCACGGACAGCGTTGGTCGGGTCGACTGACAGCGCTAGTCCGCGCCACTTCGAGGCGATGCTGCGCGATTTTCCGGCGATGAGCGTTCTGGAAATGATCGAAGCGCCGGGCACCAGCAACGATATCGCCAATCTGGCGGTGGGTCGGTTGATTCGCGCCAACCGCATCGCAACCCATGTGCCCAATGGTGGTTCGGTCCGGTCGGGGGCGGTTGAGTTATTCTTGGCCGGTGTGGATCGGACGATGGAGCCCGGAGCTCAATTCGCGGTTCACTCCTGGCTCGACAATTACGGGCGCGAGCCCGACGATTTTGCTCCCGACGCGCCGGCGAATCGGCTCTATCTCGATTATTACATCGAGATGGGCATGAGCGAAGCGCGCGCCAAAGCGTTTTATGCCATGACCAATTCGGTTCCTCACGATAGCGCCAAATGGCTAGGCGCGTGGGATATGGAGGAGTGGATTAGTCCGGAGAGAATTGGTGCTCCTGCGAGCGCGCAACCGTTGCCTGCAACAACCCCTGCCCTGATCCAGCCGCCGCGCCATCAGGCTCCGCGCATCGCTTACGCTGATTTGGACAGCCTAACGATCACTTGGTCCAGCGCGTGGCCAGCCCAAGCTTTTCTTGACTCGTGATGCGCAATCCCATAACGGCTCGCCCCTGATCAAAGGCTTGTTGCAGCGATGTGCCGCAGAGCCTGAACTTTCCGGTTAGAAAGCAACGCCACCACATCGGCGCCGCGATCAAGCCGAACCAGAATTATTGAGGACGAAATGAAGCGGACTTTCCAGCCCAGCAATCTCGTGCGCAAGCGTCGCCACGGTTTCTTCGCGCGCAAAGCCACAGTCGGTGGTCGCAAACTGCTGCGGGCACGCCGTCGCCGCGGCCGTAAGAAGCTGACCGCCTGATTCGGGCCTGAATCGGCGACGCTTCGATTTACGAGGCGCTCACTATCACGACTGATACGCTTGCGGGCTCCCAACGGGGGCCCGTTTGTCGTAGGATCGAATACAATGCTGTCCGTTCTAACCAAACGCGCCGATTTCGTCGCAGCCAATAAGGGCCTGCGCAACGCAAAGCCGGGTTTTGTGCTCCTGACGCGGCCAAATGGCGGTGAGGGAACGCGTTATGGCGTCACAGTCACCAAGAAGATTGGCAACGCGGTGGTCCGCAATCGGATGAAGCGCCGGTTTCGTGAATTGCTGCGCGCCGCTTTGCCGAAAGGCGGGCTTGCGGATCATGATCACGTCCTGATCGGCCGCGCGGGCGGGGTGGAACGCGACTTTGCCACTATGGCCCATGAATTGGAGAAGGCGCTGACTAAGGCGGGCGCAGGAAAGGGCGACCCGGCGCGTGGACGTCGTCCTCGACGGGGAAATCGCCCGCCGAAGTCCTACGCGGCGTGAAGCACGTCCTCATCCTTTTGGTACGCGTGTGGCAGTACGGGCCTTCGCTGATTCTGCCGCCCACATGTCGCTACACACCATCGTGCAGCCAATATGCGGTGGAGGCGCTGGAAAAACATGGCGCTCTCAAGGGTGGATGGCTGACGTTAAAGCGGCTAGGGCGCTGCCACCCGTGGGGCGGGCATGGGCACGATCCAGTGCCTTGAGTCTGGGAATCGCGGCCTGCGTGCCTACTTAACCCAACATAACGCAAGACAGATCAGGGATCGGACGGTTTGAACAATTCGCGCAATCTATTGCTGGCCTTTGTGCTTTCAGGCCTGCTGATCCTTGGCTGGGACGTGGGAATGAACTATTTCTACCCGCAGCCGGACAAACCTGCTGAAGAAGCTTCGGACGTCCCTGGCGGCGCCGCGCAGCCGGCCACGGCGAGCGCCAGTGGGAACGCCGCGCCTGGTGATCCGAACGCTCTGGCAGCCGACACGGGACCATCAGGTCCGCGCACACTCGAAGACGCGATCGCAAGCGACCAGCGTGTCGCCATCGATGCGCCGCGTATTGCCGGCTCCATCAACCTTGTTGGCGCGCAGATCGACGACATCGTCTTGAAGGATCACCGCGAGACGGTTGATAAGGATTCCGGCCCTGTCCGTCTGTTCGCTCCGCAAAGCACCCCGGGTCAGTATTTCGCAGAATTCCGCTTTGTCGCCAACGGACAACGCCTCCCCGCTGATCTGGTTTGGAGCGCTGATGGCGACACGCTCACCCCATCGACCCCGGTCACGCTGAGCGCGCAGCAGGGCGACCTGCAATACGCGATTACGCTGAGCGTAGATGACGGCTATATGATTAACGCCGAGCAGATCGTCACCAACGCCAGCGAAGAAGGCGCGGCGGTGATTCAGCCGATTGCTCTGATCGACCGCACCGACCTGAACGCGACGCAGTGGGAGTGGCTCGTGCACTCTGGCCCGATGGGCGTTTACGGCGCGGCCGCTGATTACGATCAGGACTATGAAACGCTGGCCGAAGAAGGCAAGATTGCCGTGTCGGGCGATGTGTCCTGGCTCGGTTTCTCCGACCGCTACTGGCTATCCGCGATCATACCGGGCGATGGCAGCGGTTTGAAAGTCGCCAACGCCGATTACCGTGCTTTGGGCGAAAACCTGTTCCGCGCGGGCATCGCCTACGATCCGGTGACGTTGAGTCCGGGCATGACGACCACGCAGCGCACGCAGCTATTCGCGGGCGCGAAGGAAAGCGTCATCCTCGATGGATACGAAGAAACTGGCATAACCCTGTTTGGCAAAGCCATTTCATGGGGCTGGTTCGAGATTTTGGAAAAGCCGCTTTTGTGGCTGCTGAGGAACATCAACGGGTTGATCGGCAATTTCGGTTTGGCGATTATTGGGATGACCTTCCTGATTCGCGGTATCCTGTTCCCGATCGCGCAGCGCCAGTTTTCCTCGATGGCGCAGATGAAGGCCGTACAGCCCAAAATGAAGGCGATTCAGGAACGCTATAAGGACGACAAGCAGCTGCAGCAGCAAAAGATCATGGAGCTGTACAAGGAGGAGAAGGTCAATCCGCTTGCCGGGTGTCTGCCGCTCCTCATTCAGATCCCGATCTTCTTTGCGCTCTACAAGGTTCTGATCCTTTCGATCGACATGCGGCACGAACCGTTCTTGTATATCCGCGATCTGACCGCGCCGGATCCCGCGACCTTCCTCAACCTGTTTGGCCTCTTGGATTTCCAGGTGGCGGGCACACTGTTCGGAATAGGCGTTCTGGCGGTGTTGTTGGGCATCACCATGTGGCTTACCTTCAAGCTCAATCCGAGCGCGATGGACCCGATGCAGCAGCAGATCTTCAATCTGATGCCGTGGTTCCTGATGTTCGTGATGGCGCCGTTTGCGGCCGGCCTGCTGCTGTACTGGGTGACGTCGAACATTCTGACGCTCGCGCAGCAGAAGTATCTTTATTCCAAGCATCCGCAATTGAAGGCGGCAGCTGAGAAAGAGAAAGCCGAAATGGCGCGCAAGGCTGAACGCGAAAAGGCGGAAAAGAGCAAAGCTTGAACGCGCCGTTGACCCCGGAAGAGGAGCGCGCGCAAGCGCTCCGCGAGAAAGCCGCCTCCCGCCTGTTCTCAGGCCGGGTCGACTTTCTGCTGTCCGCGCCGCAGCTTAAATTCCTGCCCGATCCCACTGTGCCGGAAATCGCCTTTGCGGGCCGGTCCAATGTCGGCAAATCGAGCCTGCTCAACGCGCTCACGGGGCGCAAATCCATTGCCCGCGCATCGGTCACTCCGGGCCGTACGCAGGAATTGAACTTTTTTGAGGTGGGCGAGCCCACCCAGTTTCGTCTGGTCGATATGCCCGGCTACGGCTTTGCCAAAGCGCCGGTCAAAGTCGTCGAACGCTGGAAAAACCTCGTGCGCAGTTACCTGCGCGGACGGCAAGTGCTCGCGCGCAATCTGGTACTGGTCGACAGCCGCCATGGCCTCAAAGACGTCGACCGTGAGATGATGAAGATGCTCGACGAAGCCGCCGTGGGCTACCGCATCGTGTTGACCAAGACCGACAAGATCAAAGCCAGCGATCTGGAACGCGTCGCTGATAAAGTCGCCGAAGAGGCCCGTAAACACCCCGCTGCTTTCCCCGAGCTGCACCTAACCAGCGCGGAAAAGGGCATGGGGATTGAGGCGCTACGAGCCGCCTTGGTGGCGGATGCGTTGGGTGATGGGTGGATGCGGGG
This sequence comes from Pseudomonadota bacterium, assembly GCA_039033755.1. Lineage (GTDB taxonomy): Bacteria > Pseudomonadota > Alphaproteobacteria > Sphingomonadales > Sphingomonadaceae > Erythrobacter. The sequence continues at coordinate 50,981 of JBCCBZ010000025.1, read as the reverse complement.
CTGAGAACTTCTCTGACTTGCGCCTGCTTTGGCTCTATTCCTTTGATCGGCGATATCCAGCCGCGCGGGCGGTTTCCTCAGTGCAGAACAGTTCTTCGGGCCGGGTCTGCGCGTAATATCGCTGGCCCGGCAAATGGTAGATCCAATCGCCGTAGCGGCTGTGGTTGCCCTTGATTGTGCAGCCCATAGCGTTGGAATAGCGCTTTTGTGGCGCAACTGCTCGCGTTTGGTGTACGCTGCGTGTTGATGGCGCGCCTGCATCGGAGGGCGGGGCGCTTTCAAGCTCGAAGCGCAAGGTTGTCTCAGGATGCTTGGCGCGCCAATCTGCAGGGTGTTCGAATTCCGCGTCCCACAGCCCAAACGCCAAACTGCGAGCGATGCCTTGCGCATTTGTGTAGTCTGGCGGCGCGTACTCGGTCGCAATCGCCAGCCCTCTGCGGACCATTTCGCGCCCGATTTCGAGATCGCTCGTGCTGCAAATGGCTTGCTGAATACCATCCGGGTCTCTTTCCGTAATGGTGCAGCTTATCGATTGCCCTCGCACCAACTGCGCGAGGTTCTCTTGGGCGTCGCGCCCGCAGGTCCAAACCTGATCGTTGCGGGCGCAGTTCTGCTGGCTTTCAGGAGCGTCAAGATGTGCGAGCCGGATCGGGGTTCCGGTCATATCGAGCGTTCTTCCGTCAATCGCGGTGGCTGGCCCGGAAAGGGATTGAGCGTTGGCGGAGCCGGAAGCGGCCAACGCAATTGTAGCAATGATGAGCCTTGTTTTCATGCCACCGTCTTTAGCGGACACGGTTTAAAGAAGAACGAAACTGGCCCTAACTCGCAAACAATTGCCCTACATCCGCAAACGCTTTGAACTCAAGCGCATTGCCCGATGGATCGCGGATGAACATCGTTGCTTGTTCGCCGGGCTTGCCTTCGAAGCGGATGGTGGGCTCCATCAGGAAGGCGATGCCCGCTGCTTTCAGGCGGTCGGCCAGGGCGCGCCAGTCTTTCATGTTCAGAACCACGCCGAAGTGCGGGATCGGGACATCGTGCCCATCCACCGGATTGCTCGCGCGGTCGCCGGCCTCGCCAGACAGGTGCGCGGTGATCTGGTGGCCGTGCATGTCAAAATCAATCCATTGATCGGAGCTGCGCCCTTCCGTGCATCCCAAAATGTTGCCGTAAAACTCGCGTGTAGCGGTCAGATCATTGACAGGGAAGGCGAGGTGAAAGGGAGATAGGCTCATCAGATCGGCTCCTGATACAATTCAAGACACCATCGTAACCCGTTCAGCCTCGACAGCGAAAGGCTGAATATCTACGCAAGACCCCATTGGACACGCGCAACGGTGGAGGGCGCTCTCATGAAAATCATTCTTGGCAACAAGAATTACTCAAGCTGGTCGCTGCGAGGCTGGCTCGCGGCTAAGCAATCTGGCTTGTCGTTTGAGGAGCTGACTGTGCCGCTGCTCGGTGAGGATTGGGACAAACGCAAGCGCGAAATGGGCGAGATGCAACCGTCGAGTGGCAAGGTGCCGATCCTGTGGGATGGTGACGCGGTGATCTGGGATAGCCTCGCTATCCTAGAGTATTTGGCCGACAAGGTGGGTCGCGATCGCTTTTGGCCCAAAGACGACACCGCGCGCGGCATGGCCCGCGCGATGGTGGCTGAAATGCACTCGTCCTATGCGTCGCTTCGAACCGAGATGCCGATGAACATCCGTCGCAAGGTCCCGCTCCAGAATGTGAGCGAGCAGACCAAAGCGGACATCGTGCGTATCCTTCAGCTGTGGGCCGAAGCGCGTGCGCGGCATGGATCGGCGGGGCCGTTCCTGTTCGGCACGTTCGGTGCGGCGGACGTCTTCTACGCTCCGGTCGTCTCGCGTTTCCTGACCTATGGCATCGGCGTCCCCGGTTTCGCGCAAAGCTATATGCAGGCGATCTGGGAGCATGACTGGATGCGCGAATGGAACAGCGCAGCAGAAGCGGAAGAATGGGTGATCGAACAGGTTGAGCAAGTCGCCTGAGGATCGCTCGCGAGCCGCGATTGCTCTGCTGCGTACATATGCTAGTCCTGCTCGCTGACATCAGCGCGCGCCCGCTCGAACGGGCGTAACGCGCATTCAAGAAGACTGAAGGACATTCACCGACATGAAGGCCTGGTTTGCAATTCCGCTGTGGCAGCGGGTTATTGGTGCGCTTATCCTCGGTATCGCGGCGGGCCTGTATTTTGGTGAGAGCGCGGCGAGCATCAAGATCATCGGTGATATCTTTATCGCTTTCATCAAGATGCTGGTCGTTCCGCTGATCTTTTTCAGCCTTGTGTCCGGCGTCGCCAGTATCGGCGATCTGAGCAAGCTAGGCAGCGTGGGTTGGCGAGCGCTGCTGATTTTCGTGGTAACCGGTCAAATGGCGGTGTGGTTGGGACTGGCCATTGGCACCATTGCACAGCCGGGCGCCGGTCTTGATCCTTCGAGCATGGCGCTGGACGCGGACAAGCTGGCGCAGGCGCAGGATCGGCAAGCCAATGCGAAGGGCTTTACCGACATGATCCTGGAGGTTGTGCCCTCCAGCCCGGTTCAGGTGATGGCGGACGTCAACGTCCTGCCGCTGATCGTGTTCTCGCTCCTGATCGGCATCGGCATCCTGATGGCAAAGGAAGACGGCGAGCCGGTGCTCAAGATCTTTGAGAGCGGCAGCGTCGTCATGCAGAAAGTCACCATGGTTGTGATGGAGCTCACCCCGTTTGGTGTCTTTGCGCTGATGGCGTGGGTGGCGGGCACTTTGGGCGTCGACGCGCTGGCGGCGCTGGGTCAGGTGGTGTTCCTTAACTATCTGGGCTGTTTCCTGATCATCGGCATCATCTACGCGGGGATGATCAAGTTCATCGCGCGCCTGCCGGTGATCGACTTCTTCCGCGGCATTATCGACGCGATTGCGGTGAGCTATTCCACCGCTAGCTCCAACGCGACCCTGCCGGTGACCTTGCGCTGCGCGCGTCGCAATCTGGGCGTATCAAACTCGGTCGCGAGCTTTGTCATCAGCCTTGGCGCGACGATCAATATGAACGGCACCGCGATGTATCTGGGCCTCGCGACCCTATTCGGCGCGCAAGTGTTTGGCGTGGATCTAAGCTGGGCGGATTATGTCACGATCTCGATCCTTGGCACTCTGGGCGCGATCGGCGCGGCGGGTATTCCGGGATCGGGCCTGATCATGATGGTGCTGGTCTTCGGAGCGGTGGGCGTGCCGCTTGAGACCATCGCGCTGGTGGCCGGCATCGACCGGATCATGGACATGATGCGCACCACGACCAATGTGAGCGGTGACGCAGCGGTGGCAACGACGGTTGCGGCGCTCACGGGCGAGATCGACGTGCCCGAATTGGTCAGCGCGGACGATGTTTAACTGTGCGTGAGCCTGATCTGTTTATCGATGGCTGGCGGCTACACAGCGGTGAGCAATATCATGCTGCCGCGCCAGATACTTTTCTGATCCCGCCGAGAATGGCGCGCCAAAATCTGTGGCCTGGCTATCTAGCCAAACTCATCTTCGAGATTCATGTCGACAACGACGAAGACCCATGCCGGGTTGAGCGAATGTGGGTCATAGTCCGGGAGCTCACCAAGGAGGGGTATTTGGGGATACTCGACAACAACCCGTACTGTATCGAAGAAAATGACGAATTATGGAGCGGGATAGAACTACCGTTTGGGCCACACCACATTATCGCGATTGAGGTACCGGACGAAAGGTCGGTCAAAATTGCCGACTCTACTCCGATCCGCCGTTGGCCGCCCGAGATCGCATAATCACCGCCCCTTAGGCTTCTCCAGCACCTTCTTACGGTGGCTGCACAGGTCCACCAGCTGACACCGCCAACACTCCGGCGTCCTTGCTTTACAGACATAGCGCCCGTGCAAAATCAGCCAGTGATGCGCTCCGATGCGAAACGGCGCGGGCACGCGCTTTTCCAGCTTTTCCTCGACCTTCTCGGGCGTCTTGCCCTTGGCGAGCCCCGTGCGGTTGCCGACGCGCAGGATGTGGGTATCGACCGCGAAGGTCTCTTGCCCGAACCAGCAATTGAGCACCACATTCGCCGTCTTGCGCCCCACGCCGGGCAGCCGCACCAGATCTTCGCGCGTGTCGGGCACCGCGCCGTCATAGTCGTCGATCAGCAGCTGCGAGAGCGCGATCACGTTCTTCGCCTTGGAGTTGAACAGGCCGATCGTTTTGATGTGCTCAATCAACCCCTCCAGCCCCAGATCGAGCATTTGCTGCGGCGTTTCAACCTTCGCAAACAAAGCGCGCGTGGCCTTGTTCACGCCCACATCGGTCGCCTGCGCGGACAGAGCCACCGCCACCACCAGCTGATAGGCGTTGCCATATTCCAGCTCGGTCTCGGGTTCTGGATTGTCTTCGGCCAGGCGGTGGAAGAATTCGAAGATCTGATCTTTGGTCATTGGGTCTCTTGCGTTTCCTCAGCGGTCTTGCGCGCCTTCGCTTCGCGGTGGTTCTGCATCGCGTCGGAGAACGCCGCTGCGATGATGCCGGTGGGCATGGCGACAAGGCCAATCCCGCCCAGCGCCACAATCGCAGCCATCACCTTGCCAATCGCCGTGACGGGCGACACATCACCATAGCCGACCGTGGTCAGCGTGATGATTGACCACCACATTGCACGCGGGATCGATCCAAAGGCTTCGGGTTGCGCTGACCCCTCGGCCCAATAGAGCGCGGTGGCCCCCACCAGCACGAGCATCGCGGCAAGCGCGCCGGTTACGGCTAGGTCATAGCGCCGTTCGACGATGGCGTCGCGCAAGGCCCTCAGCGCGTTGCTGAATTCTCCGAAGCGCAACAGGGAGGCGAGCCGGAACAATCGAACCAGCCTGAAAATCGGTGCGCCCATGATGAGGACCGGGACTAGCGAAGCGAGCACAACGGCCAGATCGACTAATGCAAAGAAGGACAGCGCCCAGTCGATGCGCTTGCGCGTCTCTGACCCTTCGCCAGGCCGTTCGGCCGCCGCCCAGAACCGGGCGATATATTCCACCAGAAATGCGACGCCAAAGCCGAATTCCGCCCAGAGCAAAATGGACCAGTTCTCCGCGGCCATTTGGCGTTCCGTGCCAATGATCGCGATCGTCACCGAGGCAAGGATGAGCACCACGATGACCTTGTTAGTGAGCGTCAGCTTGCCGTCCTCGCGCGCGGAGGCGAACAGTTGGCGATAGACACGGTGGCGTAGAGAGGGATTGGCCTCGCTCATTCAGCGGGCGCGCTGTTCTGGTTGGCGGCTTTCCATTCCATCGCGTTGAGCACCCGGTTGCGGACCGTGGGATGCGTGTAGAAGATCGTCTCTTCAACCGGGCCGGCGAGCGGATAACGATACTCCGCTGTCTTCACGAGCGCTTCGGATAAAGCGTCGGGCAGGCCGACCGTTTCGAGCGAATAGGCGTCGGCCTCACGCTCGCCGACGCGGATCAGCGTGTTGATCACGGGCTGCGCCAAAGCGAAGAACAGGCCGACCACAAAGAGGAAGACGGGGATGCCGCGCGCATCGTCAATCGGCGCGTTGCTCCCGAACACGCGGGCAAAGAAGGGATAGGCGCGCGCCGTCAGAAAGAAGACCGCGACGGCCAGCACGCTGAACACGGCGATCAGGCGGTAGACATGGCCCAATACGTAGTGGCCGATCTCGTGCCCAGTAACAGCCTTGACCTCATCCAGCGACGCTTCCCCCAAGGCGACGTCGGAAATAGCGATCCGCGCGCTGCCGCCTAGCCCCGAGACATTCGCGGTGAAGTTGTTCGATTGGCGTGATCCGTCGAACACAAAGATGCGGTCTTCGGGGATGTCAGCCTCGGCGGCCATGACGAGGATCGCGTCGCGCACTTCGCCTTCTGGCACTGGCTCAAATTCGTTGAACAGCGGCTCGATAAGGACGGGGCTGAGCAGCAGCGCAAGCGATATGGCGCCCGCCACCAGACCTCCGGCCCAAGCCCACCACAGCTTGCCCGCGCGCCGAAGCAGAAAGTAGAGCGCGATGAAAAACACAGCGCCCAATATCGACGACAAGGTAAGCCCGATCATCCCTTGCGACAGATAGTCCATGAATGGTTGGCTGGTGCGGTTGTACTGCGTCTCGCGCCACCAATCGGTGTAGATCGAATAGGGTAGCGTGAGCAGCGAACTGATGAGCGAATAGACCACCGCGACTACAAACACGCGCAGGTTGGGCCAGCGGTCGGAAACCTTGGCGAAGACCCTATCAAGCGCACCGCTTCGGACGATTAGCCACGTAACCACCGCTGAGACGATCAATCCCGTCAGGACCAGCCAGTGGTTCCCAGTGGTGTAGCTGCGCGCCAGATCCAGCTCGGCCGCGCTCAGCACGCTCAGATGCGCCTGAGTGGCGGCTTGTGGGTCGAAGGCCATGAATGATCCCTTATCTGTCTTCGTATTGTGTTCGTGGCCGGATCAATTGAGATCCAGCACGTCTTCCATTGTGTAGCGCCCGGCGGGCTTGCCGATCATCCACGCAGCGCCCTTCACCGCGCCGCGCGCAAAGATCATGCGGTTCTCTGCCGAATGCGAGAGTGTCAGGCGCTCTTCAGAGCCCGCTAGGATCACGCTGTGATCGCCTGCCACCGTGCCACCGCGCAAGGATGCGAAACCGATAGCGCCCGGTTCGCGCGCGCCGGTGTTGCCATCACGCCCGGCCTCGCGATTGGTGGCGAGATCAATTCCGCGCCCCGCCGCTGCGGCTTCGCCCAGAAGCTTGGCCGTGCCCGAAGGCGCGTCGACTTTGCCGCGATGATGCATCTCGACAATCTCGATATCCCAGTCAGTCCCAAGTTTTGCCGAAGCCTGTTTGACCAAGGCGGCGAGCAGAGTGACGCCGAGCGAGGTGTTCCCGGTTTGCAGGACCGGGATCGTCTGCGCCGCGTCCTCGATGGCGGCGAAATGTTCCGGCTCAAGACCCGTCGTGCCGATCACGATCGGAATCCCCACTTCGCGCGCCGCGTTCACGTTGGCGATCAGGCCATCGGGCGAGGAGAAGTCGACCGCGATATCGCATTGACCCAGCGAGGGCGTCGGATCGCCACCGACATCAACCCCGACGCGAAACTCATGGCCCGCCTCTTCAATCGCGGCGGCCAGCGCCTGACCCATCCGCCCTTTATGCCCCAGGATTGCAAACTTGATCACATTTCCTCTCCCGTTACGTCTGGTCTTCAAACTGTGAAACACATTCCCAGTCACCTCAAGGAGAGAGGCGAAATGACGTCGGAAAATATCGTTGTTCTCACCGGCGCGGGGATCAGCGCGGAGAGCGGGATCGACACGTTTCGTGATGCAGGCGGGCTGTGGGAGAACCACTCGATCTACGACGTCGCCACGCCCGAAGGGTTTGCGCGCGATCCGGAGTTGGTCCTGCGCTTCTACGACGATCGGCGCGCGGCGCTTTCCAAGGTGGAGCCGAACCCGGCGCATATCGCGCTGGCTCGGCTTGAAGCGGTGTTTGCGGGCGACCTGCTGCTGGTGACGCAGAACGTCGATGACCTGCACGAACGCGGCGGCTCGAAGAGTGTTTGCCACATGCATGGCGAGCTTAAGAGCGCTTTGTGCACATCGTGCGGGACACGCTCACGTTGGGAGGCAACGATGCTGGACCGCCCGCCATGCCCGGTGTGCCATTCGCCGACATTGCGGCCCGATGTCGTGTGGTTTGGCGAGATGCCGTACCAGATGCGCCGGATCGAGGAGGCGCTGGAGCGCTGCGATCTGTTCGTCAGCATCGGCACCAGCGGCGCGGTCTATCCGGCGGCGGGCTTTGTGAACGGGGCCAAGGCGATGGGCGCGCGCACCTTGGAGCTCAATCTGGAGCCGAGCGAGGGCAGCGCCACCTTCCACGAAGCGCGCCACGGCCCCGCGAGCCAACTGGTCCCGGCCTGGGTGGACGAGGTGCTGAACGCTTGAGCCAGACTTGCGCAAACGCACCGGGCAGCTTGACACATTTGACACCGAATGTTGGACTATTTTTGCCAAATAGAGTCATAAAAACAATATTCTACTCGAAAAAGACCAGCTTGACACTTTTCCAACTCGCTTTCGCTTCTTGGCGCAACAATTTCAAAGAGCCGAACCGCCAGTGTGACAAGCAAACCGCATGTAGGAAAGCGCCGCTGGCTTTCTCGTCGCCTGCCTGCCAATCAAGCGCGTAAGGCAATCTCAGGAGACGACCACATATGACCGCCATTCACGGAACCTGCGCGCCTGACTTCGCAGCCGTCAAAGCCGCTTTCGAAGCCAACTTTGCTGAGCGCGATGATGTCGGCGCGAGCGTCGCGGTCTCTTTCGAAGGCGAGATGGTGGTGGATCTGTGGGGTGGATCGCTGGGGCGTGGATCGGATGAAGCCTGGGGCGAAGACACTGTCGTCAACGTCTGGTCGACGACCAAAACGATGGCAGCGATCACTATGCTGATGCTGGCCGATCGCGGTGAAATCGACTTTGCCGCCCCGGTTGCGCGCTATTGGCCCGAATTTGCCGCCGCTGGCAAAGACGGCGTGACCGTCGCCCACGTCATGTCGCATCAGGCGGGGCTTTCGGGGATGGACACCAAGGTCGAAGGCGAAACGCTTTACGATTGGGACTTTATGACGCGCGAACTCGCCGGTCAGGCGCCGTGGTGGGAGCCGGGCACGGGTTCCGGTTATCACGCGCTGACCCAAGGGTATTTGCAGGGTGAGATCGTGCGGCGCGTGACCGGGCAAACGCTCGGCACCTTTTTCAAAAGCGAGATCGCCGATCCGCTGGGCGCTGATTTTCAAATTGGGGTCAGCGAGGAAAGCCGCGAACGCATCGGCGCGCTGATCCCGCCGCCTTCGACTTTGCCGGCGCCCGATGATGGCTCCATCGCCGCGCGCACGGTCGCCAATCCCAAAGTGGACGCGGCGCAGTGCAACCATCGCGGCTGGCAAGACGCCGAAATCCCCGCCGCCAACGGCCATGGAAACGCGCGCAGCGTCGTGCGCGTTCAAACCGCCTTGGCCAATGGCGGCGAAGCGTGGGGCCAACGCATCCTGTCCGAAGAGGGTGCGCGCCGCGTGATGGAAGAACAATGCCGCGGCGTCGATCAGGTGCTGGGCACGCCGGGCGTGTTTGGCCTGGGATACGGGATCAACAGCGACCTGATGCCGCTCGCCCCCAATCCCAATGTCTGTTTCTGGGGCGGCTATGGCGGATCGCTGATCCTGGTCGATCAAGACGCGCGCCTATGCGTGTCCTACGTGATGAACCGGATGGAGCCGGGCATTCAGGGGGACGTACGCGGAATGTCGATCGCGATGGCGGCGTATCAGGCGCTCGCGACGCGGGGGTAGGAGCGGTCCTCTATTTCGTCTTCACCGGTGGCTGCTTCCGGGTGAAAACCAGATGCGTCTCACTCGAAGCCTTGGAGTCAAACGCGTAATCTTCGGCGTCAAAGGCGCGTAGATCGTCGGCTTTTTCGATCCGGTTTTCCATGATCCAGCGCGCCATCAACCCGCGCGCGAATTTGACGTGGTACATTAATCGCCGCGCTTCGCCGTCTTTGACGTTTAGGAAGCTCGCTTCGATCACGTTGCCAGGCAGCGCGCTTGTATCGACCGCTTTGAAATATTCGTTAGAGGCGAGGTTCACGATCGTCTGGTCGCCGTGTCCTTCCAGATCGCTCGCGAGTTTCTCACCGATCCGACTGCCCCAGAAATCGTAAAGCGATTTTCCGCGCGTGTTCGCCATCTTGGTACCCATCTCCAGACGATAGGGCTGGATCGCGTCCATCGGGCGCAGCACGCCATAAAGGCCGGAGAGGATGCGCAAATGGTCCTGCGCGTAGGCCAGCGTTTTGTCGCCCAGCGACTTCGCCTCAAGCCCCCAATAGACATCGCCATCAAAGGTCAGCCCGGCGGGCGTTGCGGAATTGCTGCGGCCATCGAGGTCGAAGCTCTTGAACCGCTCGACATTCAGCTCGGCCAAATTGTCCGAGATTTTCATCAACCGCGAAAGGTCCGCCGCCGATTGCTTTTTCGCCAGCTTGGCCAAATCGCGCGTGTCGCCTTCAAGCCGGGGCCGCGTCACGTCCAGCGTGGGTGTTTCCACTTCGGCTTTGAGTTTCTTGGCGGGAGAGAGAACGGTGATCATGGGGCGCAGCTCTGAGACAGAAAACAGTGACGCCGTGCTAGTGGGCGCGGCCTTGGTTTGTAAACGTCAGGTGCCCGCGATGGGTCCCTGCGTCCACGCGAAATTGTCGATCACACTCTGTGGTTCGGACGATAGTCAATAGCGAGCTTAGCCAGCGGGTCGTCGCGGCCGCTTCTTGGGCGAGATTGACTTGATGATCAGCTGGCCCTTCGCATCGGGATTTAAAGGCGGTTCCAGAATCGCGATCGCTTCATCGACCAGCTCCAACACGCGCGGGTCTTCGTGGGTCAGGCCGTCTTTCAGGACGACATGCCGAATGCGGCTGCCATCCCCGAACAGCATGGTGTTGGGATCGGAAAGCTCGACCCCGCGCGAGAAAAACAGGCTGACCCACCGCGGATAGAGCGTCACGGAAAAGGCGATGCCGGACTGCTTGTCTCCGCTCGCAAGCCCGATCGCGAGCGCGTTGTAATTGTCATAGACTAATAGGTTCGCCCCCGGAAAACGCGAGCGAAAGAAGGAAAGCGCGGCGCGAGTTTGCCCGGCGATCGTTGGCTCGAACGCGTCGAGCGCTTCATCGAGGGCGGCTTGCGCTTCGCTCATGATCGCCCTCCTACAAATCCCGGCTTATGCGCCGACGGATGTCTATCAGGCGGCCCGTCTTCTGGACGGTGGTTGGTATCTCGTCGATCCCGAACTCGATCCGCAGTGCATAAGAGAGGATCGCGACCACCGTTCCCGCCATTGCATCGGGCGCGGTCGCGGCGCGATAAAGGACGATTACCACGGCGACGAGCACCAACAGCTGCGAGATCGACCAGGTCGCCGCGTCGAGGTCGGACAGCCGAATGCGCCATTGAGCCATGCGCCCAAAATGCAAACGCCATTGACGCGGGCGTGCGTCGCTGATCGCCTGCACTTGCTTTTCCCACTGCGTGTTGAGCGCCACGTTGCTGCGATAGGCCTTGATCCCCGTCACCGCGTTGAGCGCCAGGATCGGCACCATCAGGCCAAGCATGATCAAACCCGAACCCGCGTCGTAGAGGGTCAGGAAAACGAGACTGCCGAAAAGACCGACAAGCGTTGCCATCAGGATCGGCATATCCTCTTCGAGGAAGTCGATCAGCTCCTCGATCATCTCCACCCGTGCGTTGGTTTCGCTCACATCATTGCCATCGGCGCGCTGTTGGCGAACCACCGTGCGCGCCATCTTCGCGTTCAGCACTGAGAACAGCCGAGTGTCGTAAATCTGGCGGCACGCACCCACGATTATATGCGCCAACCAGATCACGATCAGCGGCCACAGCAGCCAAGCCTCTCCCTCAATCAAACCGTTGACCGCAATGCCGATGGCCCAGGGGTAGGACAGCTCGGCCAGGTTCTCGAAAAAGCTTAGCGTGTAGGTGAAAGCGATGGGGAGGGTGCGGCGTTTGAGAACGCCCATGGCCGTGTCGGCCTCGGTTGTGGCGCGTCGCGCCTTATCCATGCGCTCCGCATCCCTTGCAGGCGGGATCTTTGGCAATCGTCAGTGAGCGCATGCCCGCTTCCAGCCCGTCGAGCACGAAAAGCTTACCCCACATCGGGTTGTCGCCAAACGCGCTGGTGCCGTGGAGTAACGCGCGCACCGCTTGCATCGACGCAAAGCTGCCGGTCCACCCCGCCATCGCGCCCAGCATGCCTTCATCCGCGCAGGTGTCGCAGTCTTCCGCGTCAAACGCGTCACCGACAAAGCAGCGGTAGCACGGCTGCCCCGCCAGATGCCCGGCAAACGCGCCAACCTGCCCTTGAAAGCGGCCCACGGCGGCGGAGAGGAGCGGCACGCGTTCGGCCACGCAAGCATAGGAGACCGCAAGGCGGGTGGCGAAATTGTCGGTCCCATCAAACACCAGATCGCAGCCCGCGATAAGATCGCCCGCGTTTTCAGCGGTGATGCGCGTATCGGAAATATCCACGTTCAGCGTGTCGTCGAAATTGGCGAGCCAGCGGCGTGCGCTTGTCGCTTTGCCATGGCCTACGTCGCGGGTTGTGAAGATCGTTTGACGCTGAAGGTTGGAGACCTCGACCGCGTCGTCATCGACGAGGGTGAATCGCCCGATCCCGCTGGCAGCAAGATATTGCAAGGCGGGTGAACCGATGCCGCCAAGGCCTATCACCGCCACGCGCTTTGTGGTGAGCGCAACCTGACCCGCGCCACCGATCTCGGGCACAATCATATTGCGGGCAAAGCGATCAAGACGCGCGGGGGTGAGGGCACCTACGCCCGCGCCCATCCCGACATCAGCGTCTGTGGATGCCTCTGGGGAAGAGTCTATGAACAACCTGTCGACCATGATGGCTCTGTTGGCAGGCTGTGGGCCGCTTGTGAACAGCCTGTGGGCAGTGCGTGGACAGCTCTGTGGAGGCTTTGGTGCATAAACCTGCGCAAAACCGGTTCATGATCAGTGGGTTGGGTGTGAGCCCCTTGTTGGTATCTCCTCGGACAAGAGGAAGAGGCTCACACGCAAACGAGGGTTTCGGCCGAAACCCTCGGGGTTCAGCTTTCCAGCTGGCGCAGCAGGCTGCGCACGTCGCCGTCCATATCGGCGTCGCGTTCGCGAAGGTCTTCGATCAGGCGCACCGCGTGGATCACGGTGGAGTGATCGCGTCCGCCAAATTTGCGCCCGATCTCCGGATAGGAGCGCGGGGTCAGCACCTTGGACAGATACATCGCCACCTGACGCGGACGCACGACAGCACGCGCGCGGCGCTTGGAGCTCATTTCCGACCGGTCGATCCGGTAGAACTGACATACGGTGCGCTGGATTTCGTCAATCGTGATACGGCGCCGGTTGGCGGACAGGATATCGGTGAGCTGCTCCTCGGCGAGTTGCAGCGACACTTCTTGTCCCGTCAGCTGCGCGTAGGCGATCAGCTTGTTCAGGCCGCCCACTAACTCGCGCACATTGCGCGTGATCGTGCGGGCAAGGAAATCAACCACATCTTCGGGCACGTTGAGCGGCGCGAAGCGCTGGAGCTTGGATTCCAGGATCGATTTGCGCAGCTCAATATCAGCGGCGGCGATATCAGCCACCAATCCCATCGAAAGACGGCTGAGCAGGCGAGGTTCAACGCCATCGAGCGCTTGCGGTGCGCGGTCGGCGGCGAAGACCAGGCGTTTGCCTTCGGCCAGCAGCGCGTCGATCGTGTAAAGCAGCTCTTCCTGAGCGGACGCCTTACCGATGATGAATTGAATGTCATCCACCAGCAGCAGATCAAAGCTGCGCAGGCGCGCTTTGAATTCGATCATTTGGTTGGCTTTGAGCGCTTGGACGAACTCCACCATAAAGCGTTCGGCCGAGCAGTAGAAGATACGCGCGCGCGGGTGTGCTTGCAGATAACCATGGCCGATGGCGTGCAGCAGGTGCGTTTTGCCCTGACCGGTCGCGGCCTTGAGATAGAGCGGTGAGAATTGGGGCTGTTCGGTCGCGGCCATGCGCTGCGCGGCGTTGCAGGCGAGCACGTTGGCTTCGCCTGTGACAAAGGCTGCGAAGGTCAGCGTAGGGTCGAGCCCCACGCTGGACGTAAAGCCCGCGTCCCCGATCGTGCCAGCGGCGACTGCAATCGCGCTCGCGCCATCGTTGGCCGGACGACGGCCATCGTCGATCCGCAATTCCGGCAATTGGCGTCGACCCGGATGCACCTGAATTTTAACCTGGCGCACTTCGGGACGGGCAATTGTCCAGGCGAGCTGCAGGCGATCCTCGAATCGGTCTTTGACCCAGTTGGCTGAAAACTCCGTCGGCAAAAACAGGTTTAGCGTGCCGGTTTCTTTTTCAATATCGCCAACCTGGATCGGTTTGATCCATTGGCTATGAAGCTGATGGCCCAGATCCTTGCGCAGGCCGGTGCTGATATCAGCCCAATCCGCGGCGAGGTTTACGGCCTCGGCGTCTTCCATCAAATCTTCGTCCGAGCTGCGACGCGTTGACCGCGACTTGTCCATTCGTTGCACCTTTGCTTTCCCCGATACTTGTCCGACTCCGGAAGCGACCTCCGAAAGACGAACTGCCATTGTGATAGGCAAAACTTCCCCTCTTCCGAAATCGTAAAGACGCCGGAAGGACCCCATCGATCTTGACCTTAAACCCGGTCTGTCCCGAACCGGATATGCCACTAATAAACGACTCTTCGGCCCGTTTCGCAATGGAGAAATTTACAGATTTGTTAAATTTTGTGTTTGACTCGCGAAACTCACGGGAATGCGTTCAAGTCACTGATTTTCAATGATTCATGAAATAGAATGCACGCGAATCGCGGGGAATCCTAGAGTCGCGGTTCCGTGCTGCGCTTGCGAATATGACAAAACAAAAGGGCCGCGACCAAACGGCCCGGCCCTTCATAATTAAAGTAGGACAAACGCTTAGGTTAACCCCATAGGTAGGGTTACATGGGGCGTGTCCAATAACCCTTACAGAGCTGCGACTCGTTTGGTCAGGCGCGACATCTTGCGTGCGACTGTGTTTTTGTGGAGCACGCCGCGCGCAACACCACGAGCCATTTCCGGCTGAGCGGCTTTCAAAGCAGCAGCGGCGGCGTCTTTGTCGCCCGATTCGCAAGCGCTTTCGACCTTCTTGATGAAGCCACGGATGCGGCTCATGCGCGAGGTGTTGATCTCGGCGCGGCGGTTGTTGCGACGGATGCGCTTACGGGCTTGCGGCGTGTTGGCCATATCTGTGTCTGTCTCGCGTTCTGTTTGGGGCCGCGTTGGGGCGACCGCTGTCATCTCGGGTTGGTCGAAAAGGACGCCCGGAATCACAATCCATGCGTCGGAAAGGCGCGCACATAAGGTGAAGGCGGCGAATCGTCAATGTTTGTATGTCCTCGGCGCTGTTCCCTCCGCTTCGCTGCGGGGCACCTGCGGGCGGGCGGTCTGTCGGAGACACCGTTCGTCGAGCGTTCAGGCCGACAGGTCCGAAGGGCCTGCAAAGGCCGACTGGCCGCCCGCAGCGGGTCCGCAGCGAAGCGGAGGACTTCTAGTGAGGACGCTCGCGCGGATGCGTGAGCGCAAAACTAACGCTGACAAACCGGGCAATACCAGGTGCTGCGTCCGCCTTGGGCGATGCGCCTTATCTTACCGCCATCCTCGCGGTGGCAGGGTTCTCCTGTCTGGCCATAGACATCAAAGCGCGTCGCGAAATAGCCCAACTCGCCATCGGGCTGCGCGTAATCTCGCAGGGAGGAGCCGCCGTCGCGGATAGAGGTTTCGAGAACCTCGCGAATCGCCGGGACCAGCCGCGCGAGCTGCGGTTTGGTCACCTTGCCGCCTTTCTTCATCGGGTGAATGCCCGCGCGCCACAGGGCCTCGCACACATATATATTGCCAAGCCCGGCGACGATGCGTTGGTCCAGTAGGCACAGCTTGATCGACTGGGTCTTGCCTTTGAGCGCGGTCTTCAGGTGTTCGGGCGACAGGCCCGGTCCCAGCGGCTCTGGCCCCATGGCGGCGAATTGCGGCCATTGGTCCAATGCCTCGGTCGCCACCATATCAACCGAGCCAAACCGGCGCGGGTCGCACAAAGCAAAGCGGTTGGTCGCGGTTTCGACCACCATATGATCGTGCACGTCGTCTTCCTCGGGATCTATTCTCCAGCGCCCGCTCATTCCCAGATGGAAGATGACGCTTTGCCCGCGGTCGAGATGGAACAGGCCATATTTGGCGCGGCGTGACAGACTCGTAACCGTCGCACCTGTCATTATCTGAACCAGATCATCTGGGAACGGACGACGCAGATCGGGACGGTTGAGCACCACGCGTTCAATACGCGCGCCGTCGAGAAAGCGTGCAAGGCCGCGAACGGTTGTTTCGACTTCGGGAAGCTCGGGCATTCTTGTTTGGCTCGCTCACGCTCGTGGGCCCCCAGTTTCTCGGGCCAGCCCTCTCCCCCGCCCTTCCACTCGGAGATCGTACCGTCAAGCTACCGGGTGGAAGGGCGGGGGAGAGGGCTGGCAAGGGCGGCAAGCGCCGCGCATCACGCGGTGCGATCCATGCACCAAACTCCACCCTTTCCGCGTGGCTCAATTCCTTCTAGTGCGCTTGCCATGAGCGAAAGCAATCAAGACACCGTCTCCTTCGGCTACGAAGAAGTCGCGCCAGAGGAAAAGACCCGCCGCGTGGGTCAGGTCTTCACCAGCGTGGCGAAGAAGTACGACATTATGAACGATGCCATGTCGTTCGGCATGCATCGCGGGTGGAAAGATCGCTTCGTCAAACGCGTGAAGCCGCAGCCGGGTGAGGCGATTCTCGATATGGCGGGCGGCACGGGTGATATCGCTTTCCGCATGGCCGATCGCGGCGCCAATGTGACCGTGGCCGATATCAATCAAGAGATGCTCGATGTCGGCGCCGAACGCGCGATGGAGCGGCGCGAGTCTGAAGATACGGGCAGCCTCGTCTTCACGCAGCAAAACGCCGAAGAGGTCGACTTCGCCTCCAACAGTTTTGACGCTTACACCATCGTGTTTGGCATTCGGAACGTGACCTTCAAAGATAAAGCGTTGGCCGAAGCGCACCGGGTGCTGCGTCCGGGTGGTCGGTTTTATTGCATGGAATTCTCAACCACCGAATGGACCGGCTTTCGCGAAGTCTACGACCTGTATTCTCACCACATCATGCCGCGCATGGGACAAGTGATTGCCGGCGACACCGAGAGCTATCGCTATCTCGCCGAATCGATCCGCAAGTTTCCGCGCCCCGCTGAATTTGAAGCGATGATCAAACAGGCCGGCTTTGTGAACACCAAGGCGGAGATCATTTTGGGCGGCGCGGTCGCGATCCATTCGGGTTGGAAAGTCTGAGCCGCAACGCGATCCGTATCTAAGCCATGACCTCTCCCGTCATCCATCTCTCTCGCCTTGCGCGCTGGGGCGTCACATTGGCGCGTCGCCGCGCGCTTGTGGGCATCGAGAACGATGTGAACGCGCCTTCGCCCGTGCGCCGTTTGGCGAAATTGGCGCGGCTTGCGACCTTCACCAGCAAAAAGGGCGAACCCGATTACGCCGGCGCTTTCCGTGCGATTGGTCCGGCGGCGATCAAGCTCGGCCAGTCGCTCGCAACGCGGCCTGATCTAGTGGGCGAGGAAGCGGCAAATAACCTGCTGTCCTTGCAGGATTCGCTGCCGCCCGTGCCGTTTGCGCAGATCAAGGCGTCGATTGAACAGAGCTTCGATCAACCGCTCGACGCGCTGTTCTCCGAAGTCGACCCCGAACCCGTCGGCGCGGCGAGCATCGCGCAGGTGCACAAAGGGGTCACCACCGATGGGCGCAAGGTCGCGATCAAGGTCCTGCGCCCCGGCATCCGAGAGAAATTCGCGCGCGATATCCAGACCTACGAATGGGCCGCCGCCCATGTTGAAGCGATGGGCGGCGAAGCCTCGCGCCTGCGCCCGCGGTTGACGATCGCCAATTTCAAACGCTGGTCCAACACCGAGCTAGACTTCCGGCGCGAAGCCGCGTCCGCCTCGGAACTGGCCGAGGAAATGCGCGGCATCGGCGGATATAGAATTCCAGAGATTGACTGGGACCGGACCAATGGCCGGGTGTTGACGATCGAATGGATCGACGGGGTCAAGATCAGCCGCACCGAAGAACTGGTCGCGCGCGGGCACGACCTCAACCGGATCGCGGAAAAGCTCGTCATCAGCTTCCTGACGCAGGCGATCAGCGCCGGGTTCTTCCACGCCGATATGCACCAGGGGAACCTGTTCGTTGAGGATGATGGGACCATCGTTGCGATCGATTTCGGTATTATGGGCCGGATCGACCGGCGCGCGCGGCAATGGCTGGCGGAGATCCTCTACGGCCTGACCACCGGCAATTACAAACGCGTCGCCGAAATTCATTTCGAAGCGCAATATGTGCCCAGCTATCATTCGGTCGGTGAGTTTGCGACGGCCCTGCGCGCGGTGGGCGAACCGATGCGCGGAAAGCCGGTGAAAGAGCTTTCGGTCGGTCAGATGCTCGATGGGCTGTTCGCCATCACGCGCGATTTCGACATGCAGACGCAGCCGCATTTGCTGTTGCTGCAAAAGACGATGGTGATGGTCGAAGGCATCGCAACGCAGCTTAACGAAGACATCAATATGTGGGACACCGCCGCGCCTTATGTGCGCGATTGGATCCGTGATGAGTTGGGGCCTGAAGCCGCCGTCGCCGAACGGATCAAGGAAGACACCGAAACCTTTATGCGCCTTCCGGGTTTGATCCGCCGGATCGAAGAGAGGTTCCCGCCCAAAGGCGGCGCGCCCGAACCCTCGCCTTTGCCTGAGATCAAGCTGCTGACCGACCGGCCTGAGCGGTCAGGTGGCGGCTGGCTGGGGTACTTCGTTGCTGGCCTAGCCGGAGCGGGCGCGATGTGGGCTGCGGCGGCCTACGGATTGCTTTAGGTTTTAGCCGGACCGCGCATCGCGCGCGCGCCGACAAAGCACAGAATCACCGTCACCGCTTCAACCGCCATGGGCGGGGCCCATCCTTCGTAGGTTCCATCCAGAGCCAAGCTGAGGCAGCGCGCGCAAAAGACGATGCCCATCAGCGCTGCGGTGACGTAAAACACCTCGCCGCGCTGTTTCCAAACGCCGTAAAGGAGCGCCCCGCCCGACACCCAGAAGAACGCGGTCATATCCCCGCGGATCGTCGAAAGCCCGCCAGTACCCTTGGGGCTAAGGCCGAAGTCGCCGCCTGTCGTCACCGGGTCGATCAAAAACTGCGATCCGATAAACAGAAACAGCGCCCCCAAAAGCGCCAACGCCACCCGCAAAACTAACTGCATGTCGATCCCCTCTTCTTGCGCTTGGGTCTGACGTGCGCAGGCCCTCTTTGCAAGCCGCCAAACCTATTGCTGACGGGAGAGACGGTAGCGCAAATTTAACCATCATCGGCCATGAAGTAGCGCGCACAGAAACGCCCGGTTCAAAGCGGTTGGCCTCGCGGCTCTTGATCGCTAAACCATTAACCATAGTTTCGATTTTCAGCGCTGGGTCCATACGGGAAGTGATACGACACCAAATGACGCGAGCTTTGCCGCCTTACCGAAAGCCTCGATCATGAGCACCGCGCCGCAAGAGGTTGTCGGGCCCAAGATCCTGCTGGTCGTGGGCGGCGGTATCGCAGCGTATAAGTCGTGCGAGTTGGTGCGCCTGATCCGGAAGGGCGGGGGCGATGTCACCTGCGTTGTGACCAAGGGCGGTCAGCAGTTTGTGACGCCGATGTCGCTCGCCGCGCTAAGCGAGAATCAGGTCTACACTACGCTGTGGGACCTCAAGAACGAAGCCGAAATGGGCCACATCCAGCTTAGCCGAGAAGCCGACCTGATCGTGGTCTGCCCGGCGACCGCGGATCTGATGGCCAAGATGGCGGCGGGCATCGCCGATGATCTGGCGACGACCTTGATCCTGGCGACTGATAAGCCGGTGATGGCGATCCCGGCGATGAACGTGCGCATGTGGGAGCACGAATCCACACAGCGCAATGTCGAGGCGCTCAAAGCCAACGGCGTTGAGGTGCTGCACCCGGACGAAGGGCCGATGGCGTGCGGCGAGTTTGGCTATGGCCGTCTACCCGAACCCGACGCGATCTGGCGCGCGATCGCCGCGCATTTCGGTATCGAAGTGCCCGAGGAAACGCCCGCCCCGATGGCCGCGAACGACGCGGCTCTGGGACCGGTCGAGGCGCTGGAGCCTGACGACGAAGGCGCTGGCAATATGGGCGGGCTCGGCGGTTTGCTCTCCAAAATCATCCCGCGTTCCACCGCGAAACGCAGCGCGGACGATATCGAGGCCGAGCATCAGGATCTCGAGATCCCCGAAGACTTCGATCCCGATGCGGAGATCGAAGAGGAGGATATCGAGTTCAACCCCGACCTCAGCGGGCCGCTGCTCGCGAAAAAGGGCGATGCGGGCGCTGCGCCTCCGATTGATCCCGACGCGATCAACCATGAGGTGAACGAGCGCCAATCGCCGCCTGAGGAAATCGCCGAAGAGGCCGAGGAAGAAGAGCCCGAAGACGCGCCTGAAGCCGAAGACACGCCCGAACCCGAAGCCAAGAAGCCTGCGCCGAAAGGCAAGAAGGCCGCCAAGGCCAAAGCTGAATCCATTGAAAGCGATGACGGTGACGCAGCGGGCGATGGGTTCGATATCGATCCCAACCACAAGCCGCTCACCGGCAAACACGTGCTCATTACCGCTGGCCCGACCTGGGAAGCGATCGATCCGGTGCGCTACATCGCCAACCGGTCGAGCGGGAAGCAAGGCTTTGCCATCGCCGCCGCCGCCGCCGCTTTGGGTGCGCAGGTGACGCTGGTCGCTGGCCCTGTTTCGCTCAAAACGCCCAAGGGTGTGGACCGCATCGATGTCGAAAGCGCGGCCGAGATGAACCAGGCCGTGCGCGCGGCTCTTCCGGCGGACGCCGCTGTGATGGTCGCGGCGGTCGCGGATTGGCGTCCGCGCCAATATGTCAGTGAGAAGATCAAGAAGCGCGGCTCCGCGCCGCCCGCCCTGATGCTGACGGAGAACCCTGACATCCTCACCAACCTTGCCGCTAGCGAGAAGCGCCCCGAGCTCGTCATCGGCTTTGCCGCCGAGACCGACGATGTGATCGACAACGCCAAGAAAAAGCGCAAGCGTAAGGCCGCCGACTGGATCATCGCCAACGATGTATCGGGCGACGTGATGGGCGGTGACGACAACGAGGTGCACATTATCAGCAACGATGGCGTCGAAAGCCTCGAGCAGATGGCCAAGCCTGAAGTCGCCATGGCGCTGGCGCAGCGGATCGCGGACACGCTGACGGCGGAGGCCGCTGAGTGAGCTCTTCAGTTAAAGTCGAGGTCAAGCGCCTCGCACACGGCGCAGACCTCCCGCTTCCTGCCTACGCTACCGATGGCGCGGCGGGTATGGATGTGGTGAGCGCCGAGGATGTCACGATCGAACCCGGCGCGCGGCACGCGGTCGCCACCGGCCTCTCCATGGCAATCCCGCAAGGCTACGAGATTCAGGTGCGCCCGCGCTCGGGCCTAGCCTTCAAGCACGGCATCACCGTGCCCAACACGCCCGGCACGATCGACAGCGATTTTCGCGGCGAATTGAAAGTCCTGCTGATCAACCATGGTCCCACCGCCTTCGAGATCGCTCGCGGCGACCGGGTGGCGCAACTGGTGCTGGCCCCCGTGGTGCAAGCGGCGTGGGATGAAGTCGAGGAACTCGACGCCACTGCGCGCGGTGAGGGCGGCTTTGGTTCGACCGGCGGTGCTAAGGGGCTTTAGGGCCAGCTCAGTCTGGCGATGGACCGACTGAACGCCCGGTCCACAAGACGGAAGAGGCGTAGCGGCCTTTAACAGGTTCCCCCTTTGCGTTTGTGGCTGGCTTGAACCGCGCGCCGCGCAACAACAGATTGCAAGTCTCCACATCCAGCCCACGGTCGCCGCTGGTCAACGTCACCGCGCAATCGGTCGCGCGGCCCTCCCGGTTCACAAGCAAAGTGTAGCCGACAAAGCCCACAAAACACCGCTCACCGCGGCAAGCGCGCGCTTCGATGATTTCAGGAGCGATCCATTTGTCCTGATTGATAGGCTTAGCTTTGCGCTTGCCGGTTGATTGCGCAAGGGCATCTTGCGCGCCCGCCAGCCCGTCCGACTGATCGATCGGGAGACTCAATGCTGTTGCGAGTGTGCTGATTACAATCCAGATCATAAGGCCTTAACCCTAAACGCAAAAAGGCGGCGCTGATCCCTTGCGCCGCCTCTCCGTCCCATCCAAGGGTTTATTGCGTAAAAACGAAGCTACACCATTAGTCAGTGCGACGCACCTTCTTTTCGTCGTCTTTGATGGTGATGCGTAAAGTCTCCCCGGAATTGCCGGGGAAATCGGTGACCAGCGCGTCGACCAGATTGGGTACAAGTGTTTGCAAACGATTGGAGCGCGAGACGCTTTCCGCGCGGCCTTCGAACAGGCGTTCACCGGTTTTGGCGTTGTCGATCTTCACATCCACATCACCGGTATAGACGGTGTAGCTGCGCACATTCGGGCCGGCGAGCCACGGATCGTAAAAGCCAAAGGCAAAGTTGCGGCGGAAGCCAAAGCCGCCAAAGTTGCCCCAGGGGCCAAAGGCGCCTGCGCCTGCAAATCCACCGCCGGTGGTGCGCACGCGCTCGCGGCCGTTATCAACGCCATAATCAAACCGCACCAGCAGGTCTGCGTTCTCAGGGCTGGCGGCGGGGGTGTAGCCCACTTCGCTCAATTCAGCGGCGACGTTGCGCGCGTAGATTGCGAATTCCAGGCCACCCGCCAGTTTGGGATCTTCCGGTACGACCGCAAAGGTCATGCCTTGCGGCGCGGGCAGCGGCGCAGCGAAGCGCTCGACGTCGGCCTTGAACGGGGTGGCGCAGGCGGCAAGGCCTAGCGCGGCGACAGCGACGAACAACCCGGAGGACAGGCGACGTCCCTTCGAGCGGCTCTGGACGGTGGTAAGCGGTAGAGGTTTCATCTCAGATAGTCCCTTTGCGATACAACACTATGTGGGGCCGAAGCCGGCCCTGTCCAGCGAGGAATTGCGCCGCCTCCTGGCTGTTGAGTGCTCCGGTCGTCAGTCAGGGTTCAAAAAACCTCGATCACGCTTCGCAGCTACATAGCCTCGGACAATCTATCTCTGGTGCTGCGAATGGTTAGCGATAAGGGCTGAACGGTTATTGAACGCGCGGCTTATCGAAGGGAGCAAACGGCTCACCGTGTGATGAGCCGTTTACAAGAACCGTATGTTAGCCACGCACCAGGCCCAGCGCCTTGTACGTGGCGTCCAGCGTGGGAGTACCCCGTTCGCGGGCCTTGGCGGCGCCACGCGCGAGGATCGCGTCGAGCGTTTCGCGGTCATCTTTAAGCGCAACGAAGCGTTCGGAGATGGGCGCAAGCGTTTCGACCAAAGCCTCTCCCAGCTTGGGCTTGAACGCTCCGAATCCTTGCCCGCCATTTTCGGCCAGCACCGCTGCCACGCTTTGCCCGGTGAGCGCGCCGTAGATGCCCACCAAGTTGAGCGCCTCGGCGCGACCTTCGAGGCCCGCTTCTTCGCTGGGCAAAGGTTCGGGATCGGTCTTGGCTTTCTTCACCTTCTTCATGATCGTGTCCGCGTCGTCGGTCAGATTGATGCGGCTCATATCCGAAGGATCGGATTTGCTCATCTTGGCCGATCCATCGCGCAAGCTCATGATGCGCGCGGCTTCGGGCGGGATAATCGGTTCGGGCAGAGTGAAGACGGGCGCGTCTTCGGATGCAAAGTCGTTGTTGAACTTTTGCGCGATGTCGCGTGCCAGTTCGAGGTGCTGTTTCTGGTCTTCGCCCACAGGCACGTGGGTCGCCTGGTAAAGCAGCACGTCGGCGGCTTGCAGCACCGGGTAGGTGAACAGCGCGATGGACTGGCCTTCGCGGTTCTTGCCCGCTTTGTCCTTCCACTGCGTCATACGATTGAGCCATCCCATCCGCGCGGTGCCGTTGAGCAGCCATTGCATTTCGGGATGCTGGGGAACCTGAGCCTGATTGAACAGGATCGCCTTATCGGGATCGAGCCCGCAGGCGACGAGGGTTGCAACCAGTTCAAGCGTTGAGGCGTGGAGTTCGACCGGGTTATGCGGCAGCGATAGAGCGTGCAAATCAGCGATAAAGATCAGACATTCGCCGCCTGCTACGTGCGCGTCGTCCTGGAATTTCACGTAATTGCGGATGGCGCCCAGATAGTTGCCAAGATGCGGCTTACCCGTGGGCTGGATACCGGAAACGACTCTCATGCGAATTTCTCTCGTAGATTTCGAAGATGGATTGGCCGCGCAACAATTGAGCGCTGACCGGATAGGATACTCAGATCAAGGAGCTCTCTAGCCATCGCCAGGCCGCCCGCCCACGAACCGCGAAACGCGGTCGGGCCAAACGGTCTGTGAAATCCAATTCAATCATGCTTTGGGCCCTAGCAGATGACTTAACCGGCGCAAGACGCGGCTCAACCCTGCCGCCGCATCAGTCGCAGCATCGTGTCCTTTGTCAGAACGCCAAGAGCCGCCGCTGCGCCGCCATAGGTCACCGCGCCGACCGCAAGGATTATGGCGATGCCGAGCGCTTTGTCCGCAATGGAGCCTGTGAACCAAGGTGCGATCTCGCTCATCACCGCGTAGAGCGCGGCGCCCATCAGCGCGGAGGCTATAGCGATGCGCGCCAATCGGCTCAGGACGCTTGTCGGCAAGGTGAAAAAGCCGCGCCGCGCGAGGATCAGGCCGAGCAGTGTGATATTCACCCACGCGCCAATCGCACCCGCCAAGGCGAGCCCGACCACGCCAAGGCCAAAGCTAAAGATGAATGTGAAGTTCAGCGCCACCGTCACCACCAAAGCCGCCGCCGCCGTGTAGACCGGGGTGCGCGTGTCCTTGCGGGCGAAGAAATTGGGTGTCAGCACCTTGATCAGCACGTAAGCGGGGAGGCCCAGCACCAGCGCTTTCACTACCATGCCGGTGACGCTGGCGTCCTCGGCGGTGAACTCCTGTCCCTGCATGAACACCTGTACAAAGGCGGTGCCGGTGAAGAACAGCGCCACCGCGCACGGCACGGTCAGCAGCATCGCGAGTTCAATAGCGTTTGATTGCAGCCGCGCGGCCTCGTCGTTCTCATCTTTGCCGATATGGCGCGAAAGCGCGGGCAGGATCGCGGTGCCCAAAGCGATACCAATGATGCCCAGCGGAAGCTGATTCCAGCGGTCGGCGTAGGCCATGTAGCTGATCGAACCATCGGGCAGCACACCGTAGAAAGCGAGATCGATGAAGCGGCTGATCTGATAGACGCCCGCGCCAAAGATGGCGGGCACGATCAGCACGCCCATCTCCTTGACTTGCGCGGTGATACGCGGACGCTGGAATTTCAGCGCAAACCCGGCGCGCCGCATGAAAAAGCCTAGCCAGACGAGCTGCAGCAGCCCGCTGATCGAAACCGCCACCGCGAGCCAGAAGCCGACCGCTTGACGCGTCTCTTCGCTTGGCCCTTGCGCCACGCCCCAGAAAAGCGCGGTCAGTAGGCAGATGTTGAGCAGGATCGGTGCAGCCGCAGCAGCGGCAAAGCGCGAGAGCGAATTGAGCACAGCGGCGAGCAGCGTCGCGACGCTCATGAAGACCAGATAGGGAAACGCGATCCGCGCCATGGTGATGGCGAGATCGTAGGTTGCCTCGCTCGCTTTCATGTCAGCGTTGGCAAATGGCCACAAAACCCACGGCATGACCAGCATCATGACCGCGCCAAACACGACAAGGATCGGCAAGAGCACCGCGAGCACCTGGCTCGCGAAACGCTGCGCTTCGCTTTCGCCTTCGTTCATGTGCCGGTTGAACAGAGGGACGAAGGCGCTGGCGAAAGCTCCCTCGGCGAACAAGCGGCGAAACAGGTTGGGAAACTGAAAGGCGAGCTGCCACGCATCCGCAACGCCGCCTGCGCCCAGCACGCGGGCCAGCAGGATGTCACGTGTGAAGCCGAAGACACGGCTGACGGCGGTGAGGCCGCCAATCGTGCCGACATTTTTGAGGAGGCTCATGCGTGATCCAACGTTGTCGTCACGTTTGGCGCAACCTCGCTCAAAATGGGTCTAAGACCCTTAAGCCTGCGGCTTGGGGATCTCGCCTTCGCCAAGACCCTGTTCGGCGCGGCGCTGCGCGAGTTGCTGTGCGTACAGCGTGTTGAAGTCGATCGGATCGACGAGCAGCGGCGGGAAGCCCGCATCGCGCACGGCATCGGCCACGACGTTGCGCGCAAACGGGAAGATGAGACGCGGCGCTTCGGCGTAGAGGAAGGCGTGCGCTTGTTCTTCGCCGAGATTGCGCATCCCGACGAGGCCGCAATAAGCGAGCTCGATCATGTAGAACGGGCCATTGTCGCCGGTGGCGTTGATGTTGATCTTGAGCGTGACCTCGTGGACTTCCTGGCCCACGGGCTCGGCACCGATGTTGAACTGGACGTCAACCTTGGGCTGATCGGGCCACTGGTACACATCGGGCGCGTTGGGGTTCTCAACCGAAAGATCTTTCACATATTGCGTGATGATCGCGGCGGTGGGCGTGGTGTCCGCGCCGTTGCCGCCAGCGCCTGGATTATCGAGATTGGTGAGAACGTCGCCTTCGTCGGCCATGGTCGGTATCGTCTTTCGTATCAGCGGAAATTTCGGGTTGAAAAGAGCGCATAGCCCATGCGGTCCTTCGCAAAGCACGCCGCGCCTAGCAGGCCCCTTCGCCCCCGGCAACATTTCACGCAACACGCCGCATGCGACGAGCCAAAACGCCGGACAGGCACTATTCAGCGGCGAAATGTTACCCAAATGCCCGATTCACCTAGCGAAAGGGGCCGAAACGGCGTTGTCGAATTGTAATTGAAGCCTATGTTAGGCATGAATCGTATTTGTGATGGCGTGGGGAGCGGCGTCCTCACTGAAAGGCAGATTAGGTACCTAGTGTGATTACAGAAATCGTCATTCTCGCCATGATCGCGGTTTTTCTGGGCCTTCGGCTCTATTCCGTGCTCGGCCGACGCGCGGAGCATGAAGAAGAATCGGTGCCACAGCGCTTCGAATCGCCCGATAACTCGGCTGACAACGCGCCAGCTCAGGCGAACGCGCCCGCTGTTGTTTCGCGTCCTTCGCAGCTCGAAGGCGTGATGCCTGCGGTTGAGCGCGGTGTGCGGGAAATCGCTTCGGTTGATAGCCAATTTGACATCACCGCTTTCGTGGACGGTGCGCGCGGTGCGTACGCGATGGTGCTCGAAGCGTTCTGGGAAGGCGATCGCGACACATTGCGAGATCTGTGCGACGATGACGTCTATGAAGGCTTCATCGCCGCGATCGACGCGCGCGAAGAGGCGGGCGAGACGCTCGAGAACACGCTGATCCGTGTCGAGGAAACGCGCATCCACTCGGCTTCGCTCGATGGCAAAATGGCCCGCATCGCTGTTCTGTTTGTGGCCGATATCGCCGCCGTGACCCGTGACAAGGATGGCAACGTCATCGCCGGTTCGCTCGACGATGCGATTGAAAGCCGGGATGTCTGGACGTTCTCGCGCAACACCGCGTCGAAAGACCCGAACTGGATTCTCGACGAAACCGACGAAGGCTAGGCCTTGCGGGGTAAGCCCTAGAGGCTGACCCTGTCGGTCTGATCGCGCGCTCAGGCGCGGCCCAATCAGGAGCAGACAAAGATGCGCAAGCCGCTGGCATCCTTCACCCGGTTGCCAGCGCTTGGAGCGCTGGTGCTGCTTTCCGCTTGTGCGGTGATCCCCGACTCCACACCACCAACTCCAGTTGTTTCGGCCCCGCCGCCCACACCTATCGTCGCCAGCGCATCCTTGGCCGGAGTGACCCGCGGGCCCAGCGTTGGCGCGCTGCCCATGAGCGCCAGCGACGCGGGGACCGCCTTGGCCGCCTTTGTCGAATCCTGCCCGCAATTGCTCAAGCGAGAGGATGCAAGCGGCCTATCCTTTGGCGCGGACTGGCGCCCGGCCTGCGAGGCGGCGCGCACGCGACAAGTCAGCGGCGCACGCGATTTCTTCGTCGAGTTTTTCGAGACCGCGAAGGTAGGCGATGGCAGCGCGTTCGCGACCGGCTATTTCGAGCCCGAGATCGCCGGATCGCGCACGCGCCAGCCGGGATACAACGCACCCGTTTATGCCATGCCCGCCGATCTGCGCCGGGCCTGGCCGCTCGACACGCCTATAGCGGAGCGTGTGGGGCGCCCGCCACTTGGCCGATACGACGACAACGGCAATTTCGTTTCCTATTACACTCGCGCCGAGATTGAGGATGGCGCGCTGGAAGGACGCGTGCCCGTGATCGGTTACGCCGCCGACCCAGTGGAACTGTTCTTCTTGCAGATCCAGGGATCAGGCCGCCTGCGCACACCCGACGGTGAAATCATCCGCATCGGTTACGCCGGACAGAACGGGCGCGGCTACACCAGCGTCGGTAAGCTGATGCGCGAACGCGGCCTGTTGGGCGATGGACCCGGGCAATATCCCGGGTCGATGCAGGGCATCATGGCCTATATGCGCGAAAATCCAGATGCGGGCCGCGCTTTGATGCGTGAGAACGAAAGCTGGATCTTCTTCCGCGAATTGACCGGTGATGGACCCTTGGGCGCTTTAGGTGTGCCGGTTCGGCGCGGAGCGTCAGTCGCCGCTGACCCACGTTTTGTGCCGCTGGGCGCGCCGGTGTGGCTCGATTTGGATCGCGACGAAGCCGATGGGCTGTGGGTCGCGCAGGACACCGGCGGAGCGATCAAGGGCGCGAATCGGTTCGACACATTTTGGGGCGCGGGCGAAGACGCGCGCGCCATCGCAGGTGGTATGTCAGGGCAGGGCAGCGCGTTGCTGTTGCTGCCCAAGGGCACCGTTGCGCGCCTTAACGGCTCAAACTGATGAGCCACGCCCGGCAAATCCCGCGCGGCCTTTCCGCCGAAGAGCAGGCCGCGTGGTCGCGTCTGGCCGAGAGCGTGACCCCGCTGGCCGGGCGCACGCGACCTGCGGTGCAAGCCAAAGCGCCTGAGACCCCGAAGGCTCAACCTGTCGGTACCGCGCGGCCCAAGCGGGTGAAGCCCAAGCCTCATCCGCATGTCACGCGTTTCCCAGCACCGCCCCCACCAAGCCGTATCCCCGAGGCGCCAGCCGCGCTGGATTCGCATTGGGAACGCCGGTTTAAAGCAGGCCGGGTGGAACCGGATCTGACCCTCGACCTGCATGGCCACACGCTCGACACCGCCTACACCCGGATCACCGCCGGGCTGGATCAAGCGCGGGCTATGGGCGCGCGTGTAGTGCTGGTGATTGCGGGTCGCGAGCGTCCCGTAGACCCCGCTGACCGCGCGCATCGCCGGGGCGCGATCCGCGCCAAATTGCTCGACTGGCTGGCCGCTGGCCCGCATGCCGACAGTATCTCCGCCGTACGCCGCGCGCACCGCGCCCATGGAGGCGACGGCGCGCTGTACCTGATCCTTAAGCGAAGAAGGTAGGTGGCTGATCTCTCTAATCAGACTCCGCAGGTGAATACATCACGTCGGTGCGCAGCATGTACTTCTCACCCGACGTCACAACATCGCCGCGATGTGAGATCGGGTGGAAGAAAAGCAGCGCTTTTCCTACGTTCAGCGCGATGCTGAATTCATCGAAGGCATAGGGGGAATGGCGATTGCGAAAGCTGGTTGCTCCCCCTTCGAATGCATCATTCAGGCAAATGAGTAGTGTGAACCGGCTCGTTTCCCCGTTGTCGCGCCCGAATGTTCCGTCTTGATGCCAGTCGAAGAAATGGTCGGGTTGATAGCGATAGACCCGAAAGCGTTCGTTGAGGCCGATCGCGCGCGAACCAAAACGCATCGAGCGGCTGTGTTCTTCAATCTTGGTCCAGAGCTTCGAAGCGAGCGAGGGATCATCAAAAATCACACGCTCATTGTTTCGCACATCGGGCCTAAGCTGCGCACCGGATGACTGGTTGATCGTCGCATCATGAAACACATGCCCATGAGCCAGCTCGATTGCGCGCTGGCATTCGTCGGGACCAAGGAACTCCGGAACTTCTTTGACGAGGTCGTCGATGCATTCGGGAATAGTCATAACCCAGCCGCCGATAGCGCCAAATGCCTGAAAAGCCGAGCGTTGGTTGCGCCCGACCTTTCCGACCTGCCCTAGTTCTAATCCTTATCCAAACAGCCACACATTCATCAGGCGGCCCGGGATCGCCATGCTGAAGATGCCCGGGATCATCAGCGCGCCCAGGAACAGGCTGATCACTTCGTAGCGGTGGCCCTGCATATCGCCCCGGCGCGCGGTGGCGATGATCTTGTAGCTGGCGATGTAAGTCATCGGCACGAAGACATGGATGAAGCTGAAGCTGCCGCCCGATTTGATGAAGATCGCAGCGGTGGCGGTGGTGACCATCAGGCCGACCCACAATTTGCCCAACTGCTTGTGCAGCTTCGTACCCTTGCGTGTCAGCAGCAGATAGGCACCCAGCGGCACGCAGGGGAGCACGGTCGCTACGTGAATGACGATCGCCCAATGGCGCGCCGCGCCGTGCGCCGGAGCCAGACCAGTCATCCCGCGAGTAAGCGCAATCACGGTGGCTGAGGTCATCGCAATGGCGGCGGCCCAGATAATCAACCGCAAACGGGGCGAGAGGTTGAAGCCTTCTTTGGTCGTGAGCGGGCCGGATGGCTTCTTGGCGATAAAGGGGATCGGCAGGCTGCGAAGGCGATCAATGGCGGTGGCGAGGGGGCTAGGCTTGGTCATCGTGGTCATGGTCAGGCTCCGTCAAAAACGTTGTTCGTGTTGGATGTCCTCACCATGCCGCCCGCCCGTCCGCCGGCAATCGCGCCTACGCAAAAGGGCGGCTGACTGCGCGAATGGTTGCGTCGGAGCGCGCAAAATCCTCGGAAATCCGCGCTTTGCCCCTTTACGAAGCGCGAATGGGCAGCCACTTTTGCTGCCATGACCAGCTCAAAGAGCGCACCCTCGACACCCGGCGCCCGGATTACAGCGCGCAAGATCACGATCGACTTGACGATCATGACCGCGATTGGCGTGGTGCTGGCCTTTATCGGGCCTTTCGGCAGCTTCACCGAACCGCTTGCCTATCGCCTGATAAGTTGGGTCGGCTTTGCATGGCTGGGTTACGCGATTTACAGCCCGATCAACGCCATTGCGGACCGGCTATCGGAAGCGCTCGACTTGCCGCGCGTGTTTACATGGGGTCTTACGGTGACCCTGGCGACCGTGCCGATGGCCATCGCGGTTTGGCTGGTTAGCCGGATGCCCGGACCCTATCCGATGCCCAGCGTGCAGGTCGCGGCCGAACAGTATTTCTATGTCTGGATAGTGGGCGGAGGGATCACCGCGTTCTTTTACCTGATTGAGGGGCGGCATGTTCCCGCGTCGATACCGACTTCGCATCCGAGCGATCCAGAACCGCAGACGGAGGCCGCCTCCCCGGTTGCGCCGGCCGTGGAACTTGCTGCGCCCTCACTATCGCCCAATCCCTTGCTCGACGCGCTGCCCGCAGAACTGGGCAGCGATGTGGTCGCGCTCGAGATGGAAGACCATTATGTCCGCGTGCACACCGCGCTCGGCAGCGAGCTGGTGCTGATGCGACTGCGCGACGCCATGACCCATGTGAGCGATGTCGAGGGTCGCCAGACGCATCGCAGCTGGTGGGTCGCGCGCGGCGCGGTGGAAGATGTGCAGCGCGAAGGGCGCAACGTACGCCTTATCCTGGCGCGTGGGGTTGAGGCTCCGGTCAGTCGCGCGCAAGTTAGCGAGTTGAAAGACGCTGGCTGGATTTGAACGCTTTAGCTTTATCTCCGCGCCGGGCGATACATCGGCGTCATGACCGGTGAGGACCCAACCTGGATCTCACCCATCACTTCAAAGCCATGCCGCTCATAGAGCGAGATGTTTCGTGGGTTCGACGATTCCAGATAGGCGGGAAGCCCGGTCTCATCCACTTTGGCCAGCGCGTGCTTCATTAACGCGGCGCCTAAGCCGCGTCCGGTTTGAGCGGGGTCAGCGGCGATGATCGCCAGATAGTAGTGGTCTTCGTGCGGATGATATTCGTCCATCCCCGCGAAGAACGCTCCGATCTCTTCCATGCGCTCTTCATCGATCGAGGCGCCGAGGATTTCCTCCATCGTGTCACCGTCGGATTGCTCACCTGGAGGGAGCCACATTGCAGCCGCCCCTTTGCAGTCGGTTTCGTAGACGGTGCCGTGTTCGAAACAGGCTCCGCCAAACGCCCCCGAAAATCTCGGAAAATGGGTGAGGTACACATGTGAATCGGGCCACAGCCACCGGGTGATGGGGTCGTTGCTGAAACCAAGCGTCATCGTATGCTGTATCGCGGCGCGGCGATCGTCGCTCGCCGTGGCAATGTGTGGTGGTTGCATCGAAAATTCCCCCCTCGAAAGTTGAGCGACCGCCAGACAGCATAGGCCGATTGGACCGATGCGCAATCGTGGCAAAAAAAGACCCCCGGCGCATAAGGGGCAGCGCGCCGGGGGTCGATTGCGACCCTGATCATGAGGGGGATAGATCAGGGCAGGGGGTACTAGGTGTTACGCATGGTACTTCGAATAGGTTACATCGAAGCGGTCCGCGTTCATCACTTTTGTCCAGGCGCTGATGAAGTCAGACACGAATTTGCCTTCGTTTCCGGACTCCGCGTAGACTTCGGCCTGCGCGCGTAGCTGCGAATTGGAACCAAAGATCAGGTCCGCACGGGTGGCGGTGAACTTCGTGTTGCCAGTGGCGCGGTCGGTTCCAACATACTCCTCATCGCCTGACCCTTCGACCGGGGTCCATTTGGTGGACATGTCGAGGAGGTTGACGAAGAAGTCCGGCGTCAGCGTGCCGACGCGGTCTGTGAAGACGCCGTGCGCGGTGTTGCCCGCGTTGGCGCCCAACGCGCGCATTCCGCCAACCAGAACGGTGAGTTCTGGGATCGAGAGGCCCAACAGATGCGCCTTGTCGATCAGCATGTCTTCGGTCCGGACATTGGCTTTGGTTTTGAGGTAGTTGCGGAAACCGTCCGAAAACGGCTCCAGCGGCTCAAAGCTTTCCGCATCGGTCTGCGCGTCGGTGGCATCACCGCGACCGCCAAGGAACGGCACGCTCACGTCGTGGCCTGCGTCCTTTGCTGCTTTTTCAATTGCAGCTGTTCCCGCCAGTACGATGGCGTCTGCCATGCTGAGATCGCCACGATGCTGGTCGATGACGCCCAAAACATTGGTCAGTTCATCGGGATCGTTCGCTGCCCAGTCTTTTTGCGGAGCCTGCGTGACACGAGCGCCGTTGGCACCGCCGCGATGGTCAGATTGGCGATAGGTTGAGGCCGAGGCCCAGGCCGCTTTGACAAGTTCGCTGACCGAAAGGCCGCTGGAAAGAATGGCGTCCTTGAAGCGCGCGACTTCCGCATCCGATGGTGTCGAGCCAGCGGGGATCGGGTCCATCCAGATCAGCGTTTCGTCGGGGACTTCGGGTCCCATATAGCGGACCTTTGGTCCCATATCGCGGTGGCAAAGCTTAAACCAGGCGCGTGCGAAGGCATCATCGAGTTGTTCCGGATTCTTGAGGAAACGTTCGGAAATCTCGCGGTAGTCCGGGTCCATTTTCAGCGCCATATCGGCGGTGGTCATCATGGTCGGAACCTTCTTCGAAGGATCGCGTGCGTCGGGCGCCATGTCTTCTTCATCAGGATTGATCGGCGTCCATTGCTGTGCGCCGGCTGGTGAATGCACCAGTTCAAATTCGTATTTGAACAAGATGCGGAAGTAGTCGTGGCTCCAAGAGGTAGGGTTGTTGGACCACGCGCCTTCGATGCCCGAAGTCGTGATGTGACCCTTGGCGATTTCTTCCTCGTCGTTGAGCCAGCCAAAGCCCTGAAGATGCAGGTCTTCGCTTTCTGGAGCGCCGCCGAACGTATCGGACGGCTGAGCGCCGTGTGCCTTGCCAAAGGCGTGGCCACCAGCTGTAAGAGCAACGGTTTCCTCATCGTTCATCGCCATGCGGGCGAATGTTTCGCGCATGTCACGAGCCGATTCCAGTGGATCAGGATTGCCGCCCGGCCCTTCCGGATTGACGTAGATAAGACCCATCTGGATTGCCGCCAGCGGGTTTTCTAGCGCCATGCCTTCTTCGGGCTGAATTCGCGTGGCGACGCCTTCGTTCACCCATTGCTCTTCGGTGCCCCAATAGACGCTTTCGGGCTCAAACACGTCGGCGCGGCCGCCGCCAAAGCCAAAGACGGGTCCCCCCATGCTTTCAATCGCAACGTTGCCAGCGAGAATGAACAAGTCGGCCCAGCTGATCGCTTTGCCGTATTTCTGTTTGACCGGCCACAATAGGCGGCGCGCCTTGTCGAGGTTGCCGTTATCGGGCCAGGAGTTCAGCGGCGCAAAGCGTTGTTGACCTGAGCCTGCTCCGCCACGCCCGTCGCCCGTGCGATAGGTACCAGCTGCGTGCCACGCCATGCGGATAAAGAACGGACCATAGTGACCGTAATCCGCCGGCCACCAGGCCTGATCGTCGGTCATCAGGGCGGTGAGGTCGGCTTTCAACGCGGCGTAGTCAATGGTGTTGAAGGCTTCCGCGTAGTCGAAATCGTCGCCATAGGGGTTAGCGCTTTTGCCTTCCTGCGTGAGGATGTCGAGCTGGGTCGCCTCCGGCCACCAGTCGCGGTTGGTGCGGCCTAATAGGCTGCGCATCCCGCCATCGGCGTGGAACGGGCAGCCACTCATATCTCCGGTTTTGACGTCCATTTCTGCTCTCCTATGGAATTCTCATGTGTTGCAAGACTCGGGGGTTCGTCTTGAATGGTGAGAAGATGATGGAGTGCGGGCGATCCGTCCAAGCGATTAACGTGCAAAGGTTGATCGACAAATTCGATTGAAACACGACTGACTTATTGATGCAGTGCAACATAAATATGGAAAGAGGCGCGCTGCCGATGGGGCAACGCGCCTCTATAAATGGCTTCTAAGGGCAGCTAGGCGGCTTGCGGCATGCTCTCTATTGGCTCGTTGCGGATGAGGTAATCGAACGCGGATAGACCGGCTTTCGATCCTTCGCCCATGGCCACCACGATCTGCTTGTACGGCACGGTGGTCGCGTCACCTGCCGCGAAAACGCCCGGCAGATTGGTCGCGCCTTCTTCGTCGATTTCGATCTCGCCGAATTTGGATAGGGCGATACCGCTGTTCTTGAGCCATTCGGTGTTAGGCACCAGGCCGATCTGCACGAACACGCCTTCGAGCGCGATTGTGCGCAACTCGTCCGTCGCGCGGTCCTTGACGATCAGGCCGTTGACCTTGCCATCCGCGCCCGTGATCTCGGTCGTCTCGCCGTTCGTGATCACTTCGACATTGCTTAGGGAGCGCAGCTTGGCTTGCAGCACTTCGTCGGCGCGCAGCTTGGTGTCGAATTCGATCAGGGTCACGTGGCCCACGATCTTGGCGAGATCAATCGCCGCTTCGACGCCGGAATTGCCGCCGCCGATCACTGCAATACGCCTGCCTTTGAACAAAGGGCCATCGCAGTGGGGGCAATAGGCAACGCC
The DNA here is from genome assembly GCA_039033755.1 of Pseudomonadota bacterium. Classification (GTDB taxonomy): domain Bacteria; phylum Pseudomonadota; class Alphaproteobacteria; order Sphingomonadales; family Sphingomonadaceae; genus Erythrobacter. The sequence goes on along the minus strand of JBCCBZ010000025.1, from coordinate 15,677 downwards.
TTTGTTGCGGTATTCCGCTTCGCCCGGAACGCCGAGCTCACGCCAGCGCGCACCGGTCGACAGGATAAGCGAGCGCGCCTTGAGCACCGCGCCGTTTTCGAAATGCACTTCGTGAAGGCCGCCGGGGATGGTGGTGGGCTTCAATTCCTTGGCGAGCGCGAGGTCCATCATGTCGATGGTGTTCTCCGCGACTTGCTTCTTGAGCTCATCGGAGAGCTTGGGGCCTTCGGTGTAGGCGGTGCCGGGCAGGTTCTCGATGCCCAGCGTGTCCTGCAACTGCCCACCAAAACGCTCCGCCGCGATGCCGGTCGAGAAGCCCTTGCGCGCGGTGTAAATGCCCGAGGCGACGCCCGCTGGTCCGCCGCCAATGATCAGAACTTCGAACGGATCCTTGGCGTTCATCTTATCCGCCGCCTTGTCAGCCGCGCCGGTGTCGAGCTTGGCCAGGATCTCGGACAGTTCCATCTTGCCGTTGTAGAATGTCTCTCCGTTCAGGAAGGTCGCCGGCACCGCCATGATATCGCGGCGCTCAACCTCATCCTTGTGCGTACCGCCTTCGATCAGCGTAGCGGAGACGTTCGGGTTCAAGAGCGCCATTAGCGTCAGCGCCTGCACCACATCGGGGCAGTTGTGGCAGGTTAGCGAGAAGAACATCTCAAACTCATATTCGCCTTCGAGCGCGCGCGCCTGTTCGATCAGGTCGGCGTCTATTTTGGGCGGGTGCCCACCGGCCCACAGCAGCGCGAGCACGAGGCTGGTAAATTCGTGGCCCATCGGCAGGCCGGCAAAGGTCACGCGCGCGGTCGGATCGCTGGCGCGGACAATGTCAAAACTGGGGGTACGGGCGTTCGACCCGTCAAAGCGCGCGGAGACATGCTCGTGCAGGTCCGCGATTTCGCTCAGGAGTTCGCGCGTCTGGGCGCTCTTTTCGCCATCGTCGAGGGTGGCGACCAGCTCAATCGGCTCGCGCAGGTTGGCGAGGTACTGTTTCAGCTGGCCTTGCATGTTTGCGTCGAGCATGGGGTGATTCCTCCTGGAAATTCGTAAGTCTTGAGGGGAAAGCGCCGCCCGCCTCCCTGTCGGCGGGGGCGGCGCTGCCTGTGTCTGAGTGGTCCTTGGACCCGGGCCGCGACGACCCTCAGGTCATAATGACCTTTAGATCTTGCCAACAAGATCAAGCGAGGGAGCGAGCGTCTCAGCGCCTTCTTCCCACGCCGCTGGGCAGACCTGACCGGGGTTGGCGCGCACATACTGAGCGGCCTTGATCTTGCGGGTCAGTTCGTTGGCGTTGCGGCCCACGCCTTCGCAGGTGATTTCCATGATCTGGATCACGCCATCGGGGTCGACGACAAAGGTCGCGCGATCGGCCAGGCCCACGCCTTCGCGCAGAACGCCGAAGTTGTTAGCCAAAACGTGGTTCTGATCGCCCAGGAACGGGAAGGTCAGCTTGCCGATTTTGTCCGACGTGTCATGCCAGGCTTTGTGGCTGAAATGTGTGTCGGTCGAAACGCCGAACACTTCGACGCCCATGTCCTGAAGCATCGAGTATTTCTCGCCCAGATCTTCAAGCTCGGTCGGGCAGACAAAGGTGAAGTCCGCCGGATAGAAGAAGAACACGGCCCACTTGCCAGCAATGTCTTCCTGCGTGACGTCGTAGAAGTCTTCGCCCGCTTTGAACGCGGTTGCGGTGAACGGTTTGATGGTCGAACCGATAATGCCCATGGAGATGTTTTCCCTTGTTTTGGGTTGGTGTGGAGAGGGTGGATTCCTGCTGCACTGCACATAGTGAATGCTGCGCTGCAATAAAGTCGATAAAACCGATTGGCTTGATCGCATTTATCTATCGGGAAAACGGGAACCTTTCGGGATTGTTCCGTCCGCTCTTGATCTTCCAGGCAATGAGGCGTTTGAGGTACAGATGTTCGGGATTTACGGCGCCAATGGAACCTACGCGAAAGGCGAATTCACGGTAACTCTGACCGATGGACTGCTCGCTTATCGGGTGCTTGATAGCCGCAATGCGTTGATCGCCACCTGTTACGGTCTGGTGCTGGAGGGTGCGCTGGGTGATGGCCTTTCCATGGCGCAGGGCGATATTCTGTTCGCTGATCCCCTCACCGATATCGAGAGCTTCGAAACGCGCGTCCTGCCGCGCATTCAGGGCAATTTCTTCGTTCGCACCCACGACGAATTGCCCGCCCGGTTGTACCCCAACGAAGGCGGGACCATTCCCTTGGTCTATTGCGCCAAGTCAGGACGGATCGCGTCGTCGGCCGGTCTGATGTTCGAGGCGGATGAATACGAAGAGCGATTGGACCGGGCGCGGTACGAACGCTTGGTCGGCGGCGAAATAAAGGGGGCGTGGGTGCCCTTATCGCTCACCGCGCATGAAGGACTCTCACGGCTGGTTCCGCATCATTATCTTGATTTGGAAAGCTGGGAGCAAAAGCGGTTCTGGCCGCGTCGGGGCGATCTGGACCTCGATATGACGTTGGATGAGGTCGCGCAGACATGCTTGCGGGCGATGGCCGACTTCACTGCCGCGGGTGTCGCGCAAGTGGGGCGGATTTCGCCAACCCTCACCGCAGGGTTTGATACGCGCATCCTGCTCGCCACGGCGAGGCAATCGGTCGAGAGCCTCGACTGGTTCACCTTCGGACGGGACCCGCTGCATATCGATCATGCGCTGCCCAAGGCGTTGGCTGAGACGCTTGGTCTGAGCCACAACTTCCTCGATACGCCGCGTGCCAGTGAGGCGCAGATTAAAGCGTGGGACCGCGCTGTGGGGCACGGCGTGCGCGAGTCCAATCGCGAAACGCATCCGGCGCTGGATCAGTTATCCAACGCCTTCATCATGACCGGTCTGTATGGCGAGAACGGGCGCAGTCGGATGTACGCTTCGGACTTCAAGACCATCAACGAAAAGACCGCCAGCGTTGATATGGTCGTTGGGCGTTTGGGGCTGCCCAAGGCGCCCGAGATTATGCAAGCGGTCGAACAATGGCTGGACCCGATCGCGTATCTGCCGACATCCTGCATCCTTGATCTGGCGTTTCACGAGATCAAATTTGGCACCTGGGCCATGGCGCAAGTGCCCGCGCAGCACGCGATCCGGCCCGCGCTGCTTCCGTTTGCGCAACGCGACGTGCAGCGCGCCTTTATGGCGACCGATCCCAAAGTGAAGACGACGCAGGCGCTGTTTCAGCGGATCGGGGAATTGGGCTGGTCTGAAGCGATGGCGCTGCCGGTCAACCGTTTTGGCGATTACCGCGATCCGCTGTTCAAGCTGCGCAAGCTGATGTCGCGCGCGCATGCGACGCGGTTGCTGAGACGCTTTACCTGATATCAGTGCAGCTTAAGGCGCGGGCGCACGATGCGGTTGACCCGGCCAATCGCCATGAGCGACAGGCCCTTGATCCAGCCGTGGATCGCCAGCAGGTGCATCGAATAAAGCGAGGTGTAGATAAAGCGCGCCAACCGCCCCTCAACCGCCATGCTGCCGCCAACAAGGTTGCCCATCAGGCTGCCGACGGTGGAGAAACGGCTGAGCGAGACGAGCGATCCGTTGTCCTGATAGACGAAGGGCTTGAGCGGCTTGGTCGGCTTTTTCGCCTTCTCGCGCTCGGCGTTTTTCATCGCGATCAGGAGGTTTTCGTACACCGTGTCCGCCATCTGGTGCGCGGCCTGCGCGCGAGGCGGGATCGGGCGGTCTTCGCCCTCGGGGATGTAAGAACAGCAATCGCCCATCGCGAAGATCCGGTCATCGTCCATTGATTGCATCGTCGGGCGCACGATGATCTGGTTGTTGCGGTTGGTTTCAAGCCCCAAGGTCGCGAGGAACGGCGCGCCTTTGACTCCGGCGGCCCAGACGATCAGATCGGCGCGGATCGCGTCGTCGTCGCGGGTCAGGAATAGGCCTTTGCGCGCCTTGATCACTTGCGTTTTGGTGCGGACCTCGACACCCAGCTCTTCCAGCTCGTGATGCGCGGCTTGCGAAAGTCGTTCTGGCAAAGCGGGCAGAATGCGCTCCCCCGCTTCAAGCAAGGTCACTTTGAGGCGGCTTTCGTCAAACACCTCAAGGCCGTAGAATTTCAGCGCCCCGGCTGCGTTGTACAACTCAGCGGCCAATTCCACGCCCGTCGCTCCGCCGCCCACAATCGCCACGCGCACTTGCGCGTCGGCGGCGGGGTCGACGCTCATCGTGCGGCTGACGCGAAGGCAATGGTTGAGCAGCTTGGTGCGAAACTTGTCCGCTTGTTCGCGGCTGTCGAGATAGATTGCGTGTTCCTTGACGCCGTTGACGCCAAAATCGTTGGAGACCGAACCCACCGCTAGCACAAGGTAGTCGTAGCGGATCGTGTGTTCGGAGATGATCTCGGTGCCGTCGTCATCTTTCACCGGCTCAAGGTGGATTAGGCCACGTTCGCGATTAATTCCGGCCAACGTCCCTTTGAAATAACGATAGCCCCATTTGTGGCAGTGCGCGCGGTAACCCACTTCGTCGAGATTAGCGTCAAGCGACCCGGCCGCGACTTCATGCAAAAGCGGCTTCCAAATGTGGCTCGCGTTCTTGTCGACCAGGATGATGTCGTGGTTCTTACGTCCGAACTTCGCGCCCAGCTTGCGGACGAGTTCCAGTCCGCCCGCGCCACCGCCAACAACGACGATCTGGATCTTCTGGCCCGAATTGTCACCATGCGAAACCCGCGCCCCGTCGAGGTCGCTGGGTACGCTTTCGATAGTGTCCAGAGTGGACTGAATATTCATTAGCCGTCCTCCCTGGTCAGGTGGCGTAAAATTCCGTTTTTGAATGTCTCACTGTCGGCTTCAGCGGATCCCGCTCGCTGCGCCTCCAGTATTAACCGTCTTGCGCCAGCGCGGTTCCCTGCGGTCGCTAGGAGGTCACTCGGATCGCTCCACCATATCGGTGCCCATGGGTAAGACTTCGAGGTCGCTCCGATCGGCTTGGGCGAGCACTTCCGGCCAGCTCCAACGCGGCTTCCAGCCCAGCTCTTCATGCGCCTTGGCGCTGGAATAAATGCGATCCACGCTGTCCGGCAGTGGCCATCCGCGCGCGTCCATCGCTGCAAGGAAATCGGGAGCACGACGGGCAAACACCGATCGAGGATCGCGCGCAAATTCCTGGCAATCCTGCGGGTGAAAGGGCGTTGCACCTGATAGGATGAACCGATCAAAGACGGGGCCTTTGTGGTCCAGCGCCAAGGCGTGGCCGGTTCCCACATCGCGTGCGTCCACGCCACGGTGCAGGCGGTAGGCCGCCATCCGGTCCGCGCGTTCGGGAAAGCAGCGCGACATGCGCAGCACGCGCACGGGCAGTTGCTCGTTCGCCATGCGCTCGAGCATAACCTCAGCGGCGTATTTGGTGCGGTGGTAGACGCTGCGCGGTTGCGGCGGGGTGTCTTCATCAATCCAGGCGCAAGCGTCAGGCTGCACCGCATCGCCATAAAGCGCGGTGGTGCTGGTGTAGACAAAGCGCCGCGCCCCGGCCTCGCGCGCCCATTCGTATAATTCGTGGGTTACCTCAATGTTGACCCGCTCAAATTCCGCATCGGAAACCAGATCGACATGCGGCGCGTGCGGCCCGGCCGTGTGGATCACCGCGTCCACACCTTCCAACGCAGGCCTCATCACGCCCTGATCGCCGCAATCGCCGACAATATGCGTGGTCGAAAAGACAGTCCGGTCCACGCCAATCACGCCATGCTTCGCGGCCAGCGCGCCATAGATCGCACGGCCTACACGTCCTGACGAGCCTGTGACGAGGATTTTCATGAGCTGATGTCTGGCGCATTCTATTCGGCTCGTCACGCGCGGATCGTGCCGATGGCTTTCGGAAAGAGAGCGCAGGCGGCGGAATCCGAAGCCTTGACGCGCCTATAAAAGTTGGCGACGTAGCCTCGCGGCAAGCAATCCTCTTAATCAACCCCACAAATGAATGGGGCTAAGCGCGAGCAGTTCACAAGTGGCTACCTTCGACAACAGGTGGAGTCTTTCACCCGGACGAACGCATCTTGGGTTTGAGCTTGGCGGCAAGAAAATCGCCTACGCCTACATTCGAAAGAACGCTTGCCGATCGTTCAAGCGCGCGCTGGGTTACGATGAAGCGATTGACGTTAGAACTGTCGCCAAGGCCTTTCCCTTTGATCCCAAAGCAAAATACGACGCCACGATTTTCGTCTATCGCGACCCGATCGAACGCGCTCTCAGCCTGTTTCGCAACAAGTTCATCGATGGCAAAGAGAACGAAAACATCATGCGTCACTATCGCAAGGCGATGGGAACGAGCGATTTCGATTTCTCAAGTTTCGTGACCTTTTGCAGCAAAAAGGTTGATCCGCACACCTGGACTCAGCGATCCACCTTGCGGCGTATTCGCTACACACACGCCATCCCGATCGTCGAATTGTCGGCGACCATGGTCGGTATTCTGGGCGACGAAGCGGCCAAACCGTTTGAGGCGAAATACAACCGCTCAACCGCGCATGAAATACCCATGAGCGATGAGGAGAAAGCGCGGCTGAGCGAAATCTACGCTGAGGATTTGAGCCTTATTCGCAAGATTGAAGGCAAAGGCTGAGGCAAAACCGCATATTGCGTTCCGCGGGATAAGCGCTTGATTTATGGTTCACCGCGCGCTCCTATGCGATCAACAGGTCGTAGGGGAGACACGCAATGCAGAACGCCGTTCACAGCGCCATGCAAGGCTACTCCAAATGGGAGTTCACGGCTCCGCTTGCGTCCGGTCGACCGGTCACACACGACATTTACAGCCGCGGCGAAGGTCCGATCGTTGTCATCATTCAGGAACTGCCCGGCATTGGACGCGAAACGCTTCATTTGGCCGATTTGTTTGTAAAGGATGGTTTTAAGGTCGTCCTGCCGCATCTGTTCGGGCCGCTTGGTCGCACGTCTATGGTCCGCAACACTTTGCGCGTCCTGTGCATGCGGCGGGAATTTTCGATCTTTGCCAAGAACAAGACCAGCCCAATTGTCGATTGGCTGCGCGCCTTGTGTCAGAAGCTGAAAGCGGATCACGGCGTGGATGGTGTTGCTACGATTGGCATGTGCCTCACCGGCAATTTCGCGATTTCACTAATGGCAGATGACGCGGTTCTGGCGAGCGTCGCCTCGCAACCCTCGCTTCCCATTGGCAAACACAGCGCGCTGCATATGTCCTCCAGCGACATCCAGCGTATTCGCGACCGGATCGACGTGACTGGTCCAATGAAGGCCTATCGCATCGAAGAAGACCCGCTGTGCCGCGCGGCCAAGTTTAACGCCATCGACAAAGCTTTCAACCAGGACAGGGAGCGAGTGACTACCAAGACGCTGCCGGGCAAAGGGCACTCCGTCCTGACCCTCGATTTCGTCGACGAAGCCGGCCACCCAACGCGCGAAGCGTTTGATGAGGTGTTGGCCTATTTCAAAGAGAAGCTGAACTGATGAAGCGGCGCGGCGCGTGGCTATGCGCTCGCGTTCCGTTTATTCGTTCCGTTTCGTGAAATATAATTGCTATTGGGTGTAACAGATCTCGCGGGGCCCACGAAACTCGAGCTGTCGACGCGATACAAGATGTCGACGCTCCCAAGTTTCCTACCCCAGATCAATGAGACCCCTATCATGACCAAACTCAATCTTGTCGCCGCCGCCGCTCTCGGTGCTGTTCTCCTCACTTCGGCTCCTGCTTTGGCTGAAACCACGGTCAATGTGCCGACTGGCGAATTCAACCTGCTCGAAGCCAAAGACCAGCGCGCTCTCGACGCGCGTTTGCGAGTGGCCGTGCGCGATGTGTGCGGCGTGACCCCGCCGGTGCGCGATCTGCGCGAAGTGCGCGATCACCGCCAATGCGTCACCGACGCGCGCGCCAGCATCCTTGATCAACGTGACGCTGCGATTGCCCAAGCTAAAGCGCAAGACGCCACCCGTATGGCCATTGCGGAGCGCAAAGCGACCGAAGGTTAAGCCCTTCGACTGCGATCCTGACCCCATGGAGGCGCCAACGCGTCTCCGTGGGACTTGCTCCGCTTGACAGAGCGTCGCACAGGAATGCCAGTTCGTGATATGGCACTGCAATGCAGGCCAAAGGGACGCGCATTTTGAACGCAAGTTTTTTGTTTGTCGGATCTTCACTAACCAAAAAGATCGGAATGGCGCTTGGTGCGCTGTGCCTCGGAGCGGCTCTCGCGTCTTCCAGCGCTTTCGCCGAAAGAGATGCGGCAACCCCACAGCTGGAGCTGGTTTGGAGCGTTGAGGGCGAACCCTATGGATCAAGCCGGTCGTTGGAGCCCACCCTGACGATTGCTACTGATAAAGTGTTCGTCGATGCCAATGTGACAAAGGACGATCGACGTCATGAGGTCATTAGAGCCTTTGGTCTTGAAGACGGTCATCCGGCCGCGATGATCGCAAATCCAGATGGCGATCCGTTCGAAGGTTTAGGCGATTCAATCGCCGTCAACGATCGGTTTCTCGTCACGGCGCTTTACGGCAAGGCTCAATTTGGGAAGGACGCCGAATTGCTCGTTTACGACGCAGACACGCTGGATCTGCGTCATCGCATCAAAAATCCTCGCGAAGGAAATGGTGCCTTCTTCGGTCAGGGCGGCGTCGCTTTGCATAAGGATCGAGTCCTCGCCGCGACCGCCTTTACCCAAGATCAGATCTCGACCGCGTGGCTGTTTAGCGCGGAAACCGGCGAGATTTTGCTGACAATAGACGAGCCGGATGTTCCTACGAACTCCAAAGGAAAAGTGCGCCGTTCCTTTTTCGGCCATACACTCGCGATGAATGAAACCCATATCGCGATTGCGGCGAATGATCGCAGTGGACCAGGTGGGCTGAGCGCGCGAGGAGTTGTCTACATCTTCGACGCGCGCGATGGGTCGCTGCTCCACCGGCTCGATTCACCCGGCTCCGGAAGGGCGAGCTTGTTTGGTCGCTCGATGACGATGTCTGAAGACACCCTCTATGTCTCTGGCCTTGATGATACCGGTGAACTCAATTGGCCGACGGGGACGGTTTACGCGTTCGATCTGGGCTCAGGAAAACTCAAGTTCGAGATCGCCGATCCCGGCGTTCCCAAAGATCAGGACGAGTTTTCCGCCGGTAAGCAAGGCTGGGGTTTCCCTAGCGGACTCAGCGTTGATGGACCCTATTTGTTTTCTGGCTTGCCGGATTGGTCCGGGGAAAAACAAAGACAAGGGGGATTGATCGTCCTCGACGCACAAACGGGCGAACAGATCTTTATCTATCGCCACAAGACAGGCGAGGGAGGGGCGGCCTATGGGACGACGATTGCGGCCGGTCATGGCTATGTCGCGGCTATGGAGGAGAAAGACTTCTTCACTGCAAAATCAGCGAAGCGCGTGCATCTGTTCAAGGTCGAGGTATCCGATTCTCGTTAAGTCGATGCCGTCCGCCTGGTCACTGCACAGGGCTTCTATAGTCCGTGTCGAAACCGACCTGCACTGGGCGCGATCCGTGCGCTATCGCTCCACTACATGAGCGCGCGTTCCTTGCGCTACCGCTTCCCCACCTGAGCCCGGTGCAGCAGCTTATGATCCGCCAGCACCAGCGCCATCATCGCTTCGACCACCGGCGTGCCGCGGATGCCGACGCACGGGTCGTGGCGGCCCTTTGTGCGCACTTCAGTCGCTTCGCCCTTAGCGTTGATGGACGGGACCGGGGTCAGGATTGAGCTTGTCGGTTTGAACGCCACGCGGCACACGACCGGTTGGCCGGTGGAGATGCCGCCCGCTGTGCCGCCGGCGTGGTTGCTTTCAAAGATAGGCGGATCGCCTTCGACCTTGCCCGGGCGCATCGCGTCGGCGTTCTGCTCGCCCGTCAGGCGCGCGGCTTCGAAGCCGTCGCCGATTTCGACGCCTTTGGTTGCGTTGATGCTCATCATGGCACTCGCCAGATCGCTGTCGAGCTTGCCATAGACCGGCGCGCCCCATCCGGCGGGCACGCCTGTCGCTACGCATTCGACCACCGCGCCTAGCGATGATCCCGATTTGCGCGCGTCTTCGACCAGTTCCTCCCAACGCTTCGCTGCCCAGGTGTCGGGGCAGAAAAACGGGTTCTTGTCGATATTTTCGTAATTGATCGCGTCGCGCTCAATCTTGTCGCCGCCCAGCTCGCAGACATAGGCCTTGATGCTGACCTCGGGGATGATCGCGCGCGCCACCGCGCCCGCCGCGACCCGCGCCGCCGTTTCGCGTGCCGAGCTGCGCCCACCACCGCGATAGTCGCGGATGCCGTATTTCGCGTCATAGGCGTAATCGGCGTGGCCGGGGCGATAGCTGGCGGCGATTTCGGAGTAGTCTTTGGAGCGCTGATCGGTGTTGTCGATCATCAGGTGGATCGGCGTTCCGGTCGTCACCTGCTGGCCCGAAGCGTCGTCAAACACGCCCGAGAGGATCCTGACCGCGTCGGCTTCCTTGCGCTGCGTGGTGAAGCGGTTCTGGCCCGGCTTGCGCGCGTCCATATAGGGTTGAATATCGGTGGCGCGCAGCGGCAGGCCCGGCGGGCACCCATCCAGCACCGCGCCCAATCCCGGCCCGTGACTTTCGCCCCATGTGGTAAAGCGCAGCACGCGCCCAAACGTGTTCCAACTCATGGTTTTTCCCTTAGCGAATGCCGCGCGCGTGTCGAGAAGCTGGGCGCATTTCCTACTCGGCGACGCGACGATAAGGTGCGGCTTTGTGGTGAGCGGTTGGCATTTGGGATTGCGCCGTTCGATTGTTGGAATGCGAAAGGTGACACTTTGAACGCAGCTTTGGCGGATTTTTGTCGGAGTTCCGGGCCCCAGCGGGCGGGGCAAACTTTTGCAAAAGGTGGGGGTGTGTGGTCCACCGGCACTGGCCTTGCGGCGTTGGATCAGCGAAAGGTAGGCGCGCTCAAGCAGCGAAGCGGTAGCGCAGAAGGAAACCCATGATTGCGAAGCTATCCGGCAGGCTGGACTCAACCGGCGAGGACTGGGCCATCGTCGATGTGCAGGGCGTGGGCTACCTCGTCCACTGCTCGGCCCGCACGCTCAGCGCGCTGGGCGAAGTGGGTGAAGCGTGCACCGTCCACACCGATATGCAGGTGAGCGAGAACGACATGCGCCTCCTTGGCTTTGCCGAAAGCGCCGAGCGCGACTGGTTCCGCATGCTGACACAGGTTCAAGGCGTGGGCAGCAAAGTGGGCCTCGCTATCCTGTCGGCGCTCTCTACCGGCGAGCTGCGGGATGCCTGCGCGGCGGGCGACGCAGCCAGCGTGGCGCGCGCGAACGGCGTGGGGCCGAAGCTGGCGGGCCGTATCGTCAACGAGCTCAAGGACAAGGCCGGCGCGCTGCCGGGAGGAACCACAGGTTCCGGCGGTGGCGCGGCTGCTATACCCGCAGGAAGCGCGAGCGCCGACGCGGTGAGCGCGCTGGAGAACCTTGGGTTCAAACCTGCCGTGGCGGCGCAAGCCGTCGCGCGCGCGGTCGAAGACCTGGGCGAGGGCGCGAAAGAAGGCGACCTGATCCGCGTGGCGCTGAAGAAGGCGGCTGGGTGATGGGTGCGTCTCTCCACCGTCATCCTCAACTTGTTTCAGGATCCATCACAGTCGCCACGCCCCAAAAAAGGCTCAAAACCCAAGTCACTGGCCAAGTCGCGCCAACCGGGATTGTTCGCTTCAATCAGGTTGATGTTCCATTGCCTACGCCACGCTTTGATCTGCTTTTCGCGCGCGATGGCGGCCTCCATCGTGTCGAACATCTCGAAATGGACGAGGAGATTGACGCTGTAGCGGCTCGTGAAGCCTTTGAAAGTTCCACTGCGATGTTGGCGGTTACGCAGCATGAGGTCGGAGGTTACGCCTGTGTAGAGCGTCTCGCGATAGCCGCTTGCCATGATGTAAGTGCAGGGTTGGGCGTCGCGCTTCATGCCGGAGGTTTTGATGGGCGATGGACCCTGAAACAAGTTCAGGGTGACTGGGCTGCCTCATGACCGACGACACCCCCATCCACTCCCCCGACCGGCAAGCCGGCGATCCGGACACGGCGCTTCGGCCCAAGTCGCTCACCGAGTTCATCGGGCAGGAAGGCGCGCGCGATAATCTGCGCGTCTTCATCACCTCGGCCAAGGCGCGCGCAGAGGCGATGGATCACACGCTGTTCTTCGGGCCGCCGGGTCTGGGCAAGACGACGCTGGCGCAGATCGTGGCGGGGGAACTGGGCGTGGGCTTTCGCGCGACCTCTGGCCCCGTCATCGCCAAGGCCGGCGATCTGGCCGCGTTGCTGACCAATCTTGAGCCGCACGATGTGCTGTTCATTGACGAGATCCACCGGATGAGCGCGGTCGTCGAAGAGGTGCTCTACCCTGCCATGGAGGACCGCGCGCTCGACATCATCATCGGCGAAGGTCCTTCGGCAAGGAGCGTGCGGATCGACTTGCCGCCTTTCACGCTGATCGGGGCGACGACGCGGCAGGGCTTGCTCACAACGCCGCTGCGTGATCGCTTTGGCATTCCAGTGCGGTTGCAGTTCTACACCCATGATGAACTGGATCAGGTCGTGACACGCGGCGCGCGGTTACTCGGCCTTGCGATCGATCCCGATGGCGCGCGCGAGATCGCGCGGCGGGCGCGCGGCACGCCTCGCGTTGCGGGGCGCCTGCTCCGGCGGGTGCGCGACTTTGCGCAAGTGGCGGGTCAGGACACGGTGACGCGCGCGATTGCGGACGACGCGCTCACCCGGCTGGAGATCGACCGGCTGGGGCTCGACGCAATGGACCGCCGCTACCTCACCATGATCGCTGAGACCTATAAGGGTGGCCCGGTTGGCGTCGAAACTCTTAGCGCCGGCCTCGCTGAACCGCGCGACACGGTTGAAGAGGTGGTGGAGCCCTACCTCATCCAGCTGGGATTGCTCGCCCGGACCGCGCGCGGGCGGGTGCTGAACGACGCCGGATGGGAGCATTTGGGGCTGGCGATTCCGAGGCAATCGGACGCCGCGACTCGGCAATCGGGTCTGTTCGACCGGAATGAGGGCGATTGACGCGTGCGGTAGTCGCAGCGGCTAACTTGCCGCAACCATTCGGTGTCATATCGGGACAGCGATCCCGAAAATCGCAGAGATTCGCGGTTTTGCGCGCCCTCAGACCCTCGGAACATGGTTAACCGCATTGTGGCGGTAAGCTTTGCGCGCCCATGACAGGGTTGGAATTGGTGGAAGTGGGTGGAGTCCCATCAAAGCCAAAACACGCAAACAAGGTTTCGCAACTATGTCGCTCAAACTGGCCGCAGCTAAGCTGTCCGCAACCGCCGCCGGCGTTGCTCTCATGACGGGGGGTGCGGTGCAGGTCGCGCAACAGGGCGGGGCCGTTCGCGTCGCCGAGCCGATGGTTACGGATGAGCCGATCTACAGCTCCGATGCGGATGGCAAGCTGATCAAGGGCGCTGCGCCGCAGCCCGCGCCCCTTCCCTCGCCCAAGTTGATCAAGACACGCACACGCACGCTTCCAGCTCTGCCGGAGCCTGAGCAGCGCCGTCGCCGCATTGTTGAGCGGACAATTGAATGCCAGCCCATTCCGCAGACCTTTGGCGGAGCCGGCGCCGTGGCGCAGTCCGCGCCGCTGCCCGCTGGCGCGACGCAAGCGTATATCGACGCGGAAGAGTGCCCGCCTATCGCGCAGATCGCCTACGCTCCGGCGCCGCTTCCCCCGCTTCCGCCCATCCGTGGCGGCGGCGGAGGTGGCCCGGCCATCATCGGCGGAGGCCTGGGTGGTCTCGGCGGATTTGGCGGCGGCCTTGGTGGTGGCTTCTTCGGCGGCTTCTTTGGCGGCGGTGGGTCTTCATCCGGCGATGTCTCGGTGGTCAGCACCACCACAACGGGTGGCGGCGATCCGGGCGGTTCGACCACCACCTCGACCTCGGGCGGCAGCACTTCCACTTCGGGCGGCGATGGCACGTCGGGCGGCGTTAACATCAATATCGACATCGACAACTCGACCAGCTCGGGCACGATTTCGTCGACCAGCGGGACAGTGACCTCCACCTCTTCGAGCGGCACAATCTCCTCCACCAGTGGCAGCATCTCCTCGTCGACGACATCTGGCGATGTCAGCAGCACCAGCGGCGCGGTTTCTACCTCGACCGGCGGTATTTCGAGCACCAGCTCGACCACCTCGGGCAATGTCAGCAGTTCCAGCGGCGCGGTGTCGTCGAGCACGGGCGGTGTCTCGACCTCAACCGGTGGTGTTTCGACTTCAACGGGAGGCGTGTCGAGCAGTTCGGGTAACGTCTCTTCGTCGTCAGGCAATGTCTCCAGTTCTTCGGGCAACGTTTCGAGCAGCTCGGGCAATGTGTCGTCGTCCTCGGGCAACGTCTCTTCGTCGACCGGCGGCGTGTCGAGCAGCTCTGGCAACGTCTCCAGCTCGTCGAGCAGCTCTTCCAGCTCTTCGTCTTCGAGTTCGTCTTCGTCGAGCTCGTCTTCCAGTTCATCGGGCGGCGGAACCTCGAGCGGGGATCCCTATGGCGGCTCCACTTCGGGCGGCAACACCAGCGGAAGTTCGACCTCGTCGAGTGGTTCCTCCAGTTCGAGCTCGTCTTCAAGCTCAAGCTCGTCCTCAAGCTCTTCGGGCGGTTCGAGCGGTGGCACCACTTCGGGCGGCAACACGTCGAGTGGTGGTTCCTCAAGCGGTTCGTCTTCGTCCAGCTCAAGCTCGTCGTCTTCGAGCAGTTCTGGCGGTTCGACCTCGGGCGGGAACACCTCGGGCGGTTCGAGCAGCGGTTCGTCTTCCTCGAGTTCGTCATCGAGCTCCAGCTCTTCGTCGAGCGGTGGTTCAAGCACGGGTGGCACAACCACCGGTGGCGGTTCGTCTAGCACCAGCTCCAGCTCAAGCAGCTCTTCCTCGTCCAGCTCCAGCACTAGCTCGGGTGGCGCGACAAGCGGCGGCACCAGTTCGGGCGACATGACGAGCAGCACCAGCTCTTCATCGAGCTCCAGCTCCAGCGGCTCGTCCTCCAGCTCGACCTCAGGCGGCGCAAGCTCTTCGACATCGTCGAGCTCCACCAGCTCCAGCTCGTCGTCGTCTTCGAGCAGTTCCGGCGGCTCAACTTCGGGCGGTTCGACCAGCGGCGGCACCGAAGTGCCCGCCCCGCCGATGATGGCTCTGTTCGGTCTCGCGGCGCTGGCCGTCCTGGGCCGTCGCCGCCGTCGTCAGCCGAAAGCGTGATCGCGGGTCAGGTCTGCAAGGCCGACTAACGCACAACACAAAAAAGAGGGCGGCTCCGCAAGGAACCGCCCTCTTTGTGTGTCAGGGTCGGAAGGACCGGATCAGTTGACCGGTTCGAATCCGTTGCCGCGTTGTTGAAATTCTAGAGCGTTGTCCTGGCCACGCCGAGCCATCTCTTCCCATTGCTTCTTGGTGCCGCAGATCCGTTTCTTGAACTTGGATCCCACCACTGCCGTGCGCCGGCAGATGATCTTGTCTTCGTTGGCCTTCTTTTCAGCTTTCGCCTTTGCTTCGGCTTCCGATTTTTCAGGGCCAACCTGTTCGGTTTCTTCGGCTTTGGGCGCGTCGCTTTCGGGGGTGGCCGATTGCTCAGCGGGTTCAGGCGCGGCTTGGAAGGCGAGCGCGATGGCCGCCAGGAACGGGGTAGAAATGAGCATGACGAATCCTCCTGCT
>JBCCBZ010000024.1:0-61124 GCA_039033755.1 Pseudomonadota bacterium | reverse complement strand
GCGCTTTGACCTCGGCGAGAAGACAACGCTCGACCTGTCTTATGAATACGCCAACCACGAACGCTTCGTAGATCGAGGCATTCCGACCGGCGCAGACGGTCGCCCGGTCGAAGCGCTGACCGAGATCACCTTTGGCGATGAATTCGTCAATTTCACCGAATTGGAAGCGCACCTTCTGCGCGCCAATGTGAGCCACGAGTTTAGCGAGGGCCTCAAAGGCAACTTCGCCGCGTTCTATGGCGATTATGACAAGGTCTACTCAAACTTTTTCAACACCGGTTATGACGAGGCGACCAACATCGTCGAGCTTGACGGATACATCGACGACACCCAGCGTCAGAACCTGATCTTGTCGGGCAACTTGATCGGCGAATTTGAGACCGGCAGCGTTGGCCACACGATCATTGTCGGTGGCGAATATATCAACACCTCGTCCGATCAATTCCGCTTCAACTCGTTCTTCTCAAGCTCACAAGACGACCGTGAGACGTTCCTGGCGGTTCGCCCGATCCAGCTGAGCAACAATGTGGGTGTGAACGCAGCGGGCCAGCCGACGACCAACGACTTCACCGTCGATCTGAATGACGACACGCGCGTCACCATCGATGTGATCTCGGCCTATATTCAAGACGAGATCAAGCTGACCGATTGGCTCAACGTGGTGCTGGGTGCGCGGTTTGACAGCTTCGATATCGAAGTCCTCAACGTCCCCGCGAACGACCTGCGCAGCCGCAAGGACGAAGAGATCAGCCCGCGCGCTGGTTTGATCTTCAAACCTGCGGACAATATCTCGATCTACGGCAGCTATTCGGAAAGCTTTCTGCCGCGTTCGGGGGAGCAGTTCGCCAACATCAACGGCGCGAACAACGCGCTCGATCCCAACACCTTCACCAATCTCGAAGCAGGCGTGAAGTTCGACTTTGAAACCGGTCTCAGCCTGACGGCCGCAGTGTTCGAAATAGAGCAAAGCTCGCCCCAGCCCAACGACAACGATCCCGCGACGCTCGATATCATCGACAGCACAATCCGCGGGTTTGAGGTGCAGTTGAACGGGTCGATCACCGATTTCTGGACCATTCAGGCGGGCTATTCCTATCTCGATGGCGAACAGGTGGACGCGTTTGGCAACGGCACGGGTCTGAGCCTGCGTGAATTGCCGGAAAACATGGTGAGCCTATGGAACAACTTCCAAGCGAGCGAAACGGTGGGCTTAGGCATCGGCTTCACCCATCAGGGCTCCAGCTTCATTAATAACGGAAACACCGCGATCCTGCCAGATTACACCCGCTTTGACGCGGCGGCGTGGTGGGATGTGTCGGACAATTTCCGGGTTCAGCTGAACCTCGAGAACCTGACCGATACGACCTACTTCCCCAACAGCCACGCGACGCATCAGGCAACCGTGGGTCAACCGTTCAACGCGCGTCTGGCGCTGACGGGACGGTTCTGATCGCGGCTATGGCTCGGGCGAGGATGCGTCCTCGCCTGAGCTGGCTTCGTCCGGCCTTGTTTCGTCCGGCGCTCTTAGCGCGGGTACAGCCGCCGCCGCATCGGCGGCGCTGATTCCCGGAGCCGGCGCGGCGCTGGCGCTTTCCTGACGACGCATGATGCGGCTGGCGCGTTTTACCGCGCGGGCGATGCGCGGATAAGTCCCATCGCGGCAATAGACCGCGCCCAGCGCCTCGACGATTTCTTCGTCGGTGGGATTGGCGTTTCGTTCGAGCAGGGCCGCGCCGCAAATCACCTGGGCGGGCGTGGAATAGCCGCTCTGGATCGCCTGTTCCGCGACCATAGCCTGCTGCATGGGATGCGAACGATCGCCCGACACGCCCTCGATTGTGGTGATGACGCGGCCCTCGGCCTCTGCCAGCGTGATCCGGCACGACCGCAGCGCGACGCCGTCAATCAGTACCATGCACACGCCACACACGCAGTTTTCCTGCCCGCCGCCGCTTTTGGTGCCGGTGAGGTTCGCCGCCTCGCGCAGCGCGTAAAGCAGCGGCATACGCGGATCGAGATCAAACTCGACCGGGTTGCCATTAATGGTCATGCGCGACATGGCCGTCGCCTCAACAGGTAGAGATTAGGTCCGCCAGCTGTCGTCGATCTTCGACACGCGGCGCTTCCACGCTTCGAAATCGAACACGCCCGAGCCGCCCTGGCTTTGCATCACCGAAAGATCGCGCTGGTGCACGTCGACCACTTCTTGCGGCACAACATTGGGCTTGCCCATGCCGACGGTCGCGACCTGAATCTCGCAGGCGCGTTGCAGCGCCCACATTTTGACGAACATGCCCTGGATGCTCTTGTCCATCACGACCGGGCCGTGGTTGCGCAGCATCAGGATCGTGTGATCGCCGAGGTTTTCGACCAGACGCTCGCCCTCTTCCTCGCGCACCGTCACGCCTTCAAAGTCGTGATAGCCGATCTGATCTTGGAAATTGCAGGCGTAAAAGTTGGTTGGCATCAAGCCGTCTTCGTGGCTGCACACCGCCATCGTCGCCGTTGTGTGGACGTGACAAATCGCATCCGCGCGCTCGCCCAGATGTTTGTGAAAATAGGCATGCTGGGTAAAGCCCGCCTTGTTCACCATATATTGCGACGGGCCGACATTGTTGCCTTCGACATCGATCTTCACAAGGTTGGAGGCGGTCACCTCATCATAGAGAAGGCCAAACGGATTGATGAGGAACGTGTCTTCTTCCCCCGGTACCTTCAAAGAGATGTGGTTATAGATCGATTCCGACCAGCCCAAGTGGTCAAAGATGCGATAGCACGCGGCGAGATCCAGACGGGCCTGCCATTCTTCAGGGCTGCATTCGATGCTGGGTTTGAGTTGCGTGGCCATGGTGACGATCCTCTTTCAAGCTGTTCTTTGCGTATTCTATCGCATGAGAGGCGTATGAGCGGCAAGATGTTCTGTGGCACCGGCGCGCCGGAACAGGTGGGGGTTGCGATACGTTGCCTCACTATTCCTGCAAAAGGCGGGAAACCAGCGCTGTTCTCTTGCCAAGGTTATTTGTTTTGCGCCCAACCCCATACGCAGCTAGGCGCGCCGCTTCATGACCGCGAAATCCCCCGCACACGATCCCGAGACACCCTCCACCTCGGATGAACCGACACCGCAGATTGCGCGTCTGACTACGGGGCCCATTACCGGGCATCTTATCAGCCAAACGATCCCGGGAATTATCGGTGTGGCGGCGATCATGTCGATCGGACTGATCGACGCGTATTTTATCGGCAAATTGGGGGGCGACGCGCTGGCGGCGATCTCCTTCATTTTCCCGATAACCATTGCTTTGGGTTCCTTGGGCGTTGGCGTGATGGTGGGCATCAATTCCATGGTCAGCCGGGCGCTGGGCGAAGGCGACACCGAAAAGGCTGCCCGGCGCGCCAATTTCGGGATGGTGTTCGCGATCGTTATCGGATTGACCATCGGGGTCACCCTCTACGCGTTGATCGATCCAATCTTCGGATTGATGAACGCGCCCGATGACGTGCTGCCTTTGATCAAGCTTTACATGGCCCCCTTTGCGTTGGGCTTTCCGCTCCAGATCGGGATCATGGGGTTAAGCGGCGTGCTGCGCGCCCAGGGCGAAGCGAGGCGATCAAGCCTGATCAACATTGCCTACGCCGCGGCGAATTGGATCCTCGACCCGATCCTGATCACCGGCGCGTTTGGCTTCGAAGGCCTTGGCATTGTGGGCGCGGCCTACGCAACCATGATTGGCTGGGGCGTAGGCGTTGTGTTTGGCGTCATCATGGTGCGGCAGGCGAGCATTCCGCTCGACTTCGGATTGTTGCGCAAGGGCAGCTTGGTGGACCCGGCCGTGTCTATTCTACGCGTCGGCGGGCCTGCCGCCTTTTCTAACGCCATTAATCCCATCGGATTGTCCATTCTGACCGCGCTGATCGCGTCTCAAGGTCAAGATGCGGTCGCCGGTTTTGGCGCGGCGGGGCGGCTGCAGAGCTTTGCCACTGTTCCGTTGCTCGCCTTGTCCGGCTCGATCGGTGCAATCGTGGGCCAAAACTGGGGCGCGCGTGAATTTGGACGGGCGCGCGAAGCGGCCATTTGGGCGGGCGGCTTTTGCCTTGTTTGGGGCTTTGGCATGGCGATCCTGCTGTTTGCCGCGGGCGAATGGTTTGCGACCCTGTTCACCGAAGACCCAGCGGTCATCAAGGAGTTCGCACTTTACATGCGGATTGCTGCTTGGGGTTATGCAGGCTTTGGTCTGTTGATCGTCGCGAACGGCATTCTGAACGCGGTCGATCGGGCTTCCTTTGCTCTTACCCAATCGATTCTGCGCGTTTTTCTTGTCATGCTGCCCTTTGCGCTGCTGCTTGATCAGGAGTGGGGCTCATCCGCCATCTACGCGGCGGAACTCGCGGCCAATGTGTTTGGCGCGGTGACCGGTGTTGCGTTGGTTTGGTGGGTCCTGAACCGAGCAATGAAGCCTTCAGCGGCGCCCGCGTCTTGAGCCGGTCCTGAGCCGGTTTTGCAGCCGCCTGGTAGGCCTTCATTAACCATCACGCGGCATACACGCGCCCTAACCTTCTCGAATTGAGAATCTAGGGGACGTGAGCGCACCATGGACGATCTGCTGGCGGATTTCGTCGCCGAGACACGCGAGATGCTGGAGGCCAGCGAAGGCGAGATTATCGCTTGGGAAGCCAATCCTGCTGATGGCACGCGCATCGATGCCATCTTCCGCTTTGTTCACACGGTTAAGGGCAATTGCGGTTTCTTTGACTTTCCGCGCCTCGCCAATCTCAGCCACGCGGCGGAAGATACGCTCGCCGATGTGCGCGCCGGACGCCGCGATCCCGACGGCGCTCTGGTAACAGCGGTGCTGGGCGTGATCGACCGGATTGTCGAATTGGTCAACACGATAGAGGGCACCGGCGAATGCCCGGAAGGCGACGACAGCAGTCTAATCGCATCGCTCGAAGACGGCGCGATAACCGGCGATGTGCCAACGATCCCGATACCCTCCCAAACAAGCGAAAGCGAGGCGACCGAGGGTGCGCAAGCGGCGACTTCCCCGATTCAGGCTCAGCGCACCATCCGTCTTCCTGTCGATCTTCTTGACCGCGTCATGAGCGGCGTTTCGGACATGGTTCTGGCCCGGAACGATCTGGCGCATCGCTTGCGTCAGGCGGGCAACCAGCCGACCATCGATGGCCCGTTTGAACGCCTCACCAGCATCCTGTCCGACGTGCGCGATGCGATCACGCGAATGCGCATGCAACGGATAGAGACGCTGTTTGGCGCTGTGCCACGACTGGTGCGCGATCTGTCCGCTGAACTGGGCAAACAAGTGCTTGTGGACCTGGAAGGGGGCGATGTCGAACTCGACCGTGAAATGATCGAGATGGTGCGCGATCCACTCACCCACATCATTCGCAACGCGATCGATCACGGCATTGAAACCCCTCACGATCGCTTGGCTCAGGGCAAGCGCGAAACGGGCACCCTTTCGATCACCGCGCGCCAGTCGGGCAACAAGATATCTATTGTCATCACCGATGACGGTCGCGGGGTTGATGAAAAGGTGATCGCCGCCAAGGCCGTTGCCACAGGACTTATCACGCAGGCGGAAAGCGAGAGCTTTGATCGCGAAAAGATCCTGCAACTGATCTTTGAACCCGGCTTTTCAACTGCAGCGGAGGTCAGCGCCGTATCCGGTCGCGGGGTCGGCCTTGATGTCGTTCGAGAGAATCTTGAACGGGTCGGGGGATCGATCCGTGTCACCAGCACTGTAGGCACCGGCACGCTGTTTTACCTTCAGATACCGCTGACCCTTGCGATCATTTCCGGCCTCACTCTCGAGGTAGGGACGCAGCGTTTTGCCATACCGCAAAGCTATGTTGAGGAAGTGATCAGCGTGTCCGGCGACGCGGCCGCGTTGACCAAGGTAGGCGAAACCCAGCTCATCGATTTTCGCGGCGTGCGCACGCCGTGCCTGGAGCTCTCGCAAGTCCTTGGCGTCGCTTCGGACACAAGCGAAAGCGAGAAGACCATGGTGCTTGTGCGGCTTGCCAGCTCAGACATTTTCGCACTGGAAGTGGACCGTATCCACGCGATCAGCGATCTGGTGGTGAAACCCCTGCCCCGCGCGATCATGGACACCAACTTGTATGGCGGTTCAACCTTGCTGGATGACGGCCAGCCAATACTTGTGCTTGATCTGCCGCAGATCGCGTTGAGCGCCGGTTTGGTCTCTGAAACCCGCTTCTCATCCAAGACAGTGGAGGAAGATGCAGAGGCGCTGGCCGATGCCGCTTCGCTGCGCGCCATGCTGTTTACGGATTTCGCAGGCAATCGCCGCGCGGTGCGCCTTGAACTGGTTCAGCGGATCGAAACGACCCCAGCCGATGCGATCGACCTCTCGGGACCGACGCCGCGCGTTGTGATCGATGGGTTGATCCTGCCGCTGATCGGTTTGCCAAGTGGCCCGCTTCCCGCGCCCAAGGTCCGGCTCCTGCGTCTGACCGATGGCAACAGTGAATTGCTGTACGCCGTGCGCGAAGTCGACGATGCGATGGCTTTGGCCAACGAGCTCAAACCGGTGTCCGATGATCCCATGATCGAGGCAATCACGCTGGTCGGCGACAAGACCGTCTCTTTGATTGATGGGCATCAGATTTTCGCGCGCCACGGCGAAGCGCCTAAATCGCTCGCTCGTCCGCTGTGCCGACTGCCCGAAGGTGATTGGGCGCGCACGATCCTGTCGCCGCTGGTGACCGAAGCTGGCTACGAGATTGTGCCGCCTGAGAGCCAAGCGGATGACGGAGTTCTGTCGATCTGGTTCGACGACGAGTTTGAATCGGCCAAGGCGCTGGATTGGGACATTACGGGGCCGGTCATCCGTCTTCGCGATCAGCCCGATGGCTCCAAGGAAAGCGGCACCATCTACCGCTACGACCGCGAGGCCCTGATGAAGGCCCTGCGCGAGGCGCGCGAGGGGGCACCTGCCAGCGCTGCAAGTCAAAACACCGAAAGCAAGGGAGAAGCGGCGTGAGCGATCTTCTCGTAATGGCTCAGATTGCCGGACGTCGCTGCGCACTGCACGCGGGCGATGTGAAGTCGGTCATCGAACTGGGCGCCATCACTCCCGTTCCCCGCAGCCCTGACTTTATCGCCGGTATCACCGCTTTGCGCAGTCAGGCGCTGACGGTCATCGATTGCCGCCTTGCCATTGGATTCAAAGAAATCGCATGGGCAACGGATCACCGCGCCGCTGTCATCAACGTAGGCGGACATTCCTACGCCTTGATGGTCGACGCGATCGAGGACATCGCCACAGGCCAATCCACGCCCGAAAGTGTCCCCGGAGGCTTTGGCCCGGAATGGAGCTGTGTGGCGACTGGAATGGTCGAAACGGCCATCGGCCCGGCTCTTCTGATTGACCTTTCCGCTCTGATCGCTGGCCCTGCCACTCTGGGAGCGGCGGCTTAATCCAATAGTTACCGCTGACCTCTAGGTTTCGCAGGTCACGAATAAAGGTGCTTCATGAAAACCTGCCTCATTGTTGATGACTCGCGCGTGATCCGCAAAGTCTCACGGCACATTCTCGAGACTTTGGGTTTTTCGGTTGAAGAGGCCGAAAACGGTCAGAAAGGCCTTGAAGCCTGCGAGACAGGAATGCCGGATGTGGTGCTGCTCGACTGGAATATGCCGGTGATGACCGGGATTGAGTTCATCATCCAACTGCGCAAACGCCCCGACGGTGACAAACCCAAAGTGGTATTCTGCACGACGGAAAACGATGTGGCTCATATCCGCGAAGCGATTTCGGCCGGTGCCGACGAATACGTCATGAAACCATTCGATCACGAAACCCTGCAGATCAAACTGCAATTGGTGGGCTTCGCGTGAGCGCTCCGCTGCCTTTGTCGACCGCCAAACCGGTCATCCGAAACCGCACCAGCGGGAAGGAGAGCGAGCGACACGCCAAAGTGCGCGTGATGATCGTGGATGATTCGCTGACGGTGCGCACCATCTTCAAGCGCATGGTCGAAAGCGATCCCGCGATGGAAGTCGTCGCGACAGCAAGCAGCGCCGAGCGCGCCATTGCGCAGCTCGACACGTCGGCCGTCGATGTCATTCTCCTCGACCTGGAAATGCCCGGAATGGGCGGGCTCGAAGCTTTGCCGGAATTGCTGAAAGGCACGGCGGGTGGCCAGGTTCTGGTCGTCTCGTCGCTGACTCAGGATGGAGCGGAGCATACGGTCTCAGCGCTTTCCATGGGAGCCGCCGACACGATGCTCAAACCGCGGCCCGGCGGTTTCAACGAAGACTATCGTTCGCAATTGCTGGGCAAAATTCGCGCTCTGGGCGAAGGGCTGACAAACTCGGAGGACAGCGGCGAGGAGCTCGACGCCCAGTCTGAAGTCCGCCGCAGCGCGTCGGTCGCGAAAACAGCGGCAGGCATCCTCAAACTGACCAAAGCGCCCGAAGTGATAGCGATCGGCGCCTCGACCGGTGGTATTCACGCGCTCAACATCATGCTGCGGCGTTTGACGCCTGATTTTGATACGCCAATCCTGATCACGCAGCACCTTCCTTCTTCGTTTATCCCGGTTTTCGCCCGGCAGGTTGAAATGGCCTGCGCCAGGCCCGCGGTGATCGCGGATGACGGCACCGAAATTCGCCGGGGCGAGGTCGCCATTGCCACCGGACACGGTCATATGACCGTCCGCCGCCGCGGCGACCGCTTGGTGACCCGCACTTCGGCCGAGGCCGCGCCAAGTGGATGTCTGCCGTCAGTCGACCCGATGTTCGCCAGCCTCGCCGAAGCCTGCGAAGACCGGGTGCTGGGTATTATCCTGTCCGGAATGGGGCGAGATGGTCTTGAGGGCGCAAAGGCGCTGGTCGAGGCGGGCGGAACGCTCATCGCACAAGACGCTGAGACAAGCGCTGTCTGGGGGATGCCCGGCGCGGTTGCAAAAGCGGGTCTTGCCAGCTTGGTTGCCTCCCCAGAAGACATCGGCAACAGCCTTATGTCAGCTGTGATAAGGCCGTCGGCATCCGAGCCGGGTTGAGACGACCATCGACCATGGACGCGCATCACGTCTCCCATCAGATAATCGCCGATCTCCTTGCAGAACACACGGGCCAGCACCTGACAGAAAGCCGACGATGGCGAGTCAGCACGGCCCTGGCTGGGCTCTTTCGCGAACGCGGGATCAGCAATGTCGATCAATTGGTCTGTCTGTTGGAAGGACAAAAGTCTCACTCCGACCGGCGCATTTTGACGCAGCAAGTCGTGGAAGCGCTTCTAAACAACGAAACCTATTTCTTCCGCGATAAGCCCACGTTTGACCAACTGCCCGAAACGGTTTTGCCGGACCTTGCCAGAAAACGCGCCGACACACGTCGACTGTCGATTTGGTGTGCGGGGTGTTCGACTGGGCAAGAGGTGCACAGCATCGCGATGCTGTTCGCCGACAACGCCGAACGCTGGCATGGATGGTCGATCGACATTCTTGGCACCGATATCTCCGAACGCGTGATCAAGGCGGCGCGAACGGGATTATACAGTCAGTTCGAAGTCCAGCGCGGTCTGGGCGTGATTGAAATGCTGCGCCATTTCGATGAAACGCCAACGGGATGGCGAATCAAGGATCAGACTCGCAAAACTGTCCGTTTTGAAAGACATAACGTCCTTCTTGATCCGCCCGCGCGGGCGCGCTTCGATCTCATTTTGTGTCGCAATGTGCTTCTTTATTTTGATCCAGCCACGCGCGAGAAAGCGTTTACTCGATTGGCGAGCGCCATGAACCCAGGCGGCTATCTCATGCTTGGAGCGGGGGAAACGGTGGTTGGGCAAACCGACGCGTTCTCGCCCTGCCCCGACCGTGTAAGCCTCTATCAATTGCCGGTAATGGACGAGACCCACCCTGCGAGACCGCGTGTTCTGGCGCGCTAGCGGGCTAGGACAGACTTCGAACTGAGCTGGCTGGCTTCGCGCGTTTTGTGGCCGAGTTTTACCCTTCATTAGCCAATCTTCTTTAGCACGCTTGCCAGCGCGTTGGGGTAAGCGACCAAGATATAGAATGGCGATTTGGGGATCCACCAAGTGAGTGAAGTTGGCAAACCAATGCGCCTAACGCCGGTCGGTATGATCGGCGTGCCGCTTGTCATCGTCACTTTTGTTTTCGCTCTGATCAGCATGGTGGTTATCGCCAGCGATCAAATCGAAGTTCTCTCCCCCGCCCCGCTGCTTGTCTCAAGCGTGTTGATCTACGCCGCCACCTTGTTTTTCCTCGCAAAGAGCGGTTTCGCCAATGTTCGCGAGTTGGAATCCTACGGCACAACCGATCAGCTAAGCCAGCTTCCCAATCGCCGGTCGCTGCACGCCGATGTAGAGGAACTGGCGCACGGGCCGCACGAAGTGGCTATCGCGTTGATCGACCTCGACAGCTTCAAGCAGGTCAACGATCACTTCGGTCACGCCATCGGCGACCGGTTGATCCAGGCTTGCGCGAAGATGCTGCGAGAATCCTGCGACAACGAAGCGATCTGTTATCGTTTGGGCGGGGACGAGTTCGCAATTGTGAAAAGCGGGCCAGTTGCCGGGACCATCTTGGAAGGGATTTGTCGCGGTTTGCTCGAACGGCTGGCGAACCCCATCCGCGTCGATGAACGGCACATCCAAGTGGGCGCCAGCATTGGGCTGGCCCGCTGTGATGCAAGCAACCGTCTGCCCTCTTCCGAAATGCTCCGTCGCAGCGATGCGGCGATGTATATGTCGAAGCGGGGCGGCAAAATGCGCTGCACCTGGTTCAGTGATACCTTTGATCAACGCCGCGAAGCGGTCCGCGAGATCGAAGAAGAACTGCGCGCGGCAATCGTGAACCGTCAGTTTGATCTGGCGTACCAACCGCTGGTCGACGCCAAGAACGGCGATATCGTTGCCGTTGAAGCCTTGCTGCGTTGGAAACGACCCAATGGGGACGCCATCAGCCCAGCTGTGTTTATCCCGGTCGCTGAGGATTCTGGGCTCATCAACCCAATCGGGCTATGGGTGTTGCGCCGCGCGATGAACGACGCCGCCGATTGGGGGGACATCACCCTTTCGGTCAACATTTCTGCCGCGCAACTGCGCAATCCGGAATTCCCCATCAAACTTGGCGAATTGTTGGAAGAGACAGGCTTTTCACCCGAGCGCCTGGAGCTCGAGATCACCGAAACGTGCCTTGTTCTGGATCCCGTTGTCGCCGAACGCAGCCTGGATGTGATCCGCAGCTTTGGGGTGAACATCTCGCTCGACGACTTTGGTACGGGGTACGCCTCGATCGGGTTCCTGCGCCAATTCCGCTTCGAAAAGCTGAAGCTGGATCGCAGCTTGGTGGTCCAAGCGGGCGAAGACGATGGCAGCCGAGCGATGATGCTTTCCAGCATTGCCATGGCGCGGGCCTTGAAAATGAGCGTCACCGCGGAAGGGGTGGAAACGCCTGAACAAGCCGACATGGTGCGCGTTGCCGGCGCGGACCAGTTACAGGGCTGGCTCTACTACAAAGCCTTGCCGCACACAGACATCGACGAACTTTACCGGAATCAGATCGCAGTCAACAGCGACCAAGCGGAAGAAGGCGATCGATCCGTAAAAACAACAAACGCCGCGAGTTGAGCGGGTCAAACAGGGGAACAGGCGGCATGAGCGCCTTGCAAGAGCTTGCTTTTAACATCGAAGCGGAACGGACAACCGAAAGGGGCGAGACGTATTCCGCTGCCACGAATGAAGCCCCATCGGGCTTCTTCGACTGGGTTGCCAAAATGTCGATTGGTCGCAAGATCATCGTCTTTTTCGGCGGGAACCTGCTTGTCGCTCTGATAGCCGCTGCGGTCATTATTTTCGGCCTTTCCGACATTTACGATCGCAATTCGGCCATTAACGAGGCGCGCTCGCACCTGCTGGTGGCGCAGGGCGCTGCCGCTGACGTGGATACGGCCATGCTGCAATCCCAAGTGGCGGCTGACTATGGCAAGCAGGCCTGGCGAAACGCCGCCATTGCGAGCCTGACCAAGGCCAGCGATCAACTGGCGACCCTGCAGACCAACTCGGACGTTTCAGATCCGGCGATATCGAAGGAAATTGCCGAGCTGAAGCAATCGGTTCTCTCTTTACGCACCACGATGCAGGCTCCGAATTGGCTCGGTTCCCTGACAGCGGACGACACCGCTGGCTCCAGCGTTCAAATGGAAGAAGCCAGTTTGCAAGCCGAAAGGATTACAGAGCATTTTTCCACTCAAGTTGCAGACCTATCAGAATCGATTGGCGACTTGATTTGGTCATTATTGACCATCTGGGGAGCGCTTTTTGCGCTCTTGTGCGCGACGGCGATCTGCACCCAGCTTTACTTTTACAAGCAAGTCGGACAGACGATCGAAGCGCAAGCCCACCAGATGTCGCGCCTCGCTCGTGGAGAGCGCGACATCGAAATCACTGGTGAAAACCGCAAGGATGAGATCGGCGCCATGGCGAACGCCATGTATGTTTTTCAACGTGCCGCTGTGCAGCTTGAGCGTCTGAGCCGGGAACGGACAAACAAGGCCAAGGCCGAACTTGAAGCCCAGGCGAAACTGCAACAAGAACAAGAAGAAATGCGATTTGAGCGCGATCGCGCCCTGCGAGATGTCGCGGACCAATTTGAACGCACCGTTGGCGAAGTGGTCACCGGCGTGGCCGAAGCCTCCTCGCAACTCCAGACGACTTCGCGCATGATGGCCCAGACCGCTGAGGAATCGAGCCAACGCGTCAAAGATGTCAGCGCCTCAATGACGGACGCCAATTCCGGCGCCACGGCAGCGGCGGCGGCAAGCGATGAATTTGCCATGTCGATCGGCGAGATAAGCCGTCAGGCCGCCTCATCCGCTGAACTGGCGCGTAAAGCGACCGTCTCGGCCAACGATGCGGACACAACTATCTCGGCCCTGTCAGACAGCGCGCAGCAGGTCGGTCAGATTGTCGAGCTGATCCAGACCATTGCCCAACGCACGAACCTGCTGGCTCTCAACGCCTCGATTGAGGCCGCGCGCGGCGGAGAGGCCGGTCGTGGCTTTGCGGTCGTCGCCAGCGAAGTCAAAGAACTCGCCATGCAAACGAGCCGGGCCACAGAGCAGGTCGCGGAACAGATCCGCGCGATGCAAGACACGACCGGCGCCAGCGTTAACGCCTTGCGCTCCATCGCTGATCAGATCCAGGAATTGGAAAGCACGGCGGTTTCCATCGCCAGTGCGGTGGACCAGCAATCGGTCGCGGGCCAAGATCTGGCGCGAAGCATCGACCTCGCGGCACGCGGCACGGAGCAAGTCTCGACGCATATTGCCGATGTACGCGACCTGTCGCTCAACACCGGATCTGCGGCCAGCCAAGTGCTGTCCAGCGCGACCACCCTCGAAGGGCAATCGACGGTGCTTAGGGAGCAGGTCAACGCCTTCCTCGCAAAGGTTCGACAATCCTGACCCATCGCCTTCCAAAGGCCTAAGGGCGGTTCCGAAAGGCGATATTAACGATTTTCCTTCACATCTTGGCCTCCAGATTTGAGAGTTTGGGGGCGTAATCATGGAAATGACGAAGGTGCAGTCGGAACGCGAGGAACACTCCGTTCCAGCCGCAACGGCTGAGCAAGATTTCGGCAACTTTGACGGTTTGGTTGAGGCGCGTCCGATCCCATCGAGTGGGTCATCGAAGCTGGACGGGGGACTTGCATGGTTTCGCAATCAGCGGCTTGCCTCCAAAGTTAACACCATTTTCGCAACCTTCACGGTTTTCGGCACGGCTATGCTGCTCGTGCTTGGCGTTGGGATGTACGATATCTGGAACCGGTATCACAGCACATCCACGCTTGAGCGGGCGATGGCGGAAACCAGCGAGTTTCGCGCGGCTTTTGGGGAAACCCGCTATCAGACCGCTCTCTTTTTGTTCGAACGCCAACCCGCCGCGCTGAGCGAACGCGCAACGCACATCCAAGAGGCTCAATCGCATCTAGACAGCGTTCACACGGCCCTTTCCTCCCAAGCGTCGCAATTTACGCCGCAAGTGGACCGGTTACGGCAAGATCTATCCAGATACACGGCGACGTTCGAGCGGATGGCGGCCGAGCTTCAAGCCAACGGACGCACGACCCGTGCCGACGGTCTGACTGATCAAATCGCGGTAGAAGGCGACGCATTAATGGCGGGCGCCTTAAGCCTGGAAGGCGAGTTGAAGGCGCACACCAATATCATCCGCTCTGAAGGCACTAACGACTTCCTGTCGATACTAACCATCGTCGCGGTGTTGGCGGGCCTGACTGGTGTCGTGCTTTTCTCGGGCTTTGGCATCTTGTCGCGCGATCTGGTGAGCAAGATCGGCGAAATCACCAACGGTATGACGCGCCTGGCCAATGGCGACGGCAATTTTGAGATCAGCGGACGCGATCGCAAGGATGAGGTCGGCGAAATGATCCGCGCCTTGACGATGTTCAAGCGCGCGAACAATCAGCTTGAAACCTGGGCGCGTGAGCGTTCTGAGCAAGCGGAAAAAGAAATCCGCGAACAACGCGAACGCGAACGCGAACGCGAAGAGGCCGAGGAACGCCGGGTTGCTCTGATCGCCAATGTCGCCAGCAGTTTCGAACGCACTGTTGGCGAAGTTGTCGGCAAAGTGGCATCCGCTTCGAGTGAGTTGCACACCACCGCAACGCGCATGGCGGAAACCGCTGAAACAGCGGCGGGGCGCACGGGCGAACTCACAGACAGCATGTCAGAGGCCAACGCTGGCGCGACATCGGCCGCTGCGGCCAGTGACGAGTTCGCCCTGTCGATTGGCGAGATCAGCCGCCAAGCGTCGTCTTCCAGCGAATTGGCCCGTCTCGCTACCGATGCGACTAGCGAAGCCGACACCACGATCTCAGCGCTTTCGGCGTCAGCGGATGAGGTGGGACAAGTTGTCGAACTGATCCAGACTATCGCGCAGCGCACCAACCTTCTCGCCCTAAACGCCTCCATCGAAGCCGCGCGCGGCGGCGAGGCGGGGCGTGGGTTTGCGGTCGTCGCCAGCGAAGTGAAGGAACTGGCGATGCAGACCAGCCGCGCGACGGAAAAGGTCGCCGAACAGATCCGCACCATGCAGGATACAACTGGTGCGAGCGTGTCGGCTCTGCGTTCCATCGCGAACCAGGTGAAGGAACTCGAAAGCACCGCTGTCTCAATCGCCTGCGCCGTCGATCAGCAATCGGTCGCTGGACAGGATTTGGCGCGCAGCATCGATCTGGCGGCCAATGGCACGCAGAAGGTTGCCGAACATATCGATGACGTTCGCGAGCTTTCCCTGTCAACGGGCGCGGCCGCCGGGCAGGTTTTGACCAGCGCGAATGAGCTCGACCAGCAGGCCTCCACCCTGAAAGCGCAGATGCAGGCCTTCCTCGAAAAGGTCCGCGACAGCTAACAAGCTCGCGCCATCGCAAAGATCGTTTTGAAAGCGCCGCGCGTTGTCGCATAGGTCTCTTTGGCTATGGGGCAATCAGGAGGCGCGCGTTGGAGGAAAAACGGTATCTGGACGCCAACGAGCTGTTGGAGCTCTCTTTCACGCTGGCCAATCAGATCATCGAATCCGGTTTCGTCCCTACACATATGGTTGGGATCTGGCGTGGGGGTGCGCCCATCGGGATCGCCGTGCAGGAATTGCTCGAAGCGCGCGGCATCGACTGCGATCACATCGCGATCCGCACCTCCTCCTACACCGGCATTGGGAAACAAGCGCGCCAGGTCAAAGTCTACGCGCTGGGCTATCTGATCGACACGTTGAACGCGGAAGACTCGCTTCTGATCGTCGACGACGTGTTCGACACCGGAAAATCGGTCGAAGCTTTCATCCGTGAATTACGCGCACGGTGTCGGCGTAACACGCCTGAAACGATCAAGATCGCGACCGTGTTCTACAAGCCGCTCAAGAACCAGACTGCGCTGACGCCCGACTTTTATGTTCACAAGACCGAGGAATGGCTGGTCTTCCCGCACGAACTTGATGGTCTAACCGACAAAGAGATCGCCGTGAACAAGCCAAGCGCGCAAGAAATCCTCAAAATGAAAGGAAAGCGGTGATGCCCGCAACCACCAAGCCTCAGCGCAACGCGTTCATCGCCGCCCTGCCCAAAGCCGAACTGCATCTGCATATTGAGGGGTCGCTCGAACCGGAAATGATGTTCGCCCTGGCAAAGCGGAACGGCGTCACCCTTCCCTACGCCAGCGTGGATGAGGTCGCGCAGGCCTATCAGTTTTCCAATCTTCAGGAGTTTCTCGACCTCTATTATCTCGGGATGCAGGCCTTGGTGGAAGAGGTCGATTTCTACGAGCTCACGCTCGCCTATCTCGAACGGGTTCACCGCGACAATGTCCGGCATGTCGAGATATTCTTTGATCCGCAGGGCCACACCGAGCGCGGCGTTGCCTTCGACACGGTCGTTACCGGCATCCTGCGCGCGCTCGACGAAGGGCACGAACGGCTGGGTATTAGCTACAGGCTCATCATGTGCTTCCTGCGCCATCTGTCCGAAGAAGACGCGTTCGAGACCTTGGAACAGGCGACCCCGTGGCTCGACCGCATTGACGGGGTCGGGCTTGATTCCTCGGAAGTGGGCCATCCGCCGGAGAAATTTGCCAAGGTCTTTGAGAAGTGTCGCTCGCTTGGCCTCAAACTGGTCGCCCACGCCGGGGAGGAAGGACCTCCCGAGTATGTCTGGCAGGCGCTCGACACGCTCAAGATCGATCGCATCGACCACGGCAATCGCGCGCTCGAGGACGCCGCCTTGGTCGAGCGGATCGCGAAAGATGGTCTTACGCTCACCGTATGCCCACTCTCCAATCTGAAGCTCTGCGTGATCGACGATATCAGCCAAAGCCCGGTTCGCACCATGCTCGAAAGCGGACTGCGCGCGACGATCAACTCCGATGATCCGTCTTATTTCGGCGGCTATATCAGCGACAATTTCGTAGCGGTCGCCGAAGCTCTGGACCTTTCGATTGATCAGTTGGCTCAGCTTGCCTCGAATGGATTCAGCGGATCCTTCCTGCCCGCTGATCAGCAAGAACCTTTCCTCAAAGAGATCGAGCGCTTGCGAGCGAACACGCCCTAGGCGTCGCGACCGCAATCTCACCGAACCGCCCAATTCGACACCGTTTCGGTGCGAATAATCGCGCCCAGAGCGCGCTTTGTACCACATGGGACATTCAGGCGAATCCACACGCCGTTTAGCGAGCCCTCATCCACGGCGGACGCGACATGGGGTCACGCTCGCCACGCTTAAGAGGATCGCAAGACTATGAAATCTCTCCTTACCGCTCTCGCCTGCACCGCTCTCGCGACGGGCGCCATCACCTCAGGTGCGCTGGGCGCGGCCGAAGCCGAAGCGGCTGGCCCGTTCGACAAACTTAAGAAGAAAGCCAAGAAAGCTAAAAAGGCAGCCGACGACGCGGCGGAAACGGTCGACACCGTTGATGCCGTAGTCAATGGACGCGCCGGCCGGGTCAGCACGCGGCGCGTAGGCGTTGGCGCATCAGCCGACGGCTCCAAATGCAACGCCAACCGCGGCAGCAACTCCAATTCGCCCTGCACCGCCCGCGCTCCGGGCCATGTCGGCGGCGCCGGCCAGACGCCGGCGAAATACGCGAGCATGACGCAATGCGCCAATCTTGGGATCGGGAACGCTTTTGTTGCACGCGCTGGCGACTACACCTTCCAGCAAGGGCTGAGCACCGAGGAGCGCTCGGGCCTCCTCGATCGACGAGACGTCAAACCCGTAAGCGGTTGCCTTTACGAAGGTCTTGGTATTGGCGATGTTCTTTATGTCGAATTCGACGCGAAGAAATACCAGAAATACGCCTACAAGGTTCAGTGCGTCTCCTATGATGGCTCGGAACAACTCGACCACACGTTTGGCCCCAAGATCGGCAACTACAAGGGCAAAGACGTAATGCTGCATGAAGGAAACTCGACAGGCTATTCCCCCACGGCGAGCGGCAGCAATTCCAACCGCTCCGGCGCATACGACAAGTATATGGCGAAGCGCGGACGCGCCTTCACAACGGTCAATTTTGAGGCGCTGCACACCGATAAAGCGGGCACCGATTTCTATTGCCAGCTGTTCGACAAGAACACCGGCAAAAGCGCGCTGGCGCTCACGTACCGCCGCGGCCCGGCTGGTTCGTAAAACCCCCGCCAGCGTGACGGGGGCGCGGATCGCTTGCGACCCGCGAACACCGCGCCCCCTTATCCAATATTGAAAGGTTATCTCTATGCGTATTCGTATCGCCGCTCTCAGCGCCGCTTTGGCGCTCGGCACCGCTCCTTATGTCATCAGCCCCGCCTTCGCTCAGGAGAGCGGACCGGTCGTCGCCAAGGATGGATCCTGCCCGAAGAGCTTCAAGCAAAGCGGCAGCAGCTGCAAATCCTCCAGCAGCGTCGCCATCGTCAAACTGGGTTCGTGCCCGACCGGCTTTAAAGCCTCCGGCAATTACTGCGTCGGTGGCAAAGGCGACTACGCCGAAGTGCGCAGCGGATCGTGCCCCAGCGGACTCAAAGCCTCGGGCAAATACTGCGTAAAATGAGAATTGTGCTGTGCAGCGCAAAGGAGGGGCGGGGAAATTCTGTGTGCACCCGGCCCCTCCACCGCGCCACGACAATCAACTCCTAGGGAAAAGGTC
Organism: Pseudomonadota bacterium; assembly: GCA_039033755.1. GTDB lineage: Bacteria > Pseudomonadota > Alphaproteobacteria > Sphingomonadales > Sphingomonadaceae > Erythrobacter. The sequence continues at coordinate 42,430 of JBCCBZ010000024.1, read as the reverse complement.
GGGCTTCGCGCTCGGTCTTTTCTTCACATTTCAGGCGTTTGCCTTTAACGCTCGCAACCGTACCGGATCTTGAAGAACCATGACACAGGATGGAAAACTCACTCCTTCGATGCCCAGCGTTCCACCGACTAACGAACCTATTTCCGAAGCCGTGAGCAAGGAAGCCGCCAGTCTTCAGGCCGTGGTGGCCAAGGCTTACGCCGCAATTGCGGAGCCGCAGAGCTTTGTGCCGCTGCTGAACGAATTGATCGAAGCGGATCAGAAGCTGGGCGGGATCGGCGATGCGGCGGACATGCATTTCGCCAACGCCGAAGCGATCTTCGACAAAGTCTATCCGCTGGACGAAGCCGACTATTCCTCGATGGTGACACACCTTGAGACGACGCTTGAGGCCGATTTGGCCTTGGACAACCAGTTTCGCGTGCTCACCGTAAACCCCCGCGTGTTTGAAAAGGGCGGTATCGAGATACAGGGTTTTGCCCCGGAATGGCTGTTCGATCCGGCTCAGATGCGCTCGGATCAGACCCGATTGCGCAAGGCAGCGGTGGGTGATGAACGCCTCTTTTTGCGTCTGTTTACCGATGAGAACGACGAAGCGGGCCGTTGGTTTTCCGCCTATCGCGTGCCCTTTAGCGGGGTACATGTGATCGCTTTGCAAGCGGTGCGCCTGCGCTGGGACGAACGCAGCGCCGAAGCCTTCCAGAAAGCCTTCGCTCTCACCGATACAGAAGTGGCCCTGACCAAACACTTGGTAAGAGGCGGATCCACACGCGAATTCGCCGAGATCCGCAACCGCAGCGTCGGCACCGCGCGCAATCAGTTGAAGGCACTCCAACGCAAGCTTTCCCTCAACTCCAAAGAGCAGCTCTTGCTCCTCTATGCGGGCTTTATCCACTCGCTCAATCCCCCAGTCGAGGAGGACGAGGAGTTCGAACACGAATGTGGAAATTTGTACTGCGATGAACAGGGGCGGATGATCGCCTGGGAAGAACATGGCGACCCACAAGGGCTGCCGGTGCTGTTCTTTCACGCGCTCGAAGGGCCCCTTGTCACGCCACAAGTTGATGAAGCCGCGCGCGCCGCTGGGCTGCGCATAATTGCACCATGGCGCCCATTCTATGGTGATACCAGCGGAGAGGAACAGGGGCCTAAGTCTCCGGTTCTCTTCGCCGACCGTTTGACCGCGTTCCTCGATCACCTTTCGATCGATAAAGTGGTCGCCATAGGAGCGCAGGCCGGCACCCCGTTCTTGGCAGCCTTTGCGCAGCGCCACCCGCGCCGGGTGCACAAGGCGTTGGCGCTCGGTCCGTTTCTGCCGATCGTCGAAGGCGACGACTACCGCTTTCTTCAGACCCGTCAGCGCACTCACTTTCGGATAGCGCGGGTCGCTCCTGCCTTCGCGCGTGTCTATTTGCGCGCCATGCTTGCGAGTATGGGAACTGGTGAGTTTCACAGGTTCGTAGAGGACTATTACGACAACTGTTCACGCGAATCTCAGGCGGTCCAACAACCAGAGATGGTGCGTAATTTCCGCAAGGCGGCCAACTACGTGCTACCGCGTGGGAAGATGGGACCGGGCGACACCATGATCAATTGGTCGGCCCAGTGGGGCCAGTTCCTGGAGGGTTTGAGTGTTCCGTTCGAATTGCTCGTGGGAGATGAGGATTCCAACACGCCGCCGGAATTTGCGCAATTGTCGGCCCAGCGTTTCAACCTGCCCGCGCCGACAATCGTTGAGGATGCGGGGAGCTTTCTGATCGAGGATCAACCCGAAGTCGTCTTCGAAGCGGTTCGTCAGGCCTTTATCCGATAAAGCCGCTGCGCTCGGGGCTACCCAAGCGACAAATCGAGAGGCTCGAACCATCCGGGCTTGGCTAGCCGTGTCTTCCCATCAGGCCACAAGCCATTTGCCTGACGGTGTCGATTCGAGAGAGAGAGAGAGAGAGAGAGAGAGAGAGAGAGAGAGAGAGAGATTTCCCGCTGCATGAACCTCGGGCATCTCGGTTTGACGGATGCAATATATCCTTCTCGCGATCCGTGGCATTTCGACCAAGCTTGCCCTGTCACTCGGAGTGGGTTTGAGTATTGCCGGAAAGCCCTTAATCAACTGGCTCTGCGAAAGCCTGGGATTGCGGCAGGCTGCCCACGCACGGGTCTATTCGGACGATGCGATTGCCCAGCGCCAGGCGACATATATCCAGGGCGATTATCTCGATTGGCTCCATGAACCATCCACGCTCGTCTGGAACGATTATCTGCTGAGCGGCGCCATCCTTGGATCGGCGGCGTACGTCCTGGGACGCCTTCTGATCGGAATAGTCCTGATCCGTGAAAACCTGATCGAGAGCCTGTCGCAGGATCCGCAGCGCCTTCTCCGGGTGACAGTTTTGCTCACAGCCCTCGGACTCCCGCCCGAGGCCTTTCGGTCGGCCAGCCAGCTCGGCTTTCTTGAGCCTCCAGCATGGGGTGGTTTGGTTTGCCAGGCCATAGGAGCTCCCGCGCTCGGTTTGGCGTGTGCCAGTTTGATCCTCTTGGCTCTTCGATCGGATCGTGGACGCACGGTCTTTCGTCCCTTCATGGCCGTGAGCCAGATGGCGCTTACCAATCATCTGGCGCAAGGGGCCTTCATAGGCTTCCCTTTTGTTTGGCCGGGGCCATGGGCTGAACCTAGCGGGCCAATTGTCGCCAAAAATCACAGCGCTCGCCGCAATCGGGTTCTTCGGTGTTCAGCTCCTGATCAGCGCGCTTTGGCTAAAACGCTTCCATCGAGGACCGATCGAGGCGGTGTGGCGGAATTGGACATACGGACGGTGACAAATGTTGGCTGCCTCCGCCGCGCTCCAGCCAATCAGCGGGGGCCACCGTAGCCACTCAAGCTCCCTTGCTCTTCTCATTCAGGCTCAGGGCTCTCGACCAAAGCGCGAAGAATGTAATTCCCGACAATTTGGTAACCCCAACGTCCCCACACACCTCCCATGCGATAGTTTCCTCCGTTGATGGCGACGGCCAGATCGAATTCGGGGACGACGATAAGCAATTGCCCGCCATTTCCGCTGGCCTGGTAGGAGGCGAATTCGCGATCATCGACACCGATGACCCCGGACTGCCAGATATAGGCCTGAGATCCGCCGAAATAGTTGTTCTGGAATTCGTCCTGGCTCATTCCAGTCGTCTCAGGCGAGATGACAAGTTTGGGTTCAGTCGAATGTCCAACCCAGTCCTTCTCTATAACTTGGGTCCCATTCCAAGCCCCTTGCGCAGTGTACATCGCGCCGATTTTAAGGATATCGCGCGGTCGGACATAGGCGCCGCCGCCCAAGTAGCCTTCGCCGTTTGGCGAGAGAGCCCAATGGTAGCGTCCGAATTGCAGCGGCTGCGCAATCAGCCGATCAAACAGCTCATAGACGGAAGCCTTGCCAAACTCCCTCAGGGCGGCGCCGACAAGATTGGCGCTGCCTGAGCAGTAGGCGTACCGTGTTCCCGGTTCGTGAAGCAGGGGTAACTTGGAAGTGTACAGCCAATAGTTCGGCTCGTCTTCTTGCGCCCACATTCTCCCTTCTGAACCGGGCGAATCCCGGTTTACATCGCAGTCTAGGCCGCTCGTGTAGGTCATCAGATGGGCAAGAGTGATTTGCGCCTTTCGCTCATCGTCGATGGAGTGGCCTGCGGATGCGAGAACGCTCGCGACCGTTCGGTGGTCGGGCGCGATATCGTGACCCTGCTGTCTGAGCGCGCCGACCATCACCGAACCGAAGACCTTGCCTAAAGAACGAACATCGTGCCGCTTCCGACGATCATGGCCGTAGAAATACTCCTCGTAGACGAGCTTTCCGCCCTTTGAGACCAGGATCGAATGGATCAGTTGGGGGCGCTGGCGACGAGGGTCGAGGCTGCCTACGACTTCTGTAAGTTCGGCCAGTTTGGCGGGATCAAAGCCGACCTCTTCCGGTGCAGCCACTGCCCAACCGTCGTTGAGGTTTTCAGGTCGGGCCAAAGAGCCTCCCGCTTTTGCTCCATGGCGTGAGTAGTAGAGACGTTTATCCTCCTCAGATGCCGGAACGAGAGTGATCGGCGCATCGAAGCGATCATATTGGAGCGAGAGCGTGTTGGCCTTCCCAACTTTGAGCGCGTGCCGAACCGTGTTCTCTTCACCGCCACTGACCAAGCTAAATCCGGCACCCTGGGCGTCCTCAAATCGGAATCGGGTGGCACCAAGAATGTTGTTGCCTTCGGGATTGCGTATAACGGCAGCCGTTGCTCCGTCGTCCTGATCAAATATGTCGAGGAAGACGTGATAGGGTCTTGGCTGAACTTCGAGTGTCGCCATCCATTGACCGGATCCCATCGCGGGGACGGTCACCGGTGTCGCAATATATTGGTAGTCGAGGTCGGTTGGAGGCTGAAACCAGTGCCCTGCAAGCGTTTGACTGTCGGGATCCACAGTCCCAGCGAAACGCTGTCCGTCCAATAGCTCGATCGAAAGCGCACCGTCTTCGAACTTCACTTTAACGACTTGACCGTCGACACGGACGCTCCATCGTCCGCTGTGGCGAGAAATCTCTAACGAGACCTGAGCGCTCGACTCCGGTGCGCTCCAGACCCAGAGACCGGTGGGGGCGGATTCATCGGAATTGTGCGGATTAGCGCTCGCCGTGGTCGTCGCAAGAGCGCAAGCAATAGCTGCCCATTGAATTCCCGTATTAGAAAACTTCATCGCACGATCCTTGAATGTGGTGGTGCCATCACATTCACTGAGAGGCCTGCTTGGGTCACTTGAATATGTCTGAAGAATGTTGAAGCTTAAACGTTCAACCAGCGCGGGGTTTTACAGCGTGCAGTATGCATTGAATGGCTTGATAATCGACACGCAGGAACGTCTGGTGCGCCGCGAAGGCGAAGTCATCCGCTTGCCTGATCTCAGTTTCGACACCTTCATGCACCTGATTGAAGCCGCGCCTGCGCCGCAGAGCGGGCCCGAGCTTGCTCGTTGCGTATGGCGTGCAGACCATGTCAGCGACGAGACAATCGCTCAGAGGATCGCGCTCATCCGAAAAGCCCTCGGCGATGATCCACGGAGCCCACGCTATATCCGTACAATACGCGGGGCGGGCTACGCGATCGTTGGAGAGGTGGTGCGATTAGAACCGAAACCGGAACAGACCGATCGACCAATCGCGCGATCCGTACGAGCGCCGGCGCATCTGGTTGCGACTTTGGCGTGTCTGCTAGCGGTCAGCCTCTTGTGGTTCAGCCTTGGTCACACGGATAACAGGACCGCTCTTGCCTCATCATCAGATCACGATGGAGAGACCTCTGCGCTGGTGTCGCGCGCCCGCCAATTGCTTGCTCTGCACCAATCCATGGAGACCGATCGCGCCCTCGGCATGTTGAGAGCAGCGCTTTCGACGGACCCTGTGGACTATAATGCACGGCTGTCATTGAGTTTCGCGCTTTCAACAAAGGCGACAAAGTTTGGGGGCACCTTTGAACACAAGAAGGAAGCCGAGGCCCTTGCAAGGGAGCTTATCGAAGAGCGCCCTGAGAGCAGCAACGCCTGGTCCGCTCTGGGCTATTCGCTTGGTTCGCAAGGGAGAATGAACGAAAGCCTTTCGGCTTTGCAGTACGCGTATCAGCTCGATCCTGATAACGCGCCAGCGGGCTCGAGCGCGGCGCATGTGCATCTGATACAGGGCCAGCTTTACGAGGCGTTGGACTTGGAGTTTCGAGTCCGAGAGGCCGGTGGACGGTCTCGCTACGCTGAGATCCAGATCGCTCAAAGTCTTGAGTTGATTGAACATCCCGAAGCGCAAAGCTGGCATGCGAAAGCCATGTCGCTCAATCCCGGACAGGTCGTTGTCCTGAGCGAAGTCGCCCGTTCCCACCTGCGTCACGGTCAGCCGAACCGCGCCCTGGACGTATTGGCGCAAGCCGAGGGCAAGGACGAGACGGCGCCATCCATTTTGCATCTGCGCGGTCGTGCCAACCTCGCGCTTGGGCAAATGGAAGAAGCAAGGGACAACCTGAAGGCAGCTGGTCGCTGGGGCCAATTTGATTTGGCCGCCCTCGACGCTTTGGCAGGTGACCATGGCCCCGCCAAAGCTTTCCTCTCGCCTGCAAAACTCGCAGACCTTGACGCGGACCCTGACCCACAATTTCGGGTTCAGCTGGCCGAGCTGGCGGCTGCAGCAGGTCATGAACGGCAGGCTTTCAGCTTGATCGGTCAGGCGGTAAGCCTTGGGTGGAGGGACATCCGATGGCTCAATCACTCACCCTTTCTGCGCGAGTTCATGGATTCAGGTATGGGGCACGAATTACGCAGCCGGATGGCCCGCGAGCTTGAGACACAACGCTTGCTTATGGAAGGTGATGCTAGCCTGTCGCGAGCGATAAGCGAGCAAGCCGTCTGACTATCGAAGTGTCGCGCTGCGCTGACACGCAATGAGCGCGTCGTCGCGTCGCTCTAAGCAGGAGGAGTATACGCTGCTGGGTCGTGAGCGGAATGATCGCTTCGGTTCTCCCGATGGTCAATTCTAACGTGACATTAGACGAAGTCAGATCGACCTTCTCTTTCGGCCAATGAATGGAGAAGCCATGTGGTTTTTACCCCGCGAACAGCTGTCCGCGGGGTGAGGGGATACTGACTTCCTTGGTCACGAGGCATGCCTTGAAAACCAATCGTGCACTTCAGCCGATGTGCGGTCGAGCACTGGGGCCTGGTCATAGTAATCCAGATGCGGGGTATCGTCCCAGATCATGCGCTTCGCGGTTCCAGCAGGTACAGCATCGAAGTGCCGTTTGGCTGCGTCCGGGAGGAAGCAATTGTCGCCGTGGATCATTAGCCAAGGCTTATCGAGCTTTTCCGCCGCCTCGATTGAGGAGTACTCAAGCAAGGCTGCGTCGGACATGCGAGGATAGTTGTTAGTCCATTCACCTCGGTCCGCCCATGGTTGGTACCATTCCCAAACGAATTCGCCTGGCATTCCGACATCCATATCGGTTTCATCGACGGCCGGGACGGTTTCAACAGTCCCGTCGGCTTCAAATCTGGCAAGAGCGTCCTGTCCCTTGGAAAGGCGATCCGAATATCCCTCTCCAAGCCAGGCATGGTCACCTTCCTCATCACGATACTGGCTCGTGACCGTTGCAACCGCATGCACGCTGGCATGTTCTTGCGCTGCGCGCAGGGCTACTGAACCACCTTGGCAGATACCCAGAATATTGACCTGATCAGCATCAATATCTTTGCGTGAACGGAGGAAATCGATTGCTGCTTTCATGTCCTCAAGCTTGTGAAAAGGGTTTTCGTATTGCCGCGGCGCGCCGCCGCTATCACCCCGATAGCGAGAATCGTAGGCCAGCGCGGCATAGCCAAGTTTGGCGAGGCGCTTGGCGTATTGCGTTGGTGCCTGATTGCGTTCGTATGTCATTGGACCGATAATCGCGACCGCAGGCAACGGCCCACTGGCGCCTGCCGGCTTATGCAGATCGCCTAAGAGCTCGATCCCGTCGACTTGGAAGGTCACTGTCTCAATCGTTGTTTCGGTAGTCATCGTTGTCTCTCCATCTGTGTGTTTGATGCTGAGACAATAGGAAGATTGCAAAGCCCGATATTGAGCCTGCGTTCCATTCATTTGAACAATCGTACCATCTTTCCTGTTCAGCCCATGGCTTGCCGCCAAGCAGACGGAGATTGGCCCGTTTCTTTCGAGAAGGAGCGGGAGAGATGCGCCTGGTCGCTAAACCCGCACTCGAAGGCGATCTCGGCCAATCCGCGCTGTTTGTCCTGCATCATTTCCTGCGCCCTCTCCACACGAAACGACATGAGGAAGCGATATGGTGTCTGGCCGACGACATGGCGAAACAGGCGCGAAAAATGGGTTCTGCTGAGGCCTGCGCTCCGCGCGATATCTTCGACGGAAATTGGCTTCGAATAGTTTTCTCTGATGAATTCTAACACTCGCCCGTATTGTTCAGCCGAAAAGCCGGCAGGAAAATCGCGCGCCTGGTCTCGGAAGACACCGTATTTCTCGAGCAATGTGACGAGGAAGACCCGCGCAAGGGCCTCGTAAATAACTTCGTAACCGGTGCGCCGCTGATCAAGTGCTGCGTGAAGTGCCTTTGCTGCATCGATCAACTCCCTATCCTCAATCAAAGGGACATCGCGTAGCTGTTGATCCTCGAGCAAGAGTCCCAATTCACTGCGCGCAAATTTCGATAATGTTGCCGGGTCGATTGTCACGACGATGGTGTTGGCTGTGTCGTGCCAATGCCAACCGATCTTCTTGCCAGCCGGTGTTACAACGATATGGTCCTGTTCAAAAGAAAATTGCTGGTGCACCTGATCTCGCCAATGCTCCACAGGCATGGCGTCGGTTCGCAAATTAAGAAGAATATGGTGCTGCTCATAGACCTCTTCCGGCATCTGCGCGGCGGGTATCTCGAAATACTCTAGGGTAAGAGTTTGCGCTGCCTTGACTGGCAAGACATCGGCAGATCGCACTAGAGGCTGCGATGGATAGGCTTCTTGGTATCGCACCATCCCGTGACCCTATCGACGATCCTAGTCCGACAATCAATTGCGGACGCCAGCCCGTCTAAGAGGCAAGGACGGTTGAGCGCGGTTAGTTGGGCCGGCAACGATCCTCGCACCTTTGGGCCGGAAGTTGGGCGTCCGCTAGTGTGCACGAGACTGCAAAAGGCTGACTAGCCGTTATCGGCCCAGGCGGCGACTCAGAACTCGATGGCGGCTAGGAATGCTTTCAAGACAGGTCGCTTTTCGTTGCAGATGCTGTTCCAGACGGCGACGGCGCTCCATCGATCCAATCTCCGACCGCTCGGGATGCCGTCGGCATGACTATGAACACCATCACCGGCACCATGAGAGCGCTCATGATCAGAGTGCGCAGCATTACGGGCTCACCAGAGAGAACCGGTTCGAGCGCTAGCGCGATCAGGGTCAGCACCGGATAGACGCCAGTCCAGGTGACAAGGGCAAGGCGGGCTCTACCGCCTCGCCGGTTAGTCAGGCGCGCCACAACTCATTCCCTCCCTTCGTAGGCGCTGAGCGGCGTGAGAAACTCCAGAATGTTGCCGCCATTGTCGAAGATGAAGATCAGCCTGCGACCACTATCGGGAAAGCTGGTCGGCGCGACGAGAAACTCCGCGCCGCGTGACTTGAGCACGGCGGCGACAGCGTCCACATCAGCCACAAGGAACGCCAGATGGCCTATGCCGCGGTCGTTCATCGCCTCGCTGAGATCGGCCGGTCGTTGCCGTTCGCTGCGTGCCTCGGGGGTTTCAACGATTTCGATTACGAAGCCGTTGCGCTCGATGTATCCGAGCTTGAGGCCAGGCAGCTCTGGGACCGTCCACTGATGGACGACTTCGAACCCAAGCATGTCGCGATACCAGGCGACAGTTGCGTCATAATCGTCGGTTGAGATCATGATGTGCTCGGCGCGAATCTGATCGAGGGAATCGGGTGTTGTTGGGGCTTCTTGGGCGTAGGCAGTGCCAGCGATAGCTAATGCCAGCGCCGCGATGGTTGTTCTCAAAGTGCGTTTCATGCCGTGTCTCCTTTCTAAGGTGTCAGAGCCGTTCCCAGGCGCGAACATTGTCCTCGAGATGGGCGATCGAGGTGGTGCCGGGGATGACGATGATGTTAGGCGAACGCTTCAAGAGCCAGGCGAGCGCGTCGCCGGGATCGAGCCTCGCACCAGGCTGCATCGGGTTAGCACCCAGCGGGCCGTACGGGATGAAGGCAATGCCCTTAGCGGCTGTGTAGTCGACTAGGTCGCCATCATCCGCCTCGGCCATATTGAAACGGTTCTGTATGCTCGCGATGGGTGCAACCGACATCGCCCTGTTTAGCTCGGCGCGGGTCACATTCGACAGGCCAATCGCTCCGATCCGACCGTCCTCTTGTGCTTCGGCCAGCGCGGCTACCGACGTTTCGACCAGTGTTTCCGGGTCCACGCGGTGCAGCTGGAACAGGTCGATCCGGTCGCGCCGCAGGTTGACGAGTGCCGCATCAATCTGGCGGTGGAGCGTATCGCGTGAGCCATCAACAACGATGCGGCCGGGTTCGGGCTTTTCGACACCGCCCTTGGTGGCGATGAAGACATCGCGACCTTCGAGCGCCTCGCCAACGATCCTGTCGGCAGTCTCGGGACCATAGGACCAAGCGCTATCGAAGAACTCTATGCCGAGATCGGCCGCGCGGCGCAGCAATGCGATCCCGCCAGCCCAGTCCTCATAGGGACCGTAATTGCCTGGCTGGCCGGTCAGCCGCATCGCGCCAAAGCCAAGCCGGCTCACCGTGCGGCCGTCAGCAAAAGTAAAGTGGGTTTGTGTAGACATTGTCGGGCTCCTTTTTCGTTGGAGCCTATGTCGCAGCACTCGCCGTGGAACGGTAGACGTATGATACTAATTACTGTTATACGCTTGTCGTATGTCTAGTCCCGTTGATCGCTTGACGCTAATGTCGACCTATGTGCGTATCACCGAGCGCGGCTCCATCAGTGCCGCCGCAGCCGATCTGGGTATGACGCAGGCAACGGCTAGCCGACAGCTGTCAGCGCTGGAGAGCCGGCTCGGAGCGCAACTCATTGAGCGCACAACGCATTCCCTGACCGTCACCGAAACGGGCAAGGAAGTCCTGGCTGACGCGCGCGCCCTGCTATCGCGATGGGAAAGACTTAAAGAGCGGCTCAGCGCGGACCGCGAGGCACTGGCCGGTCCGGTCAAGCTCGTGGTTCCAATCGCTCTTGGCCGCGCCTTCCTGTGCGATGCAGTACTGGCATTTGGTCGCTCTCATCCAGAGGTGTCGATCAACATTGTCCTAGATGACCAACCCGGTCCGGCGTCCGAGGCGGGGTACGATCTCTTGGTCAAGGTAGGCCGACCGGATGACGAGAGCCTGATCGTTCAAGAGATCATCCAAATTGAGCGTATGCCAGTTGCGAGCCCAACGCTGGTCGGAGAGGGAGTCACTCCTGTCGAGGATCTCCAAGGCCTTCCCTTTGCATCACTGGGGCCTTTCGAGGGTGCCGTGATCCCGCTGCATCATGCGAATGGTGGAAGGAAGACCATCCATCCCACACCTGTTTGGGCGACCAACGACATCTTCGCTTTGCGCGATGCCGTCATTGCCGGACAGGGTTGGGGGATTCTGCCGACTTGGCTGGTTGCAACGGAGCTTAACGACGAAAAACTTGTGCGGCTTGCCCCAGAATGGGCTGGACCTGCGCTGCCGGTCACGATTGGGTTCCAGCCCTCGCGTCGAAGCATTCGTCGAGTGAGGGCCTTGGCTGACGCAATCTCTCTTAGCCTAAGGGACATAGTTGAAGCGACCCGGCCTAAAGAACTGACTTGAGCCAGCATTGCCCAGAAAAAGTGGAGCGACCGCTTCTTACCCAAACACTGACGGCGGCAGGTCAAATATGGGCACCGCCGCCGAGAAGTGACGCTCCACGCCCGCCTATTCCAAAAGAGGATTGGATCGGAGCGCTTCGCCCGCAAAGCTCTTGAACGCGCGCACCTTTGCCGATCCCAGCGGCCCTTCGGCATGGACCAGATGGATGGGGACTGGCTCTTCCTCCCAATCTGTAAGGACGGTCTGCAGCCCACTGTCCCCGAGTTCCTGCCCAATTTGATAGGACAGCACCCTCGTCAGCCCAAGGCCTCGCTTTGCTGCGTCAATCGTGCCCGAGACTGTTGAAAGGCTAAGGCGCGGCTTCAAGGCGACAGTTTCGCCATCTCGAAAGCTCCAACTCTCGCGTCGGCGCGGCCCGAAGCCAACAATCTCGTGGTCTACAAGCTCTTGCGGGAACCTTGGTGCACCGTTCTTTTCCAGGTAATCGGGGCTGGCGCACACAACCCAACGCACTCGCCCGACTCTCGAGGCGATAAGCGCGGAGTCCGGGAGGTGTCCTATTCGCACCGCAAGATCGATGCCCTCATCGACTATGTTGACGACCCGATCGACGAATAGGGCGTCGACTGAGACCTCGGGATAGCGCTCAAGAAAGTCCGCGACGATTGGCAAAATGTAGTGCTGCCCAAACAGCACCGATGCCGTGAGCCTCAAGGTCCCTTGGGGTCGCTCGTTGGCCCCGCGCGCGGCGTCGTCTGCCGCCTGCAGCGCCGCTAGAATCTTTCGAGCATCAATCAGGTAGGCGGCACCCGCTTCGGTGAGGGTAACTGATCGCGTCGTTCGATGAAACAGGTCGGTTCCGACATGCGCTTCCAAGTCTCCGACGAGACGTGTGATCGAGGGCGGACTCAGCGAAAGTGATCGCGCCGCTCCCGACAAAGTGCCGGCATCGGCCACTGCAACGAAAGCTCTAAGCGCGCGCAATTGATCCATCTATGAAACGCTACATTATTCCGGATAACAGAACAACACCTTTCATATTTAGCTGATTATTATTGCAGGACAACAGGGCTAGTTCCGATCTCGAAAGCACCAACCGCTCTATTCCCAAAGGAACTTCGCATGAAAACTCGCATTGCCAGCCTCCCTCTCCTTGCTTCGGTTGCCGCTACTATGGCGACGCTCGGCGCAGGATCCGCCCTTTTCTCAGCGCCCAAGGTCTTCGCTGAAGATGCATCGATCCAAGTCTCTTATGGCTACGAAACGGTTGACGAAACGAAGATATTTTTCCGCGAGGCAGGCGATCCGTCGAACCCGGCGATTGTCCTACTCCATGGGTTCCCTCATTCCTCGCACCAATACCGTGATCTTATCCCGCAGCTCGCTGATGACTACTATCTGATCGCCCCCGACTACCCCGGTTTTGGAGCGAGCGACTTCCCATCGCGCGACGAATACGAATACACCTTCGACGATATCGCGGACACGGTCGACACATTTCTCGAGCAGAAAGGCGTCGATGCCTACTCGATTTTTTTTCAAGACTACGGCGCGCCAGTCGGCCTCCGCATAGCAACCGAACATCCAGAACGCGTGCAATCGATCATCACGCAGAACGGTAATCTGTACGAGGAAGGCCTAAACGAGGCGGCGTGGAGACCGATCATGCAGCTTTGGGAAGAAGGGCGCGGCCAGAATCTCAACCTCGAAGCTAACATCGCCAAGAATGTGTTCAGCCTCGAGGGCCTGCGCTGGCAATACACGCATGGGACGCGCAATCCCGATGCGATCCTGCCCGACAACTGGATCCTTGATCATGAGCGTCTCTCACGCCCGGGTCAGCACGAATTCCAGCTCGATCTGTTCTACGATTATCGCACCAACGTCGCGAAATATCCCGAGTGGCAAGCCTATCTGCGCGAAGAGCAGCCGCCGGTCTTAGTCGTCTGGGGAAGGAACGACGCTTTCTTCCCGGCAACTGGTGCCGAAGCATTTAAGCGCGACGTCAAAGACCTCGACTTCAACCTACTCGATACCGGGCATTTTGCGCTGGAAGAGGACGCTGAGCTGATCGCAAGCAAAGTCCGCACTTTCTTGACCGCTCGCGGCATTAACTGAACGAGTTTGCGAGGTGGTTCTAGGAGGACACCTCGCATCCACCTAACGAAAGGACAGCACCATGAGCCGTAATCCATCACCTACACGCCGGTCGTTTCTTGGGCACGCCGGTGCCACCGCAGTCGCATCAGCTTTGGTCGGCCTGCCCGCTGAGATCAGTGGCGTGATCAGTTCACGAAATCTTGCGACTGTCGAATACCAATTCTATCGCAACGCCACCGCGAAGCTCCGCTACGCAGGGCTGACCTTTCTTCTCGACCCTATGCTTTCAGCAAAGGGGGAACTTCCTTCTTTCGCGGGCATCGCGGCCAACCCGACAGTGGAACTGCCTGCGCCTGTGGAGGACATTATCGCGGATATTGATGCGGTGATCGTGAGCCACTTGCACGAGGACCATTTCGATGACGCTGCGGCCGCAATTCTTGCCAAGGATATCCCGCTCATGACGCCGCGAAATCACGCGCCCATTAGCCCTCGCGAACCCACCAAGACTCTTAGCCATAGCGGGCGATTGAAAGACTATGGGTTCACAGACGTGCGCGAAATCGCCGACGACGCCAGCAACTCGACGACATTTAGGGGCGTAACCCTGACCCAGACATGGGCTCTACATGGTAAGGGGAAAGTTGGTGAGCTTATGGGCGGCGTCAACGGCATTGTGCTTTCGGCACCCGACATGCCGACGGTGTATTGGGCTGGTGACACCATTCTCGACACAAACGAGGTCGACCAGATCCTTGCGACGCACAAACCTGATATCGTGATCGCACACACCGGCGGACCGATCGTTGAAGCCCTGTCGCCGGAAATCTTACTTATGGATGCAGCTCAGGCATCCCAATTGGTCGGAATGATCGATCGCTACAATAAGAGAGCTTTTGTGATTGCCGTGCACATGGAAGCTCTCGACCACTGCTTTTCGTCGCGGCGTGATCTGATGGCAAAGGTCGCTGAGGACCACCCCGAGACAATTTCTCGCGTCTTCGCTCCTGCAGATGGCGACCTTATCAGCATCGACTGGCCGCACTCCTAAACGTTCGACCCAAAAAGCGGCCATATCAAATACAGGCAGTTCCCGCTGTTCGATTGCTACGTATGTAGAGGCTCAAGAGAACCTTGTTGACCTACAAAGGATGCAAACCGCTCGGCGAAAAGACGAACTTTAACTGGCAAGAATTCAGTTGGCACCCATAACACCTGAATCGGGAAGGAAACGCATGCCCAATCGGGAACAATTGGGACCAACGTACCGTTCGCTAGCTCTTCCTCAAATGCCCAAACTGGACCGAAGTGCAGTCCCGCACCGCCGATCACGAGTTCACGGATTGCCGAAACGCTGTTTGCCGAGGTGCGGCCTGTGATCTCTACACCGACCCGTTTGCCAGCCTTCGAAAACACAAGCTCACCTCGTCTTTGGCCATTTTGATAGAAAACGAAGGGGTGCACGGCAAGATCGGCAGGTTTTTTGGGCTTACCGTGCTCAGCGAGATATTGACGGGAAGCAACCACCATACGCGGCACGCTTCCAACCTTCTTTGCGATGAGGCTGGAGTCGGTCAGATTTCCGATGCGAATAACAGCATCAAGTCCCGTCTCTACGAGATCGTCGAAGCCGCTGCCTAGAACCAGTTCCACATCGAGGTCGGGGAACTCGGTAATAAGTTCGGCCACGACGGGCGCTACAAAGCGCGCGCCAAAGTCAACCGGCGCTCCGACACGCAGTCGACCTCGAGGTTCATCGGTCAGACCCGAAACCTGATCCTCCAGGGCCGCCCGTTCGTCGAGCAGCCGTCGCATTCCGTTATAGTAGCGTAGTCCCGCTTCTGTCGGTTCGCTGCGTTTGGTAGAGCGCCTCAATAGCTTTGCCTTAAGGCGGTCTTCGAGAGCGGAGATTCTCCGGCTGATCGAAGATGGGTCGACGCCAAGCTCCTGAGCGACCGCGCGCAAACTTCCTGCTTCAACGACGCGGATGAAAATGTAATCGGAATCTGCAGCTTCATGCATTCTTAGCATTTAGCAAATGCAGTAATTGTGTCTATCGCCAAAAGGGGACTGCCTCCATTTGGATCGTGCCGCCAGCGAGGCTGGCTTGAACGATCCAAAGGAGAACAATCATGAATACCGTATCAGACAACGCAAGAGTCGCGCTGATCACCGGCGCTAGCCGCGGTCTGGGCCGCGCAATGACACTAGCCCTAGCTGCGCGTGGCTGGACCGTAATCGGCACATATCGGAATGCCAAAGCCGAAGCGCAGGCCGTAGCCGAGAAAGCCAAAGAGGCCGGAGGCAAAGCAGTGATGCTGCGCTATGATGCGCTAGAAGGCGGAGCAGGCGAACTTGCCCCGAAGGTCAAAGAGGCGCTCAAGGACCTGAATAGCGACCGCCTCAATGCGCTTGTCAACAATGCCGGAGCTGCGCATCACGCTCCACTCATCGATACTGATCTCGATGCCTTCGACCAAATGTATCGGTTGCACGTCCGAGCCCCAATGGCACTGACGCAAGCATTGGTTGAGCTTCTGAAGCAGGACAGCCGTGTGCTTTTCGTATCTTCTGGTCTCGCGCGTTTCGCACTGCCTGGCTACGGTGCCTATGCTGCAATGAAAGGCGCGATCGAAGTGGTTGGTCGCTATGCGGCGAAGGAACTGGGTCGACGCGGAATTCGCGTAAATGTCATTGCCCCTGGTGCCATCGAGACGGACTTTGGCGGCGGCGCGGTTCGTGACAATACACATGTCAACCAGCTCGTCTCTGACATGACTGCCCTTGGCCGTCCTGGCCTGCCGGAAGAGATTGGCGATGCAGTGGCCGCAATCCTCTCGCAGGATATGCGCTGGATGTCGGGTGAACGTATCGAAATTTCAGGAGGACAAGGCCTTTGATTCTCACCGCATCTCAAACAGCTGAAAGGACCGGTCCGCAACTGGCTGTCCGGTCCTTTCGGTATTCGGATCCAAGTCTGGCAAGACGCCACGACGAAGCTGACATTTTGTAGTTGCTTCGCCCGTTACGAACAGTGCCAAAGGACGCGATCATCCCCCAGAATGCCTCAAAAGATCAAAATCGCAGAAGAACACCACAGCCAGAAGTCACATTCAATCAAGTCCGCTCTTCCTCGGAATCGCGACCAAAAGCCTACGGTCTGCTTACGGCCCAAGGTCAGACTTGGCCGAAGAGACAGTCTCGAATTAGTCGGAGCGGCGCATTCACTGTACGACATGCGTGGAGCAACGCTTTAGCGTTGGTTTGAAGACGAGGGGGATTGCAAGATGGAGACGGCCGAGTCCTTTAAGCAGAGTGCTATCGAGATAACGGGTTTGTCGGATTTCGGTGAAGCGCATTTCGAGCCACTTGTTGAAGCCTATGTAAAAGACCTAGCTAATCCCGATCTGAGTGATTTAGGCAGGCATGTCTTTACACGGCTATTGATTGCTGACCTTGTTCGCCGCCTTCAGGCCATTGAATGTTTCAAGACCTCCCCAGAAATCGATGACGTTGTCATTCCGCCCATTTTCTACATTTCCGGGCTTGAGAGAACGGGTACCACGTTTCTTCACAACCTTCTCAGCCTCGATCGCAACTCACGCCACCTTAAGAGATGGGAGTTGATGCATCCTACCCCGCCGCCGGAGGCTTCAACCTATCTTACCGATCCGCGTATCGCGAAAACAAAGGCGTCAATCGACAAGCTACGTGGCTCTCTTTTGGAGCAACTGCATTGGGTCGAAGCCGAGGACCCGGAGGAATGCGCCTGGGGAATGATAGACGGCTATGGCATTATGGGAGTGTCAGCCGTCACCGCCTTGCCGACATTTCTGAAGGCAACCCTGACATTGGACCCAAAGCCTCGATTCCGCGAATATCGTCGCTTGATGCAGCTCCTATTGTGGAAGAACCCGCCACCGAATGGCGGTCACCTTGTGCTCAAGAGCCCGCAGGTTTTGTTCGATATGCCAGACTTCTTGAGTGTGTTCCCCGAAGCGCATCTCATCCTGATGCACCGCGATCCGTTCAGAGCCACAACGTCACTGATGGCGCTTCAATCTCATATCCACGGTCCATTCTTTCAGCAGAAAACCAATCTCAAAGATCGATTGGTCGATTTTTTCCCGTCGCATGCGGAACGTCGGATGTCGCTCATGAACAAAGTATTTGCCGCAACCGAAGGCGTCACTCATGTCGCCTACCCAAATCTGGTGCAGGATCCGATCGAAACAGTCGAGTCGATTTATCAGGATGTTGATCAATCGCTACCCTCGGACATGAGAGCGCGTCTTGAAGCGTTCATCAATGAACAAAGGGCCGGTAAACGAGCGAAGCCGGCGAAGGAGTTACCGTCCTTTGGCCTGGATCAAGATGAATTCTTAAGTCGGCCAGCGGTAGCTGAGTATTGCATGGCATTTGGTGTGGAAGTCGAACGGGAGCGGCAAACAGGGATGTAGGCCAAGCTCTTCCCGCGCGAACGTCCAATCTCACCCCAATGAGCAGTCATTCGGTGGCCCCAAAGGCATTCTTAGCAGCAGGCTGGCCGCGCCCGCGCCGCGCTACCAATCGTAAGCGGCTGGCCCGCTCACGACTCATTTTCGGACGCAAGCGAAAACCATAGCCAAAAGCGTTTAGAAACTCGCATCTAAGCGCACCGCATAAGTCCGCGGGTTGCCAAAGCGTGCGATTTCGTCGCCGGCTTGCGCGCCGTTAAAGAACGAATAGTAGGCGTCATCAAAGGCGTTGCGGACATAGGCGCTGAGACGGAAGCCGTTCCAAGCGTAGCCGATGCGCGCGTTCATAAGCAGGCGGCCGCAGCATTCGTTGATTGCGAAGTTGCTTGGCTCCGCGAAGACCTCCGATTGGAAGTTTGCATCGATGCCGCCGAAGAAGCCGCTGTCGTCGGAATAGGCCACGCCAAAGTTGCCTGACCAGCGCGGCGCGAAAGGAAAACGGTTTCCGGCGAAGTTGGCTTGGTTGAACTCGCTCGGCTCTTGGGTTGGGTCGAAGTTACCGTTGGGAAAATCATCAAACTCGGTGAACGAGTAACCGATGCCACCGTAAATCTGGAGTTCGTCGGTCGCATCAAGGCTGAAGTCGGTCTCAAAGCCATAGAGCGTCGATTGACCCGCGTTCACCGTCTGACCGAAGGTTGGGAAGCCCGGAATAGGCTCGGTCACCTGCTGGTCGCTCCAATCCGAGTAGAATATGTTCGCGTTCCAGCGCAGTCGCCCGTCGAGCCAGACAGAGCGGAAGGCCAGCTCGTAGTTCCACAGAAACTCCGGATCGAACTCATTGATCGAGCCGTCGAGCACGATGATCTGAGCGCCGCCTGCACGGTAGGCGCGCTGGGAAACGAACGAGACGTTTGCGTCTTCGGACAGATTTAAACGCACGCCAAACTTGGGCAGAAACGCTTCGTAGTCGGCATCGGCAATAGTCGATTGCGTGCCTAGAAGCGGTGCGAGAAAGTCGAAGCCTGGCGGCAAGCCGCCTTGCACAGACGTCTCGGTGACCGAGTGTTCTCAAGCTGCTCGTTGTCGTAGCGCGCACCGAACATCACATCGATGGTGTCGTTGAGCGCGTATTCGCCATCGACGAAGAACGCGAAGTTGCGGGTTTCATTGGTGGTCTGGCTGACCCGGTCAATCAGGATGCTGGCCGGAAGCGCTGGGTTCACAAGCGTGGCTGGCACTGTGAAGGTGTCCGTGAAGCCGTCCTCGTTCTCAAAGTAGTAGAAGCCGCCAGCAACGGTCAGTTCATCGCCGAGATATTTGACGCGCAGCTCTTGCGAATAGGCTTCATCGACACCGGTGCGATCAAGCGCTGCGATGGGCGCGGGCGTGCGGTCGAAGTCGTCGATACGCACGTAGTCGGTGTCTTGATAGGTCGTGATCGATTGGAGCTGCACGCGGTCCGAAACGTCCCACGTCGCGTTGATCGATTGGATGAATGTCTCGGTGCCTTCGCGTCCGGGGGTGTCGTATGCGACCTCGCGAATGACCTGGTTGGCGGTGACCGGAAGGCCCGGATTGCCATTGGTCGCGTCGATCACATCCTCGCCTGCGAAGTTCTCGGTGTAGGACGAGGTCGAGATGATCTTGAAGGTGTCGCTTGGTTCGAACAGCAGTTTGAAACGACCGGTCTTCAGTTCGGTCGCGTCGGCAGGTTCGTTCAGGAACGTGTTGAAGACGAAGCCATCGGTCTCGCGATAGTTGCCAGCGATGCGGAACGCGAGAACGTCATCGATGATCGCCCCGCCGCCAGCGATGGCGGCCTGCCGTTGGCCATTATTGCCATATTCAAGGCGGCCTTTCACTTCGTAGTCGTAGGTCGGGTCCTGCGTGCGCACATAGATGGCACCGGCCAGAGCGTTGCGACCAAAGTTGGTCGATTGAGGGCCACGAAAGACCTCAACTTGTCCAAGGTCCCAGCTGTCAGTGGGTCCGAAAAAGGTTGTCTGATTGCTGAGCGGGCTGTCATCCACAAACACGATCAGGGTCGCGCCGGTCCCGCCAATACCGCGCTGGTCGATGCCTCTAATGGAGAAACCCTGTTCGTCAAAGCTTGAAGTCACGTTGAATTCCTTCATCTGCATTCCGTGGAGCTTGAATGAGACCGGCTAGGCAAAAATGGTCAATCAACAGCGTGGCCCAAGCGAAAGGCGAAGTAGGCGAAGGTGTCTCCGGAAAATCGAAAATGCTCTTAGGCGCGCATTTCTTATGAGATGCGGGGTGCTCAGGTGCCAGAAAAATAGAGTCTTCCGAACCACTTAGACTCTTGGACCGTTTGCCACCCCCGTTCCCATTTCGCGTTCGGAAAAAATATACACCCCCGCCGGTTTCCGCATCGAGGGCTGTAAGGTTTTCACCCCCCCGGGGGGCCGGTTCGCCAATCACTCGCTGAGGCTGGTCCGAACCTGCTCGCTAACCAGCACGCCAAAGCTGACCGCCCTATTGCGGCGCGCTAACGCACTCGAACTTTGCACGCGCACAGCCAGATTCTCTTTTTGATTCAGTTTGGGATTCTGCGGGTCAGTTTGACCTGTTGAAATGGTCGTTTCTGGCGCACCCACTTGGCCATTTTTTCCTCCCGGAATGACACGAAAAGTTCGCGTAGCACGCCCCTTCGTGCCTTCAACCTCGACGAGCCGACCCGAGCATTCCAGTTCTGAAATGGCCTGCGAAACTGTCTTGGGTGACCAACCGGTCTCCTCGCTGATCCGATCACGCGACATGTAGCACAGTCCGGAAGTGTTCGCTCTGCGACACATGACTAAGAAGACATGATGATTACGGCTCCCAATTTGAGAATCTTCGAAGGCTAAATCGAGAAGCCTCTTCCGTGAGCGTCTATCCTTCACCATGATTAGCTCCCGGTTTCATATCCCCAAGAGCCTCAAAGCGCATGATCGCCTCACGTCGGTAAAGGACCTTGTTGCCGACCTTTGTAAAAGTCGGGCCGTTACCCTGATACCGCCACCCCTCGAGCGTTCTCAGACTAATGCGAAGCCGATCGGCGACCTCGGTTGGGGTCAGGTAGGCGGGCAAATTTTCTTTGCTGTCGTTCATTCTCCGGCTCTTTTTGATTCGTGCCGGTACGCAAATGAGAGCATTCAGATCTGGACAGTCACTACTGGCTATACGACTTTCTTTCCACGTAGAAATAGGCCTTCACCGTCGAGGCGGAGACACGAAGCCTCTTCGCTACCACCCGAAAGGCCTGCGATTTTGAAACCCCTTTCTCAAGATCAGCGCAGACACTCTGGTATCTCAAATACTTCGAATGCTTGGCACGAGACTTCGGTCCTTGCGCCTGCCTTCGCTTAATTTCTTGGGCCTTTTCAACAAAGCCATCCCAGGCCTCCTTTAGTCGAAACTCTGAAAACGTCTCGCCTACCAGCATAGCGAGCTCCAGAGCGTCGCTAGGCCTTCCATTCTTAATGGCCAGCTCTGCGTGTGTTGCATAGGTAACAAGCCTTCTCAGATACCAGCCGTAGGATTCATGCTTCTTGAAGTGGGCGTCATAGGCGTCGAATTCGATCCCTCGCTCTGCGAGGTCCGATTCAAGAGCATCGAGCTCCGCCCTCGCCAGCTCAATCAACTTTGCTCCTGTGCCCCATAGTCGCCCCACATCACGAAGCGCGCCTTCAAGCGCCTCGATAAGCTCCGCGGCCGTTTCTTCTTTATCCCATGGAATAGGAGCAGATTCCTGCCTTCTGGTGATCCCGGAGCCAATGGCACGAGTTTCTTTCTTGGTCATCTAGGGACCTTACAAGCAGGCGATTAGATACACGAGCTGGGCGAGCCGCCAGATTGATGACGCCGTTTATGTGAAATGGTGGCGGCTTGCGACCGGTCATGGAAATCTCTGCCCTCTTCCTAAGGTCTCGTTCTGGGGGTGGAAGCGGTCTTCAAACCCAATCAGCGGTAGGCCCGTGGTTCGCCAGCGGCATCGGATCGGGCAATTTCCTATTGCAAAGATTCGGCAACCATCTATTTGCGCTATTGCAAATCATTTGCATGCTGGATGGGTTTATGAAGATGATATATTGGGGCGCGAGCATTCTTGCGGTTGCGGCTTTGGCGCAGCCTGCTCTTGCGCAAGCGACAGACCAGAGCGCTGATAGTCAGGGTGTAGGGGACATTGACGATGGCGGGATCATCGTCACCGGCTCGCAAAGTGAGGGTGAGGTGTCCGTCGGGCGCAACGCCCTTAGGAAAGAAGAGCAGCCGCGCTCAATCCAGATTTACGATGACGCGCTTGTTCAGGACCTGAAACCCCGCGCATTGGAAGACCTCGTAACGCTCAGCGCCAACGTCACCTTTGATGGCAATAATGACGGCCGCGAAGTCCGGTTCAATATCCGCGGCTTCGACAACGCACCCATTCTGCGCGACGGATTCCGCGTGAACACGTTTGGCGGCGTCAGCAATCCTGAATTGTGGAACCTTGAACGCGTCGAAGTGCTCAAAGGGCCGGACTCCATCGTCTACGGGGAGACCAGTCCGGGCGGCATCATCAATCTGCGAACCAAGCGCCCTCAGCAGGAGAATTTTGCGATTATACAGGTTGAGGCGGGCACAAATCTGTCGTTCAGCCCGCGCTTCGACGTCAACCTTGCTTCGGATTCGGGGGCGATCAGCGGGCGGCTCGTGGGCCTTTATGAGGTCGATGAAGGCTTCCGCAATTTCGACAATTCGATCCAGACCTATTCGGTCAGCCCTTCCCTGCGTCTCGATCCGGTCGATGGCACCGTCATCACCTTCATCGGTGAAGCCACGGTCGAGGAAGGTCAGGCGGATTTTGGGATTGTTCTGAATGAAGATGGTGAACTGGCGGTTCCGCGCGACTTTGTGATCGGTCACCCGCAAGATGAAAACGAACGCGAATTTTACATGGCGGGCGTTGATGTTGAGCAGCGCATCATTCCTGGACTGACCGCCGAGGGTCGGGTTCGCTATTTTGAGTCCACCTATCAATACAACAATCTGCTTTTGCCATTCCGGTTCACGCCCGGCAGCGGGACTGTGCTGCGCGTGCCGGCAATTCAGGGCAACGACAACGACGAGCTTGCGGTGCAATTCAACCTTTTTGGTGAGTTTGATCTGGGCACCACCCGGCACCGCTTCACTGCGGGGATGGATTACCGCGATTCCTTTACGCAGACTATCACCGGCTTCGATCCCTCAAGCGCGTTTCCGCTTGATCTGAACGACCCCGATTATTCCATTCTTCCACCAACCGATCCGTTGCCACCCTTCCCCGGACCGCCGCAGGAACAGGAGCGCGTTGGGCTCTTTTTGCAATACTATTTCAACCCAATCGAGAACCTGCTTTTGAGCGGCGGCGTTCGCTACGATGATGTGGAGGAAATCAATCCCGACACAGGCGAAGTCACACTCGTTACCACCAACACATCGCTTCAAGCGGGCGCGCGTTATGAATTCAGCAAGCAGATTTCGCTGTTCGCCAGCTATTCGGAAAGCTTCCAACCCACCGGATCGCTTGATCTGTTCAACAACGTGCTGCCGCCAACGATTGGGGACGGCTATGAAGTTGGTCTCAAAGGACTGCTGTTCGACCGCTTCAGCTACGCGCTAAGCTATTTCGACATCACCAACACCAACCTTCCCATTGCGCCAACCCCGCAGCAGCTCGCGCAGCCCGGCGTTATCAACCCACTGGGCTTGGTGGCGGGCGGCGAACAGCAGGCGCAAGGTGTCGATTTTGACGTGAGCGGGGAGATTACCAAGAACTGGTCGATGATCTTCTCGGTCGGCTATGTCGATGCGCTAGGCGATATCTCGGTTGCAGGTTCAGCCGACGGACGCGGCGGCAGCGATGGCGCGCGCATTCCCAACGTCGCCGGTTTCACCTCTGCGCTGTTCACCCGCTACGATTTCGATGAAACGTGGGGCGTGGCGGTTGGCTATGAAATCGTTGGCGATCGTTTGGCGGTCGCCGATCTCGATGGCGACCCAACCACGGATGATCCACTTGAAGTGGACGACCATTTCGTTGCGAACGCCGCCGTCTATTACACGGGCGAGATTTTCGACGCCCAGCTCAACATTTCGAACCTTTTCGACGCCAACTATGTTGATTCCATCGGGGGGCTTGCCCGTCAGAATTACGGCGGGCCACCGTTTGAAGCCGTGCTAACAGTCAATTTCAGGTTCTGAAATTCAAGCGAAGAGGCGCTCTGTAATCATGGCGAAACCCGCAACGAAGAACGCGCGGCATCTTATCGCTTTGATCCATGGATGGATTGGAGTGGTTGCCAGCCTTTTCATCTTCCTGATTGCCGCGACCGGTCTTGCCCTCGCGTTCTTCGGGGAGCTGTTTGAGTTGCAATATGGCGACATGCTTCTCGCCGAGGAGGGGAAGCACCGCCATATTGCCGAGATCGTCGCAGCGGCTGAAAACACGCATCCACCCGGTTTTGAAACTCTGGGCATGTTTATGCCCGATACGCGCGTGGAAAACCTCGAGACGGCGCTCGTCTATGGGTTCGAGCCGGGCAATGAAGAGGTCATCATGGTCAGCGTTGATCCCACAAACGCTGAATACAAAGGCAGTTTCAACCTTCACCATTCGTTTGCGCATGAGTTCAACGACTTCCACTTCAACCTTTTGATGGGGGAATGGGCGCAGATTTTCATTGCCGTGATCGGCGTTCTGTTGATCGCGTTCACACTGACCGGCCTGTATATGTGGTGGCCTCGCGGGGGTACGCGAAAGCGCGAAAAGCTGTTTAGGTTTCACACCAAGGGCCGGCTCATACCGAAGCTGTTGAACTGGCATGGCCTTTCCGGTGTCTGGTTGGGCGCGCTTACGCTGCTGTTTGCTCTTACAGGTATCGGCCTCAGTCAGCCCGACTGGCTTGGGCCAACGGTTGCGCAAGTGAACGAGCCCGCCGTTTGGGATGCGCGGTTCAAGCAGGATTGCGGCGATGTCGTTTCTCTTCGGGACGCGTCGGATCAGGCGCTGGCGGCCTTTCCGGGGCGGGTCATCTCGCAGGTGCAAATTGCGAGAGGGGAAGAGAACAAGTATGTTTTCAACCTACGCGGGCCCAGCGATTGGAATGTTCGGTTCGGCGATGCTCACGCAGAAGTTCACGCCCAGTGCGCCGGCGAAATGTGGTCCACCACCCTCAGCGAACAAAACCCCCCGGCGATTTTTGGCGATCTGATGCTATCCCTTCACGGCGGTCATATTTTTGGAGTGTTCAAGGAAGTGTCGGTCGTTTTGACCGGCCTTGCGCTGATGATCCTGAGCGCGACCGGTGTTATCGTGTTCTTTAAACGGACGCTCCCGGCACAGGCGACGCGATCCGCGAAAAAGAGGAATGCTGCGGGGAAAACCATCGCAGAGCCGGCTGAATAGAGGCTCTGATCACGCAGCTTCAGGTCCGAATATGGGTCGTTTGCAGACGTACTGCATTGTGCGAATTGCGGTAAAAAGCCGGCCATCAACTTGCCACACAATTCAAGTCCTTAGAGTAGCTTGGCTAGAATGTCATAGCTAGTGTGCACTCAGGATCGAATTGATGGAAGGAAGGCAATGGCAATCTCTCATTGCCGCCTTAGTTGCGCCTTTGGCGCTCCGGGGACGGTTGATAGGTTTTGCTGGTCGGAGGACCTAATTAGTGTCCGGCTCATTAGGATTCGCATGACCGAACTGAACGCGGATCATATCCAGATCGAATGAGAACATCTTACCGCAACCATCCCTCCGTGACAGACACGATAGCACTCAAGAATCCAAACGTCTTGCCATGATACGCATAGCCGTCTTCCCAAAAGGACGAACTATCGAACCGTTCCAAACGTGTCATATGTAACATTTGCGGCCACGATGGCTCCTTTTCCAACCCGGCGTCTACGCGCGCGCCAGATCACCGGCTGGCCGCCCAGCCAGCGGCTCCGCCTCGCTCCTTCCTCGATTATCAGCCCCTCTTGTGTCAGCGCGTCGAGCGGCAAAGCCACGGGATGACTGGTTTCTTGCACCACGGGTGAGACGGGCCGGGTCAGACTCCCATCGGCAAGCCGTGCGGCACCGCGTTTCAGGCGACCATCGCTGATAGGAATATAGGGTATCCAGTTGCGCGGCGGCGGTTCGCCTAGGCTATAGCGCGGCAATTCCGGATTGGTGTCACTTGTTTCGGCGAAGATAGAACCCTGGGATCTCTGGTGCACTCTTTCGCCCGCCGCCGACAAGGCTTCGCTTTCGATGGCCCAGGCCACATTTGTCATTTCATCAATTGCGAAAACAGTGACAAAATCGCTTGGGCCATTGAGCGTATCTCGGGCTGACGCGGGTGTAAGCAAGCGCGGATCGAACCCACCGCTTGGCGCCTTCGACTGAGTGAGGAAAGCCCAATTGAGATCACGCGCCCGTTCGATCCGGATACGCTCTCCAAAAGTCGTAGTGACGATGACGTCCGAGACTTCGGACCAAGAACCGAGCGAACCGTCGAGCGCTGTCAAGAACCAATCGTTGCCGTATTGCAGCGTGAACTGCGCCATCACCATCGTCACGAGATCCGTGACATTGGGGTTGAGCGCGGAAAGGTTGATCACTCCATCTTCGTAGGCCCACCAGCGCGCTGTCGGCATGCCCGCAAAACTGAGCGATGTGGCGAGGGTCTCAACTGACTCAGGCGAGCTGCTGGCTGCTCTATCCTGGACAAGGTCGCTTTGATACCAGGCTTTCCGGTGGCCCTTATAGTTGGGGCTCAAAAAGTTGCCTTGACCGGTCGATCCCTCAAACTTGGAAGCCGTTTCGTAGTGCAGGCCTTCGGGCAACCAATTCCCAGCGCTCGCCAAGGCACCGGTTTGGCGCGCGATTGCAGCTCGCCAGGCGTCAAGTTGGGCTATTGCCGAGGAAGCCTCTGGTTCGACAAGACCAAGAGCGGTGACCGCATCGTTCGCGGAAAGCTGCAAAAGCGCCCATCCATCCGGAACACCGCCTCCTTCCGCAATAGCGAACCACAAATCATCCTCGGGAACGTTCGGCACATCCCCGGCAAGATAGGAGGCGCTGTTGATTGGAAACTCGGACGCTAGAATTGTGAACAGAGCGGCATCAACGAAACGTCTGAGCCGCTGCCCCCAAAGCACCGCCGTCTTCAGCGTTGGACGATACGCCACGCGCTCAACCATGGCTTCCTCAGGCAGCAAGAAATCGAACGGCACAAACGTATCGCCGATCTGGATTTCGGTCAGCTCAGACTGGCGACGCTCGAAGCGCAGCGAGACGGGTGAGCCGCCGTCATGACCCGCGAATTCACCCAGAGCTCGCTGCTTGCTTAGCATGTATGCGGCATCGCCAAGACCTGCTTTGAGCCCTTCGTTCACGTCGGCGCTGTAAGGACGCGGCTCCAAACGGTTCCAATTGCGCAGAGTGTATGCCTCGCTCGGAACAAACGCCATCAGCTGTCCTCCTCATCGGTTGCCGGAGCGGCGGCAAAGTCGATCGAAAACAGCGATTCATCCACCGCCAGTGGGGCCAACGTGGCAGGCAACCAATGGCTAAGCTCGGTCCCGGCAAAGTGATCTGGGGTCAGCCCGCGCCATTCGGCAATTAACATTGCCTCGTTCACGCAGCCGAGCAGCTCATCGACAGACCACGTGTCGATATTGGGGCGCGGGATCGCCAGCAAGCAAGTGTTGGGCGATTCCGTATCGGGCGCGTCGAAATGAAAACTCAAGGCCTGCGGCGTCTCTCTTGTGGCGATGGTCTCAATCCATTCATCCAATTTTAGACCTTCGATTGGCCCAACCGGATCCGTAATGCCTCCCCCCAAAAGTCCGTAAGAGACCGTGTTCGCTTTAGGTGGCGAGCCTTCAGGGAAAATATGCGCGAACCAGGCATCACCGCTCAAGTATGGCAGTTGGCCGGCGACCATGTCGTTGGCGGTGGACGATAGGATTTGCCCTCCGAGTGCGGCGTCAAGGGCCGCAAGCGCGGCAAAACGCGGTCGGATATCGATCAACCCCTCGGCCCAGTCCGCAACCGGATCACCCACTCTGGCGGAAGCCGTCGCCAGCAGAGACGTCTGCTCGGCAAAGCTGGTCGCCAGCTCCGATGCGAGGGGGGCGGTGAACGGCACCGTGACGATCACATCTTCGCCACACAATTGGCCCGCGATCGCGCGCAACGCCGGCGCATCGAGATTGGGCTCAACGAGACTGGCTGCGGCCTGGGTTCGACGCGCTTGCATGGTCTCTAGCGTCCGTTGTCGCAGCTCTGGTGGGGCGGCTTGCAGATCAATCGGCGCGAGACCGGGATCAAAGATCACGAGTTCATCAAGAACGCTCCGAATGTCTCGATCTGACGCCGCGCCTAAGCGGGTTTCAGCCTGCTGAAATTCAAGCAGAACCGCATCGATCCGAGCGCGGACTGCGGCCAAGTCCTCTGTCATGGGATCGGGCTGTCCGCTTGGCTGCAAATCACTTCCCTTAAGAACCGAGGCGCCTTTCAGCAGTTGGCCAGCCGTGCGGATCGCCCCCATAGCCATTCTAAAAGGCTGGGGTTGGTTATTTGCAAAGCCCGCGTCCATGCGGCCAGACGCTTGCCGAGCGATAAGCGGCTTTATCCTGTCTATGCCAAGCGTAATCAGATCAAGCGGCGCCAGTGACAGGTCGCTTAGGCGAAGCGTCGCCGTCTGGTTTACACCCTCAATCTCAAGGTCGAGTGTGAGCTCTTCACTCAGAATCGGGCTCAAACGATCCGCAAGCCAAGCGTTGACTGTAGGGGCTAGTTGGGCGCGAGGGGACAAGGCACCAGCGGGTGGCAACGCGTTGTCAGCAAGAATAAGCCTTAGGGTGACACCAGGACCGGCGTTGGTCGGATGGGCTATCTCTGGCGTCGGGAAAGCCCCCGCTCCAGCGCTCGACATCATCTCAATCGCCGCCGCCGAGCGATCGACTTGCCCGCGTAGGATTTGGTGAACCCCTTCAGCGACACAGAGATCGTCAAAGGCGTCGAGGGTCTCGACCACGCCTGCTGCCGCCTCGTCTATCCGAGTGCGCGCGCTTCCCGCTGGAATTGCTGTCAAAGAGCCTTGGTAACGCAGACCGCTGGCGTCGCGGGTCTCAAGATCGTCGGCCAGCTTTTGGCCGTCGACGATCTGCATACCCTGGCCCTTGTCTGCCTCCTCACCGGCTGCAGTCTCATCAATCGCGTTGGCCAGGCCGGGAAAGGTCCCGCGCAAAAGGGGTAAGTGTTGGAGCAGGTCTCCGTTCTCGTCAGCGGCGCGAATATCTGATTCGAACTGGGCGCCTAGCAGCCCAGCAATTGTACCTCCCGCAGCCAGGCCTTCGATGATCTCTAGCCCACGGCGAACGCGTCTTGACGAAAGGTCGACCGCCAGGGTTTCATCGACCACGCCGTTGGCATCGGGCTCAAACGCCGAACGCAGGACCGCCGCCGTCGTTGCGTGATCAAGGCTATGGGCGTGGATAAAGCCACGGTTGCCATCCATTGCAAAAGTGTCGGCGGGTTGCGGGCGCAGAGCGGGAGCCGGGCGCAGATTTTCTATGACACCGTAGGCGCCTATCAGCGCAATCCGGTCCGGCTGCTCGGAGTGCAGTTTGTCGAGCTGTTGGAGGGCGATTCCGGTTCGCCAAGCATCAAGCCGGTAAGACAGCCCGTCAATAAACAGGCTGGTGAGCCGCATCATCTCTCCGCGCGGGATGCCTCTTAGGGCCAAGAGCGCTTGGCGTGCGCGCGGCCATGGGTTTCGCTTGGCCGATAGAACGCTATCGTCGATCGATAGCAGATAGGCGCCGACGGATTGGCCCGGCGTTGGAATCGGTAAGTCACTGGCTAAGTCCAGCGTTCCGGGATCGGAAGCCAGGAATTGCAATGGGCTTGTCTCGTCCTGGACGAGCGGTCGCTCAAGCCTCGCCAGATCAAGCTCTGGGACCGGGCCCGTGGCCAACAGCCAATCTCTTGCCTCCAGCATCGACCAAAAGGCGCTAGAAAGCACCAAGCGCTCGAACAGCGATTGCCCCCTATCGGCCATGCGGGCAATCAGATCGTCAAATCCCAAATCAGCCAGTGCGTCGAGAGTGGTGTCGAGATCCCCGTCGGGGATTAGCGGCGCTTCGATTCCGCTGGCCTCTTCCATGGGAAACAGGCGCGCTTGCAGCGGAGGCGTCTTGCCGCCGAGTTTGAATCCCCGGCGCCAGGCGCCAGCCTCCTGCCGGGCCTGCGACAGCTGTGTCCACACACCCTCAAATCCTGCCAAGGCAAGGGCGTGGCGGTAGTGCCATTCATGCGCGAGAAGTCGGCGATCAAAGAGGTGCGAGCGCGGCAGCCAGCGAAGGATCGCATTAAGCTGATCTCGGCTGTCTCCCTGCTCGCGATCCGTTGTCAGAGCGGCGAGCGACCGTTGAATTTCTTCGCCAAACTCTTCCATAAGGGAAGCGACAATACGAGCCCCACGCAAACGCCCACCTTCAGGATCGGTCTCGTCCGTCATAAGGTCCTGCGCAAAGACTGCCGACATAACGGGCAAGACTCCATAGGGCTGATCGTCGACGCGAAGGGTAGGAAAGACTCCGCCAGGATGCACAAACAGCCGTGCGAAGGTCTCAACTTCATCGGAGAAGTCCGCACGCGGAAGCGGCGATGCGAGCAGTCTGCGGTAGGCGCCAAGCGATCCGGGCGCAAGCGCATCAAATACGCGCTTTCTTGATTCGCTCGATGATCGACTGGCGCCGGAAAGGCCTTTGAACAGGGCCTCGTCGAGCCCAAGCGCGTTGGCCAAGTTCTTGGCGTCCGTTCCCAAGGTGAGGTCTTCCGCTTCGTTTCGTGCAAGGGCGCGTAAACGCTCAGGCGGTGGCGCTTCCACATCGTGATCGACAGAGACCGCATCAGTCGCGTTGGTCGGATCTTCGGGCGGGGGAAAGGAAAGCCCGCTTGGCCCAAACCGATGCCCACGAAGCAGCGCCGCGAGCGAGGATTCAGGCTTGGTCGCCGCATCCGGGTCCTTTTGCGGCGCAGCGGCAATCTCAACGCCGACCACAATTAAGCGATCGATCTCAAACGGTCTCTCTCCGGCCGCCAGAGCGGCAAACTCGGCGCCGTCAATGCGGATCGCCATCCCTCGTGCAATCGCTTGATCGTTATCGACGAACCATTCGGGGATGGCAGTGTTCGGATCCGGGTCCAGCACCGTGGGCAACGCGGCGTCGACCAACAGACCCTCTTTGCGGAAAATCTCGGCGCCGTCGCGATACCCGCACGCCACAAAGCGATCAGGCAGGCCGCGATATTGGCCTAAAGTCGATAGGGTAGTCTCTTCGCTGTCGGGGTATATGTCATCAGCAGTGAAGCGCCCCGCCCGAACCCCATCAAGGATGTAAAGTTGCCGTTCCGGATCAACCGCCGCGATAAAGGCCTCGAGCGCCTTAAGGGCATCCTCGCCCCCAGGATCGGCGGTTTCCGCTTCGACGAAAGCTTTAGCCAGACGCGCCTCCTCTGCGGTGACCATCTCGTCGAAGAACTCGGTGCTGAAAGCATCGGGAAAGATCCGGATCAGTAGCGCGTTGGGTTCACCCGTGCCACCAGGTCTTTCATAGCGCGTTTCTATCCGTAGCGGCGCGAGAAAGATCGGCCGATCCGCGCTTTCCGTGGTGAGCAGATCGTCCATGGACCGGCTGGCGATAAGCATCTCATGCAATCTGCGAACGCGCTGCGCGGCTTCATGAAAACCGGCTTGAGCCTCCCCAGCGCCAGGCTGCCGCGCCACCAGCCGCTGCGCGTCGATCAAGCGCGCTCGCTCGGCGATCAATTGCTCCCGACTCATGAGGCAGGCTCTGTCTTAATGAGGTGTTCGGCGTGCATCGCCATCAGGAACGGATCCTGCATCAAGACACTCGCGATGTCGGCGGAGAGACCCGGCCCACCATCCGAGTTAAGCGTGGCGAAGCTGTAGAGGCGGCGCGGATCATCAGCGGGCGTTCCCGATGGCACCACGGGACGGATCGCTGCGGGATCGCTTGGCAGCACAAGGTGCTCGTTCACCACTTGCGAAGCCGCCTTGTCCCAATCCAGATCCGCCCAATTCTCGAACGGTGTCGGCGGGGTGGTCGCAAAGTCGAGGCCAAAGCGAGTCTCGCCAGGCCGCTCTGCAAAGACCGCGAAATAGCCAGCGTCCTGATCGTCTCCGCGCAAATCATCCACCGAAACATCGAAGCCAAAAAAGCTCATGTCAGGAAGTATCTGGGTCGAGAAGATGGGGGTCAAAACCGCGTCCGGATCGCTGTCGTCGAGACGCTTTGTCCGGTCGGCTCCGGTGCCATCGTAACGCGCCTTTTGCAGATAAATCAGCGTTTGCGGATACTTTTTGAGCAGATCACCGCGGATCGCAACGATCGCCTGATCCGACCGAAGGCCGTCCAGTCCATGCGTGCCAAGCGCGGAGTCGGGTTGCCATCGATGTAGGTATTCGATGTCGTTCGCGGATCCCTCTTCGCTGAACGGTCGGGCCCAGAACCGGCGGAAATACGAACCGCGCTGGTCAGTCGGGTAACCGCGCCACAAAAGCTCACGCGACATTTCGTGGTTGAGACCCACGAAATACGCTTCGATAAAGCGCGCGTTGGACGCAAATACGCTGACTGAGTTGCGCGGCATTTTATCGATATTGGGGACTAAGCGGTTGGGTGCCAAATCTGCGAGCAGCGATGAGGTGATGTCCTCAAAGACCGGATGCGCTCGAATGGGAGCAAGCGCGGCTCTTTGATTGAGCGTCCAGATCGTCACGCTCACATCCACCCGCGTGGCCACACGGCGGGGGATCGTGATCGCTGGATCAATCTTTGCCACCGCTTCGTCTATAAGCGCGTCCAACGTCGCGCTGTCGACGGGGTCGACTGGGATCGCTTGAGGAGCATCGCTGGCGTTTCCGGCCCATTGTTCATGCGCGTTGATGAAAGCGTCTGCCACCGCCGCGCCGCTTTCCCCACTGTCGGGATCGGCGGGATCTCCTCCACCGGAAGGAGGCGTATCGCTAACCGGCGCGGCGGGAGGGCCGACGGCAAAATCCTCTCTACCAGGAGCGTTGTCGAACAGTCCGGGATCGAGCCAGCCGGTAACGTCCGCAAGGTTTGGGTCTTCGCTTTGACGCGTCCCTCTCAGCCATAGCAAGAATAGGACCACGACGAGCAGCCCCCCTGCCAGACCTCCCGCCAACGGGCCGGCCACGCTCGCGAGCAAAAGCAAAGCGAGGATAAGGACCACCAGCGCGACAAGAAGCCAGTGGAACCAACGAGTCTGTGTCCATTTGGGAGGTGTGCGCCCAGGGTTCGCAGAGGGGAGAGATGGCTCGTTCAGGCCTCCGCCCTCAGGTGGGGAAATCTGGTTCTCGACCACCATGGGACCGCTCAAATTCGTTCGGGGTGGGACTTGAGCCAGATCACCAGTAGCCACATCATAGCTCGCCTGGCTGCTGTCGGTCGATCCAAAGCGCCGTGCGAGCCTTCCGCTTGGCCGGAAGGCTTTTCGAATGGCTGGCTCGCTTCCACTCGGGCGGCGCCCGTTGCGTCCAGCGCGGGTTCGCAGCGTTTCCCCTGCGGTCTGTTCTTGCGGCGCGCTCGGATCGCCGGTCACAATACGGTGCGCTGAGGGAGCGATGAACGCGAATTGCGAAGCCCGATCACGTGGCAGAACTCGGCGGCGATAGAACCGGCGCGAACTCAGCCACGATACAGCGCCCGCTCCGATAATTTGGTTCGCCTTCAGCACATCGCCCAATTGGCGCCAGGCTTCCGCCATCAGCCGCTCTTGATTGCGTCGAACCACTTCAGCGCCAAGCCCAGCCGCTATGCGCAGCCTTGGGTCAAAGTTCAGCGTATGAAACCAATCGGTTCGATTGGCGGGGTCACCGTTATCTTGCAACGCATGCCAGCGGCCATAAAGGGGTGGAGAGAGAACGGGCTGTTCGTCGCCACCTGCTCCAACGTTTATGATCGGAACCAACCCTTGCCGGAAAGGGTCTGGCCCGGCAGCGGGCCAATTCAGTGGTTCGCCAACGGGACTTTGGATCGCGCCCCCGACGGCCAAGGTCTCGCCCTCCGGCAATTGGGGCCCGGGCAACTCATAGCCGGGCTCGGAAAAGTCACCGGGCTGAAAACCAATCTCCGGCGGCGCCGCAAACGGTTTGAATCGGCGGGCGAGGCTCTCGAAATCTTCGGCAGGGCCCGTCATGAAGAACCAATGGTCATACACCGGAAGCTCGACACCGGCGTTAGTATCGGTCCAGGCCGGCGCGGTGGCGGAAACGGCGAATCCGGCGACGGTCTCGCCAAGCCCCGCCAGAGCGCCAACCGCAAGGGCAGGCACCAGGAACGCGGTATAGCGCGTCTGAGGCTCTAGCGCGCGCTGCGATATGACGCGCGATGTGGCTCCGGCTTGGTCGGCAGCCAACGCTGCCGCGATGTGATCTGTCCTTTGCAGCTGAATATGAGCGAAGAAGCGCCGCTGCCCTAGGTCAGGCAGGGGCGCGGACCCAGCTGAAATCGAGAGACGCGGCAGCGGGCTTGCGCCAGGGGTAATGGTGAACTCTTCTTCCTTCAGAACAAGCAGTGTGAGCCACGGCTGAAGTGGGGCGTCGCTTGCATCGGGAGAGAAACGCCATGGCAGATCGGGTTCGTAAAACTCGACAAAAGCCAATTGGTTGGGTTCAAAATCGGTGATGTTGGGCGGCGGTTCACGCCTTGCGATTAGACCGCGCGAAAGCCCAATAACGTCGGCGGCCCCCTGGAGCGAAACCGTTTGTTGTTCGGTCCGGGTTGATGTGGGGCCAAGGCCGCTTGCCGATGCCTTTACCTGGACCCCAAACGAGGCGCGCGGCTCGCTCGCACTCGGGCGCGCAAGGTTGGCGAGACCGCGTCGGTAAAAATCGACAAAGGTGAGGATAGGGTCTTCCATCGCTCAGGCGGCCAGTTCCGCCTGAGTGATCATGGTCACATCATTCCCCTGAGCGCTCGCCTGCGCCCCCAAACGCGCGTCCGTCGCGTTGGCATAGGCGACCGCCGAGCCGACACTTAAGGTCTCCGCGCTCGCCACCACGAATGGCTCAGCCTGGGTTCGGACCGCTCCGGGCTCCAACTGGCGGCGGCGCAGGGTCTGAAACAACACCGAGGGTCGCGTAGCAAAGCTAGCGAAGAGACGAACGAACGATGTCAGCCCCTTGAACGCAAATCCGGGCAATTGCGGCTCCACGATCTCGACCTCGTTGGTCACTATCCGCTCACGCGTTGGCCCGATCGCATCGGGCACGGCACCCGGTGCGAGCTCAACGCCAGCGGGCAGCTCGTCGAAGGAGGCCGCGGCCAGTTTCTCCTCCGGGGTAAGATCGAAGAACTGGCCCGGGGGGAATTCCGACAGGGTTTCCGAAAAGTCGCGCAAAGGCGCTCCTGCAAACCCACCGCCGGGCTCGCTGAAGCGCACTTCATCAATGGCGAAGACGGAACCATCTTCGGGGCGGCGCGCGCCAAAGGTCTCAATCGGGCGTTGCAACGGGACGACCTTTTGGGTGAAGCTTAGTCGAGCATCAGGCGCCATCACGATCATTCCATCCGTATCAGGCGCCTCGCGCAGCGTGATCGGCGGGTGAGGGCGAGTGAGGGTCGTCGGCCCCCACAGGCGGGGATCGCGGATCGCCTCGGCGAGCAGTTCGAGCACCTCGATACCGGGCAATGGCGGCGCCGGATTATCACCCCAAGTCTTGTTAACCCGCAGCGTCGCCTTGGCAAAAAGGATTTTGAGGCGGGCGCGTCCCCTCAAATGGTAGGGAGCGGGTCCCCTGAAGCTGAAATTGACCTCAACACCCATAAGGGTGCGGCCAAAGGCGCGGACACGGAACCGACCATAAATCTCGGCGTCGAATTGAAATGGGTCGATAGTAATAAGGACGTCGAGGCCCACCTCGCCGTCAACCGAGAACTTCCAAACCCGCGCTTCAAAACCGATCCGCCCGCCGAACTGCACGGTGTTGGAGGTGACCGCGAAATAGGACTCCATAAAGGCTTGTGGGTTGCCCGTGAAAAAGTCGATCCGCAAACGGGCGAGTTCGGGGATGCGGGTGGGCGTTGGCGGTGGCGTATAGCGCGGGTGATACCCTCCGACCGAAGTTAGGAAGAAGGGGTTGTCTCCGTAGATCAGCGCGAAGGCCGCGTCTCCGCTGATCGAAAACGCCGTAACATGCGAATCGAACAGAGAGGCGAAGAAAGTGACGGCCTTCTTGTCTTGCTCCCACGCGCCGAGAAAGGCGATATTGAAGCGGGCTATGCCCAGATCAACGCTCGGCAAACCGATGCGCACGACGCCGGGCAAGAGAATGGTAAAGGGCGCGGGCATGTCGAGGACAACGCCAAGCTCAATCGAAGCCAAAGTCGGCGTGCCCCAGCCAACTTTGACCATAGGGCCAACCGCCAGGCGGCCTGGCTCAATCGGGAAGAACGTGTCCAAAGCGCTGATGATTTCCGGGGCCCGTGCGATTGGGTCCTCCGGGAACAACAGGTTTGAAATCGCCCCGCCTTTTACCCCTTCGCGCACCGCTTCGGCATCGGCTGAACGGTTGATGGCAATCATCCCGCCGACCCCGTTGAGCGTAAACCCGAAGCCCAGCTGGATAGGAGCGAATTCCGCGGTGATTAGAACAAGGAAGGCGAAGCCCTCCTCACCACCGGGAAGTTTGGTGTCGACGAGGCCGATGGCGCCGACCGAAATGGTCTCAACAATGCTCAACTCGAGCGCGCCGGAGTAGCGTCCGATGGCGGGGTCATGGCTGACATAGCCGCCGCCTTTCACAACGCCTGCATCCAGCGCCAGGCCGGCACCAAATGGGGGCTGGAATCGCGCGTTCAGCGTGGGGCGACTGTCACCACTCGTTTGATCGTCAAAGGTAACGGCAAGGTTGACACCGATCCGCTCAAGCGTGACGGCGAGCGGCCCCAACTGTCCTGAAATTATCGCTGAAGCTTCAGTTAGAACGTCCGCCGGATCGCCAGAGGGCGCCGCCGCAACGCTAATTCTAGCGCCCTTGATCTGGAGCGGACCAAGATCGAGATGCGCGGGCAATTCAATCGATAGACCTCCGCTCCCCTCGAAAGTGAGGCCTGACCCTGGGCTGATTTTCAGGCTAACTTCAAACGGAGCGCGCACGTTGACCGATTGGAGAAGTGCGGAAACAAATCCATCGCCCTCTCCACCACCCACTTCGAGAAGCCCATCGGTGATAGCCACGCCCAAACTGGGCTCGAAGACCGGTTGTGGAGTAACCCTTGCGCCGAGTTTCACGCTGATTGGGATGGCCGCCGCAGTAATGGAGACCGCTTCGCCCAGAGTAAGGATCGCAAGGCGATCGGACTCCTCTTGTGCGGGCTGGCGCAGAGACAGCTCGATATGCCCTTCGGGCGGGCCCGTGCCGGTTTGAGCGCTGATGTCAAATGGGGCAGCCAAAGTCAGGCTGAAAGGGCCAGCGAGCTGCGCGTTGAAATCCGCATCCACGATCCAGCCAGCGCCAACAGGGACCTGTTCGGCCCGGCTGAGAGCCAGATCATCTTCGAAAGAGAGGATCAGGCGTGGCGTCGGCGTCGCTTCGCCTCTCAGCACCGCAGGTCCCATCCTGTAGGCTAGTTGATCGCTTACGACTGCGTAGGAATCCGCAAGCGACCGGTTGGTAAAGCGATCAATGACCTGTACAAGTTCTATAACAAACGGCGTCAGATCAAAGTCGCTTTGCCCCCAACGGAACACAGTTTCAAAGGTGCCAAGAGGGTCGAAGACAAAGTCGCGCAGCTTGTCTAGGCGCAGGCGAACCGGCGCATCAAAGCGGTCGCTGGCGGGCTCCAATATCTCCAGAGCTCGCAGCACATGCGCCGCTGTGGCCGACATGCCGCGGACCCAGCCCTCTACGACCTCTCCCAGAGCGTATTCGGGTAGCCGAGCCATGAGAGCCGCCGCTTCTGCGCTGGTATCAGCGGGAATGGCGCTGCCAGCGGCGCTCGCGAATTCTTTGGTTTTTTGAATGAATTGGGTGAAACTGATCGCGTATTCACCAATCAGGACAACGAGATCCGCCGGAGCGGGTTGCAAAAGCGCCAGCGATTTTGCGTCAAGATCGCTCGCCGCGCTCTGCCATTCGCCAGCACGTGCGACGACCTGCGCGTCGGCGAACACCGTCTCGACCAGATCGTCGTTTTCGAGGCGATCGAAAATGCGTTGAGTGTTGCTCGCCAAACCGGCAAGCGAACGGCCAAGCACGCCCAAGCCGCGCGGTAGCGTATCGACGCCTTCAATGGGCTCGCCCGTCAAATGAGAGAGCGCCGCTGCAAGAGTGAGGAATTCTGACACTCGCCTACCCCCTCGACGTGAGACAAGTATACACACACTCTTCGGCTTGTGTTAAGACAAAACCAAAGCAAAGATCAGCGTGGTTACAACAAAATTACGTTAGATGCCTTTGTCTAACTTGGGCGACGACGCCGGCGTATGTTGAACTTTGGCCGGACTGGGGGATTTACCCGATGACGCAACCCGACGCGCGAGGGAAAACTTGGCTTGGTCATATGGAGACCCTTTACGCCGGCCTTACCTGGCACATCTTCCCCATGCCTACTTATTCTGGGGCCGCCGTTAGGTCGCCAGGGCTTTTCCCGCCTCTGGCATCCCTTCCCCTAACAGTGGCGCCGTCCCCTCAGACCATAACGATGGAGCCAGATCTGCATCGCTACGCCAGCGACGGCGTATCCGCTTGGATGACCGATATTGAGCGCAGCACCGGTTTCCAGCCAAAGCTTTATGGATTTGATTTGGGACGGGTAACCGAAACGTGGGACGATACTGGATCGAGCGATTACAGGCGCGTTTCCCCCAGCGAACCGCCAGCCACTCGTGGTGCGAAATATTGTCAATCCGAGTACGAATTGATGATCGATCTTATGGTCGGAGTGTGGAGAAACGATGGTGAGATCTTCGCGGGCCATTCCATCTTCAACCCGTTCGTTGGCACGGTTCCGGCAGCGAACGTCAATCTCACCAATTACAGTAACCTCATTCGCGATGTAAAGAAGGCCCACGATGAGCTCGGAGTGCCTATTGAGGAATGGCGCCAGCATGTCCGACTGGAAAATGTGGTCCTCGGGACATCAGGGACGATAGCGGATTGGTCCATCGACCCCGCTGTTGGTAGCACCGATATCGGCAAAACCAACGATGCTTTGCGTTTAGGAATCGAAATTCTGGAGGCAAAATGCACAAGTGCGGGGCGGCTTTTCGCGCGCGTGCTTGCGACGCTCGCGCCGGAGGGCAAGGCGATATACTATCGGCCCCTGCATGAGCCTAACACCAAGTTTTTTTGGTGGGCCGATACGGATACAATCAAGCTCACGAACCCAGGCACCGGCGCGCATCGCTATTACGCGGCTTACAGGCGGCTCTACAGGACATGCTGTGAGGCGGTGATTGATGGGTTACAAAGAGAATACAGCGCTCTTCTCGCCAACGATCCAGAGCTTCCAGAAATGACGCCTGAGGAGTTGAGAGCCCGGATCAAATTCGTAATGAATTTAAACGGTATTACAGAACCTTACACGCCTCAGCCAAGCGGCAACGTGGATGCGGATCGCTTCGCAGCAAACGCCACCCTGATCGATCGACGCCGAGATGAGATGAAGAGAGATCTGGCGAAGTTTTTGAACGCCGCCAGTGCAAGCGCCATCGCTGCCTCAACGCTCGGCGACTTATCCGGGTTTGTCGATATTCTGAGCCTCGATTATTACGAGGACAACCTTAACCTCACCGCGCCAAGCGCCCCACCGGGCGGAGCGAATGTCGGTGGCACGCCCTATCTGCCCCGTACCGGTCCAACGACAACAACCTCGCAGCCCTTTGCGCCGTCGAATTCGGCTCTTTACACACAGTATCTCGAGGTCGCTCGAGCGGCTAAGCGGCTGGGTGTAGAACACGCCTTGGCCGAAGTTGGATTGCGCGCGCAATATCGCGGCAAAATGTACGGCCACTATGAGGATGACCAGGGTCGGGTCGCCGATGTCTGGCCAAGCGCGGACAGTCGCTTTTTCACCAGCACGATTAGGCAAGCCATTGAATTGCCCGGAGGGACCTTACCTCCAGCGAGCGCTGCGGACCCACCACGCCCCGACCCCGCGTCGCTTGCCATCGACCGGCCCAAGTGGGTTATGTTCTGGACGAACCGCGTTGAGAATTCGGTGCTGGAAGGTCCCGTCTTGAATGGCGGCAACCCGGCAACGCCCGCTGTCTCCGGCCAGTACCTTATGAACCCCTTCACAGATCATACGATCGAGTTCTTCACTCCCTCGTTCAAGTGGGGCGGCGCGGGAGGTGGCTATACGATCGGCTCAGTTAGCGTAAGTGTCACACCGCCTCTTGGTATCGGCGGGCTTGGCCCCTTCCACACTCAGAATGTCGACGCTTATAATTTAGCGACCACCGACTTTTACCTGTTCGTTACGACCGCCGTCCGCGCGGGCGTGCTCGAAGTGCTTTAGGCGGAAAAAGACATAGGTGAGGCGTTCATGACTTTTCTCCATGACAAGTACAAAGGCATGCTCGCAATGGGGGCCTATGGCGATGCTATTGGCGTCTTCAACGAATTGGCTGGTCTCAACGGCAATCACGCGACGCCCTACAGAACCACTTTGGACAATGCCTCGACGATCCCGGGACGATCAATGAGCCAGGCATTCGGTCTGTGGCCTGCCATTAGCGGACCCAACACCTTGCCGGCCACCACCAAAGGGGTCGTCAGCGATGATTCCGCCTATCGACTGACGACCCTCCACGCGTTTCTGGATCACGCGCTTCAAAACAATTATGCGCTTCTTGATGAAACGGCCTTTCGTCAGTTTCTCAACCAGCCTGCGCAGACCAGCGCTGCCGCTCCTATGGGACCTTTGCAGTTTCCGAGCGATGTCGACATCCTGCTGGCTCGCTATAATGTGATTGAATCCTTCAAAGTGATGTATAGCGATCAGGAGAAATGGCTCAGCGGTAATGTGAGCCTTCCAGCAACGCTGCTAAATCCTCCGCTGCAAACATTCTGGGAAGGGGGTGCAAGCACGATCTTCGGCCTATTCCTTTTTTTGGAGCTTGCCTCGATTTACGCGTGCTGTCCGCTCAGCAGCGTCTATGACCGTTTTGAGAATTACTCAATCATGGATAACAGCCCTGCCGATGAAGCGCTTGGGATGTATGGCGCGATGCTAGCGGCGGCGATTTGTACGCACCCCGTGAGCGGCGGCTTTAGGGACTTTTACTTCTCGACGATCCAATCTCTTAACGCCAGCAATCGTGCGAAAAACCTACAGAATATTGTCTTTAATGGAGAAGCGGTGGGTAACGCCCACACTGATCCGAACCCACTTACATTCACGAGTGGCCCTTTGACGACGTCGTATAATGGGCGGCCTCACCAATCTTCGAGCGGCATCGACAAATTCTCGGCTGAGATCTTTGTCGAGATGATTTCGGCAGCAGTAGCCTATGGTCGACACGATCCGCTGGTTATGCTGCAGGTTTTGGCCAATGGGCCGGGTGATTCAGATACAATGCCAACTTACCTCGGGTCGATCATCGGTGCTTATTATGGATATCAAGGGATCAGAGATTCCGCGAGCCAGGCGAGCTTCACCGCTGATCTCGATGCAGTGATCGCCACGACGCAAACTTACTTCCTCACTGTCGTCAACGGCAATCGCCACGGATACAGGGTAAATTTTGACCGTTCCGCCACGGTGCTGGAGCAGTTGCAAGCCCGCCATCCTTGCCCGGCCTAAACGCGAGTGACAAAGCGTGAATACCTGCCCGTACTCGATCAGAATAGGGGCCATTAAGGCACTCTGTGTGGCTAATGGGTAAGCGAGGGCCCCGTTAACAAGAGATGTGTAGTTGACGAGAGCTTACGGGGCATTGGTCCTATCTCAAACGTTAGCTTCGCCAGTCGCAAGTCCGAACACAAATCTACCGGGTTCATCGCCGATGTCAGTCATTGTTGCAACCAAAGACGCTAGCAAAAGCAGCCATTGGTCCGGCTAACGCGTCTGCGTGCTTCCTATTTGCTTCCAGTTCGAACGCAAAAAAGCCCCGCTGGAACCAGCGAGGCCTTTTTGTTGAACGTTCTCGATGCAATGCTGGTTGCGGGAGTTGGATTTGAACCAACGACCTTCAGGTTATGAGCCTGACGAGCTACCGGACTGCTCCATCCCGCGCTACCGAGCTGGGCGTCTAGGGATCAAGTCCAGAGACGCCAAAAGGGCCAGCCCGCAGGCAAGCCCTTTGACAAGTGAATGGGTTTTCCTTGCTCATCGCCAGCTACAATGCCTGGCGGCGACCTACTCTTCCGTGCCTTAAGACACAGTACCATCGGCGCTATCCGGTTTCACGGCCGAGTTC
>JBCCBZ010000023.1:0-64273 GCA_039033755.1 Pseudomonadota bacterium | reverse complement strand
TGATCGACGTGCAGGAAGGCGACTTTGTGAAGAAGGGCGACACGCTCATCTCCGGTTCGCCCAACCCGCACGACATTCTTGAGGTCATGGGCGTCGAGGCGCTCGCTGAGTATCTCGTCAATGAGATTCAGGAAGTCTACCGACTGCAGGGCGTGAAGATCAACGACAAGCACATCGAGGTGATTGTTCGCCAGATGCTGCAGAAGGTTGAGATCACCAAGGGTGGCGACACCACGCTGTTGCCGGGCGAACAGGTCGATCTGGCGGAAATGCTCGAAGTGAACGCCAAGCTTGGCAAGGGCAAGGAGCCGGCTGAAGGCACCCCGATCCTGCTCGGCATTACCAAGGCGTCGCTGCAGACCCGCAGCTTCATCTCGGCCGCGTCGTTCCAGGAGACCACACGCGTGCTCACGCAGGCGTCGGTTGAGGGCAAGAAGGACACGCTGATCGGTCTCAAGGAGAACGTGATTGTGGGTCGTCTGATCCCGGCGGGTACGGGCGCGGGTATGAACCGCATGCGCGTGACCGCTTCGAGCCGTGACGCCGCGCTTAAGGCGCAGTGGAAGAAGCAGCAGGACGCTTTGGCCGCCGCTAACGCGGTTGAGCCGGAGCCGGCTGCGGATCCCGTTTCGTCCGAGGAAGCCATGAAGGCGGCCATGGGCGGTGGCGCTCCAAGCGCTGAGACGGACACGCCTGCGGCTGAGTAAGCCAAAACAGACTTAGATCTCCAAGATCTTCGGTCTTTGAAGACCCCGCCAAAGCGATCAGCTTTGGCGGGGTTTTTCGTGCGCGTGTGGATCTATCATGAAATGCTATTGATAATCGTTCGCGATATGATAGATCTCGATTCCAGCCAAGGAGTTGCCATGACCAAGCCCACTCGCCCTGCCTTAGATTTCTCTGCTCTCGTTCATGATCTCGCGGAACCGGTGACGCTTCCGACGCTCGGTCCGATAGCCACGCGGTTTGTCTATTCGCTGCGCCTGATCGCGTTGCACGACCGGGTGAAACGCGACCCTGTCCCAGAACTCACCGTGCGCCTAGGCGGGGTGGAGATGGCGGCGAAATCTCTGGCGCTGAGCCAGACGGTCGCCGCGACATGGCCCGAAACCATCCACGTGTCGCGCTTTTGCTGCCAGCGGCTGACCCACGACGAAGCGACCATCGCCGCGTTGATTGACTGCGCCAGCCAACGCGACCGGCCCGGATTTGAAGCGCAGGTGGAAGGCTTTATCCGGCCCGAACGGGTGCATCGTCTGTGGGACGGGGTGCTGGCGCTGATCGGCGCGGAAGCGAACATGAACTGATCCTGGCGCTGATCATCTATCCCGATTTTCGAGCTGTTCATCGACGAGTCGGTCTATTCCCTTCATGGTCACGGAACCAAACGACGGAGGGACTGATGAAGACACGAATGATGCTCAGCGCTATGGCGGTTGCCGCTGCGGTCGTAACCCCACTGGCCGCGCAAGAGACCATTGTCGTGACCGGCGCGCGGCAGGACCGTTCGGCTGGCAACGCCTATTTCAAATCCAACAACGGCCCTGCTGCGATCGGCATTACCCGCCGCGCTGACTATTTCGTGACCCCGCTTTATGTCAGTTCGGACTCGCGCAACTACGACGAACGCCGGGAAGAGCTGTTTCAAATGCTGGGCGAGACACTGGAGCGCGCAAAAGCTCAGGGCATCGATATCGTCGCCGGACGCTACAAGCTGGAGCCGGTGACGGTGCAAAACATGCGCGAATTGCCCCTGTCCAGCGGAAGCCGCCCGGACACCAACCGGGTGCAGATCTACGCGCGCATTCCGCTATCCGGCAAAGACCCCCGGACCCGCACCACCGCCGCGCGTATCAAGACCTTCGTCAAAGGAGTGCCCGCAACCGGCCGTTCCTTCATTGATATCGGCACAACCGGTCTCGCGATTGATGATCCCGAACAATATCGCAGCGATGTTGTGCGGCATGTGGCGAAGGAAGCGACCAGCTACGCAGCGATGTTTGGCAGCGGTTATGGCGTAGACATCGATGGCCTTGAGGGCGATCTGTACTGGCAGCAATCCAGCGAGACCGAGATCTTCCTCTATATAGAGCATTCCTTCTCGATCCACCGCCGATAGGTCTGGCAGACCGCGCTGGATTAGTCTGGCGCTTGCTAGGAGCCTGCGCGCGCTCTAACGGCAAGCGCCATGACTATCACCCGTTTTGCCCCTTCGCCAACTGGCCGCTTGCATGTCGGCAATATTCGCACCGCTTTGCACAATTGGATGCTCGCCCAAACCAGCGGCGGCGAGTTCCTGCTGCGTATCGATGACACGGACGCGGCGCGGTCGAAAGAGGAATATGTTGAGGCGATCCGAGTGGATTTGGCCTGGCTGGGCATCGCGCCTGATCGCGAAGAGCGCCAGTCGGAGCGGCTTGACCGCTATGAGGCGGCGTTCGAGCGGCTACGCGAGAC
This sequence comes from Pseudomonadota bacterium, assembly GCA_039033755.1. GTDB lineage: Bacteria > Pseudomonadota > Alphaproteobacteria > Sphingomonadales > Sphingomonadaceae > Erythrobacter. Next base: position 61,816 of record JBCCBZ010000023.1, on the reverse strand, counting down.
GGGCCGGGTCTACCCCGCCTATGAGACCGAGCAGGAGCTGGACCTTATGCGCAAAGTGCTGCGCGGGCGCGGCCTGCCACCGATCTACGATCGCGGTGCGCTGAAGCTGACCGACGCGGAACGCGCGGCGAAAGAAGCCGAGGGCATTACCCCGCACTGGCGTTTCAAGCTCGACCACGACGAAGCCATCGAATGGGACGACGGCGTGCGCGGCAAAGCCAAGTTTGACCCCGCGACCCTATCTGATCCGGTGATCCGCCGCGCCGATGGTTCGTGGCTCTATATGCTGCCGAGCACGGTCGACGATATCGAAATGGGCGTGACTCAGGTGCTGCGCGGCGAAGACCACGTGTCGAACACCGCCGTGCAAATCCAGATGTTCACTGCGATGGGCGCTACGCCCCCCGCCTTCGCCCACGAAGCGTTGTTGATGGGCAAAGAGGGCAAGCTCTCCAAACGCTTGGGTTCGCTGGGTTGCGATGCGTTCCGCGAAAAGGGAATTGAGCCCGAAGCCATCGTCGCACTGCTGGCGCGCCTGGGTACGTCGCTCCCGGTCGAACCGATTGCGGACCGCGCCGCTTTGCTGGAGACGTTTGACCTCTCCACCTTTGGCCGCGCGCCCGCGAAGTTCGACGATGCCGAATTGGAACGCGTCAACACGGCGATCGTGCACCAGATGTCTTATGAGGCCGTGCAGGCGCGTCTGCCCGAAGGCATGGACGAAGCGGGGTGGCACGCGGTGCGTCCGAATATCTCGACTATCCCCGAGGTCGCCGAATGGTGGCGGCTGGTCATCGGCCCTATCGAAGCGCTCGAATTTTCCGAAGAAGACCGCGCTTACCTCGTCGAAGCGCAAAGCGCGCTGGCCTGGGGCGATGATCCTTGGAGTGCGCTGACTTCGGCGCTTAAAGCGAGCACCGGACGCAAGGGCAAGTCTCTTTTCCTTCCGCTCCGCCAGGCGCTGACGGGGATGAACCACGGCCCCGATATGGGCGAGCTTTTGCCGTTGATCGGCGAGGATGAAGCCCGCACCCGGTTGCAGAAAGCGGCGTCACGGTAAACGGTGCGCTGATTCTAACTCACTGTTCCTCTTAGGCAAAAAGTAACTTTATCGCGCATACGATCCAGCAACCATAAGAAAACATCGATCCGGGCGCCGCTTTCAGGAGGAAGTTCGATGGTAGAATGCATGGAAAGACGCGTGAAAGCCGACCTCAAAGCGTTGGTTCGCTATCGCGTGCGCTCGAAGCTACAACTGCAGGTTCTTGACCTTAACGAGGGCGGATGTCTTCTCGAGGCGCGTGGCTGGTCTGCGCGGCCAGATGAGCGCGTTTTGATCCGCCTGCCAGGATTGAGCGAGATTGCTGCGTCGATCATCTGGGTTGAGGATCACAAAGCAGGCGTAGCGTTCGAAGAACCTCTTTACGGCCCCGTGATCGAAGGGTTCTTTGAGGCCGCCTGATGCATTGACTTTGACAGGTGTCCCCGCGACTCCGGTCGTATGAAGACACACCTCAAACTGATCGCCGCAACCTTTCTCGCTCTTGCCCCGATTCAGATGGCGCAGGCGCAAACTCCCGAATGCCCCGATCCGGCCACCGCAACAGATGATGTCGAACAGACTATCCGCGACTTCTTCACGGCTCTGCGCGGCGAGGGGGATATGTCGGTGTACGACCTCACCACCAACTCGATGTACTCCTACGACGTGGGAGAGCGGTTTGAGCGGGGCGCCTTGGCCGGTGTGATTATCGAGGCGCTGAAAGACGGCGTGGAGATCAACTGGAACCTTGGCCCGATGGATATAAAAGTCCGCTGCGATGTGGCTTGGTCTGCCTGGGAGAATGTGGGAAGCGCCGGGACGCCGCCCAATATCCGCCCGGCGGGGTGGTTGGAATCGGCGGTGCTGGTGCATCAGGATGGCCGTTGGAAGATCGACTTCTTCCATTCGCAGCGTGCGCGACTGCCTTCGGAGGACTAAGGCATAAGCGCGGCCCGATGCGCTATTCCAACACGCCGCGCGGTTTTAGCTCTATGTGATAAAGGCGCGGCCACAGTTTGCCGGTCACGAACAGCCGCTTTCCCTCGGCGTCCCAGGCGATACCGTTGAGCACGGCCTCTGGATCGTAATCCAGTCGGCCCGGTAAATTGCGCGCGTCGATCAGCCTGCGCACCGCGCCGCTCTCGGGATCGATCCCAACGATATAACCGGTCTTCCAGACATTGGCGAAGATCATCCCATCGATCACTTCCAACTCGTTGAGCTGCGACAAAGGCCGACCTTGGAACGTGACCTCAATCGTCCGCTCAACGCTGTAATCGTTCGGATCGAGAAACCGCAGGACATCGCTGCCGTCCGATGCGACCAGCGTGCCACCGAAGGGGGCGAGGCCCCAGCCTTCGTAAGGGTATTCCGCGTAAGTGCTGATCGGTGAAAGGTCCGTCAGGTTCCAGCGATGCACCGCGCCATCGCGCCAGGTGAGGCTGATCAATTCATCTTCCCACAGCGCGAGCCCCTCTCCGAATTGGTCGGAAGGGATCGGCTGACGCGCGGCCACCTTACCCGTCTCAAGGTTCACCTTACGCACGCTCGAGGTACCGACGCGGCCGGTGCTCTCATACAGCCACCCGTCGTGCCATAGCAGCCCTTGCGTAAAGGCCGCGTCATCGTGCGGATAGGATGCGACCACGGAGGCGCTGAACACCTCAATGTTCTGCGTAGCCGGCGCGGGTTCGGATGCCTCAAGACGTGGGCTTTCCTGCGCCAACACAAGGGGCGCGAAGAGCAAGAGGCAGAGAAGGGCGAGACCGCGTGCGATAACCGGACCTGTTTATCGCGCGGGCACCGACACCGCTAGCCCAGCTAATCTTCGTGATTGTCCAATTCGTCGCCTTTGAGCGTGACGATATGCAGCAGGTTGGTCGAACCCGGCGTCCCGAAAGGCACACCGGCCAGCACGATCTGCTTCGATCCCGCTTCACCGAACCCATGGCGGAGAGCCATGCGCTTGCCCTTGCCGATCATCTCTTCAAAGCTGCCGATGTCCTTGGTCGCGACAGCGTGCGCGCCCCACAGCAGACCCACCCGGCGCGCAGTGCGCATGGAAGGCGTGAGGACCAGAACCGGAGTATCAGGCCGTTCGCGCGCGACGCGGCGCGCGGTGGATCCGCTCATCGTGAAGACGGTGATCGCGCTGATCGGCACTGTGTCGACGATGGTCATACAGCTGTGCGCCAACGCATCGGCGGTGGTTGCGTCGGGCGGTGTTTCAGAGAAACGGACGCGCGGAAGATATTCCTCGTCGCGCTCCACCTGCATCGCGATGCGGTGCATCATCGTGACCGATTCCTCGGGCCAATCGCCCGCCGCGCTTTCAGCCGACAGCATCACCGCATCGGCCCCATCATAGACCGCGTTGGCAACGTCAGAGACTTCGGCGCGGGTCGGCGTCGGGCTTTCAATCATGCTTTCGAGCATTTGCGTCGCGACGATCACCGGCTTGCCCGCGTTGCGGCAGGCGGCGACGATGCGTTTTTGCAGCGGCGGGACTTCGTGCGGTTCCAACTCAACGCCCAGATCGCCGCGCGCGACCATGATCGCGTCGGACAATTCCAGAATGCCGTCGAGCCGTTCGACCGCCTTGGGCTTTTCGATCTTCGCGCATAGAGCGGGGCCTTGGTTGGCGCCCGGACTGTTGCCTCCGCGCGTTTGCGCCGCGCTGATCAAGCGGCGGGCTTCGGCCATGTCTTCGGGGCGCTGCACAAAGCTGAGCGCGATCCAGTCCGCGCCTTGCTCAACGGCAAAGGCGAGATCCTTGCGATCCTTGTCGGTCAGCGCGGGGATGGGCACTTCGGCATCGGGCACGTTGACGCCTTTGCGGTCCGAGATCACGCCGCCCACTTCGGCGGAACAGCGGATTCGATGCTCGTCCGCCTCGCGCACGATAAGTCGGATCTTGCCGTCGTTGATTACAAGACGTTGCCCACGTTCCAGAATGCCGAAGAGTTCGGGGTGCGGCAGGCACACGCGGCTGTCATCGCCGGGCGTCGGATCACGGTCGAGCGTGAAGTGCCCGCCGTGCCGGATCACCGCCTTGCCGCCGACAAATTCACCCACGCGCAGCTTGGGCCCTTGCAGGTCAGCAAGGACGGCGATGGGCCGAGCGAACTCTTTCTCCAGCGCGCGGATCGATTTGATCGTCTGCGCGTGATCGTCCTGATTGCCGTGGCTCATATTGACGCGGAAAGCGTCGGCGCCCGCGCGGAACAGGCGGCGCAGCATGTCTGGCGAACGGCTCGCCGGGCCGACCGTGGCGAGAATTTTGACCTTGCGACCGCGCGGGTCAATCTTGGCTGAAGAACGTGGGGTTTGCGTGTTCATGATCCCTCCCAACACACCGCTGCCTATGGCATAGCGGGATGGCAAGACAACGACATTCATGAATAAGGGTACGAATTATGGCCGATAAATTGGACGCGCTGGACGATAAGGTGGCGGCTGAGGCGTTTCGCAGGCTCACGCGGCACCTGCAACATCGCCACGACGCGCAGAATATTGACCTCATGGGGCTGGCGGGCTTTTGCCGCAATTGCCTGGCGGACTGGATTCGTGACGCCGGTTTCGAAGGCGACAAGGCAGCGGCGCGCGCAGTGATCCACGGCATGCCGCAAGACGAATGGAAAGCCACCCGCCAAAGCCCAGCGACCGAAGAGCAACTGGCCCGCATGGAAGCGAGCCTGAAACTGAACGCGAAGGGTTAGGTTCTCAGCCCTCGGTTGTTAGCGGCACTCAATCTTCGAGGCTTGTGACGGATCAAATGTGCATTTGGCCCCGCCGACCACATCAACGCGTCCGCTGCCGCCGACACCGATCTTCGCTGTGTCGCTCACATCAGCATAGATTGAGCCCGATCCGCCAACGCCGATTTCGGCGGTCGCAACGCGCAACCCTTTAGCGTTGACGCCGCCTGATCCACCCACACCGTAGATGGCGTTGGTAGCGGTTCCGCCCGCGGTGACCGACCCTGATCCTCCAACGCCCAGCTGGACGTTCTCGGCTTCAAGCTTGTGGATCGTGATCGAGCCCGATCCGCCCGTTCCCGCCTCGAAATTTTCGGCCTTGGCGGAGTAAACATCAACGCTGCCCGAACCTTGCAAGGCCACAGAATTGAGCGCTGGGAGACTGACAAAGGCGTGCATCCCCGCGCCGGTGTTCCATTGCCACTCTGCGCCCTCGATGAAGCGTATGGATAGCGTCCCGTCCTCAACCGTAACGAGCGTATCGGCGACCATCTCAGGTGGGCCTCTCAAAGTAACCTTGGGCGCTTCAGAGTTTCCAAAGGCCATCACTTTGAACGGGCCTTGCACAGCGAGCGCATCCGCCGTTTCAATGGCGATCTCCTTGCGTTCGTAAAAGCTGGCGCCCGGCGCGCGCTCCACTCCGGGGCTTGTTGAACACGCGGCCAATCCAAGGCTCAAAGCAAGAATGGGAAGAGTGCGCTTCATACTAACCTCCTGATACGATCCGGGTATCGAACATATCACTCGACCGGCGGATCGACCAGTAATCTCGCTGAGTACAATCATTTGTGGATGCAAGGCTTCAACCCTTGGGGAAGGATGGCTAGGTCACCTTCAACCGAATCATTCCGACATTGGAGACCTCACCCATGGCTGAAGCCACCGACGACCGCCTGCGCCTCTTGATCGAGCGCATCGAACGCCTCGAAGAAGAGAAAAAGGGCATCGCCGACGACGTTCGCGACGTTTACGCCGAAGCGAAGGCAGTGGGTTACGACACCAAGATCATGCGTCAGATCATCAAACTGCGCAAAATGAAGCCGGACGAGCGTTCGGAGCAGGATATGGTGCTGGAGACCTATAAAGCCGCGCTGGGCATGGGGTAAAGCCTGCGGTCAGGTTGGCCCATACAGGAACGTGGTCTGACCCACGACCGGATAGAGATACAGCCCTCCGCCCGCCGGTTTGGCTGTGTCGCCGCGCACGTCCTTGCTGACTTCGCGGAAGTCGGAAAGGTCGAGCGAGGCCCGGTCGAAGGCGCCATAACTGGCGCTGGCCATGCAATCGGTCAGCTTGTCCATCATCGCTAGCGTGAGGCGCGGTGCGCGGGCGACGCCATCTTCGTGGCGGACGGTCGTGGTGAAATCACTGGCGTAGCGACGTGTACAGGCCGGGAGGTGTTTGCGGATCGCGGCGCGGCAACCGTCATCGGTGCACGCGACTGCAAAGACCAGATCCGGTTTGGTGTAGTTGCACCCGCCTCCGCTTGGAAAACCGCCAAACGCCAGAAGCACGGGCACGGCAAGGAGCGAGCCGAGGAGGTTCTTATCCATACCGTTAGTATGGAGGCCAACCCATTGAGGGACTGTAAAGCCTTATACTTAAGCGATCGGAGGTGGTGGCGTTGACCTCTTGGCTAACTGCCTTATCTATATAACACACCAAGAAAGAGGAGCCACTATGCCCGGTGAATGGAAAGATGCGCGCGGCGTTATTGTCACGACCACCCCCACAATCGAAGGTCATCCGATCCAGGAATACAAAGGCATCGTCGTGGGCGAGGTGATCGTAGGCGCCAATGTGGTCCGTGATATGTTCGCCAATATCCGCGATATCGTGGGCGGGCGTTCGGGTTCGTATGAACGCATTCTCAAGCAAGCGCGCGACGAAGCGGTTGAGGAATTACAGGCCGAAGCCGCTTCGCGCGGATGCAACGCGGTGGTCGGAGTGGACCTTGATTACGAAGTGGTCGGCGGGACCGGTTCGATGCTAATGGTTTCGGCCAGCGGTACAGCGGTGCGGGTCTAGATCAAGACCCGCTGCCGCTCGCGCTGGCGCCAAACATCACGAGGCCGAACAGCAAGCCATTGTGCAGCGCGTGCAGCGCGATCGCAGCGATCAGCCCATAGTGCACCCGCAAATAACCCAGCATCGTCCCCAGCACGAATTGCGGCAATACGAACGGGAGCAGAATGATAAGCGAGCCTTCGGTGTAGTTCGCCAAATGAACCAGCGCGAAGCTGACCACGCTAAACCAATAGAAGACTGCAAAGCGCCGCTCGAAAATCCCCAGCGCCGGGCGCTTAAGCAGCAACGCCGCGATAAGAGGCGCGCCAATGACCGCCAACGCCACGCCTATAATGGTCAGGATGTTGCCATAGCTGGTGGTCTCCGCAAGCGTTCCGCCGGTCACCACCAGGCCCAGCCCCGCCACCGCCAAAATCACCGCTGCAATGATCGCCGGGCGCCCGTTCAGCCAACTGCGGAAAATGAGCTCTTCAGCAATCGGGATCAGCAGCGCGACCATCAAATAGGTCATCAGCCCCGGCTCCAAAGAGCTGTTCACATTGTCGGGAACTTCGAAACCCATCGCGGTCAGCGCGCCGACCAGCCCAATAAACAGGATCATAAAGCCCATGTCGAGGATCAACAGCCGCAAGACCGCGCGCACTCCAGCGCCCGAGCCGCCTCGTTCTGGCAGCGTAGGTCGCTTCACAAAGCCCGCGTAACGCTTCCATTCGCCGGTCACGTTGGTGGGCGCGGGAACAGGCGCAGCCTCGCCAAAGGTGCGCTCAATCTCGGCACCGGAAACAGAACCGCCTACGGGCTCAGGGAGAGGGCTTGTCGTCATATCGTTCAACCGGCTAATGCGATGGGAATCTCAGCGCTGTTAACGCGCAATCTGAAACAAAGAGTTCATTAAAGGCATCCCATGGCAGGCCATTCCAAATTTAAGAACATCATGCACCGCAAGGGTGCGCAGGACAAGAAACGCTCTAACCTGTTTTCCAAGCTGAGCCGCGAGATCACGGTCGCCGCGAAAATGGGCACGCCCGACCCCGATATGAACCCGCGTCTGCGTCTGGCGGTCAACACAGCCAAGTCGCAGTCCATGCCCAAGGACAACATCCAGCGCGCGATCGACAAGGCGAGCTCGGGCGATGATGAGAATTACGAAGAGGTTCGCTACGAAGGGTACGGCCCCGGTGGCAGCGCGATCATTGTCGAAGCGCTGACTGATAACCGCAACCGCACCGCCACCGCTGTACGCACCGCTTTCAGCAAGAACGGCGGCAATCTGGGTACCGAAGGATCGGTCGCGCACGGGTTCGAACGTGTCGGTTACATCGAGTATGGCGCCGATGCGGGCGATGAGGAAAAGGTCCTCGAAGCCGCGTTGGAAGCGGGCGCGGAAGACATCTCTTCCTCGGAAGATGGCCACGAAATCTGGACCGCCGCCGAAGATCTGCACGAAGTATCGGGCGTGCTGGAGAAAGCTCTAGGTGAAGCCAAGGAAGTGAAGCTCGCGTGGAAGCCCAACATCACGGTTGAGATGGACGCCAAAGGCGCGGGCACACTGCTCAAGCTGATCGACACGCTCGAAGACGATGACGATGTGCAAACCGTGTGGGGCAATTACGAAATCCCCGATGCGGTCGCGGAAAGTCTCTGATGGATCGGCGGCCCGAGGGCTGCGCGTGAACTGGATTTCCTGGGCGCTCGCGCTCGCGTTGGGCGCGGCGTTCCTCCTTGCCCTTTCCTGGCGGCTGGGATTTATGGTGGGATTGTAGGGCGCTTGTGACCATTATCCTGGGCCTTGATCCCTCTCTCAGCTGCACCGGTTGGGGCGTGGTGCGCGCCGAAGGTTCGCGCCTATCGCATATCGCCAACGGGCAAGTGCCCACCAATGCAAAAGCGCCCATGGCTGAGCGGCTGGCCACTTTGCAGGCCGCCATCGCCGCGGTGATTGCTGAACATCAACCTGACCGCGCCGCGTGCGAAGAGGTGTTCGTCAACAAGAACGCGCAATCCACACTCAAACTCGCGCAGGCGCGCGGCTGCGTGCTGGCTGCGTGCGGAGCGGTGGGTCTGAGTGTGAGTGAACACGCCGCGCGCAAGGTCAAGCAATCGGTCGTCGGCACCGGCGGCGCGGATAAAGCGCAAGTGGCGGCGATGATCAAAGTGCTGCTGCCGGGAGTGGTGATCGCGGGCTCCGACGCCGCCGACGCGCTGGCGGTGGCGATCGCGGACGCGCATTTGGGGGTGGAGTAAGGACGACGGCGCGGATGCCCCTGAAAGCAGGAAAGGCATCAACGTCCGCTCGCGACCCTAATCCAAGTCAGAAACGCCAAGCATTCTGATCCCCAGAAGCAGACGCTGGTCACGTTCGTTCGGTGTGTCCTGAACCGAGGGTGGAAGCGGACGACACGCCTCGACCTAGAACCACGCCCTCAAACCTACCAGGAGCTTAAATCCGTCGGGGTCTCGTCCCAACGCTGTTGCAATGTCGGCGGTCTCGCCGAGTGCGGCTTCGTATTCTATGCCGATATAGGGCGCGAATTCGCGCTTGAATTCATAGCGAAGGCGAACACCGGGTTCGATTGACGTAATCCCAGCACCCAGACCGCGCTCGGGGATGTCTTGCGCGGCTAGCTCGATCTCGACACGCGGCTGGATGATCAGACGCTGGGTGATGCGCTGATCGTATTCGCCCTCGATCCGCGCGGTGATGTCGCCGCGATCGGATAGGAACAGCGCCGCGTCCAGTTCAAACATGTAAGGCGCAAGACCCTGCACGCCGACGACAAAGTGTGATCGGGTGTCCGGCTCAGGGTCGAAGCGAACACCCGCTTGCAGATCAAAGAAGGCGCCGATGGCGCGGCTGTAGAGCGCTTGGATCTCGGCGTCCTCGACCGTTCCGCCGAACTCGCCTTCCCCTTCGGTCTTGATGACGAGCCGGTTGATATCACCGCCGTAAAAGGCTTGCGCATCCCACAGATATCCGTCTTCGCCGCCATCGGCCGCGATGCGCGCTTCGAGCCGCTCGACCATGACCATGCCGGTCTTCATGCCACCATTTTCTGCTCCCAGCTTCTTGCGGCTCGGCTGCATCGCCTCCGCGCCCCAGATCGCGTCAGCGGCGTGGCGCGGACCGTCAAACGCGCGCGTCGGGACAGCGTTTTCAGGAGCTGCTCCGGGTGCGGATTTGTCAGGCGCAGCGCTGTGCTGGCTGTGATCCATGCTCTGGTGCTGAGCTTGGTCCATCTTAGAGTGGTCCATCTTCTCGCCCTCGGCGCTGTGCGCCTCGGGCTTTTGATCGCTCTTGGGAGGACACTGTTCGGGTGGCAAATGCCCCATCGCGCAGTGATCGACCGTCTCTTGGGCTTCAGCTGGCTTATGCTCTTTATGGCGCGCGTGCTCGGAATGATCCTGCGCGTTCACTGGCGCAGCCGCTAGCGCGACGCCGATCAACCAGACGCAGCGCATTAGCCCGGTGTGCCTTTGGGGAAGGGCCGCACCGTCACAATCTGCATCATGCCGGCGTGCATGTGATAAAGCAGGTGGCAATGGAAGGCCCAGTCGCCCGGCTCGTTGGCGGTGAGGTCAAACGTTGCGGTGCCACCGGGCTGCACAATCACCGTATGCTTTAGCGGCTGGTGCATATGGTCAGCGCCGTTGACCAGCTCGAAAAAGTGGCCGTGCAGATGGATCGGGTGCGCCATCATGGTCTGATTGACCAACCTTACGCGCACACGCTCGTCATAGCCGAAGCGGATCGGATCCTCGGTGACGGAAGTGAACTTCTTCCCGTCAAAGGACCACATATAGCGCTCCATATTGCCGGTCAGATGGATCTCCATCTCGCGGTCGACCTCTCGGTGGGGATTCATGCGCTTGGCTTTGAGATCGGTGTATCGCAGCACCCGGTGCTCGACCGTGTCGAGGCCAAGGCCAGGGAAATCCATGCGATCCGTTGGCATGGGTGCGACCATGTCAATGCCGGGGCCAACCTTCACATCGTCGGGCAACAGCGAGGTGTCACGCATGTCGTGATCCATTGAGCCCATATCAGGGCCTTCATGACCCATGGCGGCGTGATCCATCATTCCCATGTCGGTCATGGAAAGCGTCGGGATTTCGCGCAAGGGCGGCGGCGGCGCGATATGACCGGGGTGACTAGTAAGGCTGGCTACGCCCATGCCGCTGCGGTCCATCGCCTCGGCAACGATGGCATGGCTGCCATCCTTGGGGGCGACGATCACGTCATAGGTCTCGGCAATGCCGATCTGGAACTCGTCCACCTCAACCTCGTCCACGTCCTGCCCGTCGGCCTGGATTACCGTCATCGGCACACCGGGAATGCGGATGTTGAAGAAGGTCATGGCCGAGCCGTTGATGACGCGCAGACGCACGCGCTCGCCCGGCTTGAATTCGAGCTGGAGATCGTCCGCCGGACCATGGCCGTTGATGAGGTAGGTGTAGGTCGTGCCGGTCACATCTGCGATATCGCGCGGGTTCATGCGCATCTGACCCCACATCCGGCGCATCTCGCCTGAGAGCTCGCCTTCAGTGGCAGTGTTCATCTGGCGCTGGAAATAATGCTCGCCCACCTTCAGCTTGCGCATGATCTCGTGCGGGTGGATCGGCGTGAATTCGGACAAGAGCACCACGTAATCGCGGTCGTAACGCGGATCGGGCTCGGCGCTTTCGATGATGATTGGGCCGTAATGCCCCGCCTGCTCCTGAAGGCCGGAATGCGAGTGCCACCAATAGGTACCGGTCTGGCGCACGGGAAATTCATAGGTGAAGGTCACGCCCGGCTTGATTCCGGGAAAGCTCACGCCCGGAACGCCGTCATACTGGAAAGGCAGCAACAGGCCGTGCCAGTGGATCGAGCTGTCTTGATCGAGCGTGTTCGTGACGTGCAGGCGGACATCCTGTCCTTCCTTCAGCCGGATCAGCGGCCCGGGCACCGTGCCGTTCACCGCAAAAGCATGGCCCGAGCGTCCGCCAGTGGTGAAGTGATGGTCCGCGATCGAAAGCTTAATGTCCTCGCCCGATAGCTCGCCAAACCCCTTGTGGGCGTGCCGCATCGAACGGCCCTTTGCCCAACTGGGCATCGGCATGGACGAGGCCGCTGCGAGCGCGGCGGTGCTGGTGATAAGGCCTCGGCGAGAAATGGTTGTCATAGGCTGATCAGCGTCAAAGTGTTGAACTTGAGCCTTGCTCTATATATACCCCCTAGGGGTATTGCAATCGGGACTATAGACCATGGCCAAAGACACCGCCGCAAAACTGAACCGTCTCAAGCGGATCGAAGGCCAGGTGCGCGGCGTCGCGCAAATGGTCGAGGACGATCGCTATTGCATGGATATCCTCCACCAGATCGCCGCGATCAAATCCGCGCTCGCGAAGGTGGAAACACAGGTTCTCAAAGACCACGCCGCGTGCTGTGTCGCGGAAGCGATAGCCACTGGCGATGAAGCGGAGCAGCGCGAGAAGTTCGAAGAGCTTGTCGACTTGCTGGAGAGAACTCGGAAGTAGAGGGCTGTTGCGTCTACATTCAGGTCGCCAGCCGCCAGCCGCCAAGTGTGAGGCCAACGCCTGCTGCCACCGCGTATAATACGAAGAGCGGACCTTCCGCTTCCCTTCCCATTCCGGCCTTTGATCGATAGACGCGCTGCCATCGCCTCACATCTGTCCTACAGCTTGCGATCTGGCTAGGATGTGCGCATGGCTACTCACACGATCAGATGTTGCTATCCGCTCTTCAAGAACGCTTCTCCGAGTGGCCGCGATTCTATTTCCCCAGGACCGTGTAACACGTGGTCCATGTCTAGGCTAAGGCTCTGAAAACGAATGACTCTCCATTTCTACGGAATCCCCAATTGTGACACCGTCAAGAAGGCGCGCAAATGGCTGGATGCGAACGGGCTCGACTACGCCTTTCACGACTACAAGAAGGAAGGCGCGGACGCCGGTAAGGTCGAAGGCTGGATCGCGGCGAAGGGGGTGGATGTCGTGCTCAACAAGCGCGGGACGACCTATCGCAAGCTTTCCGATGAGGAGAAAGCGCAAGGCAGTGATAGTCATGGCGCAGTCACCTTGCTTGTGCAGAACCCCAGCATGATCAAACGCCCTGTTGTCGAACATGACAATGGTTCAGAGGGGGGCATCCTGATCGGTTTCAAGGAAGACGAATGGTCCGCAGCGCTCTTGTAAGTCTCGTAAGCACGGTACTCGCATTTACCACTCCCGCTATTGCAGCCGCTGAGGGGCATATGGAAAAGGCTCAATCGCAGCGCCCGCTGATCATCGCGCATCGCGGCGCGAGCGGCGACAGGCCCGAACACACGCTCGCCGCCTATGAACTGGCGATCGATCAGGGTGCTGACTTCATCGAACCCGATCTGGTCGTGACCAAGGATCTGGCCTTGGTCGCGCGGCATGAAAACGAGCTTTCGGGCACCACTGATGTGGCCAGTCGCGAGGAGTTCGAGGATCGCCGACGGACCAAGACGATCGAGGGACAGCGCGTGGCGGGCTGGTTTGCAGAGGACTTCACGCTCGCCGAATTGCGGACCTTACGCGCGCGCGAACGCGTGCCGGGATCGCGGCCTGATAATGTCGATTACAACGGTCTCTACCAAGTGCCGACTTTCGCCGAGATCGTGCAGTTGAAAGAGGCCAAAGAGGCCGAGACAGGGCGCACAATCGGCCTCTACCCCGAGCTCAAGCACCCGACATTGCTGCTGGAGCAAGAAGGGATCGATATGGTCGATCTGTTGGTGGCTCAGCTGGAAGAATTCGAACTCGACGGGGCAGACGCCAAGGTCTTCATCCAGATCTTCGAAGTTGGTCCGCTGCAGCGCTTGAACAAGCTTGTTGATACGCCGTTGGTGCTGCTCGTCGCGCCAAGCGGTGGCCCTTACGACGAACCGGATATGCGATTTGCGGATATCATCACCCCGGCGGGTCTGGCTGAGGTGGCTGAGTACGCCGATGGGATCGGGCCATGGCTGGGGCACGCGCTTGATCCCGATACGATGGAGCCGACCGATCTGGTCGCGAACGCCCACGCGGTTGGCTTGAAGGTGCATCCCTGGACCCTGCGCAAAGAGAACGGCTTCATGCCGTCAGGCCTGCGCGCCGAAGGGACAGACGCGGATGACGGCCAGTACCGCAAGCTGTGGAGCGCCGCGATTGCAACGGGCGCAGATGGCTTCTTCACCGACAATGTGAAGGAGTTCGTCGCCCTTATTGAAGGCCAGTGACCCTAGCCCTTGTGCCGGGCGGATAGGATGTAGTTCAGCGCCATGTCGTCCGACAGGTGCAGGCCTTTGCCTGGCCGATAGGCGATGCCGCGCTGGTCCATCACTTCAAGGCCAACGCTGTCGAGCAGTTCGGCGAACTCCTCAGGGTTGATAAAGTCCTTCCAGTCGTGCGTCCCTTTGGGGACATAGCCGACCGCCTCCGCAGCCCCGACCAACAGCACGCGCGAGGCGGCGGTTCGGTTGGGCGTGGACATGACCAGCAGCCCGTCTGGCGCCAGCCGCGCGGCGACATCGGCGATAAAGGCGCGCTTGTCCGCGACATGTTCGATCACCTCGACACAGGTGACAAGGTCAAAGGCGCCGATGTCGAGACCGCCGACCTCGCCCGCCATGTAACGGATATCGAGGCCCATTCCCTCGGCGTGCGCAGCGGCGACATTCACGTTCTCGGCGCTCGCATCGACCCCGGTCACCTCCGCGCCCAAACGCGCCATCGGCTCGCACAGCAGCCCCGCGCCGCAGCCGATATCGAGCGCGCTCTTGCCCGATAGAGGCTTGGCGTTGAACCCGGCGCCTTGCCAATGCGCGTCAATCGCTTCTCGCAAAAACGCTAAACGCACGGGGTTCACCTCGTGCAGGCTGGCCATCTTGCCCTTTGGGTTCCACCAGTCGCGCGCGAGTTCTGAGAAGAACGCGGCTTCTTCGGGTCTGATCGTAGTGTTTGCGTTTCCCATGGCGGGTCCTTAACAGCGCCTCGGAGCGGACACCAGCCGCAGGGCGTTGCGAGGAGTAGAGTCGAGTTGGCGAGTGAGAAGCCTCAACGGATCGTGATGAAGTTCGGCGGCACATCGATGGCCGGGACCGAGCGTATTCGCCGCGTCGCCGGCCTCGTTCGCGGGCAAGCGGCTGGCAATGACGGCGCACGTAATGAAGTCGCGGTTGTGGTCAGCGCGATGGCGGGCGAAACGGATCGCCTGGTCCACCTGTGCCGCGAAGCCAATCCGCTCTACGATCCGGCTGAATTCGACGTTGTCGTCGCCAGCGGAGAGCAGGTTACGAGCGGCCTTCTGGCGCTGACTCTTCAATCGCTTGGTGAGAAAGCGCGCAGTTGGCTGGGCTGGCAAATCCCGGTTCGTACCGTTGAAGCGCACGCGAAATCGCGGGTCGAAACGATCGACGCGCCCGAGCTTATCGCTTCGCTTGAAAACGGCCAAATCGCGGTCATCCCCGGCTTTCAGGGCGTTAGCCACGAAGGCCGGATCAGCACAATGGGGCGCGGTGGTTCGGACACTTCGGCTGTGGCGGTTGCGGCGGCTGTCGGAGCGGATCGCTGCGATATCTACACCGATGTCGACGGCGTCTACACAACCGATCCGCGGATTGTGGCCAAGGCCCGCAAGCTGAAGGCGGTCACCTACGAAGAGATGCTCGAACTGGCCAGCGTTGGGGCCAAGGTGCTTCAGACGCGTTCGGTCGGGCTCGCGATGAAGGCGGGCGTGCGCTTGCAGGTGCTCTCCAGCTTCGTGGATGAGGACGCCGCGGGTTCGGCGGATGATTTGCTCGGGACATTGATCGTCTCCGAGGCTGAAATGGACGAAATGGTGGAGAAGGGCCTGATGGAACGCCAGCTTGTGACCGGAATTGCGCACGACAAGACCGAGGCGAAGGTCATCCTCACTCGCGTGCCGGATAAACCAGGCGCGGTGGCGCATATCTTTGAACCGCTCGCCGATGCCAGCATCAACGTGGACATGATCATTCAGAACGTAGGGCGCGACAAAGGCGAGACTGACGTGACCTTCACGGTGCCACAAGCGGACCTGGCGCGCGCTCAGGCGCTGCTGGAAGATCGGCGCGACCTGATTGGTTTCAACCGCATCATTACCGACAGCCAGATCGCCAAGATCAGCGTCGTCGGCGTCGGGATGAAGAGCCACGCCGGTGTGGCCAGCACGATGTTTCGGGCGTTGTCGGACCGCGGAATCAACATTCAGGCGATCTCGACGTCAGAGATTAAGGTCAGCGTTTTGATCGATGAGGACGAGACTGAACTGGCCGTGCGCGTCCTCCACACGGCCTACGGTCTCGACGCTGAGGACTGATCAGCTAACTGCGACGAACCGTGAGCCGCATTTGGGCAACGTTTGGTCTTCATTAACCTTACTCTTTAGGACTGCTTTAGGTATTTGACGCCGACGCATGACGCTCCAACAAAAAAGGAGACGCGGGTCATGGCGCTTAAAGGACATCTCGAACACGGCTCATCGGCATTGCCGGGGGACGATAGACGCACGTCAGAGCGTCGCTCACTGTTTTTGGAAACCAGTGGCAGCCTGCCCGGCGGTCTTGAAGCGAATGTGGTCATTCACAACATCTCTGAAGGCGGCTTGTTGATGGAAACCGAGATGCCGCTTGGCGTGCAGGAGAGGCTGGTCCTCGATCTGCCGGAGGCGGGCGCGGTTCGAGCCGTGATCGTCTGGCAAAGCGGACTGCTGTTTGGCTGTGCGTTTGAGCAGGCGCTTGATCAGAAGGCCCTGGCGGGCGTGCAATTGCGTTCGGACCCCGGAGTGACCCCTTTCGCTCCCGCACTCGAAGCGCCGCCCGAACCGTTGGGTGTCAAACTCAATCGCTTGCGCAGGGAAAGGGGGTTGACCCTCGCGCAGGTGGCCAGCGTGCTCAGCGTGAGCAAACCGACCGTTTGGGCGTGGGAGAAAGGCAAGGCGCGCCCCGTGCCCGAGCGCATGGAGGCGATTGCCCAGGTGCTGGGCGTGGAAATCAGCGAACTGGAGGAGCGTATTGGCGATGACCAGCACGCGTCTCTTGTGCAGGATTGTCGCCTGCGTATCGCGGCTGCCTACGGCACACACCCCAGTAAAATCCGTATTATGATCGAAGTCTAACCAACAAACTCGACTAAACCCATCAAAACACTCGGCTCATCGCACACCTTATGGTAAATAATTCTTGTCGTGAGTCGTTATTTAGTTTTGTAAATCAATCAAACTAACAGTGAATCGAGTGTTTTGCAGGGTAAAGTGTGAAATTTTGATTTAGCTTTTAGCTGATTGTTTGACGTTCTAATTCGATTCGCGACTCGGGGAAAAAGAATAAGACCGGGGCGATATGACGATGCAAACGCGAGTAAGCTTGGCGGAAGGAGCCGCCTTGCAGGGGCTGTTGGAGGACGCGACGAGCGATATCGTCGTCCGGATCGACGCGCAGGGGTTTATCGAAACAGCGTCGGCCAATCTCACTCAGATTGGCTATGATCTGTCGCAATTGCTGTTGAAGCCGCATCTGGCTGAACTGGCGGAGCCTGGGCACACGCCGGCTCTAAAGGGCCGCATCGATCAGGTTCTCTCATCTCCGATGTGCGAAAGCGGTTCGGTTGACTGGCTCGAATTCCCTATCGGCATTCCGGCCCCCGATACGAGCGAAACGCGGTCGCTCCCAACGTGGTACGCGCTTAGCTTACGTCCACTTGTGAGCGAAAATGGCGTCGTAACCGGCGCTATGGGGCTGCTGCGATCGATTGAGCGCAGCCGTGCACTGGAAGGCGAAGTCCACTCGCGCGCTCTGGTTGATCCGTTAACCGGCCTTGCCAATCGCCATGCGTTCTGCGCGGCTCTCAAACAGCAATTGGCGGCCGGAGACGGCGCCATGATGGCGATGTTCGAGATTGATCGGATGCGCGCTGTTGTCCTGCAATATGGTCAGCGAACCGCGGATGAGATCATCTGGGGCTTTGCCAAGTTTCTCGAAACCATGGTTGGCGAAGACTATAGGCTGGCGCAGTTTGACGGAGAGAGGTTCTGCGTGATGCTGACCGGGCTTTCAAGCCAAGCCAGCCGGAACTGGGCGCAAGATGTGCTGACCACTTTTGCTTCGCTCGCGCTTACGTCCTCCTCGCGCCGCCCGCACCTTTCGGCGAGCGCTGGGCTCGCCCCCGTCGAGTTAAGCGTGGATCAAACGCTGCGTCAGGCGGAGCTCGCCTTGGTCATGGCGCGGGCAAGAGGCGGCATGCGCGTTGCACAGGGAGCTCCGTCGATCCCGATTGCGCAAGCCCAGGCAAGCGCCGCGCTTTGACATAGCAGCCGCGCGCGTTAGGGGCTGGACTCCATGGCGCATATCTCCACAATCCTCCTGCTTGGCTCGGGTGAGCTGGGCCGTGAATTCACCATTTCTGCAAAACGGCTGGGCGCGCGGGTCATCGCTTGCGACGCGTACGCCAGCGCGCCGGCTATGCAGCTGGCGGACGCGTCGGAAGTGTTTTCGATGCTTGACGGGGAAGCTTTGAGGGCCGCCGTGACGAAACATCAGCCCGATCTGATCGTCCCCGAAGTCGAAGCCATCCGAACCGAGGTTCTGGCCGACCTTGAGGCCGAAGGCTTTAGCGTCGTCCCATCGGCGCGTGCGGCGCAGTTGACGATGAACCGGGATGCAATCCGCGATCTGGCAGCGGGCGAGCTGGGGCTGACCACTTCAAAATACCGATACGCGACGACGTTGGATGAAGTGATCGCGGGCGCGGAGCACACTGGATTTCCCTGCGTGATTAAGCCGGTTATGTCATCCTCCGGTAAGGGGCAAAGCAAGGTTTCTTCCCCTGGCGAATTGCAGGCGGCCTGGGAGTACGCCGTCGCCAATATGCGCGGGGACCGGGCGCGCGTGATCGTTGAGGCCTTTGTCGCGTTCGATTACGAGATCACGCTGCTGACCGTGCGCCATGCAGGTGGGATTACCTTTTGCCCGCCGATCGGCCATCGGCAGGAACGCGGCGACTATCAGGAAAGCTGGCAGCCCGCCGCCATGTCGCCATCAGCGCTGGCTGACGCGCAAGAAATGGCGCGCAAGGTTGTTGAAGCCTTGCAGGGTGATGGACGCGGCTGGGGCCTTTATGGAGTCGAGTTTTTCGTCAAGTCAGGCGAAGAGGGCGATGACGTTATCTTCTCAGAGCTCTCTCCCCGTCCGCACGACACGGGTATGGTGACGCTCGCCTCGCAGCGCCTTTCGGAATTTGACCTGCACGCCCGTGCGATCCTTGGGCTGCCTGTGCTTGGCATCATCAAGGCGCTGCCAAGCGCATCCGCTGTGATCCTGGCTGATCGGGATAGTGACAGCTTTGCCTTTGAGGGGCTCGAGAAAGCGCTGGGCGTCGGTCCGGATGTTGATGTCCGCCTGTTTGGCAAACCGACCACCCGGCCTTATCGGCGCATGGGTGTGGCCTTGGCGCTCGGTGAGACGACCGACATGGCCCGCGAGGTGGCAAAGCGCGCCGTCGATCGGATTACGATCAAGCACTGAGCCAGGAAGGGTTCGCTTTCGTATCTAAGGGCGAAGCCCGCGCTTGCCCCGGCCTGCGCTTTGTCGCATGGCGTTTCGCGCAAATCACCCTCCCATGACGCGTAAGGGACACGCTCATCATGACCACGCCTTCACCGCTCGAAGATCGCCTCGTTACTGTATTTGGTGGCAGCGGCTATATCGGCAATTATGTCGCGCAAAGCCTGCTTTCGCGCGGCGCGCGCCTGCGCATCGCCAGCCGCAATCCGGAACGCAGCCATTCCTTGAAACCGCTTGCTAATCTGGGCCAGCTGCAATTTGCGCGCTGCGATATCCTGGAGGAAGAGAGCGTCGCCACCGCCATTCAGGGTTCAGACTATGTAGTCAATCTGGTCGGCGCGTTTTCGGGAGATCTTGAGAAATTGATGGGTGAAGCGCCCGGCACAATGGCCCGTCTCGCCAAGGCGAATGGCGCGCGCGGCTTTGTCCATGTCAGCGCAATTGGGCCAGATACGCAATCCAGCGCCGCCTACGCGCGGGGCAAGGCTCTGGGCGAAAGCACAGTGCTGGAGGCGTTTCCAGAAGCGACCATTCTGCGCCCGTCCATCGTGTTCGGGAAGGACGATAACTTCCTTAACATGTTCGGTCAGATGATCGAGATGGCCCCGGTCCTTCCGGTCTTTGGTCCGGAGGCCAAGCTGCAACTGGTCTTCGCCGATGACGTCGCCGAAGCGGTCGCGGTCGCGCTCGAAAATCCAGCGGAACATGGCGGGCATATCTACGAGCTGGGCGGCCCGGAACAGCTCAGCATGATGGAGATCAACGAACGCATTGCCGATGCGCAAGGTCGCGACCGGCGTTTTCTTGCGATGCCTGATGGTCTGTCGGCGCTGTTCGCCGCTATGCCGCTTACCCCAATGAGCCGTGATCAATGGACACTGCTGAAACCCGGGAGCACCGTGTCGGGCGAGCATCGGAGCTTTGCGGAGCTGGGGATGGATCCCAAACCGCTGGGCCTGTTCCTCGACAAATGGATGACCCGCTACCGCAAGTTTGGGCGGTTCGGCCTCAGCAACCAGCGCAACAAGGAACGCGAAGCGCGTGGGCTTCCGCCAGTTCCGACGGGCGCGGGTGCTAAGCAGCCCACGCCCTCGGACGATTAATCAGGCCAGCGCCGCTGAATACAAGTTCAGCAGGTCAGCGTACGCCTTTTCGGCGGCTTCCTTTTCGTAGACGGGGCTGTCGGGCACCGTCCAGCCGTGGTCACCGGCGTACACCTCCACCTTGGCGGACCGTCCAGCCGCTTCGGCGGCCTCGGCAAAGGTCGTCTTATGGTCGGGCGCCTTCGCGTCATCGTCCCGCGCCACAGCGATCAGGAAGGAAGCGGTCGCCTTGTCGAGCACCTTGTGCGGGCTTTGTTCATAGTCTTCGCGCACCAAGCCACCGCCGTGGAAGCTTGCGGCGGCCTTGATCCGATCCGGCACTGCAGCCGCGCTCCACACGGTGAAAGGTCCGCCCATGCAGTATCCTTGCGTTCCGATACCTTTGGCGGTGTCCACAGAGGCCTGCTCGTCCAGCCAGGCCACCGCGCTCGCCGCGTCGCGTCCGATCGAGTCCGCGTCGAGCTTTTCGCGCCATGGGCTGACCGTGGCGAAGCCTTCGTTGCCAAAGAAATCGGCAAAGTCTTCGAACTGATCGCCCGCAACATCGCGATAATAGGGGTTGAGCATCAGAACCGCGTAGCCTTCGCCAGCCAGTCGACGCGCCATGGCGCGCTTGGCGTCGCGCAGCGAAGCGATGTCCGGCCAGAAAATGACCGCCGGGCTTTGGCCTTCCGCTGGATGGACGAAGAACGCATCCATCGTGCCATCGGTGGTTTCAAACGTAATGTTGGCTTCGGTAAGAGCGGGGCCGGAGGCAGCTTCGGCGCTTTCACTGTTGGCGGCCTCTGGCGCGCAGGCGGCGACGGCGGCGGCCCCGGTCAAAGCCGCAAACTGGCGGCGCGAGATTGCTTCCTTGGCCCACTGTTTCAGCTTCGCTTCGTCGCACATCGTTTGAGACTCCTTTGATTTTTCCGTCAAAAGCGTCCTTAGCACAGCCTTGGCAACTGGCTAGCGCTCACCCGCCAAAGACGAGGTTGCCTAGCAGCCGTCCGGGAATGAACGTAAAACCCCCGGCTATGAGAAGGCCAATGTAAAGGCCGACCATAATGCCGCGATGCATCCTCACCTGTCCGTTCCGCGCGGCCCACACCCCCATCGGCAGAGTGACCAAGGTCCAAACCGTAAAAATGTGAATGAAGCTGAAGCCGGTGCCCGCAATGCCGGCGCCTGGCGCGCGGATAAACGCGCTTGAAATCGCCGTTATCAACATCAGCGCAGCCCATGTCCGGCCAAGCGCTTTGTGCGGCGCATCGCCTTTACGTCGCAGCAGAATGAATGGCCCCAGAAGGGCTGCGCACGCTGCGGTGGCCAAGTGAAGGCCTATGGGCAGAGTAAGGGTACGCGCTGCGGCGCCCGCCGGATCGCCTCCCGCCGAAGAGGCAAACCCACCCCCAAAGGCCGAAAGGAAAGTCAAAGTGGCGGTGATGAAAACAGTGATCGCCGCCGTAATGATGAGGGAAGTTTTGCTCAAAAGCGCCTCCAAAGGGATATCGACGATATATCGTTAAGGACTTTTGATCGATCTTCAATGCCGTTTGACCAAAGAGTCAAAAGGTCAGGCTGGCGAAGATCGTGAAAAAGTCAGCGCGCGTATCGTTGGGCGCGGGTTCGCCCCAGACCACGGATAACAAATAGCGGTCCTCAGGATGATATTCGAAGTTCGTTTCACCATTCTGGTCGGTCTTAACGACCTTTTCCGTGCCCTTCTCTCCTCCGCCGCGCGCGACCATGAGGCTGGCACCGGGTAGCGGTTCGCCACGCCAAAGGACCGCGACAGTCATGGGCGCGGGTTTGGTGAAACCAAACGGATTGGCCAGCGGAACAATTTCAAGCGTTTGCCCAATGGGTGTCAGGATATTGTCCGTGGTTTTGTCACCGATCTGAAACAGCGCTTTGGCGCGCCGGGCGTAGAGTTCGGTTCCATTCTCGCTCTTCAAGCCTCGCGCCGCTCTGAAGTCCGCGATGGCGGTCAAGCCCTGATGATCGAGGTAACGATTGAAACGTTTGGCTTCGAAGTCGCTAAAGCTGGGATTGCTGGCAAAGGCCAGAGTGTGCGTTCCAGCCGAAGGAGCCACGAGTGTAACGCCTCCTGGTTTGTCTGGTGCGGTTATTCGGACTGCCGTCTGCAGATCGGTGGTTGCTTGCTGACTAAATAGGCGCAGCGCTGCAATGCGTTCCCAATACAGACCCCATTCGGCCGCTTCCTTGCCAATATCGCCAACGCGAAAATCGATGTTCACATCCGTACCGGGGTCAGGCGTGTGGGTTTCGGGCTCCAGCCAAAAACTGTGGGCGCTGACTGATGCCGACGAGGCAATGGCGAACAGCGCTAAGACTATACGGATCATCCAGCTTTCCTATGAATTGCTTGCGCTTGACCCTAATGGCCGATGCGCGTCATGGCGAGGGTGTTCGGGAAGTGACAATTCAAGAGTTGAGGCCCAGAGAGGTCTGATGGGGATACGCACAAACACGGCGCTCAATCTGGCGGGGACGATCGCCCCGGTAGCCGTGATGCTTGTTACAGTGCCGGTTTTGATCGCAACGTTGGGCGAAGCGCGTTTTGGTGTGCTTTCGTTGGTGTGGCTGTTGTCTGGCTACGTGCTGTTTTTCGATTTCGGCATCGGCCAGGCGATCAATTTCGAGCTCGCCAAGCTAAGAGACGCGAGCGCAGAGGACCGCGCCAACCTGTTCTGGCTTGCGCTGTTGATGGCGGCGCTGTTTTCCCTTCTTGGCGTACCGATGCTTTATGGCTTGGCCTACTGGGTGTTCGCCTCCCTGATAGATATGCCAAGCGCCATCCGAAGCGAAGTACTGTCGGTTTTACCGTGGATTGCCGGCTCGCTGCCGCTTTCGATCTTGAATGGCTTTTTCATCGGCGCGTTGGCGGGGTGCGATCGCTTTGGCCTGCTCAACACAAGCCGCGCGGCGGGGCAGACCATGGTTAGCTGCGCGCAAGTGCTAGCCGCTCTCGCTATTGGGGCAACGCTGGAGGTTGTCATACCCGCAGCCATCATCGCAACTGGCCTCTCAGTTGCGCTGGTAGGGGTGTTTGCCTTTGTCTCGGTTCCAGCGCCCCTGCGACCCAGCCTTGCGGCCAAAGGCGATGCGAAGCGCATCCTTGGATATGGCGGCTGGGTTTCTGTGGGCAGCTTGGCTCGCCAAATCATCGCGAATTCGGACCGGTTTGTGATCGGTTGGCTGAACGGTGCGCAAGCGGTCGCGGTTTACGCTGTTGTGATCAACCTGATGCGCCGCCTCAATATGGTGCCGCGCGCCTTGGCCGAAGCGCTCTTCCCCGCCGTCACCGGCAAGGAGGGCGAGGCGCAGAAGGACCTCATCCGCAAAGCGATCCGCATCCAGGCGGCTTTGGGGCTCGCCGTTGCGGGCGGAATGGCGATTGTGGTGGAGCCGTTCCTATGGCTTTGGTTGGGCGCTGACTTCGCCGCGCGCGCGGCTCCGCTCGCGCAGCTTGTGGCCGTCTTTGCCTATATTTCCGGCCTCAATGGCCTGGGCGTGGCGATGGTAAGAGCATCAGGCGATCCCCGGTTCGCAACGCTGGTGCTTTTGTCACAGATTGTGCCGTTCTTTGTGGGACTTTACTTTGGCAGTCTTTGGTACGGCATCATGGGCGTGGCGGTGATCAATATTCTTAGGGCCTTGTTCGACATGGGACGGTTGTTCGCGCGTTTGGAGACACTGCGAGACATCACGTTGTTGAGCGCGCCCATTCTCGCATTCTTGTTGAGTGGCTTGGCGCTTCCCGCCGTGTTTGAAACGCCTTGGGGGGCAGGCGCTCTGGTCGTGCGATTTGGAGCGGGATTGGGTGTGGCTTTGTGGTGCCTGTGGTTGGCGCCTGAACTGCTCAGCCTCGTGCCCACGCGGATGCGGGTTTGGGACCGGCTCGCTCGCGGGGAAGACCAATTATGAGCCACCTGTCTCATATTCGCTTCAAACGGGTCGCATTCTGGGCCCGGCGCGCCTTGCGAAAAGTTGGAATCGGAAGACCGCCTGTAAGGCAGAGCGAACCGTACCCACCATCGGCGATCCCGCGCATTCTGTGGCTCTATTGGGAGCAAGGCTTGGAAGCCGCGCCCGATGTGGTTCGCGCGTGTGTCGAGAGTTGGCAAAGCCTCAACCCCGATTGGGACATTCGCCTGTTGGACGCGGCGAGCGTGGCCAAATGGGTGGAGATGCCCACAATGCCGGACTCGATCGCAAGCGCGCACAGGGCTGATGTGCTGCGCACTCGGTTGCTAGCCACACATGGCGGAGTTTGGGCCGATGCGACCGTGTGGTGCTTGAGACCTCTGGATGAATGGCTTCCTATGGCGGCCTATTCGGGCTTCTTCACCTTCAATTGGCAAAACCCCGACGCTCGGATCATAACGGTGCCTTGGCCGCGCCTCGTTGGAAATTGGTTCATCGCAGCCGCACCCGGAAACGCTCTGATCGCAGAATGGGACCGGGTGACGTGCGAGTATTGGCGGGGACGCGAGGCGGCTGGAAACTACTTCTGGCATAACGATGCGCTGGAATATGCGATTGGCGCGGGTTGGGCCGCTCGTCAAGTTTGGGACGCGATGCCGAGGATCAGCGCAGGGCCACCCCATTTTGCCTGGCTGGCAATTGACCACGGAACCGATAAGGACCGGGCGAAGGCTGCGATCGCTACAGGTGCAATTCCAGTGCAGAAACTGAGCTGGCGGATGGATGCTAGCCTTGATGATGTGCGGGCCATGCTCAGTCTGGAGCGTCATTAGTACGATGGAGCGCAAACCGGCCCGCAACCCAATTGCAGACAAAGCGCACACGAAAGTGTTTTGCATCGGCTTTCAGAAAACGGGCACTTCATCGCTGCGCGACGCCCTTACGCAACTGGGATACCGGGTCACAGGTGTCTTTGGGCGCGAAACGCCCCTTGAAGAGCTGAAAGAGACATACGTACAAACGGGACTAAGGATTGCAGAAGAATTTGACGCGGTTGAGGATATGCCATGGCCGCTCATGTTCCGGGAACTGGATAAAGCGTTTCCTGGCTCGAAGTTCATCCTGACCACGCGCGACATAGATGAGTGGTATGGATCAATAGCCGGACATTTCGGCGCCAACCCATATCATATCCAGCAGCTGACTTATGGTGAGGACTGCCCGGCGCCGGTTGGCCATGAAGAGCGCTACCGTGAAGTGTTCGAAGCGCACAACGCGGCGGTTAAAGAGTACTTCCTGGGGAGGCCCGAAGATTTGCTCGAGTTCAGCTTGGAGCGCGGTAATGGCTGGGCCGAGCTGTGCTCTTTCCTAGAGATCGAAGCCGTTCCCGATGGCCCCTTCGTGCACACCAATTCTTCGCATCAAAGGCGGGGATTCTACTATCGATTGCGCAGGAGGCTTAGCCGATATGGGCTGCCGTTTGCTCGGATGGATGGATAACGGTCTTGGCTGGGGCTGATCTCAGCCCCAGCCAACCTGGTTGTCACTCGGCGCGGATGGCGTTGCGGTAATCAGAGAGCGCCAAGTCCAGCGCAGCGATTTCCGTGGAGGTAAGAAAACCGAACACACCCGCCGAAGAGAACTGATGTTCGACGAAACTCCCGTTGCCGCCAAGCAGCACAAGGTTTGCTGAAGGTGTAAAAGTCTTGTCAGTGCCATTGTCGCTGTCGAGCTGAGTGCTCCCTCGATACAAGCCGCAAAAGCCGTTCCCGCTATTAGTGATTGTTGACAAGCCGAGGCCGTTTAGCACGGTATCGAACATCCCATCTCCGAGCCGCGCGAACATCACATTTGAGGTGTTAAACGGGGTGAGGATTATGGTGTTGCTTTCCTCTAAGCCGAGGGCTGGACCGAAGACTGGGCCCTCCGCCGCAACATGGACGAAGATTGATCCGCCGCTGTCGGAATAGTTTGATCCTGAGTTCAGATCAAAATTGGTATCAAGCGTATTGGAACCACTGCCGGTGAAGCCTTCGCCAGCGGTGAAAACGGCAGCTCCGGTGATAGTCGCGCCGGTCGGATCGATCAGATTCAAACGAGCTGCCTGTTCGTCATGCGCATCGGTCAGCCAAAGACGATCCGCTTTTGAATAAAGGCCCGCGCCTTTAAGATCGGAAACAAGCCGATCCACGGCCTGTTTTCGAGTGTCGTTCGGCTCGACCGCCATAGCGGCAACATAGGCCACAGCCTCGGGATTTGTGAAAGCGTAGCCACTAGCGACGACGATCTCTGAATTTCCGCTAGACGTTCTGGGTGTGTTGGTTGCGCCTGCCAATGCTTCGGTGAGCGTCCAGGATTGAGTGCCAAGGGGAGCGTCGGAGGCGATCGCGAGGGTTTGGGCAGAAGTGTTCAATGCCCAGCCTGTAGGAAGGCTGGCGGCCGTGATAACTGACCCCGGCGTCGCATCTCCTATTGCTACAGTCTGCCCTGGCTGGAGCGTTGCGGGCAACGAGAGATCGCTCAAAGTCACGGGCTGCGCGATGTTACTGACTACGAAATTGTGAGCGAAGATCTGATGGCCAGTGGTCGCCTCAACGGCACTGCCACCTTGCATGTAGACTAGATCTCCCGATGCGAAGGTGCTGTCAGAATGCGCGAACGCGGTCGACCAATTTGCGCCATCATTGTCAGACACTTCGAGAACAATTTGATCGCCAAAGGCGGAGACTCGGAAGCGGCCATGAGCGCCTGACAACCCTATATTGGAGGTCGTTGCGACGGCTGCGCCAGTCGATCCTCCCTCAACGATGAATAGCTCTGCGGAACCATCCCCGTTGATCCGGCACAAATAGCCATCCGAGCCCAGCGTCGCGTTGAAGCCGTTCGATTGCGCACGCAACGTCACCGCCTGCTGACCGGCAAGGTTGGCAGACCATGCCAGTTGAATGTCGGTCAGATTGCGCACAGCTTCGAATCGCAAGGCGCACGTTGCAAGCGTCGCAATCGAGCCGGTGCCAGACCCTGTCAGGGATTTCCCGGAAGACCCCACGCTCGTCCCGTCGCTTACAACGAAATCCGTCGAGCCGCGCTGCTTCGCTCCGATAATTCGGGTGTCATTTGGTATCTGGCCGGCCAGATCGTAGCGCAATTGCGCGATGTCCGAGCTGGTGGAAAGGGCATCTGCCATTGCGGTCCCGATGGCCCGATAGCCAGCCGCGCTGTAATGTGCGTTGCCAGAGGGATCATCATGGCCGCTTGGCCCTTGCTGAAAGACCACCTTTGCGTTTTCAAGCGCAGCACGGCGATGCGCGGCTTCAATCGCACCGGCCCCGCCGCGATCCTTCGAGAATTCTGGGACCATTGATCCGATCGCAACCCAACTGTCCGCTGCCGTGGGTACGTTTGCTCGAATCTGCCCGATTACATGATTGAAGGCGCTCAGATACTCGTCTTCGTCTCCAGCGTTGCTGGCCTCTTCCTCGCCCTGGATCCAGGCAAAACCAGCGAAGTAGCTTTCCGGATCAATGGCTTGCGCTGCAAGAACGGCGTTGGTCGAGCGGTCGACAGCGTTTTGCATCAACTCGCCAAGAGGGGCGGTTGGCTTCCATTCCTGATCGCCGACAATCAAGGATGTCCCGCCGCGTGCGCAAGGAACCACAAGCGCATCAACGCCATCGGGGATTTGGCCATTGGCTTTGAGCTGCCGGACGAAGTAATCGCCCGCGCCTAGCTGGCGATCGGGGTGTGTATAACCATCTGCGGTCCGCGGGTGCATCAGCGGTGTGATATCGCTGGTGATCGTTTCGTATGAGGGATCAAGCAGCTGTCCGCCGAATTGATAGATCCCGGCAACGTCGTTGTCTTGCGCTTCGAGTGGCGCAAAGCCGGCCATGTTCGATTGGCCCATCAAGGCGACCACAGCCAACGGGCGGCTTGACGAATTGACAGCCGAAGAGACCGCGCCGACCGAACTTGGGTTGGACCGAACAGAGGCATTCAAGTCATAGACCATAGTTGGGGGTTTGGGATTGGCGGCCAGTTCGCCCGCTGCGCTGAAGTCGCGCTGATCCGCGTTAGGAAACCAGCTGGCCGTCGAGCCGGCGACAATGGTGCCAGTGAAATTGGAGCTTACAATCGTGTCGGCTGCGAGGTGATTGTTAGCCCCTTGAACTTGGTTGGTGTTCGAGTTGTCGCCGAGCGTTGGCGACGCGTTATTCGAAAAAAGGCAATAGCTGTCCCACGAAGTGGTTCCAGTGCTTCTGCCAAGGAACACATTCTGCCCGCGCACCGAGTTGTGAACGAATACGACGTGGCTGTAATCATTCGCGATCAGGTTGTTGGAACCCACGACAGGATCGCCGCCCTGGCCGATGACGCAGCCTGCAATGATGACATCCTTGTAGCCAGGGTTCTGGCTGTAATTCCAAAGTAGCGAGTCGTTGAAGTCGGTAATCTGGTCGAACAGGTGGATTCGGTTTTCGCCGGTATTGCCTGAAATTGCCCCTGCGTGCAGGTCGATGTCTGCGATCAGGTCGTATGAACCGTCGCCGCTGATGATTTCCGTGTCGCCGAAGTCGGCGTTGTCATCCGACCCTTGCAAGTTGAGTGCACGGGCTGCGACGTCGTTGTTCTGGAGAGTTGCGGAAAATTCGGGCACCGCGTTGAGCGCTTCGACAAAGTGTTGGACTTCGTATCCTCGAACCGTTGCAGGTGTGGCCCCATCGTCGGTGACCGGCTCGTCATATCGATCCCAGAATTGCCACGCTTCGAAGGTGAGTGCTGTCACGCCATCCACCTTCAGAGTGAAGATGCGCAATCGATTGGTTTGCGGCCCTGAACCCTGGAACGAGCGGGAAAGCGTCACGCTCGATCCTGTGCCGGAGTAAGAGATGGTCATGCGGGGAATGTCGACCGGCGCGATATCGAGCCAGTCCCAATCGTGGAACGTGTTGTAGAGCGTCGCGGGACAACTTGATGTGATGTCACCGAAACCGCGTTCGTTGATAGTGCCGCGCATCAAAGCGTTCGCGTCACCTACCTCGTAGACGCCATCAGTGTAGCACTCGAGTAGATAGGCCGGGCCTTCGACAAAGTAGCTGTCGGGCGGTGTGTTTTTGAACCAGAGCTGGCGTCCGCCGGCGCGCTCAGCGCGGCACCTTTTAAGCACCTGACCCGCGCCACCTTGCGTTTTGATCGCCGCGATCGTGTCGAGATCAATGGCGATATCCTCCAGCCAAAGTCGGCCGATATTTTGATCCCAAACCGCCTCGTTGCCGGCTCCAAGAGTGAAGCGCGCCGAAACGCCTGGAGCTGGCCGGACAGTGAGATAGCCGGTTGGAATGTAGCCCGGACCCCCTTGGGATAGCGCGTAGTCGCCATCATCGAGCAGCTCGATCAAAGGGTTTGCGGCGCCCGAATTGCGCGCGGCCTCCTTCGCGGCGTTAAAAGTCGTGTGGTCTCCAGCTGTTCCAACGGTGGTTTGAAAGTCGTGCTGTACAGCGGACGGATAATACAGGAACGGCCCGATCACGCGGTTCTGCATAGTCGCATCGGTTGGCACTGCTTCGATATAAAGCTGCGCTGCGCCTTGCGCGCTGGATGGCTTTTGGAGGTCTACCCAATAGCCCAGGCATTCGTAGGTTGATCCGTCCACGCGGGTTAGGGTGCGAAAGGAAGGCGTTGCCACTTCCAGCGGTGTGTCGTCCTCAAAATAGAAGCGAACCGCCGCGACGCCACCGATCAGCGTGCCACTGTTATTGGCCATCGCGGCTGCGCCAACCGTGAGCGTATCTGTGAAGTGTTGATGCGGCGGCTCGATCAGGCGCAGCACAGGCTTGGCTGTGGTTCGAGCGGGGTCAGCCGGCGGGGTTATGAAGCCACTGCCCGCCGCGCCATCCCACGATGAACCGGTGGTGATCGTCGGAAACTGGGAGGGTGAAGCGGAATTCACCACCGATGATCCGCTCGTTACGTTGGGGCTGTTCGCGCTGTCTGACAGGGTTTCCATTAGGACCCAGTCTTGCTCCCCGAGAGGGGCGTTGGACGCGATGGCGATCGAGCGGTTGGCGCTATCAAGCGTCCAGCCATCGGGCAGTATAGGAGCTTCGATTGTTGATCCGGTGGTTGCCCCTGTGATCGCGATACTAGCGCCTTGGGTTATAGGGCTTGCGATTGATAGAGTCGTCAGATCGGGTTGTTCAAAGGCGTTTGAGACGCCGATGATGAGGCTGCGCGATACAACCGGATCCGTTCCGTTTTCCGCTTCGATCGTGACCTGATGCGAGGTTGCGGTTTCAAAGTCGAAGGGTGCCGTCGACACCAGATTTGCACCGGAAAGCGCGAATTTCTCGTCAGGGTCCCCTCCGGCCGGGATCGCGAAGCTGTAGTTCCCCGACCCGCCTAGGACGGAAAGGATGCCCACAATTGAGCCCGGCTGCGCCTCCTCCGAAACCGAAAAGGCGCTGATGGTGATGCGAGGCCCGCCGCGTGAGCCGTTTCTTCTGCGTCGCTGAATACCGGAGCGCGCACCGAACCCAAACCCGCTCATTAGGCGAGCCCCACAAGGCTGCCTGCGGTTGTGCCGGTGGATCGGATCGCGCGCACGCGCACGTCCAGAACGCTGCCATCTGGAAGATTGCGGAAGGTCACGTCCGTGTCACCGGCCACAGGCCGCAGGACGACATCTCCCCCCACTCCGACAAAGAGCGCTTTCGTCGCCGTTGTCAGATCAGCGCTATCGTCGGGCGTAATGGCAAAGCAATCAGTGGCAGGCGCGACAACGCTTTCCAGAGCGTTCGCAAATGGGTCTTTGATCATAGGTATCTCCGCTGTGACAATACGCGAGGAATGTACCTATTTGGTTATATGTAGGAAAATCATTTCTTATTCGGTTCAAAACTCACCGCGCGACGTTGCACGTCGAGGGTCGGAGCCTTCGCTGTCAAAGCCATGTACCCATGAAGCGGGATTGACCGCTGGTAGTCGGAATGCGTTTCCCAAAGCCCTGAGTCTGAGTGCCTTTTGGCTGGGCAACCTTCCTAAGAGCAAGCCCAATAGCCATCGAATCCAACACCTGATCCAAAGAGCCGCCTTGAAGGCTCGGCGTTTGACAGGGCCGAAGTGTTGGTTCGCAAAGTGCGCGTTGGCCGTCACCTTATAGCGGGTGCGGGCGGGCGAGTAGAAATCGCCACTGCCAACATCATGATGAACCCGCGCAGACGGGACCAGACCGATTTTCCCGTTCAATAGTCCGATCCTGTGACACAAATCGATATCCTCTCCGTAGAGAAAGTAGGTCTCGTCAAACCCGCCCAACCTTTTCCAGTCCTCCGGCCGCAAAAGCAGAAACCCACCGCTGATGGCTTCGACACGCTGGACCTCTTGCTGCGCAGGATCGGCCAAGCTGCGAGCGTTGGCCCAATTGGCGATACCGATGGCTCCCAGCGTCATACGCCACACTGTGGGCAGCCTGACGATCGAGGCGGCGGAGGGGCTTCCATCAGGGGTCTGCATCTGGCCGCCAAGCGCAACGTAGTCGGGGTGGGTGTCTGCGGCGCGGACTAAGGCTGCTATGGCTCCAGATTCTAGACGCACGTCCGGATTAACGAGCACCAGGAAGCGGGAATCTGGGTCAGCGTGTGCAGCGAGGATATTGTTCGCTTGTCCAAAGCCGACATTTCCGCGTGAGGCTATAATGCGAACTTTTGGAAACCGTTCGCGGACAAAGGCTTCGGTGCCATCGAGCCCATTATCGATGAGCAGAACCTCGTGAGGCAAATCACCGCAGGCGTGCGATACAGAGGCAAGGCAGTGTTCGATGAAAGGCCGCGAGTTAAACGCGACGATGAGAATGCTGATAACCGGTGCGTTTTCAGGCATCGGACACGCGCGCTGTTGCACCGTTCTCTAGCCAATCTGACAGGTCGAGCCCCGTCATTTCGGCGGTCATTTCGATTGATCGACGAAAATGAACTTCGCGCAGCCGTTGTTTTGTAGCCGGGTCAATGTGGGGGCGCGGCACAGATCGGCTGAGCCCGCGCGCCAAGCGATGGTGGTGTCGTGCTGGAACAAGCGCCTTAATCGCTTCTCGCAGGATCCCCTCGCGCCTGGCTATTCGGTTTAATAAAGGGAAAAGCGGTTGGCGGGATTCGACCTTGTTGGTCGACGCGTCAAATTCCTCTTTAGGAGCAAACAGATCCGGCATGCTGGCACCGGCCCAATTCAGCAGGTCGGGGAGTGTGGCGAGTGGGTCAGCGATATAATCTTCAAACTTCAAAAAGTAGAAGCGTTCTTGCTCAAAAACCTTCCAATATTCCTCGATCTGACGGTCGTAGAGGCTTCCTTCGATATAGCGTTTGTCCTTTTCGATCGCTTCTTCGAAATCGTAGGATTCACCGTACCGTTGTCGCGACCAGAAGTAGTGGCTGATCGTCCGCTCAACCGGATCGCGCAGGATATAAATGAACTTTGGTGTGTCGGATCCTACGATCTTGGCGATCATCTCTGGTACGTGTGTGATGAAGGGGATGCGGCTGTAATCCGGTGACGCGTCGAGCAGGATTGGCGGTGCATCATCAGGAAGGGTGTAGCTTGCCATCTTCTCCCGGCATCGGCTTTCATCGCCGAGCGAAAAGATGTTTGGTTCCTTCTGACCGTAAAACGCGATCTCGGACGCCTGCTCCAGATGCGAGGCGAGAAAAGTCGAACCCGCTTTCTGGGCTCCGATCAGAAAAAGGGTTGGAGTTCGCTGCGGCATTGGGCTTTGGCTTAATCGAACAGGCGCGTTGGGCTTGTGTGTAGCGAGCGTGTGGCAGCGTTACGAAGCGCTGGCAATCGCGGATACGTCGGTGTTGAACTCATCCAGAACCGCTTGGCGAGCCTCGTCGCTAAGACCGAGGTTGGATTGAATCAGGACCGCGCGATGATGGTCTTTGAGGTCCGCACCAAATTGCGCACTGCCTGTTGGGGTCAACAGATCATAATGCCACGAACAATGGCATAACTCCGCCTCTGTTCTGGCAATAAGATCCTGATGGGTTCCATGAACGTGATCGCAAAAGACGCCGTAGATCACATACTCGCTAAAGCGAAAAAAGCGGGTCATCACCCGGTCCCATGACTGTCCCCAAACCGCCTCTATTCGCTTGATTGCAACCCGTAACACTGCGGGAGACCAAATAACAGCGGTCGAAATATAGTCGGCGCCCGTGTATCCTTGGGGCTGCAGACCGAGCGCGTGGGAGGCCGCATCATGCCACTGTGCCGATTGGTCGGGCGGTCCTGATGGGCGATCAGGACACCGGTAGAGCTTTGTTTTTGTACCGTCGAAAATGTCCGATTGTTCGATGGTGCGGATAAAGACGGCATCGCTATCAACGATCACTGCCGCATCGCAATCAAGCGTCTGCACATAGCCAATCTTAGCCAGTTGCTGATAAATCCATCCGCGCACGATCTTGAAGGGCCAGCGCACCCAGATGCGTCGTCCAGCGGCGTTGAGTTCCCGATAGTTGGGGAGGACCTTCGAACAATCAATGATTGTACGTTTGGGACCCGCAAACTCAGCGAACACTTTCCAGTCAGACCGGTCGACCAGGACGTGATGCTCCACGCCCGGCATGTGTTTGTCCACACTCGCGCACAGGTCGCGGAACGGGCCCAAATCTCCGCGATAGGTGACCGTCACAATCGTGAAGGCTTTGGTCATTGGGGGGAGGGACCTTGGCGGCTCGCGTCGGCAATTCTCGGTTGCGCTCGAAGGGCTGAGGAAGGTCGGTTGACGGGCGCCCGGCGGCGAATGCGCCCCAACTCAGAGCCGACTTGGCTCAGCGCTATTCCCGAGGCGATGAGGATAAGGAAGAGACTCAAAATGCCCTCCCACAGGTGCACAGTGAAGGCAGAGAAGACCAGAACGGACACAGAAATCGCCACACCGACATGCATATCGCGCGCTGGGGATTTTGGCAGGAACGCCGCGCTGCGAACGCAAAGCACAACCACGCACAGAGCGAGCAAGAACATCCCGACGCTGGCGGGAAGGCCGTAGCGCATGGCTATAAATAGCCAATAGGCGTCCACCGATTCCCGGATCATCCACAAGGGTCGGATCCAATCGCGCCCGCCAATGCCGAACAGCGGGTGGTTCATTACCTCAAGCGTAGCATGCTCCCAAATCGAAGTGCGGTATCGCGCTGTCCCCGCGTTAAGCGTGAGGTTGCGCAACAGAAAGTGGAGCGCGCCGTATTTCGTTACGACCTCAAGAGCTAGGACGATCGCGGCCGTCGCCAGCCCGCCCAGCAAAAACAGCGGTATGCGCGTCAAACGTTGGAGCTTCAAAGCCAAAATCGCGCTAACCCCGATTGCCAAGGCCAGAATTGCCGCCGAACTCAATGAGAAGAATCCGAAAATGGCAACACCCATCCCCACAATGCGCAGCCGAGGTAGATTGCCAAAGGCTGCCCAATAAACAGGGAGAAGCGCAGCCAGAAACACACCACCCAAGATGGGGTGAGTAAAGGGACCAGACCCGCGCATTAGACCCAGTCGAACGGTATCCACCGTGCTTGGAGGTGGTCTCCCCACCAGTTCGCCGATCAGCGGACGAACAAAGATCGTGTGTGTGATGGATTCAATGAAGATCAGCAACCCGGCCAGAAATAAACCGGGCAAAAGCAAGATCAAGAGCCGACGGAAATCCTCGTGTGTCCGGATACCAACCCGTGCGATCAGATAGACCAACGCTGTGCTGCTGGCGTATCCCAGACCTCGGATCGCGCCGTTTGGAAAGCCATCAACCGTGTAAGCCGCGATCAGATACCAGGTAAAGACAAAGGTCGCCAAAATATCGAGCGGCGAGAACTTGACCGGCCGCCTCTTCAGAATGGCGAGCGCAAATGGCGTCATCAGCACCGCGCCGGTGCGGGTGGGATCGAATTCAATCGGCCCGATCTGGAAAATCAGCTCGCGCGGCAGCAAGCAGGTGTAGGCGATCACAACGAGTGGGAAGAGATGCGATTCAATGCGCAAGGCACTCCGGATCGCCCAACGTTCGCGTTCGGAAGAGCTAAGCGTGGCTCGCGGTAGTGGAGGGGTCGCGGTGTTCACGCTTCGCGCGCCGCCAAATCGCGTTCCCAGCGATGCTGAGAACCGGTCCATACGGACCACTTTACACGCCCCATCACAGCCAGCTTTGTGGCGCAATAAACCCCAAGATCGAACCACGAGGCGCCCTTTGCGCGTGCGCCCAACAGATCGTTTGCTGAATGAGCGCCGCGTTGGTTGGTCTTGTCCACTTGCCCAGCAATAGCCGCATCAGCTTGCCGGTTACCAATCCGGCGTCGGCTTTCGACGCGGATTTGGTCACCAAGTGTGCGAGGTGGAGAGACAAGAAAGAAAACCGGTTTGCCCTTTTCATCTTTGCCAATCGATCGCCGCTGGCTGCGGTCAAATTGCGCTCGGATCCAGATGTCGTCCCCGATGATTTCGGGAAAATCGCCAATCGTCTCCAGCGCGGCGCGCGAGAGACCAAAACAGCCGGAACCTACAAGACGATCCGTGGCATATGGCAGGCCAAGCCACACCCGGTAGTAGGCGCACACTAGCGCGCTCGATTGCGACAAATCCATCCGCAGCGACGGCGAGGCGGCCATCACGCCGGGGTCCATCAAAGCTCGCGCAACAGCGGACAGGCTCGCAAACGAGCACTGAACATCCGCGTCGAGAAACAGGCATATCGGATGCTTTGCCAGAGCCTTCGCCGAGTTCATCGCCGTGGGTTTTGAACCCTCCGGCAGTTCGAAAACCGTCGCTTGCGGCGCTGCATTCCTTGCCCGTGCGGCGGTGTCATCGCTGCATCCATTAGCGGCAACGATAACTTCAAAATCGGCCTCAGCAGGAGCGTTTGCAAGCACGCCACGCAGGCACCGCTCGATGACCTTCGCCTCGTTATGGGCGGGGATAATGACGGTGAAGGCGACGTCCCGCATGGCTCAACCGCTGGCCATCCCAGCGTCAGTCCTTGCCGTAGGAATAATAATCGTAGCCATATCCGTAATTCTGTCCGGAATGCTCGGGCACGAATTTCGACACAACTGCGCCAATGACGTTCGCGCCGTTTGAGCGAAGCCGTTTGACCGCCGCGCGCGCCTGTCCAAAGTTCACCTTGTTCGCTTCGATCACGAAGACGGTGGCGTCGACATGGCGAGAAATCAGCGGAGCGTCGGCCAGACCAACCACGGGTGGCGAATCGATGATGATCATCGAATATTCGCGCCGCCGGGCTTCGATGAATTCTGCGAACATGGGCGAGGATAACAGCTCAACCGGGTTGGGCGGCACGTTGCCGACGGTCAGAATATCGAGGTTGTCATGGACGCTGCTGGTTAGAACATCGTCCAGTTGCGCGTGATCGAGCAGAACCTCGACCAGCCCCATCTCGCTCGCGCGTTCATCGATCAGAGCGCCGATCGAAGGGCGACGCAGGTCCGCGTCGATCAAAAGTGTGCGGCGGCCCAAGCGCGCGAACAGTTCGGCCAGGATAAGCGCGGTTGTGGATTTGCCTTCGCCAGCCTTGGAGCTGGTGATCTGGATCGCGTTTTGCCCGCGCGGGATCGAATACTCGATTGTTGTTTTGATCGATGCGTAGGCTTCGATCAGCTGGCTGAAAGGATTGGCGCTGTCGCCTTCCACGCCCTTGCCTTCGACCTTCGGCGTGTGTCCGATCAGCGCAAGACCCACGCGTTCCTCGACCGTTTCGAGCGAACGAATGCGATCATCGAGGAATTCGCGAATGAAGGCGATGCCACCGGCCAGCCCCAATCCGGCCACCAGCGCGAGCAACATGTTGCGCGGAATGCTGGGCGAAGCGGGTGAGTTGGGCACAAGCGCGGAATCAAGCAGCGAAATGGCGCCGCGATCAACGTCGGTGGTGCTGGATAGCTTGCTGTAGTTTTCGAGAAGGGAATCGAGCTTGGTTCGCAGCGCCTGCGCGTCGCGTTCGAGGACGTCGAGCTGGACCTGACGGTCTTGCTCGTCGAGCGCCGAGGATGTCACCGAACGAAGCTCGGACTGAAGCGCGCGCTCCTGGTTCTGCGCAATCACGAAATTGTTGCGCAAAGTGGCGCGCTCGCTTTCGCCGATCTTATCGATCTGCGCGTTGATCTGTGCGATCCGTTGGCGTGTTTCGACAACCTCAGGAAATTGCTCATCGTAGCGGTTAAGGAGTGCGATCAGATCGTTTTCGAGTTTAACCCTTTCGGTTGTGAGCGTCTGCACCGTCCGGTTGCGGCGCACTTCGGGCAGGTCTTCGGCGGGCAGATTTTGAGAGGCTCGCCACGCTTGCTCGGCCCTGATCCGGGCCGCTCTCGCTTCGGCGACCGTTGCGTTGATCGATGCAAGGTTGCTACCCGTAACGGTCACCACGCCGCCCGTGGCCGTATCGACTGAGCCGGCTGCGATGAGCGATGCGCCGCGCGCGTAGGAATTCGATGCCATTTCGGCCTCGCGCAGTTCCTCGCGCGTTTCGTTAATCTGCTCTTCTAGAAAGCCGCGAGCGTAAGCGTTGTCTTCCACTTCCTCGCGGGTGTCGGATTCGGAGAAAGCTTGCGCGTATCCATTGACCACCTCCGCAGCGAGGGCGGGGCTCGTTGAAGTGTATGTCAGCGTCATGATGCTGTCGTTCAGGGGCACCTCAACTTCGAGGTTTTCCATCAGTTCCGTGGCAATGATCGCGCCCTTGGCTTCGGTCCAATCGCCATCTGACATACCCTCGGGCCGGCGCTCTTCGATACTCTCGCCTACAAAGTTGACGCGTGAGGCCAAGTCCAGATTTCCCGCCACCGTTTCGGCCATAGAGCGGCTCTGAGCCACTTCGCCGAGAGTGCGAATGTATTCATCAAACTGGCTCGTGTTGATGTCGCGCGACATCCCGATGCCGGTTATCGAGCGGTTGCCGTTTGGCTCAATCCGAACGGTGGCGCTGGCCTCGTACTGCGGCGTTTGCAGCGCGGTGATAGTCCCGCCGATCACAAGCGCGCTGATCAATGCAATCAGCATCGGAACGAATTGACGATTGAACAGGCCGCGCAGGCTGTTGGCGTCGATTATAGGCGCCGAATAGGACGGGTATTCCTGGTAAACGTCAGGAAGCGTGGCTTCGAATTGGCGAAGCTCCCGCGACTCGCGTTCGAGCGCGGAACTGGTCGAAGCTTCGTTGCCCATGTCTTATTCGGTGGCCCGGATCGCCGCATTGGAGAAAACGCCAAAGGCGGGCAGCGCGCGGACGAAATCCTGATAGAACAAGGACAGGCCGTTAGTGCCCATCACGACGCGATCGTTCGGCTCCAGAACCGGGTCCAGCATGGTGCCTTGTTTGATGGCGCCATAGTCGAACTTGGCGACGTAAATACCATCAGGTCGGACGCGGAACACTGCGAGCTGTTCAGACTTTGCTTCGCGCCGTGGGCCGCGTGCGAGAGCCACCGCAGAAGAAAGGCGCGCGCCAGGCTGGAAGCGGTAGACGCCTGGCGTCTCCACCGCACCTTCTACCGTCACAAGGTGAGAAGCGTATTCTGAAATGTTCACCGCAACGCGCGGATTCTTGAGACCCAGCGTGTCGAGTCTCTGCGTCAGCATCGCCTCAACCTGGCGGGTGCTCATCCCTCCCACTTGAACCGCGCCGAGCATGGGCATCGAAATGAAACCATCGACACCCACTTGAACCTCTTCAAGAGAGAAATCGGGTTCGCGAAAGACGTTGACCGAAATTTCATCGCTGGGGCGCAATTCGTAGGTTTGCTTCGCGCGGAAGGTGAAGCCTTCCTGCCCGAGATCGGCGCGAGGTGTGGCATTCGCGACGCCAAGAACTGGATCAGGCGTGCTGGCGCACGCCGACACAAGAGCTGCCATTGCCACGACAGAAGCCGCTGAAAAAGTGTTAGAAAGTCGATTGTTTTTCACCGTGCGCATTCCCCATTTTGCCCGGATTTCCGCCGTTTGATGAGCCTTAAACACCCTGGGTAACCGATGCAACTTAAACAGGTGAAGGGGCGTGGCTAACCCGCATTCATAGCGTCGATTTCGGCTGCTCCTGACATTTTTATGGCAATCCCACCATCCGCCGCTTAAGCGGTGTTTCGGTTTCTCTACCTAGCGAGGGGCCGCTTTACAGCATGCTGACAATGACAACTCTCAGTCTATTGGGCGTCTTTTTCTACGCCATAACCGCGGCGCTTGGCTTTGCCGCTGCGCGCGCTGTTCGCGTGCATCGCCGCGCTAGCGGTCACTTCGTCAACTGGCTGGTAGTCGCCGGATTTTTCCTTGTTCTCATGGCGTTGCGTGGGTTTCTGATCGAGGATTGGACCGAGCAAACGCTGCGTCGTGCGCTTAAGACCGGTCAGCTTTATGAGGAGCGGCGCGAGCTTCAGGCGGCGCTGGCGGCTGGGTTGGCCACTTTGTCTCTGATCGCCGTGGGCTTTGCCGCACGCCGGGCGATCAAACGTGTTGAAGATCGCCTTGATTGGGCCGTTCTCGTCGCCAATAGCGCCAGTTTGGCGATGGCGGGCTTGGTCGGCCTTAGGCTGCTGTCCTATCACACGATTGACGAGATTTTGTACGGGTTGCGGCTCAACTGGATCATCGATGTCGGAGCAACGCTGGCCGTGGCGGTTAGTGCGTTGTTATATATTCGTTTTGCCGCGCATGCGAAGCCGCGTTTGAAGCGCAAATCGCGGCCTGAGGAACCCATCGCTCGCCAGATTATGGCCGCAAGCCGGGAGCGTCGCACGCCAGACTAGGCGACTGTTTTGAGCCCCGACCCATAGGGCACCTAAACGCACCAGAAAGCGCTCTAAAGGTCCAGAGCCTGCTTATACGCAGCCAGAAGCGGGGCGATCTGATGCTGCCAATTGAGCTCTTCGATCACCCGTTCGCGGCCAAAGGCGCCCATAGCCGCGCGTCGATCTGGATCGTTGATCAGCTCCAGGATTTTGTCGCCGAGATCGTTTGGATCGTTGGGCTTGGCGTAAAGCGACGCCTCGCGCGCGGAAAATTTGCCCTCGGTGACATCAAACTGCACCATGGCTTTTCCAAGTGACATGTATTCCATGACTTTGTTCATGGTCGACTTGTCGTTCATGGCGTTCACGCGGTCTGGATTGACGCCGATATCCATGGTTGAGAGCACTTCGAACAGCTCCTTGTCGGGCGCGCGTCCGGTGAAGGTGATAAAATCCGCGAGGCCTTTTTCCGCGGTCAGCTCTTTCAGGTTTTCAAGCGCTGGGCCGCCACCGACGAGGACAAATTGAATGTCATCGCGCCCCTTGTTGCGAACGAGGTAATCAACCGCGTCTATCAGCAGGTCGATCCCCTCTTGCTCTCCCATAACACCGACATAGCCAACCATGTGCGGCCGACCGTTGCGCCAATCGTCGACGGGCGGCACCAGTTTGAGCTTTGACAAATCGGGGCCAGACCGCACCACGTGGACCTTGTCCGCGCTCATTCCACCGCGTTCCACAGCGATCTGTTTGTAGCTTTCGTTGGTGGCGATCGAGACATCGGCAAAGCGAAAGGTCAGCCGTTCAAAAATGCCCATGAGCCGCCAAAAAAGGTCGCGGCGGTCAAATTTGGCTTCGTACAGCTCCGGGTTGATGTCGTGGTGGTCGAAGATGTATTTCGTACCCAAAAGCTTGAACGGCGCGGCAACTAGAAAGATCAGATCGGGCGGGTTGCAGCCCTGTATGACGTCGATCCGACGATTGAGGAATATCTTCCACGCCAGCACCGTCTCCCAGAACAGAGCCGCCCCGTATTCGAGCAGAAAGCCCAGCGCCCCTGACGCCTCAATCGGCAGGGGATGGCGATAAATGTCGATCCCTTCGATCACCTCGTGGCGCCTCTCAAAGCCCTTGCCAGTGGGGCAAATGATGGACACCGCTGCTCCGGCCGCTTTCAAGGTTCGCGCTTCTTGCCACACGCGCCGGTCAAACGGCAGCGGCAGGTTCTCGACCACGATCAGTACGTGCTTTTCCGATAGCGGTTCGCCCGCAATCTTGGCGGGAATGCCTTCCTCGGCGTTCAACAAGTCATCACTCATGGAATGGCGCTCAGATCCACGGTCTTCGCCGCGCGCAGCTCAATTTGATCGATCAAACGGTTTGTGGCGATCACCAGAGCGTAATCGCGCGCCTGCGCTTCCTCTTTGGTCACTAGCAGCCCGTCAATCTGCGGCAGGAAAGCGTGCGCGTAGCCGAGGTTCTGCCCAACCAGATTTTCCGGCTCAATCTGCGGGTCGTACACATCGAGGTCAAACCCGGCGTCGAGCAGTTTGCGCGCCATGTCGACTGCCGGGCTTTCGCGCAGATCATCGGTCTCCAGCTTGAAGGCGAGGCCAACGAGCAGAACCTTCGCGCCCTTCGCCACACCTTCGACCGCGTGGAGAAATTGGTGGTGCTTATGCGCCTCGTTGGAGCGCAGCAGAGAGTCCACGAGATGCGTCGCTGATCCTGTATCCGCTGCAATATACTGCAGCGCGCGCACATCCTTGGGCAGGCATGACCCGCCAAAAGCCGCGCCGGGCCGGGTGTAGTAGGGCGAGATATTCAGTTTGGTGTCGCTCTTGAAGATCGCGTGCACATCTCGCGCCGAGATATCGAGGTTTTGACACACGCGGCCGATTTCATTGGCAAAGGCGACCTTCACCGCGTGCCAGGAATTGTCGACGAACTTGGTGATCTCCGCTTCGCGCAGGCCCACTTCGAACAGAGGCGCGTCGATCCCTTCATTGAGCTTTGCCATATTGGCTGAGGGCGCGCCGCCCAGCGTGCCGATCACGATCTTGGGCGGGTTGAAATAGTCTTCGATGGCCGAGGCTTCGCGCAGGAATTCGGGGTTGTAGACAAGCTCCACCGCGTCCGATGCGCGTTCTCCTAGAGCGTTTTCGATGATCGGCCAGATGATGTTTTCGCAGCTGCCCGGTCTCATGGTCGATCGATAGACCAGCGTCAGCGGCGCGGACCGATCCGGCTTCACTGCCTCGGCAATCGTGCGGGTGACATTGGCGATGAAAGACATGTCGTGCGCGCCATCGACGCCGCTGGGCGTGCCGACGCACACGATCGCCATATCGCAATGATCAAGTTCATCGGAAAGCTGGGTCACCGCGTGAATGCGCCCTTCGGCGTGGGCTCTGCCGATCAATTCGTCGAGGCCGGGTTCGTAGACTGGCGCCTGCCCGGCCTTTAACGCATCGACTTTTGTTTCCGCTACATCGACGCCTACGACGCTGTGGCCCTGAGACGCGATG
The DNA here is from genome assembly GCA_039033755.1 of Pseudomonadota bacterium. Taxonomy (GTDB): domain Bacteria; phylum Pseudomonadota; class Alphaproteobacteria; order Sphingomonadales; family Sphingomonadaceae; genus Erythrobacter. The sequence goes on along the minus strand of JBCCBZ010000023.1, from coordinate 19,064 downwards.
CATCCCGCAGCGGTCGAGCCGACATAGCCAAGGCCAAGTATCGCGATTTTCACTGAAGACGCCTTTGCATTTTCCCTCGCAGCCGCGCCTAGCAAGGCGGTCCGTTCGTCGCAACGCACGGGGTTGCCGCAGCGCTTGATAGCTCGAAATAGCCGGTTGTCATCGCGCTCATGCCGCGCCAGACAACGCGGCGCAGAGGAGAACACACACGATGTCGGACAATCACGGCCCGCTGACCGGGCTTAAAGTGGTCGAGTTTTCAGGGATTGGGCCGGGACCGCACGTCGCCATGCTGCTGGCGGATCTGGGCGCTGAGGTGGTAACCATTGCACGGCCGGGCGCGGGTGTGTCGAACCCGGTGGTTGAGCGCGCGCGGCACCGGGCCGAAGTGAATATGAAAACGCCCGAAGGTCTCGCCTTCGCCAAGGACGCCTGCACCAGGGCGGACGTGGTCTTGGAAGGATTTCGCCCCGGCGTGATGGAGCGGCTGGGGTTGGGTCCGGATGTGTTGCTTGAAGCCAACCCGCGCCTCGTCTTTGCCCGCATGACCGGCTGGGGTCAGGACGGGCCGCTGGCGCACGCAGCCGGCCACGACATCAATTACATCGCGATCACCGGCGCGCTTTCGGCCGTGGGCAAGGCGGGTGAAACGGCGGTGCCGCCGCAAAACCTAGTCGGCGATTTCGGCGGTGGGTCGATGTATTGCGCCTTTGGAATCCTTGCCGCTCTGTATGAACGCGAACGCTCGGGCAAGGGGCAGGTTGTCGATGCCGCGATTGTCGACGGTGCGACCAGCCTGATGAGCTTCTTCTTTGGCGTGCGCGGGCGGCCCTTAATCACCACCGATCGGGGTAAGGGGATGCTAGGCGGCGCGGCGCATTTCTATCGTTGCTTTGAATGCTCGGACGGCAAAGAGGTGTCGGTCGGCGCGATCGAACCGCAATTCTACGCCGAGTTGATCGCTAAGACTGGTGCGTCTGACATGGCCGAGGGGCAGATGAACCCGGCGAACTGGGACGATTACACCGCCAAGATGGCTGAGCTGTTCAAGACCAAGACGCAAGCCGAGTGGACCGAAATCCTCGAAGGAACCGACGCGTGCTTTGCGCCCGTGCTCGAATTGGAGGACGCGCGTGATCATCCGCATATGAAGGCGCGCGGCGCCTATGTGGAGCATGGCGGCGAATGGCACACCGCGCCCGCTCCGCGTTTCAGCCGCACACCGGGCGCCGTTCGCTCCAGCGCGGATGATGGCGAGGCCGTTGTGGCCACCTGGGGGAGCGCGTCCTGATGGCGGGCAAGTTCTTCGATCAATGGCATGTGGGCGAGCGCATCACTCATGACATCCGGCGTACGGTGACCGAGACTGACAATTTGTTGTTCTCCACCATGACGCACAACCCACAGCCGCTTCACCTCGATATCGAGGCGGCGAAGGAAAGCGGCTTTGGTCAGATCCTGGTCAATTCGACCTTCACGTTTTCGCTGTTGGTCGGGCTGTCAGTCGGTGACACGACCTTGGGCACACTGGTGGCCAATCTGGGCTTCAACAATGTCGTGACGCCCAAGCCGGTGTTTATCGGCGACACTCTGCGTGCCGAGACCGAGGTGAAGGAGCTTAGGGATAGTAAATCGCGGCCCGAAGCCGGGATCGTCACATTCACCCACGAACTGTTCAACCAGCGCGACGAAGTCGTGTGCCGGTGCGAACGATCCGCGTTGCTTCAGCGATCAGCCTGAGGCCTCGGCCACGGCTTCAGGAGCGCTGGGTGCATCACCACCCAGCGCTTGCCATAAGAGCACCCGCGCGCGGCTGGCCCGGCCAAGGCTGGCCGCGGCACGTTCGCCGCTAGCGTCAGCGGCGCGGCGCGCTTCGAGCGCTTCGGAGAAGCTGGCAAGCCCAGCGCGATAGCGTGTGTCGGCCAGCTTAGCGGCGCGTTCGAGTTCGTCGCGCTCCTTGATCGTCAGTGCAGCTTCGGCGTCGCTCGCGGCGATCAGGCCATAGGCGGCCTCTGCATCGCCCAACGCCTGATACACCGCGCCGCGATAGGCGGAGAAAGCGACCCGCTTGTTGGCAGCCGCGCCATCGATCTCCGCATCGATCCGCCCAAAGTCGAGCAGCGGCCCGGCCACGCCTGCGGTGAGCGAGCCAATGATGGAATCGTTGTCAAAGAAATCGCCGGGGCTAAAGGCGAGCAGCCCAAGCACGCCCGAAAGAGTAAAGCGCGGGAAACGCGATCGCGAGGCGGCGGCGAGGTCCGCATCGGTCGCGGCCAACTCGGCGGCGGCAGCTAGGACGTCGGGACGATTGGTCAGCAGCTCCGAGGGCAGCCCAGCGGGCGCGGGTGCTGGCTTCAGGGCCGCCGTGTGGCCGGCCAGCGCTGTGCGCACATCCTGCGCGCTGGTTCCCGTGAGCGTCACCAAACGCCCGATTATCTGCACGCGTTCGTTCTGCAGCGCAGCGAGGCGCGAGCGCGAGGCGCTGGCCTGGGCTTCCGCCCGCACCCGGTCGAAACCCGGCGCGATCCCGGCGTCTTCGCGTACTTTGGCGAGGCTGGCGAGGCGCTGCGCGGAGGCCACATCGCTTTCCAACGCAGCCATGCGCGCGGCCAAGGTGCGCCAGTCTATGACGCTGCCCGCGATTTCGGCCAGCAGTGCGTTGCGCACCGCGCCTGCTTGCGCGCTGGCGGCCTCGATGCGGGCGATCGCGGCGCGTTCCTGCGCGCGAAGCTGTCCGAAAATGTCCGGGTCCCAACTTGCGGTCAGATTTGCGCCATAGAAGGTTTGCGTGCGCGGGATGAAGCCCGCCTGACCCGCATCGCCAAACTGCGCGGGGTTGATCCGGTTTTCGGTCACGCTCGCATCGGCGCCGATGTTAGGCAGCCGTTCCGCACCCGCCCGCGCCGCGCCCGCTCGCGCCGCGTCGACGCGGGCCAAGGCTTCGGCAAGGCTGGGCCCGTCGGAGATCGCCTTTTGAGCAAGCGCTGCAAAGGCGGGGTCCGTGTTGGGCAGCAAATCGGCGACATCCGCTGCCGTGGCGTCAGTTGGCGCGTAGAGATAGCTTGGCGCAAGCTTTGGCACAGGCGTTGCGATCTCGGGCGCAGGTTTGACCGCGCAGGCACCCAACGCGGCGCTCAGGGCCAACGCAGTGGCTATGCGAATAGGGGCTCGCATCATCCTTACTCCGCCTCTGGGGTTTCGTTGGCGGGCACAAAAGCGTCCACCTGCTGGCCCACGCGGAACTGGTCGGTTTCCGGCAGCGCATAGATCACCTGAAGCACGCGCACATCCACGCGTTCAGCGGCGCTGTTGGTAAGCTGTCGCTTGGGCACGATTTGCGGTTCGGCGCGCACGAATCTGGCCTCGACCTGGATGTCCGCAGCGCCTCTAGGGCTGACCATCGCGGGCGCGCCGATCTTGATGCGGGGCGCTTCGTTTTCGTCGACGTCAACGCGGACGTGGAGTGGGTCGGTTTCGCCCATCTGGATAAAGGGCTGCGCGTTGCCGCCGCCTTGCGTGGCGACAAATTCGCCCGGACGGATGTTCACCGCCAAGATTTCTCCCGCAATTGGCGCGCGCACGGTAAGGCGGCCAAGGTCTGTGCGCGTGGACGAAGCGCGCGCTTGCGATGCGTTCAGGCGAGCCCGCGCCACCCCAAGGCGGCTGGTCGCGGCGTTGTAATTGCCTTCGGCCTGGATCACTTCGGATCGGCTGACCGCAGCCGGATCGTCGAGCGTGCGATACAGGTCCAGCTGCTCCTTCGCAGTGGCTTGCGCCGTTTGCGCTTCGCTTATCGAAGCGCGCGCTTCGGTAATCGCGGCGTTGGCTTCAGCCAGTTGCGCCCGCACCGCGCGGTCATCGACCGTGAAGAGCACCTGGCCCCTTTCGACGCGATCCCCAGGCTGGACACGCAGGTCAGTGATCAGGCCGGACAGGGCCGAGCCAATATCGATGATCTCGCTCGCCGGTTCGACCAAACCCGCACCGGCGACACGAGCCGAATTGGCGAGCTCGCCGGTGGCTTTGGGAGGCTGGCGCTCGGGCTGCGTCGTTTCACGGTCAGGAAGCTCGCGAACAACGTACCAGGTTCCGGCCGCAAGACCGATCACGGCGAGGACGGGAAGGATCTGTCGAGAAAAGCTCAAGTTAGCAGGGAGAAAAGCCATGTTGTGCCTTTGGAGAAGGGAATTGATTGATAGGAGGTGCGGGGCGCGGATCAGTGCCCGTCGGGCATATCGGTCCCGTCATGGGTGATGCGGCCGTCCTCAAGAACTAGGATACGGTCCGCGAGATCGAAAATGCGGTTGTCGTGGGTTACGATGATGCAGGCGCGGTCTTCAGAGACGGCGACATCGCGCAGCAAGTCCATCACGCGGCGGCCTGAACTGGCATCAAGTGCAGCCGTTGGCTCGTCGCACACGACGAGGCGCGGTTCGTGGACGAGCGCACGCGCGATGGCGACGCGCTGTTGCTGTCCACCCGAAAGTTGACGCGGGAGCTTTTCCGCCTGGTCGCCGATGTTGAGCGCGTCGAGCAGCTCCATCGCTTTTTTGCGCGCGGGCTCAATCGCCATGCCTTTGGCGATCAAGGGCACAGCGGCGTTGGCCGCGGCGTCGATTGAGGGGATCAGATTATATTGCTGGAAAATGAAGCCGATATTCTCGAGCCGGAAGTTGACCAGTTCGGTGTCGGACAGCGCGTAAATGTCGGTGCCGAACACGCGCACTTCGCCTTCGGTCGGCCATAAAATACCGCACATGATCGAGATGAGCGTTGTTTTGCCCGATCCGCTTTCGCCGACAACATAAGTCATCTCGCCAGAGCGGATTTCGGCGTCGATCCCGTGCAACACACGGATGGTCGATTGGCCCGCCTTGAAGTCGCGAATGATACCACTCGCCGAGATCGCCGTGTTGGCTTCGCTTGCGCTTTGGGAGGCGGTGGGGGTGGAGGTGGTCTTGGCCATGGTGTTCATCATTCTCACCTGAAGACGGAAGCGGGTTCAGTGCGCATTACGCTGCGCAGCGAGATCCACCCGGTTAAAGCCAGGATCACAACGACGGCGATCAGGCTGATGAAGGGGATTTGCCAAGGAATGTAGAAACCCTTGAACGTCGGATTTCCGGAAAAGCCGTAAATGAACATCACCGTTCCAACGACACCCAGTGCGTACCCAACCGCACCGACCAAGGTCGCTTGCGCCACGACCATCTTGGCAATCTTGAAATTGGTCACGCCAATCGCTTTCAGCGCTCCGAATTGTTTGATGTTGTCGCGAATGAACAGACTAAAAGTGAGCCCGACAATCGCCACACCGACAATGAAGCCGAGCGCGACCGTGATGCCGAAGTTGAGCGGGATGCCTGTGTTCTCGATGATGAAATCGACACCCGATTGCGCCAGTTCTTCGCGCGGGAGCGCCTTGAGGCCGGTCTGATCCGATATGCGTTGTGCCACGGCTTCGGCGGTCTCGCCATCGCGCACTCCCGCCAGCACAAAAGTCAGGCGGTTGCGAGTGCCAGGCACATAATTGAGCGCTTGGCTGTACTTTGTGTAGAGCGTCACCTGGCTGGTGAAGCTTGGAATTGCGTCTGCAATGCCGCGGATAACGGCGCGCTGATCGTTCAGCTCAAGGCGTGCGCCGATCGGGCTTTCGCCAGGACTGAACATTTTGGTGACGCCGACATCATCGATCAACACCGTGTCAGGGCGCGACAGCACGGATTTACGGCCTTCTATCATGCTTTCAGGCAGGCCGATCAGCGTTGCGTCGTCGACGCCTACAATGGTGACGCCTTCCAAATCGCCGACGCTGTTGCGGACCGAGGCGACTGCGCGCAGGTGCGGGACGGCCCACTCGACGCCCTCTACCGATCGCACCTCATCGAGCGCTGTGGCGGGCATGGCGTAATTGACTTCGGTGGTGCGGCTGACTGGATCCATCACCCAGACTTCGGCCTCCGGCGCGCTGTAAACGCCGCTCGCGCCGCGTTCGATCAAGTTCACAAAAATTGTCAGTTGTTGTGTGATGAGCAGGGTCGAAAACGCGATGCCGAACAGCAGGCCGTAGAACTTCTGCTTGTCGCCGGTGAGCATTCGGATGGCGATCCAGAGCATGGGCAGGGGAACCTTTAAAGAAAGCCGGGGTTGCTTTTGCAGGGGTTGCACCGCATTATTGAACGGCACCGTTTAAATGAACGCGACCGTTCACTTAGTCAACCGCCTTTTCGAGTTCAGGTTCCATCGCATTGAAAAAAAAGCCCGGCCGCCCCTCAGATCAGGCCAAACGCCTGGCTATTCTGGACGCCGCTTCGCGTGCGTTCTTCGACGATGGATTCGCGGCAACTTCGATTGAGCAGGTGGCAGCCGAGGCCGGCGTGTCGAAGGTGACGATCTACAACCATTTCGGCGACAAGCGCGCCTTGTTCACCGCAGCGGTGGAGCGCGAATGCGAAAAGATGCGCGGCTATTTCAGCATCGACGAAACGCGAGAAGGCACGATCCGCGAACGCTTGCAGGAGATCGGGGAGGGGATGATCGCATTCCTCTCGCGGCCTGAAATGATCCAGTTCGAACGACGGATCGCGGCCGAAACCGAAGTTGAGCCAGCCATTGGACACGCGTTTCTGGACGCCGGCCCATGGCGAATGAAGCAGGGCTTCGCTGCGTTCCTATCGCACGCAAACGCGCAGGGTGATCTGAAAGTCGAAGACACAATTTTGGCGGCCGAACAGTTCGCGGCTCTATGCAAGGGCATGGGCGATCTCGACCAGCGCTTTGGCCGAGATGTACCAGCCGCCGACCGAACAAAGCGCATCAATGGGGCCGTCGATGTGTTCCTCGCCGCCTACGCCGCGCCTTAGGTCGCTTCCATTGATCGAAAATCCGCATCACTGATTTCGAGAAATCGCACCGCGCACGCAAGGGCCGATTATCTTGTCATTCATTGCGCTGACCCTACATTGTGACGTGAGTTAGAAGGAATCACCTCTCATGAGCGACCAGAACGATCCCAACCAGCAGCCCCCTGAGGGCCAAAACCCCTGGGTGAAGCAACTCATGATCTGGGGCGGGATATTTCTCGCGCTGCTTTTGGTGGTTTCGTTGTTCAGCAATTCAGGACAGACGCAAGGCCCTGAAATTGCCTATTCCGACTTCCGCGAACAGGTTCAGGAAGGAAAGATTGAATCGGTCCAACTGGGTGAAGATACGATCACCGGTACGTACAAAAACGGCAAGACCTTCACCGCCGTTCCGGTCGCGAATGACATCGAAATCACGGGTATCCTGGAAGACAACAACGTCTCGTTCACCGGTAAACAGCGCGAGCAGCCCAATATGCTGCTCTACATCTTACTCAATTCGCTCCCGTTCCTGCTGATCCTCGGCATCGCGTTCTTCGCCCTGCGCCAGGTGCAGAAAGGCGGCGGCGGCGGAGCCATGGGCTTTGGAAAGTCCAAGGCCAAGATGCTCACCGAACGTCAGGGGCGCGTCACTTTCGAAGATGTCGCTGGCATCGACGAAGCCCGCGAAGAGCTGCAAGAGATCGTCGAATTTCTGAAAGACCCGCAACGCTTTTCGAAGCTGGGCGGCCAGATCCCGAAAGGCGCGCTGCTGGTCGGTTCACCGGGTACCGGTAAAACACTGCTAGCGCGTGCGATTGCGGGCGAAGCAGGCGTGCCGTTCTTCACCATTTCGGGTTCAGACTTTGTCGAAATGTTCGTCGGCGTCGGCGCAAGCCGTGTGCGCGACATGTTTGAGCAAGCCAAAAAGAACAGCCCCTGCATCGTCTTCATCGACGAAATCGACGCAGTTGGGCGTTCACGTGGCGGCGGCCTTGGTAACTCGAATGACGAACGCGAGCAGACGCTGAACCAGCTTCTGGTTGAGATGGACGGCTTTGAAGCCAACGAAGGGATCATTATCATTGCGGCGACCAACCGCCCTGACGTTCTGGACCCTGCGCTGCTGCGTCCCGGTCGCTTTGACCGTCAGGTCGTGGTTCCGATTCCGGATATTGATGGCCGCGTGAAAATTCTCGAAGTGCACATGAAAAAGGTGCCCTTGGCCCCCGACGTGAACCCGCGCACCATCGCGCGCGGCACGCCCGGTTTTTCGGGCGCCGATCTTGCAAACCTCGTCAACGAAGCCGCGTTGCTGGCCGCGCGCCGTAACAAGCGCTTGGTCGCGATGCAGGAATTCGAAGACGCGAAGGACAAGGTCATGATGGGCGCGGAACGCCGTTCCATGGTCATGACTGAAGACGAGAAGAAGATGACCGCCTATCACGAAGCGGGCCATGCGCTTGTTTCGATCAACGAAGAGGCGTCTGACCCGATCCACAAGGCGACCATTATCCCGCGTGGCCGTGCGCTGGGCATGGTCATGCGCCTGCCGGAACGGGATAGCTATTCGTACCACCGCGACAAGATGCACGCGAACCTCGCGGTCGCCATGGGTGGCCGCGTGGCCGAAGACATCATCTTTGGCCACGATAAGGTTTCGAGCGGAGCGAGCGGCGATATTCAATATGCAACCGATCTGGCCAAGAACATGGTCACAAAATGGGGCATGTCCGAAAAGCTGGGACCGCTGCAATACGAACAGCAGCAAGAAGGCTATCTTGGCATGGGCCAGTCCGCGCGCACCATGGCGGGCGCTGAGACCAACAAGCTAATCGACGCTGAGATCAAGCGGCTGGTTGAAGAAGGCCTCAAGCGGGCGACGGACATTCTGACCGAGCAAGAAGACAAGCTTCACCTGCTGGCTCAGGCTCTGCTCGAATATGAGACGCTAACCGGTGATGAGATCAACACGCTGATGGAGAGCGGTTCGATTGATCGTCCTGACGCGCCAAGTGGCCCGGTCACACCGCGCCCGGCGCACGGGTCAGCGATCCCCAAAGCGGGCAAGCGGTTTGGTCCTAAGGGTGGCGAGGCGCCGCAAGGGGCCTAACACGGCAGACTAAGAACAAGGGAAGGGGCGTCGGAGTGATCCGGCGTCCCTTTTTCGTGAGCGACCTAAAAACCGCCCAGTATCAGCAGAGCGTTTCCAAACATCAGCAGTATAAAAATCATGCTGAACATCAGGAAGAAGAACCGCCACAGAGTCGAAAAACGCGATAGGCCATAAGTGTATCGCAGATGCTTGTAGATGTGCAGCGGTGCACCAAACGCGAAGAGAGCAAACGCCCAGCCGCCTTGCGAAAAGCTGGTCGCGAGCAGTGACACCGTGATAAACAGGAGCGACATGAAGCTGAGCGAATAGGTCACAAATATCGCGTGATCATATGCCTTGAATTTGCGCCGCCAGAGAAAGATCAGCCACACAAATGGAATGGAAAGCGGGATCAGAAGCCAACTGAATTTGTAGCCGTTCGCCTGCATTTTGTAGAGCATTAGGCCCGGATTATCGCGCCACTTCTTGACGATCCCTTTGTCGATCCAGTCTATCCCGGTAGGCGCCATCGTCATGCGCGCGCCGTCATTGCCAAAAAGAACTTCGCGATCATCTCCTGGCGCGTCCGATCCGCTGACCAAACCCTCAAGAAACTCAAGCTGCTGCTGCTTTTCCTGAAGCTCCGGACTATCTGGATCCATAGCCTCCATCTCGGCCCTCATACGCTCCGCTTCCGCTTCCCCTTCTGCGCGCAAGGCGTCCGCAGTGCCGCCAAAATCAAGATCGGTCGGCGTTGTGAGTCCCACCATTTGGAAGACGGCGAACATCGCAAAGACCCCGAAAAGGAACATCGACATCGGGCTTACGAACTTCGCCCGCTCGCCTTCAATGTAGCGCCGCGTCAAGCGGCCAGGCTTGAAGATCAGCAAAGGAAGCGTGTGCGAGAGCTTACCGTCGAGGTGCAGCACGCCGTGAACCAGATCGTGCGCAATCGCAGTGAGCGTGCGGTGGATACGCGCCTTCTGCCCGCAATTGGGGCAGAATTTGCCGGAAAAGGTCGTTCCGCAATTGGCGCATTCAATTGTGGCTTGCGCTTTACCCGCAGCATCTCCTGCAGCGGGTTCAACTGCGCTCGACGCAAGCGAGCCCTCGACCGCGATGCCTAGTCCTTCCGCCAGTTCGCTCATCGGGTTTTGCCCCTTCCCCAGTAACGCAATGCTGCGTTGCACTATGAGGCAATGTGGGCCGCTTGCCAATGCGCCTTACAGGCTGGCGGCTTTAACCTTATTTCTGTGCAAGTTTGCGCTCAATTGCGGTCCAGAGCTGCGCAAAGGCGCGAGCGGCTGGCGCGCGCGGCGCAAAGGCGCCAACGGGTTTGCGCTCGACCGCGCATTGTTCGACCGCGCTGGCCAGGGGGACCACCGGCCACTTGGCGTTGGCCTCGCGCGCTTCGCGGTGGAGGGTCCGGCGCATATCGACCATCGAGAGAACCGGCAGGATCGGCGGATGCTTCTTGCCCGACCCGCGCACCTCTTCGACGACTTGATCCAACGCACGCGTAGAAAGCGGCGAAGGCGGCAGCGGTACGATGACAAGGTCGGCCGCGCGCATGACCTGCGCGCTCACTTCGCTGAGGACCGGCGGGCAATCGAAGATGATCCTGTCGTAATCCTTGCTCAGCCCACTGACGATTTTGGCAAGTTTTCTCTTCTTGCCGATCCCTTCGAACTGGCGATCGAGGGTTCGAATGCTCTCATCCGCAGGTAGCAGGTCGAGCGAATCATAGTCGGTCGTCTGGATGAGCTTCGAAGGCTCGCGATCCGCGGCGAAGACACTTTCCGCGCGGCGCTTCTTCTTGGGATCGACGCCAAGAAGAAAGCCCGAACCGTTGGATGCGTCCAGGTCCCACAAAAGCGTCTTGCGCCGCGAAATGTTGGCTGCGCACCAAGCCAGATTGACCGAGAACGTTGTCTTTCCGACGCCGCCTTTGACGCTGTAAACTGCAATGGAAGCCATTTTGTGCCTCGCTCAATAGATAGGGGACGCGCCGTATAATGTTACGCTTTTGTTACAAAAGGCGTCATCGCATACCCCATGGGTCGGCGCAACATTACAGCGTTCTTTGTCAAAGCGATGTCATGAATTGAAACGCAATTTGGGCACAAAAAAGGCCGCCTTATCGGCAGCCTTTCTTGCAACTTCAGACGGGCACCGAAGGGATTATCCTTCGTAGTCCGCTCCGATCGAGGTCGAACGAGTCGGAGCCGACGCCGTGATACGCAGCGCTTCGGCGGACTGGCTGAGCGAACCGATTTCATCGGCATCGTCTTCGTCATCCGGAAGGATTTTTTGAAGGCCGGTCACCATAGATTCGCTGAGCTCCTTCGGTTTGACCGTCTGTTCAGCGATTTCGCGCAGAGCCACAACCGGGTTTTTGTCGCGGTCGCGATCAATCGTCAGCTCGCTGCCGCCCGAAATTTCGCGCGCGCGCTGCGCGGCAAGCAGGACGAGGTCGAAACGGTTAGGAACCTTATCGACACAATCTTCAACGGTAACGCGTGCCATCAGCGGGCCTCATTCAATCTTTGGTTTTGGAGAGCGGAGCGCCGCTCCTAGGGTTGGCACCGGTCAGAGTCAAGATTTTCGCTCCAATCCGCGCGGTTATTCAAAGCCCCATTCCGAATAGTCTTTGAAGTTAGGCGAGGTGAATTTGGTGTATTCGCTCTGGAAGAGAAGCGGCACATTTCCAGTGGAGCCGTGACGCTGTTTGGCCACGTTGACCGCGGCTTTGCCCTTCTTCTCTTCGTATTGCTCTTCCCAGGCGCGGTACTTTTCAATCGCGTCGGGCGTGCTCGTTTCGGTGGGGAAGTCGGGCTTGATCGCTTCGAGATAGTAATCGTCGCGATAAACGAACCAAACCATATCGGCGTCCTGTTCGATTGAGCCGGATTCGCGCAGGTCGGAGAGCATCGGTCGTTTGTCCTCACGCTGCTCGACTGCACGGCTGAGCTGCGAGAGCGCGATCACCGGTACGCTGAGTTCCTTCGCCAGCGTTTTGAGACCGCGGCTGATTTCGGAGATTTCGTTCACGCGGTTATCGTTGGCGCGGCCCGAACCCTGGAGCAGCTGGAGATAATCGACCACAATCAGGCCGATCTCGTGCCGCCGTTTCAAACGGCGCGCCCGGTTGCGCAAGGCAGCGATGGTGAGCGCAGGCGTGTCGTCGATAAACAGCGGCAACTCGGCCAGGCGTTGGCTGGCGAAGGAGAGGCGCTGAAAATCGTCGCGGCTCATCTTACCGCTGCGCAGCGATTCGGAGCTGATCTCGGCCTGTTCGGCGAGGATACGCGTGGCCAACTGGTCGGCGCTCATCTCGAGGCTGAAGAAAGCAGTCGGTGCGCCGTAATTGTGTTCCCCGCCATCGTTTTGAAAGCGCAGGTGCTCTTCGGCGCAGTTGAATGCGATGTTGGTTGCGAGCGACGTCTTCCCCATACCGGGGCGCCCGGCCAGAATGATTAGATCGGAGTCGTGCAGACCAGCGACTTTTCTATCGAGCGTTTCAAGTCCCGTCGTCTTACCGGACAAGCCACCGCCCGAATTCATCGCCGCTTCGGCCATTTTGATCGCGACCAGTGAAGCGTCGCGGAAACTCGAGGCTTCGTTGCCGCTCTCCGCGCCTTCGGCGACCTTGAACAGATCGGCTTCGGCTGCGGCGATGCGATCCATCGGCTGCACGGTTTCGGACGTGTCGAGCGCGCCTTCCACCAGACCGCGCCCCACACTGACCAATTCGCGCAGCAGCGCCAGATCGTAGATTTGCTGTGCGTGTTCGTGCGGGGCCAGCAGACCCGATCCGTTGGCGGTTAGTTTCGCCAAATAGCTCGGCCCGCCCAGCTCTTTGAGAGCCGGATCCCCCTCGAATTGTGGGCGCAAGGTCACCGGAGAAGCGGTGCGGTTGAGGTCGACCGCTTTCAGGACCTTTTCATAGATCCGTTCGTGCAGCGGTTCGAAAAAGTGATGCGGTCGCAAAGGCGTGCGCAATTCTTCGATCACGCGGTTGTCGATCAGGACTGCGCCCAGAAAGGCCGCTTCGGCTTCGAGGTTTGAAGGCAGCTTGCGGCCCGCGCCGTCGGCGTCTTTTGTGTCGTCACTCGGAAAAAGGAGCGTTGCAGTGTCATCCATGGCGCCCTGATGCCGCCATCACGGGGCCTAGGGCAAGGGCAAACAAGCTCCATAAATTTGCCCGTTTCGGGGTTGCGCTGTGGATAGTGTGGATGGCGAAAAACACTCAAGCGATTCGAAACGCTTGAAGTCGCCCCCCCCCATCTGCGAAGGCTGGCAGACCATGGACAGCCAGCCGCCTGATTCCCCTGCAACCTCGCAAAGGATTGCTCACATCGCGCTCGACGAAGCGACGATTCTATGGCGCAACGCTGATGTCGAACAGGAACGGCGGGTCGCGATCTATGATCTGATCGAAGAGAACACCTTCAAGCCGGTCAAAAGCGCGGAAAAGGGCGCAAAGGGCCCGTATCGGCTGCATCTTGGTGTCCGCGATGGCCGTTTGGCGTTGGATGTCAGCGACATCGACGAGCAATTGCTCGAGACGTTGTTGATTGGACTGGCGCGCTTTCGCCGACCTATTCGCGAGTATTTTGCGATCTGCGACAGTTATTATCAGGCGATCCGCAAGGCGACCCCAGCTGAGATCGAGACCATCGATATGGCGCGGCGCGGCATTCACAACAACGCAGCCGAGTTGCTTTTGGAACGGCTCGAAGGGAAAGTCGAAACCGATTTCGCCACCGCGCGCCGCTTGTTCACCTTGATTTGCGTTTTGCATATCAAGGGCTGAACCGCGCGCCATTCCTGACGACTGAAAGCTGCCATGGCCAAAGCATCACGCCGATCAAAACGTCGCAAATCCGGTGGGAGATTCGTACGGCGACTGTTCCAGCTGACGGCCTTCTTCGCGCTTGTCGGGCTGGTTTACGCAGGCTGGTTCTGGTTCGAAATGCGATCTTGGCGCCCTTCGCCTGACGTCTATCCAGAACAAGGCGCGGTGATTGCCAGTGGGACGCCGGGCGTGCGGTTTGAGACGCTTAAGGCCACCGGCGCCCAGTTTGTCTATCTGGAATTGGGCCCGGCGGGCAGCGCCCCCGACCCGGGTTTTGGGGATCGGCTCGACGCGGCTAAGGCGGCGGGATTGAAAGTTGGCATCGTGCAGCGTTTCGACCCTTGCCAGCGCGCCGATCCGCAATCGGCTTTGTTCACGCGAATGGTTGCTCGCGACAGCGACTTGCTCCCCCCAGCGCTCGCTCTAATCGCGACACCTGAAACCTGCGAAGGACGCGTCAGCGAAGCGGCGGTCACAAGTGAAATTCTGACCTTGATCAATCAGGTCGAGATGCACACTGGGCAGTCGGTGATCCTAAAGCTGGGCGCCGATTTTGAAATGGTGTTTGGCCTGGCCAATGCCATTGATCGCGATCTGTGGCTGCTGCGCGATCGGATGCGCCCGCGCTATACGGCGCGGCCCTGGCTGTTATGGAGCGCCAACGGGCAATTGGTGAGTGAAGCGGTGAGTGAGCCGCTGGAATGGGTTGTGGTGCAACAATGACGTTGAGCGAAGAACAGGAATCCCAGCTTATCGCAGCCGCGCGCGCAGCGGGGCAGGACGCTTACGCGCCTTATTCCAACTACCAAGTCGGCTCCGCCCTACTGTTCGACGATGGCGCCATTATCACTGGCAGCAATGTCGAGAACGCCAGCTATGGCCTTGCCCTATGCGCAGAGACGGTCGCGGTCTCGCGCGCCTTTGGCGAAGGACGGCGTGGCGGATTGGTAGCGCTCGCGGTGACGGGGCCATTGGATAAAGGCGATGGCGCGCCGATCACGCCGTGCGGACGGTGTCGCCAGGTTCTGAACGAGATCGCGCAATTGGGAGGCACGGATCCGCTGGTCCTGTGCGTGGGCAAGCAGAAAGTGCGCCGCGTGGCGCTTTCGCAGCTTCTGCCGCACGCCTTTGGACCGGCGCATCTCGTGTAAGGCGAAGCCTTTAGAACAGATCGCCGAGCGATTTGGTCACATTGCCGATCGGGTTTTTGCGGAAGGCGATTTCTTCCTTGCTAACATAGCTGAAAATACCGTCGAGCCCTTGATCGGTAACCGAACGGTTGATGCTCTCACGATTGAGCCCAGCGCGGCGTATGAAACTGTGTTGCTCAGCCAGCCCATCAAAGGTGGAGTACACACCAAGGCTCTCCAAAGCGCTGTCGATTAGCGGTTCTAACTTGCCGTGAAGCGCATCGTTGGAGGAGCTGCGTAGATATTGCGTTCCGCCATCGTTTTCCTTGACGATCCCGGGCGCGTCGCTGAACGAAAGATCATCGATAGCGCTGCGGAATATCGGTTTTGCCTCCCCCGCTGCGATGCCGGCCGCATCGTTGATCTTGCGCGTTACCCCGTCGAGCACGCCCAGTTTGCTGGCGCCATTCAGGATTGAGCCCAACAGCCCGCCTGAGCTATTGCCAACTATCGGAAGGCCAATGCGCACGTCCTCATCGTTGAAGAACGCTCCGGGCTGAGCGAGCTTGTCGAGCGCGCTGTCGGTGGCTTTGCCTAAGATCGAAGACAGGCCAAGTCCGCCCGATCCAAATTGAGCGCGCGCGGCGCTGGGCAAGGCAATAAGGCAAGCGGACGCGGTGATGCCTGCAATTGCGGTGCGGCGGTTGAATTCGTTCATGGTCCCTCTCCCTAAGCTGTGATCCATATAGGACTATACCACTATCCGTCTGAAGTTTCGATCCACTCCAGCAGCGCGGCTAGACAATCGCGGCCAAGCGTCTTGCAGCGTTCGGGCGACCAACCCTGCTCAGGCTCCGGGAAAGCGGCAAGATCCTTGAACGGCATCTCCAACGTCATCGCGCAGGCACCATAGCGTTCGGCGACTTGATTGGTGCTGATCGTCAAATTGGCGCGCCCCGGCGGCGACTTGGGATAGCCGAGCTCCGTCTGGAAATCGGGCGTGCGGCGGTCAAGGATGCGCTGGTAGCGATAGAACTGATCGCCCAGGGCGTCAGTCCAGCCTGGAATGCCTTCGAACCCGGCGAGGAAGTTGGCCGGAATCGCCTCATCTCCGTGTACGTCTATCGCAAAATCGACACCGGTTTCATCCATGCGGTCGCGGATGGCGAGCACTTCGGGAGACTTCTCAATCGAAGGATCGGCCCATTCGCGATTGAGGTTTGTGCCAACCGCGTTGGTGCGCAAATGCCCGCGTGCGGACCCATCGGGGTTGCAGTTGGACACGACATGGATTCGAGCGTGCTTGCGCAGCCCACGGGCAACGGGGTCGGTGGGATCGGTTAGGCATTCGAGCGCGCCCTCCATCCACCACTCGGCCTGAGTCTCGCCGGGGTGCTGGCGCGCGTAGAGCCACACATTGAGCGCACCTTCCCCCATTTCAAGCGCATCAAGCGGGCGACCGTCGAGCGTTTGGCCAAGCCGGACCAGATCGACCCCTTCACTCGCAGCGGCCTCGGCGACCAAATCGTTATGGCGCTCAATTGAGTAGGGCGCGAAGTACGCGAAATAGCAGACGTCGCTCGCCGGTGTGTAGCGGATCGTCAGAGTTCCATTGGCCTCGGTCCTATCGAATGCGCTCGGCGCGCGGCCCCAATATTCGCGGTCTTCCGACACGCAGCTGTCATAGCCCGGCCATCCGCCGGGATAGGCGCTTTCGTTGAGGCCAGTGATCTTGAGCTCAATCTCTTCGCCCTCTGCTCCTGTAACCCGGAAATGATACCACTGCGCAAAGTCGGACATGTGATCCTTGCGGATCGCGAGGCGCGCGGTGTTGCCTTCGATAGACAGGACGTTGATGTTGCCGCTGTCAAAGGCGGCGTCGATGTGAAGGGTCATTTCGGGGATACAAGCTCGCTAGCGTCGAGGCTGACGGTCTGGCCGTTGCCTTGGGGAAAGTCTTTGAAAAGCGCGGCGGCAAGGGTTTGCGCGTTGATGGCCACCGGCGCGTAGGGCGAATTGACGCTGGTCGGGAACTGCGCACGCGCCTCCCACAGGTTTCGCGCGACGGTGCCGGGCGCGTTGCTGGCGATAGCCACGCTCAGTTCGGACAAAACGCGCGGCGAGGAACTGCCGCCGCCCAGACTGCCCAGATTGATCCCGACGCCTAAGCCAACGCCTGATCCAAACGTGCCTGTCCCGCCGCCAACGCCAACATCGACCGGCGATCCGCGCTGCTCACCCGCCAGCGAATTGCGGCTGGTATCGACTGTGGCGATCTGCTCAGCTGTCTCTTCGTTGCCGATAACGGTGTAGCCTTTCAGAGCGAGTTCATCGCTCACCGCGGCGCGAAAGGCGTCCAGCGCACCTTCATTCTCTATCTCACGGGCAAATCGGACCGCGATAGTGCCTTTGCCCAAGGCGGCGGTGTCTGGCGCGGCAAAGCGCGTCACTTCGATCGGGCCGGTGAAAGAACCGGTTGCGCAGGCGGTCAGCGCCAGCGTTGCGGCCAGCGCGGTCAGGATGGTTGGTGTTCGGAGCATTGGGGATCCTCTCTGCGAAGGACCTTAGAGCGAAAACCGGTCGAGGCACAATGCGATGATGTTCGCGGAAGCTCTGCATGAAAGGCCTTCACGGTTTTGTAGGACGCCGCTATTAGCCAGCCCGCCTATGACACAGTCTTCAAAACCCAACGTTCTTGTTACCGGCGGTGCCGGATACATCGGAAGCCACGCCGTCCTCGCTCTGAAAGATGCCGGATGGAATGTGTCGGTGATCGACAATCTCACCACCGGCTTTCGTTTCGCTATCCCGGACGGCGTCCCGCTTTATGAAGGCGACATCGAAGACGCGGAGCTGCTGGCCCGAATTTTTAAAGAACAAAGCACGGGCGCCATCATGCACTTTGCGGGATCGATCATAGTTCCAGAGAGCGTCGAAAACCCGCTCAAATATTACCATAACAACACTGTCAAAAGCCGCGCTTTGATAGAGGCCGCGGTCAAAGGAGGCGTGTCGCACTTCATCTTCTCCAGCACGGCGGCGACCTATGGCGTGCCCGAAACTGAGGCGGTGAGCGAGGAGACGCCGCAAAAGCCGATCAATCCTTATGGTTGGTCAAAGTTGATGACGGAGCAGATGCTGGCGGACACTTCGGCTGCGCACGCTATGAACTTCTGCGCGCTGCGGTATTTCAACGTGGCCGGCGCGGATCCGCAAGCGCGTTCGGGTCAATCCACCGCCGGGGCGACGCACCTAATTAAGGTCGCGGTCGAAGCCGCGCTGGGCAAGCGCAGCCATGTCGGTGTGTTCGGTACCGATTTCGATACGCCCGATGGCACGGGTGTGCGCGACTATATCCACGTCAGCGATCTGGCGGCAGCGCATGTTCTGGCACTGGAAGCGTTGATCGAACAGCCCGCGCGCTCGCTCACCATGAACTGCGGCTATGGTCGTGGTTTCTCGGTGCTTGAAGTGCTCGACGCGGTGGATCGGGTCACCAACATGACCATCGATCGCCGCTTGGAAGGGCGCCGCGCGGGCGATCCGGCGCAATTGATTTCTGATCCATCGCGCCTACGTAAGACCTTGCCGTGGGAGCCGCAGCACGCCAATCTCGATACTATCATTGGCCACGCGCTGGCTTGGGAGCGAAAGCTGTCTGAAATTCGAGAGGGCTAGAGTTAACGCTGAGCCAATCAGAGCGTTGACGAAAGCGTCCCCTAAAGCTATCCGACCGCCAGAAATTCCGCGCGCCGGACCGATTCCGGTGCGCTTTGCTTTTTTGAGAGACAGACCATGAAGATCCGCAACAGCCTTAAGTCGCTGAAAAACCGCCACCGCGACTGCCGCGTCATTCGTCGTCGCGGACGCACCTATGTCATCAACAAGACCAACCGTCGTTTCAAGGCTCGCCAGGGCTAATCGATGTTGTGACCGCCGGCTTCGGTGGTCTTTGGTTTAACGCAGCGGCCCGCCTCCATCCTGGAGAGCGGGCCGCAGCCGTTTGAGGGGCATGGTGGATGAGTGAGCCGATCAAGGCCGTGGTGTTCGATATCGGCCGTGTGCTGTTTCACTGGCAGCTGCGGCATCTGTTTGAAAAGCTAATCACGGATGAAGCGGAACTGGACTGGTTCCTGGCT
>JBCCBZ010000022.1:0-68938 GCA_039033755.1 Pseudomonadota bacterium | reverse complement strand
TCGGGGGTGGCCGATTGCTCAGCGGGTTCAGGCGCGGCTTGGAAGGCGAGCGCGATGGCCGCCAGGAACGGGGTAGAAATGAGCATGACGAATCCTCCTGCTTAGCCGCCCGGCAAGAGAGGCCCGGGCGTTAAGTGCATGAGACATAGAGCAAAGCGGCCGTTTTGGCCACGACGCGGTTCGACGTTGGTCGATTAGTCGATAGTCTTGAACGGACTATTTAGGATCGGTCGAACCAATACTGGTCCTTTAAGCGGCCAGCTTTCTAAGGACATAATGCAGAATCCCGCCGTTGCGATAGTACTCCATTTCGTTGGCGGTATCGATCCGGCACAGCGCGTTGAATGTGAAGGTTGATCCATTGCCGCGTGTCGCTTCGACTTCGATCGTCTGACCCGGTGTAAGGTCCGCCAGCCCCTTGATCGAGAAGGTGTAATCCGCGTCGAGTTTGAGCGTGTCGCGCGTTGTGCCTTCTTCGAATTGCAGCGGCAACACGCCCATTCCGACAAGGTTTGACCGGTGAATGCGCTCAAAGCTCTCCACCAGAACCGCGCGCACGCCCAACAGGATCGTGCCCTTCGCCGCCCAGTCGCGCGATGAGCCAGTGCCATACTCCTTGCCACCGACTACAATGAGCTGGGTGCCGTCTTCCTTATGCTTCATCGCCGCGTCGTAAATCGGCATCTGTTCGCCAGCGTAGGTGGTGTAGCCGCCCTCGACGCCCGGAACCATTTCGTTGCGGATGCGGATATTCGCGAAGGTGCCGCGCATCATCACATCGTGATTGCCGCGCCGCGAGCCGTAGGAATTGAAGTCCTTTTTCGCGACCTGATTGCTTTTCAGATAACTGCCGGCGGGGCTGTCTTCCTTGATCGCGCCAGCGGGGGAGATGTGATCGGTGGTCACGCTGTCGCCCATGATCGCGAGCGGTTTGGCCTCGATAATGTCGGTGATCGGCGCGGGAGTCATCTCCATGCCTTCAAAGTAAGGCGGGTTGGCGATGTAGGTCGACCCGGCGCGCCATTGATACGTGTCGGACGGCTCAACGGTGATCGCCTGCCAGTGTTCATCGCCATCGTGGACGTTGGCGTAGCGGGTCTCGAACATCGAACGATCGATATTGGCCGCGCGGTGCTTGGCGATCTCCGCGTTCGACGGCCATAGATCGGCGAGCATCACATCGTTGCCATCCTGATCCTGACCCAACGGGGTTTCGGTGATGTCTTCGGTCACTGTGCCTTTGAGCGCGTAGGCCACCACCAACGGCGGCGAGGCGAGAAAGTTGGCCCGCACATCCTGACTGACGCGACCTTCGAAGTTCCTGTTGCCCGAAAGAACCGACGCGGCGACGATATCGTTCGCGTTGACCGCTTCGCTGATCGGTGGGGCAAGCGGACCGCTGTTCCCGATGCAGGTGGTGCAGCCATAGCCGACAAGGTCGAAGCCGATCGCGTCGAGATCGTCTTGCAGTCCTGATTTGACGAGATAGTCGGTCACTACCTGACTGCCTGGGGCGAGGCTGGTCTTCACCCAGGGCTTGGGCTTCAACCCCTTCTCCACGGCCTTCTTGGCGACAAGCCCCGCCGCGATCATTACGTCGGGGTTGGAGGTGTTGGTGCAGCTGGTGATCGCGGCAATCACCACGTCGCCATCGCCAATATCGTGATCGGTGTTCGCCACATCGACGCGCGCGGGCTCAGTCTTCTTGTAGACCTTCGCGAGATCGTCGTTGAACAGTTCGTCCACCTGCGGGAGTGTCACGCGGTCCTGCGGGCGCTTGGGCCCGGCGAGGCTGGGTACGACGCTGGTCATGTCGAGTTCGAGCGTTTTGGAGAAGACCGGCTCGGCCTCGGGGTCAAACCACATGCCTTGCTCTTTGGCGTAGGCTTCGACCAACTCGAGGGTCTCTTCGCTGCGACCGGTCAGACGCATATAGTCGATGGTCTTGTCATCGATGCCGAAGAAGCCGCAGGTTGCGCCGTATTCGGGCGCCATGTTCGCGATGGTCGCGCGGTCGGCGAGGGTGAGGTTGGCAACGCCAGCCCCGTAGAATTCGACGAAGCGACCCACGACGCCCACTTCGCGCAGCATTTGCACGCAGGTCAGCACTAGGTCGGTCGCGGTCACGCCTTCGGCCATCGAGCCGGTCAGCTTGAATCCGACGACCTCGGGGATAAGCATCGAGATTGGCTGGCCCAACATCGCAGCCTCCGCCTCAATCCCGCCGACGCCCCAGCCCAGCACGCCCAGACCGTTGATCATGGTGGTGTGGCTGTCAGTGCCAACGCAGGTGTCCGGGTAGGCGACCAGCGCGCCGCTCTCGTCCGGGCTGGACCAGACGCCTTGCGCGATATGTTCCAGGTTCACTTGGTGGCAGATGCCCGTGCCCGGAGGGACGGCGGAAAAATTCTCAAAGCTCTTCGAACCCCATTTGAGGAAGTCGTAGCGCTCCGCGTTGCGCTCATATTCGAGCGCCATATTGGCTTCCATCGCCTTGGGGTGGCCGAACTCATCGACCATGACCGAGTGATCGATCACGAGGTCAACGGGCACCTGCGGGTTGATCTTTTGCGTATCCCCGCCCAGCGCCTTGATCGCGTCGCGCATGGCGGCCAGATCGACGACGCAGGGCACGCCGGTGAAATCCTGAAGCAGGACGCGCGCGGGCCGGTATTGCACTTCGCTGCCGGTGACGGGGTTGTTCTGCCAATCGACCACCGCTTGAAGATCATCGCGCCCGATGGTGAAGCCTTCGTCTTCAAAGCGCAGCAGGTTTTCGAGCAGCACCTTCATCGAAATCGGCAATCGCGACACATCGCCCAATTGCGCCGCCGCCTTGTCGAGCGAGTAATAGGCGTACTCCGTTCCATCCACGGTCAGGGTCGAGCGGGTGTTGAGCGTGTCTTTGCCGGTGGCTGTCATCGGTTTATCCCAGTCCAAAATGAAAATGGCTTCATCGACAAGGTGATAGCCGACCCCGCTTTGGTCAAGCCGCCTTGCGCGTCGCGATCCAGCAACCGGCAACGATCAGCGCTGCGCCTGACATGGTGGGCAGAGTGACGGCTTCGCGAAAGAAGACCCAGCCAAACAGGCTCGCCCAGAGGAATCCGGAATATTCTATCGGGACCAGCGATTGCGTTTCGGCTCTTGCATAGGCCCAGGCGATCGCCATGGCGCCTGCCACGGTCAAAGCTCCTGCGGCGGAGGCCGAAATCAGAGCGTCTGCGCCCGGATTGGTCCAGAAAAACGGCGCGAATAACAGCAGCACCACGCCGCCAACTCCGCTGTGAAAGGTGGCGATCTCGACCGGGCCGGCGCGCTGGCTTTGCTTGCGGATGACGATGAAATTGTAGGCGTATAGCAGCGCGGAAAAGCCCATCGCGGCCAGACCGTAGAGATAATCGTCCGATACGGGCCTGGCTTGCGATTGACCGATACCAATTTGCCCGGCGACGATGACGATCGTTCCGATAAAGCCCAGCACGCTGGCCGCGATGGCTTCTCGCCGGATTTCTTCACCCAGGAAAACCCGCGCGAAATAGAGCGCCAGAATGGGCGCGACAAAGCTGATCGCAATCGCTTCGGCCAGAGGCATGGTGGTGATCGCAAAGAAGAAACTGAGCGCCATAAAGGCCGAAATGATGCCGCGTTCGATATGCAGCTTGAACGTCGCGCGGTCAGGCCATTCCGTTTTGCGGATCAGCCAGAACGGCGCGATGATCGCCGCGCCGATCAGCGAACGCAGCACGGTGACGCTGTACGCGCCCGCTGCCAGCGCCGCGTCCTTCATGAACGCGTCCATCAGCGCGAGAAAGCCCACGCCCGCAGCCGCCGCTGCGAAGGGCGCAAACCGTTGAAGGCCCGGTGTGTCGAGGCTCGCCTGCGTTGTCATGCGCGTGGCCATAAGGGCAAGGTGCGCACGCGTCACCTGTGTTCAGCGCCGCGGCTGGTATCCGCCGCTCGTCGTACGTGTGTGTGGGTTCATCCCAGTGAAAGCGACGCTGCTTGATAGAAATACCTAGGGCGCGGTATATTGCGTAATAATCCCACATGGGAAACGGACTGAATTCGGTATCAAGGGGCAATGGTGAAGATGAGTAAGGCGAACCGGCGCGTTTGGAAAACGACCCTGGCGTTGGGGATGGCGGCATCGGTTGCGGCCTCCGCTGCGGCGCAGGCTCAAGACGCGCCACCATTGGAAGAGGCCCCCGCCGAAAAACCACCAGTGGCCCCGCCGCTGGTGAGCGACGATACCGGTCAGTCAACGCAGACGCGAGAGAGCTTCGACGAAGCGTTCCCGGAAATGGTGTCCAACCCCATCGTTCAAGGCGAAGGCGTGCTGGAACCCGCCGGTCCCCCGCAGCAACCTTGGACGCTCGGCGCGGTGCAAAACCTGATTGCCTATATCGAAGGCGTCAGCGCGGAAGGTCTGGACCCGGCGGATTACGACCTCGACGCGTTGAAGGTGGCCGTGCAGGCCGGGATGAACGAAGATCTGGACGCGCTGGCGTCAAAGAACTTCGTCTGGCTGGTCGAAGACATCCGCGACGGTCGCACGCCGATGGAGGCGCGCAAGCAATGGTTTGTCGTTGATCCGGACCGCGACCGCTATCGCACGCGCGACCTGCTCACCAAGGTTAGCGAGACGGGCGATGTGGCGGATGTACTGGGCGGGATTATGCCCGTGCACGCTGATTACGCCGCTTTGCGCGATGAATTGGCCGCGACGCCCGAAGAGGACGCAGAACGCCGCAAGCTGATCCGCGCGAACATGGACCGCTGGCGTTGGCTGGCGCGCGATCTCGGGACGATCCACCTAATCACTAACGTACCCGAGTATCAGCTGCGGCTGAGGGCTGGAGCCAAGACGTTCCTTTACAAGACGATCGTCGGCAAACCGGGTCGCACCGCCACACCACAACTGGCCGAGGAAGTGTCCGGTGTGGTCTTCAACCCAACCTGGACGGTGCCGCAATCGATTGTGAAGGGCGAAGGGTTGGGTCAACGCGTGCTCAACAACCCAGCCTGGGCCAAGCAAAAAGGCTACAAGGCGACCAAGGGTCAAAACGGCTGGATCAGCGTGGTGCAACAGCCCGGACCGACCAATTCGCTGGGACGGATGAAACTGGAAATGCCCAACCCGCACGCGATCTTCTTCCACGATACGCCCACGCGCTGGATGTTCGACAAGGATATGCGCGCGCTTAGCCATGGCTGCATCCGCACTGAAAAGGCGCTGCAAGTGGCGATGACGGTGGCAATTTTGGGCAAAGGCGCCTCAAAGGAGGAAGTCATCGAAATCGCAACCTCGGGCAAGTACACCAAAGTGATGTTGCCGGAAGAGAAGCGTATTCCGGCCTACATCACCTACTTCACCATGGGTACAAACACCGAGGGTGAGCTGACCACGTTTAAGGACATCTATGACCGCGATGCGCCAGTGCTTGCGAGTTTGGACAAGCCGCGCCAGATGAACCGCGCGACGGTGAGCGATGATGAAGTCATCGTGATTGAGAACAATCCGCTCGCGGGCGGCTGAGCCGGTCGACCTACTCGGTTTTACTGGACCAGAAACTCAGCATGCGTTCTGTTATGATCGCGCGGCGATACGCGACCCCCGCGGGGACCGCGTAGCACAGCGCCATCGCGATCATCATCCACCGGTCTTCTTCGACACCCCAGATGGGAGTGATAAGCGCCCATCCGGCGGCTAATCCGGCCAGCGTCGATACGATCAGCGTGATGACAAGCATGCTTGGTGTCGCAATCCGGCGCCGCATCACCAGCGCAATCGGCAGGCCGACTACTCCGATATAGATCGCGCACACGATCATCCCGCCCATGGTCCCAATCATCATGATAAAGCAGAACATCATGATCGCGCCAACAAGGCCTGAACCGCCGAAGTCCATCCCACCGGTGAGTGAAGCGAATATCGAATAGACGGCAACGATCAGCGATCCGATCACCGCGCCTTGAAACGCGCCCGGGAGGATGGCTTTCAGCGCCGAACCAAAATGAAGCTCAAAGGCCGCCGAGCCTGATCGATAGGAGGCCGGCTCTTCGTTCACGGATTCAGAACGTCCCCGGCATATATCTCTGCGTCAGGGTGGGACGATTGGGTTGCAACGCCTCTAGGTCGCCGCGCATGGCGACACTGCCATCCTCTTGCAGGCTAAGGCTGTCGCAAAACAGCAGACGCCCGCCGGACAGGTTGAGCAAAGCCAAGCGGAAGTCCGCCTCGCCCATAGCAAAACAGCCGTTCGACCGCCCCATCCGGCCCCAGCGGGCCAGATGTTCGGGCTCGGCGTATTTGGCGCGGTGCATAACGATGTAACGGCGCAAGGCGGCTTCGTTGGTTGGGTCTAGCCCACCCAAACGCACTGAGGTGCCATAGCGCCCCTGATACCATTCCCACGTCACATAGGCCCCGCGCGAACTGGCGTGCGACCCTTCGACGTTGGAATAGTTGTTCAGCCAGCCATCATGTTCAGGATCAGAGCCCGAACCGTGACTGACATGGAAACTTTTTACTTCGGAGCGTTCCAGATTGACAAAGTGGAACCGGCGCTTGGCCGAATGCAGGCCGTAATCGGCAATGCCGACAATATCGCGCTTCCAGATCGCGTCGCCCGCGCGCACCAATTCATCGCGCGCAATCTTAAACAAAGCGCGATCGCGGGCGGAACCCTTGGCGGGCTGAGCGGCCAACCGAACCGGTAGCGTCAGCGCTGCGCCCGCCGCTACGGTGGTTTTCAGAAGATCGCGTCTGTTCACAGCCATGGGTTTTACACTCGAAATACTAGCGTTCAAGTGAACGCAAAGATCGCTTGTGGGCCTTTTAGGCCGCTTTCCATCCCGGTTCGGTGCTTTCGTGGATGGCTTTTGCGGCCATGCCCAGCTTGATGACGCCGGGCATATTGCCTTTGATAGTATCCCCGATGGTTGCCAGTTTGGCGAGCCGCGGATCGCCTTCCTTCATCATCCGGGCAATCGCTGGCCCGGTTGGGTGAAGGCGGCTCTTGGCGTTCCAGGCGTTGACCTTCTCGTTACCGGCCAGGATCGCGGTGCTCATCAGATTGGCCATCACCGCGTAAGGATACGTCGCTGTGCTGTCGGTTAGAGGGGCGGGCGGGACCAGATTGTTCTTTTCTTCGTCGGTGTCGAAGTTGGCTTCGATGAATGCGGCCAGCGCCGCGCTGTATGGCACAAACGGTGTCTGAGCGAGCTGCAGCGTGATCGTGTCATCCTTAAAAAATGGCCCGACGTTCTCGCGCACGCTGAACGGTACGGCGGTCGCGGTGCAATTGATGAAGAGCGTGTTCTCGGGAAGATCGACATTTTCGGAGGCAAAGTGCATCTTGCCCGCTTCAAGTTTCGTCACGTGACCTTGGCGATACACAGTATTGATCTGGTTAAGCAGTGCGACCTCGGCTTCCGAAATCACTGCGTAGTGGAACATCCTGGGTGTGACGCTTTCATCCAGGCGCAGCATGGTGCCGCGCTTGCCGAGTTCTTCGAACATTTCATCGCCGGTTTCAGAGGCGTTGGCGGCTTCGACAAGATCCGTCTGAAACTGCACAAGTCCTTCGATCTCATGATAGGCTGGCTGAACCAGCTTGCGGTTGATCATCCAGCTGTCACGCGGGCGTACCCACCCGATCTTGTCCGCCGGAACGCCCGCTTCGAGCAGCCATACGCCGGTGTCCATCGCGGTTTTGCCGCCACCAATGATGACGTAGTGATCGGGCAGGTTGGATGTGTCTTTCCAAAGCGCAGGCAAATCGCCCGGAATGGTGAAACGGGTGCCTTCCGCGATCTCAAAAGCGGGTTTGTGGGTCGAGGGAACAGAGGTCTGGAACCATGTCCCATCCACCAGTTTACGGTGCACCTTAATGGTGTGTTCTTCGCCGGAAAGGATGCCTTTGGCGCTGTGCGATCCGGCCTCGCCACCGGAATATTCCGTCATTGGCAGGTATTCGACCCGGCCGCTGGGCAGCAGGCGTTCGCTTACCAGTTTGCTGTAGTAAGCCAGGATTTCCGCGTGCGGAGCAAGGGGGAACATGCCAGCGTTGTGCCCGCGCGTGTCGCGACGATCGGGACACAGTTCCATCGAGTTGACCCCGTAAGTTGCGCTGGGCTGGTGCAGCGCGACGAAGGGGTAGGCGTCGTTCCAGTGGCCACCGGGCTTGGCATGTTTATCGACGATGGTGATATGGCAATCGGGGTTTTCATCGAGCAACGTATCCGCAAAAGCGAGGCCAACGGCGCCCGCGCCAATGATCAGGTAATCGGTTTCGTAAGTGGCCATATCGCAAAGGTCTCCGGGGATTGATTGATGGCGCTGTAGCAGCCTTGATCAGCGAGCGGGAGTCACCGAGTGTGGCGGCTCGAATTGGGTGTTGGCATCCGCCATGACCAGCATGGATCGGGCGTGGCGTGCGGCGACTTCGCGTTGGTCATCGCCATATCCTCCGCCCAGCGCAGAGGCTAACGGCAGGCCGCGTGCGCGGGCGGTTTCGATTACAAACCGATCGCGCGCGGCGAGGCCTTCATCGGTGAGGGAAAGGCGCCCAAGCTTATCATTTGCATGCGGATCGACGCCCGCTTGGTAAAAGACGAAATCGGGTTGAAAGTCGTCCATCACTGTGGGGATGTGGTTTTCGAGGACCGCCATATAGCCCGCATCATTCGTCGCATCGGGCAAGCCAATATCAACGTTGGATCGCGCCTTTCGCACGGGGAAGTTCTTCTCCGCGTGCACGGACAGCGTAACGATATCCTCGCGTCCGGCCGTGAGGCTGGCGGTTCCGTCCCCCTGATGCACATCCAGATCGATGATCAGGATCCGCCGCGCGTTGCCTTGCGCGATCAGCCGATTTGAGGCGACCGCCAGATCGTTGAACACGCAGTATCCGGCGCCCGTATCGGCCAGCGCGTGGTGGCTGCCCGCCGCACTGTTGGCGGCGTAACCGTGCTCCATCGCCAGCTGAGCGGCGAGCCAGGTGCCGCCATTGGTGTGCCGCACACGGTCGCGGATGCGGCTTGTCACGGGAAAGCCAATGCGGCGTTCCTTGGCGCGCGGAACCTCAGCGCGGAACACCTGGTCGACGTAAGCGGGATCGTGGACCGCTTCCAACCACTGCCTGGGGCAGGGCGCAGGGGAGTGCTCCGTCATCGGCGCGCCGCTTGCGCGCAGCTCTTCCATCACGAGGTAGTATTTGTCGAACTTGAACGTGCCGCGCTCAGGACGCGGCGCCATGTAGTCGGCGTGATGAACGACGTGGAGCATAGAGAGACGGTGGCCTTGCCCGATTAAACGGGAGAATTGGCCAGCCGTTCCAGCTCCGCAAAAATGGCGCTTTCTTCGCGACTGGCCGCGTCGCGCCATGTGGTGGCGGTGTCGCCGTTCACCAGATCGCCCTGCGCCGTTACCACAAGCAGGTTTGGCGTCCCGGGCAGGTCCTCCACGCCAAAGCGACGCGCGATATCTAGGTTATGGCCATCGTCGGACTGCGGCCGGCCAATATTCACATAGACGAGTTCGTACTCGCGCTCGATCAACGCTTGGAGCCGGTCCGTCTCCAGCCATCCCGCTAACGCGCGGCTGTCGTGACACCAGTTGGCGCCCATCACCAGCAGCACTCGCGTGTCGTTTTCGCCCGCGCGCGCCAGAGCTGCGTCGACATCGCCCATCGCGTCGTCAGATACATCGTAGGCGGTCGCTTCCGGGTAGTCGTGGCCGTCCGCGCTGGCGCTTCGATAAAGGGTGGCGCAGCCGGTCAGCAACGCCGCCGCGAGCAATCCAGCGATCAGCGGCTTGATCATTGGGTTGCGGCCTGTGTCAGCCCGTCCAGTAATCCGACAATGTTCGGTATCGGCTGCTCTTCCGGATCAAGGCCATATTGGCGCGCCAGGGCAGTCATATCCTGATGCGCAACGATCACCTGACCGTCGGCTTCGAACACATGCACTTTGAGTGGCAAGGTAATGCCCATGCGCGGTTCGCGCGTCATAAGCGGTGTTCCGCCCTTTGGGTTGCCAAAGATGAACAGTGTGGATGGAGCCAGCTCCAGTTCCGCCTTTGCGGCGCCTTGCGCGTGATCAATTTCGGCGAAGAGCGTGAGCGGCCGCTCCGCAATGCCATCGCGCAGCTTTGAAACGGTGTCTTCAAAGCTGTGGGCGCTGACGCGCTCGATAAGTGCGCTGCTTTCGTTCGTAGGTGCACCCGCTCCGCTTGCCTCGGCTGATGTCGGATCGTCTTGCGGTGCGGTGCCCGCCGCGCATCCTGTGATGAAAGCTCCGGCCGCGGCCAAGGAAAGGACCTGTCGTAAGTGCACCATACTTTGCCCTGATATCTGTTCGCGTTGTTACTCAGCCGCTTCGGCGGGGGTTGCCGGCTCTTGGGCGTGCGGATCAAACGCCACCGCTTCGCCAGCCTCGATTTTGGCGGCTTTATCCTCGACCAGTTTCACGATGTGATCGAGCATGTCCTCGTCCTCGATCGTATGGCCTTTGACGCCCGATAGGTAGACCATGTGCTTGCCATTGCCGCCGCCGGTCAATCCGATATCGGTTTCGCGCGCTTCGCCTGGACCGTTGACGACGCAGCCCAGCACGCTGAGGCTCATCGGAGTCTTGATGTGTTCGAGCCGCTTTTCGAGCGTTTCCACAGTGCGGATCACGTCGAAGCCCTGACGCGAACAGCTGGGGCAAGACACAACGCGCACACCGCGCGTGCGAAGGCCCAGCGCTTTGAGCATTTCGTAGCCGACCTTCACTTCTTCCTCAGGCTCCGCCGAGAGCGAGACGCGGATCGTATCGCCAATGCCGGCCCACAAAAGCGATCCCATGCCGATAGAGCTCTTGACCGTCCCGCCGATCAGGCCACCGGCTTCGGTGATGCCGAGGTGCAATGGGCAATCGACCGCATCCGCAAGCCCGTGATAGGCCGCGACCGCGAGGAAAACATCGGAGGCTTTCACCGCGACCTTGAATTCGTGGAAATCGTGATCTTGCAACAGCTTGATATGATCGAGCGCGCTTTCGATCAGAGCTTCGGGGCAGGGTTCGCCGTATTTTTCCAGCAGGTCTTTTTCGAGGCTGCCCGCGTTCACACCGATGCGGATCGCGC
Organism: Pseudomonadota bacterium; assembly: GCA_039033755.1. Classification (GTDB taxonomy): domain Bacteria; phylum Pseudomonadota; class Alphaproteobacteria; order Sphingomonadales; family Sphingomonadaceae; genus Erythrobacter. Next base: position 57,804 of record JBCCBZ010000022.1, on the reverse strand, counting down.
AGCCATTGGCTTTCGCGGCGCGGACCACTTCGGCGACCTTCTTTGACGAACCGATATTGCCGGGGTTGATGCGCAGGCACGCGGCGCCGCCATCAGCGGCTTCGAGCGCGCGTTTGTAGTGGAAGTGGATGTCGGCCACGATCGGGATACGCGCGGCCTTGGTGATTTTGCCAAAGGCCGCAGTGGCTTCTTCGGTTGGGCAGGAGACGCGAATGATGTCGCAGCCCACCTCTTCGCAGCGCCGGATCTGATCCAGTGTCGCCACCGCGTCTTCGGTGGGGGTGTTGGTCATGGTCTGAACGGTGATCGGGGCGTCGCCGCCCACCGGAACATCGCCAACCATGATCTGGCGGCATTCGCGCCGCTCAATATCGCGCCAGGGTCTTACAGAAGCCATGGCGCGCCTATACTCTTAGCAATGTGAAGGGGCAATGACGCAGTGCCGCGCCATCGCCCCTTTCCAAGAGAGTGCAGGGTTTTACCAGCGGATCAGGCGCGGCACAGCCAGACGACCAATCACGGCCCAGGCCAGCACCGGCACGGTGTGCCAGATCCCGACATGCGCCACGGTATCTAGTGGGCAGGTCAGGTTGTAGGCTAGCGCGCCCAGCGATCCCGCGGCCAGTCCCGTCAGCCAACCCGAACGTCCAAGCGAAACCGGCGCACCGCGGCGCAGATAGAGAACCGACGCCAGAGCCACAACCAGACCCGCAATCGATCCGTACAGCCCGCATTCCCAATACCAGGTCAGTGGGTTGGCAAGCACGCTGGGCAAGCCCGACGTGTGATCATGGTTCATCTCAAGCGAGAAGACGGTGATGATAGCCGTAAGTGGCGCCATGCCCAGCATCGCCGCGCTCCAATAAGGAGCGTTGCCGCGCGCGCCCACTCGGGGAAGTGCGCTCGCCACCAGGCCCGACGTGCTCGCGGCGCCCAGCACCAGCAAAAGCGCGTTGGTGATCCAGTAGAAGGCCGAAGCTTCGCCGGTGAACATTCCGGTCCAGAATTCGAAGATCACAATGCAGCATACGCTGGCAACGATCGCGGCGAAGGCGATGAGCCAGGCGCCTTGCGCCGGGTTCACCCGCTGGACTGGGGTCATGTCCTGTGTAAGGGCCGCGATCAGATCTTCGCGTGATTGTTGCTTTTCCATCGTCATTCTACTTCCTCAACCATCGTAGCGAGCTTTTTGAGGCCACGGTGGATGTTTACTTTGACCAGGCTTTCGCTTTGCCCGGTTTTTTCGGCCGCTTCCCGGATCGATAGACCCGTGATCTTGACCATCTCGATAACGCTCGCCTGCTTTTCCGGCAGTCCGCTGAGCAGACGATCCAGACTGACGCGCGCCATCACAACCTCTTCGTCGCTGTCTTCTACGGCGTCGTCTTCCATCAGTTCCTTTGCATCGTGCTTGTACACTTTGCGCAGGTGATCCACCCAGCGATACCGCGCAATCGCGGCCAGCCAAGGCAGAAACGGACGGGACAGATCCCACGTGGCGCGCTTTGTATAAAACGCGATGAGCACCTCCTGAACCAGATCGTCGATCTGGTGGGGAGGCACTCTCCGGCGGAAATATCGTTCAAGCCAGACCCCCGCCTCGGTCAGCAGCACATTACCGGCGGCTTTGTCGCCATTTTGCGCCGCTGCCATGAGGCGAGCGAAGGTGGGCTCGTCGGCGACCATTTACGCCGCCTTGGGCCCAGTGAAACGGGCGATAATCGCATCCAGCGAAAACAGCCCCGGTCCACGGCTGATCACGAACGCGGCGAGCGCGATGACCGTGATGGCCCAGCCAAAGAAGTGATCCGCCGTCGGGAAGACGAAGAGTTGAATCACCAGTCCCATAATCATCAGAGCCAGCGCGGAAAAGCGCGAAGCCAGACCGATCACCAGCAGGATCGGGAACAAAAACTCGGCGTAGGTCGCCATCGGAACCGCGATTTGCGGATCCAGCGGCAGCCCAGCGAACTCGTTTTCAAAGATGAAATACTGCACGTCGCTGATGGTCAGCCAAGTGCCTTCTTCAACCTTGGTTTGGTACGAGCGCCAGAAGATACCGGCGAGCGCCACGCGCGAAAAAAGCAGCGCGATGCTTTCGACGAAAGTCCCGGATAAAAGCCCGGTTAATCGATGATAGAGAGTGGTGATCGTGTTCATGTTATCCTCCTGTTGAGCCTTAGCCTCGGGGAAGCTTTTTGCCTGCGCTTCCCCGAGAGGCTCTTATTCCGCTCAGCGTTTGATCGCTTTGAGTGAGCCGTTGCCTTTGGGCGTCTTGATCTTCACGCACGAACCCTTGTCGACATATTTCCAGGCGTTGCCCTGATAGTCGCGGGTCGAGGTTCCGGCGCAGCTTGTGCCCGGACCAGCGGCGCAGTCGTTCTTGCCGGCAAGGCTGACACCGTAGCACTTCTCTTTCGCGCCAGCGGCGGCGACGGGAGTGGTGGCGAGACCAGCGGTTACAGCGGCGGTCAGAGCGATGGCACCAAGGCCAACAATCGAAGTCTTTTTCATGGCGTATCTCCAAAATTGCGTATTCTGTTTCTGTCGCATTCGGCTGTGCGCCGTTGCTGACAGGGGTTTCGCCGCCATGGTGCGAATGGTTACACAATTTTTGAAACGCCAACGGATTTGAACCGCGCATTACTGCCCTCACCCTTTTCCAAGCGCCCTCCCCAGAGCAGCCGTCTAGGGCCTTGTAACGCATTGACGGCAAAGTGCGAAATGGCCTGTGCCAGGCCCGTCTGAAACGAGGTCTGCCCTTTTGATGTGTTTCACGATAAGGTTTGCGCGCAATGGCTGTTGAGCACCCCTCTATTCCTACTTTTGGCGGCTTTGGCCTTGGCCTTCGCGCCGTGCATTTCGACAATTTTCTTGGGGAGAGCCGCGTCCCTGTCGATTTTGTTGAGGTCATCAGTGAAAACTACATGGTCGAAGGCGGGCGCCCGCTGCGCATCCTGGAACAGGTGCGCGAAAGGCATCCCATCATCCTGCACGGCGTTTCGATGTCGATTGGATCGGCGGGTGGGCTCGACACCGATTATCTCGCAAGGTTGAAAGCGCTGGCCGAGCGGATGGAACCACTCTGGGTGTCCGATCACCTGTGCTGGACCCGGACCAGCGCGCATAATAGCCACGATCTATTGCCACTTCCTTTGACGCAGGAAGCTCTGGGCGCGGTCTGCGACAACATTGACCGGGCGCAAGAGACGCTGGGCCGGGCGATGCTGTTTGAGAACCCATCAAGCTATCTGACTTTCCCAGAAGACGATATGAGCGAGTGGGAATTCTTGAGCGCGATGGCCGATCGCACCGGTTGCTATCTGCTTCTGGATGTGAACAATATCTACGTCGCAAGCCAGAACCACGGGTTTTCCGCGCAGGACTATCTGAAGGGCCTGCCCCTTGAGCGGGTTCGTCAAATCCACCTGGCCGGTCATGACCCCGCGACTGAGGATCGCCCGGTGATTATCGACACACACGACCGCGCGGTCTGCGATCCGGTTTGGGATCTCTACGCCGAAGCGATGGCGATGATTGAGCAGCCGATTGCCACCATGATCGAACGCGATGAGAGCATCCCGCCGCTTACCGAACTGCTTACCGAACTGGACCGCGCGCGCGATGCCGCTGGCGCTTTGGAGCTGGCATGAGCTCTTCTAAATCCTCTCTTGCAGATAAGCAGGCCGAATTCATTCGGGCGATCCTCGATCAGGACGCGCCTCTGCCCGAAGGTTGGGGCAACAGCCACGCGCTGGGCCTTTCGGTTTATCGCGGGAATTACCGCAACGCGGTAATGACGGCGCTGGAAGAGACGTTTGAGCGAACCGGGCGGTATCTGGGCGAGGAGGCCTTTCGAACCGTGCGGATCAACCATGCGATCGCCAATCCCCCTTCGCATTGGACGATTGATGCGGTTGGGGCGGGGTTTGACGAGACTTGCGCCACGCTCTTTCCCAACAACGCCGAGGTTACCGAGCTGGCGTGGCTTGAATGGGCAATGCTCGAATTGATGGGCGCGCCTGATCAGGAGGTTTTCTCGCCGCAGGATTTTGCCGCCGCCAGCGCAGAGTTTGGCGATGCTGAATGGTTGGGGCTTGGGCTCACTTTCCAATCGCGCGCGACATCAAGGCTGGTCACCCATGACCTTACCGCGCTTTGGAAATCGCTAAGCGATCCCGAGCCGGATCGCGACCTGCGCGGCTATGAAACCGAGCAAGGATGCCTTGTCTGGCGCGAAGGCGAACGACCAACCTTCCTGATGGTCGAAGCTGACAGCGCGCGCGCTTTCGACGCCATGCAAAAGGGCGCGCGATACGGTGATCTGATCGAATTGCTTGCCGGGCAAGACGCCGATGAAAATGCGATTGGCGAAGCCGCCCAGCGCGCGGGCGCTATGCTGGGCCTGTGGCTGAGCGAGGGGTTGGTAACGGCCCTCGACGCTTGACTTAGGCGTCTTGCAAGTCACTCTCCTCGCTTGAGGAGAGAATTATGCTGATCGACACATCCATCGAACTGCGCAGCGCCAAGCCGAGCCTCGCCATGCGCGCGATCACTTGGCTGATGAGTAAGCGGATGCCGATCTTCCCTTCCGATCCTGAAAGCCTTCGACAGACGTACTACGACCGCGCACCGCCCGTCGATGCGCCCATGCCCGATAAGTTCGAGACAAAGTATTTGGTGGAACGCTGGGAGGCGGCGGGGGAACCGGTGGTGACGCTTCATCCCAAGTCCGGCCCCGGCGAATGGCACATGCTCTATTTCCACGGCGGCGGCTTTGTCTTGCCGATGTTCAAGGAGCACTGGCCGCTGGCCGCTGCGATGGTGGATCGGCTCGGTTGCTCGATCTCGTTGCCGCTCTATCCGGTGGTGCCCGAACATCCGTACAGCGCCGCCGACGCGCAGGCGGACGCGGCCTTTGCCACGCTGGCGGCGAAGCACGATCCGGCCAGAATTATTCTCAACGGCGACAGCGCGGGTGGCCATATGGCGCTCAGCCTCGCCTTGCGCTTGGCGAAGGCGGGCGGTCCGCAGCCGGGCAGGCTCGCTTTGTTCGCGCCGTGGCTTGATCTGACCGCCGCTGATCCGGCGATCCGCGCTGTCGAGCCGCACGACATCATGCTGAGCGTCTACGGCCTGCACGTATGCGGCGAAATTTGGGCGGGAGACCGCGATCCGGGATCGGCCGAATGCAGCCCGCTTTACACCTTGAAGGAGGAGCTGGCGCTGCTCCCGCCAACGCGGATTTGGACCGGCCGGCACGACCTGTTCATCGTGGATTCGCGGACCTTTGTGGCCAAGTTGCGCGACGCGGGCGTGGACGCCAAGCTTTACGAATACGAAGCCGCGCCGCACGTCTTTATGGCGATCACACCCACGCGCGAGGCGAAGGATGTGTTCGGGCTGCTGGACGAGTTCTTGGCGCAGTCTTAGGCCGCGTAAGTCTCACCTATCAGCTCTTCGCTAAGCGTCCAGAGCGCCTCGGCGCTTTGCGGGTCGATTGCGTAAGAGCGAACGCCGCCATTCGAGCTTTCATCGTCGACTTCGGCGACGTGGCAGTCCTCGCAATATATCCCGCCGTGCCCTTCTAGATCGGATGCGGTAGCGGCCCAGACCTGCGTCGCAGCGCCTTGCGGGATGGTCTTGTATTCAAAGCTGGGGTCGGACGCCTTTACTCGGTCCTCCAGATCCTGTTCTTCTTCAGGGGTCATATGGCGGCCAAGATTGGTCTGAATGCCGCCAGGATGCACCGCGTAGGCGTGAATGCCCTTGCCACCGTAGCGCCGTTCCAACCCGACCGAGAACAGGACATTCGCCGTCTTGGCGTGGCCATAGCTGAGCCATTCATCGTAGTCGCGCGAAAGAAAGTTAGGGTCTTCCAAATTGATCGGCGTGATAAAGTGTCCCCGGCTCGACAGGTTGACGATCCGGCCGGAGCCCGTCTCGCCAGCGCCTTTCAGGATCATCGGCATCAAACCTTTTGTCAGAGCAAAATGGCCGAGGTGATTGGTGCCGAACTGCATCTCAAACCCATCGGAAGTCCGGGAAAGCGGGCAAGCCATGACGCCGGCGTTGTTGATCAGGATATCGATCCGCTCCAACCGATCGTTCGCTTCCTCGGCAGCCTCTCGCACCGACTTAAGCGAGCTCAGGTCACACAGGATCGTCTCCAGCTTGGCGCTGGGCACCAGGCCGGCGATCTCGCTGAACGCGGCGTCGAGCTTCATCGGATCGCGCCCGGCCAGCACGACGCACGCGCCCTTGGCCGCCATCGCCCGAGCGGTTTCAAAGCCTAGCCCTGAATTGGCGCCGGTCACGAACACTGTTTTACCGGTCAGATCGACGTCGGACAGAACCTCATCTGCGGTGGAATTCCAGCCAAATTCGCTCATCACATACTCCTTTGCCGCCCCGCTAATAGCGCGCTGGCGCGATGTCACGCGATAGGTTAGCTCTCCTCCCATGAAAAACGCACTGCTCGGCGCGGCTGTTGCCGCCACCTTCACTCTTATCGCGCAACCCGCTTTCGCCGACGGCCGCACTGAAGGCGACATGGCGCAAGCGCCCAAATGGTCGATAGCGATCCATGGCGGCGCGGGTACGATCGCGCGCGCTAATATGACGCCGCAGAAAGAGGCCGAATACGAAGCGGCCTTGCAAAAGGCCTTGGACGCGGGCGCGAAGATCCTCGCCGAAGGCGGCACCGCGATGGACGCGATTCAGGCTGCGATTATTCCGATGGAGGATTCGCCGCTGTTCAACGCCGGGCGAGGGGCGGTGTTCACATGGGAGGGGCGTAACGAACTCGACGCTTCAATCATGGATGGCCGCGATCGCAGCGCGGGCGCGGTGACGGGCGTGACGACGATCAAAAACCCGATCCTGCTCGCCGACAAAGTGCGCACGGGCAGCCCGCATGTCTTCCTGATGGGCGAGGGCGCGGAGCAATTTGCGGGCGAAAACGGGTTGGAGACCGCCGGCCCCGAATGGTTCGCGACCGAAAGCCGCAAGAAATCGCTGGAGCGGATGAAGGCCGAGGAGTTGTCGGCGCTCGACGTGGATTTGAAGTTTGGCACTGTCGGCGCGGTGGCTCTGGATAGCCAAGGCAACCTAGCGGCGGGCACTTCCACGGGAGGGATGACGGGCAAACGCTGGGGTCGCATCGGTGACGCGCCGGTGATCGGTGCGGGCACCTACGCGGACAATCGCTCTTGCGCGGTGTCGGCGACCGGGTGGGGCGAGTACTTTATCCGGGTGGGCGTGGCGCAGGAGATTTGCACGCGGCTTACTTATCAATATCGGGTTGAGGCACTCGAAGCGCAGCTCAGTGTATCGCAAAATGAAGAAGGCTTTCCAGACTATGTAGTGCACGCCTCCGAGTTAGCCATAGAAGACGATATAGCACAACGGGTCGCCGACGACGTAATGTCCGAAGTCAAAGACCTAGGCGGCGACGGCGGAGTGATCCTCGTCACGCCCGAAGGCCACGCGCTGTTCAGCTTCAACACCAGCGGCATGTATCGCGGGCGCGCAACCAGCGAGGGGCTGAACGAAGTGGCGATCTTTGGCGGCGAGGATGCAGGCACCGGCGAAACGCCCGATCACTGATACATCGCCAAAAGCACCCCGCTCGTGCTGAGCTAGTGGCGCTTCGCGCCGTCTTCGACTCCGAAGTACGATTGGTGAGCGCATCGGCCTGCTCTTCGACAGGCTCAGGGCGAGGGATTCGCCCTATAGCTCCTCCACCCGCGCCCCACGCGCCTCCAAAATAGGCCGCATTTCCCAATAGGCCGCCGGCGTCAGATGCAGCGGGATATAGGGGTGCAAGTGGTGCACGATGTGGAACTGCATCCCCATCGAACCCAGATTGCCGACTTTCGACTTCCACGACCGCGTGTTGCGATAGCGCCCCGTCTCTCCGCCCGGATGGTGCGGCGCCCAGCTTAGGAAGAAGACGATATAGGTGATCGCCAAATGGTAGGGCAGCCACCAAAGGAACAGCGCCTCCATCCCGTAGCCATTCCACGCTAGCGCGCCCAAAATGGCGATAAAGCCGATGCGGTAGGCCAGCGCCAGGAGCAGCAATCCGGGCCGGTCCGCACGGATCAGCGCGGCGGCGTAATCGTGGTTGCGTTTATTGCCCGGCTGACGCCCTTGAATTGCGTTCCAGATCGCGTGCCAGGGCCCCGGCGCTTTGCTACCGATATCAACGTCACGCTCAGGATCATTGGTGTGGCGATGATGGTCTAGATGCGTGATGCGCAGAACCTGAAAGGGATAGATCAGCATCCAGCTTGTTGCATGACCCACCAATTCGTTGAGCCAGCGCAGCTTTGTGCCGGGCCGCGCGATGATGTCGTGCTGCGCTTCGTGTGTGGGCAGATAGACCAGCGCCATGTTGACCGTCGCAATCGGGAAAGCGGCCCAGAGCGGCAGGATATCCAGAAAAACGAGCGGCCAAAGGCTGAGCCAAACGGCCAGATTGCCGAACGCCCAGAACACCGCGATCCACGGCACCTTGCCTGTATATTTGCGGGCGATTTTCAGCTCCAGTCTTCTAAGCTGCGCTTCGGTCATCTGCGACAGATCGTCGGCCTGAATTTTCGAATGGGCATTCACAGCCACCTCCCCGTGATTTGCGCGATAAGGCCCCAGGCCCCGCCGACGATGAGCGCTAAGGTCAGCGTCGAGAGGCCAAACGGCGCGGAAAGACCCAGCGCCTGCATCCCCTGATCGATCATCGGCACCAGAAAGGCGAAAGCGAACATGATCGGCAGGCTCCAAGCCACCGCTTTGATCGCGTTTTCCATTACGCGGCATCCTCCATTTTCGAATTGTCACCCAGACGCGCGATGCGTTCGAGCAGGGTGGCGCGAAACGCGTCCGACGCATCCGCCGCCAAGACGAGGTAGAACCCGCGACGTTGCCGCCGGATCATCTCGTCCGCGTCGATCACCCCTTCCAACCAATCGCGCATCGGCCCGCGATAGGTGATGAACATTTGCTGCCCGAGTTCGGCGGCCGACACATGACCGCGCAACTCGCCATTCTTCATCGCCTCTTCGCAGGCGAATTGCGCCATCTCAACGCAGCGATTGGCCGCCCGCGCGCCGGGGTCGTCGCGGCCCCGATTGGCGGCGAAGACGATTTCGAGATCAATCATCAAAGGCAGAAAGGCGCGATGCAGCGCTTTTTCCACCCGCACCACTTCGTAGGCTTCGGTGATAATCGCGTCCGCCATTTCGAGCGGGCTGGCGCGCCGATCAAACTCCAGCCGCTCCCAAATGGCCTCGACATCATGCGACAGCATCTGAGTCAGGATCTCGTCCTTGCCGCCGACAAGATTGTAAAGCGTGGGGACGGTCAGCCCGGCGGTCCGCGCCAATGCTCGCGTGGTCAGGCCTTCCAACCCGCTTTGCGCGATAATCGCGCGCGCCGCGTCAAAGATGCGGCGTTTTCGATCAGAAATGGCTTGTTCGCGTTTTTTGGACACGCGGTCCTCCCTCGCCGGGAGGATTACGACGAGCTAATACTTTAATCAATGATAAAATTTTATCAGTGATAAAGAGTTGATCAGAACGGGATCCAGTCCTGCTTTTCACCCATCGTTTCCAAAACGCCGCCAACGCGGGCCAGAGCGGCCTCAGCTGCGGGGTCCATGCCATCTTTGGCGTCACGCGTACGGAAATAGGTCGCGAAGGTGATGGGCGCGTGTTCGGGCGGTTCAACAAAGCCGATATCGACATAGAGGCTGCCCATGCCCGGCCAGATCGAAGTGCCGGTCTTGTCGCCCGCGACCCAATCCTCGCGCAACCCGGCGCGAACGCGGCGTTTGCCTGTAGTGGTGTCGATCATCCATCGTTTGAGCGTCGCGCGCTCAGCCTCAGGCATGGCGTCGCCATAGAGCAAGGTCGCCACCGTGCGCGCCATGGCCGCTGGCGTGGTGGTGTCGCGCACTTCGGTGACGGGCACATTGTTGAGCGCGGGTTCGATCCGGTCCAGACGGCTCGTTTCATCGCCGATCGTGCGCCAGAACCCTGTCAACGCCGCGGGGCCTCCAAGTTCGCGCAAGAGCACATTGGCGGCGGTGTTGTCTGAGTATTTTTGCGTGAATTCGGCAAGTTCGCGCAAGGTGGCGCCCTCTTCCAACCGCTTCGTTGTGAAGGGCGAGACGAACATCAGATCGTCTTTGCTCCACATCACGCGTTTATCCGCATCGATCAGCCCGCGCGCATCCTCCGCCAGCACTTTCGCCGCGAGCGAGAGTTTGAACGACGAACAATGACCAAATCGGCGATCCTGGTTGAGACCGACGGATAGGCGTGTGGCGGTGTCGTAAAGCGCAACGCCCAGCGTGCCATCGGCTGCCGCTTCGATTATGCGAAGCTGCGCGACCAGCCGCCCAGTCGGGCTTTGGTCGGGAGGCACGCATGAGGCCGCGCCCATCGCCGCGCCAGTGGCCAGCGCTCCGCTGACAAAGTCGCGTCGGTTGATCGTCACAGGTTTCGCTCCATGCACAGGCTGAAATCATCGGAGATATAGTCGCCAAAGGCCTTGCTCTCGCGAAAGCCATAGCGTTCGTAGAGCCGACGCGCGTCGGCGAACTCGGCGGTTCGTCCGGTCTCGAGGCCCAGCCATGTATAGCCCCGCGCGCGCGCTTCGGCGATCAGATGTTCGAGCAGCGCGCGCCCAGCGCCGCGCCCGCGGAAATCGGGGCTGGCGCGCATGCTTTTGAGTTCCCCTTTGGTGTCGCTCAAGGCCTTTAGCGCCCCCACCGCTGCGAGCGCGCCGTTTTCGCGCACCGCATAGAACGTTACGTCATCCTCGCGTAGCCGTTCAGGCGGCATGGCGTGCACTTTGCAAGCCGGAGAGGCCGCGTGCATTTCCTCCAGATGCAGCCGCAAAAGGTCGAGGACCTCGGCGTTCTCCAAAGGATCGGGCGTGATTGTAAAGGTGTTCATGAATGCTTGTCTGCCTTGCGCTTGCCAAACCGCATGTCGTTTTCCAACCGCGCGCGCAACTGCGCGTAGAACGCTTCGAGAAAGGCGCGTTCGTCGCCCGCGCCCGGTTCCCAGCCAATCTTGCGGCAGATCGTCGCGTGCACCGCTTCCAGAGCGTCCGCGTTCCCCTCGCGTAGCAAGCGTTCGAGCGTCTGGAGCTCTTTCTCTCCGTAAACCGACAGTTCCACCTCGCCAAATTCGTAGCGCGCGCCGGTGATGTCGCTTGAGCCTTCTTTTGTGGCTGACCCTTGCGCGGACATGGCGGCGGCGAGTTTGGCCTTGGGCGCTTCGAGCACCCAAGTGCCCGCAACGATATCGCCCGCGCGAAGCGCGTCCTTGTTGAAGAACGGGAACAGCGCAAAGATCAAGAACCAAGCAAGCGCTGCCCAGACAAAGCCGCTGTCCATCTCACCTGCAACGCTCAGGATGAGCGACACGAGCACAAACACGATCGGGTAGAATATCTCGATATCGCGTAGGAGATTGCGCGCGATGATCGCTTCGGGCGTTAATCGTCCGCCGCCGCGCGCCGCCACGCGCACGCCGAGAATGCGTTTGCCAAGCGTCGCGCCGCGCGGGCTCAATTCCTGCACCAGGAAATAGCCATACCATGCGAAGAAACCGAATATGACTGAAACGATGTAAAGGAATTCGCGCGCCGCAGAGACCGCGCCTCCGGTTTCCTCATCAAGCGCGGTCACCGTTCCGCCAGACAGTTGGTCGAGCAGAAGTGCGACGACGTAGAGCCCAACCAGAAGGATGATCATATCGATCATCAATGCTCCCAATCGTGCCCCCTTGGCGGCGACTTTCACCGGCAAAGCCAATCCTTCGGGTGTGACCAGCGCGCGCGACCTTTCGCTTTCATCCGAGGTCTGGCGGGCGCGGGCATTTCTTTGTGCGCGCCACTTCATGCCGGACCCCCCGGACTGTCTTCATTGACCGGGTCGCCCGCGCGGAAAAGGAAGAAATAGCTCAGCCAAAACACCAGAAAGAAAGCACCGATCAGATATCGATTGGTCGCCCCTTCGACGAGTTGTCTTGGGAAAGCTTCAAGCAGCGCGGCAACGACCATCATGATGACAACGCCCAGCATGACGACCGCCGCGCGCTTTCCGGCGGTGGAGGCCGCCTCGAGCACGCCCTTGTTTCCGGGAAACGCCATACTGCGCCCGATATGCAGCCCCGCCGCGCCCGAAAGCAAGATGCCAAACAACTCGGTTGTGCCGTGGACGAACAGCCATCCGCCAAATTCGTATGTAAGCCCTACGCTGGCGAACACCCATAGGAACGCGCCCATCAACGCCATGTTGTGCACCAGCAGGAGGAGCGAGGGGATGCCGAACGCAAAGCCCAGTGCGAAGGCGAGGATGCATACGCCGGCGTTGTTGCTGAACAATTCGGCGGCAAAGGCGGATAGGCCCCCGGCGCTTTCTTCGACCGCCAGCGTTTCGGCCAAGTCTTCGCGGCTCGCGCCGGGCACACGGCCTCCGGCCATCCGCTCGGACACCAGACGGTAGAACCATTCCTGATCCTGCGCGACCAGCAACCAGCCGACAATTGCGCCGGCGACCATCACGAACAGCGCAATACAGATGTCGAGCCAGATCGCGCGCACCGCGCGGCTCCACCCTCCAAACAGGAACTCGCGCGTCCAGGCTAACATGCCTTTGCGCGGCCCATAAACCTGAAACCACGCGCGCTGCACCAGACTTTCAAGGTAGGTTAGCGTCGCCATGTCGAGCGAGGTCTCGCGCGCCAGGGAAAGGCTGGAGACCGCAGTCCGATACAACGTGGGCAGAGCGAGGAGGTCGGCTTCGTCGATCCCTCGCAGGCCGCCCTTCTCCATTCGCGCTACGATCGCTTCTAACCGCCGCCAGTCGCCTTCACGCTCCAGTCGGAAACGGTCAGAGCGCAAGGCCGCGCTTTCGATATCCGCCGGCGCATCGATAGTGGCACGCGAGAACATCCCACTGATCGAACGGGCAAGAGTGGGCGCTTTCATCCGATGGCTCCGGCGTTTTTGATCGCAAAGTAACGGTCAATCAGATCGTAACCGATGCGCTGCCACGGCGCCTCGATCACGTTTACGCCTAACTGTCTGAGCCGTTGCAGCACCACGCGCCGTTGATGGCGCAGTGTTTCTGCGGTGACGCTGCGGGCGAGGGTGGCGATATCGGCAGGCTCAGCTTCGATAAAGCGGTCCAGATCGGTGTCGGACAAGGTGACGAACAGCACTAAGTGTTTGTCAACCAATCGCCCGATGCTTTCAATCATGAGTTCCGCCGCCGTGGGATCGGTAAAGTCGGAAAACAGCACGATCAGCGATCGGCGGCGCAGTTTGGATGTCAGCGTTGCGAGAGCGAGGGTGAAGTTGGGCTCATCCGCGCTGTAATCCAGCTCTGCGGCGGCGTTCTGCAGACGGTGGAAGGATCGGCTGTCAGCTACAAATGGCGTCATGACTTCAGGCCGTTGGGCAAAGCCGAACAAAGAGACCTTATCGCCGCCCTTGAGAGCGACATAAGAGCACGCAAGAGCGGCAGAGACGGCCCTATCGATACGTGGCAGGCCATCGGCGGGTTCACACATCGCCTGACCACAATCGAACGCGAAGACGATCTGGTTGTTGCGCTCCACTTCGTTCTCACGGGCATAAAGATGGTTGTGGCGCGCGCTCGCCTTCCAATCGATTCGGCGGCGATCCATTCCGGCCTGATATTCGGAAAGCGATTCAAATTGGGTGCCTTCGCCGCGCAGGCGCCGGGCCATCAGACCGGTTTGCGCGTCGCGCAGGAAAGTCTGCAATTGCTTGGAACGAACGGGGGAGAGATCAGGCCAGATTCGGATGTCCCGATCCTCGGCCCGGCTGGTCTGGCGTGCGCCAAGGCCTAGTGGGCCCGTCCATCGAAGCCAGGCCTCGGTCAATGTCGCGGTTCCCCGGCGGGTAGGGCTCAAAGTGGTTCTGCCGCCGTATGTGTTGGCCTCTTGCGCCCCCGCGAGCGACACGACCACGCGTCCATCCGGAGCCAGGCGGGGGTCCACGCTCACAGCCGCTTCGACGTTGCGCGGGCGGCCAGAGCGGAAGCGCGCGGTCAGCGAAAGGGATGTGTCCTGTCCGACCTCTACCGCATGGGGGACGGAAACATCCCAACTCTCCACGCGGCCCGCTTGATAGGCGTCGAGAAACACCAGCGCGATCAGCAGCACCGCCGCAATTGGCGCAAGCACCCATAGGCCGGGCACCGCGGCAGCGATCAGCACCGCGACCGGCGCAAACCCCGCGATCAGCCACGCAGCGCGTTCGGTCGGGACAACCGGCAAAGCGGGCACTTTGGCCAACAAGGAGGTGAAACGGGAAGGCACGGGTGATTACCGCGGGGCCTCGGTTTCTTCGACCAGGCTCGCGACCAAAGCCTCCACCTCGCGGCCTTCGATCTCGGCTGCGGGGGAAAGCGTAAGACGGTGGCGCAGCACTGGCACAGCAAGCGCCTTCACATCGTCGGGGATCGTGTAGTCGCGCCCGTGCAGCGCCGCGCGCGCGCGCGCCGCGTTGGCCAGAGCCACCGCCGCACGGGGGCTGGCGCCGACCGAGAGTTCGGAGTGTTCGCGTGTGGCGCGCACCAGTCGCACGACATACGAGGTGACTTCCTCAGCAATGGTCACTTGATCCAGCGCGGCGCTGGCGTCGCCGAGCTTTGCCATACTCGCCACCGCGTTGACGCCCAGTTCCGCCGGGCGCTGTGGCCCTTGCCGTTTGCCATAGGCCGCGACGATACGTTCTTCCTCGGCGGCGTCGGGATAGGGGACCAGAAGCTTGAACAAAAAGCGGTCCAACTGCGCTTCGGGGAGGGGGTAGACGCCCTGGTTCTCAATCGGGTTCTGCGTCGCGATTACCATGAAGTGATCGGGCAGGGAGTGCGTTTCTCCATCAAGCGTGACACGGCGTTCTTGCATCGCTTCGAGTAGGGCCGCCTGCGTTTTGGGCGGGGTGCGGTTTATCTCGTCCGCTAGCAGCAATTCGCAAAAAATCGGCCCGCGCGTGAGAGTGAAGTTGCTCGTCTGAAAGTTGAACAGGTTCGACCCCAGAATATCGCCCGGCAAAAGGTCCGGCGTGAACTGGATGCGGCCAAAGTCCAAACCCAACGCCGTTGCAAAACTTTGCGCCAACAGCGTCTTCGCGGTCCCCGGAGGCCCTTCGAGCAGGACATGCCCTTGCGCGATCATCGCGATCAGCAGTTGGTCGACCATATCGTCCTGCCCGACAATCGCCTTGGCGGTTTCGGTGCGGATGGCGTTGGCGAGGTTTTGCACGTCTTGGAGGGTCATACCCATGCGGTCAGCGTTCCCTTTGAAAATTAGGTGTCTTGCGAATGGCGGTAGAGCGCGCGGGCGGCGCGTAGAATGTCGGCGGGTTTGCGCGCGCGGCGCAGGTCATCGGCTGGTGCGGTCAGCGCATCGATATTGGGAGCGACGCGCTCTTCGCTGAGCTTGATGTAAGGCTTGGCCAGAAGGTTCAACCTCCCCGCCCGCACGATCAGATCCGCGCCGTTGGTCACGAGGCTGGCCTTGCCAAAAGCCGTTTCGCGTTCAGGCGCGGCTGAGGGACCAAAGCGAAGGAACGCGCGCCAGCCTAGAACGACCAGCGCGAGGATCAGGCACAAGGTCGCCGCGAGAAATGGCGGCTGAAAAGCCAGTGTGAGCAGGTTCATCGCGCCGCCGAATCCATTGTAGGTGAGGTCGAACACCACACGGCCCGAATAATCGTCCCCCATATACCGGACGATCGAGAGGGCGGCGAGCGCGCGTGTCTCTTCGGCGAGCCCCCAATTGTTCATAAGGTCTGGTTCCACCACAAAGATGAGCCAGTTCGGGTTGGCGTCGGACAATTGCGATGTTGGATCGGTGTAGCTGAGCGCGATCGCGCGGCCCGCCTCATCGACAATCAAAGGTTCGTGTGAGGCGAGCTTGGTCGCGTGCCAGCCCAGATCGCTGGGGAGGTCGCCCATGATTCCGGCCAGCGCACCGCGTGTTTCGAACCGCCGCGAAAGCCCGTTCGCCTCTTCGTTGTCTTCAGCCCCTGCTGGTTTGAGCTCGAACGAGATCGGAACGTATTCGCTGTTGATCCATCTGGGGCGGGTGATGTTGCGCACCAGGACCCAACCGTCTTTGGCCTCATCCGGGTTGGCCAGATCAGGGGAGCGGCTGGCAGGAAACGCGCTCCACTTGGGCAAAATCACAAGGGTCGGCCCAAGATCGCGCCGCGAATTGAACAGTCGCGCCAATTCTTCCGGATCCGTGCCCGCTGGCGGTGCGAGAACGAGCAGATCAGGCGTCTCCAACTCGCTCGCATCGCGCGAAAGCGTGGTATCGAACCCATCCGCTTCGACCAGCTCGACCAGCGCTGAGTACCCGTTGAGGCCCTGAGCGCCGGCGTGGGCGCGGCCATTATTGCTGTCGTCAGGCCCCGTATCGCCAATGGCAAGGAAATAGAGGATCGCGAGAAACGTGCCAAAACCGACGACGAGCAACCCCAAAAGCCCGCCTTTTGAGAAGGGCGCGCTTTTGCTCATGAGGACCCCTCGGCGCGATCGGAGATTGGTTGGTCAATTTTCGCGAGCGCAAAGTCGGCGTAGGCCTGCCGTGCGCGGGTCCAATCGTCTTGCGAAAGCGAGCGAAGGGCAAACAGGCTGCTTTCCACCGCCGCGCTCATCACGCCAAAGGCGCGCCGGGCGGCGTCGGACAATTTGGGCAAAGCGGCAAGCTCGCGCGCGGTGCTGGACGGTTCGACCCATTCGGGATGCGCCTGTGAAATCTGGCCCACGCTGCGCCGCAAAAGCAGCCGCGCGGCTTCGTCATAGCGGCCATCATTAGCCAGCCTGTCCGCGTCTTCGAGCAAGGCCAGGCTTTCCGCTCGTACTGGCGCCCATTCAGGCTCTGCCTCTTGCGCGACGTCCGCCGCAGCGGATCGGTTTGCTAGCGGGCCGATCAAACGCAGCGCCAGATACAGAACAAGCGCCCCCAAAAGCGCGAACATAACCCACTGTATCACTGACCAGTTCAACGCCAGCGCCCCGCCGACAGGACCGAAGATTTCGGCAAGCCAGTCGAAAAACGCCTGCAACGCCTCGGCGAACCACGATGGTTCCCTCGGTTCGGGCGGTTCGATGGCCAGCTCTGCAAATTGCGTATCGGGATCGCGCCGGATCTCGCTGTATTCTTCGGGCAGCGGATAAACCGCGCCGCTGCTCTCTTCGACGGGCGGCGCGTCGGATGGCTCAGCCAATGGGTCAGCAGGTGTGGGGAGAAGGCCCGTGGTCATGCAACCACAGTCGTGGCACGGCCTTTCTCTAGGTGCAACCGGTCATACATATCGGTGTTCCGATAGCTTTGCGTGCGCGCAAGACAAACGCTGGCATTACCCGCGTGGACGCGCCTGTTCGTAGGTGCCCAGAATGCGCAATTCCTTGGAATGAAACGCGCATTCTTCGAGGGCCCGATCTACCGCCGGATCGCCGGGTGTGCCGATAATGTCCGCGTAAAAGCGCGTTGCGGAAAAGCTTGTGCCTTGTTGATAGCTTTCGAGCTTGGTCATGTTGACGCCGTTCGTCGCAAAGCCGCCCATCGCCTTGTAAAGCGCAGCGGGAATGTTCTTCACCTCAAAGACGAACGTCGTCATCGCAGCGCGATCAGGATCATTGGTCAAGAAAGCGGGTTTGTCGGCAAGGATAACGAACCGCGTCATATTGTCCGCGCTGTCTTCGACATGCGTCTGTAAGATATCCAACCCGTACAGTTCAGCCGCGATGGCCGGCGCAATGGCCGAAAGGGTCGGATCACCGCGCTCAGCCACGAACGCTGCGGCGCCGGCCGTATCAGCATAGCTAAGTGGCACGATCGAGCGTTCGCGCAAAAAGAGGCGCGACTGCCCCAGCGCCTGCGGATGGCTGTAGGCCGCTTCGATTCGGTCGTTGGGCCCTCTCGATTCCCCTTGCGAAAGCGACGGGGCCATCAAGGCGTGATGGATCGGCATGAAGTATTCGCCAACAATCGATAGCCCGCTCTCCGGCAGAAGAAAGTGAATGTCAGCCACACGGCCGTGCTGCGAGTTTTCAATTGGAATGATGGCAAGCCCGGCGCGGCCATCCTTCACCGCCTCCAGCGCGTCTTCAAAGCTGAAGCAGGGTAAGGGTTTGAAATCGGCGCGCGCTTCGGTCGCGGCGCGGTGCGAATTGGCGCCGGGGGAGCCTTGAAAGGCGATTGCGCCAGCGGGATCGCGCGCGGCTTCGGCGCGCATCGTGTCGACAATCGGTAAAGCGGGTCCGGGAAAGCTGCGCATGTCTTGCGTGCTAAAGCGGTGCCTCGCACCGGGCAAGACGCGTTTTGCGCGATGATCGGGGACAACCGAATTGCACGTATTGCACCAATAGATGATGCGATCACTCTTGCGCGCTGACGGGTGGGTGACTAATGGGGCGACCGGGATGACAAATCAAACAAACTTGGACGCGAGCGCTGACGTGGATAACGGTACGAGCGAAAACGGGAATGGCGATCTTTTCAACACGGCGGCGGGCTGGGTCCTGTTCGCCGCTGGACTGGGGCTGGGGCTTTCGATTCTTTCGGGGAAGTATTTCCACGGCAGCGATCCGCAGCGCCCTGAACAGCTCGGCTATGTGATCGAAGGCGTCGAAGAAACCGGCGGCAAACCCGCCGAAATGACGATGGCCGAAGCGTTGACGTTGGTCACGGCCGCGCAGGGCGAAAAAGTCTACGCCAAGTGCGCTGCGTGCCACACGATTACGCCTGGCGGGGCCAACGGCGTTGGCCCCAACCTCAACAACATTATGGGCTCTGACATCGGGACCCGCGCCGGTTACGCTTACTCGGCTGGTATGTCGGGTAAGGACGGCCAGTGGGGCTGGGACGAGATGAATGAGTGGCTGAAGAAGCCTTCTTCGTATGTCGAAGGCACTAAGATGAGCTTCGCAGGTCTTTCCAAAATTGAAGATCGCGCTGCTGTCGCGCTGTTCATGAACGGCCCTGAAGGCACCCTCCCGCTTCCCGAATTCACCCCTGCGGAAGTTGAGACGGCCGAGGAAGGCGCTGAAGCCGACACGGTCGCCACCGCAGAAGCGGAGCAAAACGCGGCTGAAGGCACTTCGGAACAAACGGCCGAAGCCGAATCCTGAGTTTTAGGGCTTCCTGCCCTTGAATCCCTGAGCGACAACATACCACTCCGATGAACCCTTGCGGCTGGCCGGGGGTTTCGCGTGCTTGACGCTGGTGAAGTGCTTTTTGAGCAGCGCCAACAGATCGGCGTCGGTCCCTCCCGCCAGCACCTTGGCAACGAACGCCCCGCCTTTCTCCAAAGTTTCCACCGCGAACCACGCGCCGGCTTCGACAAGGCCCATCGTGCGCAGATGGTCGGTCTGTTTGTGCCCTACGGTGTTGGCGGCCATATCGGACAACACCAGATCGGGCGAGCCGCCCAGCGCTTCTTCCAAAGCGGCGGGCGCGGCGTCGTCCATAAAGTCCATCTCGAAGATGGTCACCCCTTCAATCGGTTCTGTTGGGAGCAAGTCTATTCCGACTACCTGCGCTTTGGGCGCTTTCGCCCGTACAACCTGGCTCCAACCTCCGGGGGCGATGCCCAAGTCAACCACGCGCGACGAGCCCCGGATAAGACCAAAGCGTTCGTCGAGCTCGATCAGCTTATAGGCCGCGCGGCTGCGATAGCCGTCGGCCTTGGCTTTCTTCACATACGGATCGTTGAGCTGCCGCTGCAACCAGCGAGTCGAGCTTTCCGAACGTTTCTTTGCGGTTTTGACGCGGCGATCTGGGTTGCGACCGGAACGGCTCATTATGCGCGCCTCACTCGTTGGGTTTCTGTTCGGATCGGTTTTCGTGCAGCGCTTTGAGCGCCCTTTCGCTCTGGCGTTCGGCGGCCATCAGGCTGCGCAATATCCCTTCGCGAATGCCGCGATCCGCAACTCCCAGACGACGGGCCGGCCACAGGTCGAGGATCGATTCCAGGATAGCGCAGCCCGCCACCACCAAATTGGCTCGATCCTGACCGATACACGGCAATTCGCTGCGTTCATAGGACGACATGTTCGAAAGGTCGCCGCTGATGGCGCGCATGGCTTCGCTCGGCACGATCAAGCCATCGACCGCCTTGCGATCATAGTGCGGCAGTTCGAGGTGCAGACTGGCCAAGGTTGTGACCGTGCCACTGGTCCCTAATAAACGGATATCGCCAGCCTTGGAGGCTTCGGCGATCCGCTCGGCGAAGGGAGCAAAGCTTTCTGATACCAGTCGGCGCATTTCGGTGTAGCGATTGAGCCGTGCGGTCGCATCGCCGCCAGTTCGTTCCACAGTGTCTGTCAACGATACCACGCCCCAGGGCACGCTTTGCCAATCGAGGATACGCGGGATTTTGCCGCCTGAGGATCCGCCTTTTTCCAACAGAACCAGTTCGGTCGAGCCTCCGCCAATGTCGAAGATGACCGCCGGACCGGAGCCTTCCTCTAGTAGGATATGGCATCCCAGCACGGCCAACCGCGCCTCTTCCTCGGCGGTGATTATGTCGAGCGCTATTCCGGTTTGGTCGCGGACGCGATCGATGAATTCCTGCCCATTGGAGGCGCGCCGACAGGCTTCGGTGGCGACAGAGCGAGCGAGCCGGACATTGCGCCGCCGCAGCTTTTCCGCGCAGATCGAAAGCGCACCAAGCGCGCGGTCCATGGCTTCGTCGGATAATCGGCCCGTCGTGGCCAAATCCTCGCCAAGCTTCACGACCCGGCTGAACGCGTCGATGACGGTAAAGTCCTTGCCCGATGGACGCGCGATCAACAGGCGGCAATTGTTGGTGCCAAGATCAAGCGCGGCGTAAGCTTCAGACTTGCGATAATACTGGTCGCTTTGGTGGGGTTTTGCCCGGGAAGCCGGCGCGGAACGATTGCGCCCGGTTTCACCTTTGCCGTTACCTTGCGATCGGCTGTTCTTGCGCGAGCCGCCGGGCCGCTCTCGCTTGCCGGTGCCTTTTGAGTGGGAAGGGCGCTTGTAGCGAAAATCGGCTACCTTGCCGGACTTGCTGCCCTTTTTTGCTCCCGCTTTCCTGTTTTCGTCCGGCGGAAATGCGTCCGCCATAATTCAATTCTCTCATCTCACTTACGCAAATCAGCGCAAGCACTTGCCGCAATAATTAGCCGATGCGCGGGCACAGGGCAAGAAGCGCGCTTAGCGAACGCGACCAGGCGCGATTGGGGCCAGGCGCGGGGGCAAGGTTTCAGAGCTTGACCTTCGCGCTCGGCGAACCTAGATGCGCGGCTCGCTTGGGCAGAGTGGGCTGAAGGTGCCTTTGATCTGCCGCGAATTGCCCCGTCGTCTAATGGTAAGACTACGGACTCTGACTCCGTCAATTGAGGTTCGAATCCTCACGGGGCATCCATCTCATGCACACGATCCAATAGACAAGCGACCCAACGTGGGTTGCCGCATTCCCTGCGCCAGCCTAGAGGCGCGGGCATGAGTGAAAAAGATAGCGAGCACGATCTGACCGATCGCAAATTCTACCGCGCAGGCGAAGAAAGCCGGTTTGTCGAAGAGGCCCCCGACCGGACCCCCCAAACCGAACACCCGGCTTACAAGTTAGCCTTTCGCGATACGGACTTTCTCTTACGCGATGAACTGCGCCCGGTTCGCTTTCAGCTCGAGCTGTTGAAGCCGGAAATGCTGCTTGACGAAGCGCGCGTGGGATCAACGATGGTGATGTACGGTTCGGCTCGTATCCCTTCGCCCGAGCAAGCGCAGGCCAAGTTGGACGCCGCCAAGGATGGCGATGAATTCGAGCAGAAGGTTGCGCAGCGTTTGGCTGAGAAGGCCAAGTATTACGACGAGGCGTACAAGCTTTCGCGCATGGTATCAGAAAAGGCCATCATTGAGGATGGTAAGCGCCAGTTTGTCGTTGTGACCGGTGGCGGTCCTTCGATCATGGAAGCGGGTAACCGCGGCGCGAGCGATGCGGGTTCCGAGAGTATTGGCCTCAATATCATCCTGCCCCATGAACAGGCGCCCAATTCCTATGTGACGCCCTATTTGTCCTTGAACTTCCACTACTTCGCGCTGCGTAAGATGCACTTCCTCCTGCGGGCGCGAGCCGTTGCTGTGTTCCCCGGCGGCTTTGGAACCTTCGATGAGTTTTTCGAGCTGCTGACGCTGGTTCAAACGGGCAAGATGAAGCCGCTTCCGATCCTGCTGTTTGGGCGCGATTTCTGGGAGCGGGTGATCGATTTCGAAGCCTTCGCCGAAGAAGGCACGATTTCGAAGAAAGATCTCGACTTGTTTCAGTGGTGCGAAACCGCCGAAGAGGCGTGGGATCATATCGCCAAATTCTACGAGCTGGACCGCTAAGCGCGTTGCCTCAATCGGCCAGAGAGCGCACCGCTTGATGGCCAAGAGGTCCATTGCCCGTTCCGTATCCGGGCGCGGCCTCGATCGCGCGCAGCACGAAATTGCGGCCCAGTCGCACCGCGTTGTCGAGGCCCTGGCCATGCCCAATCAAGGTCGCGATGGCTGAGGATAGGGTGCAGCCGGTGCCATGCGTGTGCGAGGTTGCGATGCGTTGATGCTCAAAATATCCCGGATCACGCCCTTGCTGGACAAGCATATCGATGATGCGTTCATCCGTTGTGTGCCCGCCTTTCGCCAGAACGGCCGCGCCCGTTTGATTGCACAATTCCTCGGCGGCCTCGATCATATGGTCACTGGTCTCAAGCGTACGCCCGACCAGATGGCCCAGTTCAGGCAAGTTTGGAGTCAGGATCGTCGCCATAGGGAAAAGGCGCTCCTTCAAAAGGGCGATCGCTTCGGGCGTGATCAAGGCCGCGCCGCTGGTTGAGATCATCACGGGATCAAGGACAATCGGCACGTTCGACGGAACTACGGCCAGCGCTTCGGCTGTTGCATTGATGATCTCTTCGTCGTGCAACATGCCAATCTTGATCGCATCGACGCCGATATCATCAACGCACGAAGCGATTTGCTGAGCAACCACTGGGCCTGACATCGGAGCGATCGCTTGAACGCCGACGCTGTTTTGGGCTGTCACCGTGGTAACAGCTGTCATCGCGTAGCCACCCAGCATCGTGATGGTCTTAATATCCGCCTGAATACCGGCGCCGCCCGAGGAATCTGATCCCGCAATGGCGAGGATCCGGGGCGGAGTGATTGCGCGCGAAGTCATGCGCGGCTTAAGCTGCCGCGCTGACAGCAGCGCACACGCTGTCGACGACGCTTTCCACGCGGGAGGGATCGTCGCCCTCGGCCATGACGCGGATGACCGGCTCTGTACCCGATGGGCGGATGACGAGGCGCCCGTTTCCTTCCAGCTCCGCTTCGGCGGCGCTGATCGCGGCTTTTACGCTCTCGCGTTCCAGCGGCGCGCCGCCATCGTAGCGCACATTCTTGAGCAGTTGAGGAACAGGGTCGAACAGGTGCAGGATTTCACTCGCTGGCTTGCCCGATCGCACAAGGCTGGCCAGCACTTGCAGCGCGGCGACGGTGCCATCGCCTGTGGTGCCATGATCGAGCAAGATCATATGGCCAGACTGTTCGCCGCCGACGTTAAAGCCACCTTCTTTCATCCGCTCGAGCACGTAGCGGTCACCCACTTTGGTGCGTTCTAGCGAGAGACCAAGCCCGTCCAAATAGCGTTCAAGGCCAAGGTTGGACATCACGGTCGCGACTACACCGCCTCCCGTAAGCAGGCCCTGTTCGTGCATGCGCGTTGCGATCAGCGCCATGATCTGGTCGCCGTCCACCTTTTGACCGCGCTCATCGACTACAATCAAGCGATCCGCATCGCCGTCCAGCGCAATGCCAATGTCCGCGCCTTCTTCCACCACTCGCGCTTGCAGCGCTTCGATCGCGGTTGAGCCGACGCCATCGTTGATGTTGGTGCCATTGGGTTCGACACCTAACGCGACCGTTTCGGCGCCCAGTTCCCAGATCGCTGATGGGGCAACCTGATAGGCCGCGCCATGCGCGCAATCGACGACGACTTTAAGTCCATCAAAGCGAACGTCGCCTGGCACCGAAGCCTTGACCGCGTGGATGTATCGCCCGCGCGCGTCTTCGATCCGGCGGGCGCGCCCAATGGCTTCTGCGCCGACAAGGGGGATATCCTTTTCGATCCGGCGCTCAATTTCGGCCTCCGTTTCGTCGGACAGCTTAAATCCGTCAGGACCAAACAGCTTGATCCCGTTGTCCGCAAACAAGTTGTGGCTGGCCGAAATCATCACGCCCAAGTCGGCTCGCATTTCACGCGTCAACAGCGCAATCGCCGGGCTGGGGAGCGGGCCGGTCATGATCACATCCATACCCACACTGGTAAAGCCAGCGACCAGGGCACTCTCCATCATGTATCCTGACAGCCGCGTGTCCTTGCCGATCACAACGCGGTGCCGATGGCCGCCGCGCACAAAATGACGCCCCGCAGCTTGGCCGACTTTCATGGCGGTGGCTGCGGTCATGACACCTTCGTTGGTGCGTCCTCTGATGCCATCCGTGCCGAAAAATTTGCGTGACATAGCCGGTGAAAGATCCCTTCTGAGCCCCGGTGAATTTGTCAGCCGCTTCTGCCCCGGTTATCGGCGGAAGGAAAGGGTCTGGAGACTGTCCAGACCAGCAGAAAGGCCGCGTTTGACACAGATATCTAATGAAAGCCCCATATTCGCTCCCACAGGGGCTGAGACGAAGGGCCGATTTGAATTAACCCCAATCCGTCTGCCGGTTCTGGCGACATTTGGCGCGCTCATTTTGGGTTTGGGCCTCGGCGTTGTTTTGTCGGGTTTGAGTTTGTCGGAAACGCTGACCGAAAGCGTAAGTCTGGTTGGTAGCCTCTGGCTGCGCGCTTTGCAGATGACGATCATTCCGCTGGTCGCCAGTTTGTTGGTCCTCGGCTTGGCTCAGATGGTTGACGCCGCGCGCGCCGGAAAGGCGGCGCGTCGCTTCGTGGGCCTGGTGATCGGGGTCGCGTTGGCCGGCGGCGTCTTTACCGCGTTAGTCCTGCCGATAGCGCTGGATTGGTTTCCCATCCCTGACACTGCCAGCGGGTTTCTGGCCGAAACGCCGCAGGTCGCGGGTGAAGTGCCAGGGGTGCTTGAATTTCTCAAATCGCTGATCGCGCCCAACATCGTGGCCGCGGCTGCGGAAACGGCGATGTTGCCGGTGACCGTTTTCTTTGCTCTGCTGGCTGTCGCGATCACGCGTCTGCCCGGCGAGCAAAGCGATCTGTTGCTGCGCTTCTTCCACGCGATGGCCAATGCCATGCTGCAGATTATCGGTTGGGTGCTTTGGATTGCACCGATCGGGGTTGCGGCGCTCGCTTTTGGTGTTGGTCTCAAAAGCGGTGGTGGCGCGTTCGCGGCGCTCGCTCATTATATCGTTCTAGTCTCTGCGATGGGAAGCTTCATCCTGATCCTCGCCTACCTTTTGGCTTGGGTAGCTGGCGGCATAGGTCCGGCTGCTTTCGCGCGCGCGGTCGTCCCAGCGCAGGCGGTGGCAATCTCCACCCAAAGCTCGCTTGCCAGCCTGCCGGCCATGCTCGACAGCGCCTCGCGTTTGGGTCTTCGACCCAGCACGTCTGAATTTGTATTGCCGCTCGCCGTGGCGATTTTCAGAGCCACAAGTGTAGCGATGAACTTGGCCGTGGCGCTCTATGTCGCCGCTTTGGTCGGCATCGAAGTGCCGCCCGCATTGGTTGCCATCGGCATCTTGGTCGCGCTGATCATCAGTGTCGGATCGGTCAGCTTGCCTGGATCAATCAGCTTCGTCGTTTCGATTGGACCGATTGCGCTGGCCATGGGAGTGCCAATCGAACCATTGGCTCTGCTTGTGGCGGTGGAAATGTTGCCTGATATTATGCGGACCTTGGGCAACGTAACGATGAATGTGGCGGTGACATCCGTGGTGGATCGTCCCGAAGACGATTAGCGCTTTTGGGAATCGCCTCGGCCTGCGGCGACGTCATCCAGTTCTTCAAGAATGGCGCGGTGCGCGACATCGTCGTCGACAGACCTCTGCGGAATTGCGCCTTCGGCCAGCATCGAATTGAGCGCAGCGCGCGCCCGGCCCACACGGCTTTTGATTGTGCCCACCGCGCAACCGCAAATATTGGCTGCCTCTTCGTAAGAGAAACCGCCTGCCCCAACCAGCAGCAGCGCCTCACGACGTTCAGGCGGAAGCGTCAGCAAAGCGCGGTGCATGTCGGATAAGTGGATAGGCTCTTCCTGACCTGCGGGCGCGGTCAGTATCCGCTCAGCCACGCCTTCGTCGTATTCGCCACGGAAGCGATTGCGTCTCATATCCGTGAGATACGCGTTGCGCAGAATGACGAAGGTCCAGGCACGCATGGAGGTGCCGGGTTCAAAGCGCGCTTGCGCGGCCCACGCCTTCAGCAGCGTTTCCTGCACCAGATCATCCGCCATATCAGGTCGACCACACAGGCCGCGGGCGAACGCGCGAAGATGCGGGACAACCTCAGTCAACTCACGTTTGAAGTCAGCTTTCTGTGAAGCGGTGCGCTGGGGAGGGGGCGCCTTTTCGGTTTTCGCCATTAGCTCTGGCCCCTATCGGAGCCATCTGCCTCACATCCACTATCGATTGAGCCGTCCTCGTCGAGCTTATCAAGCAAATCCTTGAACGCGTCGGGAAGAGGTTCATCGACAACGGAGTCGTAGAGCTGACGCAATCCATCAGCCCAATCGGGGCTCGGCGTGACCGAGGCCTCTGGAGCTTGATCAGGCGTTTGATCGCCAGGAGATACGTCTGATGACATTGTACGTTGTACCGACCTCTGATCCCAGGTCGCACCACACAGGATGGAGCGATTGCCTTTTGACGAAACATGCGCGATCTGTCCAACGCGCAATACCATCAGAAGGCATTGAGGGAACGAAGCCTCTGATCTTTTGTTCCGTGGGCACAGCGGATTGCTCTTTTAGGCGTGGATCAGAACCATTCGAATATGACAAGTAAGACGAGTGCGGAACCGGACGAAACGGAGAACGAGCCCATCGTGTCTTCGCTCAGCCGTGTCCGGCGATGGCTCATCAGCTATCCAAGAGCTGTTCCGCTCGCCATATTTGTCGCAATCGCGGCCATTACCACGCTGAGTGTCTTTGCGATCGAGAGCAACGCGCGGGCGCGCGAGGAAGCCCAGGTTCGAGAGGCTGCGCAATCCATTGCTTCGGCTTTGGAACGCCGCGCCAACAACTTCGCCTCGTATTTGCGCGCAGGCGCGGCGTTGTTGTCGACTGTTGAAGACATTGAGCCCGCATCGTTTCAACAGTTCGTCAGCGAACTGAGGCTCGACCTGGAGTATCGGGGTTCGCAAGGCATCGGTTGGGTCGCTCTGGTGGAAGCCGAAGGGGTTCCCGCGTTCTTGCAGCAACAAGAATCTGAACAAGGCGGTTTTCCCGGAATTCGCCCATCGATTGCCGAATCCGCCAAAGCGGTGGCCCCAGTGACGTATTTCTATCCTGATACTTCCCTCACGCGTCAGGTGTTGGGGTTTGATATGTACTCCGATCCCGTTCAGGAGGCCGCGATGGGAGAGGCCTCGCGCACGGTTCAACCGACCGCATCAGCGCGAATTACCCTTGCGCAAGAGAACGCTGGCAACGCGCCCGGATTTATCATTGTCATGCCTGTTTTCCGACCGATACCGGGAGGACGCACAGTCGATCGATCACTCGCTGGATTCGTCTATAGCCCCTTTAGCGCCAGCCGTTTTCTAGATGCTGCCATCGAAAGCACTGAACCTTCATCTTTTGGCGTCCGGCTGTATGATGGCTTGGCTGAGACCAATCACTTGCTTGTGTCCCGCTCACTCGTTGATGGGGGAAGCCCTAGGATCGAACAGCCCGTCTTCGTCGCCAATCGTCAGCTTCTGTTGGTTGTGGAAGGTCCAGAGGGAGCTGCGCTCGATTTCCTTTCGATGATTACGCTCATGTTTGGCCTGACGCTCGGCAGTCTGCTTATGTTGCTGGCTCGGTTGCTCACGCAACAAGCGTTTGAGGATCAGGCGCGATTGGCGTTTTATGAAGAGCAGCACTCCATCCGAAACTCGCTTTCGAGAGAGCTGAACCACCGCGTCAAGAACACTCTGGCGAACGTCTTGTCGATCCTTGCGCTCACTCGGCGCCGTGCGGAAACGCTGGACGATTTCGCGGATAGTCTGGAAGGCCGAATCCGCTCTCTATCGGCCACTCACGATCTGCTGACGGGCACAGATTGGGGCACAACGCCGCTCAAGTCTGTTCTTGAGGCTGAGTTGCAGCATTTTCGCGCCGGCGGTGAGCATATTATTGGCATTGATGGTCCGCCGGTAGAACTCGCGCCAAATGACGCTCTGTCGTTTGGATTGGCGATCCATGAGTTGGCGACCAACGCTGCAAAGTATGGCTCGCTTAGCGTGCCCGATGGGCGCGTGTCGATTTACTGGGTTTTGGTCGACGAAAATATGGTCGAAGTGGAATGGCGCGAGCGAGAAGGCCCCGAGGTGAAAAGCCTACGCCGTCGCGGGTTCGGGACTGAGCTCATCGAAAAGATCGTTGCGCACGAATTGAAACACCCGGTGCAGCTTGAATTCGAACGCGAAGGAGTTCGCTGCATAATGCGTGTTCCGGTCCGACGTCGGCGCGATTTTCAGATTCGGCAATCGTCTTAGATCGGGCGGCTCGACCCGAAGAAAAGCGCTTGGCTTATAGCCGCTCTGACAGTTTTTTCCTGGAACGGCTTGGTAACAAGATAGGTCGGTTCGGGACGATCGCCGGTTAGCAAGCGTTCGGGATAAGCGGTGATGAAAATGACTGGCACAGATCCGATTGCCAAAATGTCGTCGACGGCGTCGAGGCCTGAAGACCCATCCGCCAACTGAATGTCGGCCAGCACCAAGCCGGGGCGCGCTCGCTCAACCGCATCCACCGCTTGCGTGCGAGTGGCGGCGGTTCCGGAGACTTCGTGGCCCAGGCTGGTTACCAGATCTTCCAGTTGCATCGAGATGAGCGGTTCATCTTCGATAATCAGAACGCTGGTGGACTGCTCACGATCGATCTCGGCGATCGCTTCGTGCACGAGCGCTTCAACCTCTTCTTTTGAGAGATCCATGATCTGTCCCGCTTGCGCGGGCGAGAAATCCTCGAGCGTGGTCAACAGCAAAGCTTGACGATTTAGGGGGGTGATCGACCCAAGTCGTTCCTGAGCTCCCGCTTCGTGAGCGCCTGTTGGTGTCACGCTACCGCCGCCTGGTGCCGCGTCTAGATAGGCGCTCTCCCAGACTTTATGAAAAGCGCGGTAAAGCGGCACGCGACCACCTTGCAGCGATTGTTTAAGCTCGTTGTCTGCGAGCAAGGCTTCCAGTGTCGCCCGGACGAAAGCATCTCCCGTCACTTGTGACCCACTTAGCGCGCGCGCGTAGCGGCGCAGGAACGGAAGGTTGGCAGCGACTTGCTGTCCCAAAGCCATAAGAACCTCGCAAAATGATATGTGGCGACTCGGTACGACGGCGGCATAGCGCCTGAACTGCAGCCCGTCGCCCCTGATCCATCCGCTTTTTCCCGGCCTTGGAGCTGCGCCCAAGGTTAACTTACTACCATCCGCCCGCGCTAAGAGCGAAAGGTCACAAAAAATTTCATCCGATGGGAACCGCTTTTCGAGCCGGGCATTTTAGTGTTGTCACCGCCGAGACCCCCCTCCCGTCCAAGCGGCTGGTGATACGATCCCGAAAGGCCTCCACTCATCTCGAGTGGAGGCCTTTTTTGTTCTTGCGCTGACTTTTCGAAGCGGATCTACGCTGTCTTTAGAGCTTTGCTGTAGATCGCGTATTCGCGGTTGATCTGGCTCTTGATGGTATCGGCGATGGCAACCATGCCTTGGTTGTCTTCTAGGATCCAGCCAATCTCACCGCGCTTTGATTGATAGTGGATCTGAGATTCTTCACGGATCTTGCTGATCATCATGAAAGCCAGCTGGCTCGCCATGCGGGAATTGTGCAGTTCTTTGAGCACTCCCATCAGCGGCACACGCATTCCCGACCCCACCGGTTTGCGCAGCCATCGCAGCATATGGAACCAGCCAGTGGGAAACAGCTTGCCTTTGGTTTTGGCCAGGACATGGTTCACATCCGGAAAAGTCAGCATGAACGCGACGGGCCGGCCATCCACTTCCGCAATCATGTTCAGCTCTTCATGGATCAGCGGTTTCAGCTTTTTCCCGGCATAGACAACTTCTTCGGGGCTGAAAGGAACAAAGCCCCAATTGTCCGACCACGCATCGTTTAGGATCGACAGGACAATTTCGGCGTCTTCATCCCATCGCTTCTTATCAACACGGCGAACCGATATGCGTTCATTGCGTTCACCGGACTTTACGATTCGTTGGACCAAGGGCGGGAACGTCTGCGTTATATCGAGATCATAAGTGAATAGAGTTTTCTCAAGCGCGTATCCCGACGCTTTGATCCAATCAGAGTAGTGCGCGGGATGGTGGCCCATCATGATCATCGGCGCGTGATCCTGTCCCTTAACCAGCAAGCCGGGTTCTTCCCAGATCGACATCGAGATAGGACCTAGGACCCGGCTCATGCCTTCTCTCAAAAGCCACTGTTCCGCGGCTTCGAGCAGCGCCTTGGCGGTGCTTTCATCTTCGGCATCAAAATATCCGAAAAATCCCGTGCCGGGGCCAAAGCCCTGTTCGACCGGAACTTTCAGGGCCAATTCATCAATATGGGCCGATATCCGGCCAACGGGTACACCGCTGCGAAAGGCCATGAAAAGCTGCGCGCGCGCGTGCAGGAAGAACGGGTTCTTTGCCGGATTAATCAGTTCCATTTGCTCACTGCGAAGCTGCGGCACCGAGTTTTCCAAGCGCGCGGCAAAAGCACGACCGAGATCGACGAACCGGCTGCGGCCTTTTTTGTCGTTCACGGGGATAATAGTGATGGATTGAGGTGAAAGTGAAGCTGTCACGCAGCGGGCCCCGTATTGTTTTGCATCAAAGCGCGTCTAGAAGCGCCACGTTAGCGCGCGCAACCCGAAGCGATCAAATTCTCGATCACACAGGATAGGAAAGCTCGATTGGCAATGCAGCGCGTTCTGAGATAAAGCGCCGTCTTGGCAAGGTTTGAACTGATGAACATGCAATCTCCCTCACTGCACACATCGGATGCAGCGCCCCGCGCCAAGCGCGCCGATTTTCAGCGCAACGATGATAAGGCTATGCTGCGTGCAGCGCGTGATTTGACGCAAGGTCTGGGCACAGCGCGCGCGAGCATTTTCTGGTCCGACATGCTGATTTCGACAGTCGTTGGGTACGGCGCGATTGCCGCGGCCATTCTTGTGAACAGCGTTCCGATCGCAATCTTCGCCGGCGTTGTGGGCGCGTTGGCGCTTTATCGTTCACTGATGTTCATCCATGAACTCACACATATTCATCGTGACGCATTGCCTGGTTTCCGCACCGCTTGGAATGTGTTGGTGGGAATTCCAATGCTGATGCCCAGTTTCATGTATGAAGGCGTGCACACCATCCACCACAAACGCACGCAGTATGGCACGATTGAGGACCCTGAGTACTTGCCACTTGCGCTGATGAAGCCGTGGAGCTTGCCGCTCTTTGTGATTGTCGCGTTCTTGGCTCCGGTCGCGCTGATTGCTCGGTTCGCCATTCTGGTGCCTTTGGGCGCGCTGATACCGGCGGTTCGTACTTTCACCTGGCAACGTTTTTCCGCGCTTTCGATCAACCCTGACTTCCGTCGCAAACCGCCGACTGGTGATTTTACCAAACGCGTGCGTTGGCAAGAGGCTGGCGCCAGTGTGTGGGCGATCACATTGTTGGCCAGCACCTATTGGATTGGCTGGCGTCCACTTGCGATTGCCTTGCTGATCCTTTCCTTGACGGCGGTTCTCAACCAGCTGCGTACCTTGGTCGCTCACCTTTGGGAGAACGAGGGCGAGCCGATGACAGTGACCGCGCAGTTCCTTGACAGTGTAAATGTGCCGCCGCCTGGCCTGCTTGCTGAGCTTTGGGCGCCTGTTGGGCTACGCTACCACGCGTTGCACCACTTGATGCCGGCCATGCCTTATCACGATTTACCCGAAGCGCACCGCCGCTTGGCCGCCGAATTGGGTGAGGCCTCGACCTATCAAGGCGCGAACCATCCGGGGATGTTCAATCTGGTCTCTCGGATTGCGAAAAGCACGATGGTCAGACGCGGCTGATCCGGTGGTTAGTCAATAAAGGCGATCATGGCGCAGCGTCGTTGCATCGGCAAACCATGGTCGGCTTCCAAGGCCAGTTCTCCAGCCAAACGCGGATGCGCATCAAGCGCGCTGACTTCCTCAAAACCAAGCTTCTCGTAGAACGGCGCGTTCCATGGCACGTCGCGAAAAGTTGTCAGCGTCACGGCTTTGAAGCCAGAGTTTCGGGCATCGACCAAGCAGGCCCGCATGAGGCCCGCGCCGATCCCCTTGTTCTGGAAGTCGGGATGAACGTCTAACTCCCAGATATGCAGTTCACGCTGGAACGGTTCGTTCACGAGAAAACCCGCCATCCTCTTGCCCACATGCGTGACGAGGCAGTGCCCTTTGCGGATATAGCGGCGCAAACGATCCACCGGCACCGTATGCGTGCCCGCGATTCCGGCAAGTCCATCAACCTGTTGGAATAACGCGCCCGCCGCTTCTTCGACCGGTGGCATGGCTTCGGCATCGGAGAGCCTAGCCAATCGCAAAGACCAGTCGGTCATTCTTCAGTCCGGATCAAAACCGTTTCACCGACCAGCAGGAACAGGAAGAACGGTGCCCACGCCGCCAGGAATGGTGGATAGCCGCCAAACGATCCCATCGCGAGCGCGGCGTTGTCGACCACGAAGTAAGCGAAGCCTAAACCCATACCAATGATAGCGCGCACAAACACTTGGCCCGACCGAGCAAGGCCGAAGGCCGCAATCGCGCCTAGCAGCGGCATAAGCAGCGCGGACAGCGGCCCAGCAAGGCGGTGCCACCATTTGGCGCGCAGTTCCGAGGTGCGTCGCCCGAGCGCTTCAAAAGCGTCAATGGTCTCGCGCAGCTCGAAAAAGCTCTGCCCGTCGGGATCTGCGGATTGCACTTCAATTCGTTCAGGTGTCAGAGTTTGCCCGACCACCAGAGCCTCCAGCTCGTCGGCGGACGCTTCCCCGACATCGAAGCGCACTGGATTTTTAAGCTCCCAGCCCGGATTGGCGTAGGTCGCCTCGGTTGCTTTCACCCGTTCAAGGATCAGGCCGCCTGAGGCGCGCTTATACCAGGTCACGTCATCAAGGGTGATGTTCGCGCCCGATCCGACAAGCGATGATGCCGCCAGGATGTTATCGCCATCGGTGAGGTAGACATTGGCGCGGACTCCGCTGTCCTTGGGAACTTCGCCATATTCCGCCGCTTCCCACGCTTTGAGAGAGCTGTTGGCCCGAGTTACGATCCGTTCGTTGAACGCAAAGCTCAGAACGGAAATGACGGCAGCCGCCAACAACAGCGGCGACATGACCTGATGCGCGGAAAGTCCAGAGGCTTTCATCGCCACAACCTCGGAATTTTGATTTAGCGCTACCAAAGTGATCAAGGTGGCCAAGAGCACCGAATAGGGCAGAAACCGCGATATCAATTGAGGCACGCGCAATGTCACATACCGCCAAATCTCCGCCTGTCCGTTGCCTTCGGGTTCAAGGATCTTGCCCGTCTGTCCCAGCAGATCCAGCATCATCAAGACCAGGACCAACATCAACAGCACCGCAAGGATGCGGACCATGAACATCTTGGCGAGATAGAGTGTCAGAGTTCGTGATGGGAAAAAGTCGAGCTGCATTATGTGTGGTTTCTGGTCTGTCTCTGGCTCGGCTTATTCAGCGGGTGCGAGCGATGGCTCGTCGCTGACCGTTGCGGTGCTTGCCGGTTGGCGACTGGCAAACAGCTTTGCAATCCGTTTCGTGATCTTGGCAAACCCGGTTTCCAGCCATCCGATCGCCTGGCCGCCCGGTACATAGGCCACCTGATAGAACATCCAAAGGATAAGAGAGGCGAAAACGACGAAGGGCCCCCATAGCGCCACAATCGGATCGACCAGCCCCAAGGCGGCGACGTCTTCCCCGTATTGGTTCACCTTATGATAGGCTACGACCATCACGATCGACACGAACACGCCAAGAGCGCTGGTTGATCGTTTGGGCGGGATGGCAAGGGACACCGCCAAAAGCGGCATCAACAGCATCATGACCACTTCGACCAGGCGAAAATTGAAGCTGGCAACGCTGGCATCGCGTGCGTCTTCGGGCGTGTCTTCACTCCAACCGATCCGCAGCAGTTCGGGCAGGATATATTCGCGGCTCGCATCGCCGCGTTGGCGAAACTCTTCAATCGCGGGCAGATCGATCGGCAGATCATGGCGGCTAAAGCTCAACACGCGCGGTGTTTTGCTACCGGTGTCTTGGACGATTGTTCCTTCGGAAAGGCGCAGAATGATCGTATCGGGGCTGTCGCTGGTTGCAAGGAACGCGCCCTCGCGCGCGCTGATGGATAGCGTTTGTTTGCGGTCGTTCGTAACCCTTGCAAAGATGCCCTTAAGGCGGCGACCTTCGTCTTCGCTTTCCTCAATTCGCAGCGCCATGCGATCCGCTAAGGTGGTGAATTCGCCGACCTTGATCGAAGCGCCAAGAGCACCGGAGCGAAGATCGTATTCCAACTGCTCGTAATAGTAACGGCTGATCGGCTGGATATAGAAGACGAGCGCCACGTTCACGGCCACAAGCACCATCGTGATCGCGTAGGGGACGCGCAAGAGACGCCAATAGGATTGCCCAACCGCGCGCATGGTGTCGAGCTCCGACGAAGTGGCCAGCTTGCGAAAAGCGAGCAGAATGCCAAGCAAAAGTCCCAGCGGGATGGCCAGGCTGGCGTATTCCGGGATCAGCGCGCCAAGCATTTGAAACACAACGCCGATGGGTCCGCCTTCGACCGCTACGAAATCAAAGAGCCGCAGCATCTTGTCGAGCAGGAGCAGCGATCCCGCGAGCGCAAACACGCCGAGCATGGGGACAACGACCAGCCGGAAAATATATCGGTCAATGCTGGGAAGGAGGCTGGCCAAGAGCGATCTTCACATTTTTGGTTTTCGTTTCGTTGCCAAGGTCCGCGCGTACGGCCCTTACCTTCGCATAGCTGCAAAACACGCGCGGGTCACGCGATGTTCTCAAAGGCACCCAACAAGACCACAACGCTACCAGAAGCGGCTGCCGGGGATGCCTTTAAAGGGACCCGCTTCGTACGGGCTGATCCAGCCGCCGTAGAACTGGCCTGGCTGGGGTGTAATCCGCTCGCCATCGACAAGGCATTCATCCAGCGGATCGGGATAAAACGCGAGGAAGTCGCGGATCGGTTCAAAGCTGGGCCTTGGATTGGAATAGGACCATGCGACCGCTTCGATCACGTTTCCGGCGACCTCCAAATCCCAGTAACGGGCCTGTCCCTTCCATTCGCACATCGTTCGCCTGGAGTTGGGGCGAAGGTACGCCATCGCGATATCGTCCGGCGGGATATAGTAGGTTGGTGGATGGCTGGTTTCGAGCGTTCGCCACGCCCGGTTGCTATCGGCTATTGTGACTCCGCCATGGACGACCTGGATACGGCGCAGTGTTGGTTCGCAAATGGCCGGACGTGGGTAATCCCACACGCTTTCCTGTCCAGGACCGATGGGATCGGGTTTGGGGTGACTAAAAGCGCTCATTGCGTTTTGAAGGAGCGCCTCTGCCTAGGCCTTTTCAAGCGTGCATTGCAGCGGGTGTTGGTTTTGGCGGGCAAAATCCATCACCTGGTTCA
Organism: Pseudomonadota bacterium; assembly: GCA_039033755.1. Lineage (GTDB taxonomy): Bacteria > Pseudomonadota > Alphaproteobacteria > Sphingomonadales > Sphingomonadaceae > Erythrobacter. The sequence goes on along the minus strand of JBCCBZ010000022.1, from coordinate 21,896 downwards.
CCTTTGTCTCAGCCACTTCGTACGGAAAAATGCCGCACACCCCTACGCCCTTTTGATGGACATGAAGCATCACGCGGGTTGCTTGTTCTAGATCCATTCCGAAAAACCGTTTGAGCACCATAACGACAAATTCCATCGGAGTGTAATCGTCGTTCAGCATCAAAACTTTGTACTGGCTGGGTTTTTTGGGCTGTGTCCGCGTCTTGGTCGCGATGCCGACTTCATTGTCGGTGCCCTCGTCCTTGTCGCCATCAGCCGCCAACGGACGCGCTGCCGTGGCAGCGACGCTTTCAACCGAATGGATGATGAGGGGTCTGGACATGGGACTCCATTATGGGATTCGTTTTGGGCTTAGCAAGGTGCCCAACAAACCAAAGTGCGCCTAAGAAAGTATGATCGGGCCATCGCAGGGTTCCCCGCTTCGTCCAATGCAAATCTGATCTTGACAAAAAAGGGCCGGGCAACCCGTAATCGAGTGCCCGGCCCATGCGCTATAACAGCGCGCTTTCTTGAACCGGATTTGGGAGAGAGAGGAGAGGTCCGGTCCAGAAATCAGTGATGAAAGCTTAGGCAGCCTTCGTCATTTTCTCAGTGGCCACGCTCACGCGGTTCGAGATCGGAGCGAAAGCGTCGTTGTAGAGCTTCACCCACGCTTCGGTGCGCTGCGAGCCGAATGAAACGACGGCGTCGAAGTTGCGACGGGCCAGTTCGCCCTGAAGCTGCATGAGCTCGGTCGGCGACTTAACCGCGGCCATCTTTTTGGCGTCTTCCGTGACGGTCTCGACCACGGACTTGCCGGTTTCGACGTTGTCTTTCACCAGTTCCTGAGCGCCGGCGAAGAAGATTTTGCCGCTCTCAACGACGGCTTCGACGTTGGCTTTGTTGAACTCGTTGACTTCGCCAGCGAACTCGCCGCTTTTGGCATAGGCGCTCTTGACGCGCTCTTGCATGTCAGCGGCCATGTCTTTGGCTTGGGTGGTGATGTCGGTGTTCTTCGCGGTTGCCATGATCGTATCCTTGAGCTTGGTCATTGTGCTTATTGAGGTGGTTTCGACAGTTTTGGCAGGCGCCTTCTTGGCAGGCGCCTTTTTCACCGTCGTCTTCTTTACAGCCGTCTTTTTTGCAGCGGCTTTGACCGGAGCGCGTTTTGCGGGGGTGCGCTTCGCTACCGTTTTGCGCGCTATGGCTTTCTTGGCCGGAGCCTTCTTAGCGGGCGCTTTCTTTGCAGGAGCGGCGACGGCCTTCTTCACAGCCGCTTCTTTTACATCGGCTTTGGGTGCGTCAGCCTTCACAGCTTCAGCGACTTTCTCAGCCGTGCTCTTCGCAGCCGCGGCGGTCTTCGCCTCTGCGGTCGCTGCGTCGATTTTCGATGTCTTGGTGGCTTCAGCCATAGTAACCTCGTGTTATGTTGCGCTGCACAAAATACGCATTGCAACCGCGAAGTCAAGCTTTTTTGTGCAGTGCACAAAAGTCGGTCAAAGCACTGATTTTAAAAGAGGAGTGGGGCAATTTCTAATTTCCCGGATCTCTCGAGACGCCTCACTAGCGGGTTTTGACGTATCGTCCGGGGGCGTCTTCGATCACTTTGTCGCCGCGCCCGCCGGGTTTTCGTTTGCCCGTTCCCGGCACTTTGGCGCTGTCTTGTCGCCCAAGCCATTCCAGCCAGTGCGGCCACCAGCTGCCCGGATGCTCTGTTGCGCTTTTAATAAAAGCATCGAGGCTTGGCGCTTGGCTATCACCCACCCAGTATTGATACTTCTTTGCTGTGGGAGGGTTGACCACCCCGGCGATATGGCCTGATCCCGCGAGCAGAAACTCAAGCGGGCCTTTGAAATGATCGGTAATGCGCCACACGCTTTCGGCCGGAGCAATGTGGTCCTCACGCCCCGCTTGTACATAAGTCGGAACCTCGACGCGTGTCATATCAATCGGTGTGCCATCAGCCTCGAGCGCGTCAGACACAACCATCTTGTTGTCACGATATAGGTCGCGCAGATACTGATTGTGCCATTGGGAAGGCAGGTTGGTTACATCGCCGTTCCAGTGAAGCAGATCGAACGCGGGATAGTCATCTCCCAAAAGATAGTTGTTGACGACGTAGTTCCAGATCAGATCCTTGCCGCGCAACGCGTTGAAAGTCGCCGCCAGATATCGCCCATCGAGATATCCCTGCGGCGAAAGCTTGCCGATCATCTCCAGCTGCGGGTCATCAATAAAGTGTTTGAGATCACCGCTGCGTTCAAAATCCACTTGCGCCGTAAAGAAGGTGGCGCTCTTGACCTTGTCCGCGTCCCCGCGACGCGCAAGAACCGCCAGCGTTGCAGCCAAGGTAGTTCCGGCCACGCAATACCCAATCGTGTGGACATTTGGGACCTTGAGGCGCGCACGCACATGTTCGATCACTTCCATCTGAGCACGGATATAATCGTCCCAAACCACGTCCGCGATTGTTTCATCGGCGGATTTCCAGCTGACCACAAACACGGTTAGACCTTGATCGACGGCCCATTTGACGAAGCTCTTCTTCGGATTGAGGTCGAGGATATAAAACCGATTGATCCACGGCGGGAAGATGACAAGCGGCACTTCGAACACGTCTGTGGTCGAAGGGCTGTACTGGATCAGCTGATAGAGTGGAGTTTCAAACACCACTTTGCCGGGTGACGCCGCCAGGTTTTCGCCGAGTGTAAAGGCGCCGGGATCGGTGTGGGTCAACTGGCCGCGTTTCAAGTCGGCAATCAGGTGACGCATTCCGCGCACCAGGTTTTGCCCGCGCGTTTCGACCGTTCGCTTGATGACTACGGGGTTAGTAAGCAGAAAATTGCCTGGGCTCAACGCCTCGCTGAGAGCGTTGACCGCAAATTCGAGCTGCTTGCGCATTTCGCTGTCGAGACCGGGCATGGACTGGGCCGCGGTGCGGAAATACTCGGCCAGCATCAAATAGGTTTGGTGAAGCAAGGCGAAGGCTGGATGCTCCTGCCAGGCCGGATCAGCAAAGCGCCGATCCTTTTTGGGCAGGTCCGGGTGTTCCTGGGCATCCCCAGCTGGCGACGGATCGGCGCCGAAACCCGGAATGGTCACGCTCATTCGGCCAAGGACACCTTTCCACAAATCGAACGAGTCTTTGGCAAGTTTGGTCTGCGACTCAACGATGCCCTTCGGCATTTGCTGGAGCATCCCTTGGGAAATCAGCAGCCACTGCGCAGGGTCAAGAAGGCTGGTCGGGTTGCTAAGGCCAGAGGTCGCTTGTTCGGCGGCGGTGCGGGCCTGATAGGTTACGAAGTCGAGCCACAGACTTTGCAACTCAGTCCCAGCCTTGGTCCACTCCCCAATGTCTCCACCGTCAAGGCTAGCCGGGAAGTTCGTATTGGTGTCTCCCGCGTCGCCAGAAGCCGCGCCGAACATCGCTTTCATGGCCTCGCCTTGCATGTTGAAAAACGGTGAGTTCATGAAAGCCCGAAAAGGCTCCGCTTCATCAAACGGTTTTTGCGTGTCGTCAGCCATCACGTATCCCTGTCGCGTTAATCATCGTCCTGGTCTCGGCACCCGCATCCTAGCGAACCCTACGGCCATTGATCCATAAAACTTTTGAAGGGGAAGCGTTTCCTTGCGGCGGGCGATGTCCATGGATCGCGAAAACGCCTTCCCCTCGTGACCTGTATTGCCCTATGCCCAAATTGCGCGTTCGCGCCGTTTGGTTGCGCTTTTGGGTCCGGATAAAGCAATGAATGATCAATTTTACCGTATGAAGCGACTCCCGCCCTATGTGATTGCGGAAGTGAACTCCATGCGGCACGCCGCACGCCAAAGTGGGCAGGACATCATCGATTTGGGTATGGGTAATCCCGATCAGCCGCCTCCGCAGCACGTGATCGATAAGCTGTGCGAGGTGGCCTCAAAGCCTGACGCGCATGGTTATTCGCAATCCAAGGGCATTCCCGGACTTCGTCGGGCCCAGGCCAACTATTACGGGCGGCGCTTTGGCGTGGATCTTGATCCCGAAACCGAAGTGGTGGTGACCATGGGGTCCAAGGAAGGTCTGGCCAGTCTAGCCACCGCGATCACAGCGCCGGGTGACTGCGTGCTGGCACCCAACCCATCGTACCCGATCCACACGTTCGGATTCATCATCGCCGGCGCCACGATCCGCTCGGTTCCGACGACGCCTGATGAACGCTATTGGGCCTCGCTTGAGAGTGCGATGGCATTCACCGTCCCACGGCCCAGCGTTTTGGTGGTCAGCTATCCTTCCAATCCCACCGCCGAAACGGTTGATCTAGCCTTTTATGAACGGCTGGTCGCGTGGGCGCGAGAGAACAAGATCTGGGTTCTATCGGACCTAGCCTATTCCGAGCTGTATTATGACGGCAAGCCAACCCCGTCGATCATGCAGGTTGAGGGCGCGAAGGATGTCGCGGTTGAATTCACCAGCATGAGCAAGACTTATTCCATGGCTGGCTGGCGTATGGGTTTTGCTGTTGGCAATCGCGACCTTATTGCGGCGCTTACACGCGTGAAGTCGTACCTCGATTATGGCGCCTTCACCCCGATCCAGGCAGCGGCCTGTGCGGCACTAAATGGCCCGCAAGACATTATTGAGGAAAACCGTAAACTGTATCAGCGCCGCCGCGATGTAATGGTTGAATCCTTTGGCCGGGCTGGTTGGGAAATTCCCACGCCAGCAGCCTCCATGTTCGCATGGGCCCCGCTGCCACCAGCGCTGAAGGATATGGGGAGCTTGGAATTTTCCAAGCAACTCTTGACCGAAGCTAAAGTGGCTGTCGCCGCTGGTGTCGGCTACGGCGAAGAAGGGGAGGGCTTCGTGAGAATAGCGATGGTAGAAAATGAGCAACGATTGAGACAAGCCGCTCGAAATATAAAGAGATACCTTTCGTCGGTCGGTGTAAACAGTTCAAAGACTTAGTGGATGTTCATTGTTATTGTGTTTTTATCAAGATAGCTTGGCTGGGGATTGCCTGAAACGCGTTAGTCTGTCCGCCGTCTTGGGGCAAAGAGGAGTAGGACATGCCTCCGGGTGAAACGCGGCCTCTGACGGAACGTCAGGCCGCTGTCATGGAGCGAATTGATCGGCGCGTCCCGATCAAAGTGATCGCACAGGAACTCGGGGTCTCGGAGACCCGGATCAATCAGCATATCCGTGCGCTCAAAGACATCTATGGCGCGAGCAATCTACGCGATCTTGTAGACCTTCACCGGTTAGGCGAGACGAAAAAAAACGAAGCCACAGAATCGGAAAAAAGCAAGCAAACCGAAGATGTTACCGATTCTGGTAAGCCCTTAAGTGAAGCTGCATACACAAATTCTCAGGTGCAAGAGACGATCTTTGCGTTCGATACCGACAGTCGGGACAGCGGCGCAGAGGTTGAATTCAACGACGCGCTGCCTCTGATCGAACGCGCGCCGTGGCTGAAGCCGGGTGAGCCGAAGGTTGTCCCCGGGCCGCTCGATGGTGAGCACGCTATCACGCTTCGCCTCGCTGCGATCGTAGGGATTGCCTTTGGTATTTTGGCCGCGGCAGTTCTGACCGCGACCGCAGCGATTATGATCAGCGAAGCGTTCGAAGGGCGTGCGGCCGTACCTGTTGATGAACAAGGCTTTTCCTAAGGAGCTAAGGAAAAGCGGGAGAATTGGATATGACCGATACGATCCGCGCTGACGCTCACAACCTGAAAAAACTGATCCGCGAAGCCGAAGCCTTGGCTGATGAATCGATGCTTGCTTTCGCTCGATTGAAACAAGCCATGCTGACCGCGCGACAAAACCCCGCAATTGAAGTGGACACTGGCCAGCGCGCACTGATGCGCTTGAACCAAGCCGAAGCTCAGGCGTTGGCGATGTCGACTAATCTTCTGCGTGTGCATGATGAGCTTAGCAAAGTGGCGCGCGAACGGATGGGCGACGACGAAGCGTACCCAACAGAAATCGCTCAGGCCTCCATGACGGACACAGCTGAATTGCAGCATGAGGCGGCCTAGGGGTCGAAATTGATGCTTGAGTTGCTCGTCTCTGATTACCGTCCTCTGCTGCAGGATTTGGTCACTTATGCGATCCTCGTCGCCGCCGTGATCTGGGGGGCAGGACCGGAGCGGGCAACCATTGCAACCTGGGTCGTCTTTTTAGAACTGCCCAAGCTTCTATACAAAGCCTTGTTGGGAGGCAGCTTCCAGCTGCAATCGATGGATCTATTCCTGGCCTCTAGTGACTTCCTCACCGGGATCTTGTGGGTTGCCATAGCACTCTATGCGAACCGAAATTACACTCTCGTTGTGGCTGGTTTGCAGGTCCTCGCTATCAGCGCCCACCTCGCCCGAGGGGTGATTGAGGCGATGTCGCCCCTCGCTTACGCAATCATGTACATTGCGCCTGGTTGGCTTCAGCTAATTGTGATGGCGATTGGCATCTGGCGCCACGCCAAACGCGAACGGCGGTTTGGCCCCTATCGCGAATGGCGTGTTCAACTCCCCTGGCTCGGGTGGCTATCCACAAAGATCGGGAAGGCTTAGGCCATGCATGCCAACGAACGGCTGATTGATTCTGGCCGCAAGGATCCGCGCAACTTTCTCATGCCCGGGTTCCGAATGAGAGGCCAAGCCAGGCGGTCGGAGGAACAGACCCATACGATGGTCGCGCGCTTGCGCGAACTCTCGCTTGCTCCGCCAAAGCATATCGAACGGTTTCACGTCGCTTTCTTGGATTCTGAGCGACGTGTCTCAGGGATGGCTAGCTTTGGTGAGGGCTCCGTTACCGCGCTTACGATGCGCATACGAGATCTGTTTTGTTATGCCCTTAAAGTTGAGGCGGCGGCAATTTTGATGGCGCACAACCATCCTTCTGGTGACTGCCGCCCAAGTCAAAAAGACATAGAGTCAACAAATCGGATCGCGCAAATAGCAAAAGCTCTTGATATAGAACTTTTAGATCATTTGATTTTTTCTCCTCATGGAATGTATTCCATGAGAAAAAGAGGCGAATTATGAGTTCAGGTTCAGTTCCTAATTCTTTCCCCGAAACGGATGCTCTCATTCCTCGATTTCGCGAGGCGGGGGATGTGACGCTGGATCTGTTGCACCGAGATGGACGTGTGGACGGGCGCTGGCTCGCTTTGCACCCACGAGAATTCGGAGTGATTTGGCGGCTGGCTCAACAGCCGGGCCAACGGGTCAGTAAGCGTCAACTTCTCGCGGATGTATGGCGTATCTCCTTCGATCCCGAAACCAACAGCGTAGCGGTTCACATTGCTCGTATTCGGGCTAAATTGCAGCCACTGGGCCTGGCACGGTTGATCGCTACTCACCCTGATGGCGGATACTTTCTTGATGCCCCCACGCAACCCAATGAATTTGTGTCCGAGTGAGTGTCCGCGCTTGCGCGGTTGCTTGGCCTAAAGCGCTTTCTCACTGGACACGGCTGATAGCTTGAGTCAGGCTCCTCAGGATGTTGAACGAAGGAACTCAAGGCGCATCATGACTGAACTCGCAACCGCCAATCAAACGATCCTGTCCAACGATCGGATCTCTATCGAATTGGAAGACACAGGTGTCGCTCAGGTCCGTCTGATGCGCGGCGATAAGATGAACGCGCTGGACGAGGCTATGTTTACAGCCATTATTGAAGCGGGCGATGTTCTGGCCAAAACCAAAGGCGTGCGCGTAGTTGTCCTCTCAGGCGAAGGGCGCGCGTTTTGCGCCGGCCTCGACACTTCGAATTTTGGCCGAATCCCAGATGCGAGTGAGCCAGAACTGACGGAACGCACCTACGGCAACTCGAACAAGTTTCAGCAGGTGGCGATGACCTGGCGCAAGCTTGCCGTGCCAGTGATCGCAGCCGTTCACGGGGTCTGCTTTGGCGGCGGTTTACAGATCGCTAGCGGTGCGGATATTCGTGTTGTCCATCCCGAAACGCGCATGTCCGTGATGGAGATGAAATGGGGTCTCGTGCCCGATATGGGCGGTTATGCCCTGTGGCGTGGCCTTGTACGGGACGATGTGCTTCGTGAGTTGGTCTACACCAACCGTATCTTTGATGGGGCCGAAGCGCAGTCGCTTGGCTTTGCGACCTTCAACGATCAAGATCCGTTGTCTCGTGCCAACGCGATTGCAGTGCAGATTGCGAATAAGAACCCAGGCGCGATCCGCGCAGCCAAGCGTTTGCACGCGGGCATGATGGAACGCGACACCGACGCGATCTTGCTCGAAGAGAGTATTGAGCAGCACGCCATTATGCGCACGCCCAACCAAATCGAAGCCGTTATGGCGGAAATGCAAAAGCGCACGCCCACATTCGTAGACGTTTAGGCGTTCGTACCTATCCGAACACCGCAACGCATTGCAGCCCTTCCAGGACCTGCTTTCCGTTTGCGTCCCACATACGCAGTCGCTCTGACGAATAGCCCAGATCCGCGTGCTGGCTGGCGTTTTCCGCCAGATACCAGCCGCCAGGAGACTGGGTTTCGGGGTCGAGCACGTTGAACGACCAGTTGATCGAACTGATCGGCCCCATGCGCTGCATGATCCGCATTGCGCCTGGCGGCATGACGTCACCCATAAGCACAAGCTTGGCGACGGGATCGAGGGTGTGGTCCTCGGTAAGCCGGGCCCAGCGGCGGACGGTCGCCCCGTGATCTTCGTCCTTAGCCTGTCCGAAGCGAACCTCGAAATTCTTCTGAATGAAAGATGGTCCTTGGCCTTTCATCGCCACCGCGCTGTCTTCGGGTGTCCCAGGCCAGTGTGCGATAGGATCTGCGGGCCGCACCGCATTGGGCTCTCTGCCCGAAGCAAACAGCCAGAACGCGGTGAGTGCCAGCTTTCCATCAGAATGGATCTCGCTGCGCACCTGGGTCACGTTACGGCCCTGACGCACAATTTCAGCGGAAAGCTCGATCTCCTCGCCAACGGGGGAAACAAATCCGATCTGTGCGGCCCTCAAAGGAGGCAGATCGGTGAAGGCGCGCGTGGCCATGGTGTAAGCCACCAGAGCCGAGGCGCCGCCATAGAGCGTACGCCCCTGCATCCAGTCTTGCGCGTGGGAAAGGCGGGCCGGTCCGGCTTCGCCGGTGATCGGGGAAAGAAGGCTTTCAATCGTCATAGGACCGCCTCTGCCCTTCTACGAGCGCTCGGTCCAGATTGACGTTGCGGAAAGGTTTTGCGCTGATCGGGTGGGCGTCGGACAGATTGCTAGTCGCCAGCCAGCCCACGCATAGATTTGCTGGCTTGCGAATCCCATTGCCAAGCTGCAATCGAGACGCTAGTGGGCCGCTTCCGCCCTATACGGCTTCGGCTTGTATATGGCATGTGGCCCGATGGCGGAGTGGTTACGCAGAGGACTGCAAATCCTTGCACGCCGGTTCGATTCCGGCTCGGGCCTCCACAAACGGTTGCCAGAAGGTGACCGACATGCGCCGCTTTAGCTCAGTTGGTAGAGCACATCATTCGTAATGATGGGGTCAGAGGTTCGAATCCTCTAAGCGGCACCATAGCCCCTCACCCAACCGTCTCGAAGCCGTTGATTTTCTGCGCTTTGGGGTCTTTTCAATTCTGTGATTCTTCCCCGTGATGCTCTCGCATCCAGGCGATTTGGGTGCCTTAATGAGGGCATGAAGCTAACGTTTTTTCAGTTGAAACGCATAAAGCGACGGTGCGGCGGTTACAGCCTCATCAAGCCATTCGGTGTAAGGCTCTGGCTTGTGAACTAAGCGGACAGGGCGATTGCCATGCATGCCGATAATGCGCGCGTCGGGCCCTTCTGAACCGGCAAATATCTCTGTTGGCATGGCCGACGCGGTGGCGCCTGAGAAGATTATCTCCAAATTCCACGTTGTATTATAGCGACCATGGCCGGGCTGCCAGTAACCGGCACCACCAGCTTTGTAGAGGTCGTATTGCGGCGTTGCGTCTTGCGCTTTTTGATCGGGCGAAACATGGACCACGACATTATCGTATAGGTTCTGGTGGTTCGCGCCGGCATGCTGATCCAGGGTGGGTGTGGTCCACACGGTGGAATTGGCATACACCGACTTAGTCGACTGTGTGTTGAAACTTAGCGCATGTTCGGTCGGGTTGTGAACGGTCAAGCGATCAACCAGAACATTGTGAACATTGCCCATGTGAACGCTGTAGTGGGCTTTGTGCGCGCCGTCGGTCACGATGTTGCGGATTGTCACATTGGCGAGGTCATCTGTCAGTATCCCGCTGTCGGAGTTGGATATTCTCACATTGCGGATCCAGCCATTATGGACGCCGGTGAAATACACGCCGTTAAACCCGGACTCGTTGTGGTGACCAAAATACGGGTTGTCTGGAAAGACGAGATGCAAGTCCTCGATGCCAACATTGGAGAGATGCTCCCAGCGCGCGAGGTAGGCTGGCACTGACGAGTTGATATCGAGCAACAGAGGATCGGCGATTGTAACCTGGTCGCCTTTGATCGCCTCGATCCGTGTCGCCTGTCGTACCAGTGGGCGATCCGGCAGGCTCCAATGTCGGTTGCCGATTTTGAGCGCTGTATCGCCATAAAGAGCTTTGATCAGAGGCCCGTTCTCTCCAAGGCGGTTGTGCCAATGAATCTGCAAAACATCACCCACTCGCAGGCGATCCGCCTGGGGTACTGTTACGGACCGGGAGAATTGCGCGCCCGCCGTTATCGGAGCGACTTTTACAATCGCGCGGTCATATTCTTCCAAATAGGTCGCGTGGCGCCCCTGCGGATAACGGACCCAGATGAATCCGCCGCTCCAGCTGTATTCGGAAAAAAGGACATCAAGGTTGAAGGCGGGCTGGCGCTCGAACTTCTTTTCTTGTTTCAGATATTTCCTGACCTCGGTCAGCGCGCCGTCATCATCGATCTGATCAAGCGGGCGCGGCATGAACAATTGGGTGCCGCGCTCGCCCATTCCCATTCCGGCCAAGGTGATATCGCTGCGCTCGATCCATAGGATCTCGGTCAGAATATAGCGTCCTTGTCCCAGTTGCACTCTGACCGGTCCGTCATGGCCGGCGGCGGCTTCCAGCGCGGCTCTGATCGCAGCGCTGTCATCAAGGTCATCGTCAGCAACCGCGCCGTAATCTGCAACATCGATAACAGCCCCGCGCGTTGGTATCTTCCCAAGGCCATATTCGTAGCCAGCGTAGGAAAAGTCCGGCAGGGGATGCTTCGCCTGTGTCTCGGGGTCGCTGAGGATTTTCGGCAACGAATTTTGCGCGTTAGCGGGGGTTAACGCCGCCGTGATGCCAGCCGCAATCGCGCAGAACCACAAGGATATTTTTCGCCAAAACAACACCTTACCCATCAGTTTCCTACCCCTTCTTGCGTCTTTTAGCAGCATTTTCAACTCGGGTATTGACGCGCAATGATACCGGTGTCAAACATTTGGGTAACCGGTGTCATTTCACTTTAAGGGTGACACCAAAAACAGGGGAGAGGGGAAATCATGTCCGCAATCGGAAACCGTCTTGCGCGCCCTAACTGCGCGCGCTTTCGTCTTAGTCTTATGGCCACCGCATTGGCCTTGCCAGTTCCTGCGCTTGCACAGGAGGCGCCGGCCGAGGATGAAAGCCAGGACGAAAACGCAATCATCGTCACTGGCGAAATCAGCCGGGTGATTGAAAGCTCGCTGGAAACAAAGCGCTCGCTCGACGTGATTGGTGATGCCATCGTCGGCGACAATATCGGCGATCTTCCCAGCCTTTCGATCGCCGAAGCGCTCGAACGTGTGGTCGGTGTAACGGCCGAACGGTTCCAGGGCGGTTCAACGGGCATCGCCGTTCGCGGCCTTGGTTCTTTCCTCGGCGCATCGTTCATCAATGGCCGCGAAGTGACCTCGGGCGCGGACGGGCGTGATGTGAACTTCTCTCAGTTTCCTTCCGAACTGATCGACGGCGCGATTGTCTACAAGACACAGCGCGCCAACTTCATCGAGGGCGGCATCGCCGGGAATATTGAGCTTCAGACGCTGCGCGCGCTTGATTACAACAAACGCCGCATCCAAGTGTTCGCCCAAGGCGGATACAGCGACGCGCAAGACCGCGTGAACGATGGCCGAAGCCCTGTCGAGCGACGCTTCAGCGCATCGTACATTGATCAGTTTGATACGAATATCGGCAAGATCGGGGTCGCTATTGGTGGGCAGTTTAGGCGTGGGTCGTTCGCTGAGGACATCTTCACCTCCAGTTCCACCTACCGGCCCTGCAACACGATCGAAGGTGTCGACCGCAGCAACAACTGCACATTCTTAACGGATAGTGATGGCAATTCAGCCGGTGCATCTGATCCCTATCTGATTTCAAACCAGTATATCTTCCGCGCGCAATCCACGCGCCGCGATCAAGAGGCTTTGCTGGGTTCCATTCAATGGCAGCCGAGTCCATCGCTCGACATCACTTTGGACGCGCAGTGGAGCGACCGGCGTGATGATGAAGAACGCGCCAACCTCGTGGTCGCCGATGGCCGCCGTGACATCGCTCCGATCGCTATCTCCTCGACTGGCGCGTTGCTGGCTCACACCGGGGAAACGAGGATTGAGAACCAGCAGGTTTTTCGTGAGCGAGATGAGGAATTCATCGGTCTTGGCGGCAATATTGAATGGAATAATGGCGGGCCTCTCACGCTGAGCGCGGATGTTGGCTACACCAAAACCGAGCGTTTTCAGGATGAACGCGACATGCGTATCCGGACCAGCGACCGGTTGACCTTTGAATACGATGCGCGCGGCAATTCCATTCCCTCGCTAACCTTTCTTGATGTGTCGGACATTGAAGAAGACACTGGCTTGGCCTTCGACCTGAACAACCATGATCTTTACGACAATGGGCAACGCGCGCGCCGTCGTCTTGAGACGGTGGATGAGTCTGTTTTTGCTCTGCGTTTTGATGCGTCCTATGAAACCGGCGGATTCTTCAAAACCGTCGATGCTGGCTTCCGCTATGGTGATCGTCAACGCATCCAGGATGATGGGATCGATTCCACCGTTTCGCTTGCATCAGGCGCCTATTTCACGCCCCAAGCCATTGCAACGCGTCGGGACACGTTCCTCGTCGATGACCTCTTTTCCGGATCGGGCAGCCCAATGGAGGGCTTGACCTTTGCGGGCTTCCACGCGCGCGATCTTTTCACAGCGTTAACGGGCGATGCAGATGCGGGCCTGCCAACCGGTTCGACGCTGTCTGCGCAGGATACCGACGTTACCGAAGAAACCTATGCCGGCTATGTGCAGGGCAACTTTGACGCCAATATGTTTGGCCTGCCAGCCAGCGGGAATATTGGGCTCAGAGTTGTTCGCACCGATGTTACCTCGGTCGGGGTCAGTTCCGCGCTAGCCACAAGTCCGGGACCCGATCCCGATACAGTCGTGGTCACGGAAGTCGGCGATCCCACCATAAATGTCGAGACGAACGGCTTTTGGACGTGGCTGCCCAGTGCAAATATCGCGTTCGAGTTGGATGATGAAAAACTGCTGCGGTTCGCGGTTTACCGGGCGATCGCGCGCCCTGATCCAGCGGAATTGTCGGCGGCTCTGACATTCGATGATAACGCGGAATTGAGCGAGCTTGGCGCTATTGTGCGCGCTTCGGGCAACCCGTTCATCGAGCCGCTGCAATCATGGAACGCGGATGTGTCGTTCGAATGGTATTTTGGACCAACCTCTTCGTTCCAACTCGCAGGCTATTACAAGCTGCTGCAAACCGGGTTCGAGACTTCGGTTACGCCGCTTACGCTGCAAGTCGACGGCGCGCCAACAGAAGTGTTGATCGGACGCCGTGTGAATTCCGATGATGAAAGCCGTCTGCTGGGCTTTGAGGTCGCTTTGCAACATAAGTTTGACACGCTGCCTGCGCCGTTTGATGGGCTGGGCGTGCAGGCGGCTTACAACTTTGCCGATACGGGGGACTTCGAAACGCCGGATCCGGTTGTTGTGTCGGGGCTGGCTTTGGCTGATTTCACCGAACCCGCTGGTATTCGCGGCGCGTCGCGTCACACGGTCAACGCGAATGTCTTCTACGACTCAGGGCCATTCTCTGCGCGTGTCGCCTATCGCTACCGTTCTGGCTTCTTCCGCCCCTTCAGGCAGGGGACGAACCGCTTCAACGCGGGGCAGGACTTTGTCGATTTCTCCGCGTTCTACAACGTCACGAAAAACGTCCAGTTGCGCCTGCAGGCGTTGAACATCTTCGATGAGCCGAACCGCCAGTTCCGCCCTGTGCCCGATAGCCGTTCGCAAACCGAGATATCCGGTCCGCTCTACTATGTCGGTGCGCGGCTCCGGTTTTGATCCCTAGTTGCTGGGACTAGCGATATGGGAACTGATCCGGCCTCCAGTTCGGCACGATTGCGCGCTATCTCTCGCGCAATCGTTCGCGAGCGCCGCAACGCGGGCTCGCTGGCGCGTTTTCCGGGAGCTTTGCCCGCCGGTTTGGATGAAGCTTACAAAGTGCAGGCGCTGTCACGTGGGCAATGGCCTGACCAAGTGATCGGTTGGAAGGTCGGCGGAATTCCGCCGATTCACCGGGAAGCGCTGGGCGCGGACTACCTCTCCGGTCCGATCTATGCCCGGCGCTTCTTTCGTGCCGTTCCGGGTGAGCGGACATCAATGCCGGTTTTCAAAGATGGGTTCGCTGCAATCGAGCCGGAGTTCATCATGATGATGGGGCGCACGCCAGACCAGGACCGCGTCTTTATTGGCGCTGAGATTGCAAGCAGCCCGATTGTCGATATCAATGGGGTAGGACCCCTCGCGGTGGTTTGTGACTTTGGCAACAATAACGGACTTTTGCTGGGCCCTGAGATTACGAATTGGATGCAAATGGACGGTGTGAGCGTGCCGGTCACTACCGAGATCGATGCTGAAATCGTGGGTGAAAAGACGGTGAACGACCTACCATCAGCGGTTACACGATCGCGCGCGTTTCTTTGCGGTTTGGCTGAGAAGGAAGGGTTCGCCTTGCCTGCCGGGACTTTCATATCAACCGGTGCCATTACAGGCGTGCACGATGCGGCGTGTGGCGCGTGTTCAACATTGCACTTTGGCGTTTGGGGCACTCTTGAAATCGAATTGGTGCCCGAGCAACCGTTTGTATGACCAGTGATTGTACCACCCTGTCTCGACGCGCATTGCTAGCCACGGGGATCGCCGCCTCGGCTTTCGGAATTGCTGGTTGCGCGCCGCGCTTGAGTAACGCTTTTACCTCCGCTGACACGCATGTGCTGAGCTATCCTACAGTGCAGGCGGTACTGAGGTTCGGCGAAGAGCTTTCCCGCAAGACACAAGGGCGACTCTCGCTAAACATGTTTGCTGGCGGGCAGTTGGGAAACGAGCGTGACACTCTGGAAATCACGACGTTTGGCGGGCTTGATTTCAACCGCGTCAACCTAGCTCCGCTCAATTCGATTGAGCCGCTGACCAAGGTGATAGCGCTTCCGTTTCTGTTTGAATCGACGCGCCATATGCGCACGACGCTGGACGGGCCGGTAGGCGATGAGGTGCTTGCTTCATTGGAGCCTCACGGGCTGATTGGGCTGTGCTTCTACGATTCCGGGTCGCGCTCGTTCTACAACACCCGTGGTCCCATCCACGAACCCGCCGATATGCGCGGACTAAAGCTGCGCGTTCCGGGGTCAGATCTTTATGTATCCATGGTGCAATCGCTGGGCGCGGATGCGGTCCCGATGCCGCTGGATGAGGTGTACCAGTCGTTGGCCCAAGGCGTGATTGATGGCGCGGAGAATAACTGGCCGAGTTTCGAAAGCGGCAAACACTTCGAAGTGGCGCGCTATTACAGTCTCACCAACCATTTGCTTGCGCCCGAAGTGTTTGTGATGTCGAAGATCAGCTGGGACAAGCTTTCACCGTCCGATCAGGAAACGGTGCGCGAGACAGCCAGGGCGTCTGTCCCGTATATGCGCACCTTATGGGATCAGCAGGTCGAGCGCAGCCGCACCATCGTGATGGGCGATGGGGTCGAGATCAACGAAGTGGACCCAGCTCCCTTCGCTAAGGCTATGACCGGCATGTGGGACCGTTCGCTCGATAACGCGCAGCAGCGCGAACTGCTCGAACGTGTTTTGGCGCTGCGGACTGTGGGCGTATAATGGAGCGCGTGTCCAACTGGCTCGTCAAGATCGGCGCGGTTGGGCTGATCGCGATGGTGGGCGTCATCAGCTGGCAGGTCTTTGGCCGATTCGTCCTCAATTCCAGTCCCTCGTGGACGGAACAAGCCGCTATGATCCTTATGATCTGGTACGTCTTTTTCGCCGCAGCCGCCGGTGTTTGGGAGCGATTTCACATACGCATTGAAATTCTCGAGCAGCGGCTCTCATCCAGTCTCAGGCGCAGGCTACGTATTTTCATTCACGCACTTGTCGCTGTTTTTGGCCTGGTTTTACTGGTCTATGGGGCGCAACTGGCGTGGTTGGTGCGTGATTTCGTGGTGCCCTCGCTCGGTATAAGCCGCGGGATTGCCTACTTGCCGATACCGTTCGCCGGCCTTTTGACGATAATGTTTTCGATCGGTCGCATTCGTATGCGTCTGAAGGAGCCAGGCTGATGGAGATCTTGGTTCTCTTCGGTGTCTTGTTTGTGCTGTTGGCGCTGGGCGTTCCAGTTGCGTTTTGTCTGATGGGGGCCGCGCTCGCCACCTTCCTAGTGATTGATATTCCGCTCGTTGTTGCGGTTCAACGCATGGCGTCGGGGATCAGCGTCTTTGCTCTAATGGCAATCCCGTTTTTCATCTTCGCCGGCGATCTGATGTACCGCGCAGGCATTGCCGAGCGGCTGGTGCGGATGGCGGATGCCGGTCTTGGGCGAGTGCGCGGTGGCCTTGGTCTCGTTGATGTCGGCGCCTCGATGATGTTCGGCGCGGTGTCGGGTTCTGCCATCGCCAGCGCTTCGGCCATCGGGTCAAGCATGGTGCCGCTGATGGAAGAAAAGGGGTATCCCAAGGATTACGCGGTCAACGTCACGGTCACAGCCGCGATTGTCGGCTTGTTGATCCCCCCTTCGCATAACATGATCATCTATTCCGCCGCGTCTGGCATCGGCGTGTCGATCGGCGACCTGTTTCTTGCAGGAATTCTACCCGGTGTGTTGACCGGGTCCATGTTGATGCTGACCGCGTGGCTGGTCGCTCGCCA
Organism: Pseudomonadota bacterium; assembly: GCA_039033755.1. Taxonomy (GTDB): domain Bacteria; phylum Pseudomonadota; class Alphaproteobacteria; order Sphingomonadales; family Sphingomonadaceae; genus Erythrobacter. The sequence continues at coordinate 4,754 of JBCCBZ010000022.1, read as the reverse complement.
CCGGGGCCTACCACGCGGGCGTTTCCCGGGCTGGCGCGCGTTCGCGCTTTCCGTGGTTTACGCGGTGCCGGGATTGATGACCGGGATCATTATCATGGGCGGCATTCTAAGCGGCGTTTTCACGCCAACGGAAAGCTCGGCCATTGCTGTGGTCTATACGGCGCTGATCGGGACTTTCGTCTATCGCAACCTGGGTTGGAATGGCTTTGTCGAAGCCGCCCAGAAATCGGTTCGAACCGCATCCATGGTGCTTTTCATCATCGCGGCAGCGACCGCTTTCGGGTTCGCTCTGGCTCTGCTTGAAGTGCCCGCCGCTCTGGCTGCGCTGATCGGAGCGATGACGGACAACCCGATCATGACGCTGATAATCATAAACGTTATGCTGCTATTGCTAGGCACCTTTATGGACATGGCGCCGCTGATCGTGATCGCCACTCCGATATTTTTGCCCGTCGCAATCACGTCAGGGATAGACCCGGTGCATTTCGGAGTGATCATGATGCTCAATCTTGGCATCGGCCTAGTGACTCCGCCTGTGGGCTCGGTTCTGTTCGTGGGATCGGCGGTTGGCAAGATCGCCTTGCCTGACATGGTGAAAACCATCTGGCCGTTCTATTTGACGCTGCTTGTCGCGCTTGTTCTGATTAGTTTTGTCCCTGCGCTTTCTCTGGCGCTGCCTTCCTTGTTCTGAGGCACTTTGCCATTGACCGTTTCGGTGGCATAGGCTCGGCCAGAAGAAGGAATGAGCCAACGTGAAGACCGGTAAGCCGACTATCAATGACGTTGCGAGCCTTGCGGGGGTGTCGAAGAAAACGGTCAGCCGCGTGATCAACAATTCTCCTCTTTTGAGCGAAAAGACCCGTTTAAAAGTGCAGTCCGTGATCGAAGATATTGGCTTTGTACCTAGCTTGCAGGCCCGCGCTTTGGCGCTGAGCCGCAACTTCATAATCGCTGTTATTCTGGACAATCCAAACGCGCAGTTTCTTGTGAATGTCCAACAAGGTATTCTCGATGAATTGAAGGGCACTGAGTACGGATTGATGGTGCAGCCTGTCGACCGCACATCGGCCGATCTGTATGATAATATTCGCGCCTTTCTTGAACGGCATCGCCCTCATGGCCTCGTGCTGCTGCCACCAATTTCGGAAGACGACGCCGTGGCTCAGATCTGTGAGGACTTTGGCTGCGGCTACATTCGCATGGGCTCCATCAAACTGGGCGCTGCCGAGCACACCATCAGTTCAAACGATCGCGAGGCCGTTCGCGAGGCGGTGTCCTATCTGATCGCGAAGGGACACAGTCGGATCGGCCTGATCGAAGGGCCTGAGGGTTTTACTTCTCCGCGCGAACGCAGGGCAGGATTTGAGGAAGCACTGGCGGAGGCGGGGCTAGCGCTTGCCCCTGAACTGGTGAGGCCGGGGCGCTATACGTTTGAATCGGGAGTTGAGGCTGGGCAGTCGCTTGTTGATTTGGAAAACCCGCCCACTGCGATTTTCGCCTGCAACGATGAAATGGCGATCGGCGCTATCATTGCCGCGCGCCGCAGCGGCTTGCTTATTCCCGAAGACCTCTCCGTGATAGGGTTCGATGATACGCCCTTATCCAGCCATATCTGGCCCGCTTTGACGACCGTGCGCTGGCCTATTGTCGAGATGGCGCGAATGGCGGCACGCAAGCTGATAGCGAGGGACGACAAGGAAACCGCCGCGCGTTGGCAACTGCCCTCCGAATTGATCGAGCGCACGTCGGTAATCCCCCCTAAGGCGTCATAGGCAATTCATCTGAGCAAGGGCTCAAGAAGCCCTTGCATCCGCCAATGACACCGGTTACCTAAATCTCATCATAACGGGATTATCACGCCGAATTCCAAGGCGTGGCGTAGAGGGAAACGAACCATGAAAATCGGCCTGATTATCGAAAACAGCCAAGCGGCCAAGAGCCCGATTGTTGAAACCGCGCTTCGAAATGTGGCTGAACCTCTTGGTAATGAAGTGCTGAATTTCGGCATGTATTCGCCCGAAGACGAAGCGGCGCTGACCTATCCGATGAACGGGCTTTTGGCGGGCATTCTTCTCAATTCGGGTGCGGTTGATTTTGTCGTGACCGGATGCGGTACAGGCATGGGTTCAATGCTGGCGTGCAATTCCATGCCGGGTGTGTTCTGCGGTTTGGTTATCGATCCGACCGACGCGTTCCTTTTCAGTCAAATCAACGCAGGCAACTGCATGTCGATGCCATACGCAAAAGGCTTTGGCTGGGCCGCTGAGCTAAATCTGGAAGACTGCTACCGCAAGATTTTCGAGAATGAGCCCGGCGTTGGCTATCCGAAAGAACGCGCGGCTGTGATGAAAGCCAATCGCGGTGTTATCGCCGATATGAAGGCGGCGGCCTGTCACGATATGCTCACCGTGCTGAAGCGGGTCGATCAAGACCTTCTCAAGAGCGCAATCGCCGGCGAGAAATTTGCAGAGCTGTTCTATCCGAACTCAAAGGATGAAGAGATCAGCGCCTATCTTCGCGGATTGTGAGGCTCAGCATGTCTCACACAATGTTTGATCTGACCGGCAAGGTCGCCGTCGTGACTGGAGCGAACACCGGGATAGGGCAGGGGATCGCGGTTGGTCTTGCTAAAGCTGGTGCGGATATCGCGCTGGTCGCCCGCAGCGACGCGAGCGAAACGGCAAGCTTGATCGGCGACCTTGGTAGGCGCTGCACTACGATCACAGCGGACCTATCGACGACCCAGCCGTGTGAGCGGATTGTCGCCGAAGCGGTAGGTGAACTTGGAGGGCTCGACATCCTCGTCAACAACGCCGGGATCATCCGGCGCAACGACGCGCTCGACTTTACCGAGGATGATTGGGACGCTGTGGTCGACACCAATCTCAAAACTCTCTTCTTCTTGTGCAAGGCCGCTGGGGGGCACATGGCGCAGGCCGGGGGTGGATCGATCATCAACATCGCGTCCATGCTAACCTTTCAGGGCGGCATTCGCGTGGCGAGCTACACGGCCTCGAAAAGCGGCGTTGGCGGGTTGACCAAATTGCTCGCCAATGAGTGGGCGTCCAAAGGCATAAAAGTCAACGCGATCGCGCCGGGCTATATTGCGACCAATAACACCGCCGCTTTGCAGGCCGACGAAACCCGTAATCGCCAAATCCTCGAACGGATTCCGGCTGGCCGGTGGGGCGAGCCGGATGATCTGGCCGGCGCGGCGGTCTTTCTCGCCTCGGACGCTGCCCGCTATGTGCAAGGCCATGTGCTCGCCGTCGATGGCGGCTGGCTCGCACGGTAGCTCACCCCTATGTTTGGACTTTCGAAGCGGACTATTTCGCTCGCCGCAGCTGCGGTCTTTGCGCTTGTGTCTTCGACGCTATCCGCGCAACCCGTCGCATCTTCTCAGATCGCACCCTCCCAAAACCCAGCGTATCAATGCCAGGCCTCGAATGGATATGCACCTGATTTTGCGGGGCGGCGCACATTCCTTTGGCGCCCGCAATGGCTTGAGGCGATCGCAGAGGATAAAGATCGCCGTAAGGGCGCGATCACGGAGGCTGGGAAGGCGCTCAAACGCGGGCCCTATTCAGTCACCGACAAAGGCGCGCTGGTCCCCGGCGCTACGGCTCACGACTACACTTCGATAGGACCATATTGGTGGCCAGATAGGGGCAAAAAGGATGGCCTTCCCTACAAACGCCGCGATGGCGAGGTGAACCCGGAGCGCAATGGCCCTAATTTCGATAAGAACCGCTTGACCCAATTGGGCGCCGACATGGAGGCGTTGTCTGTCGGCTATTACCTAACAGGCGATGACCGCTTTGCTCAACACGCCGCGCTTTTGGTGCGCGCCTGGTTTCTTGATCCCGCCACTCGCATGTCCCCCAACATGGATTTCGCTCAGGGCATACCGGGCCGGGTCAACGGGCGCGGTGAAGGAATTATCGAGGCTTCGGACTTTTCTACTGTGATTGAGGCCGTGGGCCTGATCGCGCCGTCAGGGGCTCTGTCGGATCAAGAACACCAAAGGCTCAAAAGCTGGTTTGCGCAGTTCGCCAAATGGATGGCGACAAGCGAGAACGGCGCAGCCGAGATGAGAAAGACCAACAATCACGGCGTCTTTTATGACTTCTACCTTGCCCATTTTGCGCTTTTCGCCGGCATCGACAGCGTCACGGCGAACGTCGCGCGCAATTTCCCTGAGTACAGGCTGGCGCGACAGATGGACAAGCAAGGCCGGTTCATCGCTGAACTAAAACGCACGCGCAGCTGGCACTATTCCAACTATCTGATGGGGGGGGCGGGCCGCTTGGCCACGATTGGGGAATGCGTCGGCGAGGACCTTTGGAACCATCAGCTCGATGATGGGCGCGGTCTGCAAACCTCGATCCGCTTTCTGGACGAGTATTCGGACAAGCTGGAGACTTGGCCCTTTAAGGACCACGACCTGGCCGCCAAGCGTCTTGACCGGATGAACCGGATACACTCAATCGTCGACACATTGTTTGCCCGTGGTCGCCGCTTTCCGCCGGGCAGCGAACTTCCATAATGGCTCCCACTTTTCTTGATGCACGGATTGCGACATGAGCGATGACCTTACCACGCGCCTTTCAGCGGCTCCGGTTGTACCGCTGATCGGTGAGAACGACGCGGCGCGCGCTGTTGCTACGGCCAAGGCGCTTGCGTCGGGCGGTTTATCGGTGATCGAAGTGGTGATGCGCAGCGCGGACGCGCAAGCGGGTATGGAAGCGATTTTG
>JBCCBZ010000021.1:0-70082 GCA_039033755.1 Pseudomonadota bacterium | reverse complement strand
TCCGCGCCAGCCAAAGATCACCACAGCCGCGCAAAACAACGCGATAAGGCCAAACGATGTCGGCGCGTGGACGTTGTAGAGCCACACGCCAACCGCCGGAGCGTAGATAAAGCTCGCGCCCGCGACGCTGGCGACAATGCCGGAGGCCTGCCCCTGCTCGGCGCGGGTGACGGAAAGCGAGGTGCCGGCGGTGGTTCCAGGGCGAAACAGGCCAAAGCCGAGCGACGCGATCGCAAAGCCGAGCGAAAGCGAATAGACATCGCTTGCGACCCCCAAAATGCCGGTGCCCAGCGCCGCCACGGCCATGCCCGACAAAGTGGCCGCGCGCGGTCCGATACGAAAGCGTGGGATCAACCCCCATTGCGCCAGCAAGGTCGCGAGCGCGCCAAATACGAGCACAAGGCTCACCAGAGTCGCGCCCTCTTCGGGCGACCCGCGCAGGCCCAGTCGATCCAGCACAAGGAACCCGGCGATACCCATGATCATCGCCTGCGCGTGGCCGCCGACCAGTCCCGCCAAGACCCAGGCGCGCAGGCGCGGATCGAACCAGCTCAGCCGCCCGGGGTTGCGCTCGTTAGCCGGTTCGTAATCCTCATCGGGCTCTGTCGAAGCGTCCGAACCTCCCGAATAGGCCACCGCCTGCCCACGCGCGGCGAATTGCGGTTCATCATCGGGCAGGCGCAGTCGCAGCAGGGTGAGAGCGACCACTCCGACCAGTGTGAAACCGATAAACGGCCCGGTCAGACCAATCCCGAAATACGAGATCACCAGAAGTGGCGCGAGCACCGGTCCGATCACGGTGCCAAGGCCAAAGCTCGACGCGATGAGCGAAAGCGCATTGGTCCGCTCGGATCGTGGTGTGCGCGCGGCGACATAGGCTTGCACCGCGGGCGGGGCGGCGCTTCCAAACAGGCCATACAGGCTGCGCGCGGCGGCAAAGGTGATAAGCGTGGCGAGCGCGCCCAAATAACCGCTGAGCCCCAGCCACAGCGCCAATCCGCACAGGCCCATCGATGTGATAAAGCCGACGAGACCCAGCGCCATCATCGCCTTGCGCCCGCGCTGGTCGGAACGGCGCGCCCAGATCGGAGCGCAGGTCACCCACAATAGCGCCGACCAACTGTAGGCAAGGCTGATCCAAAAATCCTCGACCTTCAACGCCGTGCCAATCGACGGCATCACCGATTGCATTGCGGTGTTCCCGGCCGCTGTCACCAGCATGACCGTGAACAGCAAGGCCATACGTCCATTGGATATGGCCCCGCCGCCCGCCTGCGCTTGAGCGCTTTCAACTTTGGTTTGAGGATCCGCGTCGGCCATGCGCAGACCGCTAGGCCAGAGCGCGCACGCGTTCAATCGCGCATATCAGCCAATACTATCCGCGCCTACGCCGCATCAGTCAAAATCGGAGGCAATTTCCGCCGGATCGCGCCGCTTTAAAAGCCCATGCATCGCGACACCCATAGCGCTGTAAAGCGCGCCCCAAGCCATCGCGAACAGGCCACCGATCAAGCCTTGGATCAGGGCAGCGGTCGACCCGCTGCCCAGCGCACCATCGACAACGAGCGCAATCAGGCCTTGGACCATCAACGTCACAAACCACGCGACCGCCATGATCATCCAGAAGCCAAACACGTTGCTGGGGCTAATCCCCGTCAATTGCCACGATCGCCGCAGCGCCTTGAACGGGTTCAGCTCTCCCTCGATCACCATTACCGGCAAGGTCAAAGCCAGCCTGGCGGTTGCGTAAAACATGGTCAGCACGCCGATGATCGCTCCAAGAAAGGCGCCGGGCTCCGGTCCAAGCGGGCTCAGGACCAATTGGACCGTCAGGAGGATGATATAGATCGATACCAGGGTGACGATCAGCGCAATCATCAGCGGCAGAATGACACGCGCGGCTTGAAGCAGCGCTTCGCCCACAGTTGGACGACCTTTGCTGATCAACGCGACAATCCCGGCGTAACCGACATGGCTGATCACCAAAGCAATGCCCGCCGACAGGATGAAGGGTTGCATCAGCTCGCCCATGGTTTGCGCGGCTTTTTCCTGCATGGCGCGGCTTGCTGTCGCGTCGAACATGACGCTCAGTGGCCCTTCCATCTCACCATCGGGCGGCAGGGTGAATTGCAGCGCGGCATTGGGCACCAACACAAACAGACCGGCCAAGACGGCGATTAACTGCGCGTTGTCGCGCAGCAGCGCAATCCCGCGGCTCCAGACCGCGGAAAGGTCCAGCGGCGCTCTCGTTCCGTTCGCTTTGGGTTGTTTATCCGCCACAGCCTTTGCCTGACCCCTCAAATTTCGCCTTGGCTCTTGATCTGGGCTGCCAATGCCCCCACCCAACACGTATGGCAAGCGCAGCGGCTCCTACGCACGATGACACTCTATATGTCGACGCCGGCTCGGTCGAATGGACGCGGGCGTCCGCACCAGTGCCCTACACCGACGCCTTGACCGCGATGGAGGCGCGCAACGGTGCAATTCACACTGGCGAGGCGCTCGAGCAAGTCTGGCTGCTTGAACACCCGCCCGTCTACACCGCCGGGACCAGCGCCGATCCGGCCGAATTGGTCGATCCGCGCTTTGAAGTGGTCAAGGCCGGACGGGGCGGGCGCTACACCTATCACGGACCGGGGCAGCGCGTGGGCTACACCATGCTCAACCTGGGTAAACGCGGCAAGGATGTGCGATGCTTTGTGCATTCGATCGAGGGCTGGGTGATCGAAACGCTCTCTGACTTTGGCGTCGAAAGCTGGGCAGTCGATGGCCGCGTCGGCATCTGGACCAAAGACATTGACGGCCGCGAGGCGAAGATCGGCGCGATTGGCGTGCGGGTGCGTCGTTGGGTCACGATGCACGGCTTTTCGGTGAACCTTGACCCTGACCTTTCGCATTTCGGCGGGATCATTCCCTGCGGCATCGATGAATTTGGCGTCACCAGCCTGGCGCGACTGGGTAAGAATATCAGCGCGAATGAATGGGACGCGGCCTTGATGGCGCGCGCTCAGTGTTTCTTTGATGCGCTGGACAAAACAGGACGTGGGAGTTGCGAGACATGAAGACAATCTGGCTTTTAAGCGCAGCGTTGCTGTTGAGCCTTTCCGCGTGCAGCGAAGAGGCCGCCGTCCCAGAAGAGCCCGGCGCGGCCGAGCAAGGCGGCCAAGCGACAGGCGATGTCGAAGGCGGTACGATCAACGACGCAATGATCCCGCTCGAAGCGCTGGAATCCACTTCGCCCACTATGCGTCGCCAGACGACGGTCACGACCTCAAACGCTGGCGCGGGAGGAGCGCAGACCACGGTCGAAACGTCGACTGTCATCTCGAACACCTCCTCCGAGCCCCCAACGCCAGCGCCGCCGGAACCTCCGGCACCGCCGCGCGGATAAACTCAGCTTTGCCGCTTCACGCGGCGGCCTGTTCTTCGACCAAAGTCGGGTAGTCGATATACCCTTCCGGAATGGGGAAGTACCAGCTCTTGGGTACATCCTTGTTCGGGTTGAAATGGGCGCCGACAGCGACGCGCTTATCGAGGTCCGGGTTCGAGATATACGGACGGCCAAAGCTGACCGCGTCGCAGCGCCCGCTGGTGACATCCGCGTCGGCTTCGCCAGCTGTGTAATCCGAATTCAGGATCAGCGCGCCCGAATAGAGGCCACGGATCAGCTTGTCCTGCTTGGGCACGTCGGTCTGACCAAAAGTGCCTTCAGGGCCCGGCTGGCGCAGTTCGAGATAGGCAAGGCCCAGCTCTTCGATAACCTTGGTCGCCGCGCCAAACGTGGCGGGCGGGTTGCTGTCGTCGGTGCCCTGGCTGTCGCCGTTTGGAGAGAGGCGAATGCCAACGCGATCAGCTCCCCAAACATCGACGATGGCTTCGAGCACTTCGCGCATGAAGCGGGTGCGGTTTTCCGGGCTGCCGCCATATTCGTCTTCACGGTGGTTGGTGCCATCACGCAGGAACTGGTCAATCAGATAGCCATTTGCGCCGTGCAGCTGGACGCTGTCAAAGCCCGCCTTCTTCGCGTTCTCTGCCGCGCGGCGGTAATCGTCGATGGTGCGGTTGATGTCATCCTTTGTCATGGCGCGCGCGACGGCGTATTCCACTCGGCCTTCGGGTGTGTGCGCTTCGCCGGGCGCTTTGGTTTCGCTCGCCGAAAGCGGGCGCTCGCCGCCCAGAAAATACGGAGCCACAATGCGCCCCATGTGCCACAGCTGCATGGCGATCAGGCCGCCGGCTTCTTTCACGCCTTCGACGATGGGTTTCCACGCTTCGGTCTGTTCATCGCTCCAGATACCCGGCGCGCTGGGCCAGCCGAGGCCTTCGGTGCTGATCCCGGTCGCTTCGGTCAGGATCATGCCGGCCCCCGCGCGCTGCTTGTAATAGGTGCCCATCATTTCGTTTGGCACGAACATCGGCTTCGCGGCGCGCCCGCGCGTGAGAGGTGCCATGAAAATACGGTTTCTTGCTTCAAGCGCACCCATGGTCAGCGGCCGGAACAAAGCTTCGTGTTGCAAGAGTAATCCTCCCTGAGATGTCGAGTTGCAATTGTACACTGAGATATGTGCAATTCTTTCCGATTGCACTTGGGCGATGCATGGCTAGGGCGCAAGCATGGAAAAGGCTGTAGCGCATGAAGACAATCTTGTTGGACGCCCATCTGGCTTGCGCGCGGTCGTGCTCTTCGTTGCTCTGTTGGGCGGGAATTTCGCGCTGGCCCTGGGGCCGTGGATGGTTAGGCTGGCTGGAGACGATACTGGCCCGGTAAGCGCGGCGTTCTGGCGCATGTTTCTGGCGCTGCCATTCCTCGTCGTGTTCGCGAGACTGGCCAAGCAGCAGCTGACCGGAATCCCGACCAAGACGTTGGCGCTGGTGGCGTTGGGATCGGTGGCATTCGCGGGCGATCTGGCCAGCTGGCATATCGGGATTGGGATGACACGGCTTGGCAACGCGACCTTATTTGGCAACGCGGGATCGATTGTGCTGCTGTTCTGGGGGTTCCTGATTGCCCGCACGCTGCCGAAGGGGACCGAGTGGCTGGCGATCGTTCTGGCTCTGTCCGGTGCGGCGATCCTGATGGGGCGCAGTCTGGAGATTTCGACCACCAGTCTGCTGGGCGATCTGTTCTGTCTGACGGCGGGACTACTCTACGCGGTTTATTTGCTCACCTTGCAAGGCGCGCGCGGCCAATTCGGATCGTGGAGCCTGCTCGTATGGGTCAGCGTCTTTGCCTGCCCGGTCCTGCTTGCCATGTCGCTTGCCTTGGGGGAGCCCGTCTGGCCCAGCGATTGGACACCAATTTTGGTCCTGTTCGTGACGAGCCAACTGATCGGGCAGGGGCTGCTGGTCTATTCGCTCGGCCATTTTTCGCCCTTGGTGATAGGCTTGGCGCTGTTGACCCAACCCGCGATTGCGGCAGTGATAGGCTTTACGGTGTTCGATGAGGTTCTGAGACCGCTGGACATCATGGGGATGGTTTTGCTCGGATCGGCGCTCGTCGCCGCGCGCGTGGTTCAAAACCCTCGCTGAGAACAAGTATACATTGTTTATTAGAAGGCGCTTGCACGCATTCTTGCTGTCAAAACCCATCCCTGTTTGATATTAAAGGTATTGTGAAACAAAAGCGAGCGCGAGAATCGGATACTTTTACCTATATCGGAACGATCGATGATGTCGTTTTGCGCTATCCGTGGAGCGGCATTCCGATTGGTGCTGATTTTCTGAATGACACGATCATTGATCATGTTCTCTTTGGCACTCCCATGCTCATCAACGATGGGTATTTGATCAATCATCCGTTGGCGCGTGCCGACCTTATGAAGGGCGAGGAAAGCCTTTTAGCGGGGTTGATCGAAAGCGAGTTCATCAAGGTTTTAACGCGGGTTTCCAACCCTAATGAGCTTAGTCGCATGCCGGCGGAAATGGCTCGACAAAACATAAGCTCTTTCGCCGAGCAAATGTCAGGCGAGGATAGTGAGCGGTTAATCTCCACTCTCGATGAGTTGGGAGACAAATTGCTCTTTCATCGAAACTGCTATCGATGGCCAAGCGTCGACATGGGCGATGGGTTTCGGCTCCTTGTCGAGAACTGTGTGGCCAGTGTTGAGCAAAAAGGGTTTCAATCTCTTGGACTGAATGTCGAGTATGCCGATCAAACTATCCGGATGCTGTCGCGTGTCGCTGAGCGTCTAGCGAAGGATACGTCAGGAGCACGAACGCACTTCGAAGACGCGGTGATTGAAACGGCAAAAACGCTTCCAAAAGACAGGAGCGAACCCTACGTCAATGAATTGATGGGGCTTGCGAACGAGATCTACCATTTCAACTTCGGCATCCAACTCGACTCTAAGTACCGGGAAGATGGCTTAGCGATCGTTGCTGAGACACGCCTTTCGCGAGCCTTCGATGATATGCTCGCTGTGGATGAACGCGTTCTAGAGATCGATGGTGAACTGCCTCTGATGGGTCGGCCAGATCTCGTTCGAACACTTTCGCCACAGGCTTTGGCGAAGGTTGTCGATCCACAGACCGAAATTGGGAAGCGGAAGCTGGCTTTCCAGAAGTTCATGAGAGCATTTTCCAGAGGGGAGTATACCTTGGAAGAAGCTGCTGACTTCGCCCACCAGTATGAAAAAGCGCTTGCAAATCACTTCGTCGGAAGCGAACCGATGGGAGGTCGGGCGCTAGCCATCAATGTCAGCATGACACTCAGCGCAGCCCTTGTAGGTGTCGGCCTCCCCACCGTCTCAGAAGGGGCTTGGGAGCTTGCGGAGGCTATCGCTTATGGAACTGGCTTAGGTGTCTTGGCCTCGCAAGTGGGTGAGCCCAATCTGATGCGTGTCGCCAAGCGGTTCCGAAATCAACGCATGCTTAGTGAACTCGAAAACTCCCGTGTTCGCTTGTCGCCTCATGTGACGCGCGCACTCCTTAGCTCTGTTCGCTTTCAACCCGAGACTACTGATCCAATCGCAGCGAAGGTTAAGCGCTTCTGATCAGCTCTTTCGGTCGCATCACTTCGTCACATAAGCACTGTTGACGACGCATCATGTTGGTTCGGCGCTCACTCAGCTGCCGCCGGAACTTGCGCGCTTAGCCAGAACGCGCCGCTGATCAGTTGGCCGGGCTTGGGTTGAAGTTCGGGCCAGATATCGTCGAAGACGACGTTAACCGTCCCGCCGCCTTGGATGCGGACCAAGGTTCGCCAGTGGCTGGCGCCGTCCGTCGTGGTCACGCGCTCGGCTTCGAGGATTTCGCCGCCAAAGGTGGCGCGGGCGCTCGTCTCATCGCCGAAAAGGCCAGAAGGGATGAAGAAATCGGGTGCGTAGGTCACGTCCTCGCCCAAGTTCGCCTGCGCCGCCTCGAACGCGGCCTCGTCCTCGAAAATCTCGGGGTTGAAGGTGAAGGCTGTGAGGTCGAGTTGAAGCTCAATCGGTTCGGCCAGATCGCGAAAGCGTGGGGCTTCGCGCGGGTCAGCTAGTTCCACAAGCAGCGGGATGTTGTAGTCGGAGAAGGTGACCGCCAGGCGGTTTTCGAACGGCTTCCAGTTGGGATCAGATTGCAGGCCCTGGACCTGCACCGGGAATTCGCTTCGGCCAGTAAAGCCGGGATTTGCGGTGACGAATTCATTGACTCCCCCAACATTACGAAGGCCGATCCAGATCTGCCCGCCATTGTCTTTTTGTCGCAAGCAGACGGTGTCGTCTTCATCGAGCGGAATTAGGTCGCAATCTTGGGCCAAAGCGATCACCGATTGCGCGAAGGCCGCTTCATCGCCTGTCGCGACGTCAAAACCGACGCTGGCGAAGTTGGATGTCGCTTGATCTTGCGCGGCAGTCGCACTGGCTAAGAGGCCGGTCATGGCCAGCGCCAGAAGTCGCAGTGATGGCTTACCCATCCGTCTTGGAGAGCACGCGTCCCAGATCGCCTTGACCCACAGTCCCTTTGGCCAACTCCAGCATCGCATCCAGGCTCTTCTTGGCCTTGACCCGCAGGTCTTCCTCAATTTCGATGCGCGGTTCCAGATCGCGCAAGGCGACGTAGAGTTTTTCCATCGTGTTGAGCGCCATGTAAGGGCAGATGTTGCACGAACAGTTTCCGTCGGCGCCCGGCGCGCCGATGAAGGTCTTTTCGGGCAGAGCCTTTTCCATCTGGTGCATGATGTGCGGTTCGGTTGCGACGATCAGCGTGTCGCCTTCGAATTCCTTGGCGAACTTTAGAATACCGCTGGTCGAGCCGACATAATCGGCGTGATCGACGATGGTGGGCGGGCACTCCGGGTGCGCGGCGATAGGCGCGTCGGGGTGCTGTTCTTTCAGCTTCAAAAGCTCGGTTTCGCTAAACGCTTCGTGGACGATGCACACGCCCGGCCATAGCAGCATTTCGCGGTCAAACTTGCGCGACAGATAGCCGCCAAGGTGGCGGTCCGGGCCGAAGATTATCTTCTGATCTTTCGGAATCTGTTCAAGGATCGTTTCCGCGCTCGAACTGGTGACGATCACATCCGACAAGGCTTTCACCTCGGTCGAGCAGTTGATGTAGGTCAGCGCGATATGATCGGGGTGGGCTTCGCGGAAAGCCTTGAACTTTTCGGGCGGGCAGCTGTCTTCAAGGCTGCAGCCGGCGTCCATATCGGGCAGCACCACGGTTTTGTCGGGTGAAAGGATCTTGGCCGTATCGGCCATGAACTTCACGCCGCAAAAAGCGATTACATCCGCATCGGTTTCCGCGGCCAGCTGCGAAAGCTGGAGAGAGTCCCCGATAAAGTCGGCGATGTCTTGAATATCGGGCGTCTGGTAATAGTGCGCCAGAATGACCGCGTTGCGCTCTTTGCGAAGACGATCAATTTCGTCGAGCAGCGCCTGCCCGCTTGGCACTTTGGTTTCAAAACTCATCGGTGATCCCCGGCAATCCGTTTCGCATAACTTTGTTACTCACGATCTAGGGATTGATGCACGAAAATGCGAGCGATTTAGAGGCGATCTGTGGTAGTTCTGCTTGGGGGGAGAAAAGCATGTACGAACTCAATCTTACCGAGGCCTATTTCCCGGCGCAGCCCGATGACCGATATCGCGAGCGCACGATCGAAGAGATGCTGCGGGAACAGGCGCAGGAACGGCCCGATGCGCTGGCTTTGCGGGAAGCGCTTGCGGACGGGTCGATAGGACGCGAATGGACCTACGCTGAACTACTTGCCGACGCCGAACGATGCGCGCGCGCGCTGGCGTCGCGCCATCCCAAAGGCGCGCGGATCGCGATTATGGGCGGTAATTGTCCCGAATGGGTTTTGATTGAGCTGGGCGCCGCGCTCGCTGGGCTAACCGCGGTGACGGTCAATCCGTCGTTCACGGTGCGCGAAGTGCGCTATGTTTTGGAACAGTCCAATTCACAGGCGGTCTATTACCAACCCCATGTCCGCGGGAGCGCATTGCGACCCGTCGTCGATGAAGCCGCCGCCGGAAGCGATGCCAGCGCCTTCATCATTGATATGCAGGATCACGGCGAATTGTTCGCGGGCGAGGGCGACGGGAAATTGCGCCCGACCGAGCCTCACGATATCGTGATGATCCAGTACACATCGGGCACGACAGGCTTTCCAAAAGGGGTGCTGCTGCATCAGCACGGCCTGGTCCAAAGCAACCATGACCTGTTCGCGCGATGGGACGTCGTACCCGGAACAACGGTCACGTGCCCGTTTCCCCTGTTCCACACCGCTGGCAGCGCGATCAATGTGCTAGGCAGCTTCGCTCACGGCGCCTGCCTCTTGCTGGTATCGGTGTTTGATCCCGTGGCGGTCGCCAAGCTGATCGAGCGTGAAAAGCCGGAATTCTTCGGCGGGGTGCCGACGATGATCTACGCCGTGATCGAAGCCGCGCGCGCGACCAGCACCGACGTGTCGAGCGTGCAAACGGTGGTTTCGGGCGGCGCGATGGTGCAGCCTGAGCTCAACCGCGCCGCGCAGGAGGTTTTCGGCGTGCCGATCCTGATCGTCTATGGCCAGACTGAAACCTACCCCACTATCACCGCCGGATGGACCAGCGATACGGGCAGTCTGCTGACCGAGACAATCGGGCAACCGATCCCGCATATCGAAGTCGCCATCCTGTCGCCCGGCGACAACTCAGTTTGCGGCATTGAAGAGCAGGGCGAGATCTGCATGCGCGGCTACAATCAGATGGCCGGGTACAACGACAACCCGAAAGCGACCGCCGAAACGATCGACAAGGATGGCTGGCTCCACACCGGCGATCTGGGCACGATGGGGGCGAACGGCTACCTTAAGATCACGGGCCGGGTGAAGGAGATGATTATTCGCGGGGGCGAAAATCTCTTCCCGGCGGACATCGAAGCCGCTTTGCTGGAACACCCGGCCATCGCCGAGATCGCCTGCGCGGGCGTGCCGGATGAAAAGTGGGGCGAAATCGTCGCCGCCTTCCTGCGCGTTGCCGATGGTTTCGAACACCCGAGCGATGATGAGTTGAAAGCCTTCATCCGAGAGCGACTGTCGCCGCAAAAAACGCCGGCCCATTGGGTCTGGATGGAGGAATTCCCGCTGACGGGCTCTGGCAAGATTCAGAAGTTCCAATTGGCGGAACAATTTGCCAAAGGCGCGCTTTAACGGGTTCGAACCCGGCCACATCCGAGGAAACACTGCATGTCTGCGCTCAAATCTCTTCTCATTATCGGCGTCGCTGTTGTCGCGATTGGCGCGATAGGCTTTTTCCTGCTCGGCCTGTCCTCGCAAAGCGGTTCGGCACCCGGGCTTGCCGATGGGCGGTTGGCGCCATGCCCCGGATCGCCCAATTGCGTCAGCAGTGAAGAAGGCACGCCAGCAGAGAAAAAGGTCGATCCATTGACCGCTTCAAGCTGGGCCGCGATACCGGCCACAATCGGCGCGATGGGCGGCACGGTGACCCAGCAAAGCGAGGACTACATCGCCGCCGAGTTCAAATCCGCGTTGTTCGGATTTGTCGACGATGTGGAGTTTCGTAATGCCGGAGATGCGGTGCAGGTGCGTTCGGCTTCACGCGTGGGCTATTCCGACGCGGGCGTAAACGCAGCGCGCGTGCAGGAGCTGGGCGCAAGGCTCAGCGCGCAATAGGCGGGCTATCCAAGCTAAAGGCTCGCTAGACGCTGATCCCGAAGAGCGAGCCGATCAAGGCGGTGGCCACCATTGCGAGTATGCCCCAACCAACAACCCTGACCACAGCCGCTAGAACCGGGGCCCCGCCAAGCCGCGCGCCGCTAGCGCCCAGTACGGCAAGAGCGATGACTGAGACCGTGACTGTGGCTGGAATTATCCAAGGATCCGGTGCTGCGATCGCAGCCAGAACGGGAAGAGCTGCAGCAACGCTGAAAGTGAAGCCGGAGGCGATGGCGGCTTGCAATGGTTTCGCGGTCAAATCATCCGTTAGCCCCAATTCGTCGCGCAAATGCGCAGAGAGCGGATCCTTCGCCGTCAATTCTCGTGCGACGGCGCACGCGGTTTCATGGCTGAGGCCGCGCTCTTTGTAGATCCCCACAAGTTCTTCAAACTCTTCTTCGGGCATTTGCTCAAGCGCTGTTGCTTCGCGTTTTACATCGGCCAGTTCGGAATCGCGCTGCGCTGAAACCGATATGTACTCGCCCGCGGCCATCGACATCGCGCCTGCGACCAGCCCGGCCACACCGGAGACGACAACGACTGATGGGTCAGGGGTCGCAGCGGCCACGCCGATAATCAGGGAGGCGACAGAGATAATTCCGTCGTTGCCGCCCAGCACGGCGGCTCTCAACCAACCGCCACGACCAACAAAATGCGGATCGTCCGGATGCGCGCTGGGCGTCATGGCGTCAGTTTGCTCGCCAAACCCCGCCATCCATTGTCGCCAGCCCCCGGCGCTCCAGATCGATAAGATGCGCAGTCACGCTGAGCTCAGCCGCGCCGATCAGGCGTTCGTCGAGCCCTTTATACATGTCGGGAATGAACTCCGCGACGGGGCGGGCGCGTTCGCCCATCAGGCGCAGAATCTGGTTTTCGCGCTGGCGCCGGTGGCCGATCATGCCGCGCACCAATTGGCGCGGCTTGGTGATCGCGGCGCCGTGGGCCGAGTGGTAGACCTTGTCGTCGCGCGCTTGCAGCTTTTCCAGGCTCGCCATGTAATCACCCATATCGCCATCAGGTGGAATGACGACGCTGGTGGACCAGCCCATCACATGATCGCCCGTGAACAGCGCGCCGCTCTCTTCCAAAGCAAAGCACAAATGGTTCGACGTGTGCCCGGGCGTGGCCACAGCGGTCAGTGTCCAGCCTGTGCCGCGCATCTGTTCGCCATCTTCAAGCACGCGGTCGGGTTCATAGGTCTCATCAAAAGCCTCGTCCGCGCGCGGGTGGTCGCTGGAAAGAACAAGCGGCGCACAGCCGATCATTGGCGCACCCGTCTTCGCCGCCAAGGGCGTGGCGGCGGGCGAGTGATCGCGGTGCGTGTGGGTGCACATGATTGCGGTGACCGCGCGGTGGCCCACCGCTGCAAGGATCGCTTCGATATGCGCCGGATCGTTCGGCCCCGGATCGATGACGGCGCAATCGGGTCCATCGACCTCGCCGACTACATAGGATTGCGTGCCGGTATAGGTGTAGGGCGACGGGTTGGGCGCGAGCACGCGCGCCACCAGCGGTTCGAGTAGCTCAGAGGTGCCTGTTGGCCACGGTTTCGGGGGTAGTCCTGCCATCCTCGCGACTATGCGCGTTATTCCTTTACGCCTCAAGCGTGCGTGTACGCCTCAAGCGTGCGTGTTCTCTTGCTCTCTCTGCGCGACCGATTATCAATCCGGCGTATACGGGAGAGAAACACCAATATGTCCGATTACATCCTCGTTCTTGACGAAGGCACCACATCCACGCGCGCCATGCTGTTCGCCAGCGATGGCGTTTTGGTCTCCAGCGCGCAGCAAGAGCTGACGCAGCGCTATCCGCAAGCGGGCTGGGTCGAGCACGACGCCGCTGAAATCTGGGAAAAGACGCTCAAATGCGCGCTTGAAGTGATACCCAAAGCGGGCGGTGCGGCCATGATCGCCGGGATCGGAATCACCAACCAGCGTGAGACTGTGGTGGCGTGGGACACGGAGACGAGCGAACCGCTGACCAAGGCAATCGTGTGGCAGGATCGGCGGACCGAACCGTTCTGCGCCGCGCTGCGCGAGGCCGGTAAAGAGGCCCAGGTTCAGGCGGCGACCGGCTTGTTGCTCGACCCCTATTTCTCCGGGACAAAGATGCGCTGGATGTGCGACAATGTGCCCGAAGTGAAAGCGGCGGCGGAGGCCGGGACGCTTGCCTTTGGAACGGTTGAAAGCTGGCTTGTCTTCAAATTGTCCGGAGGCAAAACGCACATCACCGATGCGAGCAACGCCAGTCGGACGTTGTTGATGGGGCTTGAGGACGCCCAGTTCAGCGATGAGCTTTGTGACCTGTTCGGAGTGCCAAAGTCCGCGCTACCCACCGTCACCGATATGTCGGGCCCACTTGCGGCAACCGATACGGCGCTTTTTGGCCGCGCCATTCCGATCACTGGCCTTGTCGGCGATCAACAGGCCGCGACCATCGGGCAGGCGTGCTTGGAACCCGGCGAAACCAAAGCGACCTACGGAACTGGCGCCTTCGTGCTGACTAATCAGGGAACGAACGTTCCGGAGTCGCAAAACCGCCTGCTCGGCACGGTTTTGATGCAGCTGGACGGCAAGCGCACTTACGCTATCGAAGGCTCTGTCTTTGTCGCGGGCAGTCTTGTGCAATGGCTCCGCGATTCACTCGGTGTCGTTGAGGTGGCGAGCCAGACCGAAGAACTGGCGCGTTCCATTTCCTCGAGCGGCGGGGTCACCATTGTCCCGGCTCTGGCAGGGCTTGGCGCTCCGCATTGGCGGGCAGAGGCGCGCGGTGTGATCAGCGGTCTTACCTTTGCTAGCGGCAAGGCCGAATTGGCGCGCGCTGCGCTCGAAGCGATGGCGCATCAGACGAACGATCTGGCTGAAGCCTTCGCGGCCGATGGTGCAGGTTGGGGCACGCTTCGCATCGATGGCGGCATGGCGGCCAACGACTGGATGGCGCAGGATCTTGCCGACGTTCTGGGTGTTCGTGTCGAGCGCCCGGCCTTTGTCGAAACGACGGCGCTGGGCGCGGCCATGCTCGCGGCGGTAGGGGCGGGGCTCTACGATGATGTGGCCAGCGCGGCAGCGGCGATGCGCGGCGAGCTGACAACATTTGAACCCGGTATGGACGACGCGGTGCGGCAGGAACGTCTCGCGCGCTGGAAGACGGCGCTTACAGCAGCTTAGGAGGCGCGTTACGCCCCCAGCTCGCGACCAATGCGTTCCTGAAACGCGCGCGCGGGGGAGGTGTTCATGTCGAACTTTTGCCGCCATGCGTGGTCGAGCCGTGCGATCCGGCGATGCAATTGTTCGGTCTCTTCAATGAGTTCACGGGTGGTCGGTTCCAACCGTTGCAACTGTTCGGCGTCGGCCGGTTTGTCCGCCGGCAGAGCGCCGTGCCGCCGCACCTGGTTTTCAGTCAATTCTCCGGAGAAATAGGCGCGCTGGTTTAACAGCCAAGCGAGCACATGCATAACACGCGTGGTGGTTTTGAGCCCTTCGGTCGAGAGAGCGAGCCGCGTCATCGCGTCTTCGTGCCGGGTCAGAGCCGGATCAGGCGTGACTGTACCTTGCGCAAACACCGCGCGCACTTCATCCGCAAGGATCAGCGCCTCGGTATAGAGTGCCTCTATTATGGGCTGCGAAAGGGACGTCGTGCGGTTCACTCAGTTGCGTTCCATGATGCGTGTACAGGGCGCAGCAGAGAGCTAGTCCAGCCGGGCGAAACGCACCAGCGGGCTATGGTTACTATACCGTAAAAATTGGCCGTCCGTGCCTTGCTGGGACAATTAGAGCGTGTTCACACAACGCGCCTAATTCGCCGTTTCAGGCGATGATGTCGGGCAACAACGTGTCTTCAATAACGGCGATCTGATCCTTAAGGAGCAGCTTGCGTTTCTTGAGCCGCGCGACTTGGAGTTGGTCGGTAAAGCCGCGTTCCGTGCCCGCTTCGCTGAGCGCCGCGATAGCCGCATCAAGATCGCGGTGCTCAGAGCGCAACAATTCCAACCGTTTCTCTAGCTCCGCTTCGTTCATGACGCGCTTTTCAATCCCCGGATGTCCGTTTCTTACGCGCGGCGTCTAACCGATTTCGCACGGCTTGGCAGCCTCAATTCGACGCGCGAAGAATGAGAGCTATCGCGTTAAGGGATTGTAGCGCTTTGCAAGCGAGGGTCATGTGTGTTTCATTGTCCATGCGGCACGGCCGCTTTGCGCCGAGTCGCTCCCCGGGGGCAGTCCCCCGATTGCATAGGAGAACGAATATGGCTCTATCCGAAACCGGTTCACAGGTGGCAACAGGAACCGCGTCTCACATCCATGCACTCCAGTCGAAACACGCCGGCATCGAAGAGCGATTGCGCGAAGAGATGGCCCGACCATCGCCCGATGCGGCGACTATCCAAACCCTAAAGAAACGCAAATTGGCGCTAAAGGAAGAGATCGCGCGACACTAAGCGCGACGATCCCTGCATTCGGCCCACTGAATTGGTCGGGCGCAAGAAGAGCGTCCAATTTGACGCAAATCACGCGCCCACCGATCCACTCACCGCTTTGATTTTTTCGGCGAAGGGCCTAGACCAACGGGCCTATGAGCGCCGCAAATTCCGCCCGTCAGATCCTCACTAGTTTGCACGAAGTGATGGCCTCGCGTCTTCACGCCCAAGCCAAACTCGATCGCGTGGTCGAAATTATCGGCGAAGCGCTGACGAGCGAAGTGTGCTCCATCTATCTTTTGCGCGAAGGGATGTTGGAGCTTTACGCGACACGCGGACTGAAAAAGACCGCCGTGCACGTAACGCGTATGGCCATCGGCGAAGGGCTTACCGGCACGATTGCGGACAACGTCGAAACGCTCAACCTGGCCGAAGCGCGCGCGCACCCAGACTTTCAATATCGTGAGGAAACGGGCGAGGAGAAATTCCACTCCTTCGCGGGCGTGCCCATCGTCTACCGCGAACGCGCGGTGGGCGTCTTGTGTGTTCAGCATGTCGAGCCGCGCCGCTACGAAGAGGTCGAAATCGAAGCGCTGCAGACCACCGCGATGGTTCTGTCCGAACTGATCACCAACGCGGAACTGGTCGACGAAGAGGACGCTCTGGGCCTCGCTGAATCGCAATCGGGGCCGCAAACGCTAAGTGGGCTGAGCCTGGTAACAGGGTTGGGTGTAGGGCAGGCGGTGTTCCACCAACCCCGCGTCCAGATCCGCCAAGTGATGGCCGATGATATCGAGCTAGAGCGGCAGCGTGTGTACCGCGCTTTCGACAGGATGCGCGAACAGATCGACACTCTCGCCAACCAGGCGGAATTCGGCGCGAAGGGTGGAGAGCACGAAGAGGTGCTCGAGACCTATAAAATGTTCGCCTACGACGAAGGCTGGTCGCGACGCATCAACGAAGCGATTGATAGCGGCCTCACCGCCGAAGCGGCGATTGAACGCGTGCAACAGCACACGCGGATGCGCATGCGCGAGATTGACGACGCGCTGCTGGCGGATCGGATGCACGATCTAGAGGATCTAGCGAACCGGCTGCTGCGGATCGTTTCAGGCCAGTTGGGCACCGCCGCTTCGCAAGGGTTGCCCAAGGATACGATCCTTATCGCGCGCAATCTGGGTCCAGCCGAATTGCTCGAATACGATAAGCGGCGCTTGAAAGGCGTGATCCTCGAAGAAGGCTCACTGACCGCGCATGTGGTCATCGTCGCACGCGCTATGGGGGTGCCCGTTCTGGGGCGCGCCAACGAAGGCAAAGGCGGCATCCGCACGGCGGTGGTTGAGGGTGATGAGATCCTTCTCGACGCCACCGCTGGCACCTTCACCGTTAGACCCAGCGCGCAGGTCGCGGACGCTTTTGCGGCGCGTTTCGCCAAATCGCGCGAGCGCCAGGCCGCTTACGCTGAGCTTCGCGATGTTGAGCCCTTTACCCGCGATGGCACTCGCATTCAGGTGATGATGAACGCGGGACTGCGTGACGATATCAGCTCTCTGGCGATGACTGGGGCGGATGGCGTCGGATTGTTCCGGACCGAGTTTCAATTTCTCGTCTCGGCCACCTTGCCCCAGCGCGAGCGGCAGACACGGCTGTACCGCGATGTTCTCGACGCGGCAGGTGACAAGCCAGTAATTTTCCGCACGGTTGATATCGGCGGCGACAAGTCGGTTCCTTACCTTTCATCCGACATTGCGCTCCAGGATGAAAACCCAGCCATGGGCTGGCGCGCGCTGCGCTTGGGTCTGGAACGGGGTGGGCTGATGAAAGCGCAGGCGCGCGCCTTGCTCGAAGCGTCCGCTGGGCGCTCGCTCTATGTCATGTTCCCGATGGTTTCCGAACCGTGGGAGTTCGACGCCGCCAAGGCCGTCTTTGACCAACAACTCGAAGTGATGCGCGCCAACAAGAAGCTGCGTCCCGAAGCGATTCATTTTGGCGCGATGCTCGAAGTGCCCGCTTTGGCGGAAGTGCTTGATCTGCTGCTTCCCAAGCTCAGTTTTCTTTCGGTTGGTACTAACGATCTGACGCAGTTCCTGTTTGCCGCCGATCGCGCAAACCCAAAACTGGCGCAGCGATACGATTGGCTTAGTCCATCGATAATCCGTTTCTTGCGCCGCGTGGTGCAAGGATCGACCGGCAGCGGCGTGAATTTGGGCGTTTGCGGGGAAATGGGTGGCCGTCGTCTCGAAGCGCTGGCTTTGCTCGGCATCGGTTTCCGCCGCCTCTCGATCACTCCTGCGGCCGTGGGCCCGATCAAGGAGTTGGTGCGGCGCGTCGATCTGACCGAACTCAACGCGGCCATGACGACGTGGCTCAGCGATCCCACGATCAACCTGCGCGGCGCCCTGATCGCTTGGGCGCAGGAACGCGAGATTGAAATTGACTGATTGTTAGCCAGAATCGGAGCAAACCGCCTATTGCTCTTACCGATTGGTCGAAATTCCGGGTCAATCCTTGCGCATGCACTAGCGAATCCTTGACTTAGTTGCGCGCGGAGGATTGTGTGGTGTTTAATCAAAAAACAACAAAGCTCTCGCGCCAAGTGAGGGCGTCGCCACAGGTCGGGTCATGAGCGCAGACGAAGATACAATCGAAACCGAAGCGGTTGAAACCGCGGCGTCTGCCAGCGCGGTCGAACCGACCACCGCCGGCGCGCGTCTGAAGGCTGCGCGAGAGGAAAAACGGCTCACTCTCGATCTGATTGCGGCGGAAACGCGCATCCCCAAACGCCACCTTGAGACGATTGAAGCGGATGATTTCGACGCTTTGCCCGCGCGCACATACGCAATCGGATTTGCCCGCAGCTACGCCCGCGCGGTTGAATGCGATGAGAAAGAAATCGCGGATCTCGTGCGCGAACAGCTCAGCCATTCAGGGCCGCGTTCGTCGGCCATGGGGCAGGATATGGAACCGGGTGATCCGGCGAAACTCCCGTCCAAGGGGTTGGCCATTTTCGGTGGTGTCGCGGCGCTTATCTTTGCGCTCGGTGTGATTTCGTTCGCGGGCACCTATTATGGCGCGGGCGAGGGGCCTGCCTCGTTGCTTTCCGCGATCCAAGCCGATGAAGCGGACCCGCCTTCTGAGCAAATCGCCGATGCAAGTGAGGCTCCCGCACCGCAAGGCGCCGCCAACCCCGATGGTCAGGTGATTTTTACTGCGTTGGAAGATGGTGTTTGGGTCCGGTTCTACGAAGAGGAAGGCGACCGTCTGTTCGAGGCGCAAATGGAAAGCGGCGACACGTTTGAAGTGCCACCGAGCGCCATCGCCCCGCTGATAAACACCGGGCGCCCGGACGCGTTCGCGATCACAATCGATGGGCGCGAAGTGCCCAAGCTCTCCGAAGAGCCGGTCACCATGGGCGACACGCCGATTTCCGCCTCGGCTTTGCTCGCGCGCGCCGACGGCTGAAGGCGGCGTTGAGGGGTTAGCCTGAGGCCATCCTTTGGCGATTGATCGTCCCAGCGACTCCGATCAGCGCTTTCCCACCATTTTCGTAACAGTCCGGGGTCGACTTGACCGCTTGGGCTCGGCACAGATTCGGGCGTTGTTCAGGCGGACGGGGCCATGGTCTGCCGCACAGGGAAACGCAAAAAAGGAAGAGCCACGCGCTCTACAAGGGAAGGCCACCGATGATGATCCGAGCTCTCACCCGCACACTTTGTTCAAAGCAAGCGCTCGCCGCCTTGGTCATGGCGCCCGCGCTGCTTGTGAACACGCCCGCTCCGGCCCTTGCGCAGGACGGTGTCTCCGAGGCGCGGCTGCGTAAACTTGAAGCGGAAATCCGCGCGCTGCAACGCAACGTGTTTCCCGGCGGCGATGAACGCTTTTTCGAACCGCAGATCCGCCCTGGCGAAGCTCCGACCACACGAAACACCAGCGGTCCTTCAACAACAGCCGTGACCGATATTCTCGCCCGGCTCGACGCGATTGAGGTTCAGCTTCAGCGACTGACCGGTGTCACCGAAGAGAACGGCAATACGATCGTCCAGCTGACGGACCGGGTCGCGGAGCTCGAAGCGCGCAACGAAGCGACTGCGACGGTGACTGAAGTGGCCGTAGACGCGACTGAAGACCAAACCGCGATGGACACGAACCTCTCTGCTATGGGCGCGGCGCAAGGGACGCCTGAGCCTAGCAGCGCTCAAGTCTCTGAACTGCCCGAGCTTGTACCCAGCGCGACGGCAACCGAGACTACCGCAACGGGGCCGACCGCCGAGCGTCTTGCAGCCGTCCAGGCGATCACCAAACCGCAAACTGAAGACCCTGCGGATGATGAATATTCCTATGGCTTTCGCCTGTGGAACGCTGGATTCTATCCCGAAGCGCGCCAGCAATTGAACGCCTTTCTAGACCAATATCCCGATCACTGGCGCGCGACTTATGGCCGCAACCTATTGGGTCGCGCTTATCTTGATGATGGGATGACCGAAGAGGCCGCTCGCTGGTTTCTGCGCAATTACCAGACCGACCGCACCGCGCCGCGTGCTGCGGATTCGTTGCTGTTTTTGGCCGACGCGATGATCAAACGGGACGATACGCGCCGCGCTTGTATCGCCTTGGCCGAGTTTGGCGACACCTATCCCGCGCTCGCGACCGGGCGCTTGTTGGATCGGTATCAAACCACCCGCAACCGGGTCACCTGCGAGGGCTGATCCGGGTCGCGCGGGGGAACGTATAGGCCGTGGCCTTTTCCGCTGATCCGGCCCTTGTCGCTCGCTTTACCGCTGCGTTGGAGCGGCTATGGCCTATGGAAGATCGTGCAGGCGCAGGCCCTTTGGGTCTGGCCGTGTCGGGTGGCCCGGACTCGCTTGCGTTGCTGATCCTTGCCGCTGAGGCGATGCCCGGAGAGATCGCGGTCGCCAGCGTCGATCATGGCCTGCGTGCGGAGGCGGCGGACGAGGTTGCCTTGGTTGGGCGAGTGTGCGCGGCGATGGGTATTCCCTTCACCCCGATCACCGTCAAAGTGTCCGGTGGCAATCTTCAAGCCAAGGCGCGCGAGGCGCGATACGCGGCGTTTTCCACTTGGGTTAGGGAAGAGGGGCTTGGCGCGCTTGCCACCGCGCATCACGCCGATGATCAGGCGGAAACTCTGTTGATGCGGCTAGCGCGCGGGAGCGGTCTTTCGGGTCTTGCCGGCGTGCGCGCGGCCGGCCCGTTCGATCCAGGCGATGGAGGAGAGACCTTTCCCCTGCTGCGCCCACTGTTGGATTGGCGCAAGGCGGAGCTGGAGCAAGTCGTCGCGGCCAGCGGCGTTGCCCCGGCGCGCGATCCTTCGAATGAGCAGACCCGCTTTGACCGCGTACGCGTGCGCCAGCATTTGGGTGAGCACGACTGGCTCGATGCCGAGGCGCTTGCGACCAGCGCGGAGCATTTGGCCGAGGCCTGGCGCGCAATCGAATGGTACGCTCAGATCGATTGGGAAGAGATGGTCGAGCGCGAGCCCGAGGGGCTGGGCTATCGCTACGCCGCGAATGTGCCGCGCGTGATCCAGATTGAGACCGTGCGCCGGATCGTAAGTGAGCTGGGCGGTATGGTGTCACGCGCCGAAGCGGGCCGCGCGGCGGATCGCCTATGGCGCGGTGAAAACGCCTCCTTGGGAGGCGTCTTGGGGGTCCCTACTGTCGAAAAAATCGCCAAAGTCGGAGTTGAGATGCGCGTGTGGCGATTTACGCCCGAGCCGCCCCGAAGGATGCACTAGGCTTACGAGAGTTTGTCGCCCACGCCGACCATCTTGCCTCGGGTGATCAAAACTCGATCGCCGCGCTTGGCGATAGCAAACAGCTTTTCTGCGAATTCATCGGGCACGCCGATGCAGCCGTGGCTGGCGTAGCCGTTGATGACGGGCGATCCGTGGATCGCAATCCCATCCCAGGTCAGCCGCAGCGTCCAGGGCATCGGCGCGTTGTTATACTTTTCAGAGATGTTGTCCTTTTCCTTGGTCAGGATCGGGAAGGAACCCAGCGGGGTCGGGTGCTTTTTAGTGCCGAGCAGAGCCACCGCCGTGCCGATTTCGTGGCCGTCGCGAAAGGCGCTGATCACGCGCGCGTCCAGATCCACGGTGACGACCAGTTTGCCCTTCTTGGGCGCGTTGCTGTCATCCCAGTACCAGTCGCCATAGCGGAACGGGCCTTCGGGGATGGAGAGGATGCTTTTAAGCGTGAAGGGGTCGGCTTTCTTCGCAACCGTTTTCTTAGCGGTCGGTTTCGGCGCAACCGGCGGTGCCACCGGCAAGGCCTGCACAACGGGCTGCGAAATCATTCGGGCGGCGGGGCCGCGCGGCGCTTCATCGGGCGCGGACGCCGTGGCACGCGCACTCTGCGCCGTCACTTCCGCATCGACCAAGGCAAAGTCCGCGTTCATATCCGGCTCGATTAACGCCACTTGATCGGCCGGCGGCCCATAAGGTCGGGGCAGACTGGGGTCGACGATCACCGACGGCGCGCCGGTGTTTGGATCAATCGCGCGGATCGCGTTGTCGGCTTCCAAAGCGATGTCCGCAGCGCGCGGGCCATCCGCGATTGAATTCTGATCCGCGGCCAGGGTGGAGGTTCCACCAAGCGAAGCGAGGCCAAGCGTTGCGGCAAAGCGAAGCGTATGAAGAACGTTAGTCATGTAAGGTGTATGACGTAATTTGCGCGCAAGAGCCAGCGCACAGCGCCATCGCGTCCCTTGAAGGGACGGCGCGCGGCAAAGTGTTAACGGCCTATATTACACTATTTTAACAATATGTTAGTCTGACTCAATCAGTCTGTATAGCAGCGCTGCACAAGCTCTAGGTCAGGGCTGCGCGATCGTCGTCTAAAGCCTGCGCTTTGCCTTTGTTTTTCGGCGAATCGGCGTGGCTCACCGCGATCTCGCTCGACACGAAACGCATCGGGCCAAAGCTTGTGGCCAAGCTGACATCGGTCGCATCGCGCCCGACGCCGATTATCGCCGTTTCAGCGGGATCGGCCATCCCGGTCGCATCCACCAGATGCCAGGCGCCCGCGTTGCCGTTAGCCGGATCGCGGAGATAGACCTGCGCCACCGCGTGAAAGTCCTGCGGCGTGACACCGGGCGCGTAGCACGCGACATAGCGGGCCGGGATTGAGCACGCCCGCGCCAGCGTCACCACAAGATGCGCGAAGTCGCGGCAAATACCATGGCCGGCGTGGAACGTGTCCGTCGCCGTGGTCGCCGCAGTGCTGGCACCGGGCGTGTATTCGAGGTTGCTCGCGACCCAGTCATGGATGGCGGCGACCGTCTCGGCGCCCTTTGTGATGGCTCCAAACTGGTCCGCAGCAAAATCGACAAACTCGGTCGGGTGGCAATAGCGCGAGTCAAACAGATAGCGCACCGCTCCCGCTGGAAGATCGGCCATGGGCACCGTGTCGAGCTGGCCTAGCGCCACAGGTGACCGGTCCAACGCGACTTTTGCCGAATAGTCTACCTCCAGCAGGCCTTGACCGCGAAGCCAGATCCGTTCGCCGATGCTATCTTCGCCGGATATGCGCCGGATGCTCTCTCCGACAGAAAATGAAGTGTTTGCCTCGTGAATGTGCTGATCCGCCAGCGGCGCGGCTTCGAATTGAAGCAAGGCGTCGACGGTGTTTTCAAGCTCGAAGGCGAAGGAGGCGGAAAGGTGCAGGGGCATAACGGGGTTAGCGGAGAAGCGTGTAAAGGGTTCCGACAGAGATGCGAGAATTGATGGAGTGGTGTTTTCCTACATGGCGTGATCGCGCTACTTCGTCTGGCTGACAAGCGCGGCCAAGGATCCCTGGACGGCTCGGCTATGCGCTTGTTCCACTTAGTCGGCGACCTGAATCTAAGCGCTTGCTACATGTCAACTTTGCCGTCGGGATTGTTAATCAAGATCCTGAAAAGATTGTAAGAAAGAAGCCTATTCTAAAGGCGACACAGTGTCGCCTTTGTCGCCTTTGTTCTCTATGTCACTCTGACTGATCGCGGCTTGCTATGACCCCGAACAGATCGTGCGCGTCGGCGTCTTCGACGGTGACGTCCACGATATCGCCGGGCTCAAGGTTTTCGGGTACATCGCGCAAATACACCGCGCCGTCGATTTCGGGCGCGTCGGCCTGCGTGCGACCGTTGGCGCCGATGTCGCCGTCCTCGTCGGGTTCGCCCACCTCGTCGATGATGACGGGCAGGGTCTTGCCGATCTTGGCCTCAAGCTTGGCGGCGCTGATCCTTTCGGTCACTTCCATAAGGCGCGCGTACCGCTCTTCCTTGACCTCTTCGGGCACCGGATCGGGCAAAGTGTTAGCCGCTGCGCCTGCGACGGGCTCAAACCGGAACGCGCCCACGCGATCAAGCTGCGCTTCCTCGAGCCAGTCGATCAGGTATTGGAAGTCCTCTTCTGTCTCTCCGGGGAAGCCGACGACGAAGGAAGAACGCACCGCGATGTCGGGGCATATCTCGCGCCAACTCTTCAGCCGGTCGAGCACCTTGGCTTCGTTCGCCGGGCGGCGCATCGATTTGAGCACCTTGGGGCTCGCGTGCTGGAAAGGAATGTCGAGATACGGCGTCAGCAGTCCTTCTGCCATCAGCGGGATGACCTTGTCGACGTGCGGGTAGGGGTAGACATAGTGCAGACGTACCCAAGGCGGGGTTCCATTGCCGATGTCGAGCTGGCCCAGCTCGCGGGCCATATCGGTCATATGCGCGCGGACTTCGCGCCCCTTCCAGGGCTTGGCCTCGTGTTTGGTATCCACCCCGTAAGCGGACGTGTCCTGACTGATCACCAGAAGTTCGCGGGTGCCGGCAGCGACCAGTTTCTCCGCTTCACGCAGCACCGCGTCGATCCGGCGGCTGGCGAGCTTCCCGCGCAGGTCGGGGATAATGCAGAACGAGCAGGAGTGATTGCAGCCCTCCGAGATTTTCAGATAGCTGTAATGGCGCGGCGTTAGTTTGATATCGGGCTGCGGGATCAGATCGACGAACGGCCCCTGGCTGGGCGGCGCGTGTTCGTGGACCGCTTCGACGACCTGTTCGTATTGATGCGCGCCGGTGACCGCCAGCACTTGCGGGTGCGCGGCGCGGATCGCGTCGGCTTCATCGCCCATGCAGCCGGTGACGATGACGCGGCCGTTTTCAGCGATGGCCTCTCCGATAGCGGCGAGGCTTTCCTCTTTGGCGCTGTCGAGGAAACCGCAGGTGTTGACCAGCACCACATCGGCGCCGTCATAGTCAGGACTCATCGCATAGCCATCGGCGCGCAGGCGCGTGAGAATGCGCTCGCTGTCGACCAAAGCCTTGGGGCAGCCAAGCGAGACCATGCCGACGCGTTTGGCGTCAGGGAGAGAGGTTGTCGTGCTCATGATTGCCGGCCCTCTACACGCGCGAGGTTGATTCCGCTAGACCGTGCGTATCTGAGGGGAGGACTCCAACAATGAATGACTTTGCACTCCTACCGGTGTTGGCCGGTGCCGCCGCATTCTTCGTAGTCGGGATGATCTGGTATGGCGGGCTGTTTGGTAAAGCCTGGCAAAAGGCATCCGGCGTCACCGATGAACAGGCCGAGAGCGGCAATATGGCGCTCATTTTCGGGCTGTGTTTTGTATTCGAAGTGCTGATCGCGGCGGTGCTGTGGCATTTGCTGGCGCGCACCAATCCGGCGCCGCATGTGGTGATGATGATGGCGATTGGCTTTGCGGGCGGCGTGATGATCCCGGCGATGGGGATCAACTACCTTTTCCAGAGAAAGCCGCTCTCGCTCTTCATCATCGATGGCGGCCATTTCCTGTTTGGCATGGCGGCGATGGGAGGCGTGTTCGTCTTGATGCGCTAATTCTGGGCCAAGCCACCCGGAACTACTTCCCGTTTCCGTTGCCATTGCCATTGCCATTGCCGTTCGAGGGCACGATTTCGACTACGATATCGCCCTTCTGCAGGTTCTGGCACTCATCCTCCCAATAGCCAATCGCCCGGCCATTGCGGTAGATGCGCAGGCCTCTGCCGCCGCTGTTGAGATTCGTGATCGCGTTGCCGCACTCGTCTTCGTCGACGACGCGTTCGACCAGTTGGACGCGGCCCGATACCGAAGCGAGATCGGCCAAGTAGTCGGCGATATGCGCGCCTTGCGCGGATCCGGCCAGCAACAGGCCGGTAAAGCGCACCGGATTGATGACGTTGTCCGCTCCGGCCTGACGGGCGAGCAGTTCGTTATCGGTCGCACGGACCACCACGCTGATCGGGACCTTGGGCGCCAGGTGGCGAACGGTCAGCACGATAAGAATGGAGGTGTCATCACGGCCCGCAGACACCAGGACCGATCCCGCAGTCTCAATCCGCACGGCCCTGAGAACATCATCGCGCGCCGCGTCTCCGGCGAGCACGGCAACGCCCAGTTTCTCGGCGGCTTTAAGCCGTTCTTCGCTGGGGTCGACAACCACGATTTTGCTGGCATCGGTGCCGCGCTCAATCAGTTCCTCAACGCTCTGCGAGCCCGAGACGCCAAAGCCGAGAACGACCACATGGTCGGTGAGTTTTTCCTGGATGCGCGCCATGCGCCACTTCTCCCAGCTTCGCTTGATGATGAAATTATACGCGGTGCCCACGAAAATGAAGAACACAAGGAACCGGATGGGCGTGACGATGACCGCTTCTTTAAACCGCGCGGTGTCGCTGACCGGAACGATATCGCCAAACCCCGTCGTCGTGATCGAGATCATCGTGAAGTAAAACAGATCGAGCACGCTGATATGCCCGTCGGCGTTATCGATCAGACCCCCGCGGTCGATCCAGTGGATGAACACGACAAAACAGATCAGAAAGAACGCCGCGCCAAGCCTCAGGCCCAGATCGGTGTACCACGGCAAACGAGCCGAGCGCCGCAGCGGCTGAAATTTGCGAGCGAGTTTCGAAGAGGGCTGTTTGGGTGTGTCAGCCATAGGCAAGGCCGCTTGTGTCAGCCCTCGTAGCGTTTCGCAAGGCTATCGAGCGAGGAATGATGTGTAAGATCAAGCTGCAAGGGCGTGATGGCAATGTGACCATCGGCGATAGCTTCCAAATCGGTGCCTTGGTCCAGCGTATGCTCAATCGCGTGCAGTCCAAACCAGAAATAGCGATGGCCGCGCGGGTCCTTGCCTTCGACAATGGAACCGCGTGAATAGTCGTGAAAGCCCTGGCGCACGATGCGGATGCCTTGGACATCGGCGGCGGAGCAAGGTGGGAAGTTGATGTTCACCAGCGTGCGTTCGTCAAACGGCGCATCCAGCAGTGGTCGGATCGCTTTGGGACCCCACTGCGTGGCGGCCTCGAAAAGTTCCGCATCACCGCCGCCATTGCTGGTGTTGCCCGGGCCATAGACTTGGCTGAGTGCAATTGAGCGTATGCCCGCTAGAGCGCCTTCAATCGCGGCGGAGACGGTGCCCGAATAGGTGATGTCATCGCCAAGGTTCGCGCCGCGGTTGACGCCGGAAAGGATCAGATCGGGCGGGCTGTCGAGCACTTCGCGCAGCGCCATCATCACGCTGTCGGTCGGCGTACCGGTAACGGCAAAACGGCGCTCGGCGTACTTTTGCAGGCGCACCGGGCGGTTGAGCGTCAGCGAGTGACCCGCGCCCGATTGCTCTTCGGAAGGAGCGCATACCCAGATGTCGTCGCTGAATTGCGCGGCAATCTCTTCGAGCACCGCCAGACCCGGCGCGTGGTATCCATCATCGTTTGTGACAAGAATGCGCATAGCCGATCAATCATTCCCCATAACGATATCGCCAAGGCCGCCAAGGACGCTGCCTTCACCGCGGTTATCTCCAGAGGTTCCAACGGCGGCCATCATGCGCCCGGCCAGGCGGCTGAACGGCAGCGATTGGATCCAGACCTTTCCTGGGCCACGCAGGCGTGCAAAGAACACGCCTTCACCGGCAAAGAACATCGATTTGACGCTGCCGACACTTTCCACGTCCATATCGACGGTGGAGGTGTAGGCCGCGACGCAGCCAGTATCGACATGGATCTCTTCGCCCGGCGCGAGCTCGCGTTCTGTCAGCGTGCCGCCCATTTGGACGAATACCCAGCCATCGCCATCGAGCCGCTGCATGATGAAGCCTTCGCCGCCGAACAGACCGGTCATCACCTTGCGCTGAAATTCGATACCGACCTGCACCCCCTTGGCCGCCGCAAGGAAGCTGTCCTTCTGACAGATCAACGTCCCGCCAACGTCGTCGAGCTTAAGCGGCAGGATCGTGCCCGGCGTGGGCGCGGCGAAAGCGACACGCGCTTTGCCGTGGCCGTTATGGGTGAAGACCGTGGTGAAAAGCGATTCCCCGGTGACAAGCCGCTTGCCCGCGCCCAGCAGCTTGCCCATGAAGCCGCCCTGTTCGCTGGCAGCGCTGCCATCGCCGAACACGGTGGTCATATCGACGCTGGCGTCTTTCCAGACCATCGCGCCCGCTTCGGCAACGGCGCTTTCGCCGGGGTCTAGTTCAATCTCGACAAACTGCAGGTCTTCGCCGCGAATGTCGAAATCAATATCGTCCGATACGCTGGAGGAGCGACGGTGTTGCCAGGGGCTGTTGGTCATGCAGTTTTCTCCGGAGTGAGCCTATCAACGCCGCCCATATATGGCTGTAAAATCGGCGGAATAATGACCGAACCATCGGCTTGCTGATAATTCTCAAGCACCGCCACCAACGTGCGGCCGACGGCAAGGCCTGATCCGTTGAGGAGGTGGAAATACTCGCTCTTCTTGGAGCCTTCCGGACGGTAGCGCGCGTTCATGCGGCGCGGCTGGTAGGTGCCGCCGTCCGAACACGAGCTTATTTCACGATAGGCGCCCTGTCCGGGCAGCCAGACTTCAAGATCGTATGTCTTCATCATCGAGGCGCCCATATCGCCCGAGCAAAGCGCCATAACGCGGTAATGCAGACCGAGCTTTTGCAGCAGCCCTTCGGCAATACCGGTGATCCGCTCGTGCTCTTCCGTCGCCTGTTCAGGCGTCGCGGCGACGATCATCTCGACCTTTTCAAACTGGTGCTGGCGGATAAAGCCGCGCGTGTCGCGCCCCGCCGCGCCCGCTTCTGAACGGAAGCAGGGTGTAAGCGCGGTGAGGCGCATCGGAAAATCGCTTTCGGCAAACAGCTGTTCGCGGAAGGAATTGCCCAGCACCATCTCTGAGGTCGAGATCAGGATGCGGTCATCCTTGGTCCAGAACAGGTCCTCGCCAAATTTGGGCAGCTGACCAGTGCCGTATCCCGCTTGCTCGTTGATAAGCAGGGGTGGATTGCATTCGGTAAATCCGTGATCACGCGTGTTGTTGTCGAGCATGAACTGACCAAGAGCCCGGTGCAGGCGCGCCATATCGCCGCGCAGGAATGTGAAACGCGCGCCGGAAATCTTGGCACCCGTCTCAAAATCCATACCCAAGGCGGGCGCCATATCGGCGTGCTCTTGCGGCTCGAAATCGAAGCTCGGTTTCTCGCCCCATTCGCGCAGATAGACGTTGTCGTCCTCACTCTCGCCATCGGGCACGGACGGATCGAGTAGGTTAGGCAGAGCGAGCATCGCGTCGTTCAACCTTTGCCCAACGGAGCGTTCCTGCTCTTCCAATTCGCGCATGGTACGCTTCAGCTCGGCGACCTCGGCTTTGAGCGCTTCGGCGCTTTCCGTGTCACCTTGGCCCATCGCTTTGCCGATCGCTTTGGACGCTTCGTTGCGGCGCGATTGCGCTTCCTGGAGCTTGGTGGTGAGCGCGCGGCGCTCCTCGTCCAGAGCAAGCAAGCTTGCGGCGATGGGGTCCATCCCGCGCCGCGCAAGAACGGCGTCAAACGCGTCGGGATCGTCTCGGATCAGGCGAATATCATGCATGGCCGCGCCTATGCCTGTTCAGCCTGACGAATGGAAGGCGCAAAAGGTTGGGGCGGCGCATACCGGTGAGTACGCGCCGCCCCTTGGAGAGCTCGAAAGATCTCGTGGTTTAGAAGTTGACTTGCGCCGTTGCGAAGAAGCGCCGCGGGTCGCCGTAGAAACCGGTCAGCGTCCCTTCAAGGCCCAGTGTGGGGACGAACGGCGTGCCCGGAGGCGTGCCGCCCGCGACGAAGTTGTAGCCCGCGACGATGTATTCCACATCGAACAGGTTCTTTACATGGCCGCCAAACTGGAAACGGCCATCATCCGAGGTGTAGACGATAGAGAAATCGACAAGCTCAAACGCGTCCTGATCGAGGAACGGGTTCGGCGCTTCGAACTGGCTGGCATCCGAACGGAACGAGACAAGGCCGATGAAATCGACCATGCCGTCTGCCGCTGGCACGCCGAGGTTGAAGCCCATATGGCCGGTAATGTCGGGCGTGTTTTGGAATACGCGCTGATCGGCGACATCGACGCCGAACGCATCGATGAACTCGTTGAATTCGGCGTCAAGCACGCCGAGCGACCAGTTGATGCTGAACCGGCTGCCTTCGCCAATGAAGTCTTCGCCAACCAGCGCGTTGCCTTCAATTTCGAAGCCGTTGACGTCGGCTGAAGCCGCGTTTGAGGTTATGCCGGTGAAAGTGTCGTTGATGCCATCGCCCGTGGTATCGACGCCGACCGATCCGGGGATCTGGACGTTGTCATACTGGCCAAGGAAGCCGGCAATCGCGATGTTCACGCGGTTCTTGAAGAGAGAGGCTTTGTAGCCAAGCTCAAAGCTGTCCACCGTTTCGGGCTCAAATCGCAGAAATTCGAACTGATCGTCGAAATCGACATCGCCGTCCCCGTCCAGATCGGGCGCCGCGCTGGTCTGACCACGCGGGTCAAACCCGCCACCTTTGAAACCTTGGCTATAGGTGAAGTAGAGGTTGTGATCGGGTGTGGGTTGCCAGCTGATCGAGGCGCGCGGGTTGAAATCCTCAAAAGTCTCGCTGCCTTCAAAGTCGCTGGTGACCGCAATCGGGACCGCTGGACTGTTCGGGATGAACAGGTCCGAGAAGCCGCCGATAAAGGTGGTGCGCAGCACGCGGCTGGAGCGCTTGTCGTTGGTGTAGCGACCTCCTAGCGAGACACTGATCGTATCGGTCAGATCGTAGGTGAAGTCGCCAAAGACCGAGTAAGTCTCGGTGTTCACATCACCCAGCGTTTGCGCGTTGAGGCCCGGCAGGCTGATCAAGTTGCCAGTGTTCGCCAGCAGCACGTCAAACGCGGTGAAGGCGTTCGCGTCGAGATAGTAGACCCCGAAGACGCCGGACAACCGGTCGCCTTCATAAAGTAGCTGCAATTCCTGGCTGAACTGATCGTTGTCATAGATCGCGGGCACGTCGAGATCGCCCGAGGGTAGGCTGTCGAAATCGATTGGCGTGGTTGAGCTATCCTCGCGATAGCCGGTGATCGATTTAAGCGTCAGCGTGTCGGAAAGCTCAATCGCGATGTTGAGCGCGCCGCCATAGGCTTCGACCTCTTGGTCGACCACGTTAAGGCCCGCGCGTGTATCAAACACATCGTCGAGCACCGGCGCGCCCGAAAGCAGGCCGGGGATCAGGCGCGAGCCCTGACGCGCTTCGGAATTGTCTTTCACATAATCGCCTGTAAGGCGCACGAAGACCGGGCCGTTGTCGAACTCAATGGTGCCGCGAGCGGCCCAGATGTCCTTGTTGTAGTTCTCAGTGCCCAGATTAAGGTTATCACCAAAACCACCGCGCGAAAGGCGAGCGCCACTTGCGCCGATTTTTAGGTTGTCGCTGATTGGGGTGGAGGCCGTCAGGATAAGGTCGGCCTGATCAAACGAACCATAGGTGGCGCGCGCGCTGAGGCTCAACTCGTCGGGCAGTTCGGCGGTCACATACTTGATCGCGCCGCCGATCGTGTTGCGGCCATAAAGCGTGCCTTGCGGCCCGCGCAGTACCTCGATCCGCTCCACATTGTAGATGTCGAGCACGGCCGCCTGTGGCCGGTTCAAATACACGTCGTCAATGTACAGGCCCACGCCCGCTTCGAAACCGGCGACCGGGTCCTGCTGGCCCACGCCGCGAATGAAGGCGGTGAGGGTGGTGTTGGTGCCGCGGCTGACCTCAAGCGTGATGTTGGGCACTTGCTGGCCGACCTGAGTGAGATCCTGAATACCTTGCTGGACCAGATCATCTCCTGAAAGCGCCGTCACTGACAGAGGTACATCGACGATCGATTCCTCGCGACGGCGTGCGGTGACAATGATGCGGTTGTCATCCTCTTCGCTGGACTCAGCGTTCGTATCACTGTCCGGAGCGGACTGCGCGACAGCGGGCGCGGCCAGAGTGGCAAGCCCTGCGCATCCGGCCAGAAGCCACGCGCGGCTGGTGAAAAGTGCTCTCATGATCTCTCCCCTTTTCCCGTCTTTGGGTGCGGTTGATGGCTTCAATATTGAAAGTTGAACCAACTTTCAAGTTTAGACTTGTGAAAAGCGACCTTGCGCCCTAGGCCTTGGGGTGAGAGGGGTTCGACATGGCGGAAAAAGCCAACGATCAGGGCGAAGTTGAAAGCGCGTTGCCGCAAGGCGGCGGGCGCGATGTCGCCGTGTCCGAAGCCAAGACGCCGCGGACCGAAAGAGGTCGTAAAACTCTGCGCAAACTGCTCGACGCCTCTGCGATTGAGTTTGGCGAAAAGGGCTTTCACGAAGCGTCAGTGAGCTCAATCACACGGCGCGCAGGCGTCGCCTTGGGCAGCTTCTACACGTATTTTGACAGCAAGGACGCGCTGTTCCGCGCGCTTGTCCTGGACATGAGCGAAAACGTGCGCACCAGCGCGCGATCGGCGATTTATGACGATATGGGCGCGTTCGATATTGAACGATCAGCGCTCAAGGCCTTTCTTGATTTCGCCTCAGAGCACAAAGAGGTTTACCGCATCATCGACGAAGCCGAGTTCGTCGATCCCGACAGCTATCGCACCCACTACGAGACGATCGCCGCGCGCATTCAGGAGCGCCTGCGAACGGGCGCCGACGCCGGAGAATTTCGCGACGACTTGGGTGAGGTTGAAGCTTGGGCGGTCATGGGAATGAACGTCTTTATCGGCCTGCGTTACGCCATCTGGGAGAGCGAGAACGACGCGCTTAGCCACGAAGCCGTGGCCGAGCGGGCCAATAAGCTCCTGAGAAAAGGTGCAGCGCGACCAGAGTGAAAAATCACCTCCGGCGCGGTGCGCGTCAAAGCCGCCTTACGCTGCAGGTAGGCCCAAATTGACCTTCGATGAGGCGCTGAGCAACTTACCTTGGGCAACATCGAGCGCATCGGGCCGCTCAACGCTGGGATAGGCAGAGGCAAGCACATCAAGCGCGGCTTTGATGTCGCTGTGCAGGCCCGAATTGTAAGTCTCGATCGCCGCGCCGTTACGCTCAAACGACGCCGCTGCCGCTTTGTAAAAACCATAGCCGTCAAGATACAGGCCATAGGCGTCGCCACCGGCGGCCTGGCCATACATGTCAGCCGCCCGCTCGATCTGATCGGCAGTAACGCCAGCGGCCACGGCTCCGGCGCTAAGGTCGCTTTTTGGCGCTTGGTTCGATGCCGTGCCCAGCGCGGAAGCAATTTTCTCATAGGCGGCCTCTACGCCGGCGGTGTTGTCCGCTTGTTGTGCAGCCGACGACGCTTCGGTCATGGTTGAAGCGAAGTCTTCCACACCAAGGTCTGCAAACACCGGGGCCATATCGGCAAGCACTTCGGATACCGGGTGCGCGAACATTTCTGCCGCTGCCTCGGTTTTCCCTGCCGCGTAAGCGTCGCGCGCCGCAATGGCGTGCGCTTCGACGATCGCGAGAGCGGAGCCGTAGACGACCGGATCAGTGCCCGCGTCAGAAATGGAGACGCCGCCTTCGCCCTCTCCGCCCTCTCCTTCGCCACCAGCGGTCTCACCGCCTTCGCCTTCGCCGCCCTCACCGGGGCCCTCGCCGCCTTCACCTTCGCCGCCTTCCCCAGCAACGGAGGTTTCAGCGCCTTCGCCGCCTTCGCCACCCTCACCGTTTTCACCAGCGCAGCCCGAAAGACCGGCCCCCATAAGAGCGGTGGCAAGGCCAAGGCCGGTCCAGACTTTGAGCGTCGAATTCATGGCGATATCCTTATGTTTGAAAGTCTCCGGAGCTATAGCGCTCCGGAGGTTAATTGCAAACCGTTCTCAACAATGAAATCCGCTTAATCGAGCTTGCGCACATCCGCTGCTGGTGTTCCCAGAGGGCTGAGCGGGCCAGGGACCAGTTCGCGTACCGGCTCTTCGGCGATCTTCTGGCGAAGAAGGCCGATTGCGGCCTCCAACTGAGCGTCCTGGCCATTGAAGGTCGCGTAGGGGCCGTTCTCAACTTCGTAGTCCGGACCGACTCCATAACCTTCGACGATCCAGTTGCCGTTGATGTCGTACTGCGCGTATTCCGCGATCCGAACGCCGCCATTGTCGATCACGCGGTTGCGGTCTGACAGCCAGATACCCGCGCCCGCCGTTCGGGTGCCAACCAGCGGTCCGATCCCGAGCGACTTGACGCCGCCTGCAAAGGTTTCGCCATCGGAATAGGTGCGCTCATCGATCAGCACCGCGACATGTCCGCGATAGGCGTTTTGCATGTTGGTGTATTCGACCCCGGTGCCATCGGGCTTGCCCCAAAACGCCCACGGACGGCGCAACAATTGAGCGATCAGGACTGAATCGATGTTACCGCCCGAATTGTTGCGGACGTCGATTATGATGCCGTCCTTATCCATTTGGCTGAAGAAATCCCGCGCGAAAGTAGCGATGTCGCCTCCGCCCATGGCGCGGAGCTTGAGGTAACCGATATCACCGCCTGAAAGCTGCTCGGTCGCTTCCTTGCGCCCTTCGGTAAAGTCATACCATTCAGCCACGCCGCGACCCCGCGCGTTCATCGGCCTGACGATTTCGGTCAGGCTTTCGCGCCCACGTGTCAGGTCAAGCCGCACCTGCTGGCCCGCTTTCGAAGCGAGCGCCATGCGCAGATCGCCTAGCGATGCGATGGTGCGGCCATCGACCTTGGTGATCACATCGCCTTCGCGCACATCCACACCCGGACGACGCAGCGGTGGTTGAAGCTCTACCAGATCCGCTTCACCGCGATAGATGCTGTCGATCTTGAGCCCACCAGCCACCGGCGTGTAGCGCGCGCCGAGGAAGGCCATCTGGCTGTTTTCATCATCTTCGGGCTGATCGCCGCCGCGCACCTGACTGTGCAAGATGCCGAGCTGGGAAGCCATCTGCCCCATAATCGTGCCGAGTTCATCGCGGGTGCCGATACGCGTAACGAGCGGCTGGTGCTGATCGCGCACCGCTTCCCAATTGACGCCGCGCAGCGCCGGGTCGTAAGCAAAATCGCGGTGCATGCGCCACGCGTCGAGGAACATCTGCTGCCACTCTTCGCGTGGATCGATGGTCAGCCGCCAATCGTCGAGCCGCACCTGTTGCCCATCCAGCTTCTTGGGCATTTTTGCAGCCGCCGGGACCAGCGCGAGGCGCAGCTTGGGGAAATTGCCTGTTACCACCGCGAGGGTCTTGCGATCCGCCGACATTTGCAGGTCGAACGCTTCGGGAATGAAAGTCTCTACCTTCGGATCGTTCTTATCGATTTTGATGGAAACCCATTTGTCTTCCATGCGCGTGTAGAGGAACTTGTCTGACGCGAGCACCGCGCGATTGGCACCCGGTTTAACCGGCACCTTGAAAAGTCGATTCGCAAGGCCGGCAAGAACGATATTGGCCTTGGCCTTCTCGGCTTTCTTCTTCTCATCCTTGTCTTCGTCGCCCTCCGAAGAGCTGTCGTTTTCATCCTTCTGCCCGGTCAATTCGTTGTCCGGCGTGAATGGAAACTCCGCTTCGGGATCGAGCTGGAGCGCGTGGATTTCACCGCGATTTGGGAAAGACACACCCATGTTGCGGTCGCCCCAAGGGCTTCCGGGCTCGGGCGAGAAATTGCGCTGTGAGATGAAATAAAGCCACGCGCCGTCGGATGAGAAAGTTGGGCCGCCATCATCATACTTGCTCGACGTGGCTTTTACCCGCTGCCCGGTGGAAAGGTTCTGGACGTAGATGTCCGCTACGTTGCCGAAGTTGGCGGGGCTGGTCTCGGCATAGGCAATGAAATCGCCATCGGGCGAAAAGACGAGGCTGGAGAAAGCGTCGTCGTTGCCTGTCGTGTTCTGCGCCAAAAGCGTGACAGCTCTGGTTGCAGTATCGATCTTTTGCAGCCGCGCTTGCTTGTCCCACACGATGATTGACTTCGCATCGGGGGCGAGGGCGAAGGACCAGATATGCGCGTCGTAGCCGGACACGACAGTGACCGGCGCGCCGGTTCCATCGGCGGGCATCCCCACCAGATCGCGCGTCTCGCCCCGATCCAGGATCATGTAGACGTTTTCGCCATTCGGTCCTTCGACGGCCTCACGCGCTCGCGCGCCATCGGGGACAGCGAACTCCACACGGCGCAGCGCTTTGGTGGAGGTCAGAGCCACTTCTCCGCGCGCGGTGACAGCGATGGCTTTGCCCGAGGGGCTGATGCGCGCGTTGTCGATACTCTCGAGCGGGTTTTCGAGCGTGCGTGGCCGAGCCTGCTCGCGGTCGGTGATCAGGTTGATGGAAAGCGTGCCGAGCGTGTTGGTCGCGGTCGAAAACACGTGCAGGTCTGCGCCGTTCTGAAGAAAAATCTCGCCTCCATCGATTGAGGCTTGCAGCACGGGGAAGGCGAATTCTTCGGAGTGTTTGGTCACACCCGAACCATCCCCCGCCACCGACCAAACCGCGTCCGCGCCGCTTTTGTCGGAGATGAAATAGACGCGTCCGCCATGCGCCATGGGGTGACGGATTGGCGCTCCAAAATCGGCGAGCAGCTGCGTGGCTTCCTCAGTTGAACCCTCGGTCCATTTCCATAACTGCGCCATTCCGCCACCGCGATACAGCACCGCGTTGTCGCGGGCGCGGGCGACGAGGCCCCGGCGCGAAAAGAACAGGGTGGAGCCATCGGCGCCATAGGTCGCCGTGTTGGCGCGCCATAGGGGAATGGGCGTGGCCTCGCCGCCGGTGGGCGCGATGGTGTGTAGTACTTCGCCTTGGCCGTTGCCAGTCAGGCGCGAGGAGAAGACAACGCGGCCATCGGGCGTCCAACCGACGGTGGTCAGACCGCCGCCCTCAAAGGTTAGCCGCTCCGGCGCGCCGCCTGCCACTGGCATCACGTAGATGTCATCGCCGCTGTCATAGCTCGCGTTGAACGCGACCATGGAACCATCGGGCGACACGCGTGCGAAGCGCTCTTCTTCTTCGTGGTTGGTGAGCCGAATGGCGGTGCCGCCGTCGCGCCCGGTGCGCCAAAGATCGCCTTCGCTGGCGAAGACCAGAACATCGCCGCGCGCGCTGGGATATTGGTAGAAGCCTTCTTCCGCCAAAGCCGGTGTCGCCGCCGAACACAAGAGAGCCGCCGCAAGCGTAAGCGGGCGCGAGGTGAAGAGCTTCATAATGGTTAGTCCCCGTTATCGTCGCGGCGCCGAGAGAGCGCCTTAGAGTCTCGTGTGATATCGCCCCGGCGCTAGGGCGCAAGGTCACTGGTCGGTGTCGGTCCGGTATTTGTCGAACCAGGCGAGGGTGTAATCGGTCTTCGCGTTGAGGCGCGAAGGGCGCGAGGCGATGCCGTGGTTCGAACCCGGAATACGCACCATCACCGAAGGCACACGGCGCAGTTGAAGAGCTTGGTAAAACTGCTCGGTTTCCGAGATTGGCGTGCGGTAGTCGACCTCGCCGGTGATCAGCATGGTGGGGGTCGTGACATTGCCAACAAGGCTTAGCGGAGACCGCATCCAGTAATGGTCGAGATGCTCCCACGGCGGGCCGGGGAATTGGTTCTGGATCTGGCCGATATAGCTGTCCGCCGTTAGCACTTTTGAGACCCAATTGATCACCGGCTTGGCCGCCATGGCGGCGTTGAAACGGTCGGTCAGGCCAATCGCATAGGCGGTCGCGATGCCGCCG
Source organism: Pseudomonadota bacterium (assembly GCA_039033755.1). Classification (GTDB taxonomy): domain Bacteria; phylum Pseudomonadota; class Alphaproteobacteria; order Sphingomonadales; family Sphingomonadaceae; genus Erythrobacter. Next base: position 32,571 of record JBCCBZ010000021.1, on the reverse strand, counting down.
GCGGACCCGCCCGCAATGAACAGATTGTCCTGGTCGGCAAAGCCGTTGCCGATCGCCCAATCGACCGCGCTCATGTGGTCCGCGAAGTCGTCGGGGCTCGAATATTTGTACTGGAGGAGATTGGCGAACTCGCTCCCATAGCCAATCGAACCGCGATGGTTGTCGTAAATCACGACATAGCCCGCTGCCGCCATCCGCTGAAGCTCGGCAGAGAAATGCGGGCCATAGGCAAGGTGCGGACCGCCATGGATCTCGATGATGAGCGGGTAGCGCTTGCCTTCTTCATAACCGGGCGGCGTGATCATCCACCCTTGGACCTCAAGCCCATCAAGCGACGAATTGTACGTAAAGCTGCGAAGCTTTCCCAGGTCGCGGTGCGCCAGCAGGTCTTCGTTGAGCGAGGTTAGACGCACCTCGCGCCCGCCCCTCATCGCGAACAGGTCGGCTGGCCTTGTGGCGCCGCCTTTAGTGTAGACCAACGCGCGACCGGTCCCCGCGTCATAAGTGCCGCTGACATAGGGGCGTCCGATGGTGGTCCCACCGATCCGCTCGACCGCTGTGCGGCGCTTGCCGTTAATGGTAGCGACACCGACGAAGTTCTCGCCCTGGTTCTGGAAAGTGTAGGCGACCTCGCTATTCGATAGCCACTGCGCGCTGCCCGCGCGCCGATCGAGCCCATCAGTCAGGTTGCGCATATTGCGCCCCTGAAGGTCCATCACATGAACATCCGTCGCCAAGAACGGGACGCGCGTGTTGGCGGTCTTGAGGAACGCCACTCGCTTGCCATCGGGCGAGACCATGGGGCTGCTCTCGGTCCCCGGATCGTCCGTCAGTTGACGCAGCGCGCCCGACGCCACGTCGACAGCAAAAATATCGGACTCACGCGATTGAAGCTCCCAATCCGCGTTGCGGTTGGCGGAGAACAGGATTTCCGACCCGTCAGCCGTGAACGCAAGCGCTCCGCCGTGGTTGAATTCTCCGCTCGTCAATTGCCGCGCCGTGCCTCCTTCGGCGGGCAGGGCGAAGATATGATCGTAGGCCAGTTCCAGAAAGCCGGAGCCGTTGGTGCGATAGCGCGCGCGGTCGATCACGACCGGCGGGTCTGCCCAGTCAGCGTCCTTGGGCTTGGCAGGCGGTGAAACAAGATTTTCGCCCTTACCGGCCACCGACATCACAAAGGCAATCGATTGCCCATCAGGCGCCCATGTGATGGATCGCGGGGACCGTTCAAAGGTGCCAATCAACGCTTCGCGACCCGATCCAAGATAGTGGACGAACAGCCCCGTCCCGCCATCAACGCCTTTCATGTACGCTATGCGCGACCCATCGGGAGACCAGCGCGGCGAACTGTAGGAACCCTCATCCGCCAGCAGCGGTTCGTGGCCCGAACCGTCCAGATTGACGATCCAGACATGTGCGCGCGTGCGGTCGATTTTTATGTCGTTGAACCGGCGCAGATAGATCGCCTGGCGTCCGTCGGGAGAGACTTGCGGATCGTCCGCCCATTCCAGCTCGAACACATCCTCAGCCGTGAACAGACGCAGCGTGTCCTCAGGCGCCTCCCGTTCAGAAGCCTCCTGAGCGTGCGCGGTAAAAGGAAGTCCGGCCAAAAGCGTGGCCACGGCGATCATTCGTTTCATGATGTGCCCCGTTGGTGAAGAGGTGCGTTGATGCCTGTTTTCCCGACCTACGCTTGGAAGCCAAGCCTGTTTCAGCCGCAAGGCCATTCAGGCCGTCGGTCTGAGCGTTAAGGTAGCCTGGGCGTTCGCCTCAATCGCTTTGTCTGAAAACCACCAATGGCTTTCCGTCTCCGCGTTCAGCCAGGCGTCGGTTTGGTCGTTCAAATGCGGGTTGAAGCTGCGCCCCACGACACCGCCGGGCAGAATGGCGCGAACTTTCTCCGGATCGTTCAAATCGGCCGTCATTCGCAAGGAGGCGAACCACTTTGAGCCATAAGGGTCATCGTATGGATACAGCGCACGTAAAAGCGTCTCGCCCGAACCAGACATGCCAACCTTGCGGTTGCCGGTGAGATCGCCCGCCAGACCGCTTTGACGCAGCGGCCCCTGGAAAGAGATCGTATGGACCTTACCCCACGTCCAATCCGACCGATCCGCACCATAGGTCTCTTCGAGCCGCTCTAAAGCCGCCGTCCCGGCGCGGCGGATAAGGACGCTCAGATCTTCGACCTCGCTGGTCCGCGTGTCGTCAAACCAAGAGGAGGCCCCCTCTATGACCATCACCTCAAAACGGTTCTGCCAGACATACCAATTCGACAGATAGGCCTCGGTCGCTTGTGGGCCGAGCTTATCCTCAAAGGTCAGCCGCGCCAAGTGCCGGGAGGTCTCCTGAAACAGCGTCGGCGCGAGCGCTGAGGCGTCATCGCGGTGGTCCCATCCGGCCAGTTCCTCTCCCAACGCGCGCAGCTGCTCGCTCTCCGCGTCAACCAGCGCCTCGGCAAAGATAGGAGCGAGATCGCGCGCATAGACATTGGTAATGTCATACTGCGCGGCCCATGCGTCCTGTGCGCTCACCTGTTCGGCGGCGAACAGCTCCTGCATCCGGCGATAGCGATAGGGCGGGGAGGCGTAGGTCGTGTAGGTGTAGGGGAAATCCTGTGTCGCGGTCGTATGATTGGCGGTGCCGGTCCACCCGCGTTCCGGATCGGTTTCACCCGGCATCTCGCTCGCGGGAATTCGACCACCCCAATTGTCGACGCCATCGGTGACGGGGAAGGGCGCCATGCCATCCCCGCGCAGCCGGATCGGCGCGACCCCGCTGGCGCGGCGCGCCACCCGTCCGGTAACATCGCCGACGACGAAATTGAGCGAGACAATCCGCGTCCGCTCAATCGCGGCGAGCGCCTCCTCAATCGTGGTCGCCAGCATCAAGCCATCAAGCCCGAGATCGCCGTCCATATACTCCACCGACGCCCAGCGAACCGACAGGTGTTTTGCGCCCGTCCCGCGATCGGAATGATCGGTGATAAGCGGCCCGCGCTTCGTGGCGCGCACCTCATGGGGGACCGCGCGAACGCCACCATCCGCGCTTTCGTCCTTGACCATAATGGTCTCGCTGATCCGCTCGAGTGAGATCGAGACATCGCCTTCAAGATAGCTATCGGGATTGTCGGGATCGAGGGTCTCGACATACAGATCGATAGCATCGGCGTAGGCGTTGGTGACCCCGAACGCGATGCGCTCGTTGCGACCTATGGTGACGCCGGGCAGGCCTGCGCTGACGCCGACAACCCGAAATTCGGGCGTAATCAGCCCCACGGGATGCCACGGGCCGGGGAGCGATCGGCTATCAAGGTGCGGATCGTTGGTGACGACAGCCGCTATCTGGCCCGCCTTTGCACCACTCATCGCCCAGTTGTTGCTGCCGCCATGCCCTTGTTCGCGCCAGCCCTTGCCGGTCCACGCGGCGAGCTTTGCAGACCTTCCTTTCCAGCGGCTGACCGCCGGGTTCTCCTTGGGGTCTTCCGCCTCATCGGGATTGGTCACAATCGGTGCGATCTCGGCGAACTTATCCTTCCCCACCGCGTCGATAACCCGCTGCGCGATCAGTTCGCCATCGAAATTGGCCGCGCTTCCCCAGCCCAGGAAATAGGCCACTGCGAGCAATTCGGCGGTGGTCCAAGGCTCCGGTTCGAACCCGGCGAGGCCGAACTCCATCGGATGAGAATCCGCGCGGTTTCGAACGTAGGCGTTGAGTCCGCCCAGATAAGCCGACATCGCCGCGCGTGAGCTATCGCCCAGGATCGCTTCCTGACGCGCGGCCACACGGTGAAAGCCGATTGTGCGCGCTTCACGGTCAAGATTGAGGATAGCGTCATCTGCTCCTGCGCCCAGGACTTCGGAGAGGCGCCCAGTGGCCGCGCGTTTGGCAATCTCGAGCTGAAACAGCCGATCCTGTCCGGCGACAAATCCTTGCGCGCGCAGGGCGTCATCAAGTGTTTCCGCATAGATGTAGGGCACCGCGTTGGCGTCGCGCAGAACGCGCACTTGCGCGCCCAGGCCCGCAAGCTCAAGCTCGCCCGAAGTCTGCCGGTCGTTTAGACTGGGTAGGGTAAGCCAAAGAGCCACCAAAGCGACGGCTCCGAGCGCCACCAAGCCGAATACTACTCGCACCGCTGTTCGCATGCCTCCGTTCCCCTTGCTTTGCGCCCCGCTTTTGCGCGGAAAGTCAACGAGGGCAAGCGTCTTGGCGCGACCAGATTGGAGGTGGTTCGGCGCATTCAAACTGGCGCTAAGCGCAACGGGCCGATCCAAGGCGGAGTTTCCGTCGAAGACAAGCCACGCGGGAAAACGCGGCAAAAGAGCACACGCGTGAATTGTCCTTTGGTCGTTTTGCCGTCGTCAAACTCAACATAGCCGAGCTCCCCACAGCCGAAATTGAGAACTTGGGCGCGGTCGCTATGCCAACGCAGGGAATGCGGCATGGACAGAACCTAACGCAAGCGATCTCGTCTCTCTCGACCTCGATCACGACGCCGCCTTCGGCTCGCGGGTGCCGCCAAAGATCTGCTGTTCAAACGTGGCACCGGTGTAATGAAAGCGGTCTAAACCTCGCGCATTGCGAATTCATCGAAATGGCGGTGATCTTCATAAATGATATCACTCAAGAAGCGCTTTCAGGGTTTGCTCTCTATGCCTTGTCATTGTCGCTTAACACAATCAAACGGCCAAAACAGGACATTCGGCTCCGGGCCCAATCCAGGTCATTGAGAGGACGATCAATCGCTCGCCCGCCAGGACGAATATTGTTTTCTATCTCCCTCGGTCCTGGTGGCGGATCGGCCAGTCATGCTTTCCCCTCGTTTTACCATCACATCACAGTAGACTGGATCGAATTCGATCAGCCTAGAGTGTAGACCTAACATCTCAGCAGCAATCGGCGTCAAACCCGAATCATTGGAATCACTTTGACCCCAATTCGGGGCGCATACTCCCCTTCGCCATTTCGCGGTCCAAGAAATCACCCCTTCTGGTGTCCGCTTGAAGGGTTCCAAGGTTTTAACGTCCCCTCCTTCCTCTCATCGCGAGCCCAACTCTTCTTCGCCGCTGACAGCTCCCAAACGATCTTTCCGATCAAGATCGCGCGCCGAGGGCGGGGACTTGGGCGTTCCATCGGCCCGCACGATTGGCCGCTCTACCGACTCAATATCGCCGTCATCAGCAAAGACTGTGTCGCGCGTTGCGGTCACGCCATTCGCAAAGGTAATCTCGTTCATGTAGCATGTCGTGGGATCGTCACGGGCTGCCGCGCCTTTAACGCTGATTTGGCTTCCGACTACGAACATGTCTTCGGTCCAACCATTGCGCCTCAGAGTGGAACCAGGGAGCAATTCGCAGCGCACATTGGTGATGTTGCCATTGGCGTCTTGCGTATCAATGTAAACGTATGCGTGGGGGTTCAACAGCTTGATCTGAGTGATTGCGCCGCTCGCTTCAAAGCTCTTTTCGGTGTCGAATTGCCCGCTTACCCCATGATGCGCGGAAGCTGTCAGCGCAAACGCGGACACAAGGAGCGTTATTAAAATTCGCCTTACCAAGGACATGCCGCTGATCTCCTTCGAACATCGCAATTCTCTTGCTCATCGAGGTGCGGCCAGTCTGGTGGCGAAGTGTGGAGATAGTGTGGGCGTTTCAAAGAGTTCAAAGCGCGCTGAAGCAGTCTCAAGACATTCCACAATTGCCACACACTCTTAGCCCAATTTGTGGGGGGTCAGGTTGACGCTCGGATGGCTGAAATCAGGCACGATACAGGGGCAAAAACAGCGCAGACTTCGCTCAAGATGTCGACCCCGGTGGATGGAAACCAATTCATGGGAAGGCTGAAGAATGTGGACCGGTGAATTGCCCTCGAAAGCTGCAGTTATCGTTCTTGGGCTACTGCTTGCCCTTGGAGCCTGCGCAGGCTCTCAAGGCGGCGCCCCCGGAGGCCGTGGAGGTGGTGGGCCACGTTCCGGGGGTGGTCCGTCTGCCGATGGTGGCCGAGGCAGCGGGCCGAGCGCCGCTATGCTGGCCGTTTGTGAAGACAAGTCTTCGGGTGACACCTGCACCGCTGATGGCCAAAATGGTTCATGTTATGCTCCCCGCTCCAACCTCCCGCTGGCTTGCGTGCCCGAAGGCGGCCAGCGCGGCCCGGGCGGACGGGGTCAAACGGCCGACCGGGCTTCCGGCGGCCCGATAAAGGCAAGCTCGAACAGTGGAGCCCCGTTGTCAGAAACCCAAGCTTTCACTGTTGGAGTTTTGTGCAATCACTCCGTCGATGCCATCAACCCCCAGTTGCAGATCGCAAGCCGCGCCAATTGGTCATGCGTAAGGGGTCAACGCCTGTTGATTTCGAACAGCGTTCCGATGCACCCGACCGGGCAGTTCCCCAATCCGGGCAATCCCAGCCGCATCAGCGCGCAATCCTATAGTTTCACCATCACCACAAGCCCCATCGTCTACGGCGGTCCTGGAGGCCGGGCAAAAGAGCCCGGCGTTGCCCTCAACGGCGTCAAATTCGACCCCGGAACGGCGGGTCGCTGCGCCGACACTGTTACGGACCCGTCGCAATGCAATTTGGGCCGCGGCGACGGCCGTTGGGCGATCGAAGCGCTGGGCCAAGACGTCTTCGATTTTGGCGAAGATGAAAACAACGCACACGTGCAGCCAACCGGGCACTATCACTATCACGGAGTGCCCGAAGGCATGCTCACCGAAGCCACAAAGCGCGGAGAGACAATGCAGCTGATTGGCTGGGCAGCCGATGGTTTCCCGATTTACGCGCGGTATGGCTATGTCGAAGCAAGGTCTCCTTTATACGGAATCAAGACCATGGCCCCTAGCTATCGTTTGAAGTCAACGCCTGACCCAGGCCGACCTTCTTTACGGGTTATTCCAATGGGTGCGTTCACAGACGATTGGGAATATGTCGAAGGCTCAGGTGATCTGGATGAATGTAATGGTCGGTTTGCCGCCACTCCAGAATTCCCTGAAGGTATCTATCATTACTACGCCACCGATACCTTTCCCTTCATTCAGCGCTGCGTCAAAGGGAACGTCGACTCTGCCCCGACGATCGAGCAGCGCGGCACCGGCGGCCGTGAACGTGGGAACAGGGAACGTCGAGGGCGCGGCGAAGGAGGGCGCCGTCAGCGGCCCGGAGGCGGATCACAATGATCCGTCCATACTTACTGGCGCTTTTTGTGCTCGCCGTTGCAGCTCCTCAAATTGCGAACGCGCATCTGCTGCATAAGCAAGAGGCGACCGTAAAGATCGTCGACAACTCAGCGAACTTCGTCGTTTCCGTGCCGGTTAGCGCCTTGGACAACGTTGATACAGATCGCGATGGAGTCCTTTCACCGGTCGAGCTGGACGCTAGCGCTGATACGATCAGCGCTCAATTCAATGCCCGATTTCTAGTCTACAACAAAGATGTGCCGGGCGAACAGGCCCTGACACTGGTGGCTTCGCCTGAGACCCACAATCCTGGAACTCCCACGGATTATGTAGTGGTGATGCATCGGGTTTTCTTTGATGAAAAGCCAAGCCGTCTTGAGCTATCGTTCGACCTATTCGGACAAACTCCAGAAGAGCGCGTTCTGAGATTAACCGCAACCGATGGCGATAACAGCGAAACTGTAACCCTCACTCCTGGTCAGAAGCGTCACACCCTCTTCGCCTCCAGCCAAAGAGGCTTTCTCGGCACACTTTCTGCGAATGCTGAGCAGCTCAGCATTCAATTTAGAAGCTGGTCCTGGCTCGGTGCGCTATTGGCCTTCGCTATCGCGGGTTTTGGCTTGCGCCGATATCGGCAATCAATTGCCTGAAATGGCGCCTATGAAGGCTCAGACGCCCTTCAGATCAATGCGATATCCACTGCCGTAAACAGAAGCGATCGGTGCGGCTTTGGTATCAACACTCGCAATCTTCTTACGAATGTTCTTGATGTGACTATCAATAGCGCGATCGGTTGATTCCTCCGAACGTTCTCCCAACTCATCCAAAAGCGTGTCACGCGAATAGACGAAGCCCGGACGCCGCAAGAGCGCAGAGAGTATTCGGTATTCCGAACTGGAAAGGTCAAGCGCTGTCCCTTTCCAGAATATCGTCAAAAGATCCGGATCGACCCTGATAGGGCTGGTGCTTGTGCCAGAATGAAGGCCTTTTGCTCGGCGTATCTGTGCCTTGACGCGGGCGACAAGCTCCCTCCCGCTGAAAGGTTTGGTGATGTAGTCATCAGCCCCGCCCTCCAAAGCTTGGATCTTGTCCTCTTCTTCGCGCTTTGCCGAAGCCATCATGATGGGCGCGGTGCTTATCGCGCGGATTGAGCGTGCAAGGTCTTGTCCGTCACCCGCGGGCAGCATGATATCGAGAATGATCGCATCCGGCTTTTCGGACCTAACTCCATCGAGAACTCCCCTTGCGTCAGGAAAGCGGCGCGTTTCAAATCCTTCAGCTTTCAAAAAGTCGCTGATCAGGCACGCAATTTTCGTGTCATCCTCTACAATGAAAACCAATTCAGCCACTACGTCATTTCCCGGTCCGAATCTTCAAGCCTACCAGCAAGCAATGGGATGGTTACAACGACTTTGAGGCCTCCCAGATCAGATGTCTGGGCTTCAATTGTTCCGCCGTGTTCCTTGGCGATAACCGAACAAACCGAAAGACCTAAACCGCTCCCGCCCAAGTGGCGCGCTCGTGATTTTTCTGCGCGAAACAAGGGGTCAAATAAGCGCCCTAGATTTTCCTTGCTCACACCCGGCTTGCTGTCTTGCACAGTAAGCCTAACCGCGGGACCATGTTGCGATGCCGTCACTTGGATTCTTCCCGGCGCATCAGTGTAGGCTTTTGAATTAGAGATCAGGTTTGCAAGCAGTTGTTCCATCCTCGCTATATCCCAGTGGACTTTGATTGAGTTTGGAACCGAGTTCCGAAAATCAAGCGCGAGGCCAGCCGCTTCACATGGGAGTGAGAACCGGTTCTCAGCTTTGGCGAGGATTTCCTCCACGGTCATGGAAGTGAATCGAAAGCTGGGCTTTGCTATGTCTGATATCGCCATGAACTGAAGGTCATCGACAAGCAGCGATAGCCTGTGCGCCTCTTCGTCCAAGGATCGCAACGCAGCTTTGTTGAGTGGTCTGATCTCTTCGTTCAACGCCTCCAATTCACCTTGGAGAACAGTAAGCGGCGTGCGCAGTTCGTGTCCCACCTCAGCAAGCCAGGTACGTCGCGCTTGCTGAAGGCTGCCCAGCTTTTCGGCCATCTGATTGATGCTCGCCGCCAACATGGCGATCTCACCGGACCCCTTGGCCTTTGTCCGCTTGGTAAAGTCACCATCCGCAACACTGCTCGCGACGGTTCCAATGTCTGCGAGCAAGGCAGCGCCACGCCGGGCGATAAAGAGCGCCGCGAGCGCCGCAATCGCGAAGATGAAAGCAACAAGAATTGCGATCCCGGTGAACTGATCGCGCAGAAACTCTGTCTCGATCCCCCTTGGCGACGGACCGATTGGGAGCAAGACAGCTTCTCCAATCATTCTGCCTTCATGCATAATCGGACGCCGGACCGCTCCCGTCATGTTGGAACGCAAAGGGGGACCGGCCACTCGCAAACCGTCCGGATCGTATATCGACAAGCGCGGGAGAAAACCCGGAGGGGGAAGGGGGCGAGGCCGAGGTCGACCGCCCGGAGGCGGCAATCCTCGGGGAGCAATCGATGGTCGTTGCCGCGTGCCGCCAATTTGTTGCCGAGGTCGCGCGCGAGGCCGTCGATCAGGTATCATCGCGATAACTCGCTGGAGCCCAGCGGGAGGATCGCTCGCGATCAAGCTTTCCGCCTCGGCTACAAACTCGTTTAATCGCTGGTAGTCCCGATCCTTCAGATAAGCGTCGAACCCGCGACTGAGGCTCCAAGATGTAAGAACAGCCATGGATAGAGCTGCGATCAATGCTGATAGTGCAACTAGCCAAAATATCTGATGAAACAAACGCATGCGGCGCGGACGGCCCCTTTGTTGAATACGCAAGTGGGGTAAGGTCGCTGTGTTCAGATGTACAGTCTACCGCGGGGCGACGTGTAAGCCTCAATCGATTAGCTGACGGGCTGTTCTACCCGGAGAAGTTCGATATCGGCAATGATATTCAAAACCGCATTCCGAGATAGTCCGTTGTAGATACCGCGTATCCTTCCGTCCTTGTCGATAAGCAAAACGTTCTCGGTGTGATTGAAATCGCCCAATGCCTGGCTTTCTCCCATGTCTTCGCTGGCGAAGTATCCTTCTTTTGCGACGGCATAAATTGCATCACGCTCACCTGTGACCAAATCCCAGGTTCCACTGTCGATCCCTTTCTCTTCGGCATACGCTCGAAGCGCTTCGACCGTGTCGATCTGGGGCGTAATGGAATGCGACAGAATACGAACATCTTCGAATTCCGACACGGCGTTCTGGACCGTCAGAAGACGCTGATTAAGCATCGGGCAAATGCCGGGACACGTTGTGAAGAAGAAAGTCGCGACGTAGATCTTCCCTTCGTATTCTTTACTCGAGATCCGTTGACCAGCTTGGTTTATAAAAGCGAATTCGGGAATGTGATGAAATCCCTCCAGCTCTGCGGATCCAGGTTCAAGCCAGATCGGGGTGAAGCTTTCGCTGTTGAAATAGGGCAGCGTTTGCCCGGCGTTTTCGCTAATGATCGCTTCGAGAGTTGTGTCATTCGGCTCGGTACTGACCTCGTGATGCTGGTGATAAGCGTGATCCGAGTGATCCATCGGACTGGGCGCTTCTTCACAAGCCACCAGACTTAACATCGCGCCGCAAAACAGGACGTTGAATAGCAGTTGCAGGATCCGCGCCGGGAGCGTCACGCTTCTGGATCCTTCACTTCAATGCATATGTTAGCGTTTCGCAGGCCGTAGCTCTTGCCATTTCGGATCTCGAAATTCTCGTACAGCTTGCCATTCTTACGCCAAGCCTGCTGGATCCCGTATGGCACGCCGTTCTTGTAAAAGTGGCGCTTGTAATTCTGGCCGGTTGGATACCACGCCCAGGCCGCGCCTTCTTGCATGTCAGCTACGAATTCGGTTTGAGACCGCAAGTGCCCATTTGACCACCAGGTACGCGATATTCCATCCCGCAAACCGTCTTTAAAGTGCGTCTCATAGGCCTTTTGTCCATCGGCAAACCACATCGTCGATGGACCGTCTCTAAGACCTTCTGCGAAGCTGTCCATTTCGGCGACGCTCCCGTCCGAGCGCAGCTTTTGCGAAACGCCGGTAAACGGCTTTCCGTCGTGCATACGCAGGCCGTTGGCTGGCTCGATAGAGATTGCCGATGCATCGACTAACATTGGCTCGGGTTCGACCAAGATAGAGGTGAAGCCAGCGAAACCAGCGAATGGCAGAGCCAAAGCCGAAAGAGCGATCAAAGTTGTTTTGCTAATAATCATCAGTTCGTGATCGTCGCAGGTGTACCCTGATAATCCCCCCCGAACAGGAGGTAGCTGTTCTTGTCGTTCACCGTCAGATAAACGTTATCGACGATGTGGTAATGATAGTGTGGTTCTGGATTGAACTGGGTTGGCCCGACATGACCACCTGATGCATCTAGGTCTGTAGGGGGTGCGTCGGTGGGCCAATCATGACGTCCATATAAAAAGAAACCGTCAGCCAGTATCCCAATTAGATTGCTATCGCCGTTTGAGATGGGCGTTGGCTCAGTATGATAGTGGTATGTTTGCGGGCCTGTATGCGCGCCGAAATTGTCGAAACCCGACAAGGGGCCTTCACCCAAGTCACGTGGACCTTCTTGATCGTTGAAGATCGGAGAGCCCGTCGTCATGATGCCAATCGCACCCAATGCCGTGGCCGTTGTCGAACTGGCGAGTTCAGGCTCCATCGGAACTGTCAGGTTGAAGCGGATCAAATATTGATCAACGAACCCTGGGGACATACGATCTACCGTCGTTTCGGGGCCTGGCTCCACATACAGGCCGCTGTCTCCATCGGGGTCCCAATAGGGTGAATAATGGTCAGGCCTGCCAGCGGCTTCTAGAGTGACGGTTTGCGCGGACTCGTTAAAGACCACCGTCACGTTGTTTCCAAACTGGCTGAACAAAGCCGCGACGGCTGTTTCAGCGTCTGGATCCGGAGTTGCTATCGCAGGATTTGACGCTTCGCTGCTGCCGGCGGAGTTGGTTGCGGTTACGGTGCAATTGTATTCGGTGCCGTCTGTCAGTCCAAAAATGTTGACAGGGCTGGAAACTACCGAGTTCACAAAGCTCGATGCGCCGTCGGTGCATGTTGCTTCATAAGAGGTGACCGCTGCACCGCCATTTTCACTGGGTGGATCAAAAGCAACTGTCAGGAACGAACCGCCAACCATTACCGATGTGACGATCGGGGCGGTCGGCGCTGTTACAGTATCCGTGGTCGTCCCCCCCGAAGTGGTGTCGTCGCCGGAAGCTGTGTCCGTGCCATCGGATGAACTGTCGTCACCACCGCAAGCTGCAAGGGCGACGGTCATCAAAATAGCCGCGCAAGAGAAGATTGGCGCTTTACGTGCTCGATCTCGCATCTGTTCGTCCTTCCCGATCCATGTCTGGGCATTTTTCGAAAAGAATGTGGAAGCAGTATGGAAGCGCTTGGAGATCGCTTAGCGCGCAGGCATTCTCCACTAATAGACGCACGTGAAGTAGACCACATGCAGCCGCGACGCCAACACTTGCCAGCGGTCAAAAAGTGGACGTTTCTCGATCACCCAAACCAATAGCAGTCGGGCGCGTTACGGCCCATAATGGGGAGTTTGAGCAAGCATCTCGGATGTCCGCTTTCAATCCACAATCGGTCGCTAGGTGATGGCTCAACGCGATCTCGACGCGGACTATCCGATCCAAGGGCACGCCGTGCTTTGAGCCTGTCGAAGCGTTTCCGCATTGACAGTAAGGTAATGCAATATATGGGTTGCATAACTTTACCCTCTAGGAAGCCATCGCATATGAACCAAATGGTCAATCGTGTTCCGTCGACGCTCAAACCGGACAACAACCACCCCTATATGAACGGCGCCTGGTCTCCCAATTTCGAGGAATATGACGCGGATGATATGGAGGTGATCGGAACGATCCCGGACGACATTGACGGGATTTACGTCCGCAACACCGAAAATCCGGTGCACAAGCCCATCGGCCGCTACCACCCGTTCGACGGGGACGGCATGCTGCATATGATGCGGCTCAAAGATGGCAAGGCCGAGTACAAGAACCGCTTTATCCGGACTAAGGGATTTGAAGCCGAAGCCGAAGCGGGCAAAGCTTTATGGGCTGGCTTCACCATGCCAACCGACGCATCAAAGCTGCCCGGCTGTGGCCTTGGCAAAGACCTGCGCGATGGCTCATCCACCGATGTGCTGGTCCGCAATGGCAAGATCCTGTCGACCTTTTGGCAATGCGGGGATGGCTACGTCTTGGACGCTGAAAGCCTAGACACGCTGGGCATCGAAGACTGGGTGCCCGTCGACGGTATTTCTGCTCACCCCAAGCTGGATCACAAGACCGGTGACCTGATGTTCTTCAACTACACCGGCGAAGCGCCCTTCATGAATTACGGGGTGGTGGGCAAGGACAACACGGTCAAACACTACATCCCGGTCGAGCTGCCCGGCGCGCGCCTCCCGCACGACATGGCGATCACGGATAACTATTCGATCCTGAACGATTTCCCGCTGTTTCCGATTCCGGCAGCGATGGAAAACGGATTTCTCATCCCGCAATATGACCCGAACATGAAGACCCGGTTCGCTGTCCTGCCGCGCTATGGCCAGCCCGAAGACCTCATGTGGTTCGAGGCCGAGCCCACTTACGTCCTGCACTACACCAATTGCTGGGAAGAAGGCGATGAGATCGTCCTCGAAGGCTATCACCAGAAAGGCCCTTACCCGCCGCCGCTGGCGAGCATGCCCGAGCCTTATCAGGTGCTTTTGGCCAACCTCGACCTGCATTCGTTGAAGCCGCATCTGCATCGCTGGCGCTTCGACCTTAAGACCGGCGAGACGCAGGAAGAACGGATTTGCGAAGAGGAGCATGTCGAGTTCGGGACGATCAATCCTGAATTTTACGGCCAGGAACACCGCTATGTGTACAGCGCCCATGGGGAGAAGGGCTGGTTCCTGTTTAACGGGCTGGTCAAACATGACCTAAAGGAAGGCACGGCGGAAAAGACGATGTTCGGTCCGGGTCGTTATGGATCGGAGACGCCCTTCATCCCGCGCGCAAACGCGGTTTCCGAAGATGATGGTTATCTGATCAGTTTTGTGACCGACTTGCTGCTCGATCGCTCCGAATGCGTTATCTTCGATGCAAAAGACATCGCCAAAGGTCCGGTCTGCCAGATCATTTTGCCGCATCGCATCTGCAGCGGCACGCACGCCACCTGGGCGAGCGCGGCTGAACTGTGATAGAGCGAAAGGGCCAGAAGGGGACGAACGAATGACGACGCCGATCTATATTCTGGGCGGCCATCAAACCGATTTTGCGCGCAATTACGCCCGCGAAGACCTGTCGATCTTTGACCTCCTCAAAGACGGCGTCGAAGGCACACTGGCCGCAGCGAACCTTGATCCCAAGGAAATCGAGGTCGCCCATGTCGGCAACTTCGTGGGTGAGCTGTTTACCGGGCAAGGCATGCTGGGCGGCTTTCTTGGCCATGTGCATCCGGACCTCGCGGGGGTTCCCGCCTCGCGTCATGAAGGCGCCTGCGCGTCCGGATCGCTGGCCGCTTTGGCCGCCATGGCTGACCTTGAATCGGGCCGCTACGATTGCGCACTAGTGCTGGGTATCGAATATATGCGCAACGTTTCGGGACAAATGGCGGGCGACCATCTCGGCGCGGCGGTTTGGGTCGGCAAAGAGGCGGACCAAGCGACCTATGTGTGGCCAGCGATGTTCTCCGATCTGGCGCAGGAATACCACGAGCGCAACGGCCTCAATCATGACCACCTGAAAGAGATCGCGAAGATCAACTTTGCAAACGCGCAGCGCAATCCCAACGCTCAGACACGCAAATGGACGCTGACGGCGGAACACTTCGCTGAAGATGATGAGCTTAACCCCGTAGTCGAAGGGTGGATGCGGCGGCAGGATTGCAGCCAGATCACCGACGGCTGTGCCGGGATCGTCCTGGCGAC
The DNA here is from genome assembly GCA_039033755.1 of Pseudomonadota bacterium. Taxonomy (GTDB): domain Bacteria; phylum Pseudomonadota; class Alphaproteobacteria; order Sphingomonadales; family Sphingomonadaceae; genus Erythrobacter. Next base: position 17,394 of record JBCCBZ010000021.1, on the reverse strand, counting down.
GCAGGCGAAAGCGCAGGCTTACGCCGACGCGCGCGGCATCCCGCTGGAAAGCCTCGCCCGGATCAAGGGATGGGGCCACACGACCGCCCCAATGCTGATGCACACCAAACTGGCGGCGAGTCAGGGCGCGGACTATCTGCTGCCCTGGACCCGCAAAGCGATTGCCGACGCCTATTCGCGCGCAGGGATCACGGACATCGCCCAGATTGACGCAGTCGAAACGCATGACTGCTTCACCATCAACGAATATATCGCGATTGAGCACTTCGGGATCACCGCGCCGGGTGAAGCGTGGAAAGCGGTCGAGGACGGCCGTATCGCTCTTGGTGGATCCATCCCGGTTAACGCATCGGGCGGATTGATGGGGATCGGCCATCCGGTTGGTGCAACCGGCGTGCGTATGCTGATCGACGCGATGCGTCAGACCACGGCGAACGCAGGCGACTATCAAGTCGAAGGCGCCAAGAACGTTGCGACCTTTAATGTCGGTGGTTCGGGCACAACCAATTGCAGTTTTGTCGTAGGCACAGCGTAAAGCGGCTTTGATGCTCACTCTCTTGCAAGACGACCCTCGTCCCGAAGGGCTGGTGCGGACCTGCTCTATCTGGCGCGCGTTGGAAGTGTTGGGCGATGTACCCTCGCTGCTCATTCTCGAGGCGATTTGGCTGGGTGATAAGCGCTTTGAGACAATCCGTTCGAGGACAGGGCTTTCGAAGCCTCTGGTGTCTGAACGGCTTAAATCGCTGGTCGAAAACGGCATTATAAAGCGCTCGCAGTACAACGCGCGCCCCCCACGATTTGAATTCGAACTGGAAGAAAAAGGTCTCGCTCTTTTTCCGGTAACGATGATGCTGTTTCGGTGGGAGAAGGCGCGATCAACCCGGCAGCCTGCTCTCAAGATTGATTTGGTTCATACAAGCTGCGGTCATACGACCACGCCGGTTCCGCAATGCCGGCATTGCGGCCAAGAGGTGCAAGCGCAAGATATCGGATGGGCCGAGGGTCCGGGTCTCGGATGGATGAAACCAGACTACAAACGCCGCCGACAGCAGCGTAATCGAACCGCGATCACCGAGAACGCCACTTTGTTCACCGATGCAGCAGAGGTGCTTGGTGACCGCTGGTCGAATTTGGTCATGCGATCCGCGTTTACAGGCTTGAACAAGTTTGATGAAATGCTGACCGACAGCGCGATGGCTTCGAACATTCTTTCAGACCGGCTTAGTTGGCTCGTGGAGCGCGGGTTTCTTCGAGCGAAAGTCTATCAAACGAAGCCTGATCGTTACGCCTATTATCCAACGGACAAGGCGCTCGACTACCTTCCGATATTGCTGATGCTGCAACAATGGGGTGACCGTTTCTATGCGTCAGAAGATGGTCCTCCGCTGATCCTTCATCATAAGACTTGTGGCGCGAAGCTCGATCTGACCGCGACATGCGGCTCATGTGGGGACGAACTTCTGGCGGAGAACGTGCGGCTACGTTAGCGCAGGCTTTGATAGCCTATGGGATCGCTGCCAGCGACTAATGATATTATCGATTGCCATCGTGGCTTCGCAACCTCTTCAAAGGCCGGCATGACGGCCAGCTTGCCAGCCGCCAAGTGACGGATTGGATGCCAATCGGGCATGGCAGTAGACGTGGCCTTTGCACCGCGTTTTTCATGCTTTTTTTGGGAACGAAGGCCATCTCTTCCAAGTCATTGAGAAGATGGTGGGCTGGAATGGGCCAGCCTCGAACTTGAAAAGTTCTCAAGCGCGACCGCGCGCCCACAGGTTCCCCGCAGCGAAGCGAAGGGATCAGCATCGAGGATTTTAAAGATGGTGGGCCCGAAGGGGCGAACCTCGAACTCGAAGAGTTCGCAAGGCCGACCGGCCGTCCGCAGGCGCCCCGGAGCGTAGCGGAGGGGTTGGCGCCGAGGATCAGAAAGAATGGTGGGCGCGGCAAGGATTGAACTTGCGACCCCACCCGTGTGAAGGGTGTGCTCTACCACTGAGCTACGCGCCCGCCCCTTGTGCGAGGCGCGGTCGCCTCGGGCAGGGGCGCGCGTCTACTGCGGCCAAGTGAGTCTGGCAAGGCCCTTTAGCCGCAAATCGTCCTAAGTTCGGGGCGCGATCGCAGGTCGTCTAGTTCGCTAAAAACAGGCGGACCCAGTCCCAGTTGGATACTGCCGGGCTCGAAGTCTTCGACGAAAGGGAGAACGCTTCGGGCCTTGGGCATTCCAGACAATAGGCTTGGACCCCCGCTTTGCCGCTCAAACGATCGATATCGGACAAGATCTGGTTCAATCCGCGTTCCCGGCTGTGCGCGGCCATACCAAATAGGTCCACCGCGGGTTGCGAGCCCGTGGCCGCGCCGTTGTTCAGGAATTGCTGAATGAACGCTTGGGTGCCGTCCATCGGCTCCATCAGATAGCGCGCGTGCCAACCGCCATCTTCGAGTTCGGCCTTCTCTGCGACCCAGGCGAGCGCTTCGGGCATGCCGCCGAACTGATCGACCAGCTTGATCTGACGCGCCGTACCGCCGTCCCAAACGCGCCCTTGGGCAATGCGATCGACTTCATCGGCGGGCATGCCCCGCGCCTTCGAAACGATCCCCAGAAAGTCGCGATATGTGTCTTCCACGCCGGCTTGCAGCACGGCGTCTATTTCCGGTGTGAAACCACCGATCACGTCTGGCTGACCCGAAAGAGGCGTTGTGCGCACGGCGTCCACGTTTACACCCAGATTCGCCACGGCGTCTTCGAAGGTCGGAAGCACCGCGAACACGCCGATCGAGCCGGTCACTGTCTCCGGTTGCGCAAAGATTCGATCGCCGGCTGTTGCCACCCAATAACCGCCGCTGGCCGCGACATTGGCAAAGGAGACGGCGACTGGAATATCCTTGGCGCGATACCGTTCGATTGCACGGCGGATCTTTTCAGAAGCCAACACCGATCCGCCTGGCGAGTTCACCCGCACGACCAAACCGGCGACGTCCTCGTTGAGCGCTGTGTCGAGCAGGCGGGCGATACGCGATCCACCTGCGGTGCCGGGCCCGGCGTTGCCATCGACGATCTCACCCGCAACCGTGACGACCGCGATCGCTTTCCCCGAACTGGGTACAGGTTTGTCGGCCAGGTAAGCGGAAAGCTCGGTTTTAGCATAGGCACCGGGCTCTTCATTCCATTCATCTGCTCCGGCAAGCTCAGCCACGCGTGCACCAAACTCAACCGGATCGCCAATCTCGTCGACCAAACCGCTCGAGAGTGCGGCTTTCGCCGTGTCGCCTTGGGCCGTTTCGATCCATGTGACCGGATCGCGGAGGATCGGATCGATCTGGGCTTCGGGACGCCCCTTATTGACGTTGGCTTTCCATTCTTCCCAAAGCGCGCCGTAGAGACTTTCAAGGTTTTCGCGCGCGGCGGGCGACATTTCGTTGAGCAAATAGGGTTCAACCGCGGATTTGAATTCGCCCACGCGGTAGACTTTCGCTTTGACGTCAAAGCGATTGAGCAAGTCGGCGTAGAACAGGAAACTGCCGCCCGGGCCTGCGATCACCGCGCCGCCCATCGGATCGACCCAAACCTCGCTTGCATGGCTGGCGAGGTGCATGTGGTCATCACCATAAGCGAGCGCATAAGTCAGGACGGGTTTTTCAACCTTGCGCACACGGTCCATCGCCTCGGCGATTTCCTGCATGTGGACCTGTCCGCCGCCCAGGAAAGTGGTGAGGTCCATCACCACCGCCTTAATACGGTCATCGGTGGCGGCGGCGTCCAAGGCGCGCACGATGTCGCGCGACTGATGCTGTGTCGGCGCGCTTCCCTGATTGACCAGTGCCGTGAGCGGCGGAATGACCGCGCGCTCCTCTACGACGAAGCCGGTAAGGTCGATATAGAGCGCGCCTTCGCGGACCTGAGCCGGACTGGGGGAGGCCGAAAGGACACTGAAAAGCACTGTAAAGAACAGAAGCATGAAGATCAGGACCAGAGCGTCCTTGATCCCGACCAGAAATTTCCAGACCTTGCCGACAAAAGCCATTTAGCGTGTTTCCCTATGTGCATCGCGATCGGAGCGTCGCTCCATCGCCTTTCCAACGACATAGGCAGCGATTGGTTCAAACACCATGGGAAAGCGATGACGGATTGGCTTGAGCGTGGGCAGCGTGTCGACTATGCGCTGACGCTTAATGACATCGACGACACCTTTTATCGAGCCTGGCCGGTTTCCGGCTGGTCGTCTCGCCTTTCCGCATGACCATCTGACCGGCATCGGTCACCTTGAGCGGCATGAGATCCTCTATTTGCTCGCCGCCGCCGAAGAGTGGGTGAAGCTTAACCGCGAGGGGGAGAAGCACCGCGACCTCCTATCGGGCCGGACCATCATCAACGCGTTCTTCGAAAATTCGACCCGCACGCTGTTGAGCTTTGAAATCGCGGGCAAGCGGTTGGGCGCAGATGTGGTCAATATGCAGGCGTCCACCTCGAGCCTCAAAAAGGGCGAGACGCTGCTCGACACCGCGATTACGCTCGACGCTATGCGGCCTGACGCGATTGTGATGCGGCATGGATCGTCGGGCGCGCCGCAATTGATCGCGCAAAAGGTCGACTGCCCTGTCCTCAACGCGGGCGATGGCCAGCACGAACACCCGACGCAGGCGCTGCTCGACGCGCTGGCTTTGCGCGAGGCGTTGAAGCGGCGCGGGGAGGGGGCGGAGGACTTTACCGGCCTGAAAGTCGTAATCTGCGGGGACATCCTGCACAGCCGCGTGGCGCGCTCCAACATCCTGTGCTTGCAAGCCATGGGCGCGATCGTCCGCCTCTGCGCGCCGCCCGCTTTGATGCCGGTTGGGATTGAGGCGATGGGAGTCGAGCCCTACAGCGATTTCAGCGCCGCGCTGGACGGTGTGGACGTGGTCATGATGCTGCGTCTTCAGACCGAGAGGATGGCGGGGCAGTTCATCCCGTCGGCGCGCGAATACCACCACCTTTACGGCTTGACGAAACGCCGGCTTGAAGCGGCCAAGCCTGATGCGCTTGTCATGCATCCCGGCCCGATGAACCGTGGGGTCGAGATTGATAGCGAAGTGGCCGACATGATGGACCGGTCCATTATCACGCAGCAGGTCGAGATGGGCGTCGCGATCCGCATGGCGTGTCTGGATGTCCTGACTCGAGGGCGTCGCGGTGTGGAGGGCTGGGCATGAAGCAGACCAACCCTCTGACGATCATTGGCGGGACATTGATCACGCCTGACGGCCTCGTTGAAGGCGCAGTGAGGCTGGAGAACGGTCTCATCGCCGCGCTTGGCCCCAATGTGGCACCGGGCGAGGGCGATAGGGTCATCAACGCCGCGCGCAAGCTGGTGGCTCCGGGCCTCGTCGATCTTGGCGTGTTCGCGGTTGATAAGCCCGCATTCCATTTTGGCGGGATTACCCGCGCGGCGCTGATGCCTGATCAATCGCCGCCGCTCGATTACCCCAGCCGCGTCAACTACATCGCCAAGAGCGGAAAGCCCGATTTGTGGGTCCACCCGCTCGCCGCCGCCACACGCTCGCTTGAAGGGGCGGAGCTGGCGGAAATCGCGCTGATGAAAGAGGCGGGCGCGCGCGGGGTTGCCACCGGGCGCCGCTGGATCGCGGATAGCGGTTTGATGCTGCGGCTGATGCAATACGCGGCGATGCTGGACTTGGTGGTGGTGACCCATGCCGAAGACGCTGGATTGGTCGGAGAGGCCGCCGCCACCGCTGGCGATGTCGCGACACGTTTAGGTCTGCCCAGCGCACCAGCCGAAGCGGAGACACTCGCTCTGGCTCGCGATATCGCGCTGGCCGAGATGAGCGGCGCGCGGGTCCATTTCCGCCAAGTGACGACCGCCGCCGGATTTGACCTTGTCCGGGCCGCCAAATCGCGCGGCGTAAACGTGACCTGCGGCATCACTCCTGCGCATTTTATGCTGAGTGATCTTGCCACGGTTGATTTCCGCACCTTCGCGCGGCTGTCTCCGCCGCTTCGTAGCGAGGCTGACCGGCAGGCGGCACGCGCAGCAATTGCCGATGGGGTGGTTGATGTGATCGCCAGCGGGCACGATCCGCGCGGTCCAGAAGACAAACGTTTGCCCTTCGCCGATGCAGAGCCCGGCATGGCGGGTGCGGAGACACTGCTGGCGATGACGCTCAACCTGGTGCGAGATGATGTGATCGACACCCATCGGGTGTTTGAGCTCCTGTGCACCAATCCCGCGAACCTGTTGGGTGTGCCAGCTGGATCGCTCACTCTCGGTCTCGAAGCCGACATCGCGATCATCGATCCCGATGCGCCGTGGATCATCGACCGCGCCAAGATGGAAGCGACCGCCGACAACACCCCCTTCGATCGCCAAGGCGCGCAGGGGCGCGTGCGCGGGCTCGTCAAAGGCGGCGTCGAAGTCGACCTCTAACCCAATGGTCTGGCCAAAACGCCAAACGGGCCGCCTTTGCAGGCGACCCGTCCGGTGTTTCATCCATTTGGATGGCTAGACCCTTTTAGGCCCACTGTGCGGCCGCGAGGCGAGGCGCGGCCTAACTGAAATCAGCGACGATTGGCCGCTGCGATGCGCGTGCCTTTGCCAACGGCGCCGGCGGGCGGCGCAACCTTGGCGTAAGCAAAGCAGCCACGGCCCGACGAACGCACGGTCGAGCACATGTTTGCAGCGCCCTGACGACCAAAGCCAGCCGCAGCGACGCGGTAGAAGGTTTTGCCCTTCACTTCGGCCTTGGTGATCACGACGTCGTGCGCTTTGAGATCGCGGAACTTGCGTTGAAGCGTCGTCCAGCCCGCTTTCGCTTCGGCTTCGCTGTTATAGCTGCCCAGCTGCACCATGTGGCTATCACCCTTGGGCGCTTTGGCCGCGACGCGGGGAGCCGGCTTGGAGGCGGCGGCTTTTTGGAAGGTCGCGGAGACACGCTGCGGCGTCGCCGTTTTGGCCGGAAGGCTCTGCGTCACGGGCTGCGATACGAACGCAACACGCGTGGGCTGCACCGTTTTGGTGCTGCGACGCGGCGTCACTTTCCGCTTGGTTACAGCCTTGGCGACTGGAACCGGTTTCGGTTTGGCCGCCGCGACTTTCGTTACGGCCTTTTGTGGAGCCGCCTTCGCGGCGACCGCTTCCATGGCTTTGGCCGAGGACTTGCTGGACGCAACAGCCGGGGTGCGGATGTTGGCTGGACGCGATACCGGAGCAGCCGCTTTGGGTGCAGGCTTCGCTGCAACCGGGGTGGGCTGGCTCGGAGCTTTCGCTACACGCTTCGGAGCGGGTTTGGCCGCAGCGCGCACGGGTTGGCTAGGAGCCTTGGCCACCTTGACCGGAGCGGCTTTCGGCGCTGGCTTGGCGGCCGGAGCCTTGGGTTCGGCTTCTGCCATCACAGGCTTGGCAGCCGGCGTGTTTGAAAGCGCCAGAGCGCTCGACAGACCGCGGTCGCCTGAAGGAGCGATACCCAGCAGGCTGGAGACGCGAACCATGTGATCTTCGGGCTTGGCGTTGGCGGCCCATTGCGACAGGCGCGCATCCAGTTGATCGACGGGCACGTCTTCGGCCGCCATCACTCGCGCGGCGCGCCAGTTGCCGGCCAGCGCATAGGTGTAGGCGAGATTCTGACGCACTTTGGCCGTGTTCTGTCCAGCGCGCAGAGCGTTGGTCAGAATGAACACGCCGCGCTCCGGGTTTCCGGCCAGCGCCATGGCGAGGCCAGCGTCCGCCGGATCCATCATCCGCTCATACTTCATCAGCGTGTCGAGCGCGTTCTTGCCGCCACCAATGGCGGTTTGCGTCAAAGCGTAGCTCAGCACGGTGCTCGGGTTTTGATCACCCAGTTTAAGAGCGTCCTTGTAGCTCATCGCCGCGGAGGTGTAGCGTCCCGCCTTCAGGTAGGCTTTGCCCAACGTCGCGCGGTAGGTCGCGTTGCGCGGGTCGGCCATCACGGCGGCTTCCGCGTATTCGATTGCCTGGTCGACCTTGCCTTTGTTCAGGGCCTTTTCGGCCTTCGCATAGGACTTGTCCGCGCGCGGTGCAGCGGCGGTGGTCGAAGCGGTGAAGGTTGCGGTCATGACCGCCGCCGACGCCAGCAGCGCAAGCTTCGCTCCAAATTTCGGACCGCTTGTGCGGTTCATCGTGATGCGATCCATGTCGTTTCCCCTAAGTCGTTGTTCGTTTGGGTTGGCGGTTTAAATTGCGGTTTCAGTCGCGCTTCACGCGATCAACAAGAAGGTCGAGCTCTTCCATGCCGTCGAGCATTGCGTCGAGCGCTTCGGTGACGAGCGATTGGGCGCTCACGCCTTGCATGGTGGCGGCAAGACGCAGTTTGAGGTGGCGTTCCGTGTCGAGACGCAGAGTAAAGGCCGCGCGGCGGCCGGATGGGCCGGTTTTCTTCGCGCGCTTCTTTGGCTTTTTGGGCTCGCCGAACGCTTCGGCGGCGTCGGCGATCAGATCGCGCGCGCTCCGATTGGGCTTACTGGCGACCAGAGGGCTATCAGTAGGATCGCGGTCGGTCGGATTGTCTTCATTAGCCGGCACAGCGCGAGCGGCAGGCGGGTTGAGTGGCACAACATCCGCACCGGGCTCATCCGTAAAAGTCTGCGGCACGCTCGGCATCCGGTTGGACAGAACAGGCGCTTTTGCGTCCACCATGTCTTCGGCTTCGCTGTCGGCGCCCATGTCGTTCCAGCCCAAATCTTCGAGCTGTTCATCGGCAAGCGCGGCCATCTCCGAAAAGTCATCCGGAAGCGGCGTCAATTGCGGACGCATAGCCGGTTTCGCGCCGCCCTTGCGGGCGAGCAAAGTCGGTCCTAGCGATGCAAAGCTGGCTTCGGACATCATCAGCTATCCGACCGTTACTGAGCCACTCGGCGGCCAAAGCCACCGCCGGGACGCGCGGCGCCGGCTCCGTTCACAGCCTGGCCCTTCGGCGTCGCAAAGACGGTGCGGCGGAAGTTCTTTTCAAGCCGGTCGGAAATGTATTTCCAAAGCGCGGTCATTTCGGCCGCTGAACGGCTTTCGGGGTCCACTTCCATCACCGTGCGGCCATCAATCATCGAGGCTGCGAAATCGGTGCGGTGGTGGAGCGTGATCGGAGCGACCGTGCCGTGCTGTGACAGCGCGACGGCGGCTTCGGAAGTGATCTTGGCTTTGGGCGTTGCCGCGTTGACCACGAACACCAGCGGCTTACCAGCGCGTTCGCACAGATCGACGGTGGCGCCGACAGCGCGCAAATCGTGCGGGCTGGGCCGAGTCGGGACAACAATCAATTCCGCGACGCTGATCACCGACTGAATAGCCATGGTGATTGCGGGCGGGGTGTCGATCACCGCCAGTTTGAAACCCTGTTGACGAAGGACCTGCAGATCGTTCGCAAGGCGCGAAACGGTGGTCTGAGCGAAGGCAGGATATTCCGCCTCACGCTCGTTCCACCAATCGGCCAGCGATCCCTGGGGGTCGATGTCGATCAGGACGACCGGGCCAGCGCCTGCGCGCTGGGCCTGGACGGCCAGGTGTCCGGACAGGGTGGTTTTCCCTGATCCGCCTTTTTGCGATGCCAAAGCGAGTACACGCAACGCCTTAATCCCCCTGGATTGATCCATAGAGCGCCGCGCTTTTCGCGGCTCCGTGCCAAAGGAGATCGCAGAGTACCCCTAATTTTGGGTTAACGCCGCCGGTGACTTTGGATGACAATCATGACGCAGATCAATGCGTCGAATCTGCTTTAGGAAGGCTCATGCCCTGAGGGGACGCGTGTCTTAACGATACCGGATCAACGATTTTGTAACCTGATGTTCACTATGAAGGGTGGCAATTCGATTAACCTTGCGGCCAAGCGAAAGCTCTAAAAGAGATTTTTGAGGCCGCCCGGGAACAGTGTCACGAGCGCGGCTGGGGTTTTGCGGCGCTCGCGTAAGAACAAGGAGCGCATCGTTTCATGGCTTATCGTAAGACTTCTTTCGCCTTGATCGCTTGGGCCGCCGCGATCGCATCACCGGCCTTCGCTGATGTTAAGAGCGGCGTCGACGCCTGGAGTGCAGGAGACTTTGACACGGCTGTGGCCGAATGGCGGGTCCCCGCGCAAAACGGCGACGCCGACGCGCTGTTCAACATGGGGCAAGCCTATCGACTGGGGCGCGGTGTCCCTGCGAACATCACGCGCGCTCGTGAGCTTTATTCGCAGGCTGCGGAGAAGGGGCATGTGAAAGCGGCGGACAATTACGGTTTGCTGCTGTTCCAGCAGGGCGAGCAAAAGCAGGCAATGCCTTTGATCAAGGCCGCGGCGGAACGCGGCGATCCGCGCGCGCAATACGTGCTGGGCCTTGCGCACTTTAACGCCGATTACGCCGAACGCGACTGGGTGCGCGCCTACGCTTTGTTGACGCTGTCGCAGGCGGCTGGCCTTCCGCAAGCAAGCGGTGCGCTTAAACAAATGGACGAATATGTACCGCTTACACAGCGTCAGCAGGCGCAGACGCTGGCGCGCAACATCGAAGCGGAGGCCGGCAAACGCCGCGCCGCTCAGCTGGCCGCGGCCGATTTGCGCCAGCGCCAACCGGTCGTTCCGTCGGCGAATAACACTATGCCCAGGCCCGCGCCTTCGCCCGTGCCGATGCGCAATGTCGGACCAGCCCGCGCGTCCGCTCCGGTTTCAGGTGTTTCGACATCGGTTCCGGCTTCGGCCACACCCGCTCGCTCGCCAGTGCGGGTCGCCAGCGCAACTCCGGCCCCTGCCGCTCCTGCCGCTAAAACGCCGGCACCAACCCGCGCGCCTGCCCCTGCTGCCAAGAGTGGCGGATGGGGTGTGCAACTGGGCGCATTCGGCGTCGCCGCCAACGCGGAGCGGCTGTGGACCAAATTGTCGAGCAACCCGGCGCTTTCGGGTACGCAGAAGATGCTTATTCCGGGTGGCCGTGTCACACGCTTGCGCGCCATCGGTTTTTCAAGCCGCGCAGAAGCGTCGCGCGCCTGCGATCAGTTGAGCCGGCTGGGCCAAGCCTGTATCGTCTCCAAGCCTTCCCGCTTGATCTAGGGTCCCGACCCTTTGGTGCGCGCAAGTGCGCCCCGCATAGATAAGCGCTTCCCCTGTTGATCCGGACTGCTAAGCTTCGGATCAAAGGGGATCAAATATGGACCAGACAATCAGCGCGGCTGAGGGGCAGAACGCTGCGCCATCGGCGCCGTCCAGCTCTGCACCCGCAACACCAGTGGCTTTGCAAAACCGCATATCCAGCCTCGATTTCATTCGCGGTCTTGCGGTGATGGGCATTCTGGCCGCCAATATTGTTGCGTTTGGACAGCCGCCTAGCGCCTATTTCTGGCCCGAAGCCTTTCTCGTCGATCCGGCCGATCCCGGCGGATGGCTTTGGATCGCTCAGTTCATTCTGATCGACGGCAAATTGCGCGGGCTGTTCACGCTGCTTTTTGGCGCCGGCATGTATCTGTTTATGGAGCGCGCGTGGGAGCGCGGTTCGTCGCGTTGGCTTCAGATATGGCGGCTCTTTTTGCTGCTCGGATTTGGTCTGTTTCACTTTTACCTGATCTGGTTTGGCGACATCCTTTCGATGTACGCCATCATCGGTTTCTTTGCTGTGGCGTGCATGCGCTGGCAGGCCGGGACCCAAGTCCGTGTGGGCCTGTTCGTTTATTCCTTGGGCTGTGTTGCCTGGGGCGGTGCGTTCTTGATGCAATATCTGATCGTGGATACCGGCGTTTTCGCGGATCAAGCATGGGTCACCGAAGCCCGCGCCGAAATCGTCCAAAGCGGCCAGACGCAGCAAGCCAGCGACGCGAAGTTCTTGGTTCACATGAAATCCGGAGACTACGCGGCGTTGATCGCAGAACGCTTTCAACAGCAGTGGTTCTTACCGCTTGCGAACCCGCTTTTCCTGTTTTTCGAGACATTCTCGCTCATGCTGATCGGGATGGGTCTGTATCGTCAGGGCTTCTTTAGCGGGGGGTTCACCCCATCAAAAATGAAGCTGTGGGGATGGGTCGGAGTGATCGTCGGTGGCGGTTTGTCCCTGGCGCTCGGCCTGTTCGTCAAATCAGTCGGCTTCTCTTTCATTGCGGTCAATTCGGCCTTTATCGGGTGGAGCATGGTGCCCCGCCTAATGATGGTGCTGGGCATGGCCGCTGTGCTGGTCGAGTATTCGAAAGGAGCGACCGGCTGGTTGGCTGACCGTGTTTCGGCTGCTGGCCGGGCGGCGTTCACCAACTATCTGGGCACCTCGATCGTTATGATGATTGTGTTTCAGGGCTGGGGGCTTGGGCTGTTCGGCCAATTGAACCGACCGATGCTCTATGTGGTGACGGCGCTGACCTGCGTGTTGATGCTGTTGTGGTCGAAGCCGTGGCTGGAGCGTTTTCGCTATGGTCCGCTGGAATGGCTGTGGCGGTGTCTGACCTACCGAAAGGCGTTCCCGCTCAAGAAATGAGCGAGCGCGCTAGCAGACTGTCGGTCGGAAACACGCGGCCAGGTTGAGCGATTGGCGAGGATAGTTCGCGATTAGGGCTTGCAATTGCGAATTGGTCGCATAAATTGCTTTCTGCAAACGCTTCGCAGGAAAGATTCGCCGCTCTATGTACATTTGCATCTGCAACGCAATCCGAGAAACTGACCTTCGACAGGCGGCTCTCAGCCATGGTGGCGATGCAGAGGCGACCTACGCAACGCTCGGCAAACGGCCCAATTGCGGCCAATGCCTTGGTAAAGCGGGCAAAATTATCGATCAGGAGCGCAGCGCTGCCTCTTGCGAGAACGTCGCAGTATAAATTCGAACTCGCTATTGCGAGCGGATCGCAAGCATCTGTTTTTATTGAAAAAATTTCGAAGCGGCCCTTGTGAAGGCTGCTTTCGTGCGCCTATATTGTTCGCAACACGACGGCTGTCACAGCCACGTCCGAGACAACAGATCAATAGGAGCATGACGCCATGAAGGGCGATCCGAAAGTTATCGAGTTTTTGAACAAGGCGCTCACCAACGAGCTGACCGCGATCAATCAGTATTGGCTGCACTACCGCGTGCTCGACGATTGGGGCGTGACCAAGCTGGCCGAATACGAACGCAAGGAATCGATCGAGGAAATGGAGCACGCCGACAAACTGGCAGCGCGGGTTCTGTTTCTGAATGGCCTTCCGAATTTCCAGGCGATCCACAATCTGCGCGTGGGCGAAACGGTGGAGGAAATCCTCAAAGCCGATATGGCGCTGGAAGAAGACGCGATCCCGCTGCTGCGCGACGCTGTCGAGTATTGCGAAAGCGTGCGCGACTATGTCAGCCGCGATCTGTTCAATCACATCCTCGATAACGAAGAAGAGCATGTCGACTTCCTCGAAACCCAGTTCGACATGATCGAGCGTATGGGGCTTCAGAATTACGTTCAGCTGCAAAGCAAGGCGTTGGGCGAATAGAGGTTCGCTTCAAGTGAGGCATCGCATTGACGGCCCGTTAGCGCAAAGCTGGCGGGCCGTTTCTTATTGGTCGGCTTGTGTCGCTGGCTCGCGTTGCAAGAAGGCGTTTAAATCGCTCGCCGGGAGCAGCGTTGCGGGCGTCATTTGCGCGTCGAGATTGACCAATGGCCGTCCATCCTGCGTGAAAGCGCGCGACGTGTAGTCGCCATTTTCGTCCCGGTCATAGACCATGCAAATGTCGAGCGAGGACAAACGATCAACCAACGCGAAGACGGTTGCGGTGGCTAACAGCTCATCCTGGCTCCACTGCGCGTAGGGACGTATCGTGTGCAATGTGATCCCGAAATAGCCGGGATAGCACAGCGCGTTGCCCTGTTCCGTCCGTTGAAACGCTGTCTCGAACCAGATGCCGGGAATGAAGCTGACAAAGGACCGTTCGGCCACGAGGCCCACCGGTTCCGGTCGCAGCGCGAGGCTCTGGAAAGGAGCAAGATCCGGTGCGGCCTGCGCGCTGAAGTCGAGAAGGGTAAGGACTTTCTCATCGGTATCGCGCAAGAACCACGCCGCCGCGCCGCCCTCTCGCTCCTCCAGATCCGTCAGGATGTCGATCCCAAGCTGCGTCCAGTTCGCGACCGGCTCACCCGTTTGGGTGAGCTGTTCCAACACCGGTCCGACGGCCGTTTCCATGCTGTCGTTGACGCTCAGCAAGGTGAAGAACTGGATCAGTTGATCCGGCGTCATATTGGCAGGCAGAATAGTGTTGGGCGCGTTACCCGGCGTGTCGTCAGCGTCAGGCGCGGTCTCGGCGGACTGTTCGACCGACTCTCCCATCGCTGGGCCGTCCTGCGCGGCATGAGCAGGGCCACCCAAGGCCACAAGCGCAGCGAATGCAGCAACGATAAGTGTTTTGGCTTTCAAGCGCTGGGCTCCTTCAGGGGACCTGTGCCGCCGTGCGGGCTGGACGATGTTTACGGCTTTTCTCGCGGGCTTTCCGCCGCCAACAGCGCCTCGCGCAGGAAATAGACCAGGCCGGTGATCAAAAGGCCAATCGTTAGCACCCACAATATTGTCACGAGCACCGCAAGATTGGTCTCAATAAAGGCGGAAACAAACAGAAGCGCGATGACCACGCTGATAACCACCGCTGCTCCGGTTGAGAATTTCATCGCCAGTCGCGCCAGGCGGCGGCGCTGCGAAAGCCATTCGACCTCCACCTCAAAAGGGAGGCGGCTGAGGTAGTCGGGGGTGGGAGAGGTGGAGTTGACGCATATCCGCTCTATCCGCCCAGCCAGCCACACCAATCGCGCCATCATCACGTTCATCAGGCTGCCGATACCCACCAATAGGAAGGCGGGCGCAAGGCTGAGCTCAACCGCTTGCTGCACGCGTGTGGTCGATGCGGTGCGTTCGAGCAGTTCAAGGGCGTAGGGCTGGGCCGCGTCGGCGAGCAAATAAAGCGGATCAATCACCGAGATGCGATAGAGCGGAATCCGTGCAGGTGTCTAGATCACGGCGCCGGGAGGCAGCACAAAAGGAGTCGGCATTTCACTCAGTTCGAATTCGGTTTCGAAGACATGGTCGAACTCTATGCTTGCTGGCGCTGGCTCAGAGATAAGACAGCGCTCATCGCGATCCATCGCGCGCCGAAACGCTGTGACCGCTGCGCCCCGTGGCTGGTCGCTGTACCGCGGAGCAGGCCCTTTCCAAACACGCCGGCATGTGAGGGAATCCTTGATCGAAAAGCTGCGCGTTTCGGGCACAAAACCCGGCATGACCGCGCGCGGGCCTTTCAGCCAGATATTCGGACTGGGCTTGATCGTTACGCTGGCCACGTGGGGTTGCCGCAGAAGCGCAATGCACCGCTCATCGCAGCGTAGTTCGTTGGCCCAACTGCGGCGCTGATAGGCGGCTGTTTTGAGTAAAACATCGCCAGCTATTCCCATCCGTGAAATAGAGCCATACCCGACAGACACCTCGCCGCGTCGGCTTGAGATGATTGCGATATTGAACTGCGGCGCGAACACATAGGCTTCGTTCGATCTATGATATGGACCAAAGTACGGCGAGTACCGGCGATCCAGATCAACCGTGAGGGCCGCTGCCAGAACAATCATGAGAAAAGCGCCGCTGCTGATTATTCCGGCCAGATGCCCGTTCAAGCGAGACCGGAAAAGAACGACAGCCAGTCCCCCGGACAAGACAATCGCGGTGGTGAAGGGGGCGAAGCTGAAAAGCGCGATGAGGCCAAGCGCGCACAGCAGACCTATCGGAACCAGCCAAAAGCCACCTGCAAATCGCGGACCTGTGTGTCGATGATGGAGAGCGCGCGCTCGCATTACTTAAAGCTACACTTCCACGAACACCACGGCAAATGTCCAGCTAGGTCTTGCCTTCCCCGCCGCTGAAATTGCCGCCGCCGCCGCGATTGGCGTTGTACGGGTTCTTCGGGCTTTTCAGCACAACGCGCACCGGCACCGCTTCAAAGCCAAGTTTGGCGCGGATGCCGTTGACCAGATAGCGTTCATAGCTCTTGGGTAGAGCCTCCAGCCTCGTGCCGAAAATGACAAAGCGTGGGGGGCGGGTGCCGGCTTGCGTGATGTAGCGCAACTTGATGCGACGGCCTCCGGGTGCGGGGGGAGGGTTTGCCTCCATCGCGTCATCAAACCAGCGGTTGAGCGCGGCGGTGGGCACGCGTTTCGACCAGCTGGCGCGGATATCAAACGCGGCGCCCAGCATCGTGTCGAGGCCTTTGCCCGTCTTGGCGCTGACGGCAAACAGTGGCACGCCGCGCACCTGCGCGAGGCCATCATTCAGCGCGGATTTGATCCCGTTAAAGATGCCCGAAGGCGTTTCAGCCGTGTTCTGGCCTGCAATGTCCCACTTGTTGATCGCGATCATTAATGCGCGGCCCTCTTCAAGGACCATACTGGCGATCTTCAGATCCTGGTGCTCGAGGCCCTTTGTCGCGTCGAGCAACAGCACCACCACTTCGGCGAAATCGACCGCCCGGCGCGCATCGGCGACCGAAAGCTTCTCCAGCTTCTCCACGACGTTGCGCTTCTTGCGCATACCGGCGGTGTCGATCAGCCGGATATGGCGGACGCCGTCATCGTCTTCGTCATCCGCGGCGACGCGCGGGTCGCGCCATTCCCAGTCCACCGCAATCGAATCGCGTGTAATTCCGGCTTCGGGACCGGTCAGCAGGCGATCTTCACCCAGCAACTGATTGATCAGAGTCGACTTGCCCGCGTTCGGACGGCCGACGATGGCGAGTTTCAGCGGGCCTAGCGGCGCGTCCTCATCCTCGATCTCAAGCTTGGCGGCTTCGACCTCGGCTTCCCACGCTTCCGCCTTGTCGCCGATTACCGGCCAAAGCGCGCCGAACAGGTCCGCGACGCCTTCGCCGTGCTCAGCGGAAAGCGGCACGGGCTCTCCCAAACCGAGCGAGTAGGATTCCAGAACGCCCGATTCCCCCGGCGCGCCTTCGGCCTTATTGGCGACCAAAACGATCGGAACATCCGCGCTGCGCAAATAGCGCGCAATTTCGTTGTCGAGCGGGGTCAGGCCCGCGCGCGCGTCGATCACAAACATCGCCGCGTCCGCGCCTTCAAGGCTGGCCTCGGTCTGCATGCGCATACGGCCTGGCAGGGTCTGAGCGTCCTCGTCTTCCCACCCGGCGGTGTCGACGACGGTGAATTCGAGGCCAGCGATCTCTGCGTCGCCTTCGCGGCGATCGCGCGTCACGCCGGGCTGGTCATCGACGAGCGCCAGCTTCTTGCCAACCAAGCGGTTGAACAAGGTCGATTTGCCCACATTGGGACGACCGATAATGACGACGGTGGGTTTCATATCCATCTCGCAAGTGCCCCCTGCGAGCGGATTAGGCAAGCCGAGTGGGATTTTTTGATGCGGTGCCGAGCCTCCCGCGCGCTCCACCCTTCCACCCGGATCGTAATCCGGAGTTATCATCCGGGTGGAAGGGTGGAG
>JBCCBZ010000020.1:0-81034 GCA_039033755.1 Pseudomonadota bacterium | reverse complement strand
CCCCCGGGGCTTTATTCCGTGGGTGGGCAAACCCGCCCCGCGTTCGCCTCCCGCGCCCTCCCCCCTCCCCCCCGTACCCTACCCGGGTGTTATACGCGGGGTGGTTGGGGGGTGGGCGCGGGAGGCTACGGCCCCCTGAATGAAGAGAAGGATATACAAACATGCCTCGCATCAAACGTGGTGTTACCACCCGCGCCAAGCACAAGCGCATTCTCGACCAGGCGAAGGGCTATCGCGGCCGTCGCAAGAACACGATCCGCATCGCGCGTCAGGCCGTCGAAAAGGCCGGCCAGTACGCCTACCGCGACCGCAAGATCAAAAAGCGCAACTTCCGCGCGCTTTGGATTCAGCGCATTAACGCCGCTGTTCGCGCCGAAGGTCTGACCTACTCGCAGTTCATGCACGGCGTGAAGCTGGCCGGTATTGAGCTGGACCGCAAAGTCATGGCCGACCTCGCCATGAACGAAGAAGCGGCGTTCAAGACGATTATCGCTCAAGCGAAAGAAGCGCTGCCCGCTTAATTCGGCCCAGCGCGCTCTAAAGCACACAAACAAAAAGGGGCGGCCTCGAAAGAGGTCGCCCCTTTTGTGTTGGCCCTTCTGTGTTGCTTGTCACAGACAGCCCAAGGACACGTTTGTACGAAACCGACAATTCTCTTGTAAGGAATCGTCAGTGTTGGCAATCAGTCCAGACCATGGGGTCTATCAGAAAGCTATGAAATCGCTCGCCGAATGGAAAGCGGAGCCGGCCTACACCGTGCGCAGTCGCTTCTTCACTCCGCCAGAGCCGTTCGAGGGCTGTTTCACCACCTTCTATCACCTCACGCTTGAGATCGATGAAGCGGCTGGTCAGGGAAACACGGTTGAGGATTATCTCCAGCCGGAATGGGGCAATATTCGCTTCTTTTCCGGCAGCGCGCCAAGCGGCAGCATCGCCGGACACCGGGTCAACGGAACGCATTTCACCGCCACTGGCCCCAGCTCGCTGCCTTGCCATTTTGAACTGGGCGCGGCGCGCATGTGGGGAATCGGGTTCCTGCCAATGGGATGGGCGCGGTTTATCGATGCAAAGGCCTACGATCTTGCCAATCTGCTCTGCGATGGGGCGACGCATCCGGCGTTCGCCAAGTTTGATGCGCTGACCTCCGTCCTCTCTGATCCGGACGCGACCGAGGAAGAGCAGTTCAACCATATCGTGACAACCATGGCCGGGTTGATGAGTCCGAGCCGCGATGAAGCCAAGATCGTGCGGGTGCACGACGCGCTGGTGGCTGGGCATTATGTGTCGGTCGGCGATCTGGCGAACCATTGCGGGATGAGTGTGCGCACATTGGAGCGTGTGTGCCGACGCTATTTCGGGTTCACGCCCAAGCGGTTGATGCGGCGGCAACGTTTTATGCGCAGCCTGACCAGTTTCATGCTGCACCAATCGCAGAGCAAAACGGGCGGCGGCGGCGGGCGCTGGACCGAGGCGATGGACGCCGACTACCACGATCAGGCTCAGTTTACGCGCGAATTCAAAGAGTTTATGACGATGCTTCCAAGCGATTACGCCGCGTTAGAGCATCCGATCCTCGCCTCCTTTATGGAAGCGCGAGCGCGGATCTGGGGCAGCGCGGCGCAAACACTGGATGCGCCCAGCGACGTCGCTGGATAAAATTGCAATTCTAAGAGCTTTGACACGGCTGACTTAAGGCCAAGGGGAGCGAAGACGTGAAAGCCGGTACCGGAAACGCAATTACATTGCGCTTTGCTCTGCCGAGTGAGGCGCTGCGCCCTTATGTCACCACCTTCTATCTGATCGAAGCGCAAACGAGCGCGGCTGAACCTGTGATCGAGGATTACCTCCATCCCGAATGGCCCAATCTGCGTTTTCTAAAGCCCGATTGGTCCGCCGCTTCGGTTGGCGAGGATCCATTGCGCGCAACGCCCGCTTTCGCGGTGACGGGTCCTACGACCAAGGCCACGCATTTTCGGATAGGTGACGCGGACAAGGCCGTTCCGGTCCAAGGCGGCAATTGGGGCATTGGTCTGCTTCCGCTGGGCTGGGCAAAGTTCGCGGGCGTGGACGCGCACGAATACGCGGATCGATTTGTCGATGGCAACGCGGACCCGGCCTTTGAGGGCTTTCGCGCGCTCGCCGCTGATCTTGAGCGCCGCTTCCACGGACAGCCGCGCGATTTCGCCGCCGAAGTGGCGATGATCGAGGATTGCCTGACCGCGATGCTGGAAGGCGAGGTGCCGCATGAAGAGCAGATCACCGCGATCAACGCGGCTTTGGTTGACCCCGATATCGCTTCCGCCACGCAGTTGGCTGAACGGGTTGGTATGAACTTGCGTTCGCTCGAGCGGTTGTCGCGGCGCGCTTTTGGTTTTCCGCCAAAACTGTTGCTGCGACGGCAACGATTTTTGCGCAGCCTTGCGCAGTTTATGCTGGACCCATCGCTCAAATGGCTGAGCACGTTGGATTATCAATACCACGATCAGGCGCATTTCGTGCGCGATTTCAAACGGTTCATGGGAATGACGCCGGGTCAGTATGCGAAGCTGGAGAAGCCGATCCTGATCGCCGCCGCGCAGGCGCGCATGGCGATTGCCGGCGAAGCGGTGCAGGGGCTTCACGACCCTAAAGGCTAAAGCCTTCGTTTAAGCGTATCACACCCTTTGCATGTGCCTCAGAATGGCGCTAGCGGCCTGTTTGCGTAGCCGAGCCACCCGCGCCCTCCACCCTTCCACCCGGATGATAACTCGGGAGTACGATCCGGGTGTATGGGTGTTGGGCGCGGGCGGCTCGGCGCCCAAGGACAAGAAATGACTGACCTAGTGACTGACAAACAATCCGCTCTGGAAGCCATCGCCGGGAGCGAAACACTCGACGCGCTCGAAGAGCAGCGCGTGGCCGCTTTGGGCAAAAAGGGCTGGGTGAGCCTGGCTCTTAAAACGCTTGGGCAAATGAGCCCTGAGGAGCGCCAAGAAGCCGCGCCCGCCATTCAAGCGGTGCGCGCGGAGATTGCGGGCGCGATTGAGGCGAAGAAGGCGGACCTAGAAGCCGCTGCTCTCGAAGCGCAGCTGGCCTCCGAAAAGCTCGACCTGACCCTGCCGGCACCCGATAGCCCTAAGGGCTCGATCCACCCGGTCAGCCAGGTGATGGATGAACTCGCGGAGATCTTCGCCGACCTCGGCTTTGCCGTGGCGACCGGGCCGGAGATCGAGGACGATTGGCACAATTTCACCGCGCTCAACATGGATGAAAGCCACCCCGCGCGCGCGATGCACGATACGTTCTATTTCCCGGAGGAAGAGGGCGCGGCGGATGAGGCCTCAAGCAGCGAAGCGGTAGGCCAACAGAAACGCATGCTGCTGCGCACGCACACCTCGCCGGTGCAAATCCGCAGCCTCAAAGAGCAGGGTGCGCCCATCCGCATCATCGCGCCGGGCCGCGTGTACCGCTCGGACAGCGACGCGACGCACACGCCGATGTTCCATCAGGTGGAAGGCCTTGTGATCGACCGCGATATCCATCTGGGCCACCTCAAATGGACGCTGGAGACTTTCTTCAAAGCCTTCTTTGAGCGCGAGGATATCTCGCTGCGTCTGCGCCCGTCCTACTTCCCCTTCACCGAACCGAGCGTTGAGGTCGATGTGGGCTATTCCAACGAAGGCAACCGCCGCGTGGTGGGCGGCCATGGCGATGACGAAGGCCACGACTGGATGGAATTGGGCGGCAGCGGCATGGTGAACCGCCGCGTGCTCGAATTCGCGGGCGTGGACCCGGACGAATATCAGGGCTTTGCCTTTGGCCTAGGCATCGATCGGATTGCGATGCTCAAATACGGGATGAACGATTTGCGCGCCTTCTTCGACGGCGATCCACGCTGGCTCTCGCATTACGGCTTCTCGCCGTTTGACCAGCCGACCCTCTCCGCTGGCGTGGGAGCAAGGTCATGAAGTTCTCGACCACCTGGCTCAAAGACCACCTTCAAACCGACGCATCGCTGCAAGAGATCCTCGATGCGCTCAACGCCATCGGGCTTGAGGTTGAAGGCGTCGAAGACCCGGCCGAATTGCTCAAAGGCTTCCAGGTCGCGCATGTGCTCTCGGCCGAGAAGCACCCCGACGCGGACAAGCTGCAAGTGCTGAAAGTCGACACCGGAGACGGCGAGCCCTTGCAGGTCGTGTGCGGCGCGCCCAACGCGCGCGCGGGGATGAAAGGCGTGCTGGGTCTGCCCGGCGCGGTGGTGCCGTCGAACGGTATGGAACTGCGCAAAGCGGCCATCCGGGGCGTCGAGAGCACCGGCATGATGTGCTCGGCGCGCGAGCTTGATCTGGGCGATGATCACGATGGCATTATCGAACTGCCTGAGGATGCGAGCGTCGGCCATTCCTTCGCCGATTATCAGGGCTCTTCGCCCGTTATGGACGTCGCGATCACGCCCAACCGGCCCGATTGCATGGGCGTCTACGGCATTGCGCGCGATCTTGCGGCGGCGGGTCTAGGGACGCTCAAACCCATCGCCTTCCCCAAGTTCGAAGCCGATGGCGTGTGCCCGGTCGAAATCCGCACTGACGATCCTGAAGGCTGCCCGGCCTTCTACGGCCGCGTTATCAAAGGCGTCAAAAACGGCCCCTCGCCCGATTGGCTGCAACAGCGGCTGAAATCGGCGGGCCAGCGCCCGATCTCGCTGCTGGTGGATCTCACCAACTACCTGATGCTCGCCTTTGGCCGCCCCGCGCACGTCTATGACCTTGCCAAGCTTTCGGGCGCGGTGGTCGCTCGCCGCGCGAAGGATGGCGAAGAGGTGCTGGCCCTCAACGAGAAGACCTACACGCTCGACCCCAGCATGGTCGTCATCGCGGACGAGCACGAAGTGCACGATGTCGCCGGGATCATGGGCGGCGAGAATTCGGGCGTTCAGGACGACACGACCGATGTGTTGCTCGAAATCGCTTATTTCGACCCGCCCCGTATCGGGGTAACGGGCCGCAAGCTGGGCCTTGCCTCCGACGCGCGCACGCGGTTTGAGCGCGGCGTGGACCCAAATTTCCTGCAAGAGGGTCTGGACCTTTTGACCGGCCTGATCGTCGAACTCGCTGGCGGCACGGCCAGCGAAGACGTCCACGCGGGCTCCCCGCCGAGCGAGGCCAAGGTCGTCGCCTTCGACACTGGCCTGACCGCGCGTCTGGGCGGTGTCGACGTGCCCGCGGACGAACAGCGCCGCATCCTCGAAAGCCTCGATTTCGCCGTTTCCGAGGATTGGCAGGTCACCTGCCCGCTGCGCCGCCACGATATCGAGGGACCCGCCGATCTGGTCGAAGAGGTCGTGCGCATCCACGGCCTCGACGCGGTCGAAAGCGTCGCTCTGCCGCGCATGGAGGGCGTCGCGCGCCCAACCGCCACGCCCGCGCAGATCATGGAGCGCAAACTGCGCCGCGCCGCCGCCGCGAGCGGGCTGCACGAAGCGGTCACTTGGTCCTTCCTGCCCGACGCCGAAGCCGAACACTTCGCCCCCGAAAACACGGCCCTCTGGTCGCTCGACAACCCGATCAGCGAGGACATGAAGGTCATGCGCCCCTCGCTGCTGCCCGGCCTTTTGATGGCGGCCAAGCGCAACGCGGATCGCGGTGGGCCCTCCACGCGCGCGTTCGAATTGGGCCGCCGCTATTTCCGAGGCTCCGACGGGCTGAGCGACGAACGCGCCACGCTTGGCGTGGTTCTGGCGGGCGAGAAAACCCCGCGCGGCTGGGCGACTGGCAAGGCTCAGGGCTTTGACGCCTACGACGCCAAGGGCATCGCGCTCGAACTGCTAGCCGCGGCGGGTGCGCCGGCGGAAAAGCTGATGGTGATGGAGCCGGTCGCTGAAGGCACCGGCACGCAATTCCACCCCGGACAGGCCGCCACTTTGCGGCTTGGACCCAAAAAGGTCCTGGCGCGCTTCGGCATGTTGCATCCGGCGACGCTCAAGGCGTTTGACCTCGATGGCCCGGTCGCAGCGGTCGAGATTTTCCTCGACGCGATCCCGGCGAAGAAAGCGGCTTCTGGCTTTGCCCGCGCCTCGTTCACGCCGCCCGCTTTGCAGGCCGTGACGCGCGATTTTGCGTTCCTCGTGCCCGAGGATCTGGCCGCGAGCGACCTGCTGCGCGCGGTGCGCGGGGCGGAGAAAAACGCGATTACCGATGGGCGTATCTTTGATGTCTTCACTGGCGGCAGCTTGCCCGAGGGCAAAAAGTCGCTCGCGCTCGAAGTGACGCTGCAACCGCAGGACAAGACCTTTAAGGACGCCGATTTGAAGGCGATCTCGGACAAGGTTGTCGCGGCGGCGGCGAAGCTCGGGGCGGAATTGCGGGGGTAGTCACGCCCTCCCCCGTCATCCCCGCGCAGGCGGGGATCCAAATTTCTTTTTGCAGCGAGGGTAAAGGCTGGATTCCCGCCTTCGCGGGAATGACGTAGGTAATCAGTATGACCAGTAACCGCCGCACCTTCGCGATCATTTCGCACCCTGACGCGGGTAAGACCACGCTGACCGAAAAGCTGCTGCTGCAAGGCGGCGCAATTCACTTGGCGGGCGAGGTGAAAGCGCGCGGTCAGGCGCGGCGCGCCAGGTCGGACTGGATGAAGATTGAGCAGCAGCGCGGCATCTCGGTCACGTCCTCGGTCATGACCTTTGAACGCGATGGGGTTACCTTCAACCTGCTCGACACGCCGGGCCACGAAGACTTCTCGGAAGACACCTATCGCACGCTCACCGCGGTCGACAGCGCCGTCATGGTGATCGATGCGGCCAAGGGGATCGAGCCGCAGACGCGCAAGCTCTTCGAGGTCTGCCGCCTGCGCAACCTGCCCATCATCACCTTCGTCAACAAGGTCGACCGCGAGGGGCGCGATCCGTTTGAGACGCTGGATGAAGTCGCCGATATGCTCGCGCTGGATGTCAGCCCGCAAGGCTGGCCCATTGGCATGGGCGGGCAGTTTGAAGGCATCCTTGATTTTGCAAGCGGCGAAGTCAGCCGTCCCGAAGGCCCGTCGAAAGAATTCGTCGGCACGCGCGACGCGAACCCCACCATCCCGGATGAATTCGCCGAAGAGGCGGAATTGGCGCAGGTCGGCTATCCCGAATTTGACATGGACGCCTATCGTTCGGGCGATCTGACGCCGGTGTTCTTCGGCTCCGCGCTCAAGAATTTCGGCGTGACCGAGCTGATCGAAGCGATTGCGAAGTACGCCCCGGCCCCTCAGCCGCAGCCCGCTGGCGAAGACAAGATCACGCCTGATCACGGCGAAGTCACCGGCTTTATCTTCAAGGTTCAGGCGAACATGGACCCCAACCACCGCGACCGCATCGCGTTCATGCGGCAGGTGTCGGGCACATTCAAACGGGGCATGAAACTGACGCCGAGTGGATTGGGCAAACCCATTGCGATCCACTCACCCATCCTGTTCTTCGCGCAGGACCGCGAGATCGCCGATACGGCGGAAGCGGGCGACATTATCGGCATCCCCAACCACGGGACCCTGAGGGTCGGCGATACTTTGAGCGAGAAGGACGCGGTGCGCTTTACCGGGCTGCCCAACTTTGCGCCGGAAATCCTGCGCCGCGTGCAGTTGAAAGATCCGACCAAGACCAAGCAGCTTCGAAAGGCGCTCGATGATCTGTCCGAAGAGGGCGTGATTCAGGTGTTCTACCCCGAGCTCGGCGCGCAGCATATCGTTGGCGTGGTCGGTCAGCTGCAGCTTGAGGTGCTGATCGCGCGGCTGGAAGCGGAATACAAGGTGGAGGCGGCTCTGGAGGCCGCGCCTTTTGCCACCGCGCGCTGGATCAAGGGCGATCCAAAGGCGATGGACGAATTTGAAAGCTTCAACCGCGCCAATCTGGCGAAGGATCGCGACGGCGACTTGGTGTTCATGGCCAAGAGCCCGTGGGACGTGAATTATCAGGTCGAGAAGAATCCGGATCTGACCTTTTCGGCGACCAAAGAACGCTGATCCTTTTCACAGAACACCGCTCATCCTGAGCCTGTCGAAGGATGGGTTCTTGGCTGACCACTGGTGCAAGGAGAAGGGCGACCCTTCGACAGGCTCAGGGCGAGCGGGGGGCTTGCGTGATGTGCAACGTCAAGCCAAAGCGTCCCACATGACTGTCGGCCCCAATTCGCAAACCTTCATCTCGCAGCGCCTGCGCCTCAATTACTTCGATTGGGGCAATCACGAAAAGCCGCCTTTGGTGCTGGTCCATGGCGGGCGCGATCACGCGCGCAGCTGGGACTGGACGGCGGAAAAGCTGGCGCAGGACTGGCACGTCGTGGCGATGGATCATCGCGGGCATGGCGACAGCGACTGGGTGTCGGACGGGAATTATAACTCGAACGATATGGTCTACGATCTGGCGCAGCTGGTGCATCAGCTCGGGCGCGGGCCGGTGACGATTGTCTCGCACTCAATGGGCGGCAATGTCTCTTTGCGCTACGCCGGGATGTTTCCGGATATGGTGACCAAGCTGGTCGCGATTGAAGGCCTTGGCCCCAGCCCCGA
This sequence comes from Pseudomonadota bacterium, assembly GCA_039033755.1. GTDB lineage: Bacteria > Pseudomonadota > Alphaproteobacteria > Sphingomonadales > Sphingomonadaceae > Erythrobacter. The sequence goes on along the minus strand of JBCCBZ010000020.1, from coordinate 72,508 downwards.
GTGGAAAGAGAAGCAACGCAGCACGCCCTATCCCGAGCGCATGCGCGAGTGGATCGAGAAGAAGCGTAAGGCGGCGGGGCGCACCCCGCGCAAATATGAGAGCATCGAAGCCGCCTTTGCGCGGATGATCGAGGAGAACTCGTATCTGACCGAGGAACAGGCGCGGCATCTGACGATCCACGGCGTGAACCGCAACGAAGATGGCAGCTACAGCTGGAAGTTCGACCCGCATTTGAACGTTTGGGGCGTGGAAGATGTGGCGGATGAATTTATCGAGGCGACCTGGGCCGCGATTTCGTGCCCAACGCTGCTGCTTTATGGTGCGGACAGCTGGGCTTCGAACCCCGAAAAAGACGGGCGAATCAAGCACTTCGGCAACGCGGAGGTGATCGAGTTTGAGAAAGCGGGCCACTGGCTCCACCACGACCAGTTCGAGCGTTTCCTACAGGTCCTGCAAACCTTCCTCTGAGCAAACTTAGGAAAGATAAAATGGCTGACTTCACCGACACCCTAACCGACAAACACGTCGCCATGATCGAAAAGCAGCCGGTGTTCTTCGTCGCCACCGCCGCCGAGGACGCGCGCATCAATCTTAGCCCGAAAGGCTATGACGCGTTCCGGGTGTTGGCGGAGGATAAGGTCGCTTACCTCGACCTTGGTGGTTCCGGTAACGAGACCCACGCGCATCTGACTGCTGACGGGCGGATCACCATCATGTTCTGCAATTTCGATCGGCCAGCTTTGATCCTCAGGATCTATGGACGAGGGCGACCAGTGCTTCCTCAGGACGATGAGTGGGCGGAACTGGCTGGTCACTTCACCTTGCTTCCAGGAACGCGCCAGATATTCGTGATCGATATTGAAAGCGTGCAGACCTCGTGCGGTTGGGGTGTGCCGTTTATGGCGCTCGAAGGGGAGCGCGAGACCCTGAAGAAAGCCCATCGCCAATCCGATCCGGCGGAATGGGAAGCGAAGATGGCGGCGCGCGTTCGCAGCATAGACGGCCTGCCAACGCGCGCTACAGATCGATATATCGCCGGTGAATAGAGCGCATTTGACTGCCTAAAAAGTAAGCAAAGGGTTAAATCGCAGGCACGCAATGGCCCAGTTCTTTGCGTTCCGTCCAAACCTTCCGCTGCGGCATGGGTGATTGGTGTGTGTGGCATGGCTCTTGCTGTTCGCGGGTGGGGATTACACCCAGCCATAATAAGGGGAAGCAGGCCGTGAAATTTATCATCGCCGTCATAAAACCGTTCAAGTTGGACGAAGTGCGTGAGGCGCTTAGTAATATCGGCATCGCGGGTATGACCGTGTCCGAGGTCAAAGGGTTCGGTCGGCAAAAGGGCCAAACCGAAATCTACCGCGGGGCCGAGTACTCGACCAATATGTTGCCGAAGGTGAAGTTGGAGATTGCTGCGAGCGATGATGTCGCGCCGCAAGTGGTCGAGACGATCCAGCAAACTGCGAACACCGAATCGATCGGTGATGGAAAGATCTTCGTCCTCGATCTGGCTTCGGCCACTCGTATTCGTACCGGCGAATCCGGCGAAACAGCGCTCTAAGGAACGGTAAAATCATGAAGAAACTCAGCCTCGCGCTGGGCGCCCTGAGCGCCATATGCGCTGCGCAGCCCGCTCTGGCCGCCGCTCCTGTGCCCAACCCGGGCAACAACGCCTGGATGATGACATCGACCGTTCTGGTCATGCTGATGATCTTGCCGGGACTGGCGCTGTTCTATGGTGGCCTAACCCGTTCGAAGAACATGCTCTCAATGCTGACCCAGATCGGCGCAACCGCGTCGCTCGCTATGATCATCTGGGTGATGTGGGGCTTCAGTCTCGCCTTTGGCGACACAACCTATGAAGGCGCTTTGGGCCTGTTTGTTAGCGGAGGAAGCTACTTCCTCGCCGGGACCGACGCGTCGAGCACAGCAGCTACCTTCACTGATGAGGTGATTAGCAAATATGTCTTCATCAGCTTCCAGATGACCTTTGCCGCGATCACCGCTGCCCTCATCCTTGGCGCAACGGCGGAGCGTATGAAGTTCAGCGCGGTTATGATGTTTGCGCCGATTTGGCTGACAATCGTTTATTTCCCGATCGCCCACATGGTGTGGGCCGGCGGCGGATTGCTGTTTGAAGACGGCGCGCTTGATTTCGCGGGCGGCACCGTGGTGCATATCAACGCGGGCGTGTCGGGCCTCGTTTTGGCCTATCTGGTGGGCAAGCGGCGCGGATGGCCGCAAGAGCCGATGCCGCCGCACAGCCTCGTGATGACGATGATCGGCACTGGCCTTTTGTGGGTGGGCTGGTTTGGATTCAACGCGGGTTCCGCGCTCGAAGCGGATGGGTCAGCGGGCCTCGCCATGATCAACACTTTCGTCGCGACGGCCGCGGGCGGTCTGGCCTGGATGGTGATCGAGCGGATGCTGGGTCACAAAGGCTCAGCGCTGGGCTTCTGCTCCGGCGTTATCGCGGGGCTCGTGGCCGTCACACCGGCCGCGGGCAATAGCGGACCGTTCGGCGCAATCTTGCTCGGCATCGTCTCTTCGGCTGTCTGCTACTGGTTCGTCGCGGTCGTTCGTATGAAGCTTGGCTATGATGACGCGCTAGACGCTTTCGGCATCCACGGCGTGGGCGGAATTGTAGGCGCGGTTGGCACTGCCATTGTCTACCAGAGCTTCCTTGGAGGCCCGGCTGGCGCGGACGCGATGGCGCTTGGCTCACAGCTCTGGGTGCAGATCTTCAGCGTTCTCGTGACCATCGTATGGGCCGGTGCTGGCACTTTCATTGCGGGCACGATTGTGAAGGTGACGATTGGCCTGCGCGTCAGCGAAGAGGACGAGGTCAACGGCCTGGACATCGCTGAACACGGCGAGCGCGCTTACAACTGATAAGGGTTGGGGAGAGGCTTTTCGGCCTCTCCCTGCCATTCTTTATGCCGCTTCTGCTTGGCGTTCGGCCGCTTTGATGAAGTCGGCGCAACGCTCTCCTATCATAATGCTGGGTGCGTTGGTGTTGCCGCTCACGATCCTGGGCATCACGCTGGCATCGGCGATCCATAGGCCTTCGAGACCTTTCACCTTCAGTTCCGGGTCAACAACGGCGTCGGCACCCGCGCCCATTCGGCATGTGCCCACTGGGTGGTAGACGGTGTCCGCGCGGTTGCGGATTAGTTGATCAAGCTCCGCGTCGTTTTCCAGATCGATCGGGTGACGATCGGTCGGGCCATAGGCTTGCAGCGCCGGCGCGCTCGCAATCCGATGCGACAATCGCACGCCTTCGCGCATTGTGGCGATATCGCGGTCATCATCGAGGAAGTTCGGATCAATCACCGGCGCCGCGCCCGCGTCGCGCGACCCAAGCCGCACCGTGCCCCGGCTTTCGGGGCGCAGGACACAGGCGTGAAGCGAGAAGCCGTGCGCGCTGATTTTCTCACGTCCGTGATCTTCGAGGACGGCGGGGACGAAGTGCCACTGAATGTCCGGGCACGGTGCATCGGGCATCACCGACCAGAATCCGCCACTCTCCGCGTAAGGCGTCGCCATGGCGCCCGTGCGTTTGCGCCGGTGTTCGAGGATGGCGCCGGCCATCTTCATTGTGCCTTTGAGCGTCCCGCCAATCGGCACGTCGCTCTCGGTCTCCCACGCCGAGACATAGTCGATATGGTCCTGCAGGTGCGAACCCACGGCGGGTTTGTCCAAGACCACATCGATGCCATGTTGTTTCAGGTGATCGGCCGGACCAATGCCCGAAAGCATCAGGATCTGCGGTGAGTTGAAAGCACCCGCGCATAGGATCACGCCACGTTTTGCGTACAGCATTTCCGAGCCACTGCCTGGCTTCTTGCCCCGGCGGATTCGCACGCCGGTCACGCGGCCGCGTTCGACCACCAGCTGCTCGACCAGTGTGTTGGTGCGGATGGAGACGTTGCCTTGGTCGCGGATCGGTTCGACATAAGCGCGTGCGGCCGACCAGCGCTCGCCGTTTCGCTGCGTCACTTGATAGAGGCCAAAGCCTTCTTGCCGCTCACCATTGAAGTCTTCATTGGTGCGCAACTGAAGCTCGCTCGCCGCGTCAACAAAGGCGTGGCTGACGGGGTTGGGCGATCTCTGGTTGGAGACGAACAGAGGCCCGTTTTCGCCGTGATAGGTGTCCGCGCCGCGTTCGTTTGACTCGGCCTTGCGGAAATACGGAAGCACATCGTCGTATGACCAACCTGCGCAGCCCATATCGGCCCAATTGTCGTAGTCCCACTTATGCCCGCGAATATAGACCATCGCGTTGATCGCCGAAGAGCCGCCCAGGCCCTTGCCGCGCGGTTGATATCCGACGCGCCCGTTCAGGCCCTTTTGGGGGACCGTGTCATATTTGTAGTTTGACGAGTTTCGGATGAAGGGCATGAAGCCCGGCGTCTTGATCAGGAAGTTGTCGTTGCGCCCGCCCGCCTCGAGGACACAGACCCGGCGCGTGCCATCCACCGCCAGCCGCCCCGCGACCGCGCTACCGCCGCTGCCACCGCCAATGACGATGTAGTCGTAACTCTCCATGACTCTCTCCTTCGGTAGAGAGACTATGCGGCTTCGTGCGGTGGTGCAATCGGGTTTCGATTGGCAACTGGCGTGTTGGCCGGACTCGTGGATTGCCCAGTGCGCTTTCGCCAGCGAGCGCGAATCATATCCGAGGTTTCGCGGCTGTTATCATGGGTCCAACCGGGTTCACGCAGCAGGTAAGACAGTTTGTGCTTCCAAGGCGCGCGCCAGATGTCGGAGAGCATGCCGATCCATTCGTGAAAGACCGACCAGAGAAGATTGAAGCTACCGAGCTGTTTGACGATGCCGTACCGGATTGTTTCGTCGTCACGTTCAGGTTCAAACGTGCCGAACATCTTGTCCCAGATGATGAAGACGCCGGCGTAGTTGCGGTCCAGATAGCGCGGATTGGTCGCGTGATGGACGCGATGGTGGCTGGGCGTGTTCATCACCGCTTCGAACCAGCGTGGCATCTTGCCGATCGCTTCGGTGTGAATCCAGAACTGGTAGATCAGATTGAAACCGCCGACGATGCCAATCATCACGGGATGAAAACCCAGAAGTACGAGCGGCAAGGCGAACAAAAGGCCAAAAGTGAAGCTGCCGGTCCAGGTCTGACGCAGCGCGGTCGACAAATTGTAATGCTGGCTGGAATGGTGATTCACATGCGCCGCCCACATCCATCGGATGCGGTGCCCGGCGCGGTGGACCCAGTAATACTTCAAATCGTCGAGCACGAAGGCCAGCGGCCAAGCCCACCATACAAGCCACCATTGCTCGCCAAAATCGAACAACCGGTAACTGTAGGCGGCCAGCACGACCGCGACAGACAGCCCGCCAAACAGCGCGCCAGCCACGGTCGAACCAAGGCCAAAAGAAAGGCTGACAAGCGTATCCTTGGGCTCATAAGCCTCCGGCGCGCGCAGGCGCGACCAAACCATTTCGATCACGATAGCGACGACAAAGAGCGGAACCGCATATTCCGTTGGTGAAAAGTCAGGCATGTCGCAGCTTCTATAGCCGATTGATGGCATCCGCCCAATATGATGCGTCGGTCAGGCTCAATCGCACCGTGCCGAAGCGGGGTTCTCCGGGATCGACGACCAAGCCGTCGACTTCTTCGCGCGCGGTCGAACCGGGAGCCAAGACGCGGCCGGTAAACTTGTTGCCGTGCTGCTTAATCACCATGATCCGGCCATTTGCATCTCGGGCCAGCGCGGACTTTCCTCCCCTGGCGATAGAACTGCGTTGAGGCACGAAGCCGTCCTCAACCTCACCCGCAGCGCGCGCGACAGCGCTTTCCTCCGCAAGCTTGGGTGATCCGCCCAATTTCAGGAGAATCGCAAGGCCAGCCAGCGCCAATATTGCGACAAGAGATCCGCCAAATTGCAGAAGCACGGTGTTGCGCCCTTTCGAAACCGCCCTCGCTTAACGCGCGGCGAGCATATCGAGCATGGCCCGAATCGGGCTTACGTCATAGCCAGCCGCCATGGCCGCATCGGTGATGGCCTGCGGATCGGAGCCAGCCTTGGCCTTCGCAAGCGCCCAGAGGAAAGTCGAGCGTGTCCCAGATCGGCAATAAGCGAGCACGGCGCCATCAGATTGCTCCAACGCAGTCATCATTTGATCAATCTGCGGCTCGCTAAACCCCGAATGACCGATCGGGATTGAGATGTAAGAGAGCCCCTCTGCTCCAGCGGCTTCTTCGATAGCGTCGCCTTGCGGCGCGGTAGGATCTTCGCCGTCGGGTCGATTGTTCACTATGAGCGACACTCCGGCCTCTTTGGCCGCCACCACGTCGCTAATTTCGATCTGCGGGCTGGCAAATACGCTGTCGGAGAGCTTTCGAAAATCGGTCATGCTGTGCGCTCGCTATTGATTGATACCCAACCCGCCGAACCAAAGGTGGCGAGATCTTCAAAGCGATCTAGGCGATAAACGCGGTCATGGACAACGGCCGTTGCTCGCATTCTTCTCATCCTCAACTTCACCAGGCTCTTATTCGAAATTGTCACAAAAACGCTGAAGAACAGAATTGACCGTTAAATCGTTCGCCAGACAAGTGTTTGTGCGCTATGACGGTGCCGATCCGATACGACCAAACTCGACTTGGTTGATTATCTGCGCATGGTGCGATCTGCTGTCCTCGCCACCATCGCATTGGAGGGCGGACAGTGTGACAAGGTACGTAGTAAGTTATGGGTTACGATAGAGGCCGTCGGCGCGGCCGGGATAAGCGCGACGGATTCGGCGAAGACAGCTTCGATCCTTTTGGCGGCGGAAATGAAGGTTTCTCGCCTCCAAGCTATGGCAGTGATCGCGGCGGATATGGCGGTGGAGATCGCTACGGTTCTGATCGCGGCGGCAGCGGCGGTGGTGGCTACGGCGGAGACCGTGGTGATCGCGGTGGCTTTGGCGGCGGCGGCGGCGGTGATCGCGGCGGCTTTGGTGGCGGCGGTGGTCGCGGCGGCGGCGGCGGTGGTGGCGGCAATCGCATGCCTGCTCAGGTCGTCGGCACGGGTAAAGGCACCGTCAAATTCTTCAACGGCCAAAAAGGTTTTGGCTTTATCCAGCAAGAGACGGGCGGCGAAGATGTGTTCGTTCACATCAGCGCGGTGGAGCGTGCTGGTCTTGAAGGACTCGCCGAGGGCCAAGAGCTCGAATTCAACCTTGTGGATCGCGGCGGCAAAGTGTCGGCGCAAGATTTGCAGGTTGTCGGCGACGTGATTGCTGTGCAGCAGTCGGGCCCGCCCAAGCGCGAATTGACCGGCGACAAAGCAACCGGGACGGTGAAATTCTTTAATTCCACCAAAGGCTTCGGTTTCCTGGTCCGCGATGACGGCCAACCAGATGCGTTTGTTCACATCAGTGCGGTTGAGCGCTCAGGCCTTTCGGCGATCAACGAAGGCGAGCGTTTTGAGTTCGATCTTGAGGTCGATCGACGAGGAAAATACTCGGCGGTTAACCTGGTGCCCGTGCAAGGCTGAGTTCCAAGCATAGTGTGCCGTTTGACCCTATGGGGAGGCGGCCTTACCATAATGAATGGCGGCCCTCTGAACGGGTCGCCATTTGTCTTTGTAGAACGGGGTAGAAAGCCCTGCTGATCCGGGATTGTTTTGATGTCTATTACGCCGCTTATGCCGACCTATCCGCGTTGCGGAGTTCGCCCCGTCAAAGGGGACCACTGTCACCTGATCGATGAAGATGGTACGCGCTATCTCGACTTTGCGAGTGGCATCGCGGTCAATCTGCTGGGACATTCGCATCAGGGTTTAATCGAAGCGATCCAGAAGCAGGCGGAGACGCTCATGCACGTATCAAATCTATATGGCAGCCCGCAAGGCGAGCGCCTGGCTAAGCAATTGGTCGATCATACATTCGCGGACACCGTGTTCTTCACGAATTCGGGGGCCGAAGCGGTTGAAACCGCAATCAAATGTGCGCGCGCCTATCATCAGAATGCGGGTGATGAAAGCAATTCGAATCGATTTGAAATCATCACCTTTGCCAACGCCTTTCACGGCCGCACCATGGCGACAATCAGCGCTTCGAATCAGGCGAAAATGCATCACGGCTTCTCGCCTTTGCTCGATGGCTTTAAATATGCGGAGTTTGACGATCTCGAAGCGGCCAAGGCGCTGATCGGACCGAACACGGCGGGCTTCCTCGTTGAGCCGATCCAAGGCGAAGGGGGGATTCGCCCCGCGTCCGTCGAATTCATGCAAGGGCTGCGCAAGCTCGCTGATGAGCATGATTTAATGCTGGTGTTGGATGAGGTGCAGTGCGGCATGGCGCGTACCGGAAAGCTCTACGCATATGAACACTATGGAATCGAGCCCGATATCGTCGCCTCAGCCAAAGGCCTTGGTGGCGGCTTCCCGCTCGGCGCGTGCCTCGCAACCGAAAGGGCCGCGCGCGGAATGACTTTTGGTACCCATGGATCGACTTATGGCGGCAATCCGCTGGCTATGGCGGCAGGAAGCGCCGTGATTGAGGCGGTAGCGAACGAGGATTTCCTCGCCGAGGTCACCGAAAAAGGGCAGAGAGTGCGTGCCCGTCTCGAGCAGTTTATCGGCAACTATCCGGAGCTCTTTGAACTCGTTCGCGGTAAAGGTTTGATGCTGGGCATCAAGATGAAGGTGGAGAGCCGCCCGTTCTTCGTTCACTTGCGTGACAATCATCAGCTTCTGACTGTGGCAGCTGGGGATCAGACGCTGCGTGTTATCCCGCCACTCGTGATCGGCGACGCCGAGATTGATGAGTTCTTCGACAAACTGTCGGCCGGCGCGGCGAGTTTTAAGGTTCCCGAGCCAGCATGACGGGTTTAGCGTCCAATGTGCGTAGTTTCCTCGATCTGAACGACGCGGGGGCAGACGCTCTCGCTGCGATGCTGTCGGACGCAATCGACAGAAAAGCGACCCGCGCATCGTGGCCCAAAGGGCGCGCGGACACGGACAAGCCCCTTGAGGGGCGCGTTCTTGGGATGGTGTTTGAGAAAAGCTCCACCCGTACGCGAGTCAGCTTCGATATCGCGATGCGCCAACTTGGTGGATCAGCCTTGATCCTCGACGCAAGTTCCAGTCAGCTCGGACGTGGCGAAACCATCGCCGACACCGCGCGGGTGCTAAGCCGGATGGTGGATGCGATCATGCTGCGAACCGATGACCATGCAAAGGTCGAAGAGATGGCCAAACACGCAAGCGTGCCGGTCATAAATGGCCTGAGCGACCGGTCGCATCCCTGCCAGATCGTGGCGGACCTTTTGACCTTGGTCGAACATGGTAAGTCTCTACCCGGCCTGGAATTGGCTTGGTTCGGTGATGGGAACAATGTGCTCCATTCGATCCTAGAGGCAGCCGGGCTTTTCAAGTTCAACGTGCGGGTTGCCACTCCAGCGGGGTATGAACCCGATCCGGAATTCGTTGAACTCGCTCGTGACGGGGGCTCGAACGTGGTCTTGACGCAGAATCCGTCCGAGGCGGCGCGGGGCGCGGATGTGCTAGTGACCGACACTTGGATCTCGATGGGGCAGGCGGATGCGAATGAAAAACGCACCGCGATGGAACCCTTTCAGGTCAACGAAGAACGAATGGCCGAAGCGAAAGCGGATGCTCTGTTCCTCCATTGTCTTCCCGCGCATGTCGGCGAAGAGGTGAGCGAGACTGTGTTTGAAGGAGAGCGCTCAATTGTCTTCGATGAGGCGGAAAACCGTATCCACGCTCAGAAATCGGTGCTTCTTTGGAGTTTAGGTCTTCTGGCTTGATCGCGGAAAGTAGCAGGGGCCTTTCAGACTCTTACTCTGGCTCCCATATGGCGGCATATGGAAACCAATCCCGAAACTTTCTCAGACACCCTACTCGGCTTCACACTCCCGGATCGTAGCGCGCGCGGGCGCGTGGTCCGGCTGGACAGCGTGGTTGACGATATTCTGAAGACCCACGATTATCCCGCTCCCATTACACACCTGCTTAGCGAGGCTCTGGTCCTCGTTGCGCTGATGGGCGGCCTGCTCAAGGGTGAGGGCGCTCAGCTGACAATGCAGGCGCAGACGCAAGACGGCGTGGTTCAGTTACTGGTGTGCGACTTTCGCGGCGGCGAGATGCGGGGGTACGTGGAATTCGACGCGGCTGAGCTTTCAGTTCTCGGGGCCAATCCCCCGCTTTCGGCGCTCTTCGGGACCGGATATCTCGCTATCACATTCGAAACTGATGGGGGAGCGGGCGTCGTCGAGCGATACCAGGGGATCGTTCCGCTTGAAGGAGACACTCTTTCGGAAGCCTGCGAGAATTATTTCATGCAGTCGGAGCAAATTCCCACGATGATCCGCGTGGCGAGCCTAGCGGGCCATGACGGCCGGACAGCGGCTGGCCTTTTGGTCCAGCATTTGCCGGATGGAGAGGAGGGCCGCGAACGCCTCCATGCGCGGTTGGACCACCCCGATTGGGAACATGTCGAAGCGCTCTCGAGCACAATCAGTCACGCCGAGTTGCTTGATATGAATCTGTCGATGGAGGCGATTATCTGGCGTCTTTTTCATGAAGAGCCCGAAATTCGTGTGCAATTCGGCGGGTTGCTTTCGCGCGGCTGTCGTTGCAGTCCCGCCTACTATGAAGCGGTTTTCTCTCGTTTCCCCCTCGCTGAACAGGCAGAGATGCGCAACGAAGCGGGCGTGATTGAGGTCGATTGCGCGTTTTGTTCAAAGAAGTTCCAATTGGCTGCGTAGGCGCTGGTCTACCATTCAGTTGCACTTCATCATCGGCGGCTCAGCGTGCGTCGGAGCACAAGAGTGCATCTAGGAGGAGTATGGATGGCCCTTAATTTCCGTATTGGCTCGCGAAGGACAAAAGTTCTTTGTGTCGCCACTCTTACCGTCGCCGCTCTGCCCCTTGCCGCGCAACCAAAGGTGTTAGGCTTATTCGAAGGCCTGACCAAAGGGGAATGGACGGTAAAGTATCGTGATGGCTCGCCAGATCAAAAATTGTGTTTGAAGACAGGCGAAGAGCTGATTCAGCTGAAACATGGGCAATCGGATTGCAGCCGATATGTCGTAGAAGAAAGCCCGTCGCAGGTGACTGTCCAGTACACCTGCCCGAAAGAGGGGTTTGGGCGTACACAAGTGCGCCGCGAAAATTCCTCTCTGGTTCAAATCGAAAGCCAGGGATTTGCTTCGGGTCTGCCATTCGAAATCGCGGCCGAAGCTCGCCTCACCGGAACGTGCTCACCGACCACGCAATAATTGCGTTGTTCGGCGATGCGGTCTAGCGGACCATCGCCATGGACAAGACAATTGATGAGGCCACCCAACGTGTAGCAATCGTTCTGCTTTCGGGTGGGCTGGACTCTATGGTCACGGCCGCGTTGGCAAAAGAGGCCGGGTTTGCGGTTCGCGCGCTAACAATCGACTATGGTCAACGCCATCGGATCGAACTTCAGTCATCCCGGCAGATCGCCAAGAACCTTAGACTCGAAGATCATCGCGAGATAAAACTTGATCTGCGAGCCTTCGGCGGGTCGGCGTTGACGGATGCGATCTCGGTCCCGAAGGATGGTGTCACTGACGAGATTCCCGTCACCTATGTCCCCGCGCGTAACCTGGTCTTCCTGGCTTTAACGACGGCCTTCGCGGAGGCATCTGGGTCTCAAGATGTCTTCATTGGTGTCAACGCCCTCGACTATTCCGGCTATCCAGACTGTCGGCCGGAGTTCATTTCGAGTTTTGCGGAGACCGCCAGACTTGGGACAAAGGCGGGTGTCGAAGGCGGCGCTTTCACCATTCATGCCCCCTTGCAACTCATGACCAAGGCCCAGATCGCGGCGGAATGCGCAAGATTGGGCTTGGACCCCGCGTGGAGCTGGTCTTGCTACGACCCACAGCCCGGAAAACTTGCGTGCGGGTTGTGCGATTCCTGTCGTTTGCGCAGAAAGGGATTTGCCGACGCTGGAATTGTCGATAGCACTGAATATGCAACCTGAGAGACGTCGGAAACGCGCGACGTAGCTCCGGTTTGGTAGGGGAAATTCCTTGAGTGATGAAGTTGTGGAGCAAGAGGCGGTGACGGAGAAACCTGTCCCGGCTTACAGCTGGTACGCCCTAAGTGTCTTGGTTCTGGTGTATGTCCTGAACTTTGTTGATCGCAATATCATCTCGATCCTTGCCGAATACATCAAGGCTGACATGGGTCTTGGCGATGATCAAATCGGCTTCCTTTACGGCACGGCGTTCGGTGTCTTCTATGCCCTGTTCGGTATTCCACTCGGCAAACTAGCCGATAGTTGGCATCGCGTGCGGCTAATGACCGCCGGTCTTGCAATTTGGTCGGCTTTTACCGCGCTATCGGGATTCGCGCGGAACTTTGCGACGTTAAGCGTAGCGCGAATTGGTGTGGGAGTCGGCGAAGCAACTGCTAGCCCGAGCGCTTACTCGTTGATCTCTGACTGGTTTCCCAAATCGATGCGCGCCACCGCGCTCGCAATCTATTCCTCTGGGCTTTATATCGGTGGGGGCGTCTCGCTCTTGTTCGGCGGTGCCATCGTTGAACACTGGCAAGAGATGTATCCAATCGCAGCTGAGGCTCCGCTGGGCCTTGCTGGTTGGCAAGCTGCTTTCATCGTAGTCGGTTTGCCCGGATTGCTACTGGCGGCGTTGGTTTTCACTTTGAAAGAGCCTTTGCGCGGTGAAAGCGAAGGCATTGTAACTCCGCCACCGGCGGACCCTTTTCGCGGTTTCGTTAGGGAACTGATCGCTGTCATTCCGCCATTCACTCTTATCGGCGCGGCGCAAGCCGGAACGCGCGGCATCATGGTCAATCTCGCAGGGGCCGTGGTGATCGGTGGCGTTGCGTTTGCCATGGCTTCGCTGACCCAAAGCTGGGAACAATGGATTGCTGTTGGCATCGGTTATTATGCTATTTTCTCGTGGGCCTCCACTTTGCAGCGCCGCGACGCGCCGACATTCCGCCTGATTTGGCAGACGCCTGCATTTCTCACGACGATCCTCGGATATGGCATGGTGGCGTTCATGTCCTACGCCGCCTCGTTCTGGGCGGCGCCTTACGCTATCCGAGTTTTGGGTGAGGCACCTTCAATTGCTGGCTGGTGGATTGGCGGTCCTGGAGCCGTGGCTGGATTCTTGGGCGTCATTATGGGCGGCCGCGCAGCGGACTGGTTACGGGTCCGGAACCCCGCTGGGCGCTTATTCGTGGTCGCCTTCGGCCTCGTGGGCGCCGCTCCTTTCCTCTTCTTGATGTTCACCACTCAAGATCAAACCACATTCTACATTGCGACCTTCCTTCAGTCGCTGTTCGGAAGCTCTGCCTTGGGGGCTGCTGCGGCCACTATGCAGGACCTCGTGCTGCCGCGCATGCGCGGAACGGCTACCGCCACTTTCTTCTTGGCGACGACTTTGGTGGGGCTGGCTCTTGGTCCCTATATGGCCGGTCAGGTTTCGGCCATGACCGGGAGCCTCCCAACCGGCGGCTTGAGCCTGCTTGTCTCAGTTCCCATCGGTCTTGTCTTGCTAATGGTCGCCTATCGGACAGTTCCTCAAGCTGAGCGTACCGTTATCGAGCGAGCGCGCGAGGCTGGAGAAAGCGACATATAGAGATCACTTGAAGTCGGTTTCGGACTGCAGGCACGGTGCCGCTCAGACCGATAGCTGTCCGGCCTTCTCGACCATGGGGAGGCGCTGCTCGACCGCAAGAGCGCGATGGCGCAAAAGCAAAAATGGGACATGCACCCGAAACTCTTCGGCTTTGCCATCTTTGCTCCTCTTGAGCGCGCACAAAAGAAAAGGGGCCGGATTGCTCCAGCCCCTTCTCCAGATCAATTGAGATCGCGGTTGCTTACATGCCCGAGTTCGGACCGTAAGTTACAACAACGCGACGGTTTTGCTGTTCACGAACGCCGTCAGCGGTCGGGACCTTAAGATCCGTCTCACCAAAGGCCTGACCCGTGATACGAGCTTCCGGAACACCGCGTCCGACCAAGTAGGCTTGAACCGCAGCGTTACGACGCTCGGCGAGAGCCATGTTGTACTTCATCGAACCCGACGTGTCGGTGTGACCCGCCAGCATCACGCTCGCCGTGCCACAGTTGGCGTACGAGGTAACGGCTTGGTTGAGGATCGCTGCTGCGTCATCCGTGATGTCCGACTGATCAAAGTCGAAGAACACCGTGTAAGGCCCCGTGTTGCACGGCGGCGGCGGAGGCGGCGGTGGCGGAGGCGGAGGTGGCGGCGGCGGAGGCGGCGGAGGTGGCGGAGGTGGCGGCGGAGGTGGTGGCGGCGGCGGCGGGGCCTCTCCACCGAAGTTATAGGTGATTGTGCCCAGGAGCGAGTGGGTGCTCAGGGTGTTGATCGCCAGATCGCGGCCCAGCGTGTCCACCAGGTCCACGTCAACCGCGTTGAAGTACCGGTATTTCAGGCCGATGTCCCACGCATCGCTGATCGGCGCGCGAATACCGGCAAGAAGTTGCCAAGCTAAACCTGTGTCTGAGTCATCGAACGCGCCCGGGCCGGTTGCGTCTACCGTGCCGTCGAGAGCAACGCGGGCAACGCCCACACCGCCGCCAGCGAATGCCTGCAGACCGTCATCCGAACCAAAGTCAAACAAGCCATTGAGCATGAAAGACAACGCCGTAACGTCTCCGGTAACCGGCGCGGTGAAACCGCTGAAGGTGGTCCCAATCGGAGGACCAGCTTGAATACCAAGCGGGCCAGCGGTCAGCTCGTCCAAGCTTGCCGATTTGTAAGCGGCTTCGGTTTCGAGGCGGAACGCGCCGAAATCGTATCCGACGACACCGCCGAAATCATAGCCCGTGTTGACATCGGCTTCAGCTTCACCTGAGCTGCCGTTGATCTCAAAGTTGATGTCATCGACCAACATCGCACCAGCTTCACCTTGAATATACCATTGACCTTCGCGGGCCATGGCAGGCGCAGTGAGTGCAGTCGAAGCCATCGCCATCCCAGTGACGAACTTACGCATTCTAACCTTCCCCTTTTTATATAGACTTGAGGCTCTGCCCAGAGCTCTATCTTTTCAGCCATTGCGTGGCAAGCAATCAATGGCCTCAAACTGTTGCAAGAATGCCGCTTATTTGGACTATCAGCGAAAACCGGCGCTCCTAGTGCCTCAACTCCAGTCTTGCGTTCACGAAACCTCGAGAAAGCCTAGTTTTTACCGCTCATCCGAGCAGCTTCATGCTTTGCAAAGCCGCGATCAGATCACTGATCGCCGAACGCGCTTCTGCGTCAACAATTGACCCACCGGTGGGCTCGATTGGCGCCACTGGCTGATACCATTCGGTAAGGTAGATGAGTTTGCGTCCGGTCGCGGTATCAAACACCTCCATACCTTCTGCCGGCGCCACAAAGTGCCATCCTTCTCCCATCCGGATCGCGAGATATCCGGGCTTGTCCAGCCAATCGTCTGAGGGTGACGAGCCAACAAGAAAGGATTCTCCGATGCTGGCGACCTCAGGTGGCGCCTCAAGCACGCCCTGAACTGCTTTAGGCAGAAGGGCATCAATCGCGACAAGGGATTGATTTAGGAAGAATTCCTTTTGCGACTGTCCACTGAGCATGGCTGTGTTGCGGTCCGCGCAGGCTTTCAGGTTCCGCCGCCGAATACAATTGCGCCTGCGCCCCGTTGGGAAAGCGAAGCCTGCGCAAGGAAGGCTCAAAGACTGGTCGGCGGTCCGGGGCTGAACAAGCCAGAAGCCCGCTTTCCCCTTCCACCATCACGCTGCGCGCTTCATTCAGCGAAGACGATAGCAACGCAATACGCGCGTTCGGTTGGCTTTCGGCGATCTCACGAACCCATTCGGTTCCCGCACGCGTCTTTCCAAAACCGCGCCCGGCCATGATCATCCACAACCGCCAGTTGCCCGGCGGTGCGATTTGCGATGGCCGTGCGAGTAACCTCCAATGGAACTGGAATTCGTTTCGCTCCTCTTGGTTAAGCGCCAGAGCAATACGATTGTGAGCGTCTTTCTCTTCCTCCTTCAGGAATTCGAGACTTACCGTCATGAGCGATCAGCGCTCTTCTGCTTTTCACGCTGAAGCTGAACTCGGATCGCTTCGACCTTGCGATCAATCGACTCGCGCACCTCGGCGGCGCTGACGTTTCGCTGTTCGGCCTCGGCCAGGCTGGCGTTTTCGCGATGCGCGCTAAGCAGCCGGATCGCGTTGGCAAAATCGTACTTGTTCTTGTCCCCGGTGATTGTGTCGCCATCCCTGAGTCGGCGCAGCACCTCCATCTCCAGATGCGTGTACCCCTCCCACAAGGCGGCGAGCCATTGGCGCGCGAAGTCGGGTTCCTCGCGGCGGACTTTGTAGGCCCGGCTGGGGTTCACGCCCGCACGCCGAGCGGATTCGGATACGTTCGATGTCTCAGCCAGAAAATCGAGAAAGACATTGCGCCAATGGCGATTGAGGCCGGGTTCTTCTCCCTCCTTTAGTTGTGGCTTGATTTTGGTCCGTTGTCGGGATCCGCTCATTTCGGCCTCCGCAGGGTGGGGCAACAAAAAAGGCGACGTCATCGAGCATGACGCCGCCAACAAATGAGTGCGCTGGGATACCGAGGCGACTCACACTTTTGCGATGTTGCCTTCTTCTAGCCAAAGAGCGTGACGATGTCAATAGAAAAGTACCAAATAGGTTAATTTTGAGAGCTTGCAGACTGGCTGCGGGTGCCTTAGGCCCACGGCCCGATGGGCCAGCGTGCCCGCTTTTGGGAGCTGGTTCACGAATGTCTTGGTTGCGCGCGTTATACGAGTGGACAATGGACAAGGCCTCGCATCCCTATGCGCAGGGCTGGCTCGCGTTCTTCTGCTTTATCGAAGCGAGCTTCTTTCCCATCCCACCGCATCCGCTGCTTGGATTGATGTGTCTGGCGGAGCCCAAGAAAGCTCTGCGGTTTTCGATCATCGCGACCCTTGCCTCGGTAGCTGGCGGTCTGTTTGGTTACGCGATCGGCTATCTGCTTTACGATTCTGTTGGCGTGCCGCTACTGACTGCGATTGGCTTGATAGACAGTCTTCCGGCTGCGAAATGTACGTTTGACGAGTACGGCGCGTTTGCTGTGACTATCGCCGCCGCGACGCCTGTCCCGTTCAAACTGCTGACGATTACGGCGGGCTTCTTGAGCATGGATCTTGTGCCGTTTCTGGCTGCCGCATTTGCTGGGCGCGCCCTTATCTTTGTGACCGTTGGCGTACTGTTCCAGTTGTTCGGTCGACCGATCAAGCGGATCATCGATCAGTATCTAGGCACGGTGACCACGGCCTTTGTCTTGCTCGTGATTGGTGGGTTCCTGGCGATCACCCAGCTTGGGTCAGACGGCGAGAAAGAGGACCCATGCGCCGTTTCGCAGGAGACCGAGGTGAGCGAAGAGGTCTAGTGAGATGCGTGACGCACCATTCAACGAGTCAAACATCGCCCAAAAGATCGCAGCGGAAGCCCTTGGTAGCTTCTTCCTTTTCGCCGCCGTTATCGGCTCTGGCATCATGGCGCAGAACTTGTCGGGCGGAAATCTCGGCGTTGCGCTTTTGGCGAACACGATTGCGACCGGTGCAGTTCTTTATGTGCTGATCGCGGCCCTCGGACCGATTTCCGGAGCGCATTTCAATCCAGCGGTGACTTTCGCTTTCCTCATTCGCCGAGAAATTGGACCGAACCTGTCCGCTGCGTTCGTTGCCGCGCAGTTGGCCGGAGGCGCGCTCGGCGCATTCGCGACGCATGTCATGTTTGAGCTTCCCGTTCTGCAATTCTCAACAAAAGTGCGAACGGGTGTAGGCCAATGGACGGGCGAATTCATCGCGACCTTCGGCCTTGTCTTTACGATTCTGGTGTTGCTGCGCAATCGGCCCAGCGCGATCCCAGCCGGTGTCGCGCTGTACATCACGAGCGCATACTGGTTCACCTCAAGCACAAGCTTCGCCAACCCCGCAATCACGGCGGTCCGCAGCTTGAGCGATACTTTCGCGGGGATTGCTCCCGCCGATGTGCCGACTTTTATTGTGGCGCAACTTGCAGGCGCGTTGGTGGCAGTTCTGGTTTGTCGGTGGCTGGTCGCGGAGTAGCAGCCGGGATCAAATGATGCCGACCGCCTTTCCGGCGCGCTCAAATATCTGAAGGATCGTTTCGACTTCCTCGGACGAATGCTCTGCGCACAGCGAACAGCGCAACAGGGTCATACCAGCCGGCGTTGCCGGGGGACGCGCCAGATTGACGTAGAGGCCTTCTTTCAAGAGCGCCTCCCACATCATCGCGCCGCGCTCCAGATCGGGCATGATGACAGCCACGATCGCGCTTTGCGGTTCATCGGTCCCGATAGAGAAGCCGAGCTCCTTTAGTCCGCCATGCAGTCGCTTGGAGTTTTCCCACAGATGCGCGCGCTTGTTGGCGCCGTGCATCAGCTTACGGATCGACGTCGCCGCGGTGGCCACCACGCTTGGTGGGAGACTGGCGGTGAAGACGTAAGGGCGGCAGACAAGACGCAGAATATCGAACTTTGGGTGGTTCGAGACACAAAAACCGCCAACCGTGCCGACGCTTTTGGAGAACGTGCCGATGATGAAATCGACATCGTCCATCACGCCCTGTTCTTCTGCGACGCCGCGACCGTTTTCGCCGATGAAGCCCATGGAGTGCGCTTCATCAACCAGCACCATGGCGCCATACTTCTTCGCGATGGCGATCATTTCTTGCAGAGGCGCTACGTCGCCGAGCATCGAGTAAACGCCTTCCAGAACGACCAGCTTGCCCGCATCAGCAGGCAAACGCCGCATGCGCTTTTCCAGCGCTTCGATATCGTTGTGCTTGAACGGAACAATTTCAGCTTTGCCCATAGCGCAGCCGTCGTAAATCGACGCGTGGCTGTCGATGTCGAGGATGATGTAGTCACCCTTGCCCGCAATGGTCGAGATGATGCCGAGGTTGGCCTGATAGCCGGTTGAGAACACCATGGCGTGATCCATGGCGTAAAACTCTTTGAGCGCGTCCTCGCACTCTTTATGGCCCTGATAGGTGCCGTTCAGAACGCGGCTACCGGTGGTACCCGATCCATAAGTCTCAAGCGCTTCTTTGCCCGCGTCCAGAACGTCCGGATCAAAGGTCATGCCCATGTAATTATACGTGCCGAGCAGGATCGTGTCGCGCCCGTTGCAGATCGCGCGCGTGGGGGAGAGCACTTTCTCCATCACCAAGTTGTACGGGTCCTCCACGCCGGTCGCGAGGATAGTTTCGCGCAGTTCGATCATGCCATCAAACTTGGAGAACAAGTCTCCGGCGGGCGCAGCGTCGGGGGCGGCTTTCGTCACGGTGTCAGTCATGGCGGTCTTGTATCAGCTATCCTGCAGTTTTTGCACTGCGCTTACGAGTTGTCCGTAATTCTCGATCTCAGCCTGTTGGTTCATGGTGATGATGATGTCGAATTCGTCCTCGATTTCGGCCACGAAATCCATCACCGTGAGACTGTCGAACTCAAGATCGTTGGCGAAGGTCGTTCCTGGTTCGATCGTCACGCCCTTCTTGTTAAAAGGCTCAATCAGCGCGCGGATGCGCTCGTCAACTTCGGCTTCAGTCATTGTGTCTGTTGTCTTTCTTGAGGAGTTTTGCGGGCGCTTGGTGCCCAAGATATCGGATTAAACACAGACAGAGCGGCTCTGTGCCGAACTTGTCAAGGTTTGAGCGCCCTGCCACAGTTACGCACAAGGCCGTGATTTCGACGCGGCCAAAGGGGATGACAGGGTACGAATTCACTATGAGCCAAGCAGATGAGGGCGATCGCGAGGGTTTCAACTCCGATGACAAGCGGACCGATCCCGCCTTTTCCGCCAATGCGATCTACCTGGCGCGTACGGCCCAGATTAACACGTTAACCCTTTCACAGATGGCCGATCAGAAAGCGTCGATCCTGCTTGGCACCACTTTCGTCGTCTTCTCAATCGTTGTGACCAAGTTGATCGGGAGTGATCTGACATGGTCGATCGTCTGCCTGTCGCTCACCGCTTTTATCTCTTCGTTGTTCGCTGTCTTCGCCGTTCTGCCTTCGCACAAAGGGGCGCCACCTACAGGGGAAGATGCCAACGTTTTGTTTTTTGGCACCTTTGCGAACATCGAAGAGGCTGAGTGGCAGAGGCGTTTGCTCGAAGATTTCAAAGATGATGAGGCCGTGCTGCGGATCATGATGCGCGACGTCCACCAAAACGGTCAGGTGTTGTACCGCCGAAAATACCGTTTTCTCAACTACGCGTACCGCGTGTTCTTAATTGGTCTTGCGATCACGCTGACGGCCTATCTAAGCGAGGTTATCTTCGGTCTTGAGCCGATCACAACGGCAGCAAACCCTTGATCGCGTTCATAAACGGATTGATGGAAACCGGCTTGGCGAGATAGCCGGAAGCCCCGGCCGCGCGGATGCGTTCTTCGTCGCCTTTTGCGGCGAAAGCGGTGACCGCAAGAATGGGTATCGCTTCGAGCCTCGTGTCTTTCTTGGCTGCATCAATCAGATCGACGCCGGAAATGCCGGGCAGTTGGATGTCCATCACAATCAGATCGGGCGAATGGCGCAGGGCGGTGTCGATTACATGGTCGCCATCCGCCACGGGTAGCGCTTCGAATCCGTTAGCCATCAAGACGTCGCAGAACAATTTTCGATTGAGGTCGTTATCTTCCACAACCATTATACGCTTTGTCACCGCGAACCCCTGCGTTTATCGCCATTTGGCATCAGCTTACCTATCCCACCTCTGAGGACGCGACAATGCCGCAGACGCCCGACGCTCAATCGCAGACATCCGCAAGTGCGGCGACGCTGGCCTTGGCGGCTCTCGGCTGGTTGCTGGAGGATGGCGATCGCGCGGAGCGGTATCTCTCGCTCACGGGACTTGATCCGGACAGCTTGCGTGAGGGATTAGGCGATCCGACGGTGTTGGCCTCGTGCCTCGATTTCTTGGCCAATTACGAACCGGACTTAATCCGTGCGGCCGAAGCGCTTGCAGTCACGCCAGAAGAGCTTATCGCGGCGCGCGCCTCCCTCTCACAGAAAGCGAACTGAATGCCCCGCCCCTTGATCATTAGCGATTGCGATGAAGTCCTCATGTATATGGTGGCGCCCTTCAAGACATGGTTGGAGGCAACGCAAGGCATTGATTTCAATTTAGAAGGCCATAATTTTGCTGAGGCTATGCGGTGGCAAAAGGACGGACAGATTCTTGAGCCAGCGGATATCTGGAAAATGCTGGGCGGCTTCTTCGACACGCAGATGGATACCCAGACGCCGATCACCGGCGCAGTGGAAGCGATCAACGCGCTCTCCGAACACGCGGATGTCGTGGTTCTGACCAATCTGGTCGATGAACGCCGGGACAAGCGCGCCGAACAATTGGCGCGAGTGGGTATTCATGCGCAAGTCTACACCAATCAGGGGCCTAAAGGGCCACCGCTCAAGGCCATTCTCGAGGAGCATGGAACAGACCGTCCGGCGCTTTTCATAGATGATCTCTCGCAGCACCATGCCTCGGTGCGCGAAGTCGTCCCCAACGTGCTGCGCTTGCATATGTGTGGAGAGCCTTCGATTGCGGGCGGTATCACCTGCGCGCACGAGGTCGGCGATGCGGACGCGCGGATTGACGTTTGGGCCGACGCAGTGCCTTGGATTCTGGACCAGTTTGAGAGGGTGTCCGCATGACGATTGAAGCGCGTTTACAAGAGCTTGGCATTACTCTGCCCGAAGCGGCGGCCCCAGTGGCGAGTTATATGCCGGTGGTTGTTCATGGCGGTTTGGCTTACGTTTCCGGGCAATTGCCCTTCGTCGAGGGCGAGCTCAAAACCGGGCGGCTGGGCGAAAAAGTCAGCCTTGAAGATGGTATGGAAGCGGCGCGAGGTTGCGGCCTCATGATCCTCGCTCAATTGAAAGCGGTGGGCCTGCTTGAAAAGGTTGAACGCGTTGTAAAACTTGGCGCTTTTGTGAGTTCGACCACGGATTTCACCGATCAACCCAAGGTCGCCAACGGCGCCTCGGACCTTATGTTTGAAGTCTTCGGCGAAAAGGGCCGCCATTCGCGCGCTGCGGTTGGGGTCCCAGTCCTTCCACTTGGCGCGGCGGTTGAGGTCGACGCGATCATCGCCCTGACGGAAGGCTGACTTCATGGCGCCTCAAAACGGCGCGCCTGAATGGCTCACATCGATCCACTACGCGCATCGCGGACTGCACAGCCAAACGGTACCAGAGAACAGCCTAAAAGGGGCAGAGCGGGCCATAGAAGCGCGTTTGGGCATTGAATGCGACGTCCAGTGCAGCCGTGATGGCACGGCTTTCGTGTTTCACGATTTTGAGCTGGATCGCCTGACGAACGCGAGCGGCGATATCGGGGATTGTCCCGATGCGAAGCTGGCGTCGCTTTCGCTTTTGGGCACGGACCAATCCCCGATCCCACTAAGCGACTTTCTCGTCGGTATCGCCGGGCGCGTGCCTGTTCTAATCGAGGTCAAGTCCAAACCTGAATTCAATGTCGCGCCAACCTGCGAAAGTGTCCTTGCTGCGTTGGAGACGTACGCCGACCATTGCGCTGTCATGAGCTTTGATCCGCGTGTTCCAGAATGGTTTCGCTCCCGCTCTCCAAAAACATGTTGCGGTCTTGTGGGCACCGATAGCTATTCCAATGGTTTTGAAACTGTGTGGCGCGATCCGGACATCATCGACAGGGCTCATCCCGATTTTCTGGCGATTGATTCTCGTGATCTGGCTCGGCCCGAGGCCGCCCAATGGCGCGCTTCGGGCCGGCCCCTACTGTCCTGGACCATCAAGACCAAAGCGCAGTGGGAAATCGCGCTGCCCTTGACTGATGCTTTGATCGCCGAGGGTGAGGCGCTGACGTGAGCGAGGCCGCCTCTAACTCAAGCGAGCTCACCATCCGCTTGGCGCCTTCGGTCGGGCAGTTCGACGCGCTGGAGTGGAACGCCCTGGGGGGAGATCGCAACCCCTTTGTCAGTCACGAATTCCTGACCGCAATGGAGGATTCGGGAAGCGTTGGCGAAGGGACCGGTTGGGATCCGGTTCCGATAACTATCCAGAATGATGAAGGCCGCTTGCTTGCCGCGATGCCCAGCTACGCGAAGGAGCACAGCCAGGGCGAATATGTCTTCGATCACAGTTGGGCCGATGCGTTGCACCGCGCAGGCGGACGATACTATCCCAAGCTTCAGATCGCGGCCCCTTTCACGCCCGCAAACGGCCCGCGTTTGCTTCTGTCTGACCCCGCGTTCGCTCCGCATCTGCTCAAGGGGGCGGAGGCGGTCTGTTTGCAAAACGGTCTTTCGAGCGCGCACGCCACGTTTATCGATCCCGACCAGCGCGCGCTGTTTGAAGCGAGCGATTGGCTGATGCGCGCGGATCTCCAGTTTCATTGGCTCAACCGCGACTACGACACGTTTCAGGGCTTTCTCGACGACCTTTCCTCGCGCAAACGCAAGAACCTGCGCAAGGAACGCGCCGCGGCGCAATCGGGTCTTCGGATCGAAAAGCTGACAGGTGACGCGATCAAGCCCGAGCACTGGGACGCGTTCTGGATTTTCTACCAGGACACCGGAGCGCGCAAATGGGGTACGCCGTATCTAACACGAGAAGCGTTCACTCTGTTGGGTGAAAGGATGGGCGATCAAATCGTCCTTATCCTCGCTTTGGAGGATGATCAGCCTATCGCAGGCGCGCTGAACTTCGTCGGGTCAGACGCGCTGTACGGCCGCTATTGGGGATGCGCGAAGGACGTAAAATTCCTGCACTTCGAGCTGTGTTACTATCAGGCCATCGACATCGCGATTGAGCGTGGTCTTTCCCGTGTCGAAGCTGGCGCACAAGGCGGGCACAAATTGGCGCGGGGTTACGAACCGGTCCAGACATGGTCCGCGCATTGGATTGCCGATGAAGGCTTTCGAGCAGCGGTCGCCGATTTTCTGGAGCGAGAGCGCGAGGGCGTATCCACAGACCAAGTCTTTCTCGACGCGCGCACGCCGTTCAAAAAGACTTGAGTGGGTTCCTCAAGCGGCTTTGCGACGCTCGTCTGCCAGCCACTCGCGTGCGCGGCGCTGCGCTTCGGCGATTTCGCGTGCGGTCATTTCATCCGAAACATCGGCGCGGCAAAACCCAGCGTCTTCATGACCGCGAGAGGCGGCGATGTTGAACCATTTGTGCGCCTCAATCAGGTCGCATGCGACACCGTGGCTGCCGGTTGAATAGACGACCCCGAGATCAAAGAGAGCCGAGACATCGCCTTGCGCGGCCGCGGCCAGTGCGCGGGCAACCGTTAGGTCAATTGCCTCAGACTCGGTTGGTTGGCTGCCCGTAGTTTCAATCGCTTTCAGTTCCATTGCCGCATTCCCCCGTTTGCATTCTTCGTTTTGATCGGACCCTTTGTCGATCGCTGCAACGCAACCTTGCGGATCATGGCTAACAATTGGTTAACGCGTCTTGGACCCTGTTGAGAATTAGGCGCAGCTGCGATGAAATCGGGGCTTTGTTCGGGGCAATGCGCAATCAACCTTGCTAGGCTTTCGACACGTGCCTATAGGCCCAATCAATCGCTCAGACTTGCCGGGGGGCAAGCGGTTCACTGAGAACACTCAGGCGCTGATATGGGACTGTCAGGCGGAACATGGTTGTTACAAGAGGGCCCAATGGCAACGTCTTCGGCTGACGAAATTGATATCCTTGAAAAGACTAAGAATCTCCTCGGGCCGAATTACGCTCCGAGCGATGACGAAGAGTATATGAGTGATAAGCAGCAGGCGTATTTTCGCATGCTGCTTATCGAATGGAAGCGATCTATCCACACGGCCGCCGATCAAACCATGCAATCGTTGAAGGATGGCCCCATTCGCGAGGCCGATCTCAATGACCGCGCGTCGAGTGAAACCGATTGGGGTATCGAATTGCGGACGCGCGATCGGCAGAGAAAACTGATTTCGAAGATCGATTCCGCGCTTCGTCGTATTGATCAGGGCGAATATGGCTATTGCGAAGTGACCGGTGATCCGATCGGTCTGAAGCGGTTAATCGCCCGTCCGGTTGCAACGATGACGGTCGAAGCGCAAGAGGCGCACGAACGGCGCGAAAAGGTCAGCCGGGACGAATGAGCCGCTTCGGTCGGCGATGGTCGCTTTTGTTCCCCAGACGGTCTTAGCATACACGCCAAAGTTCGTTCCAGTTTGGGACGCGCCAGATGATCCTCTCTACCGCGGCCTTCCACTTAACGAACCGTTTACCGCGAAATCTTAACGCCCACGCACCGATGGCGCAGATCATGGGTCGTATAAATCGCGCGGACTAATCCGTGCACAGGTGGAAGGTAGAGCCGATATGTCGGGTGTCGAAACACGTAGCGTATCTCGTGACAGTCTTTTCTTGCTCGCCAATGTGCGAGTTGAGAGCGCGGCGGAGTCGCATCGCGTGCGTGTGCGCAACCTTTCCGATGGCGGTATGATGGCTGAAGGCGCGTTGATGGTTCAGCGTGGAAATCGGCTTGAAATTGAACTCCGCCACGTCGGAAAAGTCGGTGGCAGCGTGGCCTGGGTTCAGGACAAGCGTTTCGGGATCGCGTTCGACAGCGAAATTGATTCGCAGCAGGCACGCAAGCCGGCGGATACGGACGAGGATGAACCCGCCGGAATGATCCAAAGGTCGTGGGCGCACCGCGCTCCGCCTCCGCCGGATCCGACAACTCTTCGCAAGGTCTGATCACCCGCTGACGTTTGGTTAGGGTTCTGCTAAGCCCTGAGCGGGATGGGACAACGTTTCGGAATTTCATTAACTTTGCTGAGCGCATTGGCGCTCTGTGGATGCTCGTCGGGCGCGTCCGACGGCCCCGTCGAAGTCGCCGTGATCGGTGAACCCACCGCTCTGTTCGAAGACGGCCTGCTGCTTTCTCCGGCGGCGCAGCATTTGCGCGCGGCGTCGCAAGAGGGGCTGGTGGCGCTCGGCCCCGGTGGTCAGGTTGTGCCAGGTGTGGCCGAACGCTGGATCGTCACCGATGATGGGCGAAGCTACATCTTCCGCCTGCGAGAGCGCACGTGGCCCGATGGTCAACCCATCGCCGCCAGCGACGTCGCAGAAACGCTCCAGAGGCTTTTTGAACAGCTCGAAGGGACGTCTCTCGGGCTGGATCTTGCGAAGATTACCGACGCGCGCGCGATGACGGAAAAGGTCGTCGAACTGCGCCTATCCAGCCCAATGCCCGATTTCCTACGCCTTTTGGCGCAGCCCGAACTGGGTCTCGTAAAAGACGGGAGCGGTGCGGGCCCGATGGTGGTGTCGCGCGATGAAGAGCAGCCGCTCGTCCGCCTAAGCGCGCTTGACCCGCAAGAGCGCGGATTGCCCCGGCGCCAGAATTGGGAGGAGGCCAGCCGTACGCTGGCCGTTCGCGCATTGCCGTCGAAGCTGGCGATTGAAGCGTTTGCGCAAGGTCAGGTCGACCTGCTGCTTAACGGCGCGCTCTCCGCCTTTCCGCAGATTGAACTTGGGCCATTGTCGCGCGGCACGATTCAGGTGGATCCCGCGCAAGGGCTTTTTGGATTTGTTTTCCGGAGCGACTTCGGCGTCCTCGCTGATCCGGAAAACCGAGAGGCCTTGTCGATGGCGATCGATCGCGCGGCCTTGATCGAACCGTTCGGCTTGGGCGGCTGGCAACCGACTACATGGATCGTCCCGCCCAGCTTGCTTGCCGGGCAGGGGCTCGGGGTTTCGCGCTGGCCGGGGCTTTCAATAGAAGAACGCCGCGCAATTGCGACGGCCCGTATTAGGGCGTGGCGCCAACAATCGGGTGAGGACGAAGTGGTGCTGCGCGTCGGCCTTCCACCTGGACCGGGGAGCGATCTGTTGTTCCGCGGGCTTGCGCGGGCCTGGGCCAGTATCGGCGTGCGCGCCGTTCAGGTTCTACCCGGGGCGGGAGCCGAGCTCGAATGGCGCGACCGGTTGGCGCGATACTCGAGCCCGCGATGGTATCTCAACCAGTTTAACTGCGAGTTGGAAGTGGGCCTGTGTTCGCAAGCGGTTGATGATCTCGTCGTCGCTTCATTGAACGTTACACAGGCCGATGAGAAGCGTCGAATGATGGCTGAAGCGCACGCAATTCTCGTGGAAGAAGAGGTGTTTGTTCCTCTCGGTGCGCCCGTCAGATGGTCGCTGGTGAGAGGGTCGATTGAAAATTACGAAGCCAATCCATGGGGCTTGCACCCCTTGTTCCCGCTGTCTGGACCCACCACATAGGGCCTGAAGGAGACGCCATGACAGCGCCGGACAAGTGGAATTCAAACGACAGCGGATGGTCGGGAGACCGGGCCGAAGCAATGTCGTTTTCTTTGCCCACAGGAACCGATCCCGCGTCTATCCGCGCCCGCGTCGAAGCGATGGAGTTTCTGCTTGAGCGCAGCTTTCGCGTGCCGGGAGTCAACATTCCTATCGGGATTGATGCTCTGATCGGTCTTGTCCCTGTAATCGGCGATATCATCACGACGGCGATGGGCGCCTATATCGTCTGGGAAGCGCGCAATCTGGGGCTGTCGAAATGGCAATTGACCCGGATGGGTGCGAATGTTGCGGTCGACGCGGCTCTGGGCATTGTTCCTCTGGTAGGCGACGCGGCGGACTTGATGTTCCGCTCAAACACGCGCAACCTGCGGATTATCAAGAAACATCTTGATAAACATCACCCCGAAACACGGGTGATTGAGAGATAGGCCGGAGTTACTTGTCCTCGCCGATCCTCCAAAAACGCTCCATGTGCAGATAGGTCATCGAAGCGGTCCAAGTCACCATGACAAGGCCATTGAGCGCCTCGATCCCACTCAGCAAACGTAGCTGTCCCGAGGGATACACGTCGCCAAAGCCAAGCGTCGTGTAGCACACGATGGAAAAGTAAAAGGCGTCGTTCGCTGACCCGCTGTCTGGTCCTTCGATAGCGCCCAAGGCGAATTGGAATTCGAGCACCAGATACGCAGCGGCGTACAGAGCGATGTGGAGCAGGTGAGAAATCAGCGCTCCGCCGAGCATCATCCAGAGCCGCGTGCGCGGATGAACCCCTAGATCCGTCGCTCCGACGGCGGTCCATCTCAAGACCTCATAGTGGATGAGAATCGTCGCCGCGATTAGAAAAGCCGAAAGAAAAAGGGCTGTCATGCCCGAAGCGTTGCCCGCGCCTTGAGTTAGGTCAAGCCTCCAGCTCGATGTCCCAGTAGAGCCAATCGCGCCAGGTTTCGTGCAGGTAGTTGGGTGGGAACAGTTTGCCCGCTTGCTGCAATTGCCAGCTGGTCGGCCGGATCGGCTTCATGCGCACGGGCATGTTCGCCTGTTTCGGTGTCCGCCCACCCTTCTTCATATTGCACGAGGCGCAGGCCGTAGTGATGTTCTCCCACGTGGTTTTCCCACCCAGCCGGCGCGGGATCACATGGTCGAAAGTCAAGTGATTGGCGCTGCCGCAATATTGGCATTCGAACCGATCACGCAGGAACAGGTTGAAGCGGGTAAAAGCGGGAAACTCGCTCTGAATCACATATTGACGAAGTGCGATGACGCTCGGGATCTTCATGTCGAGGCTGGGCGAGTGCACTTCACGATCATAGCTCGCAACGATGTCCACGCGATCCAGAAACACCGCTTTGATCGCTGTTTGCCACGGCCATAGCGACAGCGGGTAGTAGGACAGCGGGGTGTAATCCGCGTTGAGAACAAGCGCGGGGCAGCCCGACAGGTTGCGCGTCGGGTCTTCGTCTGCGCTGCGAAACGTTGCCGCGCCTTCGATCAGTTCGGTCTTGAACACGTTTGGCGTCCCTCCCGGATGAGCTGCGATCATGACGTGGCACGAAACGGAGTCAAAGCCGTGACAGGGGTGACAAGCCCGCGAAATGGGTCGCTTGGAGGGTAACTCTGTGGAAAAGTTGTGCAATAATGTGGGGTAAGCGGTGGATAGCCTGCTGCCCGCGCTTGTGCCAAGGCATGTGGAACTATGCCTGTCGTCACTCGATTTGCCCCTAGCCCCAACGGTCCGTTGCATCTGGGACATGCGTATTCGGCCGTGATTGCCGCGTATGAAGCGCAGTCGCATGGCGGGGAATTCCTGCTTCGCATAGAGGATATTGACGGGCCGCGATCGCGGCCGGAATTCGCGGAGGACTTTCGCCGCGATCTGGAGTGGCTGGGGCTGGAGTGGCGCGAGTTGCCCGCGCAATCGACACGTCTGGAAGGTTATCGCGCGGCGGCCGAAAAGTTGGAGAATAAAGGCCTGCTGTATCGTTGCACCGCTACCCGCCGCCAAATTGAAACGTTGCCAAAAAGGCGCGGGGCCGATGGCTTCGAATACCCTGGGAGCGCGCGAGGCCTGGCTCCCGTCACGTCCGACGCCGATCCCTTTGCGCTTCGCCTCGATATGGACCGAGCGCTTGCGCGATACGGCCAACTTATTTGGGAAGACGTTTTTGTTGGTGCTGTCCCAATGGATCCGCGAGAATTTGGCGACGTTGTGCTGGTGCGCAAAGACTTGCCTGCGAGCTACCACTTGGCCGCGACGATTGATGACGCGGCCGATGGGATCACGCTGGTCACGAGGGGCGAAGACCTTTTTTCATCTACGCATATCCATCGCTTGCTGCAGGAATTGCTTGAGCTGCCGATCCCCACCTACCTGCACCATGATCTTATCCTTGCGGATGACGGCACCAAACTCTCCAAAAGCCGGGGTTCTCCGGCCCTTTCAGAGCGACGCTTGGCAGGAGAAGATGGTCGAGCTTTGACCGTGCAATTGCTCGAACGCTACCTTTCGCGCAAAAACAGCGCTGGAACCTGAGCGCGGGGCGACTATTTAGCCATCATGAACTATTTTCTCTGGGCCGTGTTCGCTGTTCTCGCCGCTTTGGTGGTGTTCTCCTTGATCAAAGGGGTGATCGCCTTCTTGAAGACGACACGCATCAACCTTGAAAGCGGTGAAGGCGAGACCGTCACCGAAATGCAGAACCTGCAGAACAAAGCCATGTTCGCGCGTATCAAGTACCAAGCGGCGGCGATTGCGGTCGTGGTGGTCATCGGCCTACTCGCGGCTGGCAACAGCTAAGACCGCCGGGCATGGTCAAGCTCAACAAGATCTACACTCGCACTGGCGATGACGGGACTACCGGCCTCGTCGATGGTTCGCGCACAGCCAAACACTCGGCCCGTATCGCAGCGGTCGGCGCTGTGGATGAGACAAACAGCGCGATTGGCCTTGCGATCTGCGCCATCGAAGACGCTGATCACGCTGCTATCTTGACGCGCGTACAGAATGACCTCTTCGATCTTGGGGCGGATCTTGCAACTCCGGCGGAGGACGGCGATTTCACGCCGTCAGAAATGGTTCTGCGTGTTGTCCCTTCGCAAGCCGAATGGCTCGAGACGCAGATCGACGCTTTGAATGAGCGTCTCGAACCGCTTGCCAGTTTTGTCCTCCCGGGCGGATCCGAAGCGGCCGCGCGCATCCACGTTGCGCGGGCCAGCACGCGCGCAGCGGAGCGGACGATGACGTCCCTAACGAGTGAGACGGCGGTGAATCCGGCGGCGCTGATGTATATCAACCGCCTGTCTGATTTGTTGTTTGTTATGGCGCGCGTTGCGAACGATGGCGGCGCGTCGGACGTTAAATGGGTGCCCGGCGCCAATCGCTAGTCAAGTGCCCGTGGGCCTGCGACTTTCATCGCCCTAGCCAACCCTCCACTTCGCAGCTAACGACCGCAGCCACATAGATTGCTGCACGTGCGAAGGAATGCTGCCATGCGGAATATTGCTGTTATCGGAGCCGGCCAGATGGGAACCGGCATTGCGCAAACCGTTGCCGGGCAGGGCATGGCGGTGATGTTGGCCGATATCGACCTCGCCCACGCGGAAGCGGGCAAGGGTCGGATCGACAAGGCGGTCACCAAACTGGTGGGCCGTGGCAAGATCGAAGCGGACGACGCCGAAGCTCTGCTGGCCCGTATCACTCCGGTCGCCGATTACGGGCCGATGGAAGGCGCGGATCTGATCATCGAGGCTGCGACTGAAAAAGAGCCGATCAAACAGGCCATCTTTGAAAGCGCGGGCAAGGTTTTGGCGTCGGATGCGGTTATGGCGTCAAACACCAGCTCGATCCCGATTACGCGCATGGCGAACCACTCGCCCGATCCCTCACGCTTTATCGGTCTGCACTTTTTTAACCCGGTTCCGGTTATGGGTCTGATTGAGGTTATTCCC
This sequence comes from Pseudomonadota bacterium, assembly GCA_039033755.1. Taxonomy (GTDB): domain Bacteria; phylum Pseudomonadota; class Alphaproteobacteria; order Sphingomonadales; family Sphingomonadaceae; genus Erythrobacter. Next base: position 41,227 of record JBCCBZ010000020.1, on the reverse strand, counting down.
GGCCTTGCTACCGCACAGGCAACAACAGATGCCGTGACGGCTTTTGCGGAAGGCTTGGGCAAGGAAGTCGTGCTGAGCCAGGACGAACCCGGCTTTGTCGTCAATCGCATCCTGTTGCCGATGATCAACGAAGCGGTGTTTGTGCTGGGCCAGTCGACGGCAGGTATCGAAGATATCGACAAGGGTTGCCGCCTGGGTCTCAACCACCCGATGGGCCCGCTGCAATTGGCGGATTTTGTCGGCCTCGACACCTGTCTTGATATCATCAACGTGCTCTACCGCACGACGCGCGACAGCAAATATCGCCCGGCGCCGTTACTGGTGAAATATGTCGAGGCGGGTTGGCTGGGGCGCAAGACCGGTCGTGGATTCTATGACTACACGGGTGAAGCGCCGGTCCCCACTCGGTGACCCAGAATTGGCGATGGCTAGTCGGGGTCGTTGTCTTCAACAGGTCGTCTATCGCGCAGTCGCTTTCTGGCTTCCAGAAGGCGTTTCGATGCATCCGCATCCCGTGCGATCGGCGCCGCTACGCGCTCCGATGACGCGGCTCGGTTCGTGCTCCGAGGACGAGACACTTCTTCTGATTGAAGATATTCGTCCGTCTCGTCCGGTTCTTCGAAAGATTCCGTGGGCGTCGTATCAAATCCGCTCGTATCGTCGATCAGGTCGGAATCGTTGAATTCGCTTTCGTATTCCCCGAAGTAAACGCCGCCGGTTTCGTAGTCGCCGTCGGTCTCGTAGTCGCCGTCTTTCGCTTCGGGCGTCTCTGGACTTGGTTCTGCGGGCTGCGCCACCGGCTGCACGACTTCTTCGTCGTCGTTATCGGGAGTGAATTTTTCCCCAAGGCTGCCCGCCATGAGAACAGCGCATACGATAACACTGCCTGCGAAAATCAGGGCGTTCTTGCTGCTTGCCAAACCACTAGTTGCCATCTGCCGAAGATAGCCTTGCTGTGGTTAAGGATTGGTGGAAATCGTTTCAGTCAGACGCATCGCGCTTGAGCTCGTACAATAAGTCCAGCGCCTCGCGCGGCGACAGCGCATCCAGGTCGGTTTCCGACAGCCGTTGCGCCAGCTTTTCGGGGACTGAAAGTGCGGCTGGTTCTATGGGGGCCGCCGCTGCGAAAAGTGGTAGATCTCCCAGCCCCGCCGCTATTCCCCCTGTTTCCTCGCGCGTTTTCTCGAGGCGCTCAAGCACCGATTTGGCGCGGGCGACCACGGGATCTGGGACACCGGCCAGTTTCGCAACAGCCAGGCCATAGGACCGATCCGCCGGCCCCTCGGTAAGCTCGTGCAGCAGCACCAGATCGCCCTTCCACTCACGCGCCCTGACATGGTGGAGCGAAAGCGCTTCACAGCTTTGCGAAAGCCTGGCGAGTTCATGGTAATGCGTTGCGAACAAGCAGCGACAGCCAATCTGCGAATGCACCGCTTCGACCACAGCCCACGCGAGAGCCACACCGTCATAAGTCGAGGTGCCGCGGCCCACTTCGTCCAGGATCACAAAGCTGCGCTCGCTCGCCTGTGCCAGAATGGCCGCGGTTTCGACCATCTCCACCATAAAGGTGGACCGCCCACGCGCGAGATTGTCCGACGCGCCGACCCGGCTAAACAGACGGTCGACCAATCCGATACGCGCCGCCTCGGCGGGAACAAAGCATCCTGCCTGCGCCATCAGCACAATCAGCGCGTTCTGACGCAAAAACGTCGATTTACCACCCATGTTGGGACCGCCGATCAGCCACAGGCGATTGTCCGGGACCAGCGCGCAATCGTTTGCAACGAACCGCTCATTCGTTTTGGTAAGGGCCGCCTCGACGACGGGATGCCGGCCTGCGGTGATCGAGAGGCTGGGCGTATCCTCAACCTCGGGGCGACACCAATCGCCTTCAGTGGCGCGTTCAGCGTTTCCGGCGGCGACATCAATCCGCGCCAAACCGGCGGCGGTGTCGGCAATGGTTTCGCGCGCCTGGCTGACGGCGGCGACAAGCTCTTCGAAATGCGCTTCTTCAGCGGCGAGGGACCGCCCACCCGCTTCTGAAATGCGAGAGGCCTCTTCGTGCAGATTTAGCGAGTTGAAACGCACCGCACCCTTCATCGTCTGGCGATGGGTGAATCCGCTTTCCGGCGCCATAAGGTCATCGGCGTGTCGGTTGGACACTTCAATAAAATAACCGAGGACGCCGTTGTGTTTGATCTTGAGGCTCGCGATACCGGTTTCGTCACGATAGCGCGCTTCCATCGCAGCGATGGCGCGGCGCGCATTGCCCGAAACGCTGCGCAGCTCATCAAGGCCCGCATCGTATCCATCGGCAATGTACCCCCCGCCGGATCGCTCGGTAGGCGGAGAGGCGACCAGCGCGCGCGAGAGCCAATCGGTTAGCGCGCCGTGCCCTGAGAGACGCGGCAAAAGGTCGCTCAGTAAGGGCGGGATGTCTGCCATCAACGCGAGGCTATCCTCAATGCGCTGCGCCTCAGCCAACCCATCGCGAATCTGGCCCAAATCGCGCGGTGACCCGCGTCCCGCGACAACGCGCCCAAGCGCACGGCTGAGATCAGGTAGGCTTCGCAAAGCGTCGCGTAAGGCGGCGCGCTCAATCGGGCGATCGCTGAAATACTGGACCAGAGCGAGGCGGCGCGTGATCTCTGTCGCATCGAGCAATGGCGCGGAAAGGTCTTCGGCAAGCAGTCGCGAGCCCGCCCCGGTCGAACACCGATCCAGCGTCGCCACAAGGCTGCCTGCCCTACCGCCCGCACTGCTGGACAGGATTTCGAGGCTCGAACGCGTCGCTTCGTCCATCACCATCGTCGCGCTGGCGCGGCGCAACTGCGGGGGGAGCAGCAGCGGCAGTGTGCCGCGACCAACATGCTCCAGATAGGCGATCAGTCCGCCCGCCGCGGCGCACATGGCGCGGGTGAATTCTCCAAAGCCGTCCAATGTCGCCACGCCGTGCAAGGACCGCAGACGCTCCGCGCCGCTGTCGCTGTCAAATGTCGCGCGGGCGTGGAAGGTGGGCTCTTGCCCAAGCTCGGCCTCCCAACCTTCGGGAACGACCACTTCACTCGGCCCCAATCGCGCCAACTCAGCCCCGACCAATTCAGGCGCGCATTCGGCAAGGACCATAACCCCGGTCGAGATATCGACCGAGGCTATCCCGACGTTCCCACGCACCTCGGCCAACGCGACCAGCACGTTTGCGCGGCGCGGTTCGAGAAGCGCTTCTTCGGTCAACGTTCCGGCCGTAACGAAGCGCACAATATCGCGTTTCACCAGCGCTTTGGAGGATGGCTTGCCTTCGCGTTTCGCGCGCGCTTTGGCTTCGTCGGGCGTTTCCACTTGCTCGGCGATCGCGACCCTTTCGCCCGCTTTGATCAGGCGCGCCAGATACCCTTCGGCCGAATGCACTGGTACGCCGCACATAGCGACGGGCTCTCCGTCGTGCTCGCCGCGCGAAGTGAGCGCGATATCGAGAATGGTGGAGGCGCGCTTGGCGTCGTCAAAGAACAGTTCGAAGAAGTCGCCCATGCGATAGAACAGGAGCGACCCTGACGCTTCGGCTTTGAGCGCCAGATATTGCTCCATCATCGGAGTGGGTTTTGAGGACGATGCGGCGGCCATAGGCTTCGTGGTTACCAAGCTTCCACCGATTCGGCAGGGCAGCGCGCCTCGCTATCCCCTGATCGTGCGATATCGCACGGGTTTGATGACGCAATTCCCCTTTGCCTAGGCCGAGAGCCGGGCTACACCGCCTGGGCTTTGGGGCAATAAACGGAGGGATTCATGGCAGACGAACCGAAAGGCGGCTTCACCGCGCGCGAGGCGCTGTTTTATCACGAGACGATCAGGCCGGGTAAGCTGGAGGTGGTGGCGACCAAGCCGATGACCTCGCAGCGCGATCTTAGTCTGGCCTATTCTCCTGGTGTTGCTGTTCCGGTTGAAGCCATTGCCGAAGATCCCTCGCTTGCCGCGCGTTACACCGCCAAGGCCAACCTTGTGGCGGTTATCTCAAACGGCTCTGCCATTCTCGGGCTCGGCAATCTCGGCGCGCTCGCGTCGAAGCCGGTGATGGAGGGCAAAGCGGTCCTGTTCAAACGCTTCGCCGATGTCGATTCGATTGATATCGAGCTCAACACCGAAGATCCCGAAGCTTTCATCAACGCGGTCGCGCTGATGGAGCCGAGCTTTGGCGGCATCAACCTTGAAGATATCAAGGCGCCCGAATGCTTCATCATCGAAGCCGCTCTGCGTGAAAAGATGAACATTCCGATCATGCACGATGATCAGCACGGCACCGCGATTATCACCGCAGCCGGCCTGCTGAACGCGTGTCACCTGACCAACCGCGATATCAAGGATGTAAGAGTCGTCGTGAATGGCGCCGGTGCAGCGGCGATCGCTTGCACCGCGCTGATCAAGGCGATGGGCGTGCCGCACGAAAACGTGGTGATGTGCGATCGTCGCGGCCCGATCACTCCGGGGCGCGAGAATGTCGACCAATGGAAAAGCGCGCACGCGGTCGCGACCGACGCGACCAGCCTTGAAGAGGCGCTGAACGGCGCGGATATCTTCCTGGGATTGTCTGCCGCTGGCGCGCTTAAACCCGAATGGGTTGAGAAGATGGCGGACAAGCCGATCATTTTTGCCATGGCCAACCCGACACCGGAAATCATGCCGGATGAAGCCAAAGCGGTCCGCCCCGATGCGATCATCGCCACCGGACGCAGCGATTTCCCGAACCAGGTCAACAACGTCCTGGGCTTCCCCTTCATCTTCCGCGGCGCGCTCGACGTGCAGGCGACCTCGATCAACGAGGAAATGAAAGTCGCGGCCGCCACGGCCATCGCCGAATTGGCGCGCGACCGTGTGCCTGAAGAGGTGGCGAGCGCTTACGGTAAGAACCAGAAGTTCGGCACCGACTACATTATTCCAGCGCCGTTCGATCCGCGTTTGATTGAGGTTGTGTCGTCGGCTGTGGCCAAAGCCGCGATGGATTCTGGCGTTGCGCAGATTCGGATCGATGATTTTGAAGAGTACAAACACAACCTCAAATCGCGCCTGAACCCGACCACAAGCGTGCTGACAGGCGTCTATAACGAGGCCAAGGCGCATCCCAAACGGATGGTCTTTGCCGAAGCGGAAGAAGAAGTGGTGCTGCGCGCCGCGATCCAGTTCCGCGATTTTGGGTATGGCACGCCGATTCTGGTCGGCCGGACCAAAGCCGTGCTGGACAAGCTTCATCAGCTTTCGGTCTCTGACCCCGGCAGTTTTGAGATCCAGAACTCGGCCGAAAGCGAGCATGTGCCCGCCATGGTCGATTATCTCTACAAACGCCTGCAACGGCGCGGCTACACCGAACGCGACGTGCGCCGCATGGTCAACCAGGAACGCAACGTCTTCGCGGCCCTTTTGGTGGCTTTGGGGCATGGCGATGGCCTGATCAGCGGCCTGACGCGGACCTACGCGCAGACGATGCGCGAGGTGAATCTGGTCCTGGACAAGAAGGAGGGCGCGCTGCCCTTCGGCGTTCATATGATGATCGGCAAGAACCACACGACGTTCCTCGCCGACACCACCATCAACGAGCGTCCGACCGCGCCGCAGCTCGCTTACATTGCCAAGGAAACCGCGGCGGTCGCGCGCAAAATGGGTCACGAGCCGCGCGTCGCGTTCTTGTCTTATTCGACCTTCGGCAACCCATCGGGCCAATGGCTCGATAACATTCGCGAGGCGGTCCACATCCTCGATGAAGAGGGCTGCGACTTTGAGTATGAAGGCGAAATGGCGCCCGATGCGGCCCTCAACCCGGCGGTCATGAAGCTCTACCCCTTCAGCCGCCTATCGGGACCAGCCAACGTGTTGATCATGCCGGGCCTGCAATCCGCAAACCTTTCGGCCAAGCTCCTGCGCGAGCTGGGCGCGAACACGACGGTAGGTCCGATGCTTCTGGGAATGGAGAAGCCGGTGCAGATCGCCCCGATGACCGCCCTTGCGCCTGATGTGCTGACGCTGGCGGTGCTCACCAGCGCGGAAATTGTGGGGTAATCGAATATCTGGTCCGGCGGCGCGGCTCAGCGCCGCCGGAACCGGAAGTACCAAACCTCGTGCCCGAATACGTTTCGGGCCTTTTGTTCATAGCGCGTTTCGCACCAGCCTGATGGGCGGTTCTGCCAGTTGGCGGGGCCTTCGACGACCCATTCAAATTCATCGGTAAAGCGCTGCATCACCATCAAGGCGTGGCGCAGATAGACCGGGTGATCGGTGCCAAAACGGAACTCGCCGCCCGGTTTCAATTTGTCCGCGATCAGTTGGACCGGCCCATCGTTCATCATGCGCCGTTTGGCGTGCTTGTTCTTCGGCCAGGGATCGGGGTGGAGCAGGTACACCATCAGCAACGCATCATCAGGAATACGTTGCAGCACCTCCAAAGCGTCCCCGTGTTGGATGCGCACGTTGGCGAGCGTTTGCTCGTCCACATGGGTCAGCGCCTGCGCCACGCCGTTCAGGAACGGTTCGGCCCCGATAAATCCGTGATTGGGTAAGAGATCCGCGCGATAAGCGAGATGCTCCCCGCCGCCAAAACCGATCTCGAAATGCAGCGGGCAGTCTTCGCCAAACAATCCCTCTGCGGTCACCGGCCCTTCGGCGGGAACTGCGATTTTCGGAAGCAAGGTGTCGACCAGCTCCTGCTGGCGCGCGCGCAGGGGTTTGCCGACGCTGCGACCGTAAAGCCGGCTGAGAGTGGTGGGATCGCCTTCTTTGAACGCTGACATGCGCGCAGCGCTTGGCGATCTCTGACGGCCTTGTCCAGTGCGGATCGAAACCGGGACGGGGTTGAGCCTAACCCGCTATCCCCGCTAGGGCGGCCGTCAATGAACACTCTTTTGCAGCTTTTCTCCGAGCAAGCGCCGTGGGTGCAGACCTTCGTCGCGCTGATTGCCCTTGGCCTGGCGGCGGTCACCGTCAATTTCATCCTCAAGCGCGTGATCCTTAGCACGCTCTCGCGTTATCTGGACCAGAAATCGAACATGGATGATCGCGCCGCTGGTTGGGCGGCGACGGTTGTGCCGTTGCTGATTGTGTCGCGCGGGATCGAACTGGTTCCGAACCTTTCGAACGATATCACCGCTCTTGTCGCGCACACCGCGCAAGCTTTGATCGTGGTTTCGGTGGCAATGGCGATCGTTCGCGGGCTTACTTACGCGAACGAGCTGTATGAGCGGCTGCCATCGTCCAAGAACCGCCCGATCAAGGGGTTCTTGCAAGTGGCGAAGATCCTGGTGATCTGCGGTGCGGCGATCATCGTGATTTCGGTCCTAATCGACGAAAGCCCGCTGCTGCTGCTGTCGGGCCTTGGTGCGATCACGGCGGTCCTGCTGCTGGTGTTCAAGGACACGATCCTGAGCCTCGTTGCCAGCGTGCAATTGACCACCAACGATATGCTGCGGGTGGGCGACTGGATCACCATGCCGAGCATGGGCGCCGATGGCGATGTGATCGATATCTCGCTGCACACGGTGAAGATTCAGAACTTCGATAAGACTATAGTGACGGTGCCCACACATCGGCTGGTGTCGGACAGTTACGCCAACTGGCGCGGTATGGCGGAAAGCGGCGGTCGCCGGATCAAGCGCAGCATCGCGATCGACCAGAATTCGATCCGTTTCCTAAGCGACGAAGAGGTGGTGGACCTCAAGAAGTTCAAGGTGCTCAAACCCTATCTCGAAGCCAAGCGCGAAGAGATCGCCGAGTGGAATGCGCGCGAACTGGAAGGGGAGGCTTCCCCGGTGAACGCGCGGCGCTTCACCAATATCGGCGTTCTGCGAGCATACATTCTCGCCTATCTGCAATGGCATTCGCGCATTGACGAGAATTTCACGTTGTTGGTGCGCCAGCTCGCGCCTGGGCCTCAGGGGCTTCCGATTGAGCTCTACTGCTTTACCAACACCACGGCCTGGGACATTTACGAGGGCATTCAGGCCGATATCTTCGATCACATGATGGCGATCCTGCCAGAGTTCGGATTGCGCGCTTTTCAGGAACCTTCGGGCAGCGATTTCGGCGCTGCGTTCGGGCGCGATTGATTGCGGATACGAAAACGCCCGGTGACCGCTTGGGTCCCGGGCGTCCTCGTTGAATTCTTGCATCGGATCACAGAGTGATCCCAGCGTGCGACCGCGCGCCGGGCCGTAGCCCGCCCCTCGGAGGCTGCGGCGCAGCCGCTAGCCGTGAGAGAAAATCACGCGGCTTCGGCTTCCTCGTTCGGATCGCGCAGCACATAGCCACGGCCCCAAACGGTTTCGATGTAGTTCTCACCGCCGCAAGCGTGGCTCAATTTTTTTCGCAGCTTGCAGATAAAGACGTCGATGATCTTGAGTTCCGGCTCATCCATCCCGCCATACAGGTGGTTGAGGAACATTTCCTTAGTCAGCGTCGTGCCTTTGCGCAGGCTCAGCAGCTCAAGCATGGCGTATTCTTTGCCGGTCAGATGCACGCGGGCGCTGTCGACTTCGACGGTTTTGGCGTCGAGGTTAACCGCCAGTTTGCCCGTGCGAATGATCGATTGGCTGTGACCCTTCGATCGGCGCACAACGGCGTGGATGCGGGCGACCAGCTCTTCACGATGGAACGGCTTGGTCACGTAGTCGTCGGCGCCAAAGCCGAAGGAACGGATCTTGCTGTCCATTTCGGCGATGCCTGAGAGGATGAGGACCGGCGTCTGCACCTTGGCGACGCGCAATTTCTTAAGCACGTCATAGCCGTGCATGTCTGGCAGGTTCAGGTCGAGCAGGATGATGTCGTAATCATAAAGCTTACCCAGATCGAGGCCTTCCTCGCCCAGATCGGTTGAGTAGACATTGAACCCCTCGGTCGTGAGCATCAGCTCGATGGCCTTGGCGGTTGTCGGCTCGTCCTCAATCAAAAGCACGCGCATTGATGGTCCCCTAATTGCCCCAGATATGCGGGTCGTGACACTGTTTGTGCGGTAACGCCTCGTTCAGAGGTGTTGCCATGTATTAACCACACAAGATCTGAACGGAAAAGGTTAATTATACGTAAACCCGCAGGACTCCGCGAGTCGCTAGGGTTCATCAGGCGTCATTTGAGAGGCCCAAAGGCCAACCATTAAAGCCCGGCAAGCTTCTTGGCCCGGCGTCGCTGCGCGCTGGAGCCGATGCCTATGGCTTCGCGATATTTGGCGACAGTGCGCCGCGCGAGCTCGAAGCCCTCTTCGTTAAGCAAGTCGGCGAGCTTTTGATCGCTCAGCACCTTTTTTGCATCTTCGGCGTCGGTCAAAGCCTTAATGCGCGCTTTGATCGCTTCGGAAGACGCCCCTTCACCATCGCTTGAGGCGACGCCGCTGGTAAAGAAATATTTGAGCTCAAACGTGCCGCGTTCGCACCACAGATACTTATTGCTGGTGACCCGGCTGACCGTGCTTTCATGCATTTCGATCTGCTCGGCCACTTCGCGCAAGGTCAGCGGGCGCAGCTCAGAAACACCGCGGCGGAAGAAACCATCCTGCTGCTTCACGATCTCTGCGGTGGTTTTGAGGATCGTCTTTTGCCGTTGGTCCAGCGCCCGGATCAACCAATGCGCGTCGGCCAGCTTCTCTTTCAACCACGCTTTGGCCTCGCCGCTGGGCGCGCCGTCCGACACTTCGACGTAATAGTCCCGGTTGACGATAAGCTTCGGCAGCGTCTGTTCGTTAAGCTTTATGTCCCAGCCAAACTCGTCATTCGGCGTCAGCAAAACGTCCGGAACAATCGTGGTGTCGCTGCTGGGAGCGAATGCGAGGCCCGGCTTGGGATCGTAGCCGCGCAGCTCATTGAGCATGTCCGCCAAGTCTTCGTCGTCGACCCGGCACAGCCGCTTCAGCCGCGCCACCTCGCCCTGCGCCACCAGTTCCAGATTGTTGATCAATTGGTGCATGCACGGATCGTAACGGTCCGCCTCGCGCGCCTGAATGGCAAGGCATTCGGCAAGATCGCGCGCGCCGACGCCGCTCGGGTCTAACGATTGCACCGCTTTGATCGCGCTTTCGACCTCGGCCAGGCCAATGCCCAGGTCGCCTGCAATCTCACGCGTATCGAATGGAAGGTATCCGGTGTCGTCAAGCAGGCCGATAATATGGCGCGCGACAAAGCCTTCCCGTTCGTCGCGGACAGCGGAGCCGATTTGCGCGAGAAGGTGATCGCCCAGCGTCGTTTCCGCTGCGCGCATTGAGTCAATGTCGAACCCTTCGCTATCGGCCACCCCGCCCGATCCGGCGGCTCCGCCCCAATCGTCGCTGCTCGCGCTTGGCGAAGGCGCGCTGCCATCGCCTGTGTCCCGGTCCCGGTCGAGCGCGCCGGTGTCGATGTCGAGTGGCGCTTCGCTTTCACCGGCGCCTTGCGCCATAAGCTGGTCGGATGTGAATTCTTCGCGCGGGATATCGTCCGGTTCGCCCGGATCTCCTGTGTTCTCGGAGGAGACCGAACCGGCTTCGAGCAGGGGGTTCGCCTCAAGCGCTTCCCCGATAAAGGTCTCAATCTCAAGATTTGAAGCCGCCAGCAGCTTGATCGCCTGCTGCAATTGCGGCGTCATCACCAGCGATTGCGATTGGCGAAGGTCCAGGCGGGGGCCGAGAGCCATACTTAGCTATCCTAGAGCGTGAAGCTCTCTCCCAGATACAGCCGTTTGACGTTCTCATCCGCCACCAGCGCCTGCGGAGTTCCCGCGAAGAGCACTTGCCCGCCGTAGATGATGCAGGCGCGGTCCACTATGTCGAGGGTCTCGCGCACATTGTGGTCGGTGATCAGAACCCCGATCCCGCGCCCTTTGAGATCCTTGATCAGATCGCGGATGTCGCTGATCGAAAGCGGGTCAATCCCGGCGAAGGGCTCGTCCAACAACATGATCGATGGCTTGGCCGCCAGAGCGCGAGCGATCTCGCAACGCCGACGTTCACCGCCTGAAAGCGCCATGGCCGGGCTATCGCGCAGGCCCGTGAGACCGAATTCGCCCAGCAGCCGCTCCAGTTCCTGGGCGCGGGTGGTCTTGTCCGGCTCAATCATTTCCAACACGCAGTTGATGTTCTGCTCAACCGTCATACCGCGAAAAATGCTGGTTTCTTGAGGAAGATATCCCAACCCCAGGATCGCACGGCGATACATCGGCAGCTTGGTCACATCTTCGCCATCCATCAGAATGCGACCCGAATCCGGGCGAACCAGCCCCATGATGGAATAGAAACACGTCGTCTTACCCGCGCCGTTGGGGCCGAGCAGGCCCAGGACTTCGCCCTTTTCCACATGCAGCGAGATATCGGTCAGAACCGCGCGCTTGTCATAGCTCTTGGCGATCGAGATCACCTCAAGCCCGCCATTGGGCATGTCGGCGCTCGCATCGGCTGACGTATCGGCCGCTGTCGTGCGGTTTACGGTGTCTTCAGAAAGCGTGGCTTCGTCGGTCATCAAAGAGGCTTTAGCACCCTCGTGTTAACAAGAAAGAGGGGATTGGCCTAAGTGATCTCGTTTTCCAAGGTTTTGGCAAGATTATTGCAGGGTTCGCCGAACCCAATGGGCTTCTTTGCCCGGTCCATTGTCGATTCGAAGGGGTATATCGGTCCGAACCTGGTCGACAGAAAAGTCGAAAGACAAGACATGGTCGAGCGCCGCATTCGAGGACGGTGCAAATTTCCCTTGTCTTTTCAGCGCCGTGTCAGCGGTTTCTTGCGTGGCCCGCATCATTCTTTCAAATTGGTTACAGCGCTTGCAACGAAGGCCCTCCTGAGGAATACTCAGCCGTAAGGGGAAAACCGTTGGGGAGCGGAAGATATGAACGACGTGCCGCAAAATCAGGAAACCGTTGACATCGCTGCTATGTCGACTTCGACCATCGACTGGCGCCGCTCAATGAGCGATCACGTCGCCTACGCCTTGCTCGTCTACACGGCGTTGCAAATCTTCGTGACGGTTAAGGCCCTATCTGAAGGATTCTCTTCGATCCTGCCCTACGTCGCTTTGGTTATTCTCGTCGCGGCCATCATTCCGGCTTGCCGTTGGTTCGAACGCCGCTGGACAGTGTTGAGTGATGAACAGGCCGCCGACGCTTCGCTAGCCGGCGACTTCCGTCGCGACACGATTGCTCTTTGGGCGCTGGCGATTGGCCTGCCCTTCTTGTTGACGGGTCTCGTCAAGGGCGTCTTCGCCCTGATGTAAGGATCGTGGTCACAGAGGCCCACCTCTGAGCAGGCCTCTGCGGACCCACCCTTAGTTTCCGGCGCGCTCAATCGCCTCAAGCACGATTTGCCGTGCTTCGGCGCGGTCGCCCCATTTGCCGACGCGAACCCACTTTTCCGCTTCAAGATCTTTGTAGTGAGTGAAGAAGTGCTCGATCTGTTGGAAGATGATTGAGGGAAGATCCTGACGCTCGGCCACGTCGGAATAATACGGGAAGGTCGTGTCGACCGGCACGCAGATCAGTTTCTCATCGCCGCCATGTTCGTCTTCCAGGTTCAAAACCCCGATAGGGCGTGAACGCACGACGCAGCCCGGAATGAACGGCGAGCGGGCAATTACCAGCGCGTCCAGCGGATCGCCGTCCGGGCTCAACGTGTGGGGAATGAACCCATAGTTGGCGGGATAGCGCATCGGGGTATGAAGGATGCGGTCCACAAACAGAGCGCCGCTATCCTTGTCGAACTCATACTTCACCGGTTCGCCACCGGTCGCCACTTCGATGATCACGTTGAGATCGTCGGGTGGATTCGAACCAGTGGGGATTTTATCGATGCGCATGCGAGAGGTTTCCTTATGAAAAGCCGCGCCATTTTTGAGAAGGCGCTTCGGCTATAGAGAGAGTGTGCGACGGGCCATTAGCGTGCGGCGCAGCATTGCGAAAGACCTCCCTTGGTCCTAGGCGGCCAAGGACATTTGATTCGGGATATTATGAGTAAAAACACCCCTAAAGCGATCCGCGGGACGCAAGATATCTTTGGCGCCGACGCCGAGGCCTTCGCCGTTGTCGTCGAGACGTTCGAGCGCGTGCGCAAGCTCTACCGTTTTCGCCGCGTCGAAATGCCGGTCTTTGAAAAGACCGAAGTGTTCGCCCGGTCGCTGGGCGAGACCACCGATGTGGTGTCCAAGGAGATGTATTCGTTCGAAGACCGCGGCGGAGATTCCCTCACGCTTCGGCCTGAATTTACCGCGGGTATCGCGCGCGCGTTTCTGACCAATGGATGGCAGCAGCACGCGCCTTTGAAAGCGGCGACCCATGGGCCGCTTTTCCGCTATGAGCGGCCTCAGAAGGGCCGTTACCGCCAGTTCCACCAGATCGACGCTGAGATCATCGGCGCGGCCGAACCGCAGGCTGATGTGGAATTGCTCGCTATGGCCGATCAGCTTTTGAAAGAGCTCGGCATTGAGGGCGTGACGCTGCACCTGAATACGCTGGGCGACGCGGACAGCCGCGAGGCGTGGCGCGCGGGATTGATAGAGTATTTCGGTAAGGTGCGCGGCGAATTGTCCGAAGATTCGCAAGAACGTCTGGAGAAGAACCCTCTCCGGATCCTCGACAGCAAGGACCCGCGCGACCGTGTGTTCTTGGCGGACGCTCCCAAGATCGATCAATTCCTATCGGATGAGGCGCTGGCGTTTTTCGAAAGCGTAACGAGCGGCTTGGACGCCGCCGGGGTTAATTGGACCCGGGCGGACAGCCTCGTGCGCGGCCTCGACTATTATCGTCACACCGCGTTTGAGTTCATCCCAGACGAAGGCTCCGCCGCCGCCGCTGCGCTCGGTGCGCAAAGTACGGTACTTGGCGGCGGCCGCTATGATGGCCTGATGGAGAGCCTCGGCGGCCCCGCCACCGCTGCGGTCGGATGGGCGGCGGGGATTGAGCGGCTGGCGATGTTGGTGGGGGAGAAAACCGCTAACCAACTCGATATAGTTGTCATTTCCGAAAACCGTGCATTTGATAGTGATGCGAGCGCCTTTGCATCGGCCCTACGCAAGGCGGGCTTCGTTACGGAGCTTATGGCCTCGGGCAATCCCAGGAAGCGCTTCGATAAAGCTTCTAAGCTCGGCGCACAGGCGCGGGTGACTCTTGACCGTCGAGATGATGCGAATTCAATTGGAGTGCATGTCAATGACGAGGCTGCCTTCAATCTGGAAGACGTAAGAAGAGTGATAGATGAACTTAGCTGGACGGGGCTAAACTAGATTATCGTCATCCCGGACTTGATCCGGGATCCAGTGCCTCCCAGTGCGGAGCTTTGCGGCTCTGGATTCCCGCCTTCGCGGGAATGACGGTGGTGGCTTGGGTCTTTCCTACTCCGGTTCAAACGTGCTGTTGACCGTCTTCGAAATTGATTGCGGCCCGAGTTTAGCGCATCGCCACCTGTGCTTATGTCGCCTTTGCGCCGGGAAAATGAAATAAGTTTAATGATTTCAAATATATATAGACCTCAATCAAAGGCGACACGCTGTCGTCTTTGTCAACTTCACAGTAAGAAACGCCATGCAGATTCCACCCGAACGTCTTGACCAGATCGCCAACCGCTTCGCGGAACTCGAAGCGCGTATGGCGTCGGGCACGCTGGAGGGCGACGCGTTTGTGCAGGCCTCGCGTGATTACGCGGAGCTTGAACCCGTCGCCAAGATTGCGAGCGAAGTGAAGGCCGCGCGCGAGGAGATTGCGGGCCTCGAAGAGATGCTCGCCGATCCGGAAATGAAGGCGATGGCCGAAGAAGAATTGGCCGCCATCCGTGAAAGCTTGCCCGAACGCGAACGCGCGCTCGCCATTGCGCTGCTTCCGCGCGATGCGGCCGACAAAAAACCGGCGATGCTCGAAATCCGAGCGGGTACGGGTGGCGATGAAGCGGCGTTGTTTGCAGGCGATCTGTATCGGATGTACGAACGCTTTGCCGCTGAACAGGGGTGGCGCGTTGAACCGGTCAGTATGAGCGCCAGCGAAGTCGGCGGTTTCAAAGAGATCGTCGCTAATGTGACCGGCCAAGGCGTGTTCGCACGAATGAAGTTCGAAAGCGGCGTGCACCGGGTGCAGCGTGTTCCCGTTACCGAAAGCGGCGGGCGCATCCATACCTCGGCTGCGACAGTTGCGGTGTTGCCGGAGCCTGATGAAGTGGATGTTCAGATCGATGCGGGCGACCTGAAAATCGACACTTATCGCGCAAGTGGAGCGGGTGGCCAGCACGTCAACACCACGGATAGCGCGATCCGCATCACGCATGAACCGACTGGTATCGTCGTCACCTGCCAGGATGGACGCAGCCAGCACAAGAATCGCGAACAAGCGATGCAAGTGCTGCGCGCGCGATTGTTCGAAAAGCAGCGTGACGAAGTGCAAGGCGCCGAGGCCGAGGCGCGCAAGGCGATGGTTGGATCAGGCGACCGCTCAGAGCGCATCCGAACGTACAACTTCCCGCAAGGCCGTGTAACCGATCACCGCATTGGCCTGACGCTGCATAAGCTCGACGAAGTTCTGGCGGGGCCCGGTCTCAACGAAATGGTCGACGCGTTGATCGCCGAAGACGAAGGAAAGCGGCTGGCCGCGCTTGCGGAATGAAAACCGTTGGCGAGGCGATCCGCGACGCCGCGCGCGAGCTAAGCGCGACGAGCGACACGGCGCGGCTCGACGCGGAATTGCTGATGGCGCACGCGATTGGGGTCTCGCGTTCTGATATGCTGGTGCATCAAATGCGCGAGGATGCCCCGGCGGAGTTCTTTCGGTTTATGGGACGACGCGCACGGCACGAACCGGTTGCCTACATAACCGGCGAACAAGAATTCTACGGTCGGCGTTTTCGCGTCACACCGGACACGCTTATCCCACGCTCGGACAGCGAAACCCTGGTCGAAGCGGCGCTTGAGCTTTTGGGAGACGAGCCGTCGAGCCGATTCGATGGTGTCTTGGATCTCGGAACAGGGACGGGAGCTCTGCTGCTGAGCGTATTGGCTGAGCGGCCTGCGTTCTGCGGGCATGGTATTGATAGTAGCGAAGCCGCTCTCTTGGTCGCACAAGGCAATGCCAATCGACTTGGACTTGGAAGCAGGGCCAGGTTCACGGTCAAGAGCTGGCATGGTGAAACGGATGACTGGGGATACGGTTGGTGGGGTGGCCTAGGCTTCTATGATCTGGTGATCGCCAATCCGCCTTATGTGGAGGCCACGGCCGATTTGGAGGCTGGTGTGCGCGACTTTGAACCGCATTCGGCGCTGTTTGCGGGCGAAGATGGATTGGATGATTACCGCATCATCATTCCCGGTCTGCGGGAAATCGCTCCTAAAGCCATCCTTGAGATCGGCGCCACTCAGGCGCAAGCGGTTACCGAACTGGCTGAAAAGACTGGATTCGCGGTTGAAATTCGACATGATCTTGCAAATCGGCCACGCGCGGTGATCCTTTCCTAAGGAAATCGTCTGTAGGGCTTGGCAAACGGCGTTGGGCTCGCTAGCTCTCGAATCAGACATGTCCGAAGAGGCGTTAGCCAGCTCGCCATGTTCAGCTCCGACTTTTCGTATGTTTTGACCGCGAGGGTCACGACCCTTCGGTCCGCACAAGGACGGGGCGTCCACCGTGTTTCATGAAGAAGGACGGTTCAATTCAGGGCCCATGGGGGATCCGATGGCTATAAGGCGCTGCATAAAGAGTATCGCTTGGTCAGGCGGGACAGGCCGCAAGTAAGGAACGTTTTCCTTGAATAACAATCGTAACAATCGTCGCCGCGGTCGCGGTAATCGCAACCAGGGCGGCGGCGGCAATCAGCTTAACCGGATTGATAGCCGGGCGCGCGGCAACGCGCCGCAGCTGTTGGACAAGTACAAGAAACTGGCTCAGGACGCGCAGCATAATGGCGACCGCGTCCAGGCAGAGTACTATCTGCAATTTGCCGATCACTATTTCCGAGTGATCGCCGATAATAAAGCGCGTCAGGAAGAGGCGCGCGCCAAGCGGAACGAGAGCCGCGATCCGTCCTTTGATGACAGCGAAGAGAACGATGACGCTGAGGGCAAACGTTCCGACAATCGCCGGGGCAACCGTCGGGGGCGCGGTCGTCGCCCAGATGAGGAAACCGTAGAAGTTGAAGGCGAAGTCGGCGCTGAAGGTGAAGCGGTCAAGTCTGAATCCGACCTTGAAAACGCGGGTAACGACGCCGATGCGCCAGAGCGCAAGCCTCGCCGTCGCCGGGCGGCGGCGTCCAAAGACGAGAAGCGCACGCCGCGTTCACGCAAACCCAAATCCGATGACGCAGAACCCGCTGAAATTGACTCATCGGTCCTGCCTCCTGCCATTGGCGCGGATTCTTCTTCGACCAACGATGATGGCGACACGCTTGAAACGGTGAACTAAGGCGATCGCCGCCGCTGATACGTGCGCGTATTCATAAGCCTGTGCTCAATTATTCTGGATGACGCGTTGAAGCACTCGGTGGATAAGATCTGGCGAGTGATAATGGCTCGTCCGACGCTGTCTTCTTTAGCGCTCGGGCTGATGGCAGCGCTGGGTTATCCGCCAGTGCACCTTTGGATCGTGGCAATTCTGGCTTTGGCGGGTTTCATTGTCTTGCTGCACGCGTCGCCTTCGTCGCGTTCAGCCGCGTGGCGTGGGTGGGTGTTCGGCTGGGCGCATTTGACGCTGGCTAATAACTGGATAGCCACAGCCTTTACGCACCAAGCTAAGATGCCCGAATTTCTTGGTTGGATCGCGGTGCCGCTTTTGTGCGTCTATCTCGCGGTTTACCCAGCGCTCGCCGCAGTTGGCGCGCATCTGTTGTTCAAGAAGTCCAATCAAGCGAGTCAACAGGCGCTTGGCTTTGGACTGATTTTTGCGGGCCTTTGGATTATCTTTGAGTGGGTGCGCAGCTGGGCCTTCACCGGCTATCCGTGGCCGCCGCTTGGTCTTGTCCTTTTGGGCGGGTGGCAGACACCCGGTGTGGCGGCGCTATTGCCTTGGCTTGGAACTTATGGGCTCTCCGGGCTGGCCGTTGTCGCGGCGGCGTTTGTTGCCTTTGGCGTTCAGAGCGGGCGCTGGTGGCTTTGGACGGCGCCTCTTGTCTTTTTGATCGTGGGCATGCACGCAATGCCCGCAAGCGCGCCGCGTGACAGCGAAATTGCCTACACTCTGGTGCAACCGCTTATCCCGCAGGACGAGATCAACGACGGTTCAAAATTCGAAGAGCAGTTCAAACGCATTGCCGATCTGACGGTGCCGGGCAACGATACATCGCGCCTGGTTCTTTGGCCCGAAAGCGCCATCCCGGATTACCTGGAGAATGGCTACCCGCAACGTTTCTACGATAGGATGACGGCGCTCAACCCGATCACCCAACGCGGTGACCCTGAGTTCGCTCGGCTTCGGATCGGATCAATCATTGGAAAGCGATCGACCTTGCTAACCGGTGTCGTCAATCTCGATATTGGTGTCGAGGATGGGCGGCGTCAGGCGGTCAGCGCGCGCAATTCTGTGATCGCCCTCAACGGTGCGGGTGAGATCACGCAACACTACGCCAAGGCGCATCTGGTGCCCTACGGCGAATATCTACCCATGCGCCCAATTTTGGAGCCTCTCGGGCTCTCGAGACTCGTCGCAGGGTCTATCGACTACAAGCCTGGTCCTGGGGCGGAGACGCTGGACCTTGGTGTGCACGGCAAGGCCGGGGTTCAGATCTGCTATGAGATCGTGTTTTCCGGCCAAGTTGTGGATCGAGAGGATCGCCCGGACTATCTTTTCAATCCATCAAACGATGGTTGGTTTGGAGCTTGGGGTCCGCCCCAACATCTTGCGCAAGCGCGCATGCGAGCCCTTGAGGAAGGGCTTCCCGTCCTGCGATCCACCACGACCGGGATCAGCGCTGTCATCGACGCAGGTGGAGTGGTTCGCCAGACTGTTGCGTCGGGCCAGGCGGATGCGGTGCAGGGCCGGGTTCCGCAGGCTCGCGAACCCACATGGTTTGCTCGGCTTGGCAACATCCTGCCGTTGGGCTGGGCGGCGCTCTTGCTTATCCTTGGCTTATTGGTGCCAAGATTGCTTGCGCTTAGGAAAACGCAGGGGTAGGGCTTCGACCAGACATAAAGGTTTCCTTATATCTGCATAAAGTGGTTCGATTGGATGGTCGGACCAAGATCATTGTTCGGGAGAAGTCATGCGCGAAGAATACCTCTTTACCTCAGAGAGCGTCTCCGAAGGACACCCGGATAAAGTCTCCGATCAGATCTCCGATGCGATCGTCGATCTTATGCTTGCGAAAGACCCCGAATCGCGCGTCGCATGCGAAACAATGACGACGACGCAGCGCGTCGTTCTGTCTGGTGAGATTCGCTGCACTCCGATGTACGACACGTCGCGCGAGGAATGGAAATACAACAACTATTGGGCACCCGGCGCGCGCGACGAGATTGAAAGCACCGTTCGACGCACGGTAGCCGAGATCGGGTATGAGCAGGACGGCTTCCACTGGGAGACGCTGCGGTTCGAGAACCACCTGCATGGCCAATCGAGCGAAATTGCCATGGGCGTGGATGCGGGCGCAGAAGGATCCAACAAGGACGAAGGCGCGGGCGACCAAGGCATCATGTTCGGCTTTGCCTGCGATGAAACGCCCGACCTGATGCCCGCTACGCTGGATTACAGCCACAAGATCCTTGAACAGCTGGCGGCGGACCGCAAATCGGGCAAGGCTCCGTTTCTTGAGCCTGACGCCAAGAGCCAAGTCACGCTGAAATACGAAATGGGCAAACCCGTCGGTTGCACCGCGGTGGTCGTCTCCACGCAACACGCGCGCGGCTACCACGAAGGCGAGAAAGAAGCCGAGCTTAAGGCCTACATCAAAGGCGTGGTCAGCGGCATTTTGCCCGAGGGTTTTCTGACCGATGAGACCGCGTGGCATATCAACCCGACCGGCGCTTTCGAAATTGGCGGACCTGATGGCGACGCCGGGCTGACCGGGCGCAAGATAATCGTCGATACTTATGGCGGCGCGAGTCCGCATGGCGGCGGCGCGTTTAGTGGTAAAGATCCGACCAAAGTGGACCGCAGCGCGGCCTACATCACCCGCTACCTGGCCAAGAACGTCGTCGCCGCAGGCCTAGCGACGCGGTGTACGATCCAGATTGCCTACGCGATTGGGGTGAGCGAGCCTCTGTCTCTCTATGTCGACACCCATGGCACCTGCGTCGATGGCGTGGATGATGCCAAGATCGAAGCGGCTATTGAGTCCGTTGGGAAACTCGGCGGACTGACCCCGCGCGGTATTCGCACGCATCTGGGCCTGAACAAGCCGATCTATCGCAAGAGCGCGGCCTATGGCCACTTCGGCCGGACCGCGGATGGCGATTGGTTTCCATGGGAACGGACCGATCTGATTGATGATCTTAAGGCGGCTTTGGGTTGATCGACATTTCGGGGTGACGGCGTGACGTCGCTCCCCTCGTCGATACCTGCGCCAGCGCCCAGAGCAGACCGCATCGTGGCGCTCGATGCGCTGCGCGGTTTGGCGGTTCTCGGTCTAGCGTGGATGAACGTCTACGCCTTCGCGCTTCCGCTTCAGGCCTACTACAACCCATCCGTGTTTGGGATGGAGAGTGCGACGGATCGGTGGGTTTGGTTGGCGAGCTTTGTCTTTGTCGAAGACAAGTTTCGCACCTTGTTTGCGATGCTGTTTGGGGCGGGTTGTCTGATCCTCCTGGAAAAGGATCAGCAGAACCCGATCCGCGCGCATGTGGCGCGAATGGCTGTGTTATTCGCGATCGGATTGGTTCACTCCACGATGCTTGCTAGCAACGATGTGCTGCGCGTCTATGCTCTGGCGGGGCTCGCGCTGCCCGTCTTGCGGGGGTTCAGCCCGTACGCCCTGTACGCCGTGGCGATTGGTCTAGTCGCAGCGCATATTGCGTTCGGCATGGTCGCTTTCGGATCAGGCATACTCGATTTCTACCAAGGGCGAACGGGCACAGAAGCGGCCCTCTTCATGGAGCGCAATTTCGGAAGCGATGCAGCGGCGCTTCGATCTTCGATGGCCTTAGGCGAGGAGGGAATCGCCGACCGCATTCTTCGGCGCGCCACATCCATACCCAATCAGATCGCAATCTTGGCGAGCGCACTGCCCTTGACCCTCGCCGCTATGGCGATCGGCATGGCATTATGGCGCCAGCGGATGCTGGCTGGCGAATGGCGCACTTTCCGACTTCAACGTTTGGCAGGGCTGTGCGCATTGGTCGCCATTCCCGCTTTGTTGTTGCTGGCCGAATGGATGGGGCGCTCGGGCTTTTCAGCTCCCGTTGTGG
This sequence comes from Pseudomonadota bacterium, assembly GCA_039033755.1. Taxonomy (GTDB): domain Bacteria; phylum Pseudomonadota; class Alphaproteobacteria; order Sphingomonadales; family Sphingomonadaceae; genus Erythrobacter. Next base: position 19,940 of record JBCCBZ010000020.1, on the reverse strand, counting down.
GTGCGGTGGTCTTGGTGCTGTCGGCGCCGTTCGATATGCTGCTGGCTCTTGCCTACGCCATGGTGATCATAGCCTTCGCGAACGCTTCAGAGGCATGGGTCAATGGGCTTGCGGCGGTCGGGCGATTGGCGCTCACCAACTACATCGCCACCAGTGTGATCTTTGCCGCCATCTTCGCCTCATGGGGTCTTGGGTGGTTTGGTGAAGTCGGCCGAAGCGAGGCCTTCCTTTTCAGTTTCATTCCGATTGGGCTGATTTTGCTCTGGTCTCCCCTATGGCTGCGCGCCTTTGGGCAGGGGCCGCTCGAAAGGCTGTGGCGCGGCATCGTACGAAGACTGTCCTAGCCGTGCTCACCAAGCATTGGTGATGGATTGTCCAAAGCCAATTCGGCGTCTGAAAACTCAAACGGACTCTTCACGCCCGCCATGCCGCCCAACTCAACCCGAAGACCGCGCGCCAACACTTGGGGATCTGCGAAAACCTCGTCGAGCCGATTGATTGGCCCGGCGGGAACGCCTGCGCGGTGGCACGCTTCCAGCAGATTTTCTTTCGTCCACTCTTGGGTCGATGCGGCGATGAGCGCGTCTAGCTCTTGGCTATGCGCCACCCGATCCGCGTTGGCCGCAAAGCGAGGGTCGCGCACGTGCTCCTCGATGCTCAGAACCCCCATCAGCTTCCCAAACAATCCGTCGTTGGCCGGAGCCAGAATGACGTGGCCATCGCTTACCGGATAGACCCCATAGGGCGCGACCTGCGCGTGGGCGTTGCCCATGCGCGGCGGGTTCTGGCCGGTGGTGAAATGGTAGGTTGCCTGATTGGCTAGAAGCGCCACGGAGCAATCGAGCAGGCTCATATCAAGGTGCTGGCCCTTCCCGGTGCGCGCTCGCATCAGCAGCGCGGCCTGGATGCCATTGGCCGCCCATAGCCCCGTTGAGAGATCAGAGATCGAAAGGCCCATCTTGACCGGCGCGCCTTCCGGATCGCCGGTGAGCGACATAAAGCCGCTCATGCCCTGAATGACGAAGTCATAGCCCGCTTCGTGCGCGCGGGGCCCGGTCTGTCCGAACCCGGTGATAGAGCAATAGACCAGCGCGGGATTCGCGGCGCTCAAGGCGGCGTAGTCGAGCCCGAATTTGGCCAGACTGCCGGTCTTGAAATTCTCGATCACGACATCCGCATCGCGGGTGAGGTCTTTGATGCGGCTTAGGTCTTTATTCGAGGTGAAGTCCGCCACGATCGAGCGTTTTCCTCGATTGCAGGCGTGGTAATAGGCTGCCTCGCGCCGCTTGACACCGTCTGCATCGACCCGCGTGACCCAAGGTGGACCCCAATGCCGCGTCCCGTCGCCCTCGGGGCTTTCTACCTTGATCACATCGGCGCCAAGGTCGGCTAGCACTTGCCCCGCAAAAGGCCCCGCTAAAACACGCGCAAGCTCTAAGACCTTTAGCCCCGCGAGCGGGGCGTTGGGATTGCGGGGTGTGTCGAGCCAGTCAGCCATAGGCGCGGGCTATAGCGCTCTAATACGGCTTCGCCACCATCAACCACAGCGCGGCGCATAACGGCACCGTGCTGATCAAGCCCCAAATGATCCATCGGCGCGAGAGGGCGCGGTATTCTTCAGTCACGCCGGTTTCGGCGGTGAAGGCGTGCGCCATTCGCGCTTGCTTTATCTGGGTGGGGACGAGGATGCCGAGCCAGATGATACCGGCGGCGATGAACATGATCTGGCTCCACAACAGCCAGAAATGTGAGAACAGCGAGTAGCCCATTTCATACGCCGCGCCATATCCCCCGACCATGGTTAGGATAATACCTGGGATGGTCAGTCCAAAATCGGTGCCGGTGACCATGCGCTGCCCAAAGGCGATAATCTGCCAATCGCCGTTACGATCCGCAAAGACCTTCCACACGGCGGTAACCGTGATGTTCCCGGCGAGCAGGATAATCCCCAAATAATGGAGAAATTTGAAGGTGTAGAGCCATCCCATCCGGCAGGCTTTCTATCGCCGCCGGATAAGTTTGTCGATCAGCCGTGACGATGTCTCAGTCGACCAAACTCTAAGGCTTTAGAGCGGGCCACGCCCGCCACAGTCCAACCGCATGGACCACGCCATAGACCAGCACGATGGCCGACGACCAATAGTCAAACGCCCCTTCGGGATAGGGAACTGTTAGGATGACCGGAATGATCAGCAGCCCGCGCAGTAAGTAGATCGCTGTGATTGCCACCAGGCCTGTGCGCAACAAGAACAGGCGTGAAACCAATCCAGCCCCTGAGGCGGCAAAGGTCGCCCAGAGTGCGAGGACCGCGGCAATCCCGCTTGTGACGAGGGCTGGAACAAGAGACCCGCGCTGCGCGTCGACGGCGTAGCTTTCCGGCGCGCCAAAGAAGCGATACCAATCCGGTCCGCCAACAATGACGCCCAAGTGCAAAAGCGCTGCCAAGAGCGACAGAACCGCACCACAAAGCAACCAAGGGGTGCCTCGGTTGCGGGCGACCTTAGCCAAGCGCAACCTCATATTGGGCCGTAGTTTGCGCCGCTACATCTTCTACTGTCACATCCGGCGCCAGCTCGATCAGCTTGAACGGCGATGTTTTGTCAGGCCGCTGGAACACGGCGAGGTTGGTGATGATCATGTCGACCACGCCCGCGCCGGTGAGAGGCAGAGTGCATTCGGGAATAAACTTGGGGTCGCCCGCTTTGCTGGCGTGATCCATCACGACGATGATCTTCTTAACGCCCGCGACCAAATCCATTGCGCCGCCCATGCCTTTGATCATCTTTCCCGGGATCATCCAGTTGGCGATGTCGCCGTTCTGCGCGACTTCCATCGCCCCGAGCACGGTCAGATCGATATGGCCGCCGCGGATCATCGAAAAGCTGGTGGCGCTGTCGAAATAGGCGCTGTGCGGCAGTTCGCTGATCGTCTGTTTTCCCGCGTTGATCAGGTCGGGGTCGACCTCGTCGTCATAGGGGAAGGGGCCGATGCCCAGCATCCCGTTCTCGCTTTGCAAAGTGACCAGCATGCCTTCGGGAATGTGATTGGCGACCAAGGTCGGGATGCCGATGCCCAGATTGACGTAATAGCCATCCTGAAGCTCGCGCGCGGCGCGGGCGGCCATTTGGTCGCGGGTCCATCCTTTTGCGTCGCTCATCACGCGCTCTCCCTTTCGCGGGTCGTTCGAAACTCGATTTGCTTGTCGTAGGGCGCGCCCAAGACCATGCGGTTCACGAACACGCCGGGCAGATGAATCGCGTCGGGATCGAGCGAACCGGCGGGCACGATCTCTTCGACTTCCGCGATGCAGACTTTGCCACATGTCGCGGCTGGCTGGTTGAAGTTTCGGGCTGTCTTGCGGAAGACAAGGTTGCCGGTTTCGTCCGCCTTCCACGCTTTGACGATGGCGAGATCCGCGAAGACACCGCGTTCCAAAATGTAGGTCGACACCACGCCGTCGGGATCCGGGAACTCTGCGTGTTCCTTGCCTTCAGCGACCTGCGTGCCGACACCGGTCTTGGTGTAGAAGCCGGGTATCCCCGCACCGCCTGCGCGCATGCGTTCGGCCAGCGTGCCTTGCGGGCAGAATTCGACCTCAAGCTCTCCGGCGAGATATTGGCGCTCAAACTCTTTGTTCTCGCCGACGTAGGAGCTGATCATCTTCTTGACCTGCTTGGTGCGCAGCAGCTTGCCGATCCCTTCGTTGTCAATCCCGGCGTTGTTGCTAGCGAAGGTCAGGCCTGTGACGCCGGTGTCGCGGATCGCGTCGAGCAGCCGCTCAGGAATGCCGCAAAGGCCGAACCCGCCCGATGCAATCAGCATGTCGTTGGTGAGAACGCCTTCCAAAGCGGCGGCGGCGGAGGGGTAGATTTTGGACATCGTGAGAAAGCCTTGCGGTGAATTGGCGCCAATGGCGACAGGTCGAAGGGGTGGATGCGGCTCGCTGATTAGTCTTTTGCCGAGGCTATGTCACCCTTCGCGAATGGTCTGATCTGCCGCTGTTAGCCGGTGCCAACCTTTCGATGAGTGCGTCGAGAGTAGGTTTGTAGAATGACTCGCTAGCGCCACTGAAAATTGTGCGACGCAACATCGCCTGGAGATCAATAATGCCTAAATTATGCGCAATCGCTTAAAATTTGGGCGATTTGGGCTTAATAATGTGATGCAAACCGAACGTTCAGGAACATATATTGCAGTATTTGCATCTAAATATGCGCCATTCGCACTTGCACAAAACGGCGGCCGTCTTCATACCGACAACGTGCCTTTCAGGCATCCTCTCCCAAACTTTTCAGCCCGGCCTCGTGCCGGGCTTTTTTTTGCTCTCTCGCCCGTCCGGCTCTCTCGCATTGCGTTACCGCGCTGGCGAACCTAGCTAGTTGAGCAACAAAGCTGAAATAGCGATCGAGAGGCGCTCATATGACCGAAACAGACACTCCGACCGATACGCAATCCGCGCGCCTACAGGTTGCGCCGGCTCGGCAGGAGGAATCGGGTCAGGGGATCGCGCGCATGCCGCGTACCGCCTTTCAAACGCTTGGCATCACTGAGGGCGACGTGGTCGAGATTGAAGGCAAGCGCGCCACGGTCGCCATCGCCATGGCGGCCTATCCCGAAGACGAAACGCTCGAAGTGGTGCGCCTTGATGGGCTTCAGCGCGGCAACGCGGAGGCGGCTTCGGGTGAACATGTTGAGGTACGCGCCGGCAAATCGCGTCCGGCGACCCGTGTCGTCTTTGCCCCGGCGCAGCGCGATATGCGGCTGCAAGGGCCGACCCAAGCGCTCAAGCGCAACTTCTTCCGAAAGCCTCTTGTCGCCGGCGATTTGGTTGCGACCACCGGCCAGCAGCCCGTGCAGAACATGCCGAGCGATGTGCGCCAATTGCTGCGTGCGCCGGCCTACGCGCTGACGCAAATTCGCCTCTCGGTCGCGGCGACCAGCCCCAAGGGTATCGTCCATATCGACGAGAACACCGAGGTGGAGCTGCGCACCGAATTCGAAGAGCCGCGCGACGCGCGCGCAGGCGTGAATTATGATGATGTCGGCGGCATGGAAGAAACCATCCGCGCGTTGCGTGAAATGGTCGAGCTGCCACTGCGTTACCCCGAATTGTTCACCCGACTTGGCGTGGACCCGCCTAAAGGCGTGCTGCTTCACGGACCGCCCGGAACGGGCAAAACACGCCTCGCACAAGCGGTCGCAAACGAATCGGACGCGGAATTCTTCACCATCAATGGCCCGGAAATCATGGGCTCTGGCTATGGCGAATCGGAAAAACGCTTGCGCGAAGTGTTCGAGGAAGCGACCCGTGCCGCGCCTGCGATTGTCTTTATCGACGAGATCGATTCGATCGCGCCCAAACGCACCCAAGTGCCGGGGGAAGCGGAAAAACGCCTTGTTGCGCAGCTGCTTACATTGATGGACGGGCTGGAGGCGCGCACCAATCTGGTTGTGATCGCCGCCACCAACCGCCCTGACGCCATTGACGAAGCGCTGCGTCGTCCGGGCCGCTTTGACCGCGAGATTGTTGTGGGCGTGCCTGACACGAATGGTCGGCGCGAAATCCTTGCGATCCATACGCGCGGCATGCCTTTGGAAGAGAACGTCGATCTGGAAGAGCTTGCTAAGGTCACGCACGGCTTTGTCGGCGCGGATCTCGCCGCGCTGGCGCGCGAGGCGGCGATTGATGCGGTGCGCCGGATTATGCCGCGCCTCGACCTTGATCAGCAGACCGTCCCCCAAGAGGTGCTCGACGATCTGTGCGTAACCCGCGAGGATTTCCGCTCCGCTATCAAGCGTGTGCAGCCCAGCGCCATGCGCGAAGTGATGGTGCAGACGCCCAATGTCGGGTGGAGCGATATTGGCGGCGTGGGCGACGCGATTGATAAGCTGAAAGAGGGTGTTGAACTGCCGCTTAAGAATCCGGAGGCGTTTCACCGCTTGGGAATCCGTCCGGCCAAGGGCTTCCTGCTTTATGGGCCGCCGGGAACGGGCAAGACACTGCTCGCCAAAGCGGTGGCGAAAGAGGCCGAGGCAAACTTCATCTCGATGAAAAGCTCGGACCTATTGTCCAAATGGTACGGCGAGAGCGAGCAGCAGATCGCTCGCATGTTCCAGCGCGCCCGCGCGGTCGCCCCTTGCGTCATCTTTATCGATGAAATTGATTCGCTCGTCCCCGCGCGCGGCAGTGGGCAGGGCGAACCGCAGGTGACGGGCCGCGTGGTCAACACGATCCTGGCGGAGATGGATGGGCTCGAAGAGTTGCAATCGATCATCGTTATCGGCGCGACCAATCGCCCGGCTTTGATGGACCCGGCCTTGCTGCGACCGGGGCGCTTTGACGAACTGGTCTATGTCGGCACGCCTGATCTGGCGGGGCGCGAGCACATCTTGCGCATTCACACGAGTAAGATGCCACTGGCGGACGATGTTGATTTGGCTGCGGTCGCGGCCGAGACTGATCGCTTCACCGGCGCGGATCTGGAGGACGTAGTGCGCCGCGCAGGCTTAGGCGCTCTGCGGCGTGTCGGAGGCGAAGTGACCGAAGTTTCCAAACAGGACTTTGACGAAGCGCTCAAAGACAGTCGCGCCACCGTGACGCCGCGCATGGAAGCGGAATATCGGGCGATGCGCGGCGAGCTGAAAAAGCGTGCGGTTGAGGTGAACCCAATCGGATTGTTCGATCCTGATGTTCTGACGCCGGAGAAGGCGAACAAGCACGAATAGAAAACGGAGCGCTGTGGTCCAGCGCTCTGTTCCTATTGGGACGAGGGTTGGCTTGACCTAGTTCGGCACGAACTTCGCGGGATCCAGGTAGCCGAGCCCTTCGATGCCTGCGCTTTGGAATTCAAAGCGACCACCGCCGGGGCCAACCTCAAACGGTATGCCCTGTACAAGGCTTTCGTCTTTCCCCGTGCATGCAGCTTGGTCCGCTGTGCGCATTCGCTTGCCTCCACGCACGCAGAACATCAAGCTGTCGCCTTTGTAATGGCGCGGTCCATCTTCGAGCACGTCGCCGCCGATATTGGCGAACAGCATGACGGTGTAGTTCACGCCGTATCCATCGGGCCCGTTGGGCAGGTTGTGGATCTGGCATTTGCCTTTCTTGAGCGTCCACCAACCTTCGGAAAGCCACCCTTCCGCGCCACCGCGTGAACCCTCGGCCCAATAGGCAAAGGCAAACCCCATCTTTTTGACCTTCTTTCCGTCGACTTTTGCCTTGTTGCACACTTGGAACCATGTTTCGCGCTGGCGACGTTCCTGTTCAATTCGTTGCGCGTCCGCAAAGGCCGCGGCGATGTTTTGAGTTGCGCTCAGAGCGAGCTCGGTGGTGGTTGGTGGCTGCGTACGCGATGGCGAAACGCCTGGCGGCGTTGGTCGGGTGATCGGTCGCGGTGTCGGGGTGATAACCGGGCGAGTGGTGATCTGTTCGGGTTGCGCGTTGTCCCAAATCACCTCGAGCGGGTTGTAGACGGATGTCGTGTTGCGGACATAGGCGAGCTCAGCTTCAATCCCGGACCCGATCGCAACCGACGCGCCAGAGAACGATCCGTCGTAATTCCACCACAAGGCCATGCCCCCGCCGACCGCAAATCGGCCACCCCAGGTCACTCCATGCGCGTCGCCACCAAATCCGTTCGCACCAGGTTGATTGTTCCCTTTGTAGACGCTGATGATGACGGATGCGGGGCTGGCTTCCACTTGCGTGCCAACATCGATGCCGATCATTCCATAGGCTGATGGGAAATATTCAAAACCAACGTCGTAAGCGATGCCAGTTTCCGCTTCTCCGCCCAGTATGAACGCGACAGCGCCGCCATATCCCACCGTGACCGTGTTATAGCCGGCGCGCTGCGCTTCATCGAGCAGGCCGTTGACGCAGTTGCGGTCAATCAGACGCTGAGCGGCAGCTTTGGCCTGCGCTGTGTTGCGCGCTTTTAGGCCCCGCACAACCGCCTCGCCCCCGCAATCGATGATTGTGCGGCCCATGGCTTCAAGGATGGGTTCGATTTCTCTCCCAAGGCTTTTTGCCATTCTAATCAGGGTCGCCTTGTTCTGAATACAGGACCCCGACCGGACCTCTAACATCAGGCCGCTATCGCAGCTGGTAAGGCACGCCTGCTGGCCCAGGCCACCGCATGATGAATCCGCGTTTGGATTGACGAATTGCTTGGCGTCTTCCTTCACGTTTTCGATTATGTTGCCCTTGTCCTTCTTGCAGCGCGTCAGAAGGACTTCGACCAGTCCAGGCTTGCAGGATGTGGGATGTTCCCAGAACTTGCACGGGCGCTGCCCTTCGCCGCCGCAGGTTTTAGGAAAATGATGCGCCTGAAGCGCCGCACTGCCGGTCCCGAAATCGACTGGGATAAGCGAAAGCAGGAAAAACGAAAAAGCGAACACAGCGGCGCGCACGCCGTAATGGCGACTCAAAGAACGCGCCGACCAAACCTGACGAAGTGGCATTAGATTTTCCCCCAAAGCGACTTGTAACTAACACAGTCGCAAGCGAGGCTCTAGAGAACGCCTGATGATGTCTTTCTGAGTGGCTTGTTAATTTTCAATTCAACAAACCTGAATGAACTTTCTAGTGCGCCGCATCCCAGCTGGCACCGGCACCGATATCGATGCCCAGAGGCACGTCGAGCGTCACCGCAGGAAGCGCGGCTTCGGCCATGACACGTTCGATAATGGGTGAGGCGGCGGCCACGTCGCTTGTCGGCAGCTCGAACACCAGTTCATCGTGCACCTGCAACAGCATGCGCACCTCGTTCAGCCCGGCGTCGCGCAAAGCGGGAAGCATGCGAGCCATGGCCCTTTTGATGATATCAGCGCTGGTTCCCTGGATCGGCGCATTGATCGCGGCGCGTTCCGAACCCTGGCGTTCAGCCTGGTTCTTGGATTTGATCCGTGGGAACCACGTTTTGCGCCCAAACAACGTCTCGGAGTAGCCGCGTTCCCCCACGCTCTGCAGCGTTTCAGTGATGTAGCGCTGGATGCCGGGAAAGCGTTGGAAATAGGTGTCGATCATGGCTTGCGCTTCGTCGGGTTCGACCTCCAATCGTCCCGCGAGGCCCCAGCGTGAGATGCCGTACAGGATCGCGAAGTTGATTGTCTTCGCTTGCGCGCGGGTGTCGCGTGTGACCTCGCCAAACATCTCGGTCGCGGTGCGAGAGTGGATGTCTTCTCCGTTGGCGAACGCTTCTTTTAATGTGTCGACCTCAGCCATATGCGCGGCGAGGCGCAGCTCGATCTGCGAATAGTCGGCGGCGAGCAGAGTGTTGCCGGGTTCGGGTACAAAAGCCTCGCGGATCGTGCGCCCGATATCGGTGCGGATTGGAATGTTTTGCAGGTTGGGATCGGTCGAGGACAAGCGGCCCGTTTGCGCGCCGACAAGGGAATAGCTGGTGTGGACCCGTCCCGTGTTGGGGTTGATCTGCGCCTGCAACGCATCGGTGTACGTCGATTTGAGCTTTGACAGGTGCCGCCATTCGAGCACCTTCTTTGTGATCTTTGCGGCCGCTGGATCAGCGCTTAGCTTTTCCAGTGTCGATTGGTCGGTCGAATAGGCCCCGCTTTTGCCCCTCTTCCCGCCCTTGAAGCCCATCTTGTCGAACAGGATCTCGCCCAATTGCTTTGGGCTGCCGACAGCGAATTCCTGACCCGCGATCTCGTGAATCTCTCTCTCAAGGCTGGCGGTGGTGGTTGCAAACTCTTCTGAGAGCTTGGCCAGCTGCGCGCGGTCAACTTTGATGCCTTCGCGTTCCATCCCCGCCACAACCGGGATCAACGGACGGTCAACGCGTTCGTAGATCTTGGTTCCGCCCTCTTCGGACAGGCGCGGTTTGAGCATCCGGTAAAGCCGCAAGGTTACATCGGCGTCTTCGGCGGCGTATTCCGTTGCGCGGTCAAGCGGCACTTCGCCGAAGGGGATCGCCTTCTTTCCCGTTCCGCACACTTCTTTGAAAGAGAGCGTTGTGTGGCCAAGGTGACGCTCGGACAGTTCGTCCATCCCGTGGCCACCGCCCATGCCTTCGCCGCGCCCGGCGTCGAGCGCGAAGCTCATTACCATCGTGTCTTCGATCGGGTGCACATCCACACCGTACCGCGACAGGACGTTGAGATCGTATTTGCCGTTCTGAAAGACTTTAAGCACCGCATCATCGGCGAGCATTGGTCCAAGCGCGGCGAGCGCGGCGTCGCGGTCGATCTGCTCGGGCTTCTCAGCGAACATATCGCTGCCGCCATGGGCGAGCGGGATATAACACGCGTCGTTCGGCCCAAGAGCCAGACTGACGCCGACCAGATCGGCCTGCATTGCGTCAAGCGAGGAGGTTTCGGTGTCCACTGCCACCAATCGCGCATTCCGAGCGCGCGCGATCCATTCTTCGAGCGCCTCTATGGTCTGGACCGTCTTGTAAGTACTGCGATCGACCTCGGGCATTTCGGGTAGCGGTTGGCGCGCGCCGTCGGCGGCGCCTGCGTCGCCGGCCTTATCCGCTTTGGCCGGGTGGAGGTTGTTGGGGCGTTCGGGGCTGCCTGAGCCTGTGCCGAGCCTCTTGAGCAGCGAGGTGAAGCCATGCGCCTGGAGGAATTCGGCGAGCGGTTCTTCGGGAATCGCCTTGAGTTCCATGTCCTCAAGCGGGACTGGCAGATCGCAGTCTTCTTTGAGCGTAACCAGCACCCGGCTCATTTCCGCATCGGCTCGGCCTTCCAGCAGGCGTTCTTTGAGCTTGGACTTTTTCATATCCGGCGCCTGGTCCAGCGCCGCGGTGAGCGATCCGTGTTCCGATATCAGCTTCGACGCGGTCTTGGGGCCCACGCCGTAAATGCCGGGGATGTTATCGACGCTGTCGCCCATTAATGCGAGCACATCGCCGACCAGATCGGGCGTGACGCCGAATTTCTCTTTGACCTCTGGAATGTAGATGCGCGCCGACTTCATCGTGTCGAGCATGTCGATGCGGCCCGTTCCTTCGGCGCTATCTTCTTCTCCGATCAGCTGCATCAAGTCCTTGTCGGACGAGACGATCGTAACGTTCCACCCTTGCCGCTGCGCTTCGCGGGCGTAGGAGGCAATAAGGTCATCCGCTTCCAAGCCCTGTTCTTCGATGCAAGGCAGGCTGAAGGCGCGGGTCGCGTCGCGAATCAAGGGGAATTGCGGGCGCAGATCTTCGGGCGGCGGCGGCCGGTTGGCCTTGTATTCAGGATAGATGTCGTTGCGGAAACTCTTGGAATCTTTGTCGAGGATCACCGCGAGGTGAGTCGGACCATCCGCCTGGTCCAGATCATCGGCCAATTTCCAGAGCATCGTGGTGTAGCCATAGACCGCACCCACCGGTGTGCCTTCGGGGTTGGTCAGCGGCGGCAGCCGGTGGTAGGCGCGAAAAATGTAAGAGGACCCATCGACGAGGTAGAGATGCTTTGTTTCCGACATTTCTGCCTGCTAGCAGCGTCCGGGATCGCAAGGTAGCGCAACCTCTCACGAAACTGACGAAACCGCGCGATGCGCGTTTATTTTCGCGGCGCCCGGCTGCGATCAAATGTGGCAGAAAAGTGGCCAAATGCGGGCGCGAAGCCTTATTTGGCTTGATTTGCCACATTTCCGCCACTATTTAGAACCCAGAGGTCGGAGGTTAAAAATCCGACTTCGCGTGGATCAGGCACTTGATTTCCCACGCTATTACACTCGTTGAAGAGGGATTTTTATTATGCGTAAGTTCGTTCTGGCCGCCGTCGTGGCCACCTCGGCTCTTGGCCTCGCCGCTTGTGGCGAAACCGCTGACCAAGCTGGCGAAGCCGTTGACGCGATGGCCGCTGACGCCGAAGCCAACGCTGAAGCCGCTGGTGAAATGGTTGGCGAAGCCGCCGACGCGACCGGTGAAGCTGTAGAAGGCGCTGCCGATGCAACCGGCGAAGCCGTTGAAGGCGCTGCTGACGCCACAGGCGAAGCCGTTGAAGGCGCTACCGACGCTGTCGAAGGCGCTACGGCCAAAGCTGAAGAAATGATGGGCGGCGAGTAATTCGCTTAGCTCTCTCGCTCCTTAACAGGGGCGGAGTTTAAAGGAAGGGCGGGGCTTCGAACGAAGCGTCGCCTTTTCTTTTGCCTGAATTGCCCAGCGTGGATCAGCCGCCGGTGCGGGCGCCGCCCGCGGGCGCGGCGGTCCAACCGCTGGTCGGGTCGTCCAAAAGCCCAGCCTTCGCCGAAAACCCGGTGTACAGCGCGCGGGTGATGTCCGCGATACGCGCGTCGCGGCGCTTGCGCGCGGTGCGCTTATTCCGGCGCTCGTCCATCAGGTTGGCGCTTTGCCCGGTTACATAGATCGCTGCGGCAATCGCGCGACCATCCGCCAGTCGGAAAATGCCGATATCGCTCGCCGTGCGGCTCAACGTGCCTGTTTTGTGCGCCAGAGTGGCCTGCATCGGTAGGGCGGCGGTCATGCGGCGTTTGCCAGTGGTGGTTTCCTGGAGTGCGGCCATCAAAAGGTTTCGACTCGGCCCACTCAGCCATTCACCTTGGTAGAGACCCGCCAGCAGCTTGCCCATCGCGCGCGGGGTGGCCGAATCGCGCGGATCCATCCATTCGACGGGATCGAACTCCCCATCATCACGCACCAAAGTGGCGATATCGCGCGACAGCTCAAACTCTTTGATGTCGGCCGTTTCGCGCATCCAGTTGTTCACCGCTTCGGGGCCACCCACCACTTTGAGCAAAGCGTCGGTGCAGCTGTTGCAGCTCTTCGAAATCATCAGGCTGATGAGCTCGTAACCGGGAACGTAATTGCCCGCTTTGACCGGGGCCCTGTCGCTCGAAAATTTCTTTGAGCGGATCGGGATCATCAAAGGGTATTCGCTGGTCAGGCTGTATTTGCCTTGGTCCACCCCGGCGAGGAAGGTGGCGGCAACCGCAACCTTGCTGGTCGAGGCCATGGGGAAACGCATATCGCCGAGGACGGCTACCTCTTCGCCCGAAGCCAGATCGATCGCATAAACGCCAATGCGTCCTTTCGACCCGTTCGCAAGCGCGGCGATCTGCTCCTCGAATTGGCTTTCATAGATCGCTTCGAAAGAGACCGGTTCGCGCAGTTCCGTTCCAAACGCACTGTCGAAACTGGCTTCGAACCCGGTTTGGTTGGCGTAGGTGGGAGCGGTGACGACGCTGATAAGCGCGGTGAAAGCGAGGAGCGAACGTTTGCGAAGCATGGACGAAAGTGTCTCCAATTGAGGTTAGCGCAACCTTAAGGCCTAGTGGTAATCCGGCTCGATTCGTCGCGGCAAGCAAACGTGTGATCGGTTGCGACCAATGGTGCCGTGTAAGCGACCGATTCGCTCAAACGCCGGTGTTTTATGGCAACTTCCAAAGCGGAATTGCCGCGATGCAGCATCTTACTAAGCCGTCAGAGCGCGAGCTGTTCCCACGCCAAGTGATCAAGTTATCGCACACGCCCCTTGACTGGAGAGTGAACAGAGGCACTTTGCCGCCCGATAACCAAATCCAAATCGGGGAAACACATGTCCACATCACTTCGCCTTACCGCCACCCGCGCAACACTGACCGCTTTTTTCCTCGGATCATCCAGCGTGGCGTTGGCGCAGGCTGCACCGATTGTTCAGCCGGGCGCACCGGGGCAGGCGAGCAAAACCCTCTCGGCTCAAGAGGCGACAAAGTTGGCGGCGGCTTCTTATACGCCCGCTGATGTGATGTTCATGCAGGGCATGATTGGCCATCACCAACAGGCGGTGGAGATGGCAAAGCTCATCAAGGATCGCACCAACCGCGAGGAAATCGTCGCGGTAGGGGGGCGGATCGAGTCGAGCCAGATTGATGAGATCGAATTCATGAATGGCTGGCTCGCCGATCGCGGAGAGAAGACCGTTATGGTCGGCATGATGGACCATTCCAAGATGGACCATTCCAAGCACGCCATGGTCGACCATTCGACAATGGCCGGCATGGCGACGCCGGAGCAAATGGCGAAGCTCGCGACGCTCAAAGGCGTTGAGTTTGACAGCATGTTCCTCACCCTGATGATCCGCCACCACGAAGGCGCGATTGAGATGGTCGACGATCTGCTCGCCGAACCCGGCACCGCGTCGGACGCCGTGCTGTTCCAGTTTGTCGGCGATCTTGAAAACGATCAGCAGGCGGAAATTGACAAGATGAACGCGCTTCTGGGTGAGCTGTCACCCGACCCACGCGCTGGCCTTGCGCCCGGCTTTGCCGATGCAGGCGAAGCGATCATGAACCTGCGCAAAGTGGTGAGCCTGCGCAAACCGGCGGGCTTCTTCAATCCCGACAACCCGGCGGACCTTCGGCCGGAACTTCCCAGCGATGAGGACGAGGTTGAAGAGGGCGCCGGAGAGAGCGCCGATGCCGAAGAATCCGACGAAGACGGCGAAAGCCTGACCCAATACGCCGAACGTTCGCCACTGCTCGATTTTGCCAACACCGACATGGCATTCTTTGACAATATCATGGTCGCCGGCAGCTATCACGGCTTCAATATCTACAAGCTTGTTGATGACGGTGTCCCCGAACTGATGAGTTCGGTCGTGTGTCCAGGCGGCCAGGGCGACGTATCGGTCGTGGGCGACATTCTCGTGATGAGCGTCGAGCAAACACGCGGCCGTGTCGATTGCGGTCTTCAAGGTGTCGAAGGCGAGGTTTCCGAAGAACGCTTTCGGGGCCTGCGCATCTTCGATATCTCCGACCTCACCGTGGTGCGCCAGGTCGGCCAGGTGCAAACCTGCCGGGGCAGCCACACGCACTCCATCGTCAGCCACGACGATGAAAAGATCATCGTCTACAATTCGGGCACCAGCCGCGTGCGCAAGACCGAGGAGCTGGCGCGCTGCGTTCAGGACCCTTCGAGCAGCCGCACCGCTCTGTTCAGCATCGACGTGATCGAGATCCCGCTGGCCGATCCGTCCAAGGCGCGCATCGTCAGCAGTCCGCGCGTCTTTGCCGATGACGAAACGGGCGAGATCGCCGGCCTGTGGTTGGGCGGCGACAGCGGCAAGGGCACGCAGGACACGCGCCAGACCAACCAGTGCCACGACATCACCGTGTTTCCTTCGCTCAACCTCGCGGCGGGCGCGTGTTCGGGCAACGGGATCATCATGGACATCTCGGACCCGTACAACCCGGTCCGCACCGACGCGGTGTTCGACAAAGGCTTTGCCTATTGGCACTCGGCCACCTTCAACAACGATGGCACCAAAGTGATCTTCACCGATGAATGGGGCGGCGGTGGCCGTCCGCGCTGTACGGCGAAGGACCCGATGACCTGGGGCGCCAACGCGATCTACGATATCGTCGACGGCAAGCTGGAATTCCGCAGCCACTACAAAATGCCCGGACCGCAGACCGAGACGGAAAATTGCGTCGCGCATAACGGTTCGATCATCCCGGTGCCGGGGCGCGATCTCTTCGTGCAGAGCTGGTATCAGGGCGGCATCAGCGTGATGGACTTCACCGACAGCGCCAACCCGGTGGAGATCGCCTATTTCGACCGCGGCCCGATCGACACCGATCAGCTGGTCGTGGGCGGGTTCTGGTCGTCCTATTGGTACAACGGCCGCATCTACGGCACCGAGATCACGCGCGGCGTTGATGTCTTCGCTTTGGAGCCAAGCGAGCATCTGACCGCTGAGGAAGTCGCCGCCGCTGAGGCCGCGAGCTACGCCAACACCCGCTTTAACCCGCAGACGCAGACGCAGGTGACGTGGGACGAAGCGGTGATCGAAGCCGCCGCCTCCAGCCGCAAGGGCGGTTGATCGGGCAAGGCATGACGCAGCGGCGGTCCTTTTGCGAGGGCCGCCGTTGTCGCATTGGCGGGAGATCGAAATGCTGACCGACGCGCATGTTCAGACGTTTCAGACGCGCGGCTATTGCGTGGTCGAAGACTTCAAATCGCCCGAGGAGCTTGAGGCCCTGCGCGCCGCCGCCGGTGCCATCATCGATGACTTCGACGCCGAAGGGCAGCGCGCGATCTTCACCACCAAAGATCACGCAAAAACGCGCGACGACTATTTCCTGACCTCGGGCAACACGGTGCGCTGCTTCTTTGAAGAAGAGGCGTTCGATGAGAACGGCCAGCTCGCTCAGGAAAAGGCGCTGTCGATCAACAAGATCGGTCACGCCATGCACGATCTCAACCCAGCGTTTGAGCGTTTTGCCCGCGATCCTCGCTGCGGGAAGATTGCGCGTCAATTGGGTCAGAGCGACCCGAAGATCTGGCAGTCGATGTACATCTTTAAACAGCCGCGCATCGGGGGCGAGGTTAACTGGCACCAGGACGCGACGTTTTTCTACACGACGCCGATCTCGGTGCTGACCTATTGGTTCGCGATCGACGACGCGACGCTCGACAATGGCTGTCTATGGGTGAGCGAAGAGGGTATCGAGACGCCTTTGCGTCAGCGTTTCTGCCTCCGGGACGGCGCAGTGGCGATGGACACCTTATCCGACGCGCCATGGCCCGACGATGCGTCTGCCAAGCCGCTGGAAGCCAAGGCCGGAAGCCTTGTCCTGTTTCACGGCCTGCTGCCGCATTACAGCCCGCCCAACCGCTCCGACAAAGCGCGCCACGCCTTCACGCTGCATGTGTGCGATGGCGCGGCGGAGTATTCGGAGCTGAACTGGATTCAGCGGGACGCAGCGTTTCCAGTGAGGGGGTTTGGGTGAGCGGCAAAGGTGACAAAGGTGACACGGTGTCGCCTTTACAAGTCGCTTATAAAAACTTGTAGTTTCGTTGAAATTTTCGCGATGCGCTTCCAAAGGCGACACATAGGAGGGCGGCTTTCACGACGCCGGTCCGATGTCCTCTACGCCCAGCGCAGGCGTTTCCGAATCCTCGGGATCATCACCCCACGCGTAATTGCGCTCTTCGGTGAAGTCGATCCACTCGGCGGGGCCGTCCGCAATCCTATCAAGCAACCGGTCAAGCCCGTGATGCGCAAACTCGTCTTCAGCCGGATTGAGAGTGCGGCGCGCGCCTTCCAAAGCGCCCGAGTTAAGCAGAACCGTGGTCAGTCGCTCATCATAGCGGCGTGAGGTGCCCACCAGTTCCCCCTGCCAGTAATGCGGCACTTCGACACCATTAATCGCGCGATCCAGTGCCGCCTCGAGGAGCGCTCCACGCCCGCCCTGCGTCGCCATGCGCCAGGCCGCGCCAAAGGGCGCATCATCCAACCGCGCGCGCAGCTTGTACGCCGATTGCCGGCTCATCCCCACCGCCTTCGCCGCGACCGAAACGCTTTGGGTAGCGGCGAGCATTTGGAGGAACGCCGTCTGGCGCTCAACTGTCCAGCCGTCGCTGCGATTGGCGCGGGATGGGACGGATTTGAGAGAGTGCTGAACGGCGAGTGGTATGGTGCGCTGTGTCATAACGCGCGGCGTGCCACAGGCGGGGGTCTGTAGGAAAGGTTAGACGTCAGTGGCGGCGGCTTGCGACCTCAAATCCAGTCATGAGAACCGAGCACTTCGGTTGCCAAATTCAGACGTAATTTGCGAAAGCCTGATTTGTGTTAAGCTGGAATGGAAGCTGACCATCTGCATCCAGAAGCTCTAAGCTGAAACTCGGCCTTCAGTCTCGTTGAAACGAAACTGATGCCAGATCGCGATCATAGGAGGGGCTTCGAAGCGGACGTTTTGGCCAGATAGATGAGCGCATCGTAATTGTGCACCACATCTATGTCTGCATACTCATCACGAGCAGCATACCCGCCAGCGGACGCGCGCACCCTGTAGGTTGATCGGTAATCCGGGCTACCGTTGTGGGGGAAATCTTGCAATTCAACGAAAGCGTCGGGTTTGCCTAAAGCCAAAAGCGCTCCACTCAACGTTGCGGGGTCTGGATCGGTGAACGAATGAAGGAAGCCATCGTTAGAGGGCGCCCGATACTCACCTGAGCCAAAGTCAAAACCGATCGCGTAGTACCGTTCCCCAAACCATCGATCGAGTTGCTTTCCGAGCACATCGTATCCACCATTACCCACACCCTCCCAAATGTGCTGATTATGCCCCCAAACGACGGTTTTGGCCCCTTCGCTTTGTGAGTGGATTTGAGCCACATTCACAGCCATGACATAGTCACGCAACTGCGCTTGCGCCGACGAGGAATCGAGCAGCGACATTGACACGAATTGGCAGATTGATTCCGTATGGCGTGTCAGATCAGTAGTCGGATTGCTATCGCTTTTATCTTGCTCTGCTATAAATAACCGCAAGTCTAAGCAAAGGTTCAAGTATGCTCGATACGACTCATCGGAGATGGGGCTGTATAGAAACACAAAGTCTTCGGCTGATGACGTCGGGCTCGCGATACGCTCAGGGCCAAAGCGCTCCGCGAACTCTTGGCCTTTTTTGGGCTCAATTCGGTCAACAATCTTAAGAGCAAAGAAGGCAGATCTGTCAGCATACTGGGATTCCATACCATGAAGCGTTACGCGATCTTCTTCTGAGCCTTTATCGTTGTACCGGCGAAGCCATCGTAGGTGCTCCGCGAATTCTTCGGTTTGAAACATCCAAAGGGAAAGGCCGCTCAAGAGCCCGGCAAGGTCATCGCGTTCACCGATTACATACTGATTGAGCAGCGCGCCTTCGCCGACGGACATCTCGTAAATAATTTGGCGGGCGTTTTGATTGATGACCAGGTGGCGGATGATGCTGTCTTTTGCCTGAAAGACCTCTGATTGCCCGTGTGTACTTTCCCCTAAGCCGATGATGTCCGCACCGTTCAGAGCTTCATCCAGCACGGTTAGATCCGGATCGCGCCTTGCCAAATCAATGGGAGTAACGGCGCGTTCCAACCATGCGGGAGACGTTTCGCTCCCCGGTTCTGATGCGTTGGCAACAGCTGACACTGTGTTGCCAAGTATAAGCGCCAAAACAACCATCACGCGCGCCAATGGCTTGTTTGTATAGGACATTCGACTTAGCCCCTCTGATCAATCAAAGCTTTATGAAACCCAAACCCGAGCCCACGTTAAACGGACCAACCTATCTTTCCAACATGCCGAGGGTTTACTTCACGACGGCCACATTCAGGGTTTTGTCCGCTTTGTCGAACATACAATATGGCGATTTGTGTTCACAATCGGGTCGGGCGCTGCCGCTATTGGGTCGACAGAATAGCGTCTGCTCTCTCAGCTAAAAGTTTGAAAATCAGATCTTTCGCTCCCCACCCCAATCTCTGCCAACAAAAAAGCCCCGCCGAACTGAAGTTCGACGGGGCCAATTCTGTAAGCGTTGAAGCTGACGGTTGGCTTAGAAGCCCATGCCGCCGCCCATGCCGCCCATGCCGCCCATATCGGGCATGGCGGGCGCGCCAGCGGCTTTGTCTTCCGGAGCGTCGGTGATCGCCGCTTCGGTGGTGATCAGCAGGCCAGCGACCGAAGCCGCGTCTTGCAAAGCGGTGCGCACAACTTTCGTCGGATCGATCACGCCGGCTTCCACCAGGTTCTCGTACACGTCGGTCGCGGCGTTGAAGCCTTGCGTTTCGTCGCCTTCACGCAGCAGGTTGCCCGAGACGACCGCGCCATCGTGACCGGCGTTTTCAGCAATCTGACGGACCGGGGCGAGGATCGCGCGGCGCACGATGTCGATGCCACGGCTTTGGTCGTCGTTTTCACCCTTAAGGCCTTCGAGAACCTTCGAAGCGTAGAGCAGAGCCGTACCACCGCCCGGGACGATGCCTTCTTCGACGGCCGCGCGCGTGGCGTGCAGAGCGTCGTCGACACGGTCCTTGCGTTCTTTCACTTCGACTTCCGAAGCGCCGCCAACCTTGATCACGGCCACACCGCCGGCGAGCTTGGCAAGGCGCTCTTGAAGCTTTTCCTTGTCGTAATCGCTGGTGGTGTTTTCCATCTGCGTTTTGATTTCGGCGACACGCGCTTTGATGTCGTCCTGGCTGCCCGAACCGTCGACGATGGTCGTGTTG
>JBCCBZ010000019.1:0-83518 GCA_039033755.1 Pseudomonadota bacterium | reverse complement strand
GGAAGTGGCTTAGCCATGGCTGTCCCTAAGAGAAAAGTATCCCCGCATCGTCGTGGCAATCGCCGCGCGCACGATTCGCTGAAGGTTGAAGCCTTCCACGAATGCCCTAACTGTGGTGAGATGAAGCGTCCGCACACGATGTGTGGCCACTGCGGCTACTACAATGGCCGTCAGATCCTGGCGATCAACTCGATCTGATCCGTCAGATAGACCAACGTAAAGGATTTCGCGCATGACCTTACCGCGTATCGCGATTGATGCGATGGGCGGCGACGAAGGCGTGCGCGTTATGGTTGAAGGCGCGGCGCTTGCCCGCCGCAATCACGACGCCTTTAAGTTTCTTTTGGTTGGTGATGAAGCGCGCATTGAGCGCGCTCTAGATAGCCATCCGGGGATGCGTGGCGCGTCTGAAATCCTGCATTGCGATGATGTGGTCGGCGGTGATGAGCAGCCGAGCAAGGCGCTGCGGCGCGCTAAGACGACATCGATGGGCCTCGCCGTTAACGCGGTGAAGACCGGCGAAGCCGGCGCCGCGGTCAGCGCTGGCAATACCGGCGCCCTGATGGCGATGAGCAAGCTGGCGCTGCGCACCATGCCCGGCATTGATCGCCCCGCTTTGGCGGCGCTTATGCCGACTTTGGAAGAGCATGATGTTGTCATGCTGGATCTGGGCGCCAACACAGAAGCCAACGCGCGCAACCTTGTGCAGTTTGCGGTGATGGGGGCGGCCTATTCGCGGATCGTCAACGGTTTTGATCGCCCGTGCGTTCGATTGCTCAACATCGGCACCGAAGAAATCAAGGGCACCGATTCCCTGCGCGCCGCAGCGGCCCAGTTGCAAGCGGCAAGCGCGAACGCGGACGGTGGTTTGGCGTTGGATTTTGATGGCTTCGTCGAATCCGACAAGATTAACCGCGGGGAAACGCACGTCGTGGTCACCGATGGTTTTTCCGGCAACATCGCTCTTAAAGCGATTGAGGGTTCAGCCCGGTTTGTGACGGACCTTTTGAGACAGGCCTTCACCAGCTCGCTGCGCTCCAAGTTCGGCTTTCTGGTGTCAAAGCCCGCGACCGAGCTGCTCAAGCACCATCTTGATCCCAACAACCACAACGGGGCGGTTTTTCTTGGCCTTAACGGCGTGATCGTGAAAAGCCATGGAAGCGCCAACGCCAAGGGCGTGAGCCACGCGGTCAATGTAGCGGCAAGCTTGCTTGAAAATGACCTGACGCAGCGGATAGCCCAAGATCTGCAGCGGCTGGGCGATGAATGGGGCGATCGCGGCAACGCGGCTTCGTCCGAGGGGAAACCCTCGGATAAAGAGCAGACCGCGTGACCACGCCCACACCCGGCGCGCGTCTTTTGGGATCGGGCTCGGCCCTCCCGGCACAGGTTGTGACCAACGAAGAGCTTGCCGAAAAGGTTGACACGACCGACGAGTGGATCATCGCGCGTACGGGCATACGCCAACGCTATATTGCGGGTGATGACGAGACCACGGCGACGCTGGCAACCGCAGCGGCAAGCGCGGCGCTCGAAGACGCCGGATTGACCGCCGCTGACATTGATCTGATAGTTCTCGCCACCGCCACGCCGGACAACACCTTTCCGGCGACCGCGACCAAGGTTCAACACGCGTTGGGCTGCAACGGATGCGTCGCCTTTGACGTGGCCGCTGTGTGTTCCGGCTTTCTCTACGCTGTGGCGACCGCTGATTCGCTGCTGAGAACCGGCGGCGCGACGCGCGCTCTGGTCATTGGCGCGGAAACTTTCAGTCGCATTCTCGACTGGGAAGACCGCACAACCTGCGTGCTTTTTGGCGACGGAGCGGGCGCGATTGTGTTGGAAGCTCAGGGTGTTGGCAGCTCAGCATCAGGCTCAACCGATAACGCGGCTGGCATTCTTTCGACCAAGCTTCACGCGGACGGCGCGCAGCACGATTTGCTCTATGTCGATGGCGGCCCGTCGACCACAAGGACTGTGGGTCATCTGCGGATGAAGGGGCGCGAAGTATTTCGCCATGCGGTCGTAAATCTGGCGGAGGTTTTAGGCGAAGTGCTTGAAGACACTGGCCTTTCCGCTGACGCGATTGATTGGGTTGTGCCGCATCAGGCCAACGCCCGCATATTGGATGCCACGGCGAAGAAGCTCGGCATTCCGCCTGAAAAGGTGATCGTAACGGTCGACAAACACGCCAACACATCCGCCGCTTCGGTGCCCTTGGCGCTCGATACGGCGCGGCGCGATGGGCGTATAAAGCCTGGTGATCTGGTCATGCTCGAAGCGATGGGTGGTGGCTTCACTTGGGGAGCAAGCCTCATTCGGATGTAAGTTCCGGCCATCTGACTGTGTCTTTGTGTGCACAAGAGCTTTCGGCTAGCAGCGCTAAGTTGCGGGAAAGCGTCGAAAGATGTACGCTTTGCAACGTTGGGGTCGCACCAAACGGGAAGGATCGCGCTATGCGTTCAGTTGGCACACTTACTCGCGCCGATTTGGCTGAGACCATAAATCGGAAAATGGGTTTAAGCCGGGCGGAATCGCTCGATCTGGTTGAATCTATCCTCGATCACATGTGCGGCGCTCTGGCTAAGGGCGAAAACGTCAAGGTTTCAGGCTTTGGAAGTTTCGTTCTGCGCGACAAGAATGAGCGAATTGGCCGCAACCCTAAGACGGGTGTCGAAGTGCCGATCACGCCGCGCCGGGTGATGACGTTCCGCGCCAGCCAACTCCTCAAAGAGCGGATCGCTTCGGGCGAATAGGACCGCGCCGCCAATGGCAGATTTTGAAGACGGCAAGGACGAGACCGCGCTTCGCACGATTGGCGAGGTGAGCGAGGCGTTGGACATCAAGCCGCACGTATTGCGCTATTGGGAACAGCAGTTCTCTTTGCTCAAGCCATTGAAACGAAGCGGTGGCCGTCGCTATTATCGTCCCGAAGACGTGGCGCTGGTCGAAGAGATCGATCGGCTGGTTCACGAAGAGGGCTACACGCTCAAAGGCGCCGAGGCGGTTTTGCGTTCATCCGGGAAGCCCGGTTTGGATCGGCGCGCGGCGGATAGGCGTTCAGGGGATAGGCGGTCTGGAGGCAAGGCAAAGATGCAGCCAGGCGATCAAGCGTCGGCTGATGATCCGAAGCCTGACCTGTCGCAAACCATCTCGGGGCTCAAAGCGATCCGCAAACGTCTCGCCGCGGCCATCGAAGCCTAGGGCTCACCAGCGAGGGCGGATTATTCCGCTGCCATCAGTTCCGCTTCGCCCAGATCCACACTGACAAGGCGAGAGACGCCTTTTTCCGCCATCGTCACGCCGAACAGGCGGTGCATGCGGCTCATTGTTACCGCGTTGTGGGTGACGATCAAATAACGCGTTTGTGTTGTGCGGACCATGGATTCCAACAGGTCGCAGAACCGCTCAACATTGGCATCGTCCAGCGGCGCGTCGACTTCGTCCAGCACGCAAATCGGGGCGGGGTTGGTCAGGAACAGCGCGAAGATTAACGCGGTTGCGGTCAGCGCTTGCTCTCCCCCTGACAGCAGCGACAGGGACTGCAGGCGCTTGCCGGGGGGCTGGGCAAAGATTTCCAGGCCCGCTTCCAGCGGATCATCGCTGTCGATCAGCGCGAGATGCGCTTGGCCGCCTTGGAACAGGCGCGGGTAGAGCTCCTGGAAGTGCGTGTTCACTTCTTCAAAAGCCGCGCGCAGGCGTTCGCGCCCCTCGCGGTTGAGGTTTCCGATGGACCCTCGCAGCCGCGCGACCGCTTCGGTCAGCTCGGCCTGTTCGGTCGCGCTGGTGCCGTGCTCTTCTTCGATCCGCGCGAGCTCTTCGGCGGCGACGAGGTTGACCGGACCAATCCTTTCGCGGCTGGCGATCAGGCGGTCGAGCTCTTCGCTTTCGGCCTCGGCGCGGGTGATCGCGTCCTCTTCAAAGCCGAATTTTTCGCACAGGAGCGGCGGCGGGCATTGGAAGCGTTCGCCCGAAGCCCGCGCCATTTCGCTGCGGCGCGCCTCCTCGTTTTCGGCGCGGGTTGCCAAGGTGGCGCGGCTTTCGCGGGCGACGGCCAGGGCTTCGTTCGTTGCGGTCAACGCGTCGTTGGCCGCGCGCCCCTTGGCCTCGCATTCTTCGAGAACCGCTTGCGCTTCGGCCAATTCTTTTGTGAGACGCGCCCGAACCTGATCACCTTGTTCGATCTCGGTCATAAGCGCGGCAGGCTTGGCGGCGATGATCGCGGCTTCTTCCTCGATTTCGTCAAGCCGCCGCCCGGCCTGCGCCACGCGCTGTTCGGCCTCGCTCGATCGCGATTGCCAGTTGGCGTAGTCAGCCTCTTGCGCGGCCAACCGCTCTCGTGAGACGGCTAGCGATTGGTCGTGCGCAGCCAATTCCGCCAGCGTCGCTTGAACCAAGCTGCGCGCCGCTTCGTTCTTCGCCTGCGCGGCTTCGAGCGTGGCCCGGCCAGCGTCGGGCGCGGGTAGAGCGGCACGCTGTTCCTGCGCGGTGGCGAGTTCGGCGCGGGCAGATGCGAGCTGCTCGGTGAGATCACTCGCTGCCTCAGCTAACTCCTGAAGCCGCGCGGCCAAGCGATCCTTGGCGGCCTCTGCTGCATCCAAAGCGCGCAAAGCCGAGCGTTCGGTTTCAATAGCGGCGGCCACCCCGCGTTCCTGCGCGACCAGATCGCGCTGGAGTTCGGAGAGTTCCTCGCGCGCGCTCGACTCGGCGCTGACGGCTGTATCGGCGGCTTCGCGCAACGGCGGTAATTGCTTTTCAAGTTCGGCCAAGCGGTTGGCCGCTTCCAGACGGGCCGCCTCAGCCGAGCCTTCGCCGCGCGCAACAAACCCATCCCAGCGGCGCAAATGCCCGCCGCGCGTGACCAGCCATTCGCCGGGGCCGAGTATGCGGCCATCATCCGCGTCAGCGACATGGACCAAAGCGAGCCGCGCGCGCAGTTCCTCGGGGCAGTCGGTGATGTGCGAAAGCAGGCTGTCGGCAACAGGCGAGGGCGGGGCGCTGCCGGTCCAGAACCGTCCATCGCTTGCATCCGGCGCGGCGCCCAAGGGCGACTTAGCGTCCCGGCCCAGTACCGCGGCAAGCGCGCGCTCATAGCCCGGAGCCACGCTGACCTTATCAAGCGCGGCGGGACGTCCCTCCCGGTTTTTGGCGCTTTTCGCGCGCGCGTCCCGGTCGCGGACCAGAGCCGTGTATTCGCGTTCAATCCCGGCCAGTTCCGCCCGCGCTGTGGCAAGAGCGTTGGCGGCCTCGTCGCGCGCGGTTTGCAGTTCGGCTTTGCGTGCCTGATCGGCTTCAAGCTTGGCGCGGAGCCGAGCCACTTCGCTCGCGGCGTCATCGGCTTCGTCGCGCGCGTCGATCACGGCCTGTTCGGCATCCTCGCCGCCTTCCAGCTCTGCGCGGGTCGCGGCGATGCGCTCTTCGTCGCGCACCAACCGGTCGAGCCGCGATTGCGCTTGGTTGATAGCCGCTTCGGCGACGCGCCATTCCGCCTCGACGCCAGCCTGATCGGCGGTGGCTTTGGCCAGAGCGATTTCGGCGGCGCGGCTGGCGCGTTCGGCCTTTTCGCTGCGCGCGTCGATATCGGGGCGCTTGGTTTCGGCCTCGGCCACGCTGGACTTGCTCGCGGCGACTTCACCTTCGAGCCGGGCGAGAGCCTGCACCGCGTCGCCGGTCAAACGGTCGGCGGCGACGCGATCTTGCTCCAGCCTTTCGCGCTGACGCTTTAAGTCGGCGAGGCGCGCTTCGGTGGCCTCGAGTTTTTCGGATAAGGCCGCCATGCGGTGCCCATGTGCGCTTGCATCGTCGCGGCGGTCGGTCAGTTCTTCGCGCGCTTCGGACAGTTTTTCGGCGATCGCGGCCTGTTCTTTCTGCGCAGCGGCGGCGGCTTTTTGCGCTTCGGCCACGCGCGTCTCGGCTCCTTGAGCGGCCTCGCGCGCTTCCTTAGCGGCGGCGGCGGCCTCGCGCCAACGCGCGAACAGGACCCGCGCTTCGTAGCCGTTAATCTGGTCGGTCAGCCTGGTGTACCGCTCGGCCTGCTTGGCCTGCCGTTTGAGCGAGGCCATCTGCGAATCGAGCCCCGCCATCAGGTCTTCGAGCCGTGCTAGGTTGGCTTCGGTTGAGCGCAGCTTGCTTTCCGCGTCCTTTCGCCGAACGTGCAGGCCCGCAATCCCGGCCGCCTCTTCAAGCATTTGGCGGCGCGCGGCGGGCTTTGCGGCGATGACTTGCGCGATTTTGCCCTGGCTGACGAGAGCGGGCGAATGCGCGCCCGTGGCCGCGTCGGCGAAGATTAGCGAGACATCCTTTGCGCGCACATCCTGCCCGTTCACGCGATAGGCGGAACCTGCACCGCGTTCGATGCGGCGGGTGACGACCAGCTCCTCGCCTTCGGCGTCTTCGGCGTGAAGCACCACCTCGGCAAAGGCGCGTTCGGGCCGGGTCGATGTTCCGGCAAAGATGACGTCTTCCATCCCGCCAGAGCGCATCGACTTGGCCGAGGTTTCCCCCATGACCCAGCGGATCGCTTCGAGCACATTGGACTTACCGCAGCCATTGGGACCAACGACGCCGGTCAGCCCCGGCTCTATGCGCAGTTCCGCCGGCTCGACGAAACTTTTGAATCCGCTGAGTTTGAGCCGGCTTATCTGCATAGGCGGTGAGGGGCGCTGGGCCCCGCTTTACTCCCCGCTGTCGGCCCCGGTGCGGGCACCGGCGTTCTGGAGGATAGGTTCAAGCTGGCCCCATTGGCTTGCTTCGACTTTGCGCCCATTGAGGGTGAAGGTCGGGGTGCCCAGCACATCAACCTCAATCGCTTTTTCAGACGATCCTTTTTCGAGCGCTTCGATCTTCTCGACATCGGCCAGGCAGGTGCGGGCCTGATCGGCGGAAAGGCCGCGCGCGGCGAAGAAATCAATCAGCCCGGTGACTTCGCCAAGACGCACGAAACGCTGATCCATCGGAAGCTGCGCGGCGGCCTGAACGCCCTGTTGATTGGCCTGGAGGCCTTGCATCACCGGCTGAAGGTTGGTCCACACTTCGTCGGACAGGATCTGAGTACGCTCTACGGGGCCGCAAGTAGCCAGACTCGCAATGACCACGTCGAAGGTGTTCAGGAACACTTCGCGTTGTTCAAAGCTGACGACGCCGGTTTCAATGTATTCTTTCAGACCAGGCTTGCCGTTCACTGCGAAATTCGCGCAGGCGCCGCAGGTGTGCGAGGCGTATTCGGCGACCTTCAGCGGCGCGTCCGGGTTTCCGGTGATCGTGCCCAGTCCATCTTCGGTCGGCGTGACCGTGGTCAGCCACGTTGTGCCTTCGGGCGCCGGGATGGCGGCGATCGGTTCTCCGCTCACACCGCCTTCAACATCATCGCCAGAGCTGCAAGCGGCCAGAGCCAGCGGAGCGGCGAGCGCGATGGCGAGAGAGAAGCGGCGGATACGGTTCGAAATCATGAATAGGTCCTTTTGGATGGATGAGATTGGCCACGTTGAGGCGTGGCGTAAAGAGGATTGGTCACCGGCTTGTGCACAATTGTGTCAGTTTCGTGTAGAAACCCGTATCGGCGTGCGGATTTGGCGCATTTTGGGGCGAATTTGGAGGTCTATTGGGGCTGGACTGTGGTCACGCGGCCATTCTCCATCACCTGCGCCTTGGGGCGAAAACGGGTCTGGAGCGCCTGCGACAAGGAAGGCCAGCCATGCGCGCCTTCGACCGATTGGCCGTCGATGGCAAAGCTTGGCGTTCTTGGGATTGCAAATTCCAAGCGGTTGGCCTTGTCATCGGCTAAAATCCGTTGCGCGGACGTTTCATCCCGCAAGCACCCCATAATCTGTGATGTTGAAAGCCCGGCGTCGCGCATCGTCGCATCCAGACCAATAGCCGTCGCCGCGTTGATGCGAGCCTCGGGTGTCTCGCGGGCCCAAATGCTCTTCTGACTTTGCGGCGCCTGAACCGCTTTGGTCCACCATGTGTCCTGCGAATAAAGCAGCGCCTGGTGGCGTTTCTTAAACCCGCTCGGGTCGCCGCACTGGGCGAGGAGGCTCGCCACCAGATCAATCGAGTTGCGGATCACGGGGCGCACTTCGACAGAGATATGGCCCGGGCCGACGGCCGCCAGGTCAAGCGTTCCGCCGCTTTGTTTGGCAAATTGCGCGCAGCCAGAACAGGTGTAGCTGATGAATTCGATCAGATGCGCCTCGGCGTTCGGATTGCCGTTTTGGTGACCCTTCTCGGTGCGTTCTGTAACGCTCAGCCACGGTTGTTCGGGCAGATCATCGATCAGTTCGCTGGGCGTGTTTGAAAGGCTTTGCGCGGCGCTTGGCGATGGGCTCGCCAGCGTCAGGCCCACTGCGCCCACAGCGGCGGCGATGCCAAGGATCAATGGTATGCGAAAGACGTTCACGATGGCTCGTCGCCCCCTGATTTCTCTTTATTGTCGAGGCTGCGCGCGAGCGATTCCAAAACGGTGCGCAGCTCCGGGTCCCCAATATCGCGCAGACTGTCGCCCAGCTCCATCGGGATGGGCTTGAGCGACGGTGGCGCCTTCGCGGGCTTGTTGTCTTGCGGAGGCTTAACCGCGCCTTGACGGATCTTGATCCGCGCAACCGCGCTGTAGCCGAAGAAACGGTTTACCCGCTCAGTGATTTCGGGGATCACTTGTTGGATCAGCGGCGCGTGGGCGGGGCTCACGACCAGTTGCATGATCCCCTCGGATTTCTCGCCGGGAGGGAACCTTATCGCCTCAGGCGCGCAGACGCGGGCGTGGTGCGGGCCGACGATCTCGGGCCAACGGGTGACAACCGAGCTTTGCACAAAGCCGAACCGGCGAAAGGCGGTGCGACCGATTTCGGGCATCAACTCGCCGATGGGCTTGGCCGCGCCGCCCCTTGGGCGCGAGTATTCCCGGCCTATCGCTTTGCTGCTTGAGGCCTTTTGGGCTTTCGCCGGCTTGGGCTTTTTTGAGCCTTTGCCTTTTCCCTTGGCGGTGGAACTCTTTGGCGTGTCGCTTCCCATAGCGGGAGCGGCCATGCCATAGCCGCCGCGTGACCGCCAGCATCTCTGACATTCTGCTCCACTGGTATGACGCGCACGCGAGGGAGCTGCCGTGGCGCAATCCGCCCGGTGCACCGTCGCCTGATGACGAGGCCTGGCCCTATCGGGTCTGGCTGTCGGAAGTGATGCTGCAACAAACAACTGTCGCGGCGGTGAAGCCGTATTTTGAGAAGTTCACGACCACATGGCCTACCGTTTTCGATCTGGCGGCGGCGGAGGACGAGGCGGTGATGGCAGCGTGGGCTGGGCTTGGTTATTACTCCCGCGCTCGCAATCTGGTGAAATGCGCGCGCGTTGTTGCGGAGCAGGGCGGATTTCCTGAGACCGAAGCGGAATTGCGCGAACTGCCTGGGCTGGGCGCCTACACGGCGGCGGCCATCGCCGCGATTGCGTTTGGCCAGCGGGCCGTGGTGGTCGATGCCAATGTTGAGCGGGTGGTCTCGCGCCTTTTCCTGATCGAAGACCCGCTGCCCGGTGCCCGTAAGGCCATACGTGAGCGCGCCGAGGAGATCACGCCGTCCAACCGCGCTGGTGACTTCGCACAGGCGATGATGGACTTGGGATCGGGTGTGTGCACGACAAAAGCCCCTAGGTGCCTGCTGTGCACTTTGAGCAACGACTGCCAAGCCCGCGCCAAGGGCGACCCCGAGCGCCTACCGGTCAAGCCACCCAAAAAGGCCAAGCCGGAACGCAAAGGCACCGCCTATTGGATCGAGCGTGGCGAGGGCGAGGACATTCAAGTCTGGCTGGTCCGGCGCGAGGGGACGGGCATGCTGGGCGGCATGCGAGCGCTTCCCGATGACGGCTGGACCGCACGCGACGATGGCGGCGCTCGCGCGCCTTTAGCCGGTGATTGGGAAGACTTGGGCGCGGTGCGGCACACGTTCAGCCACGCGCACCTCACTTTGCGTGTCCGACGGCTACGCACGGACGAGACACCAATGGGCGAAGGCCGGTGGTGGCCGGTTGCGGACCTCGAAGAAGCGGGCTTGCCGACTGTCTTTGCAAAGGCCGCAGCGCTGGGCACAGCGCAACGCCTAGCTTAGATAATTCCGCCACCCAGCGTCAGTCGCACGCCGGCGATAAGCAGCACGACCAGGCAGAAGTTGCGGCCGCCGTCCGACGACGACAGCGCGCCAAGGATTATGCCGAAGACAATGAGCGGCAGAGCCAGCCAATTGGCCCATCCAAGGAAGGGGATCGTCGCCGGAATGACGATGATCAGCGATACGAGACCGAAGATGAAAGAGAGAAGATTGAGCATGTGTGTTATATGGGTATTACACCTTCGTTTTGCAAGCCCCAATCTGACATTTCATTACGCTTAGGTGTGGGTGGATTGACCCTTGCGGCGATCTGCCCCACACAGCCTAAAAAGCCTCTTGGGAGAACCTAAAAAATGGCATTCCGCACCTTCGATAATCCGGTTCACGCACCTGAAATTTCGCGCCGTTCGCTGTTCCGAGGCGGCGCTTACATGGCCGGTGCGACAGCGCTGGCGAGCCTGCCTTTTGGCCGCGAATTGCTGGCCCACGATGTCGCGGAAAGCTGGCCCAACGTGGCTGCGCTTGCTGAGAAATATATTAGCGAGAAAAAGGTGGCGAACATGTTCCTCACCTTTGGCTGGAACCAGGAAGATCACGCGCACACGGTGGGCGGCGGCACGCTGAGCCTCGCCAGCCCGACCGAGGTTGATGAAAACTCGCTCTACCGCATCTATTCGATGACCAAGCCGATCACCGGCATGGCGATCATGACGCTGATTGATGAGGGCAAGCTGGGCCTCGATATGCCCGTTTACGAGGTTCTGCCCAAATTCAAGGACATCAAGGTGTTGGTCGATCCGGAAGGGCCGCTGGATAACGTCGTTGACGCCGTGCGTCCGATCACCATCCGTCAGCTTCTGACCCACACGTCGGGTCTGGGATATAGCATTATCAGCAAGGGCCCGCTGCTCGACGCCTATAACGAGAACGGTTTGGTCGGCGGACGGGTCAGCCGTTTCCCCATTCCCGGCTTCCCTGATGTCACGCCGGCTCCGGGCCTTGAAGTGTGGGCGGATCGCCTCGCTGAATTGCCGCTGATGTATCAGCCCGCGACCAAGTGGAGCTATTCGTGCAGCATCGACCTGCTCGGCCGCGTCATCGAAGTGGCAAGCGGAATGGAATTCGAAGCCTTTTTGAAAGCGCGTTTCTTCGATCCGCTGGGCATGACCAGCACGTTTATGACGGTGCCCGAAAGCGAAAAGGGCCGTCTGACCGACAATTACGGCGTGCTGGGCACCAATGTCCTGCCGCTCGATCCGGGCTCAAACTCGATCTATCTCGACAAGCCGTTTGTCCCGTCTGGCGGTGGCGGTCTTGTGTCGAGCCCCAAGGATTACGACCGCTTCCTGCGCATGCTGTTGGGCTACGGTAAGCTGGGTGATGAGCGTGTGATGAGCGAAGAGGCGGTGCGTGTCGGCGTCTCTGATCTGATCCCTGCAACGGTCGACAAGACCGGATCGTGGCTGGAGAACGAAGGGCACGGTGCGGGCGGGCGTTCGGTCGACAACACCTTCGGCTGGGGCGGCGCGGCCGGTACGCTGGGCGCGATCGATTACAAGCTGGGCTTGCGCACCGCTTTGTGGACGCAATATATGCCATCGGACAGCTATCCGATCCGCGACGAATATCTCACCGCTTTGCAGGCCGACCTTAAGGCGATGAAACCGGCGTGAGCCAAGCTCCCATAGCCTTTTCAGGTTCACCGATGGACCGCGCGGATAACATCCGCGTCGATCCCGAAGCGCTGGGCAACCTGATGAACTGGCGCGCGCGCGTCATGGAAATGGACGGCCTGCTTCCCTCGGTCGATGAGACGGGCGGCCTCATTTGGGGCACGCTCGCGGATGTTGATCCGGAAACGGAGCTCGTTTTCCTTGGTATGATGGACGACAAGGCGCATTTCGCGCCGGTCCCACCGCAGGGTTCGACATCACCGGTCATGCCGCGCGCTTGGCAAGTGATGCAGCTTTTGCGGCCCGAGGAATTGGCCATCTATGGCGGGGCCAAATCGCTGGTCGACTGGCACGCGCGGCACAAATTCTGCGCCAATTGCGGGTCGCCGACAAAGCTGACCAAAGGCGGATGGCAGCGCGATTGCGACAATTGCGGAGCGCAGCATTTCCCGCGCACCGATCCGGTCACGATCATGCTGGTCGAGCATGAAGATAAGCTGCTGCTGGGGCGCCAACCGCGCTTTCCGCCGAAAATCTACTCGGCGCTGGCCGGGTTCGTCGAACCGGGCGAAAGCATCGAAGAAGCGGTGGCGCGCGAAGTGTGGGAAGAGGCCGGTGTGCGGGTTTCCAACGTGCGCTATCTTGCCAGCCAGCCTTGGCCGTTCCCCAGTCAGATGATGATTGGCTGCACCAGCGTCGCTGAGAGCACCCAGCTCACCATCGACAAGGCTGAACTGGACGATGCGCGCTGGTTTACCCGCGAAGAGCTGGAAGACGCGCGAAACGCCGGGCCGGGGGGCAACGAAACGCTTATCTTCCCCCAGAAATTCGCCATCGCGCACCGGTTGGTCACATGGTGGCTGGATAAGGAGTAAAGCTGATGACCGCCCAAGACCCTGCGCGACTGACTATCGACATTTACTCCGACGTCGTGTGCCCGTGGTGCGCGATTGGCTATGGCCAGTTGACCAAGGCGCTGGAGGAATTGGACGGCGAAATCGAAGCGCAAGTGCGCTGGCGTCCGTTTGAACTCAATCCGGACATGGCCGCTGAGGGCGAAGGGTTTGAAGAGCATCTGAGCCGCAAATATGGCCGCTCTCAGGAAGAGGGCTCCGCCATGCGCGGGCAGATGAAAGAGATCGCGAAGGATGCGGGCGTTTCGCTTTCCTTCGAGGGGGAGGGCACCCCGCCACCGCAGCGCATGTGGAACACGCGCGATTGTCATAAGCTGCTGACGTTCGCGCTCGAACAGGCTGGGCCACAGGTTCAGACGCAGCTAAAACTGGCCTTGTTCAAGGCGCATTTCAATCAGCGCCAGCCGTTGAACGAGCGTGAGGGCTTGTTGGACATCGCCGCCAGTCTGGGCCTTCATCGCAAAGCCGCTAAGGCCGCGCTGGACGATGCCAACCTCGAAGCGCGGGTGATCGCCGAAGAACAACAAGCGTGGGATCTCAACATCACCGGCGTGCCGGCGATGATCGTGGGCGGCAAATTTATGATCCCCGGTGCGCAGTCGCCGGAAACCTATGTGAACGCGCTGCGTAGAGTGGTTGAGAAAACAAAATCCGCCGCGTCCGCGTGACCTGCGAGAACGCGCGAACGGGGGGCCTATGAAAAGCATCGTTGTATTTTTGATTGTGACCGCCATCGCCTTTGCCTTTGGCGTTGGCGCAGGGATGGAAAGCATCACGGTCGGATCCTATTCCGCCTATTTCCTCTGCGTCGTGCTGGCGATGGTCATCAACTGGCTCGTCTTTATCCCTTCAGCCATCGCCAAGTCGGACACGTTCTACGACACGACCGGCGCTATCACGTACGCGAGTGTCACAATCGTAGCTGCTCTGATCAGTTACAATCATCACGGCGACCTTGATCTGCGCAGCATGGTGATGGCCGCCCTTGTCATCATCTGGTGCGCGCGTTTGGGGTCGTTTCTGTTCACCCGCATTCACGCCATGGGCGGAACGGATTCGCGCTTTGAGAAGATCAAGGTGAACCCCGCGCGCTTTCTCGTCGCCTGGACCCTTCAAGGGCTGTGGGTCGTCCTCACCGCGAGCGCCGCGCATGTTGCTATCCTCGCCGAAACGCGCGCGCCCATTGGCGTGTTCTTCCTTGTCGGCCTGCTGGTCTGGGTGTTTGGCTTTGTTTGGGAAAGCGCTGCTGACGCGCAGAAAAGCGCGTTCAAAAAGGATCCGGCCAACAAGGGCAAGTTTATCAATGTCGGGCTGTGGCGCTGGTCGCGGCATCCCAACTATTTCGGGGAGATCACCTTGTGGGCCGGTATTCTGATTATGGCGTTCCCGGTGCTTTCCGGCCTGTCCTGGTTGGTAGTTATCTCGCCCATTTTCGTGTTCCTGCTTTTGACCAAGATCAGCGGCGTGAACCTGCAAACCGCTCAGGCCAAGCAGCGTTGGGGAGATGACCCGGCCTATCAAGACTATCTCGCCAACACGCCCATGCTGGTGCCGCAGCCGCCTAAGGACTAATCCATGAATGACTTCGCCCCTCAAACAGCGGTTATCACCGGCGGGGCGAGTGGCATTGGTCTTAGTTTGGCCAAGCGCTTGGCGGGGCAGGGCGCGCGGGTCATGGTGGCTGACCTTCCGGGAGAAGCGCTAAAACGCGCTTCCGGTATAGACGGTCTGATCGCGCGCGAATGCGATGTGTCCGATCACGCGCAGGTCGAAGCGCTCGCCGACGTGGCTTTTGAAGAGCTCGGCCAGGTTGATCTTGTCCTGAACAACGCCGGGCAAGGCGGCGTTCGCGGACCGATGTGGGAAGTCGACACCGACAAAGCGCGGGCCCATTTCGACGTCAATTTCTGGGGCATCTGGAACGGCTGCAAGGTCTTTGCCCCGCGCTTGATCGAACAAGGGACCGAGGCGGCGCTCTACAACACGGGCAGCGAGAACAGCTGGTTCTGCGCCGTCCCGCAAACCGCCGCCTATATCGCCGCCAAGCACGCGGTGCTGGGCTTAACCGAAAGCTTGCGCGAAGACCTGCCTGATCACGTCCACGCTGGATTGATCATTCCCGGATGGGTCTACACGCCGCTAGGGCCTGAGCAGTTCATGAAATGGGGCATGGACGTCGAAGCCTATGTCGACATCATCCTCCCTCAAATCCTCGCCCGCCGCCGCTTCGTGGTCAGCCACGGCTACAACACGGTGCGCATCGGCGAGCGGATGGACGCGCTGATGGAGAGCTATGCTGCCCATGCGCTCAGCGTCGAAGAGGACGCCAAGCACGACGTGCGGCTGGTGTTTGAGCAATTGCGGGCGGCTTCCCAAGGCTGACTGAGCGCTACAAAAATAGTTCGGTGTCAGCGGTTCCAGCCTAGGTTATTGCGGATCATTGCGGCTCGCTTTGGATCGATCCGCCTTAAGATGACACGTGTTGTATGATGCCCCTGCATAACGCCGTCCGAATCGAGCCAAGCCCAGTCGGAAATATTCTTCATCGGCACACGGACCGGATCGCCCTCTGACCATTCCGGTTGCTGCGGAACGTTGCTCAGTCGGCCTATGAGATAGTCGCCATCACGGCGCAGATTGCTTACCCAAATATGCTCCCACCCACTAAGCGGAAACTTGAACGACAGATTAGAGGCGCCTTGGGGTGGGTCTTCCAGCACCGCAAGAAAGGTCGGCAGTGTCCGCTGAGCCTCTGCGATGGCTGCGTTCATTTCCGGATCATCGGCCTCAACCGACTCCAAATTGGGATCGTCCCCCTGCTGCGCGCTTACTAGAGTTGGCACCCCAATCGCGGAAAGGTGGATGGCGGTGAGGACAGTAATGACGGTTTTGCGCACGGCTCTAGTTCCTTTCAGTTGGATGCATCTTAAAGGGCCACTTTCAGATCAGCCCCAGCCGCTCCAGCTTTCCGGCTAGTTTGCCAGGCAACGCGTCGCCAATGTCTTCGCCCTCGGCCAAATCAACCGGAGGATCGCCCTTTAAATACCGCCAGCCTTGATGCGCGCGTTTGGGGCGCGGGTGGACGCGGATGAGTTCGGGTTCCAGCTCGATGCGCCAACGCCCACTGTCTTCCTCTTGGGTGAACCCCGTGATGACCGACCGCCCGACAATCGCGTGCTGGAAAATCCAGTAGAGCGAGCCGCCGATGCACTCTTCCCACTTGGTGGGCCGATATTTGGTCGTGAGGTACGGACTGCGACGCCCGCCTCCGTACCAGCTTTCGATATCGGAATAGCTCTTCGCGCCGAACGCGATTTTCGTGAGGTGGAGGGGCATAAGAGAAAGGTAGGGCGCGCTCGCTCAACCCTCAACCCACGGGCACCAGTCCACTCACAACCGCGAGGCCCAAAAACGCGAAAAAGCCCATTGAATCGGTGATCATGGTCACAAAGACCGAGGATGCGACCGCCGGGTCCTGTTTCAAGCGATCAAATATCACGGGAACCAGCACGCCCGCCATGCCCGCAACTACGATGTTGATCACCATGGCCAGCGCGATCACTACGCCCATCATCGGCTCAAAAATCAGCGCGGCGGCGATCCCGATCAGCACCGCAACCGTCACTCCGTTGAGCACCGCCACGCGCAATTCGCGCCATACGATCTTCCAGGTGTTGGCCCGGGTCAGCTGGTTGGTCGCGATCGCGCGCACCGCCACCGCCATAGTCTGCGTTCCCGCGTTGCCGCCAATGCTCGCCACGATCGGCATCAGCACAGCCAGCGCCACCAGCGCTTCAATAGCCGCGCCGAACGCCGCGATAATGGCCGAGGCGACCACCGCTGTGCCTAGGTTTGCGATCAGCCAGCGCACGCGGCTGGAATAGGCTTCCTTGATCGGCTCGTTAATGTCGCCATCGCCCGCGCCCGAGAGCAAAAGCGCGTCTTCGCCCGCCTCTTCGGAGATGATGTGCACGATATCATCGACGGTGATCTGCCCCACCAGACGCCCGCTTTCATCGACCACCGCAGCTGAAATCAGCGCGTATTTTTGGAACATCAGCGCGACTTCCTCCTGATCGACCGTCACCGGGATCAAGGTCTGGTCGCGCTTCATCACATCGGTCAGCTGGACCGAGCGTGGGGCGGTGAGAATCCAGTTGAGCGCGCAGGTACCCACCGGGTGGTGGCGCTGATCCACCACGAACACTTCCCAGAAATCGTGTTCCAGATCGCCTTCATCGCGCAGATAATCGATGAGATCGCCAACGGTCAGATGCTCTGGCACCGCCATCATGAAGCGGTTCATCAGGCGCCCAGCGGTCTCTTCCGGGTAGGACAGAGCGCTTTCGACCGCCGCCTGCGTCTCCGGCTCCAGCTCGGCGATAATCGCCTTCTGGTCGTCTTCGTCCAGGTCTTCGAGAAGCTGAACCGCGTCGTCGGTTTCCAACTGCTCGGTGATCGCAGCGACATCGACGGGGGCCAGCGCCTCCATCATGTCTTCGCGCACGTGGTCGTTCAATTCCGCGACCACGTCCGAGCTCATCAGATCGGTGATTGAGGCGGCAAGGCCGGTACGCTCATCCTTGTCGAACAGTTCGAGCAAGTCGGCGATGTCCGCCGGGTGGAGCGGTTCGACCAGGTCGTAGACCGCGCCCTTATCGCCCGCGTCCAACGCGTCGCGCACCTTGCCGATATAGCGCGGCTTTAGGCGGTTTTCCTCGTCGTGGCGTTCGTCATCGATGCGGTCATCGGGTAGGACCTCCGTGACGGTGGTTTCGTCCGCTGTCAGCGTATCGTCTTCAAGGGCAGCGGGATCGACCATGCTCGCGGGTTTAGGCGGGCAATCGCGAAAAGCAAGCGGGTGACACGGGGCTTTAGACTGCTAAAGAGCCTTCAACCCAACCCCGCTCGCGGCGAGCGGAAGTTTCAGATTATGGAGAACACCAGAATGGCCGAAACACTCACCCTCACGCTCGACGGCGGCGACGTTGTCATCAAACTGCGCCCGGACCTTGCCCCCGGCCATGTTGAGCGCATCACCGAACTCGCCAGCGAAGG
Source organism: Pseudomonadota bacterium (assembly GCA_039033755.1). Taxonomy (GTDB): domain Bacteria; phylum Pseudomonadota; class Alphaproteobacteria; order Sphingomonadales; family Sphingomonadaceae; genus Erythrobacter. The sequence continues at coordinate 65,779 of JBCCBZ010000019.1, read as the reverse complement.
CTTTTACGACGGCGTGGTGTTCCACCGCGTGATCGACGGCTTCATGGCGCAGGGCGGCGATCCGACCGGCACCGGCATGGGCGGCAGCGACAAGCCGGACCTCAAGGCCGAATTCAACGCCGAACCCCACGTCGAAGGCGTGTGCTCGATGGCGCGCGCGGCGAACCCGGACAGCGCGAACTCGCAATTCTTCATCTGCATCGACGACGCGCGCTTCCTCGACAAGCAATACACCGTCTGGGGTGTGGTCGAGAGCGGCATGGAACACGTCCACGCCCTGCCCAAAGGCGAACCGCCCGCCAGCCCGGGCAAGATTGTTAAGGCCACTGTGGCCTAATGCCCCTCAAACGTCGCCGATCGCCACAGGAAAAGAAGGCGCTGTCCTACGCAAAGGATCGGCGCAACTGCTATGGCGAGAGCGACAAAGGGGCTCGGAAGACCATTCCGCGCAACAAGGCGAAGGGGCATCGCTCCCTTCGCCGCCGTGCGGCCTCTTCGCTGAGCCGATACGAAACGCTCAACGAAGACGAAGCGGCTTTGACCGAAAACGCGCTGGTGAGCGATCTTGACCGACTTGGGCGTTGGAAGAAGGCACCAGATCAAACTCTGGCTGATCACCTGAAGCAGCAGGGCAAACGCCGCCATTACCGCGACGGTCGCCGGGTTTGGGAGAGAAAGAACCAACCAAAGCAGCGCGAGGACGGTTCGACCGACTTTCCTTGCTGGGGCGGTTCGGACGATAGTTCGTTCTTCATCAACGTCCCGGTTGTGCTTAAGCGCTCTTAGCCAAAATCCCCTCCAGCACCTTCGTCACCGGCACATGAAACGGCAGCTTGGTGTTGGTGTGGTGCCACGCGCTGGGCACCGTCACGTCGATGTTCAGGTCGGGCCGTGAATTGAGCGCGCCGAAGCTGTCCATATCGCCCATAACGTCGATCACTGTTTCGACCTGACGCGGCATCGCTATGCGCGCGCCGAAGGTGACGATGGGGACTTCTATCGCAACTTTGGCGAAGCGGTCCGGATCGTCGGCTCGCAGCGCGTAAAGCGCCTCAGAAATCACCAGATTGCCCTTGGAATGGCCGACCAGCCAGTCGGTCTCCACCTCGCCTTCGAGCAGGGTGACAAGCGCTCGAACGTCCTCGCTGAAATCGGCAAGGCGGAAGCTGTCGCCCGGATCGACGCTGGGCATGGGGCGGGTGGGCAGCCACGGGTTCAGCGCGCGCATCGTCTCGACCATCTGGTCAAACGCGTTCGCGCCGTGGCGCATCGCGTTGACGCCGCCGAACAGGAAGAAGCCGCCCATCGCCTCGCTCGCAATATCGGACAGGCCGTGGCCCGACACCACCGCCAGCACCGGCCCGCGCACTGCGTTCGCGACGTTGCGCGCCAAGGCAGCCGCGCCCAAAGCCGAACTGCCCACGCCCGCCACCGTGATCGCGCGGTATCGCGGGGCGAGGTTCTCACACTGCGACACCCGGTCCCAGACGCGCAAAGACGGCTTCCACGAAGGGCCAACCTCCAAGACCATCCCCTCGACCTTGCCCGGATGACGCAAGCGCTCACGCTCAGCCATGCTTAACGCGCTGATATCGTAGAAGACGCCATCCAGCGCGGTGTTGTCGGCTGGTGTTGAGAAGAGGTTTGGGGGAAAGGGAAGCATCGCGCGGTGTTCTAGCCGCCCAAAGTGCGCTGCACACCCCCTGCTTTGCGCCAATCGGACTTGAGACGCCTTAACGGCCAAGATACGTCTCTTTCTCATGTCATCCCAGAGAATTACAAAAGCGATTGCCCAACTCCGAGCTAAGTCAAAGCCAGATCGATTAGCCAAGATTGCTGATCTTGCCAGTCAGGCTTCTAGCGCTGCGGAAGAGCGAAACCCCCCTCTCGATCCGATACTTGATGAACTTGAAGCGCTGACCGGTGAGCGTCAGGATGAGGGGTATTGGCGGACTTTCCACGGCGGAGAAGGGCCTGAGGCTTACGCCGAGATGGTCGGTGAGCCGATGCCCGAGACGATACACGACCTCGACTCAGATGAAATCAGAGCGCTGCTCGAACTTCATGAAGCCGTCGGCGGCGAAGAGGCCTACGAAACCGACACCTATGACAATGCTATTCTTGATCGCTGCCATCGCTATTTAGATCGATGCCTGGGCAAAGCCTGGAGCAACGACCTTGTGTATTACCGATCTGATGAGTTGGGTCTGAATGGTTTGGTTGAAGAAATCCTGAAGCTCCGCGCTCTCCTGCGAGAGGGCGGGATGAAAGCGCTTAAGGACTACGAGTACAACACTGCGCTTGAGCTCCGTCTAAAGCTTGAGGATATGCCGTGGCTGGAAGATTGGCTTAACCGGACGCTGGCGCCTGGTTCTCGAGACGTCTATGCGACGATACCGCGAGTGTTGTCGGATGCTCAGGACTTCTGGTGGATCATAGGCGGGGTGGCGGCGAACCTTCACGGCTGCATCCCTGAGCCGCTGAAAGAGGTTGAGGTTCTTGTATCCGCGCGTGATTTCGAGGCATTGTCGGAGCGCTTGCCTATCGCCGTTCGAAGGGACGCGCGTCACGTGGCGCTCCACGCCGAGGCGATCGGCGAATGGAGCGAACCGGAAATGTCGGTGGTGTTTTTGACGGGGCTTTCACTAGGAGAGGGTGAGGAGAAGGAGGAGTACGCTCCTAAGACGCGTGTTATGAGCCACCGTTATAGCCGTGAGAATCCGCTTTATGTCCCGGAGCGCCAAGAGTTGATGCGGATGCTTTCTAGAACTCGCCAATGGTTGGATTGGGCCCGTGTCGAAATCATGCGCGCGCAGGACAAGAAGCGGATGCGCGAACGGCGCGATTGATATGGTCACGCCATCTCGCTAAACGCGCAGCCCTCATGAAACCGCAAACGCCCCCCAAGACCTACCGGGTCAAGTCCTTCGGCTGTCAGATGAACGTCTATGATGGCGAGCGTATGGGCGAACTTCTCGCCGAAAAGGGCATCAAGCCTGCGCCCGAAGGCGAAGACGCTGATCTGGTCGTCCTCAACACCTGCCACATCCGCGAGAAGGCGGCGGAGAAGGTCTATTCCGACATTGGCCGCTTGGTGAAGGCGGGGGAGGAAGCGGGCCGGAAACCTGTGATCGCGGTCGCTGGATGCGTGGCGCAAGCTGAGGGCGAGGAGATCATGGAGCGCGCGCCCAGCGTCTCCATGGTGGTCGGCCCGCAGGCCTATCACCGCTTGCCTGATATGCTGGACAAAGCGGTGAAGGGCGAGCGCGCGACCGATACGGACATGCCCGCAATTGCGAAGTTTGACTCGCTTCCCAAACGCAAAAAGCGCTCGCCCACCGCGTTTCTGACGGTGCAGGAAGGGTGCGACAAGTTCTGCACCTATTGCGTCGTACCCTACACGCGCGGCGCGGAAATCTCGCGCCCCTACAGTGATTTGGTCGATGAGGCTCATAAACTGGTTGATGCCGGCGCGCGTGAGATCACGCTGCTGGGGCAGAACGTCAACGCGTGGCGCGGTGAGGATGCCAATGGCGCGAACGCAGGGCTGGGTGAGCTGATCCACGCCATCGGCAAGATCGATGGGCTGGAACGTATCCGCTACACCACCAGCCACCCCAACGATATGGACGACGCGCTGATCGAGGCGCACGGCACATGCGACAAGCTGATGCCCTATCTTCATCTGCCGGTTCAGTCAGGCAATGACCGCGTGCTCAAAGCGATGAATCGCGCGCACACGGCGGAAAGCTATCTCAAGCTGCTCGAACGCTTCCGCGCCGTTCGGCCTGATATCGCGCTGTCGGGTGACTTTATCGTCGGTTTCCCTGGTGAGACCGAGGCGGAGTTTGAGGACACGCTGAGCCTGATCGACGAGGTCCGCTATTCTCAGGCGTTCAGCTTCAAATACTCGCCGCGCCCCGGCACTCCCGCCGCGACGATGGACAATCAGATTCCCGAAGAGGTCATGAAAGACCGCCTCGCCCGCCTGCAAGCGCGCCTCAACCGCGATCAGATCGCCTTTAACGAGGCCAGCGTTGGCAAAACCTGTCAGGTGCTGGTCGAACGCAAAGGCAAGTTCCCCGGCCAATGGCTCGGCAAATCGCCGTGGCTTACAAGCGTCTGGTTCGAGGGAGAGACTACTATTGGCGAGATGGTCGAGGTAGAGCTGGTCGAGGCCGGGCCCAACTCGATCAAAGGGTCACTCTTGCTGAACGGCTAGAGCCGTTTCGCGCTCGTCTCTCTCCGCGTTTGCGGCGATCACGCTAAAGAAGCGGTTTTTGCGTGAGTTGCGAGGCGCGCGGTATAGCTTTGATAGAAACGCGCGATCAAAACCGGTCAGTGCGCCGGGCGCATCGTTGTCTTCGAAAAGCGTTAGAATGGTTGGGGCCGCATAGGCATGCTCTGAACTCATTCCATTGAGGTCGGCAAAGGCCCGCATTGTGGCGTAATCGGCTAACTGTTCGAGCGATTTGCCGTGGGCCTTTTCCCGTTCGATCATCACGACCGCTCCGGAAAGCTCTACGCTGATCGGCTTTGAAAGCCGCGTTGGAAAAACCACACGGTTCGCGAAGTTTGCCAAGCTGGCGGCGCTGCGACCGTTGCGATCAGGAATATCAAATCCATCCGCGCTCAGCACCTTCTTGTAGGTCCAGGCGCGGACGGGCCCTTCTTCTTTCAGCACGCGGGTGCGTTCATAGAGGAGGAGATGGTCCAGCAGTTCGGAATCGTCGGCCAGCCAATCGCTCGCTTGACCTTTTTCCGGGCCGACAAAGATCACGGAGATGTTGCGTTTGCAGTTTTCGCGCGGGGTCCGTCGGTTTACCCCAAGTTGCGCCGCATTGGCGCGGATGCGCGATGCGATGGCCGCTCCGCTTGTGTCTGGAATTCCAAACACCTCAGGGCACGGCGAATCAAGGAATGTTGCGACGGTCCGACCTGAGCGCGGATTTCTAAACAGGTCCGAAATCATGCGCCGCAGCTCGCGCTTGCGCTCACCCTTGGAGGGCGGTGCTTCAACTAGGATACCGCCGTCCGGTTCGGCCCTGTCTGGTGACGGATCGGTTTGCGCTATCGCTGGAGCTGCCAAGGCAAGCGCGAGTGTTCCGATCCAGTTTTTCACCATAATTCGCAGTCCCGTTCTCGTGTTGCAGGACGTGCAGTGTCCACAGGCACGATTTACGGCGCCTGACTTAACCTGGCTCTTCAAGCGCTTCTGTCCGCTCGGCCTTTTCCATCTCGAACGCGCGACCGGCAATGTTGGTATAGTACCGATTGGCGAGCGAATTGCGCTGCGTATCGTACATCTTTGAGATGAGAGCGCGGTCGAATGTGGTGAGAGCCTCAGGCGCGTCGTCGCTGCGGAAGAGGGTCAGGATCGTATCAGCGGCGGGCGAGGCGTCGGCGTCGAGGCTGCGCGTATTCCCAAAGGTCCGCATCGAGGCGTAATCGGCCAGCTGGCCCAGCGTCTTGTCCACCGCGCTCGCAAGTTCGATCATGATTACTGAGCTGGAGATTTCGACCGTGGTGTCGCTTCGGAAACGGGAGACCTGGCGCAGTTGGTTGGCGAAGTTCAGGCTGCCCGAAATGCGCTGTCCCGCAACGTTGGGCAGCTCGGTTCCGTCGGCGGTGCGCAACTCGTTGAAGGTCCAGGCGCGAACCGGATCGGCGTCGTTCAAAACGGCGTAGCGTTGATAGCTGAGCAGATGGCGCAGCATGTCGTTCTTGTCGGTCAACCACGCTTTTGGTGGGCCGTTGCTGGCGGGGACGAAAATCACGCTCAAATTGGGTTTGCAGTTCTCGCTGGGCGTGCGGCGGTTGGCGCCCAGCGATTGCGCGTTCGCGGCGATGCGTTCTTCGATCACGCGCGCTTCGGCTTCGGGCACGCCGATCACTTTGGGGCAAATCGCTTCGAAATAGGTCGCCACCGTCCGCCCAGCGCGCGGCTTGGTGATGATGTCGGCCACCATCTCGCGTAGTTCGGCGCGGCGTTCGCGTTCGGTGCGCGGCGCTTCGACGATGATTTCGGGGGTGTCGCTCCCGGTTGTGGACGGTGTCTCGTCGCTTTTCGTTTGGGCAAGGGCGGGGGCTGTCCAAAGGAAGCTGGCAGCGGCCCAAAAAAAGGTGGTGACGGCAAAGAGGCGCATGAATTCGTCTCCTGTGTTCGGGGGATTTCGGGTTACCACACATGGCCGCAAAGGGGATGAGGCAATTTCCACGAACGCGCCGGGCTGGTCGATCAGCGGCGCATCACCGGCTACCCTCATCGGACCGACGTCTTTCAGTGCGCGCTGTGGTGGACGCGGTGTTGGCGATGACTTTTCGCGGCGTGGATTGGCGCGAGGCTTTGTAAACGCTTTCCAGGAGCGCTTGATCATACAGCGTCAAGCCACCGGGCGCTTCGCCACCCTTGAACAGCGAAAGGGTGGTTGCCGCCGCGGGTGTGACCTCTTCGCTAGGCGATTGCGTGCCCAGAAAAGTGCGCATGGTGATGTAATCCGCGAGCTGGGCGAGGGTGAGATTCTCGGCGGCTTCCCGCTCGATCAGGATCGCAGCGCCGGTAATCTCGGTCGTGTAAATCGGGTCCGCGGAGCTGAAGGGTTCGACCAAGGTTGGGATCGGATCGCCTTGGCCAATCACCCGCCCATCGGCTTCGAGCGAACGCAGCGGCTGGCCGTCAATATCGCGCAAGGCCACCTTGCTCCAGCTGCGCACAGGATCTTGCTCAGCCAGAACGGTCCGCCGCTGATAGATCGGCAGATGCGCGAGTTGATCGGATTTCTCGGTGAGCCAGGCTTCGGGTGCGCCGGCGGCGGGGGCCATGAAAGCGACGCGCAGATTGGGGGTGCAGCCGGGATCCCGGTTCGCGCCGCTCGCGAAAGCTTCCGCGTTTTCGCGAAGGCGCGCCTCGACGGCGCGCGCGTCTTCGGGCGCTATTCCCTTGACCTGCGGGCAGATCGGGAAGCGGAACCGCGCGATCGGGCGTCCTTTGCGCGGCGACCGGACGATGGCGCGCGTGAAGCGGCGCAGCTGCTTGCGGCGCTCGGCTTCGGAGACAGGAGCGGTGACGATAATTGGCGATTTTGCCGTGGTCGTGTTGGCGTCTTGAGGACGGGCCGTGGCGGAGGCTGCGCCGACCAAGACCGCCGCGAGCGCAAGGAATACGGACCAAGACCCTCTCAGGATTCGTCGCCTTTTCATACGTCAATTGTGACGCAATCGGTGTGACTGCCTTGTGAACGCCCGATGACTTTCCACCGCCATGGACGGGGCCTCGTCTTGCTTTAGACCAAAGAGAGCGTACCTTTCCGACTCGTAAGTCCAACGCGCTCGCACAAAGGGAATTATGGGCCGCAGACCGACACGCAAGATTGATCCAGCGGTTCTACCCGCCGCCATCAACACCAACGAAGACGGTGAAAAGGGGGCGGGCAAGGCGCGAGCCGAAGTCACCTTCGACAACCAGTCGCTGCTCGGCAGTCTGTTTGGACAGTTCGACGCCAATCTGGTGCAGCTTGAGAACCGGCTTGGCGTTTTCATTCACGCGCGCGGCGACAAGATCCTGATTGAAGGGACCGACGACGCGGTCGCCCGCGCCCGCGACACGCTCAACACCATGTATGATCGCCTTGCGCAGGGGCAGGATCTGGACGCAGGCGCGATCGAATCGCTGATTGCCATGTCCAACGAGCCGACGCTCGAAGGCATTGTCCGCAAGGACACGAGCGAACCGCCGATCATGATCCGCACGCGCAAGAAGACGATTGCGCCGCGCTCGGCGGCGCAGATCGACTATATGCGCGCGCTTGTGCGAGACGACATCGTCTTTGCGCTCGGCCCGGCGGGGACCGGCAAGACCTATATCGCGGTCGCGCAAGCGGTGAGCCAGCTGATCAGCGGCAGCGTCCAGCGCCTGATCCTCTCGCGTCCCGCGGTCGAGGCGGGTGAAAAGCTCGGCTTTCTACCGGGCACCGAGAAAGAGAAGGTCGATCCCTATCTGCGCCCGCTTTACGACGCGCTCAACGATTGCATGCCGCCTGAACAGGTCCAGCGCCGGATCGACAGCGGCGAGATCGAGATTGCGCCCATCGCCTTCATGCGCGGGCGGACTCTGGCCGACGCGTTCGTGATCCTGGACGAGGCGCAAAACACCACGCGCGAGCAGATGAAGATGTTCCTCACCCGCTTTGGCCAGAACAGTCGCATGGTGGTGTGCGGAGACCCGCGGCAGGTCGACATCCCAGGCGGCCAGCGTATGAGCGGCCTCGCCGATGCGGTCGAGAAACTCGAAGGCGTCGAGGGCTTCGGCACCATCCGCTTCACCGCCGCCGACGTCGTGCGCCACCCCATCGTAGGGCGGATTGTCGAGGCGTATGAGGGTGGTGCGTAGGGCTGCATCGGGATTTTCTGACCGAGAGTGGACATTCAGTTCACGACCCATTTTCGGACAGAATACATGTGCGGCGAGCAACCTTCTTAGCCAGCGTGTTCCGCATCGTAGCCCGCTCGTGCGGCATCGATGTGGTTGAGGTTTTCGAGTGCCCACATCCCCAACGCATTCACCGGCTCACGGAAACTCTCACCCATTTCGGTGAGCGTATACTCCACCTTGGGCGGGATCGTCGGGTACTGAGTTCGGTGGACCAGACCATCGCGCACCAGCTCGCGTAGAGTCAGGCTGAGCATGCGCTGAGAAATCCCGAGGTTCCGCTTCAATTCGTTAAACCGCAATGTCCCATACTGCGCGAGCGAGATGATCACGAGTACGCTCCAGCGATCGCCAACTCGCGTCAACACTTCATTGATGCGCGCGCAATCGGGGCAGGCTGTGGAGCCCTGGTTCATTACTGAGGTGTTGGCCTTGCACTCAGACATAGGTGGTTCCTCTTTTGTGACCGAGGCTAAAAGTTGTGCCTTCTTGTCACGCAAAACAGTTCTGATTAATTAGTCAGTCACAAATCAATACTGCAATTTGAATGCGGGCACAACGGGGATAGACATGACTGACAAAACGCTGCTTGAACTTCTGGACTGGCGCTATGCGACTAAGAAAATGGACCCAGCTAAAGCGGTGCCACAAGAAAAGGTCGACGCAATTATCGAAGCCATCCGCATGGCGCCGACATCCAGCGGCACGCAGCCTTTTGAGCTGATCTTGGTCACCAAACCAGAAGCGCGCGCTGAGATTTGTGCGGCGGCCAACAACCAAACGCCGATCACCGATTGCTCGCATCTGCTCGTGTTTGCTGCTTGGGACAACTACACCGAGGACCGCATCGATGCAGTGACCAAGCTCAACATCGATGCACGCGGGGAGATCCCGCTGATCCATCAATATTACGGCAATCTCAAAGCCAACTATGTGCCACGCACAGCCGAGGTGAACTACGCCCATGCCGCGCGTCAGGCCTATATTGCGCTCGGCATTGGCCTTGTTGCAGCGGCTGAACAAGAGGTCGACAGCACCCCGATGGAAGGGTTCGATCCAGCTGCGGTCGACGCAATTCTGGGCCTTGGAGACAAGGGTCTGCGTTCGGTTGTACTTCTGCCCTTGGGTTACCGCGATCCGACCGGCGATTGGCTGTTGCCGATGGCCAAGGTTCGCAAAGACCGCGACGCGCTAGTCACGCTGGTCGATTGATCAAATCAAGGCATTCAATAAAATTAGTGGGAGAGGGATATGCTCACTGAAGCTGGAGCACCTGATAATATCGACGCATGGATTGGGATTGTGATTGTCGCAGCCTCGGTCCTCACCGCATGGCTAATGAACACGCGTGCGCCCAAGGTGCGCATGTTCGGCTCTGTACTGGCCGCCTTGGGGTGCTTTGCTATAGTCGCATGGTTCCTGGGCGTGCTCGGAACCGGCGTGCTCGAGGACCCTAAACCGAACCAGACCCCAATGGATTCGGCCAAGCCCGCGCTGATGTGGGCACAGGCAGGGATCGCTCTAATCGCGGGGCTGCTGCTCTCCAAAGCGGCGCTGGTGCAGCTGGGCGACACCGCTCAGCTTGAGCTTGGCATGGAGAACGAGGAAGAGCGCTATGGCTTTGCCTCGCGCATGCTTCACTGGACCACTGCGATCTTGTTCCTTTCACTCTTCCCACTGGGCATGTTCGCCTCGATGATCCCGGAAGGCGCGTGGTTCCGCAATTATTACTATGTGATCCACAAATCGATCGGCGTGCTGGTTTTCATCCTCTTGTTCGTGCGCCTATTCTGGAACAGTCGTTCAAAGCGTCCCGACCTTGATGGCACGCTCAGACCGGCCGAGCGTCGCTGGGCGCACCGGGTGCATAATATCCTCTATGTGATGCTCCTCGCCATGCCGATCACCGGCTTTATGATGACCAGCTATCACGGCTTTCCCACCTATTTCTTTGGGCTGGAGTTCGGGCCTTTATGGGGCAAGAGCGATGTCTACATTATCTGGGGCACTTTCCATAAGTATCTGCTGCCCTATGTGCTCTACGTCGTTCTCGGAGCTCATATTCTCGGCGCCATGAAGCATCACTTTATCGACGGAAATTCAGCTGCGCTGAAGAGGATGGTGGGATAGCTGGCGAAGTCCGCCTCCATCCCCAAGAGCTGCCAATTGTCCGTGTCGAGCAACCGTCCCTCTGCTGCCATTTCCTACGCGGCAGCGGAGGGGTATAGGACGCTGCATGAATGCCACGCTCACCCCTTTGGTTCGTGCAAGCGCCATCTTTGCGAGCATGTCCGTGCGAAGGGCTCGGAGTTTTCTCTCTGGACCGTGTAACACGTGGTCCATGTCTCGACCAAGCCACTGGAAACGCTAGGAACGCGTGTTGGAACTCGAAATCGACCTTGAAGGGTGGCCGGATGGCGATTGGGAAGCGCTGACGCAGCGAGCCGGCGTGGCTTTGGGCGAGGTTGCGCCCGAGCTAACCCATCCTCGCCTTAGCGTCAGCGTGCTCTTCACCTCGGACGCGCAGGTGCATGAACTCAACCGCGAATGGCGTCAGCGCGACAAGCCGACCAACGTGCTGAGCTTCCCCATGCTGGAGCGCGATGACTTGCTCGACCTTGCGCCCGAAGGGCCGCCCGAAATGCTTGGTGATATCGTGCTTGCCTACGAGACCTGCGCGCGCGAGGCGGAGGAGAAGGGCGTGTCTCTGGACCATCACGCCGCGCATCTCATCATTCACGGATTGCTGCATCTGGCCGGGCACGATCACGTCCATTCGGACGAAGAGGCCGAAGCGATGGAGACTCTGGAGATTCGCGCCCTTGCCAAAATGGGGATTGCAGACCCATATGGTGACCGCGACCTATAAGGAGTAAGCTCGAAAGGGCCCACGAACCACAAATGCCCGATTCCCAATCCCCCGCGGGAGACGCGGAGAGTACGAGCGGCGTCCTGACCAATCTGGGCGCCGCCATCCGAAAACTGGTAGGCGCTGGAGACGGCGATCGGTCCTTGCGCGCGCAGCTCGAAGAAGCGATCGACGAACATGAGGGCGAGAATGGCGACGCCGCGCCTCAGGAAAGCGCCGGGGCCAACGGCGACTTGCTTCCTGTTGAGCGCCAAATGCTGCGCAACTTGCTGCATTTCAGCGAACACGACGCGGACGACGTCGCTGTGCCGCGCGGGGAGATCATCGCGGTCGACGCCAAGTTGGGCTGGGAAGAGTTGGTCGCAACCTTCTCTGAACACGGCCATTCGCGCATGCCGGTCTATCGTGAGACGCTCGATCAGGTGATCGGCATGATCCACCTCAAGGACGTGTTCCCTTACCTCGCAACCGGGCAAGAGCCACCGGCCGATTGGACCACTTTGATGCGCCAGCCGCTCTACGTACCTCAGGCGCGCGGCGCGCTTGATGTGCTCGCCGATATGCGCGCGCGACGGGTGCATTTGGCGATTGTGCTGGATGAGTTCTCGGGCACCGACGGGATCATCACAATTGAGGATCTGGTCGAAGAGATCGTCGGCGAGATTGAAGACGAGCATGACGAAACCCCCGAAGAGATGATCGTCGCTATCGGCGATGGCATGTGGGATTGCGACGCGCGGGCCGAACTTGAGGATGTGGCGGAAACGGTTGATCCGCGTCTGGCCGAGGTCGAAGAATCGGTCGACACCCTGGGTGGGCTGGCTTTCGTGCTGGCTGAAGCGGTGCCGCAAGTCGGGGCCATCGTGGAACATCCCAGCGGCTGGCGGATTGAAGTAACAGCGGGCGATGAAACGCATGTAAAGCGCCTTCGCCTGCATTCACCCGTTGATCGACTTGTTGCGACTGAGATGCAATAAAGTCACCCTCTGGGCATTTTTTCTCCAATTCCTTCGATTTTTTGCATCCATTTGGCTTGGTGAGCGTATCTCCTCTGAATAAGGAGAGGTTATGCCGTCACGTCGTTTGCCACCTTTGCGCGCGCTCGAAGCGTTTATGCGGACTGTCCGATTGGGATCCGCGCGCGCCGCGGCTGAGGAAATTGGGTTGAGCCCGTCCGCCTTGTCGCGTCGGATCACCAATTTGGAAGAATTTGTCGGGAAGAAACTCTTCACCCGCGCGCGCCAATCGATGCAGCTGACCGATGAAGGTCAGGCGTTCTACGAAGCGGTAAACCCTCACTTGGAATCGCTCGCGCGCGCGGTGGAGAGCCAGTCGGACAATGTCTCGCTCTTGCGATTGCGACTTGGCGTGCTGCCGATGTTCGGCAGTCAGCGGCTGTTTCCGCGTCTGGGAGAGTTGCGCAAGCGTCACCCGCTGCTGCATATCGATATCGACACCGCGCCGCACCTTGAGGATCGCGTGGGCGACACGCTCGACGCGGCGATCATCCTTTCGCGCGGACCCGACACCAATTTGCACGCCGTGCGGTTGGACCACAATTTGGTGCATGCCATCTGTTCCAAAGATGTGGCTCAGAATATTGGCGGCGATATCAGCGTCGAGGGCTTAGCCAAGCAGACTTTTTTGATTCATAACGAGTTGCCTGAGAGCTTCCGCGCGTGGAAACAGGCGTATCGCCTCGAAGACATGGAGCCTGCGGCCATTGATCACTATGATTCCGGCGCGCTCATGCTGGAAGCGGCGGCGCAAGGTTTGGGCATCGCGATTATGCACGATGACCACTTGCATCGCCAAGGCGACAGCCGCCTGACCAATCTCGGCACCATGGAGATCGAGAGCCCGTACAGCTATTGGTTCGTGTGCAAGCCTACAGCGCTTGAGATGCGCCCGGTCCGGCTATTCCATGATTGGTTGGTCAGGGCAGCGCTTTGAGCCGAAGCGATGCGTCTTATTCAGCGTCGACGGGGATCTTCTCAACCGGAGCCTCATAGCGCACCGGTGGTACCGAGTGGCTAAAGGCGCGCAGAGGCTTTCCCAGCGCATCGCACAGCGCCTCCTCGATCCGGCGGCGCGCCTCGGCGCTGATCGCCTTGCGGCCGCGGAAGTCTTCTGGGCTGAAGGGTTCGAGATACTGGACCTTCAATTTGAACGATCCTCTGCGTGACAAGACACGCTTAGCGTTATTGATCCCCGTTTCTTCGCCAATCCAGCCGATCCATTCGGCCACCGGTCCATAGTCAAGCAAAACGGGTTGCACGAGGACACCGGGAGGAGGCGGCTCCAGGACCGAGAGCATGCTGGTCTTGAACGGCAGCAGCGATTGGCCGTCGGTGGTCGTGCCTTCGGGGAAGACGGTTACCGACCAGTTGTCCGCCAGCGCTTCTTGCAATGCGTTGATCTGTTCCGCGACCCCCAACCTATGTTCGCGTTTCACAAAGACAGTGCGGTTGAGTGAGGCGAGCCACCCAACAAGGGGCGCTTTGGCGAGTTCGGCTTTTGCCACAAAAGCCGTGCCGCTCGCACCGGCAAGGCTCAGAATGTCCAGCCATGACACGTGGTTGGCCACGAAGAACACATCGCGCCGAAGATGCGTGCCTTCCACCTTTACTCGGGCACCGCAAACCCAAGCTGAGTAACGCAGAAACAGCATCGGGAATGGCGAGCCATAGGCGAAGATCCGATAGAGAAAATGGAGCGGGACAAAAATGATGAGGAGTGTGACAAGGCCTATCGCGCGTGCCGCAATTCGCATCCAGCCGGCAATCGAGATGTCCGTATCCTCTCCGCGCGCAGCGGCAACCCGGTCTTCCCAGGCCTTAGAAAAAACGGCGTCGGCGCCGCTGTCTATCTCATTGCCGCTCATGCGATCCCCTTAAGCAATATGTGTTCGTTTCAATCGTCGCGCGAAAGACGCACGCCGTACAATTCCATACGGTGGTCGACCAAACGATAGCCAAGCTTTTCGGCGATCTGGCGTTGCAGCTGTTCGACTTCTGGGTCGACAAATTCGACCACTTTGCCGGTTTCCACGTCGATCAGATGATCGTGGTGGGCTTCGGGGACGGGCTCATATCGAGACCGGCCATCGCCGAAATCGTGGCGGTCCAGAATGCCGGCTTCTTCGAACAGACGCACGGTGCGGTAGACTGTCGCAATCGAAATGCGGGAATCAATTGCCGACGCGCGACTGTGAAGCAGCTCGACATCAGGGTGGTCGTCGCTTTCCGAAAGCACCTTGGCTATGACGCGGCGTTGCTCGGTGATGCGCAGACCCTTTTCGGCGCACAATTGTTCCAGATCGATCTTTTGGGTCAAGGACTGCTCCCCTGCCGAAGGTAGGCCTTCCGACCGGATGCGCCAAGTGGCGTCGTCCAGCTTCGAAGAGCCTGATTAATGTTCCCCAACTGCCTTAGCCAGACCGGACGAATGGCTCAAGCGGGCTTGGGCGGGCTGGGCATAACCTGCGCTTGTTCCGTCAGGTCGGTTCGACAACAGAAAACCGCCGCTCCGCTTTATCAAAAGCGAGGCGGCGGATTTCTCGTCCGATGCGACCCGGACAGGCTCGGATGGCTTCGACCCGTTCGTGGTCGTCGCCTGCTTTCTTAGGCGGCTTTGCGCTTACCGCGTCCGCTACCTGGTTTGCGACCAAGGCCAATTTTTTTGGCCAGATCACGACGTTTCTCGGCGTAGTTGGGAGCAACCATCGGATAGTCCGAGGGCAGGTTCCAGCGCGCGCGGTATTCTTCCGGCGTCATATCGTAATTGGTGCGAAGGTAACGCTTGAGCATTTTGAGTTTCTTGCCGTCTTCCAGGCACACGATGTAATCGGGCTTGACCGATGCACGAATGGAAACGGCGGGTTCCGGGCGTTCTTCGGGCGCTTCAGCGCTCTCGCCCAGGCCCGACAGAGCGCCGAAAACATTGGTGATGAGGCTTGGCACATCGTCGACGGCCACATCGTTGTTGCTGACGTGTGCCGCGACGATGTCGCTCGTTAGAGTGATGAGTGTTTCTTTCATCTCTGTATCAAGTTCTTGCATGAGTTCCTCGTGATATATTGTTTCCCCCGACTATAGCTGCCGGATAATTTTCTCTTGGACCAAGTATAGACCGAAAGCAAGCGCAGGCCTGGTCAATACGCGGCAAACCGTGTCCAGTATGAATTTAAACTGTTGATGAAAGCGAACGGCGGAAAGTAATCGCGTCGACGCGGCTACCGTCCAGAAGCTTATAATAGTTGGGTCGTTCGCCAACGGGCTCAAATCCTACCTTTCGGTAGAGGTGGATCGCCGGGTTGCCGCGACGCATCTCCAGAAACACCCAATTCACGCCCCGTATGGCCGCGGCTTCGAACAATCGGTCAATCAGGATTTTGCCGAGACCGCGCGTGCGCACATCGGGCGTAACGGCGATCAGCAACAGCTCTTCTTCATCAGCCGCATGGCGAGAGAGAACAAACCCTTTGGGCAGGCTGGATACGCCATCAGTCAGCGCACCATCCGCATCGACAAGCAACGCGTGGGTGCTGGGAAGAAGCAGCGCGTCGCTGATCTGTCGGCGGGTCCACGCTTCGCCATAGGCCGGGTCAAACGCCGCATCCATAACACGCATGATGCCATCAACTGCGGCCTGCGGAGCGCCCGAAGCCTTCGCGGGGAACGAGGGACGCGGGCGCATGTTCACACAACTTTCCGCGGCTTTTGCGGTGTTGCGTCCGGCGCGCGGCCGTAGATAGGCGTGAGATCGCGGGTCAGACAGTCGTCTAGCAGTCCGTCTACGCTGGCCGCGTTTGGCAGGGTTTCAAACGGCTGAAACAGCTCGTCCGTTTGAGTCTCGGCCAATTCGCGCGCTCGGTTTCCGGCGATACAGGCATACGCTCCGCGCTGCGCCGCCGCTTCGGGCGAGAGCGAGGCCACTTGGGTTTCGGGTCGTCCATCGGCGTCAAAATCGGCGATGAACCACTCGCCATGGCCTGCGTTCATGCACACCGTTATTTCGTGCGCGTCGCTGGGCAAGCCTGCCTTCATACGCGCCATCGCGGCGACCAGCGCCAGAGTTGGGTATCCCAGAACCTCTGCTTTCCAGGCGATCCCTAAGGCTCGCGCCGCAGCCAGACCAACGCGAACGCCGGTAAAGCTGCCCGGACCAAGCGAGACGAGAATCTGATCCGCGCGCCCCTTACCAGGCAGCGCGCCAATCATTGGGATGAGGTACTCCGCGTGGCCACGGCCCAGCACGCGGTGGTCGTGCGCTATCAAGTTGCCACCTTCGAACAAGGCAACCGAACAGGCTTCGCTAGCCGTCTCTATCGCAAGCACGCGCATCGCTATCGCCCTGCCTCAGCGCGAGGCTGGGGGCAAGTCAGTAGAGCATGAGAAAGCGCCGTCTTAGGCGGCGCGCACTTCGTGCACTTCGGGAACGTAGTGTTTCAGCAGGCTTTCAATGCCCTGCTTCAGAGTTGCGGTGCTCGACGGGCAGCCCGCGCAAGCGCCTTGCAGTGTCAGATAGACGACGCCGTCCTGAAACCCGCGATAGGCAATATCGCCGCCATCGCCGGCCACCGCCGGGCGCACGCGCGTTTCCAAAAGCTCGTTAATATTGGCGATGACTTCGGCGTCCTCTTCGCGGTCCTCTACAACCAGCGTGTCGGTCTCTGCGGGCACAGCGATGCCATCGGCTGTGCCGCCGGTGAACAAAGGCGCTTCGGAGACGAAGTGATCAAGCAGGATCGCAGTGACTTCGGGTTTAAGCGCGTTCCAGTCGACGCCCGGTGCCGCCGTCACGGTGATAAAGTCGTGCCCGAAAAAGACGTTCACCACCTCGCCAGTGTCAAAAATGGCCTGCGCCAATGGGCTGGCCTCGGCGGCCTCAGGCGAGGAGAATTCGCGGGTTCCCATCGCCATGACCTGGCGTCCGGGCAGGAATTTAAGACTGGAAGGGTTGGGGGTGGTTTCGGTCTCGATGAACATGATCCGAAATATAGGTACGCCGTGGTAGGAGGGCAAGCGGTCACAAAACTCTCCCGCGTTCACTATCGCTTCATGCCTTAGCGCCCTATATGGCGGCGTCATGACATTCTTGAAACGCGGCCTCTGCGCCCTTTCCTTGTTGGCCGCGCCGTTTGCGCTGGCTCTTCCGACCTTCGCTCAAGACGCTCCGTCGACCGAACTCGCGCCCAGTGTCGAGGGCGATATCCCGATCCCAGCGCCCAAGGCGCTGCAGGAAGGCGACGAAACGCCGTGGTTGTACGAAGGCAGCGATGTCCCCGTCGACCGGAAGTGGTTGTTCGGGAAGATGGACAACGGCCTGCGCTACGCGGTGCGCCGCAACGGGGTGCCGCCGGGTCAGGTTTCGATCCGCGTGCGGGTGGATGCGGGCTCTTTGCATGAGCAAGATCACGAGCAGGGCTATGCGCACCTCCTGGAACACCTGCTGTTCCGTGAAAGCAAATATCTCGGCCCTGCTCAGGCGATTGCCGCCTGGCAACGTCTTGGCGCGACCTTTGGTGCGGACGCCAACGCGGAAACGAGCCCGACGCACACCGCCTACAAGCTGGACGTGCCCAATATCGATCGGCCTAAGCTGATCGAGAGCTTCAAATACATCTCTGGCATGATCCGCGAGCCGGTTTTGAGCGATGCCAACGTCACGGCAGAGTTGCCGATTGTGCTCGCCGAAAAGCGCGAACGCGGAGGTGCGGCGGAGCGTGTGGCGCAGTTAACCCGTGAGACGTTTTTCTCTGGACAGCGGCTAGCCGAACGCAACCCCATTGGCACGATTGAGACACTGACCGCCGCCAACGGCGAGACCGTCTCTGAATTTCACCGCCGCTGGTATCGCCCGGAAAACACCGTGATTGTGATCGCCGGAGACGCCGACGCGCGGGTTTTGGCTGGCCTCGTTGAGCAATGGTTCGGCGATTGGGAAGGCAAGGGCGAGGGCGCAGAGGCGCCCAACTTCGGCGACCCGGTGGCCCCCGATGGCACGGTTGCCGCCGCTGGCACGGGTTGGCCGATTGGCGAAATGGGCGTCGCCGTCGAAGCCGACCTGCCACGCAATTTGACCTACGCCATCATGCGCCCCTGGCGTCCGGTTCAGGACACTATCGTTTACAATGAAGGCTTGCTGCTCGATTCGCTGTCGCAGGCGATCATAAACCGGCGTTTGGAATCCCGCGCACGGAGCGGAGCGAGTTTCCTTTATGCGAGCGTTGGACAAGACGATATCTCACGCTCAACCGACGCGACCTTTGTCAGCTTTGCGCCGCTAACCAACGATTGGAAGGCCGCGCTGGCCGATGTCCGCGCGGTGATCGCGGACGCCATCGCCAATCCGCCCACCCAGGAAGAGATCGACCGGGAGGCGGCGGAATTCTCTGTCGTGTTCGAAAACGGGGTTGAGCAGGAAAGCGTGCAGGCCGGCTCCAAACTCGCAGACAATATCGTCAACGCGGTCGACATCCGCGAAACCGTCGCCTCTCCCGAAGTGGTGCGCGATGTGTTTGCGGGCATGAAAGCACGGTTGACGCCCGAAGAAGTGCTGGTTCGCACGCGCGCTCTGTTTCAGGGCGACGTGGTGCGTTCGGTCTATGTGACGCCAGAGGCGGGCGAAGCGGACGGCGACGCGCTGCGCCTTGCGCTCGCCACCGAAGTGGACGTCGATTCCACCGCGCGTCTGGCCGCCCAAACGATCGATTTTGGTGACCTGCCGCCGATCGGCGAACCCGGCCAGATCGTGAGCCGCGAAGAACTGGGCATTCTCGAAGTGGAACAAGTCAACTTCGCCAACGGAGTGCGTGCGCTGCTATGGGCCAACGACGCTGAGCCGGGGCGCGTAACGGTGAAGGTCCGTTTTGGCGCGGGCTATCGCGCGTTCGACTCAGACACGGCCGTCTACGCTAAAATGGGCGAAGCGGCGCTGGTCGGATCCGGTGTTGGAGAGCTTGGCCAAAACGAGCTCGACCGGATCGCGACGGGGCGCAAGATTGGTTTTAACTTTGGCATCGACGACGCTGTCTTCACGATGACCGCGCAGACGCGATCGGTCGATGTGGAAGACCAACTGTATCTGTTCGCAGCGAAACTGGGCATGCCGCGCTGGGACCCTGATCCCGTCATTCGCGCTAAGGCGGCTTTGGAACTTGCTTACAACACCTACGCTACAAGTCCGGGCGGTGTTCTGGGGCGCGATCTTAAATACCTTGTGACGGATAAAGACGCGCGCTTTGCGACGCCTGACCGCGAGGCTTTGGCCAGCATTACGGCGGCGGGCTTTCGCAATGTGTGGGAGCCGCTTCTGCAGGAAGGGCCGGTCGAAGTGCTGATCTTTGGCGAGTACGATAAGGAAGCAATCGTCCAAAAGCTGGCTGAAACGTTTGGTGCGCTGCCTCCAGCGCGTGCGGTGAAAACTGAAGTGGCTGTCCGTGTGCCCGAATTCCCCGAAGGGGAGGCTCTGCCAACGGTTCTAAAGCATCGGGGCGATGCCAATCAGGCAGCCGCCGTCGTCGCCTGGAAAACGGGCGGCGGCATGAAAGCCATTCGCGAATCGCGCCAGCTCGAAATCCTCACGCAGATTTTCAACAACCGCTTGCTTGAGGCTCTGCGAGAAAAGGCCGGTGCGGCGTACTCGCCGCAGGTCTCGTCGTCATGGCCGACGGATATTACAACCGGCGGACGCATCACCGCGCTGGCTCAGATTGAGCCGGATATCCTGCCGCTGTTCTTTTCCGAGGCCGACCGGATTGCCAAGGATCTGGCGCAGAACCCGCCGACCGCGGACGAGATCAACCGCGTGACCGAACCGCTCGCGCAGCTGATCCGTCGTGCCTCGACCGGTAACCAGTTCTGGCTGTTCAACCTTGAGGGCGCGAGCTTTGATCCCAGCCGCGTGGAATTGCTGCGTTATCTTCTGGGCGACTATTCGCGGACCGATCCGCGTATCATGCAGTTCCTGGCCGACCGGTATTTTGTGCGCGGATCGCCGTTTCGTCTGGCCATTATTCCTGAAGGGCAAGAGCTGGCCGAGGTCACACCTTTGACGCCGCCCGAACCACGGGCCGCTTCGGGTCCGATCGGACCGGTTCAAGGGCCGGGCGTGGAGAGCCGCTAAAGCGCCTACTAAACTGTCTGATCGCCGGAAGCGATCAGAGTGCGCGTGTAATATAATTGTTGCTTCGACATTGAAGGCTTTACAATTGTAACACTTCGCGTGTAGCGGCGCTCTCCACCTTGGACGGTGAATGTGATAGAGGCGCGCCCTCTTCAAACTCTCACGCAAACTGACAACCTAACAAAGATCGTATCACTCTTATGGCTCGCAATTGGACCCCCGACAGCTGGACTGGCTTTGAAGCAAAGCACTTGCCGCATTACGAAGACGCCGCCGAACTGGCCGAAGCTGAGGCGACACTCGCGGCGTATCCGCCGCTCGTTTTTGCCGGCGAAGCGCGCGCGCTGAAAGCGGATCTGGCCGAAGTCGCTGAGGGCCGCGCTTTCTTGTTGCAAGGCGGCGATTGCGCGGAAAGCTTTGCCGAGTTTCACCCCAACAACATCCGCGATACTTTCCGCGTGCTGCTGCAAATGGCGGTCGTCATGACCTTTGCGAGTAAGCGCCCGGTGGTGAAGGTTGGCCGGATGGCGGGTCAGTTTGCCAAGCCGCGCTCTTCCGCCACGGAGACAAAAGGCGACATGACGCTGCCGAGCTATTTCGGCGACAATATCAACGGCATCGATTTCGACCCGGCCCAGCGCCGCAACGATCCAGGCCGGATGGTGCGCGCTTATTCGCAAGCCGCTTCAACGCTGAATCTGCTGCGCGCCTTTGCCGGCGGCGGCTACGCCAACCTGCGGCAGGTCCATAAGTGGACGCTTGATTTCATGGGTCGGACCCCGTGGACCGATAAGTTTGCCGAGACCGCCGAACGGATTGGCGAAGCGCTCGACTTCATGGAAGCCTGCGGGATCGACCCGGCTACCGTGCCGCAGCTGCAAGGGACGAGTTTTTACACCAGCCATGAAGGGCTGTTGCTCCCTTACGAACAGGCGTTGACCCGTCAGGATTCGCTCACCGGGGATTGGTACGCGACCAGCGCCCATATGCTTTGGATCGGGGATCGCACCCGTTTTGATGGCAGCGCGCATGTCGAATTCGCGCGCGGCATTGGCAATCCGCTTGGTATGAAGTGTGGGCCCAGCTTGGAGCCCGACGCGCTGCTGCGGATGCTTGATGAGTTGAACCCGGCGCGTGAGGCCGGGCGGATCACGCTGATCAGCCGCTATGGCCATGATAAGGTGACCGAGGGCCTGCCCAAACTTGTGCGCGCGGTGAAGCGCGAAGGGCATCCAGTGGTGTGGAGCTGCGATCCGATGCACGGCAACGTGATCAAATCCGACAGCGGTTACAAAACACGTCCATTCGATCGTATCCTCACCGAAGTGCGTGGATTCTTCGATGTGCACCGCGCCGAAGGCACGCACCCGGGCGGCGTCCATATCGAGATGACGGGACAGGATGTGACCGAATGCGTCGGCGGTGCAGTCGCTATCACGGACGAACGTTTGGGCGATCGCTATCACACGCATTGCGACCCGCGCCTCAACGCGGAACAGTCGCTCGAGCTGGCGTTTAAGATCGCTGAATTGCTCAACGATGCAGCCAGCGAACGGCAGGCGGACGCGGCCTGAGTCCAAGCGTTCGGCCAATTCATTGGCCTAATTGTAAGTCGGGTAAGTAGAATCACGTAAGGGGGCGTTGCGCCTCTTTGTTAGGTGTGCGCCTTACCGCTTGGGCGTATGGTAACGCTCGCCGCTCTTGGACCTTGGGAACACGCATTCAAGGCAGCTTTGGCGGCGTTATCCGCGCCGGGGACCGCATCCATGCCGACGCGCGTCGCGCAGGCGGATGTGCTCGATAGCAATGCGCTGCTTCTTACAGTCTGCGCACTGGCTGTCGTGGCCATGGTCGCGGTGGCAGGTGTGTTGCGTTCGCGCAGAGAGGCGCGCGAGGCGGCGAGGTTAGCGCGCCAACGCGGACGAGCCATGAAGGAACTGCTGCGCACCGTTCGTATGGCGGAAAGCGTTGCGGATTTGGGCATCTGGCAATTCGACCCTGTGACCGGTGAACAGCAATGGTCCGATGGAATGCGACGCCTCTTCGGCGTTCATCACGACGATGAGTTCATGGCCGGCGACGCCGAAACATTGCTTTATGCGAATGACATAGATCTCATCGCTCATGTCAGTCGACACAAGGGCGAGAAGGTTCCCTTCACGCTGCACTACGATATTCACGGATATGACGGCGTCCCTCGTTCGATCAGCGTTCAAGCCTGCAATCTTTTCGGAGAGGCTGGCGAGATCGGCCGCGTGATCGCGGTTGTGCGCGACGTGACGGACCAGATGACCCGCGAGCGGGCACTGGTAAGCTCGCGCAAGGCTGCCGAGCAAGAGGCCCTGGTCGCTAAGGAAATGGCGGAAACCGACCCGCTCACTAACCTCGCCAATCGGCGCAGAGTGATGAGCGAACTGGACACCATGATCCTTAGGGCGCGCACTCAGCCACAGCCTTTGGTCCTGATCATCTTTGATATTGACCGGTTCAAGTTGGTCAATGACACGCATGGCCATCTTGAAGGGGACAAGGTTCTCCAGCGCGTCGCCGAGATTGCGCGTGATCACACGCGCGAGGGCGATCTGGTCGGGCGTGTTGGGGGTGAGGAATTCGTGTGGATCGTGCCCGGCGCAAACCAGCTGCTTGCCGAACAAATGGCCGAACGCCTGCGTCAGGACATCGCGCATGCCAGCGCAGTGGGCACTGTACCTTGTGTCACTATCAGCGTTGGCCTTGCGCAACTGCGCAAGGGCGACACATCGCTGACGCTGTTCAGTCGAGCGGACAACGCGCTGTACGACGCCAAGGAAGGGGGGCGGAATCTGGTGAAGCTCGCCGCGTAAGCCTTTAAGGCTGTTTTTGTGTCAGCGAGATCGGACGGCGCTTTCCGGCAGATTCGTTTGCGATAAACCGTTGCACTGCCTTTCTTTTGTCATCGCAATGCGGCATGCCTGAACCGGTCCAAGGCCAAGGCAGGAGAGCCGAGCATGACCTTGAGCGAGCCATTTCGCTCATACGATCCCTCGCAATCGGCGCTCGAGGAGCGTTTTTCGGCAACCCGCGCCCTGAGCGAAGCGTTGGTCGAACCGCTAAGCGAGGCCGATGCCTGCATCCAATCGATGGAGGACGCGAGCCCGGCGAAATGGCACCTCGCGCACACGACGTGGTTCTGGGAAACCTTTCTGCTGCGCGATCATGGTCATGGCTACACGCGTTTTGATGATCGTTACCCGTATCTGTTCAATTCCTATTACGAGGCCGAAGGCGCGCGCCACGCCCGCGCCGCGCGCGGATTGCTGTCCCGGCCGAGCCTGGAAGAGATCCTTGAGTGGCGTGCGCACGTAGACGCAGCCATGGCGAGCCTTCTGGCCGAACCGGAGCTAACGTCCCTCATCGAATTGGGCATCGCACACGAACAGCAGCACATCGAATTGCTGCTGACCGACATCAAACACGCTCTCTTCCAGAACCCGATTGGTCCCGCAATGTGGGGCCAAAATCGCGCTGAGCGTTTCACCGCAAGCGAACTCGGTTGGTACACTCACCCGGGCGGCGTCGCCAGGATCGGACACGAGGGGGCGGGGTTTGCCTTCGACAACGAAGGCCCTGCGCATCGAGTATTACTCGAACCCTACGCCGTGGCTGATCGGCTTGTGACCAACGCGGAGTGGGACGCATTTGTCGCGGATGGCGGCTATACTACTCCCAGCCTGTGGCTCGCCGATGGCTGGGCCTGGGTCACCGGGGAGAGTGTAACGGCTCCGCTCTATTGGAACGAGGACGAGCGCTTTACCCACACCGGGTGGCAACTGCGTGATCCGAATGCGCCGGTAAGCCACATCTCGTACTTCGAAGCGGACGCGTTTGCGACCTGGGCCGAAGCCCGTCTGCCAACGGAATTTGAATGGGAGGCCATCGCGCGCGGGCAAGAGCCTGAAGGCAGCTCGGCGGCCCACAATTCTGTGGAAGGCATTCAACTGGAAGGTGCGATGCCCCCAGATCCGGTCGGAGGGCCTAGTCTGTTCGGCGATGTCTGGCAGTTCACGTCCTCCGCCTACCTCCCGTACCCTCGCTTCACAATCGCCGAGGGCGCAGTGGGAGAATACAACGGCAAGTTCATGAGCGGCCAGTGCGTCCTGAAAGGCGCAAGCTGCGCCACGGTCCGCGGCCATTCTCGCGCGTCGTATCGCAATTTTTTCTACCCGCATCAGCGCTGGCAGTTTACCGGTCTGCGCCTCGCAAAGGACCTTTAGACGATGCCGCAGCAACCCGGATTAAAACTGGTGGAGCGCGATGCGGATGGGGTGGATACCGCCTTTCGCTCAGATGTTCTGGAAGGCCTGTCACAGACGCCAAAGGCCATTCCGGCGCGATGGCTTTATGACGACGCGGGTTCTCAACTGTTTGAAGACATCACGCGGCTACCGGAGTATTATCCGACGCGCGCCGAGACTGAGATTCTTAGGGCTCGCGGCGAGGATTTTTATCAGATGATCGGCAAAGGCCGCGCGGTGGTTGAGTTTGGCTCAGGCTCTTCGGTCAAAACGCCGTTGTTGTTAAACGCGATCGCGCCCGCGGCTTATGTCCCGCTTGATATCTCAGGTGACTTTCTGCGCGCTTCGGCCAAAGAGTTAGGCGCCAAGTTTCCCGGTCTTCCCGTGCACCCGGTCGAGGCGGACTTCATGCGCCGCGTCGAATTACCCGAAGCGGTGCAAGACATGCCCAAACTGGGATTTTTTCCTGGCTCCACCATCGGCAATATGGTCGCTCGCACCGCTGTCGACTTGCTGCGTTCGATGCGAGAGACCATAGGAGTAGGGGGTAGGCTGTTAATCGGAATGGACCTGATCAAAGATCCGCAGATTCTGGTCGACGCCTATGATGATAGCGCGGGTGTGACGGCGCGTTTCAATCTCAATTTGGCGGAGCGTATCAATCGACAGCTGAAAGGCGATATCCCTGTGAAGGAGTTGCGCCACGAGGCGCGATGGAACGACGATTACGCCCGGATTGAAATGCATCTGATGGCTAAGCGTGACATTGCGTTTCATGTCGCTGGTCGGTCCTTCTCGATGGAGCAGGGAGAGACTATTCACACCGAGAATAGCCATAAATTCAGCCGCCGCACCGCTTACACATTGCTTCTTGCTGGTGGGTGGGAACCACAGGCGCGCTGGCTCGACAGCGAGGAGCGCTTCTCGCTTTTGCTGGCAGAGGCGAAGCCGCCACGCTCCGCTCCGTAAGTTCTCTTGAAACCCATTGCGTGCGTGCGCATTAGGCAGGCATGGACGGACCACACACAGATATAGCCATCATCGGCGCCGGCATGGCCGGACTGGCCTGCGCGACTAAGCTAAAGGCGGCCGGACGCGAGGTTCGCGTCTTCGACAAAGGACGAGGGCCGGGCGGACGGATGGCCGCTCGCCGTACGGAGATCGCGGGCGAAACCGTCCGATTTGACCATGGCGCTCAGTATTTCACCGCTCGTGATCCCGGATTTGTTGAGGCGGTCAAAGGGTGGGAAGGGCAAGGCGCGGTAGCGCGCTGGGAAGCGGCATCTAAGCGTGAAGATGATCCCGCCTATGTCGGCGCGCCCGGAATGAATGGCCCAATCAAAGCGATGGCTGATCATATCGGCGGGGTTTTGTGGAGCAGGCGTGTTGAAAGGCTTTTCCACGACGAGGACCAGTGGCGCCTGACCACAACAGAGGGCGATGTGTACACCGCCAACACGGTCCTTGTTGCGATACCGGCCGAACAGGCGAGCGATCTGTTGCAGGACGCATCGCCCGCTTTCGCCGAGATCGCTGCCAGCGTCACTTCGGCGCCTTGTTGGGCCGTGATGGCTGGATTTGAAGAGCGCCTTCCCATTGTCTGCGACACACTCCGCGATTCGACAAAGCGGATTTCGTGGGCCGCGCGCAACTCCGCCAAGCCGGGCCGCACAGGGGCGGAAAACTGGGTGCTTCACGCCAGTTCTTCATCCAGCCGCCGGATTATTGATCGGCCCAAAGAGGAAGCGGCGCAGATCCTGCTGGCTGAATTCTTTACGCAAACCGGCACGCAGCCCGTGGAACCCATCCATCTCGTTGCCCACCGATGGCTGTATGCGCAGCCGGAAAGCCTCAAGGGCGATCCCGCGCGTTTCGACGTGGAAGCGCGGATTGGTCTCGCTGGAGATTACCTGCACAGCCCGCGCGTCGAGGGCGCGTGGGTGTCCGGTGCGGCGCTGGCGGGTTTAGTTTTAGGAGATAGGCCTTAAAAAGGCTTGGCTGGGGTGGCAGGGATCGAACCTGCGAATGCCGGTACCAAAAACCGGTGCCTTACCACTTGGCTACACCCCAGCAGAGCGCGCCCGTATAACGCCGTTGTCGTAAATGTGAAGGCCTCAAAACACGAAAATCAAGCGGGAGCTTCATTCGTCGAGAGATCGGGCGTTCGCGAGCCGACTTGGCGACGGATTTGAAGGTCGCGTTCAGCCTCGGCCAGGACCCTGCGGGTTATGCCGTAGAACGTCAGCGCGCCCGCCGCCGGGATCATGATGGCGGCAGGAATGACGGCAAAGGCGACTTGGATACCCATCAGCGCAGTCTCGCTTTGTTGGGCCTCGGCCACGAAGCCGGTCCACTCCAGAATGAATCCGGGGACCGCTGAACCAAAGCCAATGCCGGCTTTCACTCCGAAAACCGAGGCGGCGATGACCAGCGCGGTCATCTGCCGTCCGCTTTTCCATTCGATATACTCCGCGATGTCGGTGAACATTGAATAGGAGAGCACCATCAGGACGCCGAAGCCAATACCCACGCCATACTGCACCAGCGTTTGGGGCCACACCGCGTCGAGCGGCA
Source organism: Pseudomonadota bacterium (assembly GCA_039033755.1). Taxonomy (GTDB): domain Bacteria; phylum Pseudomonadota; class Alphaproteobacteria; order Sphingomonadales; family Sphingomonadaceae; genus Erythrobacter. The sequence goes on along the minus strand of JBCCBZ010000019.1, from coordinate 38,505 downwards.
GGAAATAGAAGGCCGTTATCAAGGTCGCCTTGAGCACGCCCGCTGCTATGAGCAAATGCGATTTCTCAAACCAGCGCTGGATAATGTTGCCAAGGATGACGCCGCTCACCTGTCCCAGCGCCAAAGCGGTGAGAAACAGGGCCGCACGATCGAAAAATAGAAAAATGGGCGCGCCGCTGTCACCCACTACATATTTGAAGAAGAACGGGGCGGTTCCGGCGCGCGCGGCGATGGAAGTGACGCCCAAAATGGCCGCGATAGCGACCGCGATCCAAGGGCCAGAGCGGATCAGCACGCCGACATCCCCTCTTAGCGAGCCGTTTTGTTCGACCGGAGGAATACGCTCCTTGGTGGTGAAGAAGGTGGTCAGCAGGCACGCAGCAGACAAAGCCGCAATGCACGAAATCGTCATCAATATGCCAAGCTTTTCATCACCGCCGCCCAATTCACGCACCAGCGTTGTGCCCAAAGCTCCCACCAGAATGCCGCCGCTTGCAGAGAAGAACATCCGGAACGCGGTGACGTTGGATCGCACGGCGGACGAAGGCGAGATCACGCCCAACAGCCCTCCATAAGGCACATTGACCGCCGTAAAAGCGAGCATACAGATCGTGTAGGTAATGTAGGCCCAGATGAGCAGTGCGGTGTCGCCCAGATCATCGGGCGCGGCAAAGATCAGCACCATGCTGACCCCCAGAGGGATCGCGCCCAAAAGGATGTAGGGCCGATACCGTCCCCACCGCGTGCGGGTGCGGTCGGCCAGTGCCCCCATCACTGGGTCCGTTACTGCATCTATTAACTTGGTGATGAACAGCATCAAGCCAATCGCGACCGGCGCAAGCCCGCCCAGATCGACGAAGAAATAGAGCAGGAAGAAGCCAAAAAAGTTGAGCATCAGGCCAGAGGCCAGATCGCCCACGCCATAGCCAAGCTTTTCGCCCAGCTTGATCCTTTCCTGCGTATCCGCGCTCACGGCGTGTTCTCACTCACGCTGAAGACAATGGGCCGGAAGCGTTACCACTTCCAGCCCATTCTTGCGTCACTTTGTGCGAAGATCGAATTCCTAGAACGACCAGTCCAACTTTTTACCTTCAAAGTCGGCGGCCGAGTGGCGTTCAAGCAGCTGCGAGTCCTCATCGCCCCACGCCTTGTTGACGATGCGTCCACGTTGGACGCCCGGTCGCGCGGCGATCTCTCGTGCCCAACGCGCGACGTTTTTGTACTCATCGATCGAAAGAAATGTCTTTGCCTCGTTGTAAATCACGCCTGCCACAAAAGGTGCAAGCCAAGGCCAGTTGGCCATATCGGCGATGGTGTAGTCATCACCTGCGAGAAAACGGTTGTCCGCAAGGCGCTGGTCGACGACGTCAAATATACGCTTGGTTTCCATGGCGTAGCGGTTGATCGGATATTCGTATTTCTCCGGCGCGTAGGCGTAGAAATGGCCAAAGCCGCCGCCAATGAACGGGCCGGTGCCGACCTGGAAGAACACCCAGCTTAGCACTTCTGCGCGCGCGGCGGGATCGGTAGGCAGGAAGGCGCTGAATTTTTCGGCGAGGTGGACCAGAATTGCGCCCGATTCGAACACACGGAACGGCGCGTCGCCGCTCTTGTCGAGCAGAGCCGGAATTTTCGAGTTGGGGTTCACATCGACAAAGCCGCTGGTGAATTGCACGCCATCGCCAATGTTGACGGTGTAGGCGTCGTACTCGGCGCCTGTGTGCCCGGCTTCGAGAAGCTCTTCGAGCATGACGGTAACCTTGACGCCGTTGGGCGTCGCGAGGCTGTAGAGTTGAAACGGGTTGTCGCCTTCAGGCAGCGCCTTCTCCTCGCGCGCGCCCGCCGTCGGGCGGTTGATGCTGGCGAAGCGGCCACCGCTTTCGGTGTCGGCGCTCCAGACGGTGGGCGGTGTGTAAGTTGGATCGGCCATCGTTGTGTTCTCCTATTGGGGAGGGAAATGCTTGGGTCACCTGACGCGGCACAAGTGGCGCGTTGCGGGCAAGAGCGCAATGGGCGAGCGGTGTGCAATCGCTGCTAGGCCTAAAAGCGAAGCTTTGCGCCGCCGCTTTCCTCGCCAAGGCTTAGGGGCTAGGGCCATGCGATACGGATTTTGGGATCTAATTGCGCGATGACGGACACCAATCACAGCTTCTACGATTTGCACAATCAAGGCTTTGTGCGCGTGGCGACTTCAACGCCGTGCAGTCGCCCAGCGGATGTGGCGTACAACACGCATGGAGTGATCAGTGAAGCAAAGCGTGCGCATGATTGCCATGTGGACCTGCTGGTCTATCCCGAACTCACGCTGTCGTCCTATGCAATTGATGATTTGCATCTGCAGGCGTCGCTGCTTGACCGGGTGGAGCGCAGCGTGGCCGAAGTGGTTGAGGCGAGTGCGGACTTGACGCCGGTTCTTGTCATCGGCGCGCCTTTGCGCCGCAACGGCAAGATCTTCAATTGCGCGCTTGTGATTGCAGGCGGTGAACTGTTGGGCGTGATTCCCAAGAGCTACCTGCCCAATTACCGCGAATTCTACGAAAAACGCTATTTCGCGCATGGCCGCGATTGCCAAGACCTATGGATCGGCGTTGCCGGCGAGGAAGTGCCCTTTGGCACCGATCTGGTGTTCGCCGCCTCGAACTTGAAACACTTCACTTTCGGTGTCGAGATTTGCGAGGATTTCTGGGCGCCCAATCCGCCGGGAACTTTGGCCGCGCTCGCCGGAGCGTTGATCCTGTGCAACCTTTCCGCCTCGCCCATCACGATTGGTCGCGCGGAAGATCGCCACATGCACTGCCGCAGCGCCTCGGCTCGAGCGATGTGCGCTTATGTCTACTCAGCCAGCGGCCATGGTGAGAGCACCACGGACCTCGCCTGGGACGGGCAGGGCGTGATCTATGAACTGGGCGGCTTGCAGGCCGAAAGCACGCGGTTCGACCTCGAGCCTGAGCTGTGCATCACCGATATTGATGTTGAGAAAATCGCGCTCGAACGGATGCGCAACGGCACGTTTAACGACGCGGCCGAAGCGCATGGGCACCCCGAACATTCCTACCGCCGGGTCGTGTTTGAGCACGCTTACCAAGAGGGTGATATTGGCCTGATGCGCCCGGTTCGCCGCTTCCCCTTTGTACCCAGCGATGTGAAGACGCTGGACGAGGACTGCTACGAAGCGTTCAATATCCAGGTCGATGCCCTGATGCGGCGCATGCAGGCGACCAATCCCAAGAGCCTTGTAATCGGGATTTCGGGTGGGCTCGACAGCACTCACGCGCTGATCGTAGCGGCCAAAGCGTGCGACCGGCTGGGCCTGCCGCGCACCACGATCCGAGGCTATACCATGCCCGGCTTTGCGACGTCCGATGGGACCAAGTCCAACGCGTGGAAGCTTATGGAAGCGTTCGGCATCACCGCCGAAGAGATTGACATTAAACCCGCCGCGCAGCGTATGCTCGAAGACATGGGGCACCCGTTCAGCGCGGGCGAGCCTGTGTACGATGTGACCTTTGAGAACGTTCAGGCGGGTCTGCGCACGGATTATCTGTTCCGTCTCGCCGGACAGTATTCGGGCTTTGTCGTGGGCACCGGAGATCTTTCCGAACTGGCGCTGGGTTGGTGCACCTATGGCGTGGGCGATCATATGAGCCACTACGGCGTCAATTCTGGCGTGCCAAAGACGCTGATCCGTTACTTGATCCGCTGGACGGTGGAGACCGAGCAATTCACGCCCGAATGCGGGGCCATCCTGATGAGCGTGTACGACACGGTGATTTCTCCCGAACTGGTGCCCGCTGGGGAAGATGGCGCGATCCAGGACACCGAGGCGCATATCGGGCCGTATGAGCTCAATGACTTCTTCCTGCACCACACGATCCGTACCGGGCAGCGGCCGGGCAAGATCGCGTTTCTCGCACTTCACGCATGGAAAGACGCCGAATCCGGGATCTGGCCGGCCGGTTTCCCAGAGCATCGCAAGAACGAATACGATTTGGCGGCCATCGCCGGATGGCTTGAAAAATTCGCGCGGCGCTTCTTCGCTTTCTCGCAGTTTAAGCGCAGCGCGCTGCCCAACGGACCCAAAGTCTCCTCTATGGGGGCGCTATCCCCGCGCGGCGATTGGCGCGCACCAAGCGACGCGGTGGCCGATGTATGGTTGGAGGATTTGAAGAGCAGCCTGCCACCAACGTAACAAGAAAGGACCGGGCTCGCATTTTTGCGAACCCGGCCCTCCCTGCGACCCTCGGTCTCGAGGGACAATTGGTTGAATGTGGAATTCAGTTGCGGCTGATCGCCAAGCGACCTGGACCGAAAGCGACAACCTGGAAGAGCCCACCGGCAATCGCGACATTCTTGAGAAAGTGGATCATCTGATTTTGGTCGCTGAAGTCTGAATGAAAGATGACGGCGGCCATGATTGAGAACGCGCCCAGCGAGGCCGCGATCAGACGGGGCTTTATTCCAAACGCGAGGGCAAAACCGCCGGCGATTTCAAGCGCCACAACAGCGTAGAAGATCGCACCAGCAAAAGGCAGACCAACGCTGGTAATATAGCCGATCGTGCCGTCCACCGCGCCAAGCTTGGACACGCCGGATAGGATAAAGATCGTGGCAAGGAGGATACGCCCAACCAGCGCGGCTGCGTCTTTTCCAATAACTGAGTTCGTGGGGGCCAACAAGGCGGCGGAATCTTGAGCTATAGTGTTCATGGGAAGTCTCCAGAGGTAGGGGGCAAAGGTGTGAGCCACCGGCCAATCAGGCGGCGCGAGCGACATTGGAGGCGGCTTCGATGGCGGTTTCGATTTTGGTCGAGCCGTCCTGGCCCATGATGCCGTCGGCCGCGATGACCTCGACTTCGCTGATGCCCAGGAAGCCGAGGAAGAACTTCAGCCAGCTCGACATGAAGTCGAAGTCAGCGCCGATCGGAGTGCCGCCAGAGGCTGCGGCGATGTAGACTTTCTTGCCTTCTAGCAGGCCCACGGGCCCATTCTCGGTGTATTTGAATGTGGTGCCAGCGCGGGCAACAAGGTCGGCCCAGGCCTTCACGACGGCGGGGACGCCGAAATTATAGACCGGGGTTGAGAACACAATCGTATCAGCGGCTTGAAGTTCGGCGATCAGCGTGTCGGCGATGGTGGCGAGTTCGGCCTGTTCTGGCGTGCGATCCGCTTGCGGGGTTCCGTTCGCTTCAAAGCGCGCGGCGTCGACGAAAGGGATGTCGTTTTGGGAGAGATCGCGCACAGTCACCGTGTCGCTGTCCGATTTGAAGCTCGCAATCAACGTGTTGCCGATCTGGTTGGAAACGCTTTCGTCGCCGCGGATGCTGGCGGTGATGTGGAGGATGTTCGACATTTCAGTTCTCCGTGTGGTCTTGTGCAAGTTGGTAAAAAGGGGTGAGCCAGCCGAAGGGGGAACTCGGCTGGCTCTTGGGGGCTCTTAGGCCGCGTCGACGAGGACAATTTCGCTGTCCTCAAGCGCGGTGATGGTGATTTCCTCGGCCCGCGTGATCGCCACCCCGTCGCGGGCATTGGCAATCGTGTCCTTGATCTGGACTTTGCCGGTGGCCGGCACGAGGTAGAGGTGACGCCGCTGGCTTGCGATGTCGTAAGTGACGCTTTCGCCCGCCCTGATCGTCGCGCCGAGCACTTTTGCGTCGGTGCGGATCGGCAGTGGAGCGTCGTTGTCGTTCGATCCATCGGGCACGCTACCGCTGGCAAGCGTCACAAACTGACCAGCCCGGTCGCCTTTTGGAAACGCCTTGGCGCCCCAGGTCGGCTCACCGCCGCGCTCTTCGGGCAAAATCCAGATTTGGAAGATTTGCGTGTCATGCTTTTCCAGATTGTATTCTGAATGACGCACACCGCTGCCTGCGCTCATCACCTGCACATCGCCCGCTTCGGTGCGGCCTTCATTGCCCATCGAATCGGTGTGCGTAATCGCGCCTTTGCGGACATAGGTGATGATTTCCATGTCCTGGTGCGGGTGAGTTGGAAAGCCGGTGCCCGGAGCGATCGTGTCATCGTTCCAGACGCGGATCGGCCCCCATTGGACGCGCGCCGGATCGTGATAACCGGCAAACGAAAAGTGGTGATGCGCGTCGAGCCAACCGTGATTGGCCGAGCCGAGGCTTTCAAAAGGACGTAGGTCTATAATAGGATTGCTCATCGCATTTCTCCTGTTTGAGCGGCAGAGCCTCAAAGGTGTCTTCCGCTTCGTTGATGGGGAGATAGGTCAGTTTCTTTGAGCGGATAAGTGCGATAAAACTTGCAAAGATGTTCGGATTATCTGAACATACGGATGATGAGACTTGGCGATCCATCCCTCGATCAACTGCGTATCTTTCTCGCTGTCGTGGAGCACGGCAGCTTTGGCGGCGCGGCACGGGCAATGGGCCGGGCGGTCTCCGCAATCAGCTATGGTGTGGCGCAATTGGAGGCCCAGCTCGCGGTCACATTGTTCGAGCGTGAAGGATCGCGCAAACCAGTGCTGACTTCAGCGGGTGAGGGGCTGCTTTCCGAAGCGCGCGGGGTGGCCGACCGTGTAGACGCGTTGCTTGCCAAGACACAGAGCCTGCACGCCGGGCTCGAATCGAGCGTTGGCCTTGTGGTCGATGTGATGGTCCCGGGCGAGGTGACTGCGAGCGTACTGCGCGAATTTCGCCGGATGTTCCCCACGGTGGCCCTCACGCTTAACATTGAGGGGTTGGGCGCGGTTGTGCAGTGCTTGCTTGATGAAGAGGCGCAGCTGGCGATCGGCGGGCCCGAAGTTGTTCACCATCCAGGGACTGAACACCAGTATGTGGGAGGTGTGGACCTGATCCCTGTAGCGAGCCCGGATCATCCTTTGGCGAGGGCCATCGCCGACGGGTCGATAGAGCCCGGCATGTCGCGCGAGCACCTTCAGCTGGTTCTGGCGGACCGCTCAACCCTGACCGAGGGACGCGAGTTTGCGGTTCTGAGCCCGCTGACCTGGCGACTGGGTGACCTTGGCGCGAAGCACTCGTTGCTCAAAGAAGGCCTGGGTTGGGGCAATATGCCGCGCGAAATGGTGGCGGTCGATCTAGAAACTGGGCGCTTGATTGAGCTCGACCTGCCCGAAAAGCCCGGCGATCACTACACTCTCAGCGCGATGTGGCGACGCGATGCGAAGTTGGGGCCGTCGGCGAGTTGGTTGATCGATGCGTTTCGCGATGCGCTCGACAGCGAGAACTGAGGCTAGCTCGCTTCGCGCAGCCACTTACGCGCGCTGACTTCATCGTCAAAAAAGTCAAAGTCCAGGCCTGCGCCGATGCGGCGATATTGCATTTTTACGAGCGGGGGAGGGGAGACAACCGCGAACCGCGTCAGCCCATTCTGCGTCGCCAAGAGCAGACTATCCCGGATTGCTTCAGCGGTGGCGCGGTCCTGAGGGACGAAGCTAGCAAGATTGCCCATCGATGTGAACGTTTCGCCCTTCTTGATGAAGGGGATGGCCGCCTTGCTGAGTTCGTTCAGAAAGTCCTTCATCTCATCCAGGTTCCAAAACCCGGCAATTGCAAAATGCAATTCTCGGGTTTTCGGATCGGCGTAGATCTTGGAAGTCGGAGCAAGCGTTTCCATGCCCCCCTAATAGCAGGGCGTAGTTAACGAACCTTTGTCGGGGACGCCACGGTTGGCTAAAGCGGACTTCGTAGCCACGCAACGGCGTCGCCACGGTTGTCGAATATCGCGGTGTTGTTCACATCAATCAGTCGATCGAACTGAAGTTTGAGGAGGCTGGACGTGATGACAAAGGCTTGTCGTTTCATGCCCAAACGTGTCGACTCGGCCATAAGAAGACGCATGTTATCGGCCATGATCCGATCCTGCACGGCAAGCCCGCTCATGTCGCCAAGGACATTGAATCCGCGACCCGATGTAAACAGGTCTTTGCCTTTCTTGAGCAGCGCCGATTGAAATCGGACCATATCGTCGGCTGACCAGAAACCGGACACAGAATAGTGCGCTTCGCGCCGAACCTCGTCGATCAGGATGGTGAAGTTGGGTTTAAGTTCGCTCATGAGCGAACCCATAGGGACGAGATAGTTAACGCTTTACCAATTCATTCGGTGCTCAAGGCCCAAAGACGATTGGTTCATCGCCCGCTTTCCAAGGCTTAAATTTAGGCATCACGGCGGCGAACAGATCGGAGGCCAAATGCCGTTCCAGCCACAGGTGCAGATGCGGCAGGCCTTGTTCGTCAAACCAATCGCGATCCGTGTTGGCGAATTGCCGAATGAAGGGAAACAGCGCGACGTCCGTCAGGGTGCGGGTGGGGCCACTCAACTGTTTGTTATCACCCAGCCGCGTGTTCAGATCTTCAAGGATAGCGAGCCCGTGGCTGCGATGATCGTAACGGAACGTCTCTTCATCCCCATTCGCTTCCTCGGGATAGCGGGTGGGGTATTTGTAGCGATCCAGATGCCGTTTGAACGCACCATCGTTGCGGACAATCAGAGCGGTATCGTTGCCTTCCAACCAGCCTTCGGTATCGCCCTGTTCGAGGGCCCATCGCATGATGGCGAGGCTTTCCTCGATCACGGTTCCATCGGGTAGGACCAGCACCGGGACGGTCGCCTTGGGTGAGGCTTCAGCCAGTTCGGGCGGCTTGTTCGCCAGCTTGACCTCACGCAGCTCGACTGGGATCCCGGCCACCCATAGCGCCATGCGCGCGCGCATCGCGTATGGGCAGCGGCGAAAGCTGTAGAGGATCGGGAGGTCGGTCATGTGTTTTCAGGAAACGCCTTGCCAACGTGGAGCGTTCCGCGCTCCTCGGCGAGTTCCTCTTGCCGTTGGCGTTCGGCGTAGCGCGCGCGTTGCTCATCGGTGCGTTCATGGATGCAATGCGAACAGCTGACCCCATCGATAAAGTCGGGCGACAGTCTGTCCTCAGCGCTTAACGGCATGCGGCAGGCGCGGCATTGCGTGTAATCGCCTTGCTCAAGGCCGTGTTTGACGGTCACGCGTTCATCAAAGACGAAGCAATCGCCGCGCCACGCGCTGTCTTCCTCGGGCACGGTTTCAAGATATTTGAGGATGCCGCCTTTTAAATGGAACACGTCTTCCACCCCTTGCGAACGTAGATAGCTGGTCGATTTTTCGCAACGAATGCCGCCGGTGCAAAACATGGCGACGCGTTTCTTGCCCTCGAGTAACTGCTCCCGGTGTTCCTCGAACCAAGCGGGGAAGTCGCGAAAGCTCTTGGTGTGCGGATCGACCGCGCCTTCGAATGTGCCTACGGCGACTTCGTAATCATTGCGCGTATCGATCACGAGTGTGTCCGGGGCCGCGATCAACGCGTTCCAGTCCTGCGGATCGACATAGCGCCCGACGCTTGAGCGGGGGTCCACGTCGGGTTGGCCCATGGTGACGATCTCGCGCTTGAGCCTCACTTTCATCCGGTAAAAGGGCATCTCGCTAGCGGTAGAGAACTTGACTTCAAGCTCCGCGCAGCCGGGCAGGGTGCGGATATGGTCAAGCACCGCCGCGATCCCGCTTTCCGGTCCGGCGATGGTGCCGTTGATACCTTCATGTGCAAGGAGGATTGTGCCTTTGACACCCGCTTCGTTGCAGACGGCCAGCAGTGGCTCCTTAAGCGCCGCGTGATCGGCGAAGGGCGTGAAGCGGTAGAGCGCGGCGACTTGGATGGGATCGGGTTTCATTGAGGCAACCATACCTCAGCGTTTGCCTCGCTTCCCATATCCGGCGATGCCGGGCATGCTTGCGGGGCAAGCGAGAGGATACCCTTCCGTTCGAGCACAATAATGCGCGATCCTACCTGGCAATTCGAAATTGCTGCTAGGCCGGACGAGACCCGGCGTGTTCGACCATCGCTCAATTTCACCCGGAACGTTACTTCGCGGAGCCTATTGCTGGTCCCGGCGCTCCGGCTAGACTGGCGGAAGCTCAAGACCTCACTTTCAAGCACTTTTGGATCTTGTGTCATCATCCACTGCCACAAAAGACCGGGTCCTAGATACGCTCCACCCATCAGCGCGAAACCTATGAAAAGCGCAATCAGTGGAGACCGCCATAAATGCTGCTCTAGACCCTTAGGTCTTGGCATGCCTCAAACCCGCATTACCCAGCCATGGCTGTCGCCTTCGCGGCCGTGTTGGATGTTGACTAGCTTGGTGCGCATCTTGGTGGCCATCTGACCGTTGCCGCCCGCGCCAATCTGGAATTCTCCATCGGGCGACGCGACGATACCCACCGGGGTGACGACCGCCGCTGTGCCGCAGGCTAGCACTTCGAGCAGATCACCGCTTTCCGCTTCGGCGCGCCATTGGTCGATCGAATAGGGCTCCTCGCGCACGTCGAGGCCTTCATCGCGCAGCAAGTTGATAAGGCTCTCGCGGGTAATGCCGGGCAAGATCGTACCGGTGAGCGGTGGGGTAACCACGCTGCCGTCGGCCCGCACGAAGAACAGGTTCATACCGCCTAGTTCTTCGACCCACTTCTTTTCAACCGCGTCGAGGAAGACGACTTGATCGCAGCCATGCGTAATCGCTTCGGCCTGCGGCACAAGGCTGGCGGCGTAATTGCCGCCGGTCTTGGCCGCACCGGTCCCGCCGGGTGCGGCGCGCACATAGTCTTGGGATACCCAGATCTTCACCGGGTTCACGCCGCCTTTGAAATAGTTTCCGCTGGAAACGAGGATGACGACGAACTTGTATTGTTTTGCCGGGCGCACACCGAGGAAAGCCTCAGAGGCGAACATAAAGGGGCGGATGTAAAGCGAGCCACCCTCAACATCGGGCATCCATTTGGCGTCTGTTTCGACCGCGAGTTTCACTGCGTCGAGAAACAGCTGTTCCGGGATTTCCGGCATCGCCATGCGCCGTGCGCTGTCGTTGAAGCGTCGCGCGTTTTCCTCTGGGCGGAATAGGGCCAGACCGCCATCGGCGTGAGGGAAGGCCTTCATCCCCTCAAAAATCTCCTGCGCGTAGTGCAGCACGCTTGCTGCAGGATCGAGGCTGATTGGTTCGCGCGGCCCGATCCGCGCCGAATGCCAACCACCTTTATCCTCATCGTAGTCGATGGTGACCATATGATCGGTGAAGACCTGGCCAAAACCCGGATCGGCAATGGCGGCTTTGCGCACGCTATCGTGCGTGGGCGAAGGGTGGGAGATGCGTGTGAACTGCATAGCAATGCCGGTAATCCCGGTGCACTCTAAGAGCAAGATTTGTGTTGGCGGGCACGCTCATACCCAAATGAAAAGGGCAGCTCCGCCCGTCGGGGAACTGCCCTTTGCATGGTCAGCGGCCGGAAGTGCCGCTCACGTAGCCTTACTCGGCATCTAATTCCGCTTGGGAAATTACCGAATATGCTCCGTAGGGATCTTCACCGACCTCGCTACTGAACCATGAGACATCGGATCACCTCCTTTCGCGCTATGAAGCCATGACCCCGAACGTTTCACCGGGGGCCGAGCCGTGCGTGTACCGCTGGCCTGTCCTCACTTGTGAATCATGGGCGGGTGAGAGACAAGACTTGAAATTATCTTTTCCCGCGTCATGATGTTGGCCCTTCACGACATCGCTGGAACGTTTCGCCACGCTTGGGCCGTGCGCTGATGGCGAAAATCGGGCGCGCTCCGGCCGATTGCAGGAGTCAGACTGTGGATAAGTCTGTGCGAATCGCGTGGAAACCGCTCGGGAAAGCTGGGGGTAGGGCGGGGATAAGCCGCTATCGGCAATCCTCAATCACACGCGTTACCTCGACCCATGCGGGAAGATACAGCGTGCGTTCGCCTTCGACGCCGATCTTGAAGCGGCCTTTGGTGACCGCCATCGCGTCCAACAACGGATCGCGCGCGTCCAACTCGGTGGCCAGTATGACGGGCCTTTCGGGGACGGGCGTGGCCTGCAATTGGCGCGTGGTAGTCTCGGTTTGAACGACCATCGCGCGTGTACCCGATTGCGGTTGGGCCGAGACGCGACCGAAGGAAACCGCGCCGTTAGCGCAGCGGACGATGAAAACAGGTGCGCGCGGCGCCTCTCCATACAAGGCCAGCGATTCGTGCGTTTCCTCCAGATAGACCCACGTCCCGGGCGTTTGCGGCGCGTCGAGGTAATTGTCGTATTCGGGCTCGGAAACCGGCGGCCGCGGGGTTGGCGTGGGTGTCGGAGTGGGAGTTGGCGTCGGCGCGCTTACCGGTGGCGGAGGCGGTGGAGGCGGCGGAGCCGGCGGTTCAGACGCGGGAATGCAGGCGGCAATCGCGAAGGTCAGCGCCAAGGCAGCGGCGCCATAGAGGTAAGTCGCTTTCATGCCCTCTCAATGCGCGCTAACGCGGGCCTCGTCCATGACCAAGCCTGCAAAACCTTCGAAAAAAACCCGCATTGATCAATTGCTGGTGGAGCGGGGCCTCGCCGAAAGCCGAACGCGCGCGCAGGCTTTGGTGATGGCGGGAACCGTTTTTGTGGGCGAGGCGAAGGTCGATAAACCCGGCCAACAGGTGCCCGGTGATGCGGCGGTCGAAGTGCGCGGGCGCGATCATCCCTGGGTGAGCCGCGGCGGGATCAAGCTGGCGCACGCGCTGGAGCACTTTGAAATCGATCCAACCGGCGCGGTGGCGATGGATATCGGCAGTTCGACCGGAGGCTTTACCGATGTGCTGTTGCAGGGCGGGGCGGAGCATGTCTTCGCGGTCGACAGCGGAACCAACCAGCTCGCCTGGAAGCTGCGCGAAGATCCACGCGTCACCGTTTATGAGCAGACCTCGGCTCGGATACTCACGCCCGAATTGATTGACCGCCCGTGCAATATGGTGGTGTGCGACGCGAGCTTTATTTCGCTTTCCAAGGTGCTCGAAGTCCCGCTCAAACTGGCGGCGCCGAAATGCCGATTAGTGGCTTTGATCAAGCCGCAATTCGAGGTGGAGAAACACGAGGTCGGCAAAGGCGGCGTGGTCCGCGACACCGCGCTTCACGAGAGGGTGAGCGCCGAAGTTCGCGAGTGGTTAGAGGGTCTTGGCTGGGACATCGAAGGTGTTGTCGAAAGTCCGATTACCGGGCCCAAAGGCAATGTGGAGTTTCTCGTGAGTGCGGTCCGATCCTAGATTTGTCATTGCGAGCGGGGCGAAGCAATCCATGGCCAGACCCCTGCATTTCCAGCCAGCCGTCTACATGATGGCGAACCACAAGAGCGACACGATCTATGTGGGCGTCACTTCAGACTTGCCAAAGCGCGCGTGGCAGCATCGCGAAGGGCAGGTTGATGGATTTACTAAGCGGTATGGTTGTAAAAGGCTGGTCTGGCTCGAACAACACTCGACAATGGAAGCCGCGATTGCCGGGAGAAGCAACTTGAAGGCGGCTCACGAGCCAAGAAAGTCGCGCTGATTGAAGCGAACAATCGTGAATGGCTCGACTTGTTCTCCGAATTTAACCGTTAGGCCTTGGATTGCTTCGTCGCTGCGCTCCTCGCAATGACGAGAGTCACGCCTCCTCCAGCTCCAGCGAACTGATCTTTGCATCCAGATCAATCGGGATTTGCGCCAGCACTTCGACGCCGCTTTCCTTTTCGTAAGCGGTGTCGCCCAGATCGGCGACCAATTGGTCCTGCATTTCGTCACGGCGGCGCAGGAGGGCGGCGATTTCCTCGCGGTAGAGCGCGACCATCGCGGTTACGAAGCGATTGACCAGATCGTCTTCCTTGGTGTCGTCAACGTTGAAGTTGGGCAGATGCTCGATCATCACCTCGGCGGGGTAGAGAAATTCGTTCGTGACGAAGCGGTTGGTTGCGAACCATGCGCGCGGAATGCCGTTGGTGGCGATCGAGAGACCGATGACATGCGTTACATGCGCCTTGGCGTCTTCGCCTTGAGGTGGCCAGACCTTGGGTTCCAACCCTTCGGGCAGCTGGGTGCGGTGCAGAAATAGGTGAAAGTGGCCGTGCTCATCCGCATCGCGGCTGCCATTAGCGTGGACGTGGTAATACCACCGCGCTTTGCACGAAGCGCTCCTGGCGTCCGCCTTGGGGTAATGCGTCCAGAATGTCGCGCCATCTTCCGGGATCACGCGCAGCATCAACGGCTTCTGCTCCTGCGCCATGGAAGTGATGGTTTCGATCACCGTCATCGCGGCGGCTTCCGGTGTCATTGGATCTGTCATAGACCTGTTTTCGTTGGAGAAGAGCTGTCGGTTACGCTGCGTGTGACTAATAGGTCGCGCAAGCGTCAATCTTTATCAAGAGTGCGATGCCCAAAAGAAAAAAGCCAGCGGCAACCCGTGGTCGCCGCTGGCCTTTTTTCTGCACGCTTTTTCAAGCGTGGCGACTGTTCCGATTACTCGGCGGCAGCGCAGCATGCAGCGGCGCAGCAGCCGGCGCCTTCGCAAGCCGCGGCGCAGCAAGCAGCGCCTTCACAAGCGGCGGCGCAGCAAGCAGCGCCTTCACAAGCCGCAGCGCAGCAGCCAGCGGCGCAGCAAGCCGGAGCTTCAACCGAGGTCGCGTCCGCTTCGGTGGCGGCTTCTTCAGCCGGAGCCGAGCACGCAGCGGTGGTAACGGCAAGGCCGCCGGCGACGGCGAGCATCGAAGCAAAGTTGGTTTTTTTCATCTGGTTATTTCCCCTCACTGGGCAATTAAGACTGGCGGGACGCGTGGAAAGTCCTCCTTCTTGCCACCCACGCCCCCGAATCGCGGCAAGATTGTGGCGAAGCTAGCCACATTGTTGCCACAAGGCCAAGCCCTTTCGAAAATTTGCGTGGGCTGCGCCTTCGACCGGTGGAAAGTTGCGATGAGTTGTGTGGAGGGCGCTTGGCCGCGTGGTTTCAACCTGTCTCATCTTGGGGCTGATTGTGGACCCCGCAAACGCGCGATTGGCCTTCCGGCGCGCCTCGTGTATCGGCCCTCGCGCGCACTACGCGTATTCCGGATCAAGCCCATGATGGGGAGACAGGCATGAACTTGCTGGCGTCCAGAGCCCAATTGCGAGCGAGCTTTTTTCGCTGGGCGCTGTTTTGCGTGCCGCTGATTGTGCTTTTGGGCTTTTTGGGAGGCCAGTTGGGAACGCCCAATACGGTCTGGTTCCAAAGCCTGACAAAGCCCGCGATTTTCCCGCCTCCCGCTGCTTTTGGAATCGTGTGGAGTGTTCTTTACGTGATGATCGGTGTCTCTGTCGCCTTGGTTGTCAGCGCATGGGGCGCGTATGGGCGCGGTCTAGCCGTGGTTCTGTTTGCGGTGCACTTCGTCTTCAATCTTGCTTGGACTGCGGTTTTTTTTGGAATGCAGAATATGCAGGGCGGACTGATGGTGCTGGGCGGGGCGGTGGTGACATTGTTACCGGTGATGTGGGCGTTCTTTCGCGTGCGCAAGATCGCGGCCTATCTACTCATCCCCTATTTCGCCTGGGTTTGCTTTGCGAGCGCGCTGAATTATCAGTTTATCGTCGAAAACCCCGATGGCGGCGCGCGCGAAGACAGCGGCGCGGCGGTGGAAGTAACACTCTAGACATCGCGCGACTTCGCTCCCACATAGACCTCATGCAAAGCGAAAACCCACTGATCGCCGACATTGTCAAAATGGCTAACAGCGCGGCTGGCACCATGGCCGGCATGACGCGAGAAGCGCGTGAGAGCGCGCGTGAGCGTATGCGCGAGGCGATGGGCGGCATGGATTTCGTCTCCCGTGAGGAGTTTGAAACCGTCAAAGCGATGGCTCAAAAGGCCCGCGAGCAGGCCGACGCCCTCGAAGCGAAAGTCGCTGAGCTCGAAGCCAAGCTCAAATAGCACCTTTGTAAGGGAGAGAGATGAACCTCTCCGCTCCCGCTATCTTGATCGCAAGTCGTCCGCATGGCGAAACGGCGGCGATTGCGCGTCTTCTAACCGAAGAGCATGGGCTGGTTGCTGGGTACGTCGCCGGTGGGCGAGGGCGCCAACTGCGACCGGTCGTGATACCCGGCAATTTGGTCGCACTGGAATTGCGCGCGCGTTCGGCGAGTCAGCTGCCCTTTGCCAAGATTGAGCTGATCGAAAGCCGGGGGCCGTGGCTGACCGAACCGCTGCCAGCCGCGGCTATTCAATGGTCTTGCGCGCTTACCGCCACCGCTTTGCCCGAACGCAATCCGTATCCGGGCCTCTATCAGGCGCTCACCGCGCTGCTTGATGCGATCTGTAACGCGCCCTCCGCGCGGGGCTGGCTGGCGGCGATGAACCTGTACGAAGCGATGCTGCTGCGCGAATTGGGGTATGGCGGAGCGAAGCCGGATCTGGAGGCTCCCTTCGCCGATCAGTTTCAAACCTTCCGCCATATGCACAAACCGTTGGGGCGGTATCTGCTTGCCGACGCGCGCGCCGATGTTATGGCCGCGCGCGTGGCTCTGGGCGAACGGCTCGGCAAGATGAATGGATAGGGTTTCGACGTGAAGATTGCGGTTCTCGCCGGCGACGGCATCGGTCCTGAAGTGACGGCAGAAGCGGTTAGCGTGCTGGAGGCTCTGGCGCTGGATGGGCTGGAATTAAGCCACGCTGATATCGGCGGCGTCGCTTATAAGAACCACGGCCACCCGCTACCGTCTGAAACGCTGGAAATCGCACGCTCGGCGGATGCAATTCTGTTTGGCGCTGTCGGCGATCCCGATTGCGATGGGTTGGAAAGGCATCTGCGCCCTGAACAAGCCATTTTGGGACTGCGCAAGGAACTGGAGCTGTTTGCGAACCTTCGCCCTGCCAAGGTTTTTCCTGGGCTAGAGCACCTCTCCCCACTCAAACATGAGGTAGCGAGCGACCTCGACATCCTGATCGTTCGCGAGCTGAACGGCGATGTGTATTTCGGCGAAAAGGCGATTCACACCACGCCCGAAGGCGCCCGGGAAGGATGGGACCGCATGTCCTATTCCGAACCCGAAGTGCGCCGCATCGGCGAGGTCGCCTACCGCGCGGCGCAGGCAGCGGGCGTGGGCCTGACCAGCGTGGACAAAGCCAACGTGCTCGAAACCTCGCAAGTCTGGCGCGACACGATCATCGCCCAGAACGCCGAATTCGCGGATGTTGAGCTTAGTCACATGTATGTCGACAACGCGGCGATGCAGATCATTTCGAACCCCGCGCAGTTCAAGATCATGGTCACCGGCAATCTGTTCGGCGATATCCTGTCCGACCTGGCCAGCGCGGCGGTCGGCTCTATTGGCTTGCTGCCCAGCGCCTCGCTTGGCGCGCTGCAGACCGACCACGGCACCTATGGCCTGTACGAACCCATCCACGGTTCCGCGCCCGATATTGCCGGGCAGGGTAAGGCGAACCCGATGGCAACGATCCTCTCCGCCGCGATGATGCTGCGTCATTCCTTTGGCCTTGAGGCCGAAGCGGCGCGGATCGAAGCCGCGGTCGAGAAGGCGCTTTCCGACGGCATTCGCGGCGGCGACCTCGGCGGCGTTCACGGTTGCGCGGAGATCGGCGAAGCGGTGCGCGATCGGTTATAGGAACGCTCGATTAGGCGGCGGCGGTCGCCACCATATCGCGTTGCAGCGTCCGGCCCGCGAGCAAGTAATGCAGCGCGGCCCAGCCATAGACGCAACTGAAGATCACCATCGACCATTGCAGACCGCGCGCCTCCGCGCTCGAACAGGCCTGCAGCGCTTCCAATTCCGCGCCCGCCAGCGCCGCCTTTGCATCGGGTGCGAGCGACAAAAGCGGCTTGCACGTCTCCAGCGTCAGGCCGAGCGCTTGGCCGTCCAGAAATGAGGTCTTGAGCATGGTCGAGAGCACGCCGATCACCGGCGGACCAAGGCCATAACCCAGCAGGTTTACCACAAACAAAGTGATCGCCACCGAAGTCGCGCGCATGCGGCTGTCCACCACGCCGCCAGAGACCGCGTACATCGGCCCGAGGTAGAAATAGTGGATCATCGCCGCGACCATCAGCATGGGCACCGCCAGCCAAAGACTATCGACCAAAAAGCCGAAGGCGTAGAGTGGCACTGAGAGCCCCATTCCGACGGCAGGGAGCCACGACAGCGCGTTCGGAAACCGCTTCGCCATCCGGTCCGAGAGCCAACCCGAACTGAACACGCCAATCGCCGCCATCAAACCAAGAACCACGCCGTAAAGCAGGGATGCCTGCTGAATCGTTAGCCCGTGCGTGCGCAGCAAAAAGGACGTGGTGAACTGACTCACGCCGTATCCCACGAACGAGGCCAGCGTCGCTCCGAACACGATATGCCGATAGGCGGGCTTCTTGGCCAGGACACCAAGGGCTTCCGCGAAGCTGGCTTTCTCAAGCCCTTGAAGCGCAGCGGGGTCGGTGTAGCCGCGCGGCGGCTCTTTGACGCTGCGCCACACGATCAGCGACAACAGCAGGCCGGGCAGGCCCACCACGACGAACGCGACGCGCCAGCCTTCAACTTGTGACCAGTCGAGATCGCCGAACAGCCCGCCAATGCCCATGGCGGCGACCCACTCGCCGTACTCTGCGCCGCTAAGCCCGGCGAGTTGCCCGCCGAAAATCGAGGCCAGCATCCCGCCCAGCGGCACACCCAAAGCGTAGATCGACACCGCCGTCGCCCGGCGCGAGGGCACGAAATAATCCGCGATCAGCGATTGCGCGGGCGGGGTGCAGCCCGCTTCGCCGATGCTCACGCCGATGCGGAACAGGAACAGCATCATGAACGACATCGCAAAGCCGCAGAGCGCGGTGAACAGGCTCCACACCGCCACCGCCGTCGCGATGATCAGCACGCGGTTGTACCGCTCTGCCCCGCGCGCGATGGGAATGCCAATAAAGGTGTACAGCACCGCAAAGGCCGGGCCGCCCAATAGACCCATTTGCCAGTCTTCCAACCCGAAGGTGAGCTTGATCGGCTCGGTCAGAATGTTGATGATCGTGCGATCGATGAAGTTGAAAATGTAGACCACCAGCAAGGCGCTGAGCACGTAAGCGCGGTAGCCGGGGGTTCCGAAACCTTCAGACGGTGATTGAGCCTGAGTTGGTGCACCTGTCGGTGCGTGCACCGTCGCATCGGCCATAAAGGTCCCCTCGATCCCATATCCCACATCGTTTGCCCGCCTTGCGGCTCGTCGAACGAGCTATCGGCGCCGCGTGGGTTTACTCTCTACCCGCACTCTCTGCGTTTTTGGGATCGAGGTAAAGGGCAATACGACGAAGGGCGTTTCTACCTCCACCCGTCTAGCCACGCCCATTTGGCGAAGCTCATCGGGCCTTCGAGCGGCGCGGCGGTGAGGATGGGGAAGAACAGCGCTAACATCGCGACGCTGCCCATGGGCACCGCGAGGCTGATCCAGCGCAGCTTCTCGCGTGCGCGAAGGTCGCTGAGCGCGAGGGCGAGGGCGGCGAGCAGGAAGACGCTGGGGATGGTGTAGTGGTAGTAGAATTGCACCGGCTTGGGCGCGATCAACCAAAAGCCGAGCGCGACGCCGTACCCCACGACCACCGCGATGCGCGGCCAGTCCATGCGGTAGAGCCCGCTGATCAGGCACCACACCAGCGCGGGCAGGCCCAGCAGCATCGTCAGCGGGTTGCCGATCAACAGCACGCCGCGCTGTGCGTTGTCGATGAACTCGTAAAGATACCAGATGCCGCGCGTGTTGGTGACCCATTGCGGCCACGTGCTTTGATAAGTGTGGGGCATCAAAACCTGGCTCTGGAGGTCGATGATCTGCTGATGGAAGGCGATTAATCCGTCGCTGGCGAGAGCCGAGGGGCGCAAAGTGGTGCCCAGCCAATATCCCGGCGCGAAGGTGAGCGCGTAGACCGCCAACGGCACGATCCCGAGCCATACGAACGCTTCGGCCAAGCTGACGCCCGGTATCGGCACGCCCCGGCGGCTGAAGATCAATCGGCGGCGGCCCGCCGAAAGGCGCGCGGCGAAGAACGTGAGACCGGGCACCATCGCCAACGGCACCGCGTTCCACTTTGCGCTCATGGCAAGGCCCAGGGCTATTCCGGTCAGCGCCAAGCGCCATCGGCCTCTCTCAGGCTCTCGAATAGCGGCGGCGAAGTGCCACGCTGCCAGGGCCAGAAACGCGACCATAAAGATATCGAGCATCGCCAGGCGCGCGTGGACGAACAGCTGAAACCCCGTCGCCAGCAGCACGCCGAACGCCAAGGTCGCGAAGCGATCACGGCTGGTGTGCCACACCGCGCGCATGCCTGCGCCTAGCGCAAAGATGCCCGCGATCAGCGACGGAATCCGCCAGCCCAGCGGGGTGTCGCCGAACAGAGCGATGCCAAGAGCGATGAACTCCTTACCCAGCATCGGGTGTTCGGGGTTGAGCAGTTTCGCTCCGCCCTCTGCGCCGATCTTCAACAGCTCGCGCGCGGCGGGCAGGTAATGCACCTCGTCGAAATAGGGCGAGGACGGAATCGTAAGACGGATCGAGGCCAGCATCCCGAAGAGAATTGGGAGCACGAGGCACCACAGCCACGGATCGGCGTCGCCCTGCGGCGGGCCCGGATGGGCGAGGCTTTCGTCTTCGTCGATGTCCAAAAGGGGCGATGCGGCGCTGGCCATAGCGACGCATCGCTTAGAAAGGGGCCGGGCGGCTCGCAAGAGGTCTTGGACCGCTCGCGGGGTATAATTGGCCCTTTCTAGGGTTTTGTCAGGCGGTGGCCCCTTCTGCGGGGATGGCGCTCGAGCCTTCTCGCTGCGCTTCAAGATAAAACAACCGTGCGCACATCGCGAGCAGGCCGATACTGGCGGTTAGCCCGGCAAAGATCGCCCACGGCACCACATTCATGCCCACGGCCCGCGCGCGCGGCGCGATAAAGAAGAACGCGATCACAACCGCCGAAATCAGGTCCCACCACACTTGTATCCCGGTAAGGTTGGCCGAATGGTTGGTGAGAAACATCAGCGGCCCCTCGCGCAGCAACTGAACCGTGGTGTAGCCCGCAAAGATGAAACACAAGGCGCCCGCGAGGGTCGAATTGCCGATTGTTGGCCCCCTTTTCGGCAGCGTGATGAGCATGTAGGCCCCAAAGGCCATGCCAGCGCCGTAGATAGCGAGGAAGAGAATTTGCAGAGTGTCCATGATTTCGATTCTCCCAATATGTAGCGAGTGCTACACAAGCCTTTAACTTAATGTAGCGAGTGCTACAAGAGCTTTATGCCGAAACCCGATCCCAAACCCAAAATGTCGCGCGAAACGCTGCTTCCGCAGCTCGCGGCGCACGTGATCGAGCACGGACTGGGTGGGGCGAGCTTGCGCCCCTTGGCCAAGGCGGCGGGGACGAGCGATCGGATGCTGATCTACCATTTTGGCGATAAGGAGAGGCTGGTCCGCAACCTGCTTGAATACATTTCGGGGGTCTATTCCGCCGCGCTCGACATGGCGATCGGGCAGGATCGACCGAAGACGCGGCAGGAATGCTTTGCGCGTGTTCTGACGCTGGGGCGGGGGCCTCAGATGCAGCCATTCATGACGCTATGGTGGGAAATCGTTGCGGGATCGGCGCGCGGGATACCCGGTTATAAAGACGCCGCCGAAGCGATGATGGCCAAACAGCTGCTCTGGCTTGAAGGACAGATGCCTGAGGATGACCCTGATCCCGCCGGAGGCGCGCGCTATTTGATGACGCTTTTGGAAGGCACGTTGATGCTGGGCACGGTCGGCCACGCACGCATGGCGCGCGAAGGTCTGCTTGCCAGCGGCCTTGCCGATGCTCAGGCGGAAGACTAAGCGCACTCCACCATGAAAAAGACCACCGGAATGGACCGCTCCGCCACGTCAAAGTGGCGCCCCGCAACCCGCGCTTTGCGGGCGGGCACCATGCGCTCTGAACACGGCGAGACGTCGGAGGCGATGTATCTGACCTCCGGCTACACCTATGACGACGCGCAAACGGTGGCGGATCGGTTCGCGGGCGAGGCCGAGGGCATGACCTATTCGCGCCTCCAGAATCCCACGGTCGCTATGCTTGAAGAGCGTATCGCGATGATGGAAGGCGCCGAGGCGTGCCGGGCGCAAGCGTCCGGCATGGCAGCGATGACAGCGGCGCTGCTCTGTCAGCTTTCGGTCGGAGACCATTGCGTCGCCGCGCGCGCCGCCTTTGGATCATGCCGTTGGTTGGTCGACCAATTGCTGCCCCGGTTTGGCATTGAAACGACGGTGATTGACAGCGCTGACAACGCGGCGTGGGAAGCGGCGATCAAGCCCAACACCAAGGTGTTTTTCTTCGAGACCCCGGCCAACCCAACGCTCGATATTGTTGATCTTGAGCATGTCTGCGGCCTTGCCAAAGCTCACGGGATCACAACGGTCGTCGACAACGCTTTTGCCGGGCCTACCTTGCAGCGCCCGATGGAGTTCGGCGCGGACGTGATCGCCTACAGCGCGACCAAGCTGATGGACGGTCAGGGCCGGGTGCTCGCCGGCGCGATCTGCGGGTCTGAGGAGTGGGTCACCGAAACCCTGATGCCGTTCCAGCGCAACACCGGCCCAATCTTGTCAGCCTTTAACGCCTGGGTGGTGCTAAAGGGTTTGGAGACGCTCCCTTTGCGCGCCAGGCAGCAAAGCGAAAACGCTGTGGAGTTGGGTGAGTTTCTGGCGCCGCGCGTTGAAAAGGCCGGAGGGCGGATGCTCCACCCAGGCCTTCCCAGCCATCCGCGCCACGACATGGCGATTAAGCAGATGGACGCGACCGGCCCGATCTTCGCCTTTGACGTTGGCGATGAGGCCAAAGCCTTCGCCATCCTCGATGCGCTGCAATTGATCGATATCTCGAACAATATTGGCGACGCGAAAAGCCTGATGTGCCATCCGGCCTCCACCACCCACGCGGTAATGGGCGAAGAAGGCCGCGCCGAAATGGGCGTCACCGATGGGCTTCTGCGAATTAATGTGGGCCTGGAGGATATTCAGGACTTGATCGAGGACATGGACCAGGCGCTCAGCGCGGCGGAAATCTAAGCCCGCAAATCCTTCGATGATCCAAGGCTGATGTGCGAAGTGATGCTGGCCACCTGCGGCAGCACGCCCAATTTATCGGTGTGGAAAACCTTATAGCTTTCAAGATTTTCCACCTCGACCCGCAACAGATATTCGACCGAGCCGGTTATGTTGTGGCATTCGCGGACTTCGTCGGCGGCCTCCATTGCGGTTTCGAAAGCGCGCGCGTCTTTGGCCAGATGCGCGGATAGCCCCACCATCACGAAAACGGTGACCTCGGCACCTAATTGCACCCGATCAAGAACGGCGCGGTAACCCTTGATCACGCCGGAAGCTTCGAGTTCCTGAACGCGGCGCAGACAGGCTGAGGGGGAAAGGCCTATGCGGTCCGCAAGCTTGGCGTTGGTGATGCGTCCATCTGCTTCGAGTTCACGCAATATTGTTCGGTCAAATTGATCCATTGTCGAATTATATTGATCAAATTCGGCAAACAGCAAGTCAAAAAGCAAGGAAATGCGTCGCGATTGGCGGTATTCTCACGTCAGAGAGATCTAGAGAGAGTTTCAGACAATGCTTACCGAACTTTCGCCAAGCGCAACCATCCAACCGCTTTCGACCTACGATATGTCCGCCGAGCGCGGCTTTCTGTGTCGTTTTGATGCGCCTTCTGTCACCTTGCCCGATGTCTGGGCCGACGCGGCGCTTGTAGCGATGCAGCTGCCTGATTTCGTGCCCACTGGCCGTACTCGCGAATTGCTTGAGGCGCGGCTGCCCGATCCCAAGGATGTGTCCTCAGCGGCGGCGCTCACGACAGAGCAAGCTCGCATTGCGACGGTGCACTACGCCTTCATGATCCAGGCCTATATTTGGGGCGAGGCGACGCCAGCGGGTCGGTTGCCTGCCAGCCTTGCCGTACCGATGGTGGCTTTGGCGGATCGCCTCGGCCAGCAGCCGCTCCTGACCTACAGCTCCTATGTTCTGGACAATTGGTCGCTAATCGACGCGGACCGTCCGCTTGGCCTCGACAATTTGCGGATGGTGCAGAACTTCCTTGGTGGACAGGATGAAGCTTGGTTCGTGTTGGTCCATGTCGCGATTGAGGCGCGCGCCGGACGACTCTTTGCCGCGTTTGGTGATATCATCGAGGCCGCCGCACACGAGGACGAGGGAACGGCGCGCGACCTATTGGAAAGGACCGCGCAGACTTGGGCGCAGATCAACGCGCTGTTCGATCGCATGCCCGAACGCTGCGACCCTTACGTCTACTTTGAACGCGTGCGGCCCTACATTCATGGGTGGAAAGATAACCCAGCCTTGCCCAATGGTGTGATCTATGAAGGGGTCGAGCGATACGGTTCAAAGGCGCAGGCGTTTCGCGGACAGACGGGCTCGCAATCCTCAATCGTACCCAGCATGGACGCGCTTTTGGGCGTCGGTCACGCCGCCGACCCGCTGCGCGCTTTCCTTGATCAATTGCACGAATACCGACCGCAGGGCCATCGTCGCTTCATCGATGACGTGCGCCGGGTCAGTAATCTGCGTGACTTCGCCAAACGTGTGGACTCCAAAGCCCTGACCGACGCGTACAACGCCAACATTCAGGCCGTCGCTGACTTTCGCACCCGTCACCTTGAGTACGCGGCAAGCTATATCAACAAACAGGGTCTCAAACACGCGAGCAACGACACCGAAGTGGGCACGGGCGGTACACCCTTTATGCGATATTTGAAGAAGCATCGCGACGAAACGCGCGCGAACCTGATTTAGGGCAGCCTGTCACTCCCTACAAAGCGGCGGAGCGCGTACCTATTTGACCGGCATGGCTTTTCTGCCTTACTTCTTTGGTTTCCTGGCGCTCGTTGGCGGAGCGCTTTGGCTTCGCGCGCGGCATAAGCAGCGGCGACGTGAGACAATCCTGGCCACCTCGCTGACGCCTGAACAGCGAATGGCGCTGGATCGGCTGGTGCCGTTGGTCAACCGGATGCCAGCCCAATTGCAAGGCAAGCTGGAAGGCAAGATCAATCTGTTTCTCGACCAGATCACTTTTCGCGGTCACGGTGGGATCGAGGTGACGGAGGCGATGCGGCTTTCCATCGCGGCGCAGGCCTGCATCCTGATCGTCAACAGCGATGCGTGGTATGAAACCTTGCGCAACGTGTTGATCTATCCATCGGTCTTCAGCACTCGGCGCGATACGCATGACGGTGTAACTGTGCGCAATCGCGAATTTCATATGGCGGGTGAAAGCTGGGACCGTGGGCCGGTGGTGCTTTCGTGGGACGATGCGCTCGAAGGGGGGCTGGACCCCAATGATGGCTATAACGTCGTCATTCACGAATTCGCGCATCAGCTCGACAGTTTGACGGGCCACACGAATGGCATCCCGGCCTTGCGTAAGGGGCAGCGCTATGAAGGTTGGGAGCAAGCCATGCTGGAAGCTTATCAACGTCATCTGGACCGTGTGCAGCATGGACAGGACACCGTGATCGACCCTTACGGCGCGACCAATCATCAGGAATTCTTCGCCGAAGCGATCGTGACCTTCTTCGAAAAGCCCACCGATCTGAAACGGACCGAACCCGCGCTCTACACCCAAGTGTCGCAGCTCTTGGCCCTTGATCCGGTGCGCTGGACGTAGCCCACCTACGCAAAAGGCCGAGCCACTCTTTAAAAAGAGCGCCTCGGCCAGATGCACATTGGGAGAAGGCGGATGGCTTGGGGTCCACCGCCTGACCCTTGGAAACGACAGCTTGTCCTGCTGAGCATTGCGCTTGCACGCGACACCCGTGATGCGGGATTTCCGACGATGAAACAGAATTACAACACGATAGGATAACGCGGATGTACCAATCGCGGGTAACACCGGTTTAACCGTGTTTTTCGTTGCTTCCCTTGGGCGGCGCGTTTAGAGGCGGCGCGCGCGACGGCGGTGGAACGGGACCGCACGCCTGCGCATTCGGTTCTAAACACCGTCCTTTTCATCACGCTTTTCGCGATGCTTTCCAAAGGGACGGCGTTGCGCATGCGTTCCAAGTTTTTCGGGAATGACCATGGCTCAAGATCGCTCCTTCGCGGCGACATTAAAGCGCGATTGGCTCGCGCAACCGCGCGCCGATATTCTGGCGGGCATCGTTGTCGCGCTTGCTTTGATCCCTGAGGCGATCGGCTTTGCCTTGATTGCGGGCGTCGATCCGAGCGTGGGCCTCTACGCCAGCGTCGCGATTGCCATGGTGATCGCGCTGGTCGGGGGGCGCCCCGGTATGATTTCAGCCGCGACAGCGGCGGTGGCGGTTGTGGTCGTACCTTTGGTGAAGGATCACGGCGTTGACTACCTGTTCGCCGCGACGATCCTGATGGGCATCTTTCAGGGGATCGCGGCTGTCCTGCGACTGGACCTGCTGATGCAATTCGTCTCGCGCAGCGTCATCACCGGCTTTGTCAACGCGCTCGCCATTCTGATTTTCGCGGCGCAATTGCCGCAATTGCTGCCTGGAAACGAAGGCGTGGGGCCGTGGACTTGGGCCATGGTCGCCGCTGGGTTGGCCATCATTTATGGCTTTCCGCGCATCACCAAAGCGGTTCCAAGCCCGCTGGTCGCGATCCTTGTGCTCACCGGCGTGACCATCTGGTTCGGCTTGCCGGTCAACAATGTGGCGGGCGAGGGCAAGCTGCCCGAAGGCCTGCCCAGTTTTGCACTGCCGAACGTGCCGCTGACGCTGGAAACGTTGGAAATCATCCTTCCCTATTCGCTGACCATGGCGGCCGTGGGTCTGCTGGAAAGCATGCTCACCGCGCAGATCGTCGACGACATGACGCACACCGAAAGCGACAAGAAGCGCGAATGCGCGGGCCAAGGTTTCTCCAACATCGTCGCGGCGTGCTTTGGCGGCATGGGCGGCTGCGCGATGATCGGCCAATCAGTGATCAACGTGGCGAGCGGCGGGCGAGGGCGCTTATCCACCTTTACCGCGGGGGCGTTCCTGTTGATCCTTCTGTCGCTGCTGGGCCCCTATGTCGGTCAGGTTCCGATGCCCGCTTTGGTCGCGGTGATGATCATGGTCAGCATCGGCACGTTCAGCTGGAATTCGATCCCCAATTTGCGCCTCCATCCCTGGACCTCTTCATTGGTGATGATCGCCACCGTGATTGTGACCGTGTGGACCAAAGATCTGGCGTTGGGCGTGCTGGTCGGTGTGCTCTTGTCGGGCATCTTCTTTGCCAACAAGGTGCGCGACCTGTTTACGGTCAACCGCGTGCGCCGCCCGCATTCGGCGGTCTATCACGTCGAAGGCGAGATCTTCTTTGCGAGCGCCGACAAATTTCAGCGCATGCTGGGCCCGGAAAGCCTGGAAGAAGACCCCGCCGATGACGTGATCATCGACGTCGCCAAGGCGCATTTCTGGGACATCTCTGCTATCGGCGCGCTGGAAAAAGCGGTGGACCGCATGCGCCGCAACGGCCGCCATGTGCGTGTCGTTGGTTTGAACGCGGCGAGCGCGGATCTGGTCGATAAGTTTGCGTTGGAAGATCGCACGGGCTTGGAAACGGGGCTCGCACCGCATTGATTTGTTTGTTCGCCCATCCGGGCGAACTCCTCGGTGCTGTTCCCTTCGCCCAATCTTGGGCTGCGGGGCACCTGCGGGTGCGCAGTCGCGCTTGCGAAATCTCCGATTTCGTTTCAGCGCCCCCGCGCCCCGGATGGAGTGCGGAGTACAAAAGTTTACTTTTCAGACTTGCGCCGCACTGACCCACATGCCACCCACGCTCCCAACACATTCGGGAGACGCACACCATGGCCAACCGCGTAGAGCTCATTTTCGATTTCGTCAGCCCCAACGCCTACCTCATCTGGTGGCCGCTGCGCGAAATGGTGCAGCGCACAGGGGCGGAGCTGGACATCACGCCGGTGTTCCTGGGCGGCATGCACAAGCTGACCGGCAACGCGCCGCCGATGATCCGTAACGCGGACGTGAAGGGCAAGGTTGAATACGACGCGCTGGAAATGCGGCGCTTTATCGCCAAGCACAATCTGACGAAGTTCAAATTGCACCCCAAATTCCCGTTCAACTCAATCAGTTTGCAACGCTTGCTCATCGCGGCGGAACAAGATGGTCGCGCGGTGCAATTCATTGAAGCGATGCTGCCGAAGGTGTGGGAAGAGGGCGTTGATATCACCGATCCCGAAACGCTGGCCGCTACGGTGGCGGAGATCGGCTTTGACGCCGCCGACATGATGGCGCGCATCCAGACCGACGAGGTAAAACAGGCGGTCTTTGCCAACACCGAAGACGCGGTTGAGCGCGGTTCGTTTGGTATTCCGACGATGTATGTCGGTCCCAAAGGGGGGGAGAATGAGATGTTCTTCGGCAAAGAGCGCTTGGGACAGATTGAGGAAATGCTCTCCTAAACCCACCACTCCAATGCTCTAACGAAGAAGCCATCAATCTTTGCTCTGGCGCATGATACGCTGCCTTTGCGTCCCGAGGATGGTGTGCATAGCCAGCGTCGGCTGCACAGCTATTTTAGCGACGACGGCGCGAGACCCGTCTGCCAGACCGGCTTGATTTGGGATGGGAGCTAAGTAGGCTCTAAGGTAATGATTCGAGTTTATTACGACCTAACGGCGCGGATACTTGCCTGTCTTCTTGCAGTGGCCGCGACTACCGGCGCCTGTTTGCCTTCATCAGCCTTTGCGCAGGACTCTGAGATCGCCGGAAACCCTTCCTCCATACCGCCTTTGATTTCGACCGAAGCGTTTGCCGGAAGGGCTGGGTTTTGGAACGCGCGTCTCGCCCCCGATGGGAACACTCTTACCATCCTCCAACGCGCCGAAGGCCGATTGCAGCTCACCGTTATTGACCCGCGCACGCGCACACCGATTAACGCGATCAACTTTGGAAAGGGCACCTTTCTCGAATGGTATCGCTGGATCGACAACGAACGGATGCTGATCAACGCGCAAGGGATCGGCTTTGTCTTTGGTACGATCGTGCCGACGTCGACGATGTACATCGCCTATCCTCGCGAAGGCCGCGCGACGCCGCTGGTGGACGATCAGAAAGCGTTTGATGGGGGCGATCTGATCCATGTGGCAAAGGACAAGAAATCAGTTCTGATCGCGCAGCAACCGCCGGGCTCCAAGGGAACTACACGACGCAAACTGATGGGGCGTCTCTTTAACTCCGAACCGGCCGTTTATCGGTATGAATTGAAGCCGGGCGGGGCCGTCACGCCGGTGCTGAAGCCGAAAAAGGGCGTAGACTATTGGATCACGGACGATGACGGCGTCATCCGACTAGGCATGGGTTGGCGGCGCAAGAAGCTGTCGATCTTCTACCGGGATGCAAGCGGAGCGGAGTTTGAACGCATCGCCCGCCTTAAAAGCGGCGACACAGAAGGGTTTTTCGACGCGATCCAGATCCTCAGCAACAGCAGCGAAGGCTATGTCCTTGATGAAAACGACGAGGGGCGCGTGGGGCTGCGCGTCTTTGATTACAAAACGCGGGAAATCGTCGACACCTATTACGAAAACCCGGACTGGGACGTGGATGATGTCTGGTTCAAGAAGGACGGGACGCCATTGGCGGTGGTTTACACCGATGACCGCCAGAGGACAGTCTGGTTCGACAAGGACTATGAGAAGACGCACAAGCGCTTGACCAAGGCGCTCGGCGGGATGGATGTCTTGGTGGTTTCGCGTTCGGAAGATGATCGCCAGATGTTGGTGTCGGCGGGCAACGAAGCCGATCCGGGGGTGCTTTATTTCTATGACCGCGACACAGGCGCATTGAACGAGTTTGCGCAGTACCGGCCCGAGCTTGATTTTCGCCATCTCGCGCAGCCCAAACCGATCTCTTACACCGCGCGCGATGGCACAGACATCCGCGCTTATCTCACATTGCCCAAGGGGCGCGATCCGTCCAACCTGCCGCTTATCATTCACCCCCATGGCGGGCCCTTCGGCATCCGGGATGAGCTGCGCTACGACGATCACGTTCAGTTCCTCGCCAATCGAGGCTACGCGGTCTTACAGCCCAATTTCCGGGGCAGTGGCGGTTATGGCACCGCGTTCTACGATTTGGGCGCGGGCGAAGTGGGCCGCGGCATGCAAAATGATCTTGACGACGCGATGGATTGGGCCGTGGCGGAAGGCATCGCCGATCCCGCGAGGGTGTGCATCGTTGGCGGTTCCTATGGTGGCTACGCGGCGTTGTGGGGCGTGCTGCGAAATCCGGAACGTTACGCTTGCGCGGCGAGCTGGGCCGGGGTGACCGACTGGACGCGCATGCTGCAATATGATCGCCGGGTCATGACGCGGCAAGCGGGCAAGCGCTGGTCGGCCAAGATTGAAGGCGACGATGAAGCGATCGATTTGAAGGATTACTCGCCCTACCGTTTGGCGAAGGGCTTGAGCCGCCCCGTGCTGCTTGGCCATGGGACACGCGACGATAACGTCCCGTTCAAACAGTACGAGCAAATGGTAAGAGCCGCGAAGAAAGCTCCGGCCAAACTGACGACTCTGGTTATCAAGGGTGAGGGCCATGGCTTTTCCAAAGCGGACAGCGAACAGAAATGGTTCGACGCGCTCGATGCCTTCTTGGCCAAACACAATCCAGCCGATCAGGTGGATGGGGCTGGCAATTTGAAACCCGGGGCAAATGCCGGATCAAAAGACGCTTCGCCTGACGCGGAGTGATCCGTCGAATTTCGGTTAAATTCGCCACAAGCGGGAAACCTCGACGAAAACTCGCGTTGAGTCCCTTGTCGCACCTATGAAAAGCGCTACCTTAAAGGACGATATGAAAGAGCTGTTCCAACACGCTGCCGTTTCCGAAGGGGTCACCGTTCGGGTTGCTGTCAACTTCCTGCCGGAGCAGTCGCATCCGGAAGCGGGCAAGTGGTTCTGGGTCTATCATATCCGTATCGAAAATGGCTCGCACGAGACACTGCAGCTCAAAACGCGCCATTGGCGTATCACCGATGCGCGCGGCATGGTGAACCATGTCGATGGCGAAGGGGTTGTGGGCGAACAGCCGACCCTCGCGCCGAGCGAGAGCCACGATTACGTGTCGGGCTGTCCGCTGACGACGCCGCACGGTTCGATGGAAGGGTTTTACACCTTTGTACGGTCTGATGGATCGCCGATTGAGGTGCGCATTCCCTACTTCCCGCTCGCCGCGCCGGAAACCGCTGAGCGTTCGTAGTCGAGAATAGCGAACGACCTTAAAGGTCTGCTTTACGGCCTAAAACCAGCTGATGACTTGCCCCAAAGGTGACGCGAGCCTAGTTGGGCTTTCGTGAAAAGAACGCATCTGCCTCTGAACGCTCTGCGCGTGTATGACGCCGCGGCGCGTCATCTTTCGTTTACCCGCGCCGCTGATGAGCTGGCGGTGACCCCGGCCGCCGTGGGGCAACAAATCCGCGCTTTGGAAGATCATCTTGGCGTCGTCCTGTTTCGGCGCACGTCCAAAGGGTTGGAGCTCACACCGGAAGGTACAGCTGGGCTCGACTCGCTGCGCGAGGGTTTCCTCAAATTTGAAGAGAGCGTGGACGCCATGCAGGCGGGCCAGGCTTCGGACCGCTACACCATCGCCGCTCCCCGCGAATTCTACGCCGCCTGGCTTGCGCCTCGTATCGCGCCGTTTCAGGCGCAGACGCCCGGCGTGCAGTATATTCTGGCGCCCGATGAAGGATCGGATTTCACCGAGGCGAACCTTGATCTGGCGATCCGCTTTATCGCCGGGCCCGGGGAGTTGGAAGGCGTGCAGCTGGCGCCCGCGCTCAAGGTTCTGGTGGCCGCGCCGCAAGCGCGCGACGCCTGGATTGACTGGCCCGAAGCCGGTCTTCCCGAAGGCACCGCCGCCTGCATCAAGACCTCAAGCGCCGGCCAGGCGATGAGCTCCGCGCTCGCCGGCATGGGGCGCACCATGCTGCCACTTGCGCTGGTCGAACAGGCGATCGAAGACGGCGCACTGGTCGCGCTCGATGATCCGGTCGAAAGCAAACGCGCCTATTGGCTGGTCGCCCCGCTGCCGCAATGGCGCAGCAAGAAGGTGAAGGCGCTCGTCGGGCATTTGACGACGTAATTTCAATGGGCACCCATCTGGCGCTGTGTTCGGTGAAGGTGCCGGCAGCGCCTTTTCACTGGCTACCCACGCCAACCGACAAATATCAGATGGTGATCGTCTGAAAACCGCGGCGCGATACAAGCTCCAGAGTCGATCAGGAAATTCCGCCCTGTGTTATCGAACAGCCTGTTCAGACCGAATTGGATGGATCCAAAGGCCGTGGTCGCGAACACCTTTCCAAGCAAGGACGTCTTCGCTTTCGTCTTGATGATCTCGGCAGAGATTCGATTGCCATCGCACCCCAGACGAAACTTCAATTCGACATCGACGAGCCGAGACGGATGAATATCGACGTCCAGCCTCGCGACTTCGTCGGGGAAGCTTTTCTTGTGTTTAAGACCGACGTGCGAGCGTCCACGCTTTCGTCCCCATCTCGCTTTTGACAGTTCACCTCCGGGCGACAATTCATTTCCGATCGCGGCCTCTAATATTTCTTCGAGCACTTCTCTCTGAAAACCAAGATTGTCCCGGCCTAAGGTTGTGACCCATGGAAAATTGAGAAGTTTGTCGTTCAACGCCCACCGGCTGTGCGAACGAAGTGTCGCGCCTGGCAGAGAGAACTCCGCGTCGTAGCCGTCCCTGTTCGCGATTTCCTGGAAAGCGTTATACCGATACACAGTGTAGGGGCTTTCGCCTTCGTTTGTGACGTCACGGTCGTAAGGGTTGTTGATCAGCACTTCGATGCGGTCGAATTTCCAGATGTCTTTACCGTTGATGCCAAGCGTCAGTTGCGTGATGTCTCCGACCGTTTCGATCAGCGACGCTCCCGATCCTGTGTCAGCGAGCACAACATCATAGACCTCCCATCTGTTCCTCTTTCGGTCGTCTCCTCCCCGCGACAAATAGAAGCGCTGGTTGCCTGAGGTCATCTTCACATAGACCTTGGAATCGGTTCCGGCTTTCGGCCGATCAGCGGTTCGGATGCGAAGTTGGACACGCCATACCCGAAGGTCGTCGAGCGAGTTGAAGTCGCCTTGCATCGCGTAGAAGAACTCGTCCTCTTCCGCGTACTGCGCCATCGCCGGAGAGGACTGGATCGCGAATAGGGCTAGAAGTAGAGTAAACCATTTTGAAAACCGCATAACAAACCCCCATCAAAGCAATGATAAAAACGGCCCGAAGAGCACAAGAAACAAATTAACGAAATAAAAAGATCCAAATTATCAAGACTGATTTTTAAATAGAACTCAATGGGTATTCGATATTGTAGAAAAGAGACGAAATTTGATTAAACATTAGTCGACTGTTTGATGGTAAAATATCTCGAGAATATGGTTTTAGGTTCGGAAATTAAAAGGTTTTATGGGTGCGCTGCCATATCGGGTTAGTTAAACCACCTTTTATGGGGCGGTTCTCGATATGCGGCGAGTCGAGTTCGCCCACTGCGCGACCTTGCAGTTTTCCGTGCAAAGCCGGATAGCGCCCTGCATGGTCGATGTGCCCACTCTCATCACTCCCCGTTTCGTCATGCGGCCTCTGGAGCGCTCCGATGCGGCGGCGCTGTTTCCGACGCTTAACGATGAGCAGCAATGTCGCTATCTCAGCCGTGAGCGGTTCGCTTCGGAAGAGGAGCTGTGGGGTTGGTTGGCTGAGCCTGATTGGCCCGGCCTTACCTGGATCGCGGTGGACGCGGACAAGAATACGGTCGCGCGTCTGGTCGCCGTCCCGCGCTTGCCCGAGGACCCCGCCGGACCCGTGTTCGAGATTGGCTACATCACCGTCATGGATCGCCAGGGCGAGGGCATCGCCAAGGAGTGCTCTCTTGCGCTGATCCGGCACCTCTTCAGCCGCCCGATCGAGCAAGGCGGCGCGCGCAAGCTCACCGCTGAGGTTGACGTGCGCAACACGCCGTCTGTGAACCTCCTCGAGGCGCTTGGCTTCACCCGCGAGGCGCATTTCCGCGAGCAGGACTCCACCCATATCGGCCTGTGCGATGTCTACTGGTACGGTCTGCTTCAACGCGAGTGGGAGAAGCCTTAAAAACCGCCCGCGCTTTGTGACAGGCGTTCGCGGCGCGGTGGAAAATCGCGCGCGAAGATCTCGGGATCAAGCGACGCATGCGCCGCGATCGCTGGCAATCGCTCCTACAATTCATCGTAGTCGACAAACAAGATTTGCGAGGGTGGCAGGCGCGACCACGCTTGCTTTTGCCGCTTAA
Source organism: Pseudomonadota bacterium (assembly GCA_039033755.1). GTDB lineage: Bacteria > Pseudomonadota > Alphaproteobacteria > Sphingomonadales > Sphingomonadaceae > Erythrobacter. The sequence continues at coordinate 4,358 of JBCCBZ010000019.1, read as the reverse complement.
CAAGGGCGCGTAAAGCGGCGCGCGCCCGTGCCTTGGGCAGAAGGGGGCCGAGTGGGCTGCCCAGCTTAGCCAGTTGGCCAGGCAAAAACCCTCTGCGCTCAAGGCTTTGACAAACGCTGTCAAAAGCGCCGGTGACGAACACAACCTTCACCCGCGCTGGCAGATTGCGAGGGGTGGGCAGGTGCTTGAGACCGTCGCGATCGTGCGGCCGGTTGACGCGCACGTAGCGGCCCAGCTCCTGGATCAAAAGCGTCGTCCCAACGCCTCCGGGGGAGAAGACCAGCACGTCCACCTGCGAAAACGCGGCCTCACTCTTTGGCAGATACCGGCGTCGCAGGCCCCTGAGACACAGCCTTGCTCGTCTGAGTGGGGTGGGGTCCATCGTTCCTCGTTGATTGCGTCCCGGATCTGGCCACCGCGGCTTGGGTTGGAAGGGCCTTACAAAGAGTTGAAGCGGCTCGCTACGACGAAGTGGGAAATTCGAGCTTCCCATCGCGGCCCATTGTCGGAAGGCTTAGGTCGTGCTCCGCGTTGCACTGGCGCACCTGCGCGTTCCATTCGTCGACCAGCTCGTGCTTCCACTGCATCACTTTGGCGTTGAGGCTCTCTTGAATGCGCTTGATCTCGTCCGGATGGTTTTCCGCCGCGATCCGGTCCGCCTCCGCTGCGCGCGCCGCCTTTTCGTAGAGCGGATGGCCCGGCCCCACATGCGCGGACGGCGCGTAGCGATCGGCCAGCCGCGTCTTGAGGAAGAACATCACCAGCGCCTCGTTATGCGTGCGCTCGGTCGCGATGATCTCGCCGTTCCGGATGATATGCCGCTCCGAGCCCTCAATCGCACGGGCCAGCGCCGTGTCCTCCAGCCGCTCCACCCCCATCTGCACCGCCCGGTCCCACGCCTTGGCAAAGCCCTGCGCGCCCGGTCGATGCCGAAGCTTGTACAGCGCCTCCATCGAGCGCCCGATATGCCGCGCCGCCGCGTTGACGAGCCCCGTCGCCGCCAGATGCGCGACAAATTCGCGCTGCAAATCCGGCGTGATCGAGTTAGAGCGCGGCGCCTTGTGAATGTAGGGCTCAAAGGCGAGCAACGGATCATCGGGCGAGGGCGGCTCGCTCTCAAAGGCGACGCGGCTGGTGGCCTGACCGGGGATTTTGCGAGTGGGGACGGGAGCAGGGGGCTTTGGCATAGCCCGACGGCATTGTGCAGATTAAGCCGGTGTAGGAAAATGGTTTTTGTTGAGGGGGTTGCGCGTGGGGCTGGGCGCTATGCGGAAGGGTTGGGTGCGGGTGGAAAAGTTTTGTGTTTTTGTTTTACGCTCGCCCATCCGGGCGAGCATCCTCGGTGCTGTTCCCTCCGGGGAATCTTCCCCTCCGGGGCACCTGCGGGCGCGCGGTCGCGCTTGCGGTTTGCTGTCACAAACCGTTCCTAGCGCTCCGGTAGCTAGGACGCGCCAAGCGTCTTGGAGCTATGCGGCGAGGTGGAGCGGGATAACGAAATCTACGATTTCGCAAGGGCGACCGTCCTCAAGTAGCGAAGCGATAGGACAAACAAAAACGCCCGCCCGCAGGTGCCCCGCAGGCCCAGATGGGCCGGAGGGAATAGCACCGAAGACGCAGCCCCGGATGGGGCTGCATGAAACAAAGACTCTTCCTACTCTTGGTCAAAGGCCCCATTCATCACGCCAAAACCCCTCTCGATCAGCCTCATTATGGCTGAGCCGACTTTAAATTGCTGGGAGCCGAACCGGATCATCGACACGGGCTCAGGACCCGTCAGAATAGCGGTGCCTACTTATTGCGCCATAGCCATCGGCCACCATCCGGGGCGTCGTCTCAGATAGCGGTGGGAGTGTAAAACCGTTCGTCCGGCGAAACCGGCATACAACGCGTCTTTCATCGCATGGGCAAGATCGGGGTTGCGAGACACAAGGTCCTCGACAGCGCTCTTTTGCGCTACCTCATTGGATGCTTCATAAACGACATCCCCATCGTTAATCGTGACCAGCACATTGATGTTGGCAATGGTTTCAGGCTCGACCGCTGTTGGGTCAGCGGACAGGATGACGAAATCGGCTTGCTTGCCGACCTCGATGCTGCCTTTTTCGTTCTCTTCGAAATGCTGCCAAGCGGGCCAAATTGTCATCGCCTTGAGCGCAGTGAGAGCATCGACACGCTGATCTTTGCCAAGAATGTAGCCAGATCGGGTGCGCCGGGTCACTGTGGCGTCGAGCACCCGCATGGAGTTGGGGAACGCGACCGGTGCATCATGGTGCGTACCAAACATCATGTCGCGTTGGCGGACCCAACCCGTGGGCGAAATGTTCTCGGCGATCTCGGGACCCACTGTGTGGTTCCGGTGCCAGTCGCCCCAGTAGTAGGTGTGCATCGGAAAAAGTGAGGGGAAGACTCCCAGTTCTTGATACGCGTCAAGCTGGTCTTCTCTCAGAAACTGGCCGTGGATAAGGACGGGCCTGTTGCCGGGATCGCCGTACTTTTCGCGCGCGCCTCGCAACGCGGCGATCAGCATATCGGACGCGCCTTCGCCGTTCGAATGGACCAGGATTTGATACCCGTTTTCATAGCACCAATCTACCGCGTCGGTCAGTTGGTCGTTCGTGATGGCGGCGTAGCCTTTGTATCCTTCGGGATAATCTCCCACGGGGTCGTAATACGGTTTGTCTCGAAGCGCGGTGAAGCCCTGGGGTGATCCGTCAATCGTCAACTTGCATCCCCCCACGCGTACACGGTCAGCGTAGGCATCGGCCATGTTGGCCTTGATGTACTCTTTCGATTCCAGCACATCGGGAAAGGCAACGACATCGATCGGAAGCTCGCCCTTGGCACCCACGGCCTTGAGCGCGTCGACCGCCGGACCCGCTGCGCGCCCTTCCTGCGCGGTGGTATAGCCGTAACTCGCCCAAAGCTTGCTCCCCGCCCTGGCGAATTCCTGAAGACCATCGGACCCAAGGCTGGCCATCATAGGCATGACGACGGAGAAGAAGGCGTATTCCTCAAGAACGCCGTTCGGCTCGCCATTGGCTGCGCGACGGATCACGCCGCCGGCGGGGTTTGGGGTGTCCTTGGTCATGCCGGCGATTTCCAGCGCCTTTGAATTGGCAACCCCAATATGGCCCGATTGGTGGACGATGATGATAGGATAGTCGGTCGAGACGGTATCGAGTTCTTCGCGCGTTGGATGGCGCAGTTCGGCAAGCTGTGCGTTGTCGTAGCCAAAGCCGATGATCATCTTGGCTTTGGCCACCGCATCCTCGTTAGTCTTAGTCCAGTCCTTCATAGTCGCCAAAAGGCTCGCAATATCGGTCACTTCCCCATCGGGCGGGGCCAACAAGTTTGCCGAAAGCGCTTGAAGCCCGCCCATCACCACATGGCCATGGCTGTCGACAAAGCCTGGGATCATAGTGCGGCCGTCGAGATCGAACGTCTTGGTTGCCTCTCCGACATAAGCGTCCATATCAGCGAGGGTACCGGTGGCGAGGATACGTCCGTCTTTTACGGCCACCGCTTGAGCGTTCGGAGCGTCATCGTTTATCGTGATGATAGTGCCGCCGGTGTAAATCGTGTCAGCCGTGTTGCTCTCAAGCGCGGCGCAACCGGTAAGCGCGGCTACAGCGCTAAGTGCAAAAACGCCCCTTAGTCCAAGTGAAACTCTCATCCACAGTGCCCCTATGTAAGATATGGTTCTTCTCGTGTTGTGTGTGGGGCTTATCGGCAGCACCTCGGGTTGTCACCCTGCTGAGCCTCGCTCAACACGCTTGACCCCACCCCCCATTTCCCCTAACGGCGCGCTCATCCGAGACCACCCGTGGTGAAATGCACCGTGGGTGGCCTCAAACAATAGAGCTGAACATTGCCGGTTCGTCCCGCAGGTCTTGCTCGCTCCTCGCTCCCCATCATGGGAAGGCGAGGTTCGCGGTAAGGCCTTTTCTATTGGGCTCGTTTTCAACTTTAAGTTGAAGGTGAGTGTGGGGTGGCCGTCAGAGTAACCCGGTGGCCGGATCATGATGATCCAACGTGCCGATTATCTGGGTGGAGCGTTTCAGTTTGTGCTTGGTGCGGGATTGTCGCTTCGCGGCGTCTTTATCTCGCTGGGTCCCCGCCTTCGCGGGGATGACGTCAAGCACGAACCGATAGTTCCACATGGTCGATCGTCCCGTATGTCGCCGCTTTAATGGGCCTAGGGCCCCGGTGAAGAGTACTTATGCCGACGATTAACCAGCTGGTCCGCAAGGGCCGCACTCCGCAGAAGGCCAAGAGCAAGGTCCCTGCGATGGAGCAGAACCCGCAGAAGCGCGGTGTCTGCACGCGCGTCTACACGACGACGCCGAAGAAGCCGAACT
>JBCCBZ010000018.1:0-84617 GCA_039033755.1 Pseudomonadota bacterium | reverse complement strand
GGCGACATCAAGATCCCGAAAGAGGCGATTTCGCGCCAGATTGCGGAATCGGTAGACCTGATCGTGCAGGTGAAACGTCTGCGCGACGGTTCGCGCCGCACCACCAACATCACCGAAGTGATCGGGATGGAAGGCGAGGTCATCGTCACGCAGGAACTGTTCAAGTTCGAATATCTGGACGAAAGCGAAGACGGCAAGATTCTGGGCGAATTCCGCTCCAGCGGTCTGCGCCCCTACACGCTCGAAAAAGCGCGTCAGTTCGGGTTTGATCAAGCGTATTTGGAAGCTTGCCTGTAAACCTAACCTAGGTTGCATCGTGACACCAGCAACGCCCAATCAAAGGCTCGTTGAAGTCGATGGACTGCGCGGGCTAGCGGCCTTGGGTGTTGCGATTTTTCATCTTCGCGTTGCGCTGCAAGGCTTGCCCAACCCGCTCAGCTCGGTCTGGGGCATGGACCTGATCCTCCTTAAAGGATGGCACCTTGTTGATCTGTTCTTCGTGCTCTCAGGGTTCATTTTCGCACATTGCTATTTGCGCGATGGAGTCTTGCGCGCGGGCGTTAGCCTTGGCGAATTTGCATCCGCGCGCATCAGCCGCTTGTGGCCCCTACACGCAGCGGTGTTGCTGTTCACCGCGCTGATGTTGAGAGACGATGCAAGCACGACAACTTATAACGTCTTAATGTCGCTGGCGTTTCTGCATGTATTTTTGCCCGACATCGAAGTGTTGAACCCGCCAGTTTGGTCAATTTCAGTAGAGTTGATTTGCTACGGGCTATTCGCTGCGTTGGCCTTTCAAAAGAACCGGTTGGTGTTCTTGTCAGGCTCGATCGTCTTCGCGATGACAGGCCTGGCACTGACTTGGAGCGGTGAAACGCTGCATATCGGACGCGGGCTGCTGGGCTTTTTTCTGGGCACGCTTGTCTATCGATATCGCGACCCTCTTGGCGCGATATCGACGCCCACGCTGTGCCTTTGCCTTGCACCTTTCCTTCTCTTGGATGGTTCGATGTCATCGCTGTTGATTGAGACAGTTCTGTGTTGGCCGGCCGCAATAATCCTTGCGCCTCGCCTCGTCTGGCTGCGTGGGCGCGCGTTTCAATGGCTCGGATCGCGAAGCTACGCGATATATATCGTGCATATCCCGATCTATATCTTTGTTGGCAATCTTCTATATCTCTTGCCGGACCTTAGCGGAACGATAACCGTGGTTGCCGGAATAGGGACAGCCCTTTTGGTCGCCGACATTCTTCACCGCCACATCGAGGTGCCCGCGCAAAGATTCATGCGCGGCCATCTGTTTGCGCGTTCCGGAACAGCCATAGCGGGAGCGCGCTAGGCAAGGTTGTCGCAGCACAATCCGGCCGCTCTTGGGTCGGTTTTGGACTACGAATCAGGAGAGCACGAGCTTTCGCAGCGCGCCATCAAACCTCACAGCTCAGCCAGCAGAGGTGGCACGCCGGTCGCCAGAAACCCGCCGCCCAGAAACATCCCGGCCAAGAATATCGATCGCCAAGGCATCCACCCCACCCGCTCCAACCGATCAAGCGGGCGCACTCGATTGCGCCGCAATTCCATAAACCCTGCCCATCCCGCGATCACCCAGCTTACCGCGCCCAGCACGCACAGCCGTGTGGCGTCACTGGAAAGCCAGAAATCGGTGATCGGATCAAACATGATCTGCGCCATGTAAGCACTGACAAGAGTTGCGCAACGCCGCCGTGTGCGCCAAGCGCTCCAGCACTCATGGATGGTACTATCGCCCGCCCCCGCCCTTTCCTTGCGTTAGGATTGCGGCTGCTCACCGCATTGGCGTTGGCGACGATGGGAATGCTGCTGAAACTGGCTAGCACGCGCGGCGTGCATCTGGCCGAGCTGGTGTTCTGGCGTCAGGCGATCACCGTAGCCGCGGTTACGATCGTGTTGCTTGCCCTTGGCCAAATGGGATCGGTGCGCACAAAGCGCTTCCCGGCGCATATGCGGCGCGCAATTTACGGCATCACCGGCATGTTTTTTGTTTACGGCGCGGTCGTCCTGTTGCCGCTGGCCGAGGCGACCACACTCAGTTTCACCGGCCCGTTCTTTGCGGTGCTTCTGTCCGTAGTGCTGTTTCGCGAAAAGATCGGAAAATATCGCTGGGCCGCTGTCGCTTTAGGATTCGCCGGGGTTTTGGTCCTCACCCAGCCCGGAAGCGCGGTTATCGACCCGTTTGGCGCGACGGTTGGCCTTATCGCGGCGTTTTTGGTGGCCCTGATCAGCTTTCAGATTCAAGATCTCAACAAAACCGAAGCGCCATGGTCGATTGTGTTCTGGTTTGCCGCGTTGACCGCACCACTCTCCGCGCTGGCCTTGCCCTTCGTCTACGCGCCGCATGACGCCGAAACTTGGCTGATAATCGTCGCGATGGCGCTATGCGGGGCGGTTGCGCAAATGCTGCTCACCGCCAGTCTGCGCTTTGGTTCAGCGTCGGTAATCCTGCTGATGGACTACACCTCTCTGCTTTGGGCAACGATGTATGGCTTCTATGTTTTCGAGCGCACGCCGCCGACCAGCCTATGGATCGCGGCCCCTTTGATAATCGGCGCGGGGGCGTTAATCGCGTATAGAGAACGTCTTCTCGCACAAAAGCGGCGGGAGGAGGCCGAAGCGGCCTAGATGACGAGCATGATCAAACGCCACTCTTCAAAACGCGCTTTCGCGCTTATCGCTCTGGCCACGTCCGCGATGGCGCTGGCCGCCTGCAACACGGTTCAGGGTCTTGGCGAAGACATCGAATCCGTCGGTCGCAAGGGCGAAGAAGTCATCAGCTAAGCGCTAGGGCCAACCGGCAAACCATTGCCGCCCAGATTCTAGGCTTTGCGATAGACCAGCGTCAGATTGTTGGCTGGCATGGTGTGCCGCGCGCTTCGACTGAAACCGTGCTGTGTCGCTAGCGTATCCATATCCTCGACATGGCGAATACCCCAGGACGGATCGCGCGCCTGCAAGCCGTGATGGAATTGCAGATTGGACGGCGCCGGTTCCACCACCTGCTCAAAATATGGGCCGTAGAGGATAAGCGGCGCGTTCTTGCCGCTCAATACGCGGGCAGCGCCGGCAAACAGCCCCTGCGTTGTCGGCCACGGGCTGATGTGGACCATATTGCAGCACAAAATTGCGGCGACATCCGATACGGGCCAGTTGCGAGCGCTCGCATCGATTTCCAACGGTGCCCGCAAGTTAGGCAAGCCCTCCTCTTCGCGATAGGCCGCGATAGAGGCGAGAGCGTCAGGCGCGGGATCGGACGCTTGCCAATCCCGATCCGGAAAAGCGTGCGCAAAGAACACCGCGTGCTCACCCGAACCGGACGCCACTTCGAGCACGGTTCCGCTTTCCGGCAATTCCTCGCGCAGCACCGCAAGGATCGCCTCGCGGTTGCGAAGGGCAGCGGGGGCGTGTTTCTTCATCGCTGGACGCGGGGCGGCGGCCCTAGTTGACCTGCCGCTCCTGCCCTTCCCAATAGGGTGCGCGCAATTGGCGACGTAGGATCTTTCCACTCGCGTTGCGGGGCATTTCCGGGATCACGTCGACGCTTTTGGGGCACTTGAACGGCGCGATGCGTTCGCGGGTGTAGCCGATTACGTCGTTTGCATCGATCTCCATACCGGGTTTGGCCACGCAGCAGGCCTTAACCTCTTCTCCCCATTTCTCGCTGGGAATGCCGATCACCGCGACCTCCGCAATGGCGGGGTGGCCGTAGATCGCGCTTTCAACCTCGGCCGGATAGACGTTTTCGCCGCCCGATATGATCATGTCCTTGATCCGGTCCTGGATGTAGACATAGCCATCCGCGTCCATGATCCCGGCATCGCCCGTGTGCAGCCAGCCATCGGGATCAATGGTGCTCGCGGTCGCTTCGGGCAATTGCCAATAACCGGCGGTGTTGGAGGGCGAATGGATGCAGATTTCCCCGATTTCACCGCGCGGGACTTCGGCGTTGTCTTCGCCGCGCACTTCGATCTGCACACCCGGCACGGCTTTCCCCGCCGAGCGCATACGCTCGTTACCTTCGAGATCGTGATCCTCAGGCGGAAGCAGCGAGATGGTGCCCGTCGTCTCGGTCATGCCGTAAACCTGCATAAAGCCGGTGTCAGGCATGGTGCGCACCGCCTCTTTCAGCAGCTCCAGCGGCATCGGCGCGGCGCCGTACATGAGATAGCGCAAGTTGGAGAAATCGGTGGTGGCCGCCTTGGGATGCTGGATCATTATCTGGATCGCAGCGGGGACCAGGAACATCAACGTCGCGCCGCCCTCAATCCCCTCGAGCGCACCCAGTGGGGTGAATTCGGGCAGGATATGAATGCGCACGCCATTGGCGACCGCGATGGCGGCGACGCCGGTGCCGCCAATATGCGCGATCGGCATCGCGGCGAGGATGCAGTCGGTGTCCTCAAAGTTCTGCCAGGGCAGGTTTTCCTCAAGGCTGGGCTTGCGAAGGCTGAACAGGTTGCGGTTCGACAGCTGCGCGCCTTTGGGATTGCCGGTCGTGCCCGAGGTGTAGAGTTGCAAGATCGGCGCGTCCGCATCCGGCGCGGTATAGCTAACCGGTTCCATGGATGAGGCGACTTTGAAGGTCTCAAACGCCTCAAACACTTGCGGGCCGTTTTCCATCCCGGCGCTGACCGCTTTGGCCGTATCGAGGAATTCTTCCGCTGCGACCAAGAGCTTTGCGCCCGTGTCACTGAGGATATAGCCAATCTCGGGCGGGGCGAGCCGCCAGCCGACCGGCGCCATCACCGCGCCCATGCGGCCGGCGGCGTAAAGCAACAGCAGGTAATGATCGGCGTTCTTACCCAGCCACGCGATCCGGTCGCCGGGGCCAATCCCTTGGTTCTGCAGGAACGCGATCAACTGGCGCGTCAACACATCGGCCTGCGCGTACGTTGTGCGGCGGTCCGCTTCCTCCACCGCGATGCCATCGGGCCGCGCGCCGGCCCAATAGGTCAAATATTCGTCAAACGTGATAAAGTTCTGGGTGGGGTTGTCCGCCATTGCCGTCTCTCTCCAAACGGGTTTCAATTGAAGACGAGACTAGCAGCGAACCCTGCGCCGTCCAGCGGTTTTCCCCTAGGGCAAAGGGCTATGAGAAGCGGCCCTTGGCCCGCGCGCGCGGCTCACGCACGATCAGCCATAACACCAGGCCCAGCGGCCCTGCCATGAAGGTCGCCAAAAGGATCGGCGCCTGAAACCAGCGGGCAAAAAACTTCGCATCCGCGTCGCGGGCGATCCACAGGCCTACGAACAGGTCAAAGGCGAGGTAATGAGTCCACCCAATCACCACACCGACATCGCTGCCAAAGATCGAGCGCACACCTTCGATGGTGGTGAAATCCGCGCCGCCGTTCCCTGCAGGGATCAGTCCGCCAAGCACACTGATCAGCAGCACGGCGTAGAGCGCGCACAACCCGCCCACGACCAGATAGAGCAGCCCGGACAGCAGAGCGGGCCAGCGCGGCAGGAAAATGAGCGCAATCCACGCAACCAGCGCGGCGATGTTCGCGATCCGAAACACAAGCGCCCAATCCATACTACACCGTTTCTTCTTTTCCGCGCCACTCGCGCGCCGCGCGGCGCATCGCATCGTTATCGTGGGTGAACCGCCCGGCGGCTTTACGCAACGACAATCCCAGCGCCGCTTCGGCCACCAAATCGGCGTCGATCGGTCGAAAGGCGTCGTATTTGGCCGGCAACAACGGCTCGATCACCGGGCTGAATGTCAGCGCCATACGCTCCGCAAAGCGGAAATCATCTGCGCGCGAACCGCGCAGCAGACCGGGCTGCAAAATGTCCAGTCGCTTGAATCCGACCTTGGAGACCAGCGCCTCGGTCTCGCCCTTGACTTGCAGGTAGAAGTTCTTTGAGGTTGGGTCCGCGCCCGCCGCGCTGATGAGCACCATATTGGTCACGCCCGCCGCGTGCGCCACCCGCGCTGTTTCGAGAACCAGATCTTGATCCACCGCGCGAAAAGTCTCCTGGTTTTTGCCCGCTTTGCGCCATGTCGTGCCCAATGCGCAGACCAGAGCCTTGGGCTTCACCGCCGCCAGCACTTCGCCCCATTTCTCGGTCTCGGCGACGAACAATTCCATCCGCGCGCCTTCGGGCATCTCAATTTCGCGCCGGGCAATGCCCACGATACGCGCGACTTCGCCCGCGCTGGAAATTTGGATCAGCGTGCGCCCGATCAGGCCGGTCGCGCCGACAAGGCCGATACGCTCATACATTGACGAGACCCTCCGGCTGCTTGCCATAGATTTTTTCACACGCGCGGATGGCAAACCGGTCGCTCATCCCCGCGATGAAATCGGCGATTACGCGCGACCTTTCCGGCTCCGTATCGGGCAGGTCGGCTCTCCAACGCGTGTGCATCAAAGAAGGGTTTTGCGAATAGGCCGTGAATAACCGGGTCACCACATCGCGTGCACGCTCCGCCGCGGCGACCTGTTCAGGGTGGTAATAGAGCTTTTCGTACATAAAAGCCTTCAGAGCGCGTTCCTCGCGTCCCATGTCTGGCGAAAACCCGGCGAGTTGGCGACCCGCCTGGCGCACCTCTTCCACTGATGAGAGGCCTTGCACCTGTTTACGCGTGTGTTCGAGCACATCGTTGACCATCAACCCGATCTGATCGCGCACAAGCTCACGCAACTGCCTTTCGCGCGAGGCGTTGGGAAAGCGCCGCTCAACCGCACGCCATTGTTGGGCCAGCAGATCAAGCTCCATCAGATCGTCCAGGCTTAAAAACCCGGCGCGAAGACCGTCATCAATGTCGTGATTGTCGTAGGCGATATCGTCGGATACCGCGGCGATCTGCGCTTCGAGAGAGGGCCATTCATCGAGCCGCAAAGGAATCGCCGCGTCCAGTTCAGCCAAAGCCCAACCGGGCTGCGTGACCGGGCCATTGTGCTTGGCAAGGCCTTCCAGACAATCCCAGGTCAGGTTGAGCCCATCGTGCTCAGGGTAAGGGTTCTCGATCCGCATCACGGTGCGCAGCGTCTGCGCGTTATGGCAGAACCCGCCGAACCGCTCCATCGCCTCGCTCAGCGCGTCTTCGCCGGCATGACCAAAAGGCGGGTGACCCATATCGTGTGCCAGGCACAAGGCCTCTGTCAGATCTTCATCAACCCCTAGGGTGCGCGCGATCACACGGCCAATTTGCGCCACTTCCAGACTGTGCGTCAGACGCGTACGAAAATGGTCGCCATCAGGTGCGATGAAAACCTGCGTTTTCGATTTGAGTCGGCGAAAGCTCATCGAATGGACGATGCGATCACGGTCGCGTTGGAAATCGGTGCGCGGCCCCCGAACCTCGGCCCCCGACGAGGTGTTCTGCAAGGCGCTTTGCCCCATGGGCTGGCTGTGAGCCGATGCGCGCGCCGTCCTGAACTCACGGCCGCCATGCGCGGCGGGATCGGCGGCAAAAGGAGCGCTGTTCATCACGCCTTTTCAACTAGGCGTGAGGGCCGTCGCGCTCAACGGGAACAGGACGTGAACTCGCTCGTCTGCCCGTGAATAAAGGTGGACAGGTGCCCTGTTGAGCCATCGCTGGAAAAAGGTGAGATCGATGGGGGCCGCTCGCCGGGTGCTTTGGGGGGTGGCAAGCGGCCCCACGGATCTGTCGGATTGCGACCCGAAGACCCGAAACCGCGCATCACAGTGTGACGCTGTGGTTTAATGATGACGTAGGCTTACCAATCGTATGTTGCACCCTGTCGAATTGTAAAAACGCGACAACCCGTGTTCGTCTGACGACAAAGTGCAATATATTAACCGGCGTCCTGTTCAAGGACCCAGTTTGCGGCGGCTTCGCAATGAATCCGGGTTGAGTCGAAGACGGGCAGGACGTTTGCATCAACGTCAACAACCAGGTCCAATTCCGTGCACGCCAGCACGATCGCGTCCGCGCCTTCCTGCGCCTTGTTGGTGATGAGGCTTTTCAACGAACGCTGCGCATCACGGGTGACTTTGCCCACCATCAGTTCATCGTAAATGATCCTGTCGAGCATTTCGACGTTGGCCATATCGGGCGGAAGCAGGTCGACACCTTGGGCGACCAGCCGCTTGCGATAAAAGCTTTCCGTCATCACGTTGCGCGTGCCCAACAACGCCGCGTTTTTGTGGCCCGACGTTTTCAGCGCGGCACCCACGCATTCGGCGATATGCAGGATCGGAATGCCCACCGCCGCGGCGACATCGTCATACAGCTTGTGCATGGAATTGGCGTTGATGATCAGCATCTGCGCGCCCGCGCCCTCAAGCCGTTTGGCGCTTTCGGCGAGCACGCTGCCTGCGCGTTTCCAATCCTTGTCTTCGCGGATGGCGTATAACTGGCAGAAATCGAGGCTCTCAATCAGCATTGGCGCGCTCGCCATGGGTGCCGCGCGTTTTTGCACGATACGATTGATCCGCTCGTAATAGATGCCGGTCGACACCCAACTCATGCCGCCGATCATACCCAATTTGCGCAAGTGCTGTTTCCTCGAATCCGGTTAGCCGTCAATCGAGGTGTAGCGAGGATCGCTCTCACGCGTCCATAGGGTAGGAATTATTCTTTTGCCTCGGGCACTTCGATGGTTTCTTTGAGGTTAATCAGCCACTTTTCGAAGTCCGCAACCGAGGTTTCTGCCGCCTCTTCCATCGGCAAATGGCCGACCGCGTCATAGATGATCGAAGTGTCGTTCGGCAGGTGCTCGGCGTACCACTCCGCTCCGCTGAGCGGGGTCACTTGATCAAGAGCCCCCCACATAATGAGCGAAGGCATCGTGAGCCCGGCCACTTCCGCTGGGTCAAACGGTCCCCCCCGCGAAGAATTGGCGCGGTCGACCACCGCTTGCCGATTGCCCGGATAGCGCAGCAATTCCCAATACCGATCAACCTCTTCCTCGCTTATCGCGGACGCATCGCCGACCGAATCTTCAAGACTTGAACGCACGAGATTGCGCGGCGTGACCATGGTCATAACCTGGTTGAGCACCGGCGTTTGCGCGATGGTAGCCCCGAGGTAGAGGCGCCCTTCATCTGGCTTGCGCGGCGCTCCACTCGCGTCAAGCAGCGCAAGGCCTGCGACCCTTTCGGGATGGGCGATGGCATAGGAGGTGGACATCCAACCACCCATAGAGTTGCCCGCGACCACAAAGCTCTCAAGCTCAAGGTGATCAGCCAAGGCATCCAAGTCCGCGACATATCGTCCCTTGGAATAGTCGCCATCCACCGCCGCCCCGGTCAGTCCGTGACCAACCGTATCGTAACGGATAACCCGGTGATTAGCCTTGAGCGCGTCGGCCCACTTGTCCCATGTGTGCAGGCTCGAATTGGCGCCGTGGATCAAGACAATTGGGGGGCCTTCGCCTGTCCCCTCGTCGCGCACGTGCAAGGTTTGGCCGGACGGTAGTTCGATGAATTGCGACGGCTCAGCGCCGTACTTCGCCATCATCGCCTCACGATCGGTGTCCGGGGTACGGAAAACGAGGAACAGGACAACCAACAAGGCGACCAGAACGCCTAGAACGCGCAAAAACCACTTCATGAAGCCGGTCCCATCCCTTCAACCCATTCACGGATCAGCGCGATACCCTCTTCGTCGTTTGTCGACCGGCCAAGCTCCGGCATGGCGACGCCCGCTTCGGTCGAGCTCATACGATAGACAAGGATCGACGCGTCCGGATCCCCCGGCGAGATTGAGACCTTGTGTCCCCCCGCCCCGCGTCCGGCGGCCACAGGCGGCTTCCGGATACCCACCGCGTATTGGTCTTTCTGTTCCCACCGCAAGTCGAGCCCACTGTTCGACGCGCTGCCGCCGGGCTGGTGGCAATGCGCGCAATTGACGTCGAGATAGCCGCGCGCGAGCGCTTCCTTGTCGGGATTGTCTGCGCGGGCGTCCCAGTGCGGCACCGTGTCGTGCACCGCTGGCAAAGCTTTCATACGGCCCGAGCTGGCCTGCGCTTCGAGCCAGTCGCGGGACAGGTTGCGCGATTTGGGACCGATGGGCGTGACCACTTTGTCCTTCACGTGGCATTGCTTGCACTGGTTCTTGTTCGGGATCTGATAGCTGATCGTCTCGCCATCGGGCCGCGTCAGCTCCATACGAGCGCCCACCAAAGCCAGCTTCGCCTCGGTCTGATCGTCGTTCCACTTATAGGGCAGCGCGAGCCAGCCATCAGCGCGGTGCAGCAGCAGGCGCGTTTCAATGTATCTCTCACCAAAGGCGAAGGTTTTGATGATGGCGCTACCCACCGGAAGATCGAGCAGTCCGCCTTCGCCCGGATCGGTCATCGCCGCGCCATCGGGCAGGAAGATGTAGCGCAGCTTGTCCGCGCCGTCTGAGTACAGCGCCGTGTTCAGCTCATACGGAATCACACGCTCGTCCGGCATTCGCCCGGCATCGTCGAGGAAAAATCCGTATTCGCTCAGCGTGCGCGGGTATCTGCTGACTTTGCCGTCGAGTTGCTCGACACCCAGAACCGCCTCGGCGTTGACGCGGTGCATCGGCGCAGCGCCCGCGCCAGTGTTCAGCGCCACACTGCCCGCAAACATCAGCGCGGCCGCCGCTAAGATAATCCCAGAGCTACGCTTCACTGGAGGCGCGCCTCCATGCCTTCAGGGAACACAACCGGATCGAGCCCGGCATAAGCGTCAGGTTCAGCCATAATCTTCGTGGGATTGGCTTGCGTTAAAGGCTGACCAACCTCGGTCAGGCCGAGCGATACCACCTCCGGCGTGTCACCCACCGACAGGTATTGATGCCGGCCATCGGTCAACACCGGACCCAAAGCGCCGCCCACCGCTGCAGCCAACATCTCGCCACCGGGAAAGTCAGGCTTAGTCCCCCCACTGCCATAGACATTGTCGTTCACGACCACATCGACCGGGCGTGGCTGATAGCGCTCATCCGTGTAAGGCTGGGTATAGGCGATCAGCATCACATGGCTGGTGTCGTTGTTGACGAGCGCGTTCTCGAGCACCTGCACATTGGTGTTCGCCATGATCATCACGCCTGTGCCCGCGGGCACGCTGGCAACGATGTTACCTTCGGGTGCAAAGTTATCGGTGTTGTTATCGATAATGGCGTTGCGCGCGACAAGCACGCTGCCGCCACCAACTTTGGGTAGGCCGGGCAGATCGAACACCAGAATGCCGCCGGTGTTCTTGGTCGTCAGGTTTTCGGTCACCTCAGCAAAGTTCGAGTTCTCGATCTCGATCCCGGCCACATTCTCAACCACGCGGTTGCGGCGCACAATGATGTTTTCCGACTGACCCACATAGATGCCCGCGTCCGACGCGCCACGCACATAGCTATCCTGGACAAGCACGTTGGAGCTTTCGACGGGATAGATGCCGTAGGCGCCGTTCGAGGCCTTAGGCCCGGCAGTCCATTCGACACGCAGGCCGTGATAGATGATGTTGTCGGCGTCCTTGGATTTGATGCCATCACCCTTGGCGTTTTCAACCGCGAAATCGCGCAGGGTCACGTTGTCCGAGGTGACAAGCAGCCCCTCGCCCGCGCCCTGTTGGTTTGTGAAGTCGAGGATGCTCTGTTTCTCGCCTTCCATGCCAGCGCCCCGGATCGTCACGCCCTCCACATCCAGGCTAAGCCCTTCGGTCAGCTCATATCGCCCTGCCTCAAGCATGATCGTGTCGCCGGGTTCCGCCAGGATCAGCGCCTCTAGCAAACGCTCCGCCGCGCCTTCGCCCGGCGCGATCGTGTGGTTGTCGGCGAGAGCCGGTGCGGCAACAAGCGCGCTGGTCGCCAGCAAAGTTGATGCGAGTACGGTTCTAATCATTGGATAATCCCTCCCAAGATTACGTTAGCGTCACCTTCGCCCAAACAGGGCGGTGAGCACAAGGGTAAAGTCGGTCGCGCCTGGCGACTATTGCGTCCTCGCGCGCTCCAATCCGGCCAAGGAAAGTTTGCGCCCCGGCGCCAGTTTGAGTGATTTCTCGAAGGCCGCCGCCGCTTTAGCCTTGCGCCCTTCGGCGAGGTGAATCTCGCCTAGGATCTCGTAGCTTGGTTTGAATATGGACGGCGGCCCGAAGACGATGGGCAAAGCCAATTCGGCTGCCGCCGCCACTTCCAGCGCCTTGAGACCCGCCGCGCGGTCCCCTTCGTCCATTTGGACAAGGGCCTCGCCTCGCTCGATGGCGCGCACCAGCCAAGAGCCGCGATTGGATTCGCCTCTGGCACCAGGCATGGACTGCATTTCGTCGTAGATCGACTTCATCTCCGACAGCCCCGCCTTTGCCATGGCAAGGTCGCTTGCGTGATACCGCAGGAATTGTCCGTGAGCCTGAATGAAGCGCGCGGGCCAGAGCGAAGGGCCAGTCGGAAAGTCAATTGGATCGAGCCACTCACCCTCATCAACGCCCAGGAACAACGCAACACGCGCCGCGCTCCATGATCCGCGCACGCTGTCTTTCCCTTCGGCCTTGGCCTTGGCAGCAGCGTCACCGATTTGCGCGACGCATTCGCTGATGAGTCCCCTTGCATCCTTGCCCTGCTGGAGCAGCGCATAGGCGAGCCATTCGTTGTAATGCCCGCACGATGTGTCCGGCTGCCCTTGCGCCGCGCGCTGAAGGTTGACCACTTTCGACGCGTTGACGTTAGCTTTCTCGGTCGCCTCCCAATCGGCCAGCGCGAGATAGATATGGCTCACCATATGCTGCGCGTGCCCCGCATCGGGTGCGACCACGGCGTAGCGTTCAGCCATTCGCTCACCCAAAGGCGCATGAGTGGGATCATCATAGGAATGGATCAGATAATGCAGAATGCCCGGATGCATGGAGTGGGTCATGAAGCCCGGCTCAAGCACGCCCGCCGCCTCCATATAGATCACGATCTGACGCCCACCGTGCGAGGAGCCGAGCGTCGCAAGACCGGTGAAAGCGCGAACATCGATGTCTTCGGGGTCCGCTGCCAACATCGCCTGCATGGCTGATAGATAGGCCAAATCGCGCTCAATCTTGGTGCCCTCAGGCGCGTAAAGCGTCTCCACTGCGGCGAGCCACTGGCGCTCCTTGTCGCTGCGCGCTTTCGCGGCGCGCGCCGCAGGATCGGCACCCAATCTGCCAAGAATCCCTTGCGCCGTATCGCGATCCTGTTCGGCCCAAAGCGGATGATTATGCGTCATCGCCTCGCCCCAATAGGCCATCACGAAATCGGGATCGGCCTCTTGGGCCTTGCGAAATTCCTTGGCGGCAAAGGCGTATTCAAAGTTGTGCAGCAGCGCGAGGCCGCGCAGGAAGGGCGCCTTGGCCGCTTCGTTCGCGCTGGTCTCCATCACCATATATTCCGCGCCCACGCGTTCGGGCGCGAAGTCGGATTTGGCGGTGTGTTCGTCGTGGCGCTGCGCCTGCGTTGGCGTGCCAAGCGCTAACGCGGCCCCGGCAAGAACGATAGCGGCGCGGCTGATTGATGTGATCATAGTGATTTCCTCTCCACGGGCGACATAGTGCCGCATCGCAAGAGGAGTGCAAGCGGTTCTAACGGCCTTGCAGCATCAGCTCGAACCCGCAGCCACCGGCGGTCACAACCACCTGCTCGACCGCCTCGCGATCGTCGATACGGCGCAGACGTGCCATGGCTTCGCCGGTGGAGAGCGGGATAGTGCTCTCGCCCTCTTGCGGCTTGGCGCGTTCGAGCGCGCGCAGCTGGCTGATCGACAGGCGATCCGCCAAGCGCCGCCCCATGCAGGCGGCCATGGGTTCGGGGACGCGATTGTCGAGCAAGGCCTGCTCCACGCGCGCGGCGGTCACCTGTTCAAAGACGCCATCGTCACGCAGGACAAACCAGGCGCCGCCGCCAAGGGCGATAGCCAAACCAAGGATGAAAAGACCGCGCAGCATTGCCTTGCGGTCTTACCCTTAATCGAGCGCTTTGACGATCTCTTCGACCATCTTCTTCGCGTCCGACAGCAGCATCACAGTCTGGTTCATGTAGAAAACATCGTTGTCAACGCCGGCGTAGCCGACCCCGCCCATCGAGCGTTTGATGAAGAAGACCTGTTTGGCTTTGTCGACGTCGAAGACGGGCATGCCGTAGATCGGCGAGCTCTTGTCGGTCTTGGCCGCCGGGTTCACAACGTCGTTCGCTCCGATGATGAAGGCCACGTCGGTTTGCGCAAACTCGGAGTTGATGTCTTCGAGCTCGAACACCTCATCATAGGGCACGTTCGCTTCGGCCAGTAGCACGTTCATGTGGCCCGGCATACGGCCCGCGACCGGGTGGATCGCGTATTTGACATCGACGCCCTTCTCCTTGAGCGCGTCGGCCATTTCACGCAGCACGTGCTGCGCCTGCGCCACCGCCATGCCGTAACCCGGGATGATGATGACCTTCTCGGCCTGCTCGAGCATAAACGCCGCATCGTCGGCGGAACCCTGCTTGTAAGGACGCTGTTCACGCGGTTCGCCACCAGCGGCCGCGCTGTCATCCGCGCCAAAACCACCTGCGATCACGCTGATGAAGCTGCGGTTCATGGCCTTGCACATGATATAGCTCAGGATTGCACCCGAAGAGCCCACCAGCGCGCCGGTGATGATCATCGCGGTGTTGCCGAGCGTGAAGCCCATCGCCGCCGCGGCCCAGCCGGAATACGAGTTGAGCATCGAAACAACGACCGGCATGTCAGCGCCACCAATCGGGATGATCAGCAGAAAGCCGATGGCAAAGGCGAGAGCGGTGATCGCGATCACTTCCCAGCCCGCGCCCGCGCCGCCATCGGCGGACACAGCGTAAGCGCCGACGATACCGATGATCGCGGCGAGCGTGCCGAGGTTGATGATATGGCGCCCAGGTAGCAGGATTGGCGATCCGCTCATCCGGCCCGACAATTTCATGAAGGCAATGACCGAGCCTGAGAAGGTGATCGCGCCGATGGCAATGCCAAGGCCAAGCTCAATCCGGCTGACCATCAGGATCTGGTTCGCCTCATCGACAATCCCAAAACTGGCTGGATCAAGCCACGCGGCCAAACCCACGACAACCGCCGCAAGACCCACCAGCGAGTGGAAGCCCGCGACGAGTTCGGGCATCGCCGTCATCGCGATCTTGCGCGCGATTGTGATGCCGATGATACCGCCGAGGAAAATCGCGATACCAATTTCAGGGATGGTCGCGAGGCTGTGCGTGACCAGAGTGGTCGCCACCGCGATGACCATACCGATCATGCCATAGCGGTTACCGGTGCGGCTGGTCGCAGGGCTCGAAAGGCCGCGCAGCGCGAGAATAAAGAAGACGCCCGAGACGAGATAGGCGAGCATAGCCCATTCGTTGACTTCACCACCGCCAGCCGCGTGAGCGGGCGTTGCGAGAAGAGCCGTGGCAGCAAGAGTAGCGAAGCCTGAGGCCATGAGAGACGAGAAGCGGCTCATGATCACTTCTCCTTCTTTTTGTACATGGCGAGCATGCGCTCGGTCACGGCAAAGCCGCCAAAGATGTTCACGCTCGCCAAAACCACGCCGAACAAGCCCAGATACTTGGCCGCCGGGCTTCCCGCCTCAGCCGCCGCGATCAAAGCGCCCACGATAATCACCGAGGAGATCGCATTGGTCACCGCCATCAACGGCGTGTGCAGCGCCGGGGTGACCGACCAAACCACGTAATAGCCGACGAAACACGCCAGCACGAAGATCGAGAGAATGCTGATGAAATCCATGGATCAGGCCCCCTTCAGCCGTTCGTTTACGATCTCACCACTCTTAGTCAGGCGGATCGCGTCACCGATCTCGTCGTCGAGTTCGGGTTTGCCCGCTTCCTTGTCCCAAAAGGCCGAAAGGAAGTTGAAGTGGTTGCGCGCGAACAGCGCAGAGGCGTCAGCCGCCAGCGCGGCGGGCGTGTTGGCATAGCCAATGATTTTGACGCCGTGTTTCTCAACGACCTCATCGGCCTTGGAACCCTCGACGTTGCCGCCTTGCGCGACCGCCAAGTCGTAAATCACACTACCGGTCTTCATGGTGGCGATCTGTTCGTCGGTGATGAGCACAGGCGCCGCGCGTCCGGGGATCAGCGCGGTGGTGATGACGATGTCCTGTTTGGCGATGTGTTCGCTGACGAGCTTGGCCTGCGCCGCCTTGTACTCATCGCTCATTTCGGTGGCGTATCCGCCCGAACCTTCGCCTTCGATCCCGGCCACGTCTTCAACAAAGATCGCCTTCGCGCCGAGCGACTGGATCTGTTCCTTGGTGGCAGAACGCACGTCCGTCGCTGAAACCTGCGCGCCAAGACGCCGCGCGGTCGCGATGGCCTGAAGCCCGGCAACGCCCACGCCCATGATAAAGCACTTGGCGGCCTGCACAGTGCCCGCCGCCGTCATCATCATCGGAAAGGCGCGGCCATAGGTGTCCGCTGCCGCCAGCACCGCCTTGTACCCGGCCAGGTTCGATTGGCTGGACAGCACGTCCATCGACTGCGCGCGCGTGATACGCGGCATGAATTCCATCGAGAGCGCTTCAAAGCCGCCCTTGGCGTAGGCTTCGAGCAGATCGCCGTTCTGAAACGGATCAAACAGAGCCGCGACCATCGCACCCGGCTTGGCGCCCTTGAGCAACTTTACATCGGGGGCTTGGATGCCGAGCACGATGTCGGCGTCGTTCACCACATCGGCGGCTTTGCCGACGTTCGCACCCGCCTCGGAGTATGCATCGTCTGGGATCGAAGCCAACGCACCAGCGCCGGCTTCAATCGCCAAGTCGTTGCCCAGCCCTGCAAATTTCTTGATCGTTTCAGGCGTTGCCGCGACCCGGGTTTCGCCCGAGGCGCGCTCTTTCAGAACAGCAATCTTCACGTATGCGATGCCCCTTTTATGGCTGGCTTATCCGGAAATCAGAGCCATCACGCCAAACGTGATGATCACGATGAGCGGAATGATCCACTTTAGCGAGCCGATAAAGCCGCCGTAGAGTTTGTCCTTCTGATTGTAGTCTGGGGCTGCCATGCCTTTTGTTCCCTTGTGATGATCCCTAACGGAGCAAACGGAAAAAGGTTGCTGAAATCTTTCGCCGGATGCTGATAAGCGCCCGTATCGAAGGCACGGGCCAAGCTCAAGCCCTCAGGGAACAGGGCCCAGATCGGAGCGAATTTCGCGCCCACTCTGCGATCAGCCTTAATCCCGTCTTTACCCATAACGCCTATGTCGTCGGGGCGTACCAGTCCGGGACATTTTGTCGCTCCTGACGTGGTCGCTAGAATTTTTATATGGGAGCACGGGCTGGAAACCATGTCGGACGCGGAACCACGCCTTGTCATGCTGATCGATGATGAACCGGCGCAAAGCCGGTTGATCTCGGCCATTGCCGCCCGTGACGGCTGGCGCACGTTGATTGCGAGCGATGCGGAAACCGCCATCGCCACCCTTGGCACGCGCGAGGGCATGCAATTGTCCGCGATTCTGCTTGACCAATGGGTGCCTGGCGATGACGCCTGCCAGTTGATTGCAGAGCTGAAAGAACGCCGCCCTGCGCTGCCGATCCTTATGCTGACGACGAGCGCGTCTCCACTGCTTGCGGTCGAAGCGATGCGCGCAGGGGCCAGCGATTATCTGGTGAAGCCGGTTTCGCCCGATCGTCTGATGGAAGCGTTGCGGACCGTTACCCGCCGCGAAGCGCCGCGCGATGAGCTTGCACCTCTGACCGAAAAGATGCCGGCCAGCCTCGATTTCGACGCGATGATCGGCACCGCGCCAACGTTCCGAACTGCACTGGCGCAGGCGGCCAAAGCAGCGCGCGGCCACGCGCACACGTTGATCGAAGGGGAAAGCGGCACCGGCAAGGAGATGCTGATGCGCGCGATGCAGGCGGCCTCTCCACGCGCAAAAGCGCCCGTGCGGAT
The DNA here is from genome assembly GCA_039033755.1 of Pseudomonadota bacterium. GTDB lineage: Bacteria > Pseudomonadota > Alphaproteobacteria > Sphingomonadales > Sphingomonadaceae > Erythrobacter. The sequence goes on along the minus strand of JBCCBZ010000018.1, from coordinate 66,763 downwards.
GATTAACGTCGCCAGCGTGCCGCAAAACTCGCTTGATTCGATTCTGTTCGGGCATGAGCCCAACGCCTTCCCAGGTGCCTTCGACCGACAGATTGGCGCGATGCAACAATGCGATGGCGGGACACTGCTGCTCGATGAAGTGGATCAGATCGCACCACACGTGCAGGAAAAACTGGCGGACGCGCTCGAAACCGGGATCGTGCGTCCCGTTGGCGCGACCCATGGCTTTCGCGTGGATGTGCGGATCTTGTCCGCCACGAATCATTCGCTCGACGCGTTGGTCAATATGGCCTCGTTCCATCCCAAGCTTGCCGAAAAGCTGAGCGCGACGAAGATCATTCTGCCGCCGCTGCGCGAACGCACTGGGGATATCCCGGCCCTCACCCGCCATTTCCTCGGACGGATCGGCGAACAGCCGGGCCTGAACCATCTCAGCGTAAGCGATAGCGCTCTGGCTCTGCTGGCCGCCTATGATTGGCCGGGCAATGTGCGGCAATTGCAGTCTGTCTTGTTTCGCTCGGCCGTCTATTGTGAAGGCAACACGCTCACCGCTGACAGCTTCCCGCAATTGTCGGAGATGCTGGGCGAACAGCAGATCGGCGAAGGCAGCCATCTGCACGAAGGCGTGGGTGTGATGCTCTACACCGAAGACGGCAATCTGCGCCCGCTGGAAGAGATCGAGGCCGACGTGATCCGCTTGGCCATCGGCCATTATCGCGGTCGGATGACCGAAGTCGCGCGGCGCCTCGGCATTGGGCGTTCGACCCTCTACCGCAAGCTGAGCGATCTGGGCATCGACAACGCGGCCTAGGGTATCGGTATGCAAACCGCTTTCCAGGCGGGCACCCGCTTCATCAGCCTCTGTGGCCTCACCATAATGATAGGCATCTTTGCCTACTATCCCGTCGAACACACTCCCGATGCGTTCTCGAGCAATCCCCCCTACAGGTACAGTCTCGACGCGCCACTAAGCGACCCCACGATGCAACAGGCACTTCAAGAACTGCGCGCAGTGGTGGCAACCCGGGAAACGTCGAACGATGCCAATCAGGCAAGGTTTACCTTCGCCTCACCCACCGGCCCTGTCACATTGCGAGAAGATCATGTGAGAGAGCTGAACCGGATCTATCGATCCCTCAAGACTTCGGCCGGCAGGGAACCAATCGACAGTTCTTACGAGCAAAGACCCTCCCTTGCCGGCGAGGATTGGGAGGAAGAGCAATGGGTCGAAGAACTTTGGAATGAAGACACGATCGACGAATAGGACCCCGTGTATCGCGATGCTTCGTAATGACGTGAAGCTTGATCGCTTCGCCCACCGCGCCTAGCGCGCTATCATGACAGACATCAAAGACTTCGAAGGGCGTATCGCTCTTGTCACCGGCGCCGCCTCCGGCATCGGAGCGGCGTGCGCCAAAGCGCTGGCGGCGCGCGGCGCGGCCAAGCTTTTCCTCAACGATCTAACCGAAGAAGGAATCGCTGCGCTTGATCTCGATTGCGAAGTCGTGCCGGTGATCGGATCGGTCGCGGATGAGGCGCTGTGGGACGATTTACAACCGCAACTCGATGGCCTTGATCACGCGGTTGTGAACGCCGGGATTGGCGGTTTCGGAGCGGTGACCGATTTGACCATGGCCGAATGGCGCCGTGTGATGGACGTCAACCTTGATGGCGCGTTCCTGACCCTGCGTTCGGCGCTGCAAGCGATCAAGGCGAATGGGAAGGATGCTGGCGGCAGCGTCGTCATCACGGGTTCTTCCACCGGAGTGAAGGCGGTGCCGATGATCGGACCCTATGGCCCTGCCAAGGCGGCGGTTGCCCACATGGCCCGAATCGCAGCGATGGAGAATGCGGGCGACAACATTCGCGTCAACGCCATCGCCCCCGGCGGTGTCGACACCGCGATCTGGGAAGGCGGCGAGGACTTCAACCGATCCGTTGAAGCCTTCGGCCGCGACAAGACCATTGCCCGCATGGCCAAGACAACGCCATCGCAGCGCTTTGCTAGCTCAGAAGAGATCGCGAGCAGCATCCTTTTTATGTTGAGCGACGCCGGTTCGAACATCACCGGACACGTTTTGGTAAGCGACGGCGGCTTTACGCTCTAACGCCGCTGGCCTTCTTTTCAGAAGCGCAAACGGACATTGGTGGCACGCCCCACGGTGCGCAGATCGCCATCAAGGCGGCTATCGGCGTTGGTCGTTGGGGCGAAAGCGTAGGTCTGCTCAAACTCAGCGCCGGTCGCCTGGCGCACCGGCGTACGCGGTTGGAAGGTAAACTTGCCGGCGAGAGGGTATTCGTCAGACAGCGTTTCGGGATCGCCGAAATCGGGCTGAATAGCCTCGAGCGCAAAGCTCTGCGTCTTAGCCGATTGCGCCTGGGTCAATCCGGGCAGCGTTTGCGCGTTATCCAGCATCGCGAATTCGTTGTTCCAGTTCAGCACGCGGGCCTGATTGGCAACCGCTGCGAGCGAACCGGCAAAGGCGCGATCGCGGGCGGCGCCGGGCTCTCCCATCGTCTCCGCTTTCGGCACAGCCACTTCCGCCATGTCAGCGGTGATGGCGGAGGCCAAGGCATCGGTTGCCATCGCGCTGGCCGAAAGGTCGGCCTCCGCTGCGAGGGGGGCGGTGCTTGTGAGGGCGGCTAGTGCGACGGCAAAACCAAGAGTGAAACGCGGTGTCATGATGCAGGCTCCCTGAAAGACGATGGTCTGACCTTGGGTTCGCAGCTTCGGTCGATCCGGTTACACACGCGCTTCAAGAAGGGCGCGATCGCGCGTCTACTCCATCGGCAAGCCACTGAAGTCCGTCAGCGCCGCGTCGCGCATTCCGCGCCAGACGTTGCGGGCCTGAACCGTCTCGAACACGTCATGCACCCGGATGATGTGCGCGCCCGCGTTCATCGCCAGCGTCGCCAACGCGACCGAACCGCCAAGACGCTTTTCCGCCGCTTCCTCGTTCGACAGCGCGCCGATCATCCGCTTACGGCTCATCCCGACGAGCAGCGGGCTCCCAAGAGCGTGGAACAACGGCAGCGCGTTCAGCAGCGCGAGGTTGTCCTGGAGGCTCTTGCCAAAGCCGATGCCGGGATCGAGCACGATGCGATCTTCGGAGATGCCGCCGACAATCGCCTTTTCGCGCGCCAGTTTGAGGAAGTTGAACACCTCGCCGACCACATCCGTGTACTCCCCGCCTTCCAGCTTGTCTTTGGCGTGCAGGTCCTCGCCCGATCCCGGCGCGTGCATCAGCGTCACCGGGCACCCGCTCGCCGCGACCAGCTCGCGCATGCGGTCGTCATAGCGCATAGCAGACACGTCGTTCGCCATATGCGCACCCGCTTCAAGACCCGCCTCAAGCACGCTCGCGCGGCGGGTGTCGAGGCTGATCGCGGCGCCCATGGCTGAGCAGTACTCGATCGCGGGCAGGACGCGGTCCTTCTCATCGCCCTCCCACACCGGCGCGGCTCCGGGGCGTGTGCTTTCCCCGCCAATGTCGATGATCGCCGCGCCCGCTTCGACCATCGCGGCAGCGTGTTTTCGGCCTTCTTCCACCTCGTCAAAGTCGCCGCCATCGGAGAAGCTGTCCGGCGTCACGTTAAGGATGCCCATGATCTGCGGCTGATCGAGCCGGATCGTGCGCTCACCCAACTGCAAGGGGGCGTGTGCCTTTGCGAGGTTTGCCCATTGCTGCTCCGCCTCTCGCCCCAAAGGCGCCAGAGTTTGCATCGCCTCGCGCACTCCGAAGGTGTAGCGCTCCGTTACACGGCCCTCTTCGCGCAACACAGCGGCAAAGCGGCTGGCGTAGACGAGGCTGCCGCCGAGCCGGATTGCATGCCCTTCCTCGGACTGCGGCGAGAGCGTGGTGGCGATGGGTTGGATGGTGACAGAGGCGGTCATTGGGGCTCCTCGAGGCCCGAAATGGGCCGAGACATGGACCACGTGTTACACGGTCCTAGCGATAAAAATCCCCACCGCAGACACACCCGGTTCAAGCGCAAATTGTAGGAGATCGAATTCATGCGCGCTGACTTAACGAAAGCCTGCCGTGTAGGACAGTGACCAAAACGGGTTTTGCGCAGCGCGCCCAGTCTCATCCCGCCCAGTCTCACCCCACCGTGCGCATCGCCTTCAACCGTTGCTTGTGCTCCGCTTCGACCGAGCGCCACGCCTTGAACACCGAAGGGTCCGGATCGGTCTTCCCCGTGCGGCCCAGCGCGTAGATCTGCATGTAGAACCAGAATTGCGTCGCAGACCCAGCGGCGGCGCGCAGCATTTTGACGCTGTTCAAGAACTGCAAGACCGGCGGGAAGAGCGACAGCTCTCTCTCCACCGTGGGCAAGCTATCCGCGCCTTCAAGGATTTGCTTCGCGCCATCCGCAGCTACGCACAGGGGCCGTCCCAGCCCCACGACGTCCGCCGCGCCGCTTTCCACCGCTTGTTCCATCGCCGCCCGGCTGCGAAAGCCTCCGGTGACCATCAGCGGCACATCAACCGCGTCCTTCATCGCCTTGGCAAAGTCGACAAAATAGGCCTCGCGCGCCACGGTAGACGAGGCCACCGCCGGATCGTCGGCGGGCTCCATCCCTTCGATGCCGAGCAGCTTGGGCTGTTCGTAAGTGCCGCCCGATATCTCGATCAGATCGACGCCGCGCTCCTGCAGCCATTTGACCACTTGCAGGCTGTCTTCAAACGCAAAGCCGCCTTTTTGAAAATCCGCACTGTTGAGTTTCACACTGATCGGAAAGTCAGGCCCAACCGCTTCGCGCGATCCTTCGATCACCCGCAAAAGCAGCGCCGCGCGGTTCTCCAAGCTGCCGCCCCAGCGGTCGGTGCGCTGGTTGGATCGGGGCGAGAGGAATTGCGAGATCAAATAGCCGTGTGCGCCGTGGATCTGGACGCCGGTGAAGCCAACCTCCTTGCAAGTCTGCACCGCATGGATGAACTTGGCGATGATCTCCTTAATCTCGGCGTCTTCCAGGGCCACCGGCTCACCAAACTGCCCGCCAGGCAGGCCCAGCTTGACTGCGCTTGGCGCCTTGGGATGCGGATTGATCATCGAAAAGGTCTGACGCCCGGCATGGCTGATCTGCGCCCAGAAATGGTTGCCATTGCGCGTCGCCGCCGATGTCCAGCGCTTGTAGGCGGCGGTCTCAGCGTCGTTCAGCTCGCGATCCAGGATCACATTGCCGGGTCGCTCCAAATGGTCGCGGTCGATCTGGAGATTGCCAGAAAGCAGCATTCCGCACCCGCCATCCGACCAGATACCATAGAGCCGGGTCAGCTCTTCGGTCGGAACCCCGCGCGCATCCGCCAAACCCTCGGTCATAGCGGCCTTGGCCAGACGGTTCGGCATCACGGCCCCGCATGGCAGGGTCAGTGGATTGGACAGTGTCATGAAGCGATCCCCTCGTTCTTTCGTCGAGGGATATCACGTCGCGGCGGTTTGACCAGTCGCCAGCCCTAATCCGCTTCATGAAAGTGCGCCGGGATCGGGCAGTTCGTGCACACGCGGTTGTCGCACATGCGACACAGCGACTGCCGCTCTTCATCGTTGGGGTTCAAAGCCATGAGCATGGCGGCCAGCGTGTCGCGCAGAGCGGTCTGTTCATCATCGCCCAAAGCGTCGACGAAAGGACGGACGGCCGCGATCCGCCCACTAAGCAATTGCTCGCGCAAAGCGGAACCTTGCGGTGTTAGGTGCAAAGCGACCGCACGCCGGTCCTGCCCTTTCTGGCGCTCAACCAAACCATCCTTCACCAGCCGATCGACCAATCGGACCGTGCCGGGATGCGAAAGGCCCAGAGTTCGGCGCAGCTGATCGTTGGATGGTCCCGTCCCATAGCCGATCACCACCAACGCCGCCGGTGTTTCCCCGGAATGGCTTACAATCTCGCGCGCGGTTTCGTGAATCCTGTCGCTCACTGCGAGCGCCACGGCACCGAGCAAATTGGCTGTCTGATCAATCATACGATTAAGTTTACGTGCGCGGCGCACGTTTTTCAAATTGACAATATGTGCATAGTGCACATAAATGCTGCCCGATGGATAAGGAGACCCGCGATGACTGACGCCGAACTTGCCCACTTGAGCCACGAACACCGTGGTTTTTACAAGCGTTTTCAGTCTTTTTGGGCGGCGCCGTCAGGCCCAAGGGTCGTCGAGCTGATCGCGCCTGAAGCGTCCATCCACTTCACCGGCGCAGGCGTGATGACCGGCGCGGTCTACGCCGAAGCGATGGGCGAAATGCTGGACCAGATGGAGGAACTGACCGTCACCCCGATGGACTGCGCGGGCAACGGGGATCGCCTTTACATCGCGTGGGAAACTTCAGTGAAGATCCACGGCGAAACGCGCGTCTATCGCGGGGTCGATCGCTTTCGCATTCGCGACGGCATGGCGATCGAGGAACACGTCATTTTCGATTCCGCTGTTCTCACACCCGAGGGGCGCGGCGGTGTCGAACGGGACGCCTAGACGTCTAGCTTAGCCGTCCTCGTTCGCCAGCAGGAAGAGCTGGCGCGCGGCGTCGACGGGCAGCACTTCGCCGCCCTTTTCGTAGTGCCAGAACGTCCAGCCGTTGCAGCTGGGCGCGCCCTGCACTTCTTTGCCAAGGCCGTGGATCGAACCCATCATGGGTTTGCCGTTCGGGCCTTCCAGTTCGAGCGAACCATCCGCGCGCACCGTGGCGATCCAGCGGCGTTTCTTGTCGAACACCTGCGTGCCCGGTGGGATCAGCGCGTTCTCCACCAAAGTGCCAAAGGCGACGCGCGGAGCGGCCTTTTTGCTCTGCATCGTCTTGAGCGCGCTTTCGTCGAGCGGCAGTTCCTTCTCGATCCGCTTGGTAGCGACATCGCGGTAGAAGGTCTCGCGCTCACACCCGATCCATTCACGTCCCAAACGCTTGGCCACCGCGCCGGTCGTCCCGGTGCCAAAGAACGGGTCGAGCACTATGTCGCCCGTCTCCGTCGTCGCCAGCAACACGCGGTACAGCAGGCTTTCCGGCTTTTGCGTCGGGTGCGCTTTCTTGCCGTTTTCCTTCAGGCGCTCCCCACCCGAACAGATCGGCAAAACCCAGTCAGAACGCATCTGAAGTTCGTCGTTTAACGTTTTCATTGCACGGTAATTAAAGTGATAGCGCGCCTTCTCGCCCATGCTCGCCCAGATCAGCGTTTCGTGCGCGTTGGTGAAGCGGGTGCCCTTGAAATTGGGCATCGGATTGGTCTTGCGCCACACGATATCGTTGAGGATCCAGAAGCCGAGGTCTTGCAGGATCGCGCCCACGCGAAAGATGTTGTGGTAGCTGCCTATGACCCACAACGCGCCATCGGGCTTAAGAACGCGTCTCGCCTCAGTCAGCCAGGCCTTTGTAAATTCATCATAAGCGCGAAAGCTGGAGAACTGATCCCAGTGATCGTTGACCGCGTCGACTTCCGAACCATCGGGCCGGTTGAGATCACCGCCCAGCTGAAGGTTGTAGGGCGGATCGGCGAACACGCAGTCAATTGAATTATCGGGCAGCGAACGCATCGCCTCGATGCAATCGCCAGACAGGATTTGGCCCGTGGGCAGGAGCGCACGCGTGTCCAGCTCAGCCGCTTTCGCCGCTTTCGCCCGCGTCTCGCCAAGCGCTTTGGTAGTCTCGATCACGCCCACACTGTGTTCCTCGTCGATGGATGCCTGCCAGGCCGAGCGGATACGCCAGCCCAAAGTTATCCACAGGGTGAGTCCATCGGGACTCCCCGTCAAGCAAAGAGTTTTCGCCGATTATGGTTAACGCCGCGTCAACACCTGCATATGCGGGGGAGAACGAAACGTGACCCCACTAGATGTTGAGTCTTTGAGGAAGGCCAAGACTCCAGATCAGGGGGTGTTGCGCGGAGGACTCAGAACACCTTCAATGCTCTACTGGGCTCCGTCGCCCGGAGTTTCGGCAGGCGGGGAAGCGGCTGTCTCGACGAGAAGCAGAGCGTCAAGTTGTTCGTCAAACCACAGGGCGAAATCAGGGGCGAACCATTTGCGCCTTTCTTGCCAAACCTCGCGAGAGGTCGCGTTCTCAGCGATTGAAGCGCAGCCATTTGACCAAGCGTACCACATCTGATCGTCGATGAGACCGTCCTGCCTTCGCTGGAATACGTTCTCGCACAGGCTTAAGCGCTGGCCATTCCAATAGGCCAGTTGAAGGTATTCTGCATCGGTAAGTACACTACGCCCTTGCTCGGAACGGATCACCAAAGCAGCAAATTCCGGGTCTTTGAACCAATTGTCATTGTCGTTCAGAATAAACTGCAGCTGATGGTGTGAGGAGGCGACCAGTTCATCGGTGTTTCTCGAAAGCTGAATACCGACAAAGACCAACGAAAGCACGACCGCGAAAGCTGCGATGATTTCCGCAATCAGCGCCGCCCTTTGAAGGCGCGGCAACGGGTTTGCCGGATTCCCGTTGGCTTCACTATGTTCAGTTTCATCGGACACGACGCTTGCTCCCCCAATCCCAGTTGGAACCAATTCAGCAAAATTGCGACATTTTCACCAGTCAAAAACACGAGAAGCTGCGCGCCTTTGAACCTTCAAGCAAACACCAGCACCACATTCGCCGCAAACACCGCCACCAGCGCAGCCCCGACCACGCGCCCGATGCTCCTGGCGAACCACAGCAGCGCTAGGACGAGTACCGCGCTCGCGGTCAGCAGCGCCAATTGCATGCCCGCCAGCGTTTCAGGCAAAGGCAGCGGGGCAATGCTCATGGTCGCGCCGCCGATCAGGAGGATGTTGTAAATATTCGATCCCACGACATTGCCCAGCGCCAGCGCCGATCGCCCGCGCAACGCCGCTGCAATGGAAGCCGCCAACTCCGGCAGCGATGTACCAACTGCGACGACCGTCAGGCCGATCACGGTCTCAGGAACCTTGAAGATCGTCGCCAATTGGATCGCGCCCTCAACAAGCGCCTGACCGCCCGCGACGAGCACGCCCAATCCGGCCAGGAATTGCACCACCGCTATGGCTGTTTTAACCTCCTCGTCAGCGTCGACCTCTTCAACGGCGCTCTCGCCTGGAAATTTGTAGCGCCAAACGATGTAAGCAAGGATCCCGAACAGCAGCGCAAAGCCGATCCACCGCGCACCTACTCCGCTGGCGGCCAGACCCCACAGCATCATCGTCGCCAACAGCGCCACCACCGCGTCGCGCCGTCCGCCTCCGGTCAGGGCGATCGGCATGACCAGCGCGGAAACGCCCAAGATCATCAGCGTGTTCGCCAGGTTCGACCCCACGACATTGCCCCACGCGATCTGCGGTGAGCCTTTGAGCGCGGCCTGCACGCTCGCCACCATTTCGGGCATCGAGGTCGCAAAGCCCACGATGACCAACCCGGTGAACAAGGTCGAGACGCCCAGCTTCTGCGCGATCCCCACAGCCCCTCGCACCAGCAGTTCACCACCAAGGGCGAGGCCAACAAGGCCGGCAAGGCTCAGTAAGATGGCGTTTGTCATTGGGGGCGGCGCTTAGGGCATTCGAAGGGTTAGAGCAAAGAGGCTTGCGCAACCGGCGCGAACGAACGGCGGTGCAGCGGAGTCGGTCCATGAATACGCAGAGCTTCCATATGGTCCTTAGTCCCATACCCCTTGTTTCGTTCCCAACCGTAATGCGGATACTCTTCAGCTGCCGCGATCATTAGTCGGTCGCGGTGTTCCTTGGCGAGGATCGAGGCCGCGCTGATCGCGGGCTCGATCCCGTCACCGCCGACGATTGCGCGCGCGGGCCATTGCCAGTCCGCGCAGCGCCCTTGCGGGGTCATATTACCGTCGATCAAAACTTCGTCCGGCGCGCAGCCCATTGCTTCGGCCAATGCGCCGACACAGCGCGTCATCGCCAGCATCGTCGCCTGAAAGATGTTCACCCTGTCGATCTCTTCGGGCTCCACCACCGCAATGGCGAACGCGCAGCTTGCTTGGATCATTTCATCGAGAGCGGCGCGGCGTTTGGCGGATAATTTCTTGGAATCGTTCAGGCCAGCGGGTACGCCCGCCGCATCGACCGCGCCAAGTACGCAGGCCGCCGCCACCACCGGCCCGGCCAGCGGCCCGCGCCCGGCCTCATCCACGCCGATGATGATCGGTTTGGCACCAATATCGACCATGGGAGTTACCCCAGCCATGAACACCTTCTCCAAATTCCCACTAGCCCTTTCCCTCTCCGCCGCCGCGCTCGCAAGCTGCGCCTTTGCTCAAGATGGGGATAGCGCCGCCACCTCCGCCGACGAGGCTGGCTTCACCGTGGAGGAAATGGGCACGTTTGAGCGTCCGTGGGCGATCGAATTTCTCCCCGGACGCCCGGTTCTGGCCATCACCGAGAAAGCCGGCGCGCTCAAAATGATGCAGACCCGCACCGGGGAAGTGATCACCGTCACCGGCGTTCCCGAAGTCGCCTATGGCGGTCAAGGGGGCCTTGGTGATGTCGCGTTTCTGGAAAGCGAAGCGGAACGCCGCGACGGGCGCACGATCTTCCTGAGCTGGGCCGAATTGGACGAAAGCGGCGAAAATTACGGCGCGGCCGTGGGCAAGGGCCTGCTCAAATGCGACAACAAGGCCGACGCTTGCGTCATCGAAGGGATGGACGTGATCTGGCGTCAGTCGCCAAAGGTGCCCGGACGCGGTCACTATTCGCACCGCCTCGAACTCTCGCCCGATGAGAAATACCTCTACATCGCCAGCGGCGACCGGCAGAAGCAGACCCCCGCGCAGGACAAAACCAACACGCTGGGCACGATTGTGCGTCTCAACCTCGATGGAACACCCGCGGCCGACAACCCGTTTGCCGATGAAGGCGGTGTGACGCCCCAGATCTGGTCCTATGGCCACCGTAACATTCTGGGCATGGATTTCGCGCCCGATGGCACTTTGTGGGAAGTCGAGCATGGCCCGGCGGGCGGTGACGAGCTGAATGTTGTCAAAAAGGCTAACAATTACGGTTGGCCGGTGCGCTCCAACGGCGACAATTACAACGGCAAGGACATTCCCGATCACACAGCCGACGATGGCTTTACCAAGCCTGCGATCCACTGGACGCCGGTCATCGCGCCGGGCGACATGATGATCTATTCGGGTGCGATGTTTGGTCCTTGGACGGGTGACGCTCTTATTCCGGGCCTTGCTTCGGAAGCGCTGGTGCATATCGATCTGGACGGCGAAACCGCCACCGAAGTCGCGCGCTACGACCTTGGCGGTCGCCTGCGTTCAGTCGCTCAGGGCCCCGATGGCAGCATCTGGGTCGCGCAAGATGGTGGTGAGGCCAAGCTGCTCAAGCTCTCAATGTAGTGGGGCGCTTCCTCAGACCGCTTGGAAAACGCTTGGGCAAAGCCCTTGGCAAGCCCGGTGTTCTAACCTAGGCGCGCTCGCGCTATGGCCACCCAATTGCCTGATAACGACAACACCGCCAGCCTCATCCCGCTTACCGCGGTGCCTGAGGCCATGCTCGAAGAATTGCTCGACCGCGTGTTCGGCGAAGATCGCCACGCGCGCACCGCCTATCGCGTGCGAGCGGGGATGGATTGGCTGACCGCGATGAGCTTCGCCGCGCTGGATGCGGACGATATGCTGGTGGGCACGATCCAGTGCTTTCCCGTCGCGCTGGTCGACAAGGACGCACGCGCTTTGCCGATGATCATGGTCGGCCCAGTCGCCGTCTTGCCGGAACGCCAGGGCGAAGGGTTTGGACAAGGTTTGATGGCGGCGATGCTGGACGCTGAGGCGCGCTTGGCGGCGGATGGTCAGACGCCTTTCGCGCAGGTGCTGATCGGCGATGCGGATTATTACGGGCGCTGGGGCTTTTCGGCGGCGATGACCCGCGGTTGGCAATGCCCGGGCCCGTATGAGCCCGAGCGCTTGCTCGCGCGGGGTCCCGCTTTGGCGGCCATGCCGATCGAAGGGATGCTTGCACCATGGGCAGAAGGGCCCGAAACCAAGGAACCGGGGCAATAAGCTCAGCGTTTCAAGCCCATGCCTTACGATCCACCACCCTATTTGGCCGAAATGACGCTTGCTGAAATCGCGCAGGCGGTTGAGACGCGCAAACTTCCGCCAGTTGAGAAATGGGACCCGCAAAAGATCGGCGACAGCGATATGCGCATCGCCGCCGACGGCACTTGGTATCACGAAGGCGGTGTGATCCACCGCCCCGCGATGGTTCGCGCCTTTTCGGGCCTGCTAACGCGCGATGAGGCCGGGCAGCACTGGTTGTTAAGCCCGTTTGAAAAGCTCCATATCGAAGTCGACGACGCGGCCTTTATCGCCACCGACTGCCAGATAAAGGGCAGCGATATCGCGTTCCGCCTGAACACCGATGAGGACGTCGTCGCGGGGCCCGAAAACGCGATCCGCGTGGCGGGCGATCCGGAGACGCCCGCGATTTACCTGCATGTGCGGCGCGGGGTCGAAGCGCGGCTTAACCGGTCGACCTACAGCCAGCTCGCCGAAATTGCGCTGGAGACGAGCGGCGACGATTGGCTGGTGACAAGCCAGGGCGCCATTTTCTCGCTGATAGCCTCGTAGGGGTCAGCTGAGTGGTGGATTTGTTTGAGCGATTGTCACGCCTCTATGAAGAGGGGCACGCGCGCGAACTCACCGACCAGTTGACCGACGCCAATCTGGCCGATGGCCGCGCTACGCCAGCGGCGGTGCTTATTGCGGTCACCGAGCGGGAAAACCCCGGCGTGATTCTAACCCAGCGTCCGCGAGGGATGCGCGATCATCCGGGTCAAGTCGCCTTTCCCGGCGGCAAACTCGACCCGGGCGAAGACGCCGTGCAGGCCGCGTTGCGCGAAGCGGATGAGGAACTCGCTCTGCCACCCGATCAAGTGCGCGTGATCGGCACCAGCGATGTCTACCACACAGGCACCGGCTTTCTGGTGACGCCCGTGCTGGCGGTTGTCCCGCCCGATCTGCCTTTGGTGCCTAGCCCCACCGAAGTCGAAGCGTGGTTTGAGGCGCCTCTCGACCTTTTGCTCACCCGTGCGAATTGGGAGGATCAGGAGGTCCACTGGAAGGGCAAGTGGCGACGGTATTACGAAATGGATTACGAAGGTTTCCGCATCTGGGGCGTCACGGCGGCGATCATCCTCAATCTGGCGCGCCGGATTGATGTAAGCGCGCTTCGCGATTAACGGCTGCCAGTGATGACGTCGCGCCTTCCACCCGCCGATTGGACCAAACGTCCGGGCCTAGCCGCTCTCACCAGCGTGCTAGGCGCGGATGCGGTGCGCTGCGTGGGCGGTGCGGTGCGTGATACGCTTCTGGGCGTAGACGTCCATGATCTGGACTGCGCGACAACACATCACCCTGCGCAAGTGATCGATCTGTGCAAGAAGGCGGGCATCCGAACCGTCCCCACCGGCCTTGACCATGGGACCGTCACGGCGATTTTCGATGATGGACCGGTCGAAATCACCACTTTGCGCCGCGACGTCGCCACCGATGGCCGGCGCGCTACCGTCGCCTTTGCGACCGAGTGGCGCGAGGACGCGGCGCGCCGCGACTTTACGATTAACGCGCTGTACGCCCACCCCGAAACGCTGGAAATCAGCGACTATTTCGGCGGCTTGGCCGATCTGGAGGCGCGGCGGGTCCGCTTCATAGGCGACGCGCGCCAACGCATCGCGGAGGATCATTTGCGGATTCTACGCTACTACCGCTTTCAGGCGCGTTTTGGAGCCGAGTTGGACGAAGAGGCCGAAGAAGCCTGCGCCGCGATGGCCGACACTCTCAAAGGCCTGAGTCGCGAGCGGGTGGCGGACGAACTCTTGAAGCTGCTCGCTCTGCCTGATCCCCACGCAACCGTGGCGCGCATGCACGCGCGCGGCGTTCTTGGCGTGATCCTGCCGGAAACCACCGCGCATCTCGTTGAGAGACTTGGCCGCGTGATCGAAAGCGAGGTCGACCAGGATATCGAACCCAGCGCCATTCGCCGCCTCGCCGCCTTGCTCCCGCCATCGCCCGATGTCGCAGAAGCCTGCGCGGCGCGACTGCGTTTGTCAAAGGCGCAACGCGCACGGCTTGTCAGCGCGGCTGAGCGTCAAGAAGTGGATGCGACCGAATTGCCCGCCCTCGCCTACCGCCTAGGGGTCGAGTTCGCGGTGGATCGGCTGATACTTTTGGGAGCCAACGCCGCCCCGATCATCGGATTCACCCCGCCCAGCTTCCCGCTCAAAGGCGGTCAAATTGTCGCTCGCGGTGTGGCGGCGGGTCCGCAAGTGGCGCGATTGATGCAAACAGTAGAACGTCGCTGGGTCGACGAAGGCTTTCCGGATATGGCGCGCGTCGATGCCATTTTGGACGAGGAATTGCGCGAAACCGGTGCCTAAAAGACACATGAGGGCGTTAAGCCTGTCTTCAGATGGACTTATCTAACTCTTCGCAGGTGCAGCACGCTTGTCACACGCCGGTCGCGTCGCTTAGGGAACCTCGCGCGCGGTTCGGTCATTGACATGGTGCGCGCGTTTCCCGGTTTGCCGGTCAACCTGTCGGGTGCGAGACCCTCTCGATCCCGAAGAGGAAGGCTGTGTGAGCCGATACGGCCTTCGCGCCTCACACCGCTCCCAGGTCTCTACCGAGCGTGATCGCTCGAAGAGTCCAACCGGCCTCTCCCGGCAAGGTGAGCGTTGCGAGGCACAGGATGAAACAAGAATACGGAGTAGACATTTCCATGAAGCTTTCGAAACTGGCCCTTCTGGCCGCCACGACTGTCGCCCTTCCCTTCGCCGCACAAGCCCAAGACGCCGGCACCACGGTCTACAGCCAGGTCGATGAAAGCACCGTTGGCACTATCGAAAGCAACGATGGCACGACCGCCGTTCTCGACACCGGTTCCTACAAGGCTCCGCTGCCCGTCGGCACTTACGCTGAGCGCGAAGGCAAGTGGACGATCAACGCGACCAAGGCGCAGATTGACGGCATGATGGCCGCCGCCGAAGCGGAAGCGGACAAGAAGCTGGCCGCGGCGCTGGTTGATGGCGCTTCGGTGGTCAGCGCGGACACGATGCCCGTCGGCACCGTCCTCGCGATGGACGTCGAAAAAGACCAGTACGTGATCGAAAGCAACACCAGCATCATCACGCTTAAGCGTGAACACTTTGCCGTGAACCAAAGCGGCGCGCTCACCGCGCTGTTCACGAGCGCGCAGCTGGACGGTTTCGCCGTGGAAGTGCCCGAAGGCGCCGTGGTCGAAACCCCCGAAGGCAAAATGACCCGCACCGCCGATGGTTGGCAGGCCATGGAAGCGACCGCCGCTGAAATGAGCGCCAGCAAGTAAGCGGACAGCGCGTTAAACTATCTCAAAAAAAGCCCCGCAGGAGCGATCCTGCGGGGCTTTTTTCTTCAAACGCGGGAAACTTCCCCGCGCATACTCAATCGAACCGGTTGTTCTTGGGAAAGCCGGTTGGCGGCATGCGGCCCGCCGCGCCGCGCGCGACCTTCCACATACCGATCTCCGTCTCGGTCCGGGTGCGCTCGCCCGATCCGCCCATCTGCCAACTAAGCCCATCATTCAGAACAAAGGTGCGCGCGTCGCTCAACCCACCATCGCGGTAGCGCTGCACCTGAACGCCCTGCCCGCGCGCCATCACCGGCATTTCTTCTAGGTTGAAGACAATCAGTTTGCGATTGTCGCCCACCGCCGCGACGTGATCGTCACCCGACGCGATTTCGCGGATCACCCGCAGGGTCGCGTCCCCTTTGAGGTTCACCACCTGACGGCCTTTGCGCGTTTCCGCGAGAAGCTCAGCCGTTTCGGCGACAAAACCTTTGCCGTTGCTGGCCGCCAACAGCAAGCGCCCGCCCTCTTTGTGGACCAGCATCTTGGCGATTGACGTGTCCGCTTCCAGATCAATCATCGTGCGGACCGGTTCGCCAAAGCCGCGCGCGCCCGGAAGCTTGTCACAACCCAGCGTGTAAAAACGGCCATTGTCCGCCGCGATCAGCAGCTTATCCGTCGTTTGCGCGTGGACGATATCGAACAGCGCGTCGCCTTCTTTGTATTTGAATTCCTGAGCCAAATCGACGTGGCCCTTCGCCGCGCGGATCCATCCTTTTTGCGACAGGATGATCGTGACCGGCTCTTTCTCGATCATCGCGTCCATGCTGAATTCGACGGCTACGTCCGCTTCTTCGATCCGCGTTCGCCGCGCGCCAATGGCGGTGTCTTCGGCGTAATCCTTGCGGATGGCGCGCAGGTCTCTTTTCAAACGCGTGCGCTGACGCGCCGGGCTTTCGAGCAGTTTTTGCAGATCGTCCTGCTCGGCGAGGAGTTCGTCCTTCTCCTGACGCAGCTTCATCTCTTCAAGCTTGCGCAAGCTGCGCAGCCGCATGTTGAGGATCGCCTCGGCCTGCGTATCGGTGAGGCCGAACTCAGCTATCATCACCGGCTTTGGTTCATCCTCGGTGCGGATGATCTCGATCACCCGATCAAGGTTGAGGAAGGCGATGATATAGCCTTCGACCAGCTCCAATCGCCGCGCGATTTGATCCAGCCGGTGACGCGTGCGGCGTTGCAGGATCTCAATCTGCGCCGCCGTCCAGTGCTGGAGCAGCTCTTTCAGCCCCATCACCATCGGCGTGCGGCCCCCACCTTTTTGGGCGTCGAGCACATTCATGTTGAGACCAAAGCGGGTCTCCATATCGGTGAGTTTAAAGACGCTTTCTTTCAGCAAATCGGGATCGACGTTTCGGCTGCGCGGAACGAGGACGATGCGGATCTGCTCGTCGCTTTCGTCGCGCACGTCTTCGAGGATTGGCAGTTTCTTGTCCGAAATCGCCTGTGCGATCTGTTCGATCAGCTTGCCCTTGGCGACCTGATACGGGATCTGGCTAATGACAAGCTGCCATTGGCCGCCGCCCAGCCGTTCAATGCCCGCCGCTTTGTCTTCCGCCTTGTCCGCCTCGGGCGCTTCGAACACGCCACGAAGCCGGAAGGAACCGCGCCCCGTTTCGTAGGCCTTGGAGATGATATCAGCGCTGTCGATGATCTGGCCGCCGGTCGCAAAGTCGGGCCCCTTCATCAGCTCCATCAACCGCGCGTGTTCGACATGCGGGTTGTCGATCAGTTCCAGCGTTGCATCGATCACTTCAGCGGCGTTGTGGCTGGGAATGTTGGTCGCCATGCCCACTGCAATCCCGCTCGCCCCATTGGCCAGAAGGTTGGGGAACAGGCCGGGCATAAGCTCGGGCTCTTCTTCCTCGCCATTATAAGTTGGGATGAAATCGACTGTGCCGGCGTCGAGGCCCTCCATCAGCTGGATCGCGGTCTTGGTCAGGCGCGCTTCGGTGTAACGGTAGGCGGCCGCGTTATCGCCGTCGATGTTGCCGAAATTCCCCTGCCCTTCGACCAACGGGTATCGCAGCGAGAAATCCTGCGCCAGGCGCACCATCGCGTCATACGCCGCCGTGTCGCCATGGGGGTGATACTTACCGATCACCTCACCCACGACCCGCGCGGATTTTTTGAAGGTGCTGGTGGGGTCGAGCTTTAACTGGCGCATCGTCCAGAGCAGGCGGCGGTGCACCGGCTTCAACCCATCGCGCAGATCGGGCAGCGAACGCGCGGTGATCGTTGATAGCGCGTAGACCAGATAGCGTTCGGACAGCGCCGCATCGAAGGGCGCATCGGTGATCAGGTCAAATTCGTCCTCGGGTCGCTCGGAATCGTTTATGTCAGTCGGATCGGCCATCCCACCCGCTTAGCAACGCTGGCCTTACGCTGGGAGTGCGCTTTCCACAGAGAATGAGAACGAGCGAAAGCGCGCCTCGGGGATGGCGCGCTTTCAGGGGGCTTTTCTGCGAAGGGGGGGCTCCGCCGCCGGAGAGAGAGGGAGCGGGCATGGCGGCGGAGCGGGGATCTCGGTTCGGGGAAACCGAGATAGGGAGTTAAAATGGCGATCAGGCGGTGGTCAGACCAATCGGAGCAAAGGCGTAGACGAACAGACCCGACGAAAACGCGAAAGCGAGAGCGGCGGCGATGAGATCGTTTGAGGAAGGCATGGCGGGGTCCTTACAAAAGCGGCGGCGGGAGAGGGGGAGAGAGGGTGTAAGAAAGGGTCTCGGGCGGTTCAGGCGATCAGGGCAGGGCTCGCGGGAATGATGGCGTAAGCGAACAGGCCAGCTGAGATCACGACTGAAAGAGCGGCTGAGAAGAGGGTGTTGGTGGTGGTCATGATCTTAGGTCCTTGGGTTTGGTGTGTCGGTTGAATTAGGCGATGAGAGCGGGGCTTGCGGGGATGATCGCATAGGCAAAGAGGCCAGCGGAGATCACAATCGAAAGAGCGGCGGCGACGAAGTTGTTGGTGGCGGTCATGGGTCGGTTCCTTTGAATTGAGTGACGTTAAGGGATTAGGCGATCAGGGTCGGGCTGGCCGGGATGATGGCGTAAGCGAAAAGACCGGCAGAGATGATGATCGAGAAAGCAGCGGCGGCGAAGTTGTTGGCGGTGTTGGTCATGTTAAGTCTCCGTTTGGTTCGTTTGGCGGGCTGTTCCGCCGTATGCCAACCACTCTGCATCGGGCGTGCCAAACTTGAAAAACGGCAGAATTCCGGGGTTTTTCGCGACAGGAATGAACCTCAATATGACCGCGCTTCACAACAGTTGGGAAATTTCACCAAGGGTTGGGATCGTGTTTATCTGAGGTTCAGGTTCGAGGGCCATACCCAATCCTTACGCTTGCTGTTCTTGGGCTTGGCGTCCATCCTGAGCGCTGCAAAGCGGGTTGATGACACACCCCCAATTTCTCCGGAGAATCCGCGATGACATCCGCCAGCCTCGATGTTTTCAAAGATCATGTCGCCGCGCGAGGCCACGTGATCGATACGGCGGAATGGGAACGTATCGGCGACCTTTTCCAGCCCGTAAATGCAAGACGAGGAGAGATCGTCTCAGACAGCGCGGTTATCGCCGATGAGCTTTTCTTCGTGTGCGAAGGTGTGATCGCTTCGATCCAGACAACGCCCGACGGAGACACACAGATCGCGCGTTTCTTCGAAAGCGGTCACCTTTGCGCTAACATCACTTCCGCTTGGTCTCAGGCGGTCAGCGAAGACGAACTTATCGCGATGACCGGCTTTAGGGGCCTTCGCATTCCCTTTGACATGCTTCGCTCAGCCTATCTGCATGGCGGCCCGCTCGACCAGTTCTGGCGCGAGACCATTCTTGAGACACTGCTGTTCGACAAAGAGATTATGTGCGCAAAGACCATCCGGGATGTCGGCACGCGCTACAACTTCCTCAAAGAACGCTACCGCGACGTCGTCTCGCAGGTACCCGATAAACACATCGCACGCTTTCTCGGCATCACGCCGCAAGGACTCAGCCGTTTTCTGCGCAACGCGCGCAAGAGTTAACCTAGGTGAACGTCGCCGCCACCACTGCATGATACAAACTGGATCGACCTTCTTGGGACATTACGGGTGAAGCATGGCCAAGGCGTTCAAAATGCCGCCAGAGCGCGACTTTGGTTGGGCGCTCAAAGCGACCGAAACGACCGACTTTGAGATCATCGAGCGCAAGAATGGTCAATTCTGCGTCGTTCTCAGCCACTCGCTGCTGCGTGGTGTCACCAGCAAGATGATCCATTGGTGGTTTCGCAACTTTGCTAATCTGAACATCGTCCTCGAAGACACACCCGGCTATGAAGGCGTGCGCGTGCCGGGCTACTACCTTTGGCACCCATCCGATCATTGCGGCGCGAAATTCGGGGGCGCGCTGGCCCCAGATGGAACCGCGCAAGCCGGAGCCAAGATCCAGATCCAGGAGGCGATGCAGTACAAAACCTATGGGATGAAATACCCCGTGAACACCGCGCTCAACATCTTCTATTGTGAGTATGATGGGTGGGCGATGGGCAAATCCCTGCCTTTGCTGGGTAAAGTGATGTGCTTGCGGATTAGCTTCAAGGATGTCGTTGAGAACAGCGCGGTCGTTGGCGCGCATTACCACTACGAAGTGGTTATCGGGGCCAGCGGCAACAATCCGATCGCGCGCGCGCTTAACCGAAAGATCACAAGAGACTATTCGCCCGAATTCTTCGACGCTTGGCACCTGCACAACACGATCGAAGTGGGCACTTTCGAGAACTTCCTGCCCGCCCTCTACAAGCAACGCGGCGATCTGTCGGATTTGCGGTTTGCGCGCGGCATGGATGCGATGGCGGGCGCTGAAGGCGCTCAAACCGCTTATGATCCGGCGCTGTTTGCTCAGCGGGTTGAGGAGTATCGGAAAGCCGATGACCCCTATGCGGTGCAGCGAGCTGAAATGCCAGCCGTGCTTTGACGAGCCCAAATCCGGGAAGGCGCGCTAAATCCCGCGCGCGTCGGTGCTTTCAACGGGCACGCTGACAGTCAGGCCGTCCATATCCTTGGTCAGATCAATCTGGCAGGACAATCGCGACGTGCGACGCACACCCGCAGCGAAATCCAGCATATCTTCCTCTTCTTCGGAAGACAGCGGCAGCTTGTCGAACCATTCCGCCGCCGCGATCACATGACAGGTAGAGCACGCCATCTGGCCTTCACACGTACCCTCAAGCGGCAGGCCCGCCGCTTGACCAACCCGCAGCAGATTGTCCCCTGGCTCAGCGGTCGCTGAGACGCTCTTTCCTTGCGGATCGATAAAGGTGACAGTGATCGGCATACTGGGCGGAAGGCAACCTCACATTTGCTGCGATGCAGCATTATTGATGAGTTTGGCCGCCTCTTCAAGCTCTTCCATCGTCGTATAGCGGCCAAAGCCCAATCGGATCGAAGATTTCGCCTCTTTGTCGCTCAGGCCGATCGCCTTGAGAACATGGCTCGGCCGCCCCGAACCACTGGCGCAGGCGCTGCCGGCGGAGAACATGACGGTGCGAACCTCGGACATAAGACGCCCCACATCCAGGCCATCACGCCTGATATTCAGATTGCCATGCCAACGCGCATCCTCGCTGCCGTTCAACGTCCATTCGGCGAACAATTCGCGAGCCCGGGCCCAGAGCGCTTCAACGTGCGCTTCATCCTGCTCCATACGTTCCTGCGCGAGCGCGGCGGCGGCGCCCATCCCCGCGATCAACGCGGGCGAGAGCGTGCCGGAACGAAGCCCGTGTTCCTGCCCACCGCCGGTTTGTTGCTCGGTAAGATCGACCCCGTCGCGAACCCAAAGCGCGCCAATGCCCTTGGGGCCATGAAATTTGTGCGCGCTGATCGCGATCATATCGGCGTAAGCGACGGGCAATTTGCCGTAGGCCTGCACCGCGTCTATGAGAAACAACGCTCCCACTTCGCGCGTTTTGGCCAACCAATCGGCGCTTGGCTGAATGACGCCGATCTCATTGTTGACCTGCATCACGGCAATAAGGCGGGCCTGGTCGGGAAGCTCTTGCGCTGGATCGCAGACGCCATCCGCATCCACGCGCAGGACGTGGTGCGCACCAGCCGCCCTGGCGGTGTCGCCCACGGCGGAATGCTCGATCGCGCTAAGAGCTACCACACCTTCCCCCGCCGTGCCGCGGATCGCCAGATTGAGCGCTTCGGTCGCACCGCCGGTGAAGATGACGCGGCCACCGGGTGGGAAAAGCGCCGTCACTTTGTCGCGCGCCGCTTCAATCGCTGCCGACGCTTGGCGGCCCATGCGGTGCGGCGAATGCGGATTACCAAAGCCGGTGCCATCGGGCCCATCCAAATGCCGCATCATGGCATCGCGCGCCTCGGGCGCGAGCGGCGTGGTCGCTTGGTAATCGAGGTAGATCATGGTGGACTTTCCACTAACCGCTCGCCCTGAGCTTGTCGAAGGGCTGTCCTTCCTTTTCGCTGTTGGGCCAGAAGAAAAGACAATCCTTCGACAAGCTCAGGATGAGCGGGCCTTTTTAGACAAGCGATTTCCACGCCTCGACAAAGCGCTCAAGCTCCTCCGCCGTAGTCGACCACCCTAGGCTCACCCTGATCGTACGTCCGGCTACATCATCGGGCACGCCAAACGCGTCGAGCACCCGGCTCTTTTTGAGCGTGCCAGAGGAACAGGCGCTGCCCGCCGAAACGGCGAAGCCCATCGCGTCAAGGCGTATTAGAAGCGCCTGCGCGGATATGGTGGGATGGGTTAACGCGACAATGTAATCAGCCGCCTCGCCGATGCTCAGCCTGTCGTCGGCCAAGTCGCCGATGAACGCCGCGCGTTGCCCCACCGTTGTCGCCCACTCGCCCGCTTCAAGCGCCGCCGCCATGCCAAAGGCCGCTGGCATGTTTTCGGTGCCTTGGCGATAGCCCCGCTCATGCCCGCCCATCGGTTCAAGCAGGTTGAAGTCGCGCACCAGCAGAGCACCGATCCCGATAGGACCGCCAAACTTGTGCGCAGAGACCACGCACATATCCGCTTTGGGCAAACCCATCTTTCCAGCGCTTTGCGCGCAATCCGACAGCCACACACCGCCCGCTTCACGCAGCGGCTCCACTATGCGGTCCACGGGACTTATAGTTCCCGTCTCCGAATTCACATGCTGGATCGCGACCAGGGGATTTCCGTCAAACTGAGTGTGGCCCTCAATCCCTTCGGCATCCGGCGCTGCCCTAAACACCGCATCATGCTCTGCCGCGTTGACGAGTCGCCGTGTGGCTTTACATCGATTAAGCGCAATCCACAGCGCCTCGCTCGCACCGCTGGTGAAGATCAGCTCCCCATCCCAGCCAAGGCTGCGCTTGATCCGGTCGCGCGCGTCTTCAAGCTTCTGTTTGGCTTTGCGCCCTTCGCCGTGCGGAGAAGAAGGGTTGGCCCACAGCGCAAAGCCCTCTTCCATCGCAGCCCGCGCCTCGGGGCGCAGGGGCGATGTGGCGGCGTGATCGAGGTAAATACGGTCGGGCATGAGATCCTTATTGCGAAACGTTCTCAATAATTTGCGCTTGTTGTCGAAGCCTGTATATAGGCCCCACATCAGCGCGCACCAGCCGGTGCAACGCGCCTCCCAAGACAAAAGAAGGTTTGTTCATGCCGTCAGTGATCTTTCCCGGCCCAGAGGGTCGTCTCGAAGGCCGTTTCTCTCCGCCCCCGCGCCCGCGCGCACCGGTGGCCATGATCCTTCACCCTCACCCCGAAGGCGGCGGTACGATGAACGATCGGATCGTTCAGCGGCTCTACAAGACCTTTGTGGATCGCGGTTTTGCTGTGCTGCGCTTCAACTTTCGCGGCGTGGGCCGCAGCCAGGGTAGCTTTGACAACGGCATTGGCGAGCTTTCCGACGCCGCCAGTGCGCTGGACTGGGTGCAATCGATCCACCCCGAAGCGCAGACCACCTGGGTCGCGGGCTATTCGTTCGGCGCGCTGATCGGCATGCAGCTGCTGATGCGCCGCCCCGAAGTGCGCGGCTTTATCTCGGTCGCGCCGCCGGCGAACATGTACGATTTCAGCTTCCTTGCGCCCTGCCCCGCCAGCGGCATCTTCGTGCAAGGCGCAGCCGACACGGTGGTTCAGCCCAGCGCGGTGCAAAAGCTGGTCGACAAGCTGCGCACTCAAAAGCACATCACAATCCACCACGACGAAATCCCGCGCGCCAACCACTTCTTCGAAAACGAAATGGAAGACATGATGGCGAGCGTGGACAATTACCTCGACTTCCGCCTCTCGCCGGATTGTCCGATCAAGTGAGCTGAGGCTCACTTAATCGTTTTCTTGTTTGCGCCGCCCCATCCGGGGCGGCGTCCTCGGTGCTATTCCCTACGCCGAATTTTCGGCTTCGGGGCACCTGCGGGCGCGCCGTAGCGCTTGCGAAATCACAGGTTTCGAAACAGCACTTCCCGGCCGAAACAGCGCTAAAAACGGTTTGCGAGAGCAAACCGCAAGGCCACGCGGCCGCCCCGCAGCGGGTCCGCAGGCGAGGATTCGCCGGAGGACATCTAGCGAGGACGAAGCCGCGGATGCGGCTTCGAAAGACAAGAAAGTTTCACTTTACACACCCGTTGCGAAACGCGACGGGTCCTAAAGCGCAACTCGAAACAATTTTGAAACAACGACTTATCGACGTAGGCTCTCCTTTGAGCGCTCACCCCTAACTCTGGCTAACGCCTCGAGCGCTCTCGTGACGAAACGAAAAGAGGAGATCCTTCTCATGAATTACGTGGCACAAAACCGAAGACCCAACGCGGGCGCGCTGCTTGGCGCGTTGGCCATCCCTGCCGGCGTGGGCGCAGCCTTAATCGTCGGACTGGCAGTGACGCATGTCGTGACCAAACCTGATGAGGGCCTGACGGGCTTCACGATTAAACCAGAGCCAATTGAGCCCCTTCCCGATCCCATCGAACCCGAAACGCCGACCAACACACCGCAAACGGCCCGACCGGCGCCCGATCCGGTGGTGCCGGACACGCCTATTTCCGTCTCCACGAACAGCCCGAATATCACCATCGCACCGGTTGGCACCGAGACCAGCACGATCATCAGTTTGCCGCTGCCCGGCGGAGAGATCACCGGACCTCCCATTGCGCTGCCCGTACAGCCCGATCCCATCACGGCGGTTCCTAAGGGCAACCCAGCCAGCTGGATCATGGAGCGCGATTATCGCCCCAACTGGATCCGCCAGGAATTGAGCGGCGTGGCTGCCTTCACGCTCGATATCGACGCGCGCGGCAAGGTGACCGACTGCACGATCACCCGTTCGACCGGGCACGATGTGCTGGATGGCGCGACCTGCCGTCTTCTGACCCGCCGGGCGCGATTCGATCCGGCGCGCAATTCCGCAGGCGATAAAGTGGCTGGCAGCTATTCTAGCTCAGTGGCCTGGAAGATTCCTTAGGGCCCGCATCCAAGAAGCCGGAGAGTTACGATTCTCCGGCTTCATTCAACTGATCTTTGGGCGCGTTTCCGTCGGCGTCTGGGACCGTCCAGATCAGCACGTTGAGCACCGCAATCACAGCCAGAACCAACATCAAGATCGGCTGTTTCGCTTCGCCTGTGCGCTTCCACAAAGCGTAAGCGCCGCCGCACAAAGCGAACGCGGCCAGCATCACCAGTCCCAGCACTATATCGGACATCGTACCCTCATCCGCTCTTATGAGCGCTCAAAAATCGTATTCGCGCCCTAAAAGCGCGTCATGGCCGTAGACACGCAGCCAGTATCGGCTAGCGTTGGTGCACGGGCCACTGGCCCACTCGGGACCACATAGGGACACTTTGGGAGGACACCATGGGAATTTTCAGTTCAATCAAGAACGCCATCTGGAGCGATGACGAAGACGATAAGGCCGCGGCAACGCCCGCGCCTGCACCGGCCGCCGCTCCGGCCGCGCCCGAACGCGCCGCGATCAGCGAGGTCGACGTTGTGGCACGCGTCAGCAATATTCCAGGCGCGGACAAGCTCAACTGGCAGACGTCGATCGTCGATCTGATGAAGCTGCTCAACCTCGACCCAAGCTACGCTAATCGCAAGGAGCTTGCGGGCGAGGTTGGCATCACCGGATATGAGGGCACGGCGGAACAGAACATCGCGCTGCACAAGGCGGTGATGACGAAGCTTGCCGATGCGGGCGGCATCGTGCCGGACGATCTGAAAGACTGAGTTGCTTGGGCCGGGGTCGCCCGTTAGGCAGACCCCATGACCAAACAAAAGCACGACTTCACACGCCGTCAGGCCCTCTCCGGGCTTGGCGGCGTTTCCGCATTGGCAATCGGTTCGGGCGCGCTGGGAGGCTGCATTTCCATGCGCGGCGCGGATGGGCAACCGGGTCAGCCCGACGCTTCGTCGACGCCGATGCGGGTCATGGAGCCCAACGCCAAGCTGGACGACATCGCCTACAAGATGCTCGCGCATGAGCCGGGCCGTGCCACCAGCCTGGGTGTCGACAAGGGCGCCTACGCCGAATGGCGCGGTACCTTCGGCACGCCCGGAATGGGCGGGCGCGAGGCGTATCAGGCGACGCTATCCGAACTTGTTGAAGACGCGAAAACCTACCCAAAGGAAGGGCTGACGGCGGATCAGCAAATCGGGTTTGAGGTCGTCGAAACCGCGTTCTCCTCCGCGCTTGAAGGGATGGCGTTGCCCTATGGCGATGTCGCCGTGGGATCGTGGCGCAACGCGCCGTACCTGATCATCCAGAATGTTGGCGGCTACATTGACTACGCGCGCGCCATGGGATCGGGCCAGCCGGTTCAGAATGCGCAAGATGTTGACTTCTACCTCGCCCGCTTGTCCGAGATTCCGGACTTGCTCGATGGGGAGCTTGAGCGGGTCAAGGAAGCGCGCGCCATGGGCGTGATCCCGCCGGACTTCCTCCTTGAAAAAACCGCAGGCCAGCTCGACCTCACCCATAAAGCGGCGGGGCGCGGCGATCTGTTTATCCGCGATCTGGAGAACCTGCTGAAGGAAGCAGACCTTTCCCAAGACGCGGTAGCCAAGGCCACGCCGATTGTGACTGGGCCGATCCGCGAGGCGTTGGAGCGGCAACTCAACGAAATCCAGTCGCAACGCGCCGAAGCCACATCAAACGCCGGCATGTGGGCGCAGCCCGAGGGCGAGGCGTGGTACTCGTGGTCCACCAAAGCCTCGACCACCACGCAAAAGACGCCCGATGAAATCCACGAACAGGGCCTCGAAGAGCTCGCCGAATTGCACGGCCGGATGGACCCGATCCTGAAAGAGCTGGGCTACACCAAAGGCACGGTTGGTGAACGGATGCAGGCGCTGGGCGATGACAAACGCTACCAATTCTCGCCCGGCGATAAGGGCCGCGAGGAAATCATCAGCTTCATCAACGGGCAGGTGGACTATATCCGCGCACAATTGCCGCGCGCGTTCAACGAATTGGTCGATCCACCCTTCGAAGTGCGACGCATTCCGATCGCTGAAGAAGTCGGCGCGCCGGGCGCCTATGGCGGTGCGGGCAGCAAGGACGGGACTATTCCGGGCCGGTTCTGGATCAACCTCAGGACCCCCGATCTTCACCGCAAATACGACCTGCCTGACCTAACCTTCCACGAAGCGTTTCCGGGCCATGTCTGGGAAGGCGCGTTCTCCAACCGCCTGCCGCTGATCCGTTCCATCCTTGCTTTTAACGCGTTTAGCGAAGGCTGGGCTCTCTACGCCGAGCAGCTCGCGGATGAATTGGGCGCATACGATGATTTCAAGGTCGGGCGGCTAGGCTATCTGCAAGCCATCGCCTTCCGCGCCTGCCGCTTGGTGGTGGACACCGGCCTCCACCACAAACGCTGGACGCGAGAGCAAGCCAACCGCTTCTTTGTCGAACGCAACGGGTCCAAGCCCGAAGAGGTCGCAAGCGAGGTGGATCGTTATTGCAGCTGGCCCGGGCAGGCCTGCGGTTACAAGATCGGTCACTCCGAAATCGTCGAGAACCGCGCGCGCGCTCAGAAAGCGCTTGGCGATGCTTACGATTTCAAGGCATTCAACACGGCTGTCATCCTCGGCGGCAACGCCCCTCTCAACGTGGTGAACAACACAGTCACCCGCTACATTGAAGAGGCGCGCGGCTGACTTTACCAACAGCGCGCGTTGAACAGATTAGCGCCGTAGTGGTCCAGGCCTTGCTGAAAGAGCCTCGCCGCAGGCCGAAAT
Source organism: Pseudomonadota bacterium (assembly GCA_039033755.1). GTDB lineage: Bacteria > Pseudomonadota > Alphaproteobacteria > Sphingomonadales > Sphingomonadaceae > Erythrobacter. Next base: position 39,206 of record JBCCBZ010000018.1, on the reverse strand, counting down.
CCCGGAAGCCTCATCGCTGAGATGATCCGCCCCTTCTCGACAACAGCCAATTCGAATCCGTCGCTTTCACTTTGAGCGGATTGAAGAAAGTAGGCGAGCATTCCGGCTGCGTTTTTTGTGATCTGAAAATCGGGATCCTGTTCTCGTCGTAGCTGCTCTCTGATGTAGTTAATCGTCTTGGTGTAGGTAGGCACTCGTCGGCTTACGAATTGCATATCAGCGAGCTGATCTTGCGCGTTAGAGATCCGGTTTTTGCCACGAAATTCGCGAAATCGATTCCTTTTGAGCAAGACACCATCCGCCGCGAACAGTTGCGGCGCCGCGTTGCCGATCCTCAGCGTCATGAGAGTCGGATCGTCGCCAAGGACATCGTCCGTAAACGTCGCCTTGATCCCGTTCATGCTGTTGGAGATGGACCGCGCCGGTTGGCGGTAGCCCGGCGGAATCGTAACCTGTAGAGACACCTCAAATGGATCGATATAGACGATCACTATCGGTTCGCGCCCGACACGGTAACGGCTGCCGACCTGTGATCTCTTGAACGGCCACTGACCGGTGTAATTGAGAAACTTCTGATTCTTTTTGGAATTGCCCGCGTAGGATCCCCAGCGTTTCTCATAGCCCATGACATCCGCCAGCCGAAAGCCGGGCTGTGTGAGCGGATCATAGACCATCATAACATAGGCCGGGTGAACAAGTCTGGCGATCGATGGAGAAACGTTCTCCTTCACGCTGAACGTGCTGGAAACCACATGCCAGTCACCCGCTGATGCGGTAAAGTTGCACTCGGCTTTCTTGTTGAAAAGACCGCTGCCAGAAACGCTATCCGCGCTCGCGGCACCCGGCGCAATGAGAAGTGAGAGCGCCACGCTGGCAATCGACGCCCGCATCGCAACTCTCGCTTTCGAAACACCAAGTATTTTTGACACACCAGACTTACGCGTTGGCTTCATAGTCACCCTCCAGCGCCCCCGCTGCAAGAACCTCTATTGCCCAACGCCTATATGCATTCGGGTGCCTGACACAGCAATTGCATAATCGCATGGCACTCACCATTTCATGGTGCAGTCCGCGCCAGCCAACAACGAAGAAGCACAATATGGAACAGCTTGGAGAAGATCTCGAAACGATGCGGCGTGTGCCGCTGGCTGACGCGCATGTGGATGCGATCTGCGAAATTGGCGGAGAACGCATCTATAAGGCGGGCGAGACGGTCGCCGAAATCGGCGAGCCGATGGACACGTTTGTCTATGTGCTCGAAGGCGAACTTGAAGTCGTCAATCCGTACACCGATGAACGCTTGCTCGAATCCGGCCTCGGGCCGACGCAGTTCATGGGCGAGATAAACTTTCTAAACCGCGGCACCAATTACCTCAGAATGCGCGCGTCGGTGGAAACCCGCGTGATCGAGGCTCCTCGCGAGGGTATGCTCGACCTGATGAGCCGCGTGCCCGAGCTTTCCGACCACCTTATCGGCGTCTTCGCCGCGCGGCGGCGCAAACAATTCGAGCTTTCGAATGGCGCCGTGAAGTGCGTAGGCGCGGATCGCGATCCTTCGGTTCAGGCGGTCGAACGCTTCCTGTCGCGCAACCGCATTCCGTTTCAAAGCTACGATCTGGATAGCGACGACACCGAGACGCTGCGGGTCTGCGACCTCGTCGACCACAAGCCCGGCGTCTATGTTGGCACGCACGAACGGCTCGAAGACCCCACCCCGCGCAAGGTCGCGCAGTACCTCAACCTCGATCTCGATATCTGCAGCCAGAACGATTACGATCTGCTGATCGTCGGCGGCGGCCCGGCCGGCGTTGCGGCAGCGGTCTATGCGGGTTCCGAAGGGCTCGACGCTTTGGTTGTTGAAGACACCGCCATTGGTGGCCAAGCCGGAACGTCGAGCCGGATCGAAAACTATATGGGATTCTACACCGGGATCAGCGGCGCGGACCTGACCTATCGAGGGCAGATCCAGGCGATGAAGTTCGGCACCCGCTTTGCCATGCCGCGACGCGTCGAGGGCCTGACCAAGCGCGAGGACGGATCGTTTTGCGCAACGCTGGAAGACGGCCAAGAGGTTTGCGCCAAGTCAATCCTCGTTTCCACCGGTGTCCAATATCGCCGCCTGCCGCTTGAGAACCTACGCGAACTGGAAGGCCACGGCATCTTCTATTCGGCCACCGAAATGGAAGCGCGCTTTTGTGGGAACACCGAAGTCGTCGTCATCGGTGGCGGCAATTCGGCGGGTCAGGCGGCCATGTTCCTCTCACGCACGGCGAAGCATGTGCATCTGGTGGTGCGTTCAGGTTCGCTCGCGGCGTCCATGTCGAGCTATTTATCGAGCCGATTGGAAGCCGATCCCAAGATCACGATCCACTATCACACCACGGTGACCCAGCTTCATGGCGATGATCACTTAAGCGGCGTCACCTTCACAAAGCCCGACGGCAATACCGTGATTGATACAAGCGCCCTGTTTATCATGATTGGCGCGGCTCCCAACACCGATTGGCTCTCTGGACTGGTAGAAACCGACGAAAAGGGCTTTGTCCTCACCGGTCAGGCCGTGGGGCGCGGCAGCCCGTTTGAAACCGGCACCGATGGCATTTTCGCGGTGGGCGATGTGCGATCGGGCTCCGTCAAACGCGTGGCCAGCGCGGTCGGCGAAGGGTCGGTCGTGGTCAGCCAGATCTGGACCTATCTCGACGAACTGAAAAACCGCGAGGCAGCGGAGTAACCGCCCTAGCCAAATCCTTTATTTTCAATATAGCTAGCTCTGCGCTTTGTCCCCTTAAGCAAAGCGAGGGACTATACAGCGATGCGCCATCAGCTCCGGCTTCTTAAGACCGTAATTCTCGCGTTGCTTTTCGCAGCGCACCCCGCCTGGGCCGCGTGGCATAAGGCGGAAACCGACCGCTTCATCATCTATTCGGACTCAAGCCCCGATGATTTGCGCGTTTTCGGAGAGACGTTAGAGCGGTTTCACGTTGCGATGGAGTTTGAAACCGGCCGCCGTCTGCCCGCGCCCAGCCCTTCGAACCGGCTTACAATCTATATGGTCGGCAGCCTTGATGATTTGCGCCAGGTCTATGGCAATCCCAACGCTGCGGTCGGCGGGTTCTATATTCCACGCGCCATCGGATCGGTCACCTTTGTACCCAACGTTACAACGCGAACGTCGGGTCGGACCGGGTTTGGCAGCCGAGTGCGCAAGAAAAGCTCGCGCCGCCCGTTGACTTTAACCACGAAGACCGTGCTGCACGAATACGCGCATCACTTCCTCATATCCTCATCGCGCAACGCCATGCCGCGGTGGTTGAGCGAGGGTTCGGCGGAGTATTTCTCGTCCGCTAGCTTCAACGAAGATGGATCGGTTGATATCGGTCTACCCAACAACGCGCGCGCGTGGGAGATCAGCCAAGCGGCTCCGGTATCCGTGCGCGAACTGCTCGATTACGAGCTCTACCGCAAAAACCGTGGTGGCCGGTATGACGCGTTCTATGGGCGCTCTTGGTTGCTCTACCATTATCTGCGGTTCAACCCGGATCGGAAGGGGCAGTTGCCGCAATACTGGCAAGCGGTGGCTGGCGGCACCAACTCACTCGAGGCGGCCAAGGCAATCTTTGGCGATCTCGACACGCTGGAGAAAGAGCTGGCGAAGTACGGGCGCGCACGCAGCCTCGCGGCGATGCGCCTGCCCGGCGGCGCCATTACCATCGGCGACGTCAGCACCGCGCGGTTAAGCAATGGGCACGCGGCGATGATGGACGTGGTCATCCGTTCAAAACGCGGGGTCAGCCGCAAGGCGGCACGCGATCTGCTGCCGTCTGCGCAAGACATCGCCAAACGTTACCCCGACGATGCGCACGCTTTGGCCGCCTTGGCCGAGGCGGAATATGACGCCGGCCACGATGACGCCGCGATTGCCGCCGCGGATCGAGCGCTAGCGATCGATGCGACAGTCAAGAACGCTCTGGTGCAGAAAGGCTTCGCGCTCTTTCGCAAGGCTAAGGGGGTTAAGGACCCAACCGAGCGTTCTGCGGCCTACGTCGCCGCCATGCGCCCCTTCGAAGCGCTCAACGCGCTCGAAGTGGATCACACGCAGCCGCTGATTTTCTATTATCGCAGCTTCGCCGAGCGCGGCGCGAGCGTGCCCGATGACGCAAAGCTGGCGCTGGAGCGCGCGACGCAATTGGCGCCCTTTGACCAAGAGCTCGCGATTGAAGTCGCGGTGATGCGCGCGCGAGATGGCGATCAGGATATCGCCGAATATCTCCTCGCTCCGGTTGCAGCGGACCCGCATGGCGGGCGCGAGGCTCGGATCGCGCAGGCGATGATCACCTATTTGGAGCGCACGCCTGATGAAAAGCGTGTTGACCTTGGCGCTGTGACCCGCGCTTACGACGAAGCCGAAGCGAAGGCCCGCGCCACAGGCGCCGACGGCGGTTAGCGCATCAACCCGCCAACAATCGAACCCAGGATGCCGCCCAACGGGCTGTCGCCAGCTCCACTCGACGCCGCGCCGCCGGTGGCTTGCTTGGCCATATAGCCAGCCACTGCCATAGTCAGGATTGGCAGCATTTTCTTGAGCATACCCTCATCCAGACCCGTGACCTCCGCCACCGATCCCGCGACCGAACGGCTCACATCCTTGCTGCCAAAAATGTTGCCGAGGATATCGTTGCCCGGCTGCGTCGGCGTTGGATCGTTGCCCAGCACCTGATCAAGCAGAACACCGCCCAGCATACCGCCAAGACCGCCAGCCGCGCCGGAGGATGCCCCCCCGCCGCCACCGAGAATTGCACCCGCGAGCGAGCCCAAACCACCGAGCGGATCGGGCGTGCTGGTCCCACCCGTCGCGCTGCGGCCCATGCCGGCAACAATCGCGGGCAAAAGCGCGCCCGCAGCGGTTTGGGCCGTGCCTTCATCGACGCCCAATTCGCGCGCCATGGATGTCAGCGCGCCTGTGTTTTGCAGCATTTGCACAAGGCTCATCGCTGTCCCCCCTGTTTATCGGTTGTGATGGTGGCCGGCGTGGGCCGCGCTTCACTTCTTGCCGAAGAAGCTGGAGGCCATGTCTGCGATATCGTCGAGCGCGTTTCCGTCGCCATCCTGATCGAGCATGTTCATCACGCCTGCAAGTCCGCCTTCCTGGCCATCCATCTTGGATGCCAGATCGCCCAGAGCGCCTTCGCCACCGATCTGCGAGACGATGCCGCTGAGCGCGCCCATATCAAGGCCCGTTTTCTGCGCGGCGAGTTCCACCGTGTCGCCTTCTTCGGCGTGCGATTGGCCCAGCGCGGCAAGGCCCTTTTCCACCATTGATGGGTCCAGGCCCACCTGCTCCGCAAGGCTGGCGACCGTGTCCGGCGAACCGGCGACTTGCTTCATCAGACCGTCAAGAATGCTCATGTTTTGATCCCTTTCTCTCGTTTCGAGCAACCGCCCGAATCCCTGCCCGCCAGTGTGCGCCGCGCGCGCGCAAAAGAAAAGGCCCCGCTCCACATTGGGAGCGAGGCCTTCGAAAAGCCGTTCGGCTTGCGCGATCAGCCGAAAATGCCGTCAAGGAAGCTTCCCTGGCCCAACTTGTTGCCGCCAGCCGAAAGCGTACCAGCCATCGTAGTCAGGCCATCAGCGCCGCCGATCTGTTCAACCACGCTGGAAAGCGTCGCGGTTTCGAGGCCGGTCGCACGCGCGGTGTTCGCAACGGTGTCGCCATCGCGGCAGTGGTAATGCGTGAGAGACATGATGGCTTTTTCCGCCTCGGCCGCGTCCATGCCAACCGTTTTGGCAAGGCCAAGAACCGAATTCGCAGCGCCGCTGGTCTGGGCAAGAGTGCCGTCAAGAATGCTCATGTTTGGGGATCCCTTGAAGAGTATTGAAAAGAGCGCGGATCGAAGATGTCGATCCGCGCTGTCATCGTTACGCTTCAAGGTGTTGTGGGTTCCGGATGGCAGACCATAAAGCCCTTTCGATCCAAACGGCCCACTCGTCAGATCAGGCCGCCGCCGGAGCCGCGTTGCGCACGCCTTCGTCGACATGCGCTTCGAATTCGGCGAAATTGTCGATGAACAGCTGCACCAGCTTTTGCGCGGTGGCGTCGTAATCGGCCTTGTCCGCCCAAGTGTCGCGGGGATTGAGGATCGTCTGATCGATACCTTTTTCGGCGAGAATCGGGACGGAAACCGGCACGTCAAATCCAAAATTGTCATCCTGACGGTACTCGACACTGTCGAGATCACCGTCGAGTGCAGCGTTAAGCAACGCGCGGGTTGCCTTGATCGGCATACGATTGCCAACACCGTACTTGCCGCCGGTCCAACCGGTGTTGAGCAGCCAGCACTGAACGCCCCCTTTGGCGATGCGCTGTTTCAAAAGGTTGCCGTAAACGCTGGGATGACGCGGCATGAAAGGCGCGCCAAAGCAGGTGCTGAAAGTCGCTTCCGGCTCGGTCACGCCGATCTCGGTGCCCGCCACTTTCGCGGTGTAGCCCGAAAGGAAGTGGTACATCGCCTGCTCCGGCGTCAGACGCGCGATCGGAGGCAGCACGCCAAACGCATCCGCGGTCAGCATGACCACGTTCGACGGAACGGGCCCCAAGTTCTTTTCCGACGTGTTCGGGATGAAGTGGATCGGATAGGCGCCGCGCGTGTTTTCGGCGAGCGTGTTGTCGTCAAAATCAAGCTCACGCGTTTGCAGATCCATCACCACATTTTCGAGCACAGTGCCGAACATTTTTGTGGTCGCATAGATTTCCGGCTCGGCCTCTTCAGACAAACGGATCATCTTGGCGTAGCAGCCGCCTTCGAAGTTGAAGACCGCCGTGTCCGACCAGCCATGCTCATCATCGCCGATCAACGTACGGCTAGCGTCCGCCGAAAGGGTTGTCTTGCCGGTACCTGAAAGGCCGAAGAACACCGCCGTCTTGCCATCGGCGCTGATATTGGCCGAACAGTGCATCGGCATCACGCCTTCGGTCGGCAGCAGGTAATTGAGGATGCCGAAGACACTCTTCTTCATCTCACCCGCGTAACGCGTGCCGCCGATCAGGATCAGCTTTTCGGTGAGATTGACCGCGATCACCGTTTCCGAATTGGTGCCGTGGCGCGCGGGATCGGCCTTGAAGGTCGGCAGATCAATAATCGTGTATTCGGGCGCGAAACTTTCCAACTCGCTCACTTCGGGGCGGACCAGCAGCGTGCGAATGAAAAGGTTGTGCCACGCCAGCTCGTTGATCACGCGCACGTTGACGCGGTGTTCCGGCTGCGACCCGCCGAACAGATCCGCGACATAAAGCGTGTCTTTTTCCCCAAGAGCAGCCAGGAAATCTTCCTTCAGAGCGGCGAAATGCTCGGGTGTCATCGACGCGTTGACCTTGCCCCACCATACCGATTCTTCGGTCGTGGCGTCGCGTACAATGAACTTGTCCTTGGCGCTGCGGCCAGTTTTTGCACCCGTTTGCACAACCAGCGCTCCGTCTTTTGAAAGCTGACCTTCGCCTCCGGCGATGGCCGCTTCGACAAGCGCAGATGTACCCAAATTCGGGCGGATCTCAGCGGATGCTTCAAAACCTTGCGAGGCGAGCGAATATGCGAGGGGGATCAAAGAACTGTCCTTTCGAAAGGAGAAAAATTGGTCATCCGGAGGCCTGTTCAGATTGTGATTTGCACGCATTTGCAGTCGTCCAAAAGACCGCCAAATACAGCGTGTATCACCACCTAAGTGACCCCATCGGCAGTTGGCATAAGCAAGAGGCAATGGTGCGTCAAACGCACGAAACGCAAAGGATGATGCGCTTCAATTGTCTTGTCGGAATGATACCGCTACATCGTTGCGTCGGAGGGTTTTGAGCCATGGATAGCGCCCACGCGTCCCCACAACGCAGCGATGTGAATGACCTACCACGCGAAGGCAACGATACGTCATCGGGCGGCTATGCCGGCGGCGTCATTGCGCTGGTGGACGATGATCGCAACATCCTCACCACCGTGTCGATCGCGCTTCAGGCCGAAGGGTTTGTGACGCGGCTGTATTCGGATGGGGAAACGGCGCTCAAAGCGCTGCTGGAGAATCCACCCGACCTCGCTGTCTTTGATATCAAGATGCCTAAAATGGACGGGATAGAATTGCTCACCCGCGTGCGGCAGAAATCCGACCTGCCGGTCATTTTCCTGACCAGCAAAGACGACGAAGCCGATGAGGAAGAAGGGCTGGAACGCGGCGCGGACGACTACATCGCCAAACCCTTCAGCCAACGTCTTTTGATAGCCCGCATTCGCGCCATTTTGCGCCGCGCCGATGCTCGCGAGGAATACGCGTCGGATGCCCAGCCCAGCGCGGTGACATCGGATCCATCTCAAACCAGCCTTTCGCGTGGTCGGCTGTTTATGGACCCGGCGCGCCATTATGTCGCTTGGGATGAGAAGCCTGTCAGCCTAACGGTGACCGAATTCCTGATCCTGGAAGCGCTCGCCGCGCGTCCGGGGGTCATCAAAAGCCGCAATCAATTGATGGACGCCGCCTATCCCGACGACATTTTCGTCGATGATCGCACCGTCGATAGCCACATCAAACGCATGCGGCGAAAATTCCGGGTGGTCGACGACAGTTTCGCAGCAATCGATACACTCTACGGTGCAGGCTACAGCTTCAACGACGCTTGAGGTATGCTCGCTGAGACTCTGCGACACGAACTATGAACGCGCCGACCGATCCTTCGAAAGAGATGGCCCCAACGGGCCTCTATTCATCGTCTCCCGATGGCGAGGACACTCCCGTTGGACGCGGCGGCGAACAGTTGACGGCGACAGGCCGCTTTGCCCTTACGGCGCGCATTCTGATCGTAAATATCCTGCCGCTGGCGTTGCTTGGCGGCGGTCTGTTTTATCTCGACAGCTATCGCACACAATTGGTCAATGAACGTTTCAAGTTGGCGCGGATCGAAGCCCAAATCACCGCCGAAGCGCTGGCCGGGGCGACGCGCGACCGACAGGACGCGCTAATTGTTCAAATCGGCAAGGAGCAGCGCATGCGGGTGCGCCTTTTCGATGAAGAAGGCGCGCTTATTGCCGACAGCTTCGTTCTGGATGATGAGCCCGCCTTTACCTTCGATGACATTGAAGACGACACCTGGGACCAGCAATTCGCGCGCTGGCTTGATACGGCAGTGGATACAATCGTCAGCGCGGAACCCGTGACTGACTATGTCGAACCCGAAGCGCAAGAAGCCGACGCCTGGCCCGAACTCGCCCGTGCGCGTGAGGAAGGCTTAAGCCAGATCGGCCTGTACGATTGGCGTGATGGCAGCCCGGTGATAACCGCCGCCGCGCCCGTGGGCCTGAACGGCGCGACGCTGCTGACGGTGCGCAACGCGGTCGACATTACGGAAAGCGTGCGTTCGGCGCGTTCGACGCTTGGCATCGGGGTTCTGGTGGTGCTGGTGGCGTCAGCGGCGCTCTCCTTGTTCCTGGCCCGCACCATCGTGACCCCGCTGCGCCAACTCGCGCGCGCGGCGGTGCGCGTTCGTCAAGGCCGCGAGCGCCAGGTTGAGGTACCGCGACTGCCGCAGCGCTCTGATGAAATCGGCCAATTGGCGCGCGCGGTTTCCGATATGACCGGCGCGCTGCGCCAACGGATCGACGCGGTGGACAGCTTTGCGGCCGATGTCGCTCACGAAATCAAGAACCCGCTCGCTTCCTTGCGCAGCGCGATCGAATCGCTTCCCCGTGTCGAAGACCCGGATCTTCGGCGTGAACTGACCGAGATTGCGACCCATGATGTGCGCCGGATCGATCGTTTGGTGAGTGAGATTTCCGACGCCAGCCGGATCGATTCCGAGATGAGTCGGGCCACTTTGGAAAAGATTGATCTGGCCGATCTGGTCCGCGCGATCATCGGCAGCCGCAAACAACGCGCGGAAAACCAGAACCACCGGATTGAGCTCGAAACGCGCGGTTTTGCAGCCCACGTCATGGGCGTTGGCGCGCGGCTTGAACGCGTGGTGGAAAATCTGCTCGACAACGCGGTGTCTTTCTCTCCGTCCGATGCGTCGATTGAAGTGATGATCGACAACGATGGCGAATGCGTGACCCTGACGGTAAGCGATCACGGCCCCGGCATCCCCGAAGACGCACGCGAGAAAGTCTTCCAGCGTTTCCATTCGATCCGGCCCGAAAGCGAGGATTTTGGCAACCATTCGGGCCTTGGCCTCGCTATAGCCCGAACCATCGCCGAAGCGCATGACGGAACGCTTGCCGCCAAGCCGCGCACTGACGGCCAACCGGGCGCGCGTCTGCGGCTTCGCCTGCCTTGTGCCTAGCACGCCATGAACGAGCCCGACCAAACGCTGGTGATGCAAGCCACCGCGGTCGCAATCGAAGGCCGGGCGCTGCTGCTTGAAGGCGATCCCGGAGTGGGAAAGTCGAGCTTGGCCTTGGCCTTGATCGAAAGCGGCGCGCGATTGATCGGCGACGATGGGGTCACCCTTTCCCGCAATGATCCAAGGCCCGACGCCGTTTTAATGGCATCGCCCCCGCCCAACACGCGCGGATTGATCGAAGTGCGCGGTGTCGGACTGGTCACGATGGACGTATCGCCGCCTGCACCGGTGGCGTTGATCCTGAGCTTGACCGGCGCGGGAGCGCCTGAGCCCGAGCGTCTTCCTCATACCCTGGCCCAACGTGAACTTCTGGGATGCTGTGTCCCGCTTCTCCTGTTCTGCCCTGGCGCCATCGCTCCCGCCGAACGCGCGCGCCAAGCTTTGATAATGCATGGATTGCCTTAGATTGCGGCGCTTGCCGAGCCTCGCAAAACCGCTTCGGTTAGAATCCCCTTTTCTCGGCGAGCGTTTAGGTCGATGAGAGCAACCTGATGACCAGCGCACCCACTACGCCGCCCATAGAGGCCCGTGCTTCGCACGAAGCGCAGCGCGTTCTCCTCCTCACCGGAATGTCGGGCGCGGGTAAGTCGACCGTGCTGGCGGTGCTCGAGGATCTGGGATGGGAAACGATCGACAATTTCCCCATCCGTCTTTTGCCGGGGCTTTTGGCGCCAGGCACACAACGCAGCGAGGCGCCGCTCGCGATTGGTTTTGATTCGCGCACGCGCGGCTTTGTGCCAGCGGAGGTCATTGACCTAGCCAAACAGCTGGCCGAACGATCTGATATCGCCACCACCTTCATGTTCATCGACTGCGCGGGTGGAGAGCTGGAACGACGCTACAACGAGACCCGCCGCCGACATCCCATGGCCGACGGGCGGCCCGTGCTCGAAGGGATCGCGGCGGAACGCGAACTGCTCGAACCCCTTCGCCGTTGGGCGGATCGGGTTGTCGACACCAGCGGGCTGTCCTCCAACGACCTTCAGAACTATGTGCGCGAGCTCTTCATCCCCGCCGACCAGGGCGCGACCACTCTCACCATTTCCAGCTTTGGTTTTGCGCGCGGAATGCCACCGCTGGCCGATTTGGTGTTCGATATGCGCTTTCTCGACAACCCGCATTGGGTGGAAGGCCTGCGCGAGCTCACCGGTCAGGACGCGCCCGTGGGCGAACATATCGAATCCGACCCCGCTTTCACACTCGCTTTCACGCAGATATTTGACCTGCTCACGACGCTGATCCCGCGCTACGCGGCGCAGGGCAAAGCCTATGTCCATGTCGCCTTCGGATGTACCGGGGGGAGACACCGTTCCGTCTTCACCGCGGAACGCATGGCGAGGGGCTTGCGTGGGGCTGGATTTTCGCCCACTGTCCGCCACCGAAATCTCGGATCGCGCGCGGCGGATGAAATTGAGCGGTCACCAGGGCTGTAAGGCCATTGCGGCCAGACAGAAACGGTTCTTGGGGAAAAACGACGCGCGATGGCGTACACGAAACCAACACGGGCGCAGCGGCCAATCCCAAAGGATCAAACCATGAGCCGGCCCACAAAACGGACTTCTTCCCACACATGATTGGACTGATTCTGGTCACCCATGGTCGCTTGGCCGACCAGTTTGTTGAGGCGATGGAGCATGTCGTCGGCCCGCAAGACGCGATTGTTACCGTCTGCATCGGCCCCAACGACGATATGGAGCAGCGCCGCTCTGAAATCGCCGCTGCCATCCAGGAAGTGGAAAAAGGCGATGGCGTGATTGTGCTCACCGACTTGTTTGGTGGCACGCCGTCCAATCTCGCAATCTCGTTGCTGGACACGGGCCGGGTGGAGGTGATCGCCGGCATCAACTTGCCGATGCTGATCCGTTTGGCCGGGGCGCGAACCAAGATGAACGTCACCGATGCGGTGGCCGCCGCGCAGGAAGCGGGGCGCAACTACATTACCGTTGCCAGCGAATTGTTGGGAGAAGACAATCCAGCCAACGCCGCCGCCGAGGGCTAGTTCGTTTTGTCGCGAAGGCGGACACACAGGTAAACACCGAAGAGCGTAAGAGAGAGAATGAGCGAACATCGCCAAAGTGTCACCATTGTAAACCAACGCGGACTCCACGCGCGCGCCAGCGCCAAGTTTGTCGGCGCGGTGGCGGCGATCGAGGACAATGTCCGTGTCGCGGTTGCAAAGGATGGCAACAAGGCGGCGGGCGGCTCAATTCTGGGGCTCATGATGCTGGGCGCCGCCAAGGGTGACACGGTTGAAGTGGTCGTCGAAGGCAACGGCGACAGCGCCCAAGGCGTGCTGGACCATTTGGTCGCGTTGATCGCGGACGGGTTTGGCGAGGACTGAGGTCTCGGCGGCAAGCAAGGCGGCTTTATGCGCAAGCACATCAGCGGGTTCTCCAATCCCACGGTCAAGTATCTGCGCTCGCTGCGCGACAAGAAGCATCGCAAGCGGGCTGGTCAATTCCTCGTCGAAGGCCTGCGCCTGCTCGAAGACGCGCGCGCGTGCGGCCATGTCCCGCGGCAGCTCGTGATGGCGGAAGGGCGCGACGCGCACACGCTGATCGACCAGTTGGAGAACGCCGTTGCAGCCGCGGGCGGTGAAGTCATCACCACCACGCCCGATATCCTCTCAAAGATCACCGGCAAGTCCAACGCGCAAAGCGTCGTGGGCGTGTTCGATGAATTCGACACCTCGCTGGACCGCCTGGATCGAAGCGCGGCCAGTATCTGGCTGGTGGCGCAGGACCTGCGCGATCCCGGCAACCTTGGCACCATGCTGCGCACCGGGGACGCGGTGGGAGCGGGCGGGCTGATCCTCATTGACGATTGCGCCGATCCCTTCAGCGCCGAAGCGGTGCGCGCCAGCATGGGCGCGGTCTTTACGCAAGGTTTGGCGCAGGCGCGGTGGGAGGAGTTTGTGCCTTGGCTGCGCGCAGCAGAGGGCCAATTGGTTGCGGCGAGCCTTCGCGACGCCGTCCCTTATCGCGGCGCGCCCTACACGGCGCCGTGCTTCATACTTGTCGGTAATGAGAGCCAGGGCTTGCCCGAAGCCTATGAGGTCGAATGCGATCTGCGAGTCACCATGCCGATGCGCGGGCGGGCTGATAGCCTGAATGCGGCGGTGGCGGGTGCGGTGCTGGCCTATGAGGTGCTGGACGCGCTGGAGGGGTAAAGCTGGGCCACTGTGGACCGCACGCGTTTGGACCACAGACCGAGGGGTCTTGCAAAAGTTCGCCGCGCTCATATCAGATCCTCTTCTAACGGCAGGGCCACGCTTACGCCGCAGCGCCTTAGCATCCGAAAAAGCGCCGAATTGTCGGCTTTTCGAGCGATTCCAGTGACCCTGCCGCGATAGATCACGGGCTTCACAAAACCGCTTTCAAGCTGCGCGACCAGCGCCTTTTGTGTCACCTTTCGCCAATCGCGTTTCTCGCCCGGCACACGGCCCGTACCCGGACGGGTCAGCACCGCGTCCCAAGCTCGCGCAAAACCACCCGCGTCCTCGCGCGCTCGAAGGCGGTAAGCGCTGTGGCGCGACATGCCGACGCTCTTCGCCGCGTGGCCGACGGAGCCCGTGAAATAGAGTTCAGCCAGAAACAGGCATTGGCGCGCTTCGCTCCACCCGTCCTTGCGCGAGCGCACTTGCACGGGACGAAAGAACGGGGGCTTCCGGCGAAGTTGGTAGGCGCATGTCTTGGGCATCGCCCATGATGGAGCAAAAATGCGCCATGTAGGAAAGTGATCACTGGGTCCTGAGCCGAAGCTAAGCCTTTGCTAACCCGTTCTTTGTAAGAGCAAACTCGTGATCAAGCGGGAGGCTCTGCATCATGGAATTTTCAAAGCTCGAAGCGCGCCAGCAAGTCTGGGATATTCGCGAGTTTTTCAGCGGCCTTGGCAATATCATGCTGGCGGGCGGCGTCGCGCTGCCGATCTGGGTGATGCAGTCGAGCGGCTATGATCTGGCGCTTTGGAAGGTCATTCTGGGTTTCACCTGCGCCTCGTTGACCGGACTTCTTGGTCTCGCCGCGCTTTGGCGATTTGTTGACACGTCGATCAAGCCGGCAACCGCCGCCTTTCTGGCAATCGGCGCGGCTTTCTCCGGGCTCCTGTGTGGCGGGTTGTTCGGTTATATGGCGGTGACAATCATACGCAGTTGGTTGCAGTAGGCGGGACTATTCCGCCGCGTCTTTGCCCTCGCCCGCTTGTTCGCTATCTGAGTCGTTCTCGCCGATGAGCGGGAACTCGCTCGAGACCTCAGCTGCGTCCGCGGCGTTGTAACGCGGCGTGCTCTCCACCAGCGGCACATCGTCGATCTCGCGCTTGCCGATCTCGATGCCCTTTTCAGCCAAACGCTTGCCAGACGACAGCACGTTGCGTTCAAAGCTGCCGACGAATTTGTTGTAATTGTTGACCGCGCTTTCTAGGCCCCCGCCCACGCGTTTGAGGTGGTCAGCGGCGACACTGAGACGGTCGTACAATTCGGCGCCCATGCGGCCGATTTCCTGCGCTTCTTTGGCCAAGCCATCCTGACGCCAAACCTGCGCAACGGTGCGCGCGATGGCGACGAGGTTGGTCGGCGTGGCCAGCAGTACCCGGAGCCTGAACGCGAAATCCCATAGTTCAGGATCGGCTTCCAATGCTGCGGCGACGAAATGCTCGCCGGGCACAAACATCACGACGTAATCGGGCGCTTCTTCGAATTGCGACTGGTAGCTCTTGGCACTCAATTGCTGCACGTGGTTGCGCATCGAACGCACGTGATCGGCCAGCGCCGCGTCGCGCGCCGCGTCATCATCAGCCTCGAACGCGGCCTGATAGGCGTTAAGCGAGACCTTGGCGTCGATCACTAGCACCTTGCCGCCCGGAATGCGCACAATCGCATCAGGCCGCAGGCGGCCTTCCTCGGTGTTAATCGAGGCTTCGAGTTCGAAATCGGTGTGCTGCGCAAGACCGACCTGTTCGAGCAGGTTTTTGAGTTGCTGTTCGCCCCAGCGTCCGCGCGCTTTGGGAGCGTTGGTGAGCGAATTGCCCAGCCGCTGCGCCTCCCGCCGGACTTCTTCCTGCCCTTCGCGCATGGACTGGATCAGGCCGCTCAATTGCCCGAACGCATCGACACGCTGTTTCTCCAGGGTTTCGACCTGACGTTCATACTTTTGAAGGCGATCATTCACCGGTTTGAGAAGATTCTCGACGGCTTTCTCTTGCTTTAGTTGCACATCTCCAAGCTTGTCGGCTGCCTCGCGGTCAAACCGGGCCCGCGCGGTCTCGAGCAGCTTCGCGCCAGTGTTTTCAAACTCTTTACGCAGCGTTTCCTGGGCCTCGATCAGGGATTTCTTCTGCTCAACGTGCGCCTTTTCGCGCTCGCTCGCGGTGGCCTCAACCTGCGCGAGCCGCTCAGACAACGCGGCGCGTTTTGTGCGGGCCTCTTCCAACTCGCGCGCCAGATCATCGGCGCGAGCTGCCCGCTCTTTTGTAGCGGCAAGCTCGGTGCGGGCTTCGATCAGAGCGCTGTCAGCATCTCTAACTCTCCCATCCACTTCGCTAAGCCGTCCGCGTAGTTCCGCTACTGAACGTGAAGCGATAAAGTAGGCGCCGCTTCCACCAACAAGAAGACCGGCAACAAAGGCCAATAGTGTCAGAAGCGTAGGGTCCATAAATCCTCCCAATACCGTCGACAGCCTAAGCTGCCGACGGCACGGTGTTGCTATCCTTTAGGAATAGATGAGAAGATCATTCACGGCCTCGCCACGGGTTTCAAAGGCCCGTTCTGAGACACGAAAAATCTGTCCATCGGTTACAATGAGCATCCAATGCCATCCATCCGCAAGGCAACACAGGTCGAACAAATGGCAAGGCATGCCATTCTCCTGTGTTTAGGACGAACCTCGCAGACTTGGACAGAGAGTCAGGTAGTTATCGTAAGCGGACGCGCCTTCGAAGATGGGGTCACGTCATTACAAATAATGGTTATGGGTCCTGACTAGCGTTAATCTACGAGCACAGAGGCGTATCCTCCGGTCCCGCTCGCCCCTCTTCGGAACAGATAGATTATGTGCGGAACAAAACAGAACCGCAAGGCCAGTTTTTGTCTTGTCCGCAGATCGCATGAAATTGAGAAAAAGGACTACGCCACCGCGCGCATCTTCTTTAACTTTTTCAGCGCCATATTGCGCTTCAAGCGGGACAGGTGATCGATAAAGACGATGCCTTCGAGGTGGTCCATTTCATGCTGGATGCAGGTGGCCATCAGGCCCTCCATCGCTTCCTCGTGCGTGTTGCCGTCGAGATCCTGATAGCGCACCGTGCAGGTCGCGGGGCGATCGATGTCAGCGAAGATCTCCGGGATCGAGAGGCACCCTTCCTGATAGGTTGCCAATTCGTCCGCCGGATCGAGGATTTCCGGGTTTACGAAGACACGCGGCTCCTTCTTTGTGGGTTGGTGCGTGTGTTCGTGACCGTCATGGTCGCAGGCTTCGGGCTCTGCGTCGGGGTCCTCGGGCTGCAGGTCGATCACCAGCACCCGCTTGGGCACGCCCACCTGGATCGCGGCCAGACCAATGCCGGGCGCGTCGTACATGGTTTCAAACATGTCCTCGACAAGGAGCTTGAGTTCGTCGTTGAACTCGTCCGCTTCGACGGGGGTGGATACGGTTTTCAGCCGGGGGTCCGGCACTTCAAGGATTTCACGGATAGCCATGGGGTCCAGATAGTCGCGAGCGCGCTGGGTCGCAAGCGTTGGGCTTCGATCACAGTGATCGTCAGCCTATCGGACGCCGCGCTCTGAGCGCTTGCGCCAGGGTGCCCTCATCGAGATAGTCAAGCTCGCCGCCCACGGGCAGGCCGTGCGCGAGCTGCGTAATGCGCACGCCCATCGGCTCCAGCCGCTCGGCCAGGTAATGCGCGGTTGTCTGCCCTTCGAGCGTCGCATTCATAGCAAGGACCACCTCGTCGGTTTCTCCTTCGGAGACGCGCTCTAGCAGCTTGGCGATGTTGAGGTCTTCCGGCCCCACCCCGTCGAGCGCGGAGAGCCTTCCGCCCAACACATGGTAGCGACCGCGGAACAGCTTCGCGCGGTCCAGCGCCCAGACATCGGCGACATCCTCGACCACGCACAGGCTTTTCTGGTCGCGGCGCGGATCGGCGCAGATCTGGCAGGGGTTTGTGGTGTCGACGTTGCCGCAGATCTCGCATTCGATCAGCGTCTCGGAAACGATGGCGAGCGATTCCAAGAGGTTGGGCAGCGCGCTTTCGCGATTCTTGACCAGCCACAGCACCGCGCGCCGCGCCGACCGGGGCCCTAGGCCTGGAAGGCGCGCGAGAGCGGCGGAGAGCTGATCGATTTCCTTTGACACCCGTGCCCCATAAACCGCTCATGCTGAGCTTGTCGAAGGGTTGTCCTTTCTTTTTTCGGGATCAAAAGTAAGGACGAAGTTTCGAGCAGCTCAGCATGAGCGGATTTTGCCTTCAGGATAATCGCGTGCGCTTAATCTTTATGGGAACGCCCGACTTTGCGGTGCCAGCGCTCGTGGCTTTGCACGAAGCGGGGCACGAGATCGCCTGCGTCTACACCCAGCCGCCGCGACCGGCGGGGCGGGGTAAGAAGCTGCGCCCGTCTCCAGTTCAGGTGAAGGCCGAAGAGTTGGGGTTTGAGGTTCGCACGCCAAAAGGGCTGCGCAAACCGGAGCCTCAGGAAGAGTTCGCTGCGTTGGACGCTGATGTCGCTGTCGTCGCCGCCTATGGCCTGATCCTGCCGCAGGTGGTGCTCGACGCGCCAACTCATGGCTGCCTCAACATTCACGCTTCGATCCTGCCGCGCTGGCGCGGAGCGGCGCCGATCCATCGGGCGATTATGGCGGGCGATAAAGAGACTGGCGTCACGATCATGCAGATGGAAGCGGGCCTCGACACCGGACCGATGCGGCACATCGTGAAGACGCCGATTGGGCGCAAGACCACGGGCGATCTGTTTGATGAACTCGGGCAAATGGGCGGCGAGGCGATGGTCGAGGTGCTCGCCGATCTCGACGCTTATCCCCCGGTCACGCAGGACGATGCCGCCTCCACCCGCGCGCCCAAGGTCGACAAAGCCGAAGCGCGGATTGACTGGAGCCAAGAGGCCGCGGTGATTGAGCGTCTGGTGCGTGGGTTGGCGCCCTTCCCCGGCGCTTGGTTCGAAATGGGCGAGGAACGCGTAAAGCTTTTGATGGCCGAAGTCGTGGCAGGCTCGGGTGCGCCCGGACAAATCCTCGACACCGATTTCACAATCGCCTGCGGCTCGGGTGCGCTTCGCCCAGTGACGCTGCAACGCGCGGGCAAACCAGCGGTGAGCCGTGAAGACTATCTGCGCGGGCGACCGGTCGAGGTTGGGGCTTTACTGGCGTGAGTTATCATCAAATCCGTCATCCCCGCGAAGGCGGGGACCCAGCGCGCAGCCACACCCCTCTCAACTGGATTCCCGCCTGCGCGGGAATGACGAGTGGTGCGTAGTGCCTCGCTACGCTCTCACCATCGAATTTGACGGCACGCCTTTTTACGGGCTTCAGCGCCAAAAAGACGGACCGAGCGTGCAGCAATCGATCGAAGAGGCGGTTGGCAAGGTCACCGGCGAGGAGGCCGTGCTGCATAGCGCTGGGCGCACCGACACGGGCGTTCACGCGCTCGCGATGCGCAGCCATGTGGACTTGGACAAGGACATGTACCCATTCCGCCTATCTGAAGCGATCAACGCTCATCTGCGCCCCGACCCGATCGCGATCACGCAATGCGAAGTGGTTTCGGACGACTGGCACGCGCGCTTTAGCTGCACCGGGCGCTCTTATGTCTACCGCATCCTCAACCGCCGCGCGCCGTTGACGCTCACCAGGGATCGCGTGTGGCAGGTGGTGCCCGATCTCGACGCCGCCGCCATGCACCGCGCCGCGCAGGTTCTGGTCGGGCAGCATGATTTCACCACCTTTCGCAGCGTGCAGTGTCAGGCGCCTGATCCGGTCAAAACTCTCGACCGGCTTGATGTCGAAGAGGTCGAAACCGAATTCGGACGCGAAGTCCGCATTCACGCCGCCGCGCGCAGTTTCCTGCACCATCAGGTGCGATCCATGGTCGGGTGCCTCAAACTGGTGGGCCAAGCCACTTGGGAAGAAGCGCGCATGCGACAAGCCCTCGAAGCGCGCGACCGCAGCGCATTAGGGTTCAACGCTCCCCCACAGGGGCTGTATTTTGTAGCCGCTACCTATCCAAGCGAGGGAGAGTAACAATGGCCAATTGGTACAAAATTCCCACGTCATCGGCGATGACCGAAGGCGATTATCGCGCCGGACTTAACGCGATGAACATTGTGTTTGGCGCGGTGCTGGGCTTTGTGCTGGTCGGCGGTGAGGATTTGCCGGTTCCCGACTTTATGGCGCTGCTCGGTATAAGCGCCCTTGTCGTCATGCTGATACAGGGTATCGCGCTGAGCCAATACACCCTGTTCAACATCGCCATGACGGCGGCTTCGATCTATTTTCTGCCGGAGCTTGCGGAAGAGTGGTTTAACATCGCCAAAGTGCCCAAATTGCAGCCCACTCTGGCTGTCTGGGCCGGGATGGCCGTGCTTCTAGAGCTTTCCCCGCGCGAAAAACCCGTTACGGACGATATCAAGCCCATCATCGGAGAGAAAAACACATGACCACTGGCAAACAGCTTTTCACCACCCTTTCAGCTGAAGGCAAACTCACGCTTGAAATCAGCGAAGAGAGCTTTCCCGAGCCCACCGGCAACCAGGTGCTGGTCAAGATGGAAGCCGCACCAATCAATCCGTCGGATCTCGCAATCCTGACCAGCGCGGCTGACTTTGAGAACGCGGAATACTCCGCTGGTAAGGTCGTGGCCGATATGCCCGAACCCTTCCTGACGGGTCAGAAGAACCGCCACGGCCAACGCCTGCCTGCTGGCAACGAAGGCGCGGGCACCGTCGTTGCCACGGGTGATGGCGATATGGCCAAGGCCCTGATGGGTCAGCGCGTCGCCTGCGTGCCCGGCAACGCGTTCAGCCAGTATGCGATTGCCGACGCGATGATGTGCCTGCCGCTGGGCGATCACTCCAGCGAAGCGGGCGCGTCCAGCTTCGTGAACCCGATGACCGCGCTGGGCTTTGTCGAGACTGCACGCATGGAGGGTCACGACGCAATCATCCACCTCGCCGCCGCGTCCAACCTTGGCCAGATGCTCAACAAAATCTGCCAGGAAGATGGCATGAAGCTCGTCAACATCGTCCGCAAGCAAGAGCATGTCGACCTGCTCAAGGCCCAAGGCGCGACCTATGTCGTGAATTCGTCTGACGCCGATTACATGAAGCAGTTACGCGCCGCGATTGCCGAAACCGGCGCGTTCCTGGGCTTTGATCCGATTGGGGGCGGCAACAGCACAGACGGCGTTCTGAAAGCGATGGAACAGGTCGCCGCGAGCCAGATGGACGAATATTCGCGTTACGGCTCGAATCAGGACAAGAAGATGTACCAATACGGGCGTCTCAACCTGACCGAACCGACCATTCTGACACCATCGTATGGCCTGCAATGGACCGTTTCGGGATGGCTGCTGACCCCGTTCCTCGCCAAAGCGGGCATGGAAACGGTCGTGAAGATGCGCACCCGCGTGCAGCAAAACCTCGGCACCACGTTCGCCTCGCATTACAAGGCGAAAGTCGATCTCGAAGCCATGCTGACCAAGGACGCAATCCTCGACTATCGCCAGATGAAAACGGGCGAGAAGTATCTGGTTACGCCCTGGGGTTAATAGTGTTTTTGGGGCACGAGCGCTTCGCTGCGGCTAGGCGCCCGTGCCCCATTCAAACGAGCCTTACCCCAACGAGGCAGAAGCTCTGAATGACAGGAATGTGGTGCTGCGCAACCCATATTGCCAATTCCTAATTAGGCAGATTCGAGACTCGCATATTTGGGGCAGTCAGAACGGCAAACGCCGTCATGAGACCACTCCGGTGGCCGCCACAGATAGGCGAGCTTATCCGGCCAGCGCTGAGCGGTGTTCATACGATCCTTGAGCTGGCGAAGACCGGCGAATTGCGCGGTGAACGGGTTGTTGTCATACACCCGCTTGACCAAACCCGGATCGGGCTCCTCGTCGATATGAGCGACGCTTCCAAACAGCCGATCGAACAGCAAAGTGACCTGGCTGTAATTGCGGTCAATATATTGCGGTTGGTTCGCGTGGTGCACCTTGTGCATTTTCGGAGTCATCAGCACGCGGTCGACCCAACCTAGGCGTGGGATGTAGCTCGCGTGGTTCCAGATGCCGAACGAGTTTGTCAGCACACTGACCGCGATATAGACGACGGGATCAATGCCGATCAGAGCCGCAGGAAGCGCAAACAGCGCCTTTAACTGGCCATCGAGAAAGAACCCTCTCGCTGCGGTCGAGTGATTGAACTCGTTCGAGGAATGATGGATCGCGTGAAAGGCCCACAACAGCCCTATCCTATGGCCCAGCCTATGGTCCCAATAATAGGCCAATTCATGAAGGACAAAGGCCAACGGGATCGCTGACCAGATCGGCATGTCGTCCACCAGCCTGAACTGATCAAACACCATCACATACAGCGCCAAGGGGATCAGGATCGCGATCACGAGATTCAGTACGCTAGAGATCAGATTGAGCCCGATCGAACACAGCGCATCCACGTTATCATAGTCAGGGTTTCCCCTGATCGCCCAAAGGCGCTCAAGGATGACGCTCCCGAAATAGACGCCTGCCAGTATCCAAAGGGTGCCCGGTCCCCCGATGAATTCGATTGCCTCGCGAACGCTTTCCATCGGACAAAGCTATCAGTCGGTTTCAGAAACGCAATATCTGAGGCTCAGGCGAACACGGGCCCAGACCCTCTCGAAGCAGCCAGGCCGTGGCTTGATGGAAACGCTCATCGCCCATCGAAAGCCCGCTGAATTTCGTCCGGCTCGCTCACATCGTGGGCGATCAGCACTGCGAGCAGGATCCGCGCTTTTGACGGCCCAAGCGCCCTCGCCGCAACGAAGCGGTTCTCGTCATCCTCGGGCTCGCGATCGACGAGACCTTCGTCCAGACGACTGGAGCGCACCACCGGAATGCCCTTCGCCGCTAACGTCACAAGCGCTTGACGCACCGGGTCCGGCATATTGCCCTCACCCAGCCCTGCTACAACAACGCCTTTCGTCTCGGGCGTGACCAGCCGCCCCACATAATCGGGCGTCATGCCGGCGTGGATGTAAAGGATCGGCACATCTGGCAATTGCTCGCGAAACGCAAAGCGCGCCGCCTCATCCACCCGCCACGGTGCGCCAAACCATTCGAGCGCGCTCGGCGTGACCAGCGCGATGGAAGGGCGCGGAAAGCCATCAAACGCATCGAGTCCCCTCGTCCGCGCCTTTCGCACATCGCGCGCGGCGATGACCTTGTCGCCCATCACCACCATCACGCCGCGCCCGGCTGCTTCGGGTGAACGCGTCACTTGCAGCGCGTTGGCGAAATTGCGCAGGCCGTCATAACCGACCGCATCGGCGGGCCGCATCGCGCCCACAAACACCACTGGCTTGGTGGTCGGCAAAGTAAGGTCGAACAGGAACGCCGTTTCCTCGACC
The DNA here is from genome assembly GCA_039033755.1 of Pseudomonadota bacterium. Taxonomy (GTDB): domain Bacteria; phylum Pseudomonadota; class Alphaproteobacteria; order Sphingomonadales; family Sphingomonadaceae; genus Erythrobacter. The sequence continues at coordinate 16,226 of JBCCBZ010000018.1, read as the reverse complement.
GAATCGGTCCCGTGGGTGATGATCACCCCATCGCATTCAGGTTCAGCCATCGCCAGGGTGCATTCGCGGTGAAGCTCAGCCCAGATCGCAGGGCTCATGTCTTCTGAGCCAATATTGGCGATCTGCTTGCCCTTCATACGCGCCGGGATGCCCAGCGCCTCGACCTTGGCCAGCATCTCTTCGATGCCCAACTGCCCGGGGCGATAGTCGTGGCGGATCGCGTCCCCGGCCTGCCCTGCAATCGTGCCACCGGTGGCGAGAACCAGAATTTTTGGAAGGAACGAAGCGCTCATAGCACCCGTTCGCTTAGCCACCTCTTAGAGTGGGCGCCAGGGCCGAATGGCCATCGGTTCTAACCTTTTGCGACGCCGGAAAGGCGCGATCTTGATGCTAACTTGGAACGATGGCCGGGGCTAATTCCTAGCAAGGGTATAACGCAAACCCGGAAGGATTATCATCATGCTCGGCTGGGCTCTCACATTCTTCGCTATCGCACTCATCGCCGATGTGCAGGGCTTTGGCGGCCTCGCAGGCGCCGCGACCAACACCGCGTACATCGTTTTTGCGGTGGCGATTATCCTGGCGGTAATCAGTTTCCTGCGTCGCACCGTGACGTAAGAGCGCACAATTTACGCGCTTCTGGACGAAGCGCGCATTTGGCGATTGTCTTTTAACAATTGCACGTTAGATGACAGGGCCTGCCGCGACGCGCGGCGGGCCTTTGTCGTCTTTGGCCATTGTTCAGCCAGACGGCCGTGGGGCGGTTAGCTCAGTTGGTAGAGCATCTCGTTTACACCGAGAGGGTCGGCGGTTCGAGCCCGTCACCGCCCACCACGCACTCACCTCCTGCGCCGACCTAGTGAGATTGGTGAGACCTTCCCCTCATTATTGTTCCGCTTTTTCCGCGCGATAGGCTGGATCTAGACAACGAGGCTTTCAGACCAGAGAGGTATTCGGTCATTGAATGTGAGGCCCTACCTGCTCACCTTTCTCCGATTGCCATTTTGGAGGTCGGAGGATGCGTTGCTAGATGGACTTCCGAAATTCGATCGATCGAATTGTTCAGCGGCAATCGTCCGCTTTGCGCCCCAATATACGACATTCGAGATTATTGCTCACTCGCCCGAAAGCGGACGTGGCTCACTTTGCAATAGTCTGCCCTAATTGGGCATGAAAGCAGAAGCTTGCATTTCCATTTCCAACGAGGGCTTTTGTCCCTGCAGAGGTCTTCGCAAAACAAGTGATATTTCCAGATAAAGGCGGGTCGTAAGGTCATTCGAAACAACCCGAACCAAACCGCTAGTTGAAGGCGCTTTGGCAGACGTCTGGATGATCATCCAAGCTCCCAGTCCATGTCGGCAATATCGATTTCATCGTTGCAGCAATCGCAGACCAACTTCGGCTGGGTAACATGCCCACAGGTCCGATGTATGAGCTTGAGCGGCGGGCGGTCGCATTCGCCGGTCCAACGGTCACCCCATTTCATGAGCAAAACAATGGCGGGATAGAGGTCACGACCCTTCTCCGTCAGCCGGTACTCAAATCGCTGTGGTCGATCTTGGTAGCGGAGCTTTTTGAGGATGCCGAAGCCTACTAGTTTCTTGAGCCGGTCGCTTAATATGTTCGGAGAGGCGCCGGTGCTGGCGAGGAAAGCATCGAACCTTCGAATTCCAAAAAAGGCGTCTCGAAGAATCAAGAACGCCCATTTGTCTCCGACCTGACTCAAAGCACCTTCGACGGAATCGTTCTTTGGCCTCGGGCTAACTCCATCTGGCGTATCTGTCACTTGCATTTTAATATCCACTTGCTAATATCGATTCGATAGTTAGTAATCAATGGCAGTCGTTATTGCCAGATGGGAGCCTTGTATGAGCGATCCTCTCGAGTTTAAAAACCTTCTGTTTGCGCAAGTAGGCTCAGTGGCAAGGATCACCCTCAACCGTCCGGAAAAGACCAACGCACTTTCAATCGATCTCTCCAACGAACTGACAGCAGCGTTCGAGCATCTCCGTGATAGCCCGGACATCAGGATCGTAGTGATTGATGGCGCTGGCCGTAATTTTTGCGCCGGTGACGACCTTACTGAAATGGGTTCTGGCGCTTGGGGCGATGCCAACAAGGTAATGCGGCGAGTGCGCTTCTACCAACACATGGCGAACACACTAGAAGAGCTGGATAAGATCACAATCGCTTCCGTTGACGGTTACTGTGTTGGAGGCGGCCTGGAGATCACGATGGCCTGTGATTTCGTGGTTTGTACCGAGCGATCGAAGTGGGGAATGCCCGAAGTCGATTGGGGCATCACACCCGGCTGGGGTGGCACCACAAGAATGGCGCGTCTGATAGGGCGCCGCATGACCAAGGAAATAAACCTTCTCGGAGCTCTCCATCCCGCGAGCAGGGGTGTCGAATTGGGACTTTTCAACCGCGTAGTCAGCAACGACGCGCTCGCCGCAGAGACGCAGAAGCTGGTCGATCTGCTTTTGATGAAGAACTTCCAAGGGGTTCGTCAGCTCAAATTTATGATCAACAAAAACGTCGAAGCGGACCTGTATACAGCACAGGGGTTCGAAGCGCTCGGCGCGGCGTTGACAGGTGCGATAAACGGCATGTGGCAGGTGCCGGAGGCTGACGGAACGCATGGTTGGGCATCGTATGCTGCAGGAGATCCTGACAGCCCGATCAGAAAACGTCGAGAGGCGGCGCTCGATTTTTGGACGGACTGATTAACAAGGTGGTCGACATGAAGAACACAACGGCAGTCGTGACTGGCGGTGCAGACGGAATAGGTCTCGCTCTGGCCCGCGCAATTACAAAACGAGGCGGCCGGGTCGCGCTACTCGATATCAGAGCGGACGCGGCCAAAGAAGCAGCCGCCACTTTGGGTGATGAAACGGTCGCCCTTGGGCTACCGTGCGACGTCGCCGAGAGTGAAGCGGTCGATCAAGCCTGCAAAGCGGTGGAGACTGCATTCGGAAGCGTCAACCAACTCTGGGTCAACGCGGGTGTGGGAGTGCCGGGCGACCTTACAACGGTGGGAAAGACAGAGATCGATTGGGTCTATGCGGTTAACGTCGAAGGGGCACTCAACACGGTACGGGCTTTCATACCTCTGGTCGAAAAAGCCGAGGGTTTGCGTCACGTAGGATTCACTGCGTCCTCTAACACTCTTGGCCGTGTCCCTGCCGGCCCCTTTGGCACTTACGCCGCGAGTAAGTGGGCCCTGCTCGGCATCGCGGAATCCGTCGCTGGTGCTGCTGAGGCAAAAAATATCGGTTCGACTATTTTCTGTCCCGGCCTTCTTGATACGCGGATTTGGGACGGTGGGCGAGCGCGCCCCGACCGGTTTGGCGGCGCAGTTCACATGCCGGAAGAGGCGGGAGCCATGTGGCGCGAGACCGGCATGTCAGTGGACTGGGCCGCGGAAGAGGCGATCAAGGGGGTCGAAGAAAACAGGCCCTATATCTCGCCTGTTGATCAACATTCCGTCGACGATTTCGAGGCCCGCGTGAGCGCTATTCGAGCAGGCTTTGTTGTCCATTCTAAGCCGAACCCTTCCGGAGACAGCTAATGAGACATACCCTTGCATTCATTGCCTCTTCCGTTGCCCTTGCTGGTTGTGCGAGTGGCTCTGATCTGGTCGAACGCCCGTCGATTGCATCAACAGTACAATTCGATGCAGTCGCTTTGATTGTGGCGTCTGACCTGGACATGGCGGCGACCGGGTACGCTGATGCCAAGCTGCGCCAGATCCCTGGTGAGCGCGACCGTCTGACAATTTTGACCAACCTTGAATCGGAAGAGCCATACGCAAATACCGTTTTTGCCAGCCAGTCGGTGGTGGGTTGGCCTGGACCAATGACGCTGTCGCGTGACAACCAGTTGCTTTATGTCGTTGAAACGCAGGCCGAGATCGATGATTACATTGAAGAAGTCGACGACCCCTACAACGCATCGCCAGGCCGCAGCCTAACAACAATAGATATCAGCAATCTGGAGCAACCTCGCAGCCTAGATGTTTCTGACGTCTGTACCGATCCGGGCTCAGTCGACATCGGCGGTGATGGTTCGTGGCTCGCAATCGGCTGCCGAGACAACGATGAGTCCTTGGTTGCGGTTGATCTTGAGGACGGCATACCGAGCCTTGTGCGTGATCTTGGCCTTAAGATCCCCGGCTCAACTCAAGACAACCCAGGTGTGAATTTCGCTCGGTTGTCACCTGATGGACGGACAATGGCTTTGAACCTGCGTGGCCAGAACCTCGCATTCGCTCGGATTGAGACGAATGATGCTGGAAAGCCTGTCTCTGCGAGCCTGATCGGTGACCCCTTGGTTATTGAGGACGCTTGGATGTCGATGGGCCGTTGGTCGGAAGACGGTCAGTACTACATCAGCGCTGATACCGGATGGGGACCGGGCGATATGGACGCGGTAACCAATGACGCTGGCACCATATTGTCTGTCGCTTTCGATGAGGGCGGCGAACATACCATTGTCTCACGCGTTGCGACATCGCTCAGCCCAGAAGGCTTTGATGTCAGTCCCGATGGGTCGTTGCTTGCTGTCGCGAACATGGAGCGGACGTATCTTCCAGAAGGATTGCCATTCTCGCTCTTTGGGGGACGTGACCGGTCTTCTCTTTCGCTCGTGCATTTCGACAAAGAAACAGGCTTACTGACGGTGATTGATGGTCCGGTCGGTTTCCCCGGCATTCTTCCTGAAGATGTGGTGTTCGACGATGATGGGGACATGATCGCGGTCGTTTCCTTTCAGGAGAAGTCCGAAACGCCAGAGGCAGGGTGGGTGGAGTTCTTCGCAATTGAAGGCGAAGGTCAAAATGTGAAGATCATTCCGACAGGCAAAAGGGTTGATCTTGCCAGGGGATCACATGACTTAGTCGTCGTTCGCGGCCAATGAACCCGGTGGTCTACGAGGCGCTGCCGACGAAGCGAGTCTACTCCGACTATTCGGCGCTGTCCGCCATCGAGGCCGAACTGGACCGCACCGCCAGAAGTCGTGCCTTTATCTTATCAAGTGCTTCCCTTGCTGGTGCAGTGGGTCCCGTTGCTGCAATAGCGACCTCGCTTGGTGAACGCTGCGCCGCGGTTGGAACGGCTCTTTCGCGCCATACTCCTCTCCAGTCCGTTGTCGACATGGCTGCCTTCGCTCGTGAGCAGCAAGCGGATTTGCTCGTCTCTATTGGCGGAGGCTCTGTGATTGACGGCACAAAGGCTGTCAAAGCCGCGCTCGGTGCCGATTTGCACCGCACCAGCGATTTTGAGAAGTATTCGCTGGGCCGCGCAGGCTCCATCGCATTGCCTGAGGGCGGTCCGCCGATACTCGCTGTTCCCACTACGCTTTCGGCGGCGGAATTCACCTCAACTGCGGGCTATACAGATCCCCAATCTGGTTTGAAGGAGGGTGTTCGAGGTCGACATCTTGCCGCTCGGTCAGTGGTCCTGGACCCTGAGCTTGCGCTGAAAACCCCCATTTCTCTGTGGCTTTCAAGCGGCTGTCGATCAATTGATCATGCGGTTGAAGGCCTCTTTTCACCTAGGATTGCCCCTGCCCTCCAAAACCAGGCCGCCACCGGGCTTGCCCTATTAGCAAAAGGATTGCGTGCCGCGCACCGCAGGCCCGATAATCGCGTGGCTCGACGTAAATGCCAACAGGCCGTCTGGCTGATTTCGGATTGCTGTATCCATTTGACGATGGGGGCCAGCCACGGACTGGGTTACCTTCTTGGTACCATCGCGAAGGTTGACCACGGAATGACATCAGCTGTGCTTCTCCCCGAAGTCACGAGTTGGAATGCCGAAACCTTCCCTGAAAGGGCAAAAGTGGTGGCTGACGCTCTTGGGAGCGAGACGGCCGCCGATGGACTTAGGCAATTGTTTGCCGACATCGGCATGCCCAATGGCATTGGCGCACTTGGCGCTGATCAAAGCGTCATCGAACGGATAGTCAATTTGGCCCCGACCCATCCCGTGGTGGCGGCCAATCCTCGCCCATTTGCAAACGATGCCGAATTCCGCGCACTACTGGAGCGGGCATGGTGAATACATATCAAGCACCGAAACGCCTGCAATGGATCAAAACACTATGCCTCGCGGTGCTCATCGCACTTTTTGGCGGAGCTGGCCTTGGTGCTTGGACGATCTCTCGCGAAGGCATTCACCCCGACCTCGCGCCTGACATTGCCGTTGTCGAGCTGCGCATCGACTACATGAACAGTTGGCTTGTTTATCGCAAGTCTGATCCGGCCACAGCCATCCTCATTGATACCGGGATCAGTGGAAATGAAGTGCAACTTGCGGAGCGTATCCGTTCGGTTGGCGTGAACCCAACAGAGATCGACGCTATTCTAGTAACCCATGGACATTACGACCATATTGGTGGTGCGCGTAAGCTGCGTGAGATGTTCGGTATCCCCGTTATCGTTGGAGTTGGAGATAAGGACATAGCGGAAGGGGCCGATGCGCCGGTATGCCCGACAGTGCCTTATGCTAGACTTCTTGCAGGGGAAGCCGCCCCAACAGAAGAATGGGCGTTGACGCCCGATCACACCGTCGGATTGCCGGTCGATCTCTCCGAGTTCACGGATATCCCTGGCCGGATAACGCCCTTGCCAGGGCATACCGAGGGCTCTTTGCTCATCGTGATCGGCAACGGAGCGTTTGTCGGCGATGCTGTTCGCGGGAAGATGTTCGGCCGCGGCCCTGCACGCCATTTCTTCATGTGTGACCTAGAGGACAATGATAACGATCTTAAACTGATTGCCAACGAAACGGCTGTCAATGCCGAGGCCATTTATCCAGGACATTTCAGCGCTTTCCCGATGACCAGTCTTCGCGATTGGCTCGACAGTAAATGATCTGGTTTAAGCGTTTAAAGAGCCATGATTGCTTCAATCTACAGATAGCGCAAATCTAATGGAGCGCCGGGAAAGCGCCAGAGCGAGAGAATTGAGTAATTACGGACCAAATAGCTCCGCACAATTGCGGCTTGGCCAGAAGGCCGGTTTTGGAATCGGTGATTTCGGACTGAGCGCATATTACAATGGTCTCAATCTGCTCTTGCTCTACTATTACACTGATGTGCTGGGCATCCGCCCCGCATTGGCTGGATCGATCTTCGCGGTGGCTTTGGTTTGGGATGCACTCACAGATCCCGCGATGGGAGTGATTGCGAGCCGGACTGTATCGCGGTTCGGGCGGCTTCGACCCTATCTGCTTTTTGGCGCTATACCGCTGGCGCTGAGCTTTGTCGGACTCTTTGCCGCACCGCTCATCTTCCCCACCGCCATCGCAATGGCATCGTTGGTCGCGCATTTGCTGTTTCGCACGCTCTTCACCGTCGTCGCGGTCCCTTATGCAGCGCTGACAGCCAATCTCACTTCGGTCAGCAAAGATCGCAGTTCTCTCACATCCTATCGAATGACTTTCTCAATGATCGGCGCGCTTGCTGTCACAAGTTCGATGATCCCGTTGGCCGAAGCGCTTTCCCCAGACGATCAGAAGGTCGGATACCTCTATGCTAGCTCGATCTTCGCAACAGCTGGCGTCGTGACAATCTGGACCACATTTGTCACGACCCAGGAGCGAGTTGAGACTAGCCCGCCGCCTCCGCTGACCTTCCGGATGATTGGCCGGCAATTGGGCTCAAATCGCTCGCTTACCACGTTGTTGGCCGCAATTGCAGCAACCGCCATGGCCAGCTCGATATTCTCCAAAGCCATCATTTATTATGTCGAGAGTGTGCCGCCTTTCGAGGTGACCGTTTCAGCGAGCTTGACCACACTTACGGGGGCATTGGCGGGCTCGATCCCGTTTTGGGGCTTGGGTCTTACCAGATTTGAAAAACGCACGGTCTGGCTCAGCGGCTCTGCGATGGTTCTTGCCGCATCGATCGTTCTGTTCCTGTGGCCTCCGCAACAGCTCATGGTGTTCCTGATCATGGTTGGCTGCATCGGTGCAGGATTTGGGAGTTACATCGTTTCGTCGTGGTCGATGCTTCCTGACACTGTCGAAGTGGGAGAATGGCACGCCAGGGCGCGCGATGAAGGCATGATCTATGGTATCAATCAGTTCGTTCTGAAAGCGTCGACCGCCATTGGTATCGCGCTTCTTGGATTCGGTCTGGAACTGATTGGTTATCAAGCAAACATCCAACCAAGCGTCCAGACCATCGAGATACTTCCGATAGTTACGATGGTCGCTCCTGCGATCAGTGTTGGTGACAGGCGCAAGCGGTTTTATCGCACAGCATTGCATATTGGCACTGCTCGAACAGGGCTTCGCCGTTAGAGGAACGCTGCGCGATCTTGAGCGAGTCGACGAGGTCCGATCAGTTATCAACCGACCTTATGCCGAGCTGGAATTCTGCTTTGCTGATCTGGAGGCGGACGAAGGTTGGGAGCAAGCGACCTTTGGCTGCACATATGTACTGCATGTTGCATCGCCCTTTCCAGCTGAGCAGCCCGATGACCCGGATGAGCTTATAATTCCAGCGCGAGATGGTGCATTGCGCGTATTGAAAGCTGCGCGTTTTGCGGATGTTAAACGGGTCGTAATGACCAGTTCTATCGCCGCAATCATGGGCGAGCCGACCAAACCAAAAGGGTATGTGTATGACGAATCCGACTGGACAGATACAAGCCACCCCTCCGTTACGCCCTACGAAAAATCCAAGACGATTGCTGAGAAAGCGGCTTGGAACGAGGCCAAACGATATGGCAGCCCAGAACTAGTTACGATTCTTCCAGGAGCCGTTCTTGGCCCCCTTCTCTCGCGCGACTATTCCCCGTCTGCCGATTTGGTCAGACTGCTTTTGAACCGTGCAATGCCCGCATGTCCCAGGGTCGCTTTCAATTGTGTCGACGTTCGGGATGTCGCTGCAGCGCATGTAACAGCGATGATAACTCCCAATGCCAATGGGCAGCGTTACGTCTGCGCCATCGATCCTATATGGCTGAAAGAGGTCGCGCGAATTCTTGACCAAAATTTGAAAGCCGAAGGTTGGAAGGTACCGACCTACGCGCTGCCGGATCTCGTCGTGAAGATTGGCGCGTTTTTTGATCCAACCCTGAAGCGTATCAGCGGCTCATTAGGCAGATCGCACCAGGTCGACAACTCAAAGATAGTCGACGAACTGGCCATAAGCCTGCGCAGCAATCGCACGATGATCGTGGAGATGGCCCATTCACTAATCGAGTTGGGTTTGGTTGAAAAATAGAACGAGAACAAAGAAATTAGAGAGAGGGGAGCCAAATGACCACCAATCCAAGTCCAATCACCTTTCCCAAAGGCTTCAAGTGGGGAAGTGCAACAGCTTCTTATCAGATCGAAGGCTCAGTAGAAGCAGATGGCAAAGGCCCCTCTGTTTGGGATACGTTCGTAGAAAGGGAAGGAGTGATTGAGGGCGGAGACACCGGCCAAGTCGCCTGCGATCATTATCGGCGCTTCTCTGAAGACATCGCTCTGATGAAGCAATTGAAGCATCAAGCTTATCGGTTCAGCTTTTCGTGGAGCCGCCTATTCCCCGACGGGACAGGTGAGCCCAACGAGCAAGGCTTTCAGTTTTATGATCGGTTGATCGACGGATTACTGGAAGCCGGGATCGAACCTTGCCCGACGCTCTATCATTGGGATCTGCCGCAGGCGCTGCAGAATCGCGGGGGCTGGGCTACAAAAGACAGTCCCGATTGGTTCACGATCTACGCTGAAGCGCTGTTCAAGCGATATGGCGACCAGGTCAGCACATGGTTTACGCTAAACGAACCCAATGTTCATGCGTTTGCCGGCCATATCATGGGAATTCACGCGCCCGGCTTGACCGACCTCACAGGCTTTCTACGAACAGTTCATAACCTCAACCGGGGACATGGCCGTGCAGTTTCGGCCTTTAGAGCGCTGGTGCCAGACGGCAAGATCGGCCCTGTCATCAACGTCGGCATCTTCGAAGGCGAGACCGATAGCGAAGATGATCGTGCTGCTGCCGCACGTGTCGACATGGTTTACAATGGAGGCTTTTTGGAACCGATGCTGAAAGGGGTTTATCCCGAAGAGATGGCCCCCTTCATGCAAGCTGCTGGCTTAACCCTCGACGATGTGACGATGTCCGAAATTAACGCCCCGGTCGACTTTCTCGGTTTGAATTTTTACAGCCGCACTCAGATTAGATCGGCCCCCGATGCTCCGATGGGCGCCGCCTCGGCGCGCGGCGAAGGTGAGAGCGATCGAGAACGGACTGACATGGGATGGGAGGTTTTTCCTGAAGGTTTTTACGACGCATTAATGCGCGTGCACCGTGACTATAGCTTACCGATAATCGTCACCGAAAACGGGGCCGCTTTCCCAGATCAGAAGACGCATTCAGATGAAAAACCCCGTGTCTCCGACCCGAAACGCATCGCTTTCCTCGAGAGCTACATTCGCCAATTGCATCGAGCAATCGAGGACGGATGTAACGTCTCCGGTTACTTCGTCTGGACATTACTAGACAACTTTGAATGGGCGGAAGGGTTTCGCCGACGGTTCGGACTGGTCCACGTCGATTTTGATACCCTAGAGCGAACTCCGAAAGATTCAGCATTTTGGTACCGAGACGTAATCGACGCAAACGGCATTACCTGAAGAATGCGTTGGCTCGCCGATAACACTGATCGCCAATCCGGCTATTTCGTTGAAGGTATTGTCAATGTCATCGGGTTGGAGTTTCGGTCGCGGAAGCCCAAATGACAGTTAACAAATCTTCGTCTGCTTCGGCGGCTTCGATTCACAAAGCTGACCTTCCGCTTTCACTCCCAATATCGGGTATAGGCCAGGGGCTCAATCTGGGCCGTAAGCTGACTGTCTGGCTTACGGCGAGAGAAGGGCGATATCAGACGTTTGGCTTCCGTCTTCGATTGTCGACTAAACTGGATCGCGGTATATCTCCCGCCAGAAGACACTAGCAAGCGATCGAAGCTGCAAAGACAGATCGTATCAATCGGTTGTCTCGGTGCGGAACAGCGCCAGAAGAAGCATTTTCACTGCCTACCGCTTACCTTCTTACATCGCTGGAGGACATATCGATGCTTCAAAACAAGACCCTCCTTTGCATGGGCGGTGCGAGCGGAATGGGGCGGGGGATAGCAGAAGCGGCGATTGCTAGCGGAGCAAGAGTGATCGTTACATCGCGTTCTCTAGATAGGGCTCAAAGCGTCGCAAAAGAGCTCGGCTGTGAAGGCCGCGCCGTCGATCTCATGGACGCTGACAGCGTGGCCGAGCTGTTTTCTGGTCTCGGACAAATAGACCATCTGGCAGTCACGGCCGGCGCCGTGGGACGATCGGGCTTTTCGAACACTCTACCGGAAGATGCTCGCACATTTATGGACAGCAAGCTTTGGGCTACGCACCGATGCTTGCTTGAGGCACGAGATCACCTCTGTAAGGATAGCTCGATCCTGTTGATCTCCGGCGGTTATTCGAGAGAGGTTACTGACGAGGCTGGTCATGTCCACATCGCCTTCCAGGCGATTGAAGCTATGGCCAGAGTGGTCGCCGTATCCTTCGCGCCCATCCGGTGTAATGTGGTCCGTCCAGGATTTATTGACTCACCTCTTTGGAATTTCATGAGCGATGAAGAGCGACAACAGTTACGTAATGATGAGAAGCAGAAATCCCTCCTCGGGTCGATTGTATCATCGAGACAGTTTGGCGAGGCAGTCATCCGTATCATGACCAGCCAAGCGATTACCGGCGCTACTATACCTGTCGACGCGGGACGCCACTTGTCGAACGGTTGAAGCAGAGATTCCGCGCAAGAAAAACGCGTGCTTTGGGCCTATTGCAGACCGACCGCTTGTATCGGGCGTGACCGAAGAGCAGGCTATTGGTTTCATCGCCCCAGTTTTCTAGCGAAGAAGGGCTTATGAAAATCCCTACTCAGCTGGCTCCGCTGCACTTTCTTCCGATACTTTCTTCTTTTTCGCAGACCTAGCCGCATGTGCCGGATGCGTTCGCTTGAAGAACACAAAGACCCCGGTTCCGCTCAGGATCATAAGAGCGAGGCCAGTTAGAACGACGGACACTTCCTTGAACATTCCAAAGACATGACCGCCATGAAGCGCAAGCATCAGGCTTCCAAAGATTGTCGGCGCATTTTGTTCGCTAAGAGTTGTCGCCCACATTTCGTCTTCGCACTGTGCGTGAATTTCCGCGTGAGCATCGCCAAACCGGACATTCCAATCGTCGGGTCCGCGTTGGGTGAAGATATACTTGTTCTCTTCTCCTTCGCAATCTGGGCCCCAGAGATAACGCGACCGGGGAAAGCGGCTAGCACCTGATCTGCGGCTTGCCGAAGAGAGACGGTATCGACGCAATCCTGTTTAAACCGCGCATCCCAAGATGCAGGCTCGTCCACTTGCGCAACAGTCGGCCCGAGCCAATCGCACTGGCTAAGGCCAATACCGGTAATGGCGAAGAGCAGCGCTAAAGCGCCCAGCCATATGCCGGAAATGCCATGCCAGTTGAACAGCTTTGGTATGATCCTGCCCTTGGTCTGATGAATGAAAAGCTTATCCCGTTTCCGCGCGCCACCACGAGGCCACCACGAGGCCACCACGAGGCCACCATAGTTAGAGGCCAGTCAGCGTGAAAACGATCATGAAGACGCCGATCACGGCGATAAGAGCTTGTGCCCATTCACCCATCAGCAGGTTGAAATAGAAGTCGTTTAATTCGTGCGCAAAGGAGTGGTGGGGGTTGAAGTTACCTTTGTACTAAGCGTTTGTTGGATCAACGCTGACCAACATGATCTCTTCATTGCCCGGCTCAAAACCATAAACGAGCGCTGTTTCCAGGTTTTCGACCCGCGTATCGGGCATAAACGCGGCCAGTGTTTGAAAACCCGGTGGATGGTTGTTTTCAGCCGCCTCAACAATCTCGACAAAATGACGGTGCTGCCCATCTTCTGCGAGAAGCATATCGCCATATTCCAGTTCAAACAGCTCACCAAGAAAGGCGAGGACAAGACCTGTGGCAGCAATCATGAAGATGAAGAGACTGGCGACCACTCCAATCCATCCGTGGATCAGCGCGATGAGATGCCGACTGCTCTTGCTTGGATTTCTTGCCATCACCAATCCCTTCTACGCGTGATTTCAGAACCTGAAATTGACCGTTAGAACAGCCTCAAATGGTGGCTCGCCGTAATTCTGACGCGCCAGTCCACCAATGGAGTCGACATAACTCGCATCGAAAAGATTCGAGATGTTGAGCTGCGCATCGAAACCTTTTCCCGAGTAGTAGACCGCGGCGTTGGCCACCAAATGACTGTCCACTTCTAGTGGATCATCCGTAGTGTGGTCACCATCAAGATCTGCAACCGCTAGGCGATCGCCGACGATTTCATAATCTACCGCGAACGCCCAAGTTTCGTTGAGATCATACCGGGTAAACAACGCCGATGTAAAACCAGCGACATTCGGAATGCGGGCTCCGTCACTTCCGCCGCGACCATCTGCAGAACCTGCGACGGAGATATCTCCCAGCGCATCGACATAGCCGACAGAGAAAATCATCGACCAGTTGTCGGTGATGTCCCCGCCGACATCCAGATCAATGCCCTGCGCCTCCTGCTCGCCCCCAGCAACAAGGCCAAGCGGGTTCAAGACGCCTGGCTGCGCGAGCTGCTGCTATGTTGGCTCGATAGGAAGGTTGTTGTTGGTAATGTCGAAATAGCTCAACGCATAGCTAAAGCGGTCAAACAGTAGCCTTTCGTTGAATATGACGCGGTTCTCACCCGGTTCGTTGGTCAACCCAAATCCGCGCGCCATTGTGAGAATTCCGCGGATGTGGCGTTCAATCCAGAATGGGCTGAGCCGCTTGAGAATGGCTTGTTCAGATTGAAATCTGAGTTTGCAAACCTGATCATAGGTGCCGCTCCGCGCGAGCCCCATGACCAAGCGTTTGACGGAAAATTGATTGTACTCATTTCAGGCGCAACCGGGTCGGCGGCGGCAAAGGTGGCGTCCGTTCTGGCACGTGAGGACAGAGCGGTTTTCATTGGAGAGGAAACGGGCGGCGCCGCAGCCGGTGCCACGGCCTACGGTTACTGCTCGCTTCGACTGCCGCATTCTGATGTGAAGGTGGACATCCCGCTCATACGGTTCGAACGGAGCAGCGCGATCCCATATGGACGAGGCGTGTTGCCCGACATTGAAGTGGATGCGGGACGCACTCCCCCTCTTGCAAATTCAGACGAACCGCTCGAAACGGCGCTAGACTTGTTGTCCGACCCCTCCCACTAGCGATTTGAACCTGTCGATGCCGACCCACCCCGACGAGATGAGGCCCCCCGTTGATCCAACGATAGGGCACAAGGAATTTGTCAGATGGTATTGGTCGGTCGAATGCCTCCATGAATTCTGCGACAAACTAGAATTATCAAAGGCGGGGACCAAAGCCGAACTCCGGAGACGGGTTGGCTCGGCAATGGGAGGACCTAATCCCAGCGAGAATAGGCCAAACAGATCAAAGTCCAAAAGCCGCTTCAATTGGTCGAAAGAGGCATTGGACGAGGCAACAATCATCACCAACAGCGTCTCGTTTGGTCCGAATGTCCGCAACTGGTTCAAAGGCCAGATTGGACCGAAATTCGTCTGTCATGGCGACTTCATGGACTGGGTGAAGTCCAATACTGGCGCCACACTAGGCGACGCCGTCGACGCCTGGCACGCTCTTGAACAGCGCAAACAAGACCCGACGTTTCGGCGGGAGATTGCCCTGTGTAACAACTATCTTCGCTACCTAAGAGCGATCCGCGACCAGAACCCAGAACTCACCGCGCAACAAGCCAAAGAGTGCTGGCATGCGAAGAAGCTGCGTCCGGCGATTGATGGAATGGTTGTTTATGAGGAAGCCGACCTGCGCTTTCTCGATCCGTAGCGCGACAGTGAGACCAGCCCATGGGTCGCTACGATCATCCATTGCTTACGGCAACGTTTCGCCAATCCACATGTGTTGTTCGAGCTGGTTAAAGCATCGCAAACCATGATGGTTCGCCAGTCGAAGCGTTGGGCACTGAAACAAACGAAGTTACAGCGCCCGGGCCTAATGGCGAAGGATTTCAGTGTCTACAGCCTGGGCTCTTCGCGGTCCGCCACCCCCAGCATACGACACTCCGGGCTGGGAGCCAGCGCCCAAAAGCGAACGGGTCGGCGCTATTGCGCTGGCCGCGCTTTCGCCCGGGGCATGCGATAGGGCAGCATGAATTGCACCAGAGGGTTAGCAAACCGGCGCATATCGAGGCTCTCCTGAACCGCGACCACCTGTTCGCCATAAAGCTGTGAGGTCAATTCCGAGCGCGAATAGAACGGCGTGTCTTCCCAGGTACGATGCACCTTGGCGAGGCCGATTTCGGAGCGTGTCCGGCGATCAATGCGCCACCGGCTTGGCGGGAGATCCGCCATCGATGGCAGCTCCGCCTCTTCGGGAATGCCCGCCGCGTTAAATCGGATAGCGCTGGCGAATAGCGATCCGTCCTGCCGCTCCCCTTCGTAGCAGACGACCGAACCCTTGCGCGTGTGCGCGCGGCTCCAATGCCACACGCGAAAACCGTCTTCGAGCGGTTCGCGGCCGCGATTGTGATCGAAGTAGCCCTTGCCTGACCATGACACGCCGGGCTCGTCCATCTCAACTTCGATCCGGGCACGGGGCGCCATGCAATGCCAGATGTGGTTTTCGTTCCCATCCAACGCGAAAGCGGCGGGGTTTAAAGCTTCGGGAATAACCCGTACCTTGCCGCGCACCGGGCGGTGGAATGGATTGAACAGCCGCGTATCGCGTTCCTCGATATTGATCACCAGGGCGTTGCCGTCCCACTCGACATTGCTCGGACCGATGGTCAGGTCGCGCGCGCTTTGCGTCACGCTGCCGCGCGGTCTTTCGGTCATCACCCAGCGCGCCTTTGGCCCGTACATCGCAACATTCAGACACGAATGATCGTAAGGATCATCGCGCCCTGATTTCTTGTAATAGGGCGAAAACACGCTGCCCAAAAACGCGATGATGGTCAGGCCGTGCTGCCCGTCTTCGCTGATCGCGTCGATATACCACCAGGTGTAGCCGCCGGCTGATACCGGCGCATCGAAGCGCGGTCCGCGCAGATCACCTTCGCTGCAAGCTGTCCGGACAAGGCGGCCATAGGGACGCCGGCCGAAGGGTGCGTCGCGCCCCCGGTGC
>JBCCBZ010000017.1:0-93823 GCA_039033755.1 Pseudomonadota bacterium | reverse complement strand
AGCCCGCCCGCGAGCTACATGATCAAGAAGGCCGCCAAGCTGAAGTCGGGCTCGTCCGAGCCGGGCAAGGTGTCAGCTGGATCGATCAAGTCGAGCCAGGTGAAAGAAATCGCTGAGGCCAAGATGAAAGACCTCAACGCGAACGATGTCGAAGCGGCCATGAAAATCATCGAAGGTTCGTGCCGTTCGATGGGCCTCGAAGTGGTGGAGGGCTAAACCAATGGCAAAACTGACGAAAAAGCAAAAAGCGGTTGCCGCTCTCGACAACGAGAAACTGTACACGGTCGAAGAAGCCATCGCGACCCTGCGCGAGCACAAGGCCAAGTTTGACGAGACCGTTGAGCTCTCGATGAACTTGGGTGTTGACCCGCGTCACGCAGACCAGATGGTCCGCGGCATGATCTCGCTGCCTTCGGGCACCGGCAAAGACGCCAAGGTCGCGGTCTTCGCACGCGGCGACAACGCCGAGAAAGCCACCGCCGCTGGCGCGGACAAGGTCGGCGCCGAAGATCTCATGGAAGACATGCAGAACGGCAACCTCGACTATGACCGCGTGATTGCCACGCCGGATATGATGGGCGTTGTGGGTCGTCTCGGCAAGATCCTGGGCCCCAAAGGCCTGATGCCGAACCCTAAGCTGGGCACCGTCACTCCGAACGTGGAGCAGGCCGTTAAGGACGCCAAGGGCGGCCAGGTCGAATTCCGCGTCGAGAAGATGGGTATCATCCACTCTGGTATCGGTAAGCTGTCGTTCAAGGACGAAGACCTTAAGGCGAACTTCACCGCGCTGACGCAAGCCGTCGTCAAAGCCAAGCCGTCGGGCGCGAAGGGCAAATACGTCCAGAAGATCTCGCTAACTTCGACGATGGGCCCGGGCCTGAAGATCGACTTCTCGGAAGTTGAAGGGGCGTAAGCTTCTTTCCTACTTCGGTAGAGATATGAAAAAGGGGCTGGAAGCGGAAGCGCTTCCGGCCCCTTTTTGCTTGCGCGGTGACCAAAACGTGGGCCTATTGATGCATGGCTTTGGGAGGTCTTTATGCGCCTAACGGTTTTTACGACATCGCTTGCATTGGCTGCGTTGGTCGCCACCACACCGCACACGCTCAGCGCCCAATCCTCCGGCCCACCGCCCATCAGCGTGTCGGAACTCCAAGCCAAGGCTCGCGAAGCCTGCCGCAGCGCTCCAGCTTTTGGCGCCGGCGCGGTTCAGCGGGCCGATATGGACGGCGATGGCCGGACCGATGTGCTGTTCAACTGGGCTGAGATAACCTGCAGCGGCGGTTCCGCGACGCAACGCAAGGGTGCCGGTTTTTGCGGGATGCACAATTGCAGCGTCGATGTATATTTGTCCTCGCAATACAAGCCCGGCGGCTGGCCCAAGCCTATCCTGAACCATCAGGAGATCGCCCCACAAATCGTCCAGTCGGGCAGTCAATCGGTCCTGCGCACATCCTATCAGGGCGGAAGCTGCACCTTCGCCAGGGTCTGCCAGCGTGAGTGGAGCTGGAACGGCGCAAAGCTGGTCAGCCGCGAGATCGAAGAGCCTATCAACGCAAGCGCCGCAGCGCAGGAACCGGCCCTCACAGTCAATCGGCAAGCGATCGTCGGCCAATGGGTTGAGGCGCCCGATGGCTGCGCAACCGATGCGGTGCTCGTGTTCAATGCCAACGGCGATTACGCGTCCTACGAACAGACCGGTGATTGGCGGCTGCTTGGCAATCGGATCGCCGTTGTGGTGCGCGAGACGTTTATTTTGGGGGAGGAGGGCAGCCGAAAGCGCGTTGCGAACCCCACAGCAAGGATGCTTGAGGTTGTCTCGGTCCGCCCATCAAGCCTTCAGCTGCGCGGCGCTAATGGGAAAGTGACCGATCTACGCCGGTGCCGATAACGGGGGCGATGTAACGAAGGTCGCGTATCCGACGAAAGGCCAGTTAGATCGGACGAAGGCGCGATTGGCGCGCGAATGACCGGTTGTTTTTCGGCTCGGAGACCTCATGTTTTATCAAGCGGCAACAGACCAACCCCTAAGAGGTCCAGCGTACCTCGCTGCCGGTGATTTCGAAGGAGCCATGATGATCAGTCCCAAATGGGCCGTGATTGCGGTTGCGCTCGCAGTCTTTGCGATGGCGGCAAGCTATGATGCAGATCTGGGACTGGCCGTTGGCGTTGTTCTGGTCGTGATCACAGGGTTTGCGCTCTGGGTCCGGGTGCGTTTCGCCATTCAACCGGGCAAGAGCAACGCGGATCGCTACACGCTGACCAAGCGTTTCAAGCGTCTCGGGCGCAATCGCCGGGCGGCGCAGGCCGAAGCCGAGCTACGCGCGCAGGCGCGAACGGATCCGGGCGAGGGCGCCTGAACGCGTCGCCAGCGTTTTGGCTCCAGCAACGCTGGCGTCGAAAGCGCGACGCCCGGCGAGAACCGCGCGATTGGTAAGTGTCGATTTGAGCAAGGCAAAGCTGGCGCAGTCGATGTAATGCGTGCCGAACATGGCCTTATGCGCGCCGTCGCCTTCGGTGAAGTCAAAGTGGCTGTATCGTTCTTCGTTAAAGAGCCGCTCCAGAGCTTCCATCTGAAGAACTGTGCCGGGCGAGAGGCGCGACCAATTGGGATCGTAGCCCAGATGAGCGTAAACGACCGTTCTGCCCTGAATGGGAAGAGAAAGGTAAGCTATCGGCCCATCGGGTCCGGAAAGAAGGAAACCGCGCATTCGTCCATCCTCAGCCATTTCAAGCATCTTGGATTTGGCTCGCGGAGTATCAGGCAGGCCCGAGTCGAGCAGGCGCGCCTGGTAAGTCTTGGCCGACAACGGGAGAGCTTTTGCAAGGAAGCGCTCGATCTCGGCCGGGGTCCGGTGCTCCTTGATAGAATAGCCCTCGCCGACTTCCTTCTCGAGCTTGCGGGCTTTGCGCCGCAGCGTCGAGCGGGTCTTACTGGAAAAGCGCGCCATGTAGTCGTCAAACGAGCCTTCCATGGCGATGTAGTGACGCGGATAATCCTGCCGCGCGCCGATGACGTAGGTGGGAAAGCGCGTTGTGATGGCGGGGATGGTGGCCAGCGGGGCGGAGAGGACGCGAAAACCATCCGGGCCTGGTGGCGGCGGTTCGGAAACTTTGGCGTCAGCGTCGAGCGCGTCTTCGAGTGAGAAGCTCCAAGATACAAGGTCGCGGCGAACCGACCAGAGACGGCGCGAACCGATGGTGAAGTCGATTGGGACTGAGAGGGCGGAAGCGGCGCTCATGTGGCCGTCACTGCCTCCCATACAGCGCGTTGACCAAGGCCTGTTCTGCTAACCTTGCGCCGGTGCGCCAGCTGTTGGCTGGCAACAGAGCTGAGGGTCCGTGGCTGTTCACGACCTGCGGTGGATGGTCGCGATAGGTGCCGCTGCTGATCCCCGGCGTGTCGCGCAGGAAGGCACAGAGGCGATCAAAGCGTTGGCGAACGAGATGCTTTACCACGCTTGTTTTGCGGTTGAAGAATTCGAAGGAGTGGCTGACGAGAGTGAGCGTTTCCTGCCCTTGCCGCTGCGCATGCAGGATCGCAGCGCGCATCTCGGCGAGGGAAAGCGCGGTGATCTGGCCGTGGCGTTGCGCGCCGTCAGGCGTCGCTATTGAGGCGATTGGTACTTCGACTACGCTGCCATGCTCCACGGGTTCGCGCGCGTCGGCGTCCAACGAAATCTGGCTGGCGGTGCCGACAAGGGCCGGACAGTGACTGGTGTCGTAAGCGATGCCCAGCTCCGCCAAAGCGCGAAGTGTGTCGTCGTTCGCGCCGTAGTTTCCGGCCCGAAACGCAATCGGAGCGGACGCGCCCGCCGCCATCAATTGGGTGCGCGCATAGTCGATCAGCTCAAGCTGTTCCTCGTAGGTAAAGTCGAACAGGTTCTGCCCGGTGCGGCCTGAGGCCAGTGGGCGGTTCGCACCCGCAAAAGCGAGCCATTCAGTGTGCAGGTGGAGTTGCACGTCTTGGCCCGCCTCAATGATTGGGCCAACCACATCCTCAACCGCGCCAACGCCCCAAAGCAGCGCTGGCATGGGATCAACGAAGAACACAGCCGACTGACCTGTCTCTTCGAGTGTACGCAATTGGTGCGGAACTCCGCCGGCGTCTTCGGCATTGCCCTTGGGTCCAATGCAGGCGATCGAGCGTGCGAAATTGTCCGCTCGCTCGTCATCGCCCCCCGAACGGACGAGGCCCGAGGAATACTCGGTATCAATCGTGATATAGACGCGCGTCATAGCTCCGCTGGCATAGCGGCTGTGGGTTAACTTCGCGTTGGCTGACGCCGCGCTTTGTTTGGGGTGCCTCTAAATTCCGCCCGGTGTGAAGTCGAAACCATGCGTGGCAAGGCCATCGCACAAAGTATCGACGCAGCTTTTAAGGTCTTCCTCGCTGGTGGAGCGGATTACGAAGTTTGAGCCAACCTTGCCATCGCGGAAGAAGGGGTAGGACCCGATCTGACAATTGTCGTGCGCGGCCTCGGTTTCGCGCAGAAGATCGGCGACTTCGCTCTCCGGTATCCAGCCGCCGACGGTTTCCGACATGAGCGGAGCGCCGCCTTCCAGCTTGCCTGTCAGCGCGTCCAGCATACCGGCGGTGATGTGGGGCACGCCCGCCATCAGGATCACGTTCCCGCGGCGAATACCCGGCGCGCCGGACATGCGGTTGGGAATAAGGTCCGCGCCGTCGGGCACGCGTGCCATGCGCAGGCGGCCTTCGTTGATGCCGCCTTTGTCGGCGTAATAGCGTTCCAGCAAAGCGCGCGCTTCGGGGTGGATGATAACGTCCACGCCCAGAGCCGCAGCGACCGCGTCGACGGTGATATCATCATGGGTGGGGCCGATGCCGCCGGTGGTGAACAGGTAATCGTTGCGCGCGCGCAGAGCGTTGACCGCTTCGACGATGGCGTCCTGATCGTCAGCGACCACGCGCACTTCGGCAAGGCGGATGCCTTGCACCTGCAGCCAGCTTGCAACCTGGCTGATGTTCTTGTCGTGGGTTCGGCCCGATAGGATTTCGTCACCAATGATGACGAGGCCGGCGGTCCAGATTTTTTCGGGAGAACTCATGGGGTCTGACTTAGGCCATGGCCCCACTGAATTCCACTGCGAATGGCGCGAATCTTGTGCGCGCTCTTACTCGGCTGCTTCGAGCTGTTCTTCCGGCGTACGCGCGTTGGCTCCCGCCTTGGTGAAGGTCATTAGGCCATCGCGCACCGGATCCTCTTTGAGCATCTTGCGGTCCGCGACGTATTCCTGATTGAGGCGCCAAGGGTAGGCAACCGCGCTCTTGGGCATGATCTCCTTGGAGCGCTGGATATAGCCACTTGAGAAATCGAAGATATCATCCTCAATCACTTCGGCTTCGGCCTGCGTGGTGAGCACAGGTGTCGCAATATCGCTGCCTGAGGTCCGCATTTCGTTCAAAAGACGGCAGACATAATCGGAGTTGATATCCGCGCGCAGTGTCCAGCTGGCGTTGAGATAACCGAACACCACCGCCAAGTTCGGCAGGTTCGAAAACATGCAGCCTTTGTAATAGTAGCGATCCGGCCAATTCACGCTTTCGCCGTTCTGGCGTATATCGATCTTGCCCGCGACGGCCAGTTTCAGGCCGGTGGCTGTGATGACGATATCTGCCTCAAGGAAGTCGCCCGACGTCAGGCGAACACCGCCTTTTTCGAACTTTTCGATATGGCCGGTCACGACACTGGCTTTGCCCGCTTTCATAGCCTCGAAAAGGTCATCGTCGGGCACCAGGCAAAGGCGCTGGTCCCACGGATCATAAGGCGGAGTGAAACTCTCTTTATCGTAGCCCGGGCCCAAAGCTTTCTCGATAGCCTTGTGCAGCGCCTCCTTGACCTTCTCCGGCTTGTTGCGAGCCGTTTTGAACGCGTAATCCTGCATCCGGATATTCTTGAACCGGGTCAAAGAATAGGCGAGCCTATCGGGGAGGACTTTGCGCAGGAAGTTGGCGAGCCCGTCCTTTGCTGGACGGGCGAACATCCACGTCGGTGTGCGCTGAAGCATCGTCACATGCGCGGCTTTGTCCGACATGGACGGTACAATGGTGACGGCCGTAGCCCCCGATCCGATCACAACGACTTTCTTGCCGGCGTAATCGAGGTCTTCCGGCCAAAATTGCGGGTGGATTACCTGCCCTTCAAATTCGCCGAAGTCGAAGCCGGGATCGTAGGGCTCATCGTAATCGTAATAGCCTGAGCCGAGATAGAGGAAATTCGCGGTCAGATGGCTCGTCGACCCGTCGTCCAGCTCCATTTCGACATGCCAGCGAGCTTCGTCTTCGCGCCAATCAGCGCTGATGACCTTGTGGCCGAAACGGATGTGGCGGCGAATGTCGCGTTCATCGACAATCTTGTTGAGGTATTCGAGGATCGAGGGCGCATCGGCGATCGACTTTTCATGCCGCCATGGCTCAAAATCAAAACCTAGCGTGTGCATATCGCTGTCCGAACGGATGCCGGGATAGCGGAAAAGATCCCATGTGCCGCCCAGATTTTCGCGCCGTTCGACAATCGCAAAGCTATGCCCGGGCGTCTTCATCCGCATATGCGCGGCCATGCCGATGCCGGAAATACCAGCGCCTACAATGAGAACATCGAAATCAGGGGGTGTTGCAAGCATGGTGTGCCGGGCCTCTCTTCTCTCTAGCTACGCAGGCTATCGGTTTTGGATCCGAAACGCGAGTCTTGATTGCAATTTGAAACTGGTCTCTCCGCCGGTCTTCCCAAGCGCTTGTCGCATAGGTGGTGACGGGAGCGATTTGACCCATTAGGCGGGCGACCATGAGACTTTTGACTTCGTGCGCTGTTTGCGCGCTCGCCCTTTCCAACGCCGTTTCCACTGCCGCTCAAGACACCGGCGAGGACTCCTCGGAGAGTGACATCGTCGTGACCGGCGAAGGACTGGAACCCGCGCTTTCAAACAGTGTCTACGCGACGATCGAGCTTCCGCGTGAGACGATTGTCACCAGCGCTTCGGGGCGGCTCGATGATGTGCTGCGCAATGTTGCGGGTTTTCAGCAGTTCCGCCGGTCGGACAGCCGTTCCTCCAACCCCACCGCCCAGGGGGCAACCTTGCGCGCGCTTGGAGGCAACGCGACTAGCCGCGCGCTGGTGCTGCTGGATGGTGTGCCCGTCGCCGATCCGTTCTTTGGCTACATTCCGTTCACCTCGCTCAACCCGAACACTCTTCGCAATATCCGCGTGACGCGTGGCGGGGGTTCGGGGCCGTTCGGATCGGGCGCGCTGGCGGGCACGATTGAGCTGGAAAGCGCGGGGCCTTCCGATGCTTCCCCCTTTACGGGCGGATTGTTCGTCAACGATCGCGGCGAAACCGAAGCCAGCGGCGTTTTGACGCAGAATGTGGGCAGCGGATTTGTCACTGCGACCGGGCGATGGGATCGGGGGCAGGGCTTTTTCACCACGCCGGAAGATCAACGCGCGCCTTTGTCCGCGCGGGCGGAATTCGACAGCTGGAATGTCGGGTTGCGCGGGGTCGCGCCGCTTGGCTCCGACGTCGAAGTGCAGGCGCGGTTCAGCGCGTTTGAGGATCGGCGCACCTTGCGCTTCGACGGCGCGGATTCG
The DNA here is from genome assembly GCA_039033755.1 of Pseudomonadota bacterium. Taxonomy (GTDB): domain Bacteria; phylum Pseudomonadota; class Alphaproteobacteria; order Sphingomonadales; family Sphingomonadaceae; genus Erythrobacter. The sequence continues at coordinate 86,219 of JBCCBZ010000017.1, read as the reverse complement.
ATGATTGAAGGACGCGACGCGAGCGTGCGGGTCATTGGCAGAGGCGAATGGGCGTTTGACGCCCTCGCCTATGTACAGGATCGCAATTTCAACAACGTGATCATCTCTTCGACGCGCTTTGTGCCTGTGCTCGATCAGCGCGACACCCCTTCGACCGGCTTTGGCGGGAAAATTGAAGTACGCCCGCCTATCAGCGAAGCGCACGAGATTCGCATCGGGGTCGATTATCGCCGGGCCGAAGGGGACCTGTTCGAAGACGCGATCAGCTCTTTCACCGGCCTGGTCCGCGAACGGCGTGAAGCTGGGGGCGACACCACCAATCTGGGCTTCTTTATTGAGGACGACTGGCAAATCGGTCCGCTGCTTCTGACCGGCGGTTTGCGCGCTGATCACACGCAGATTGACAACGGTTTCTTCCGCGCCGTTGATGCCGGCGGAGCGCTGGTCAATGAGGTCATTGCGCAAGACCGGTCCGACTGGGCGCTTAACTGGCGTGCGGGCGCGAAGCTGAACGCGTCGCGCGAATTGGAAGTGCGCGCGGCCGCCTATACGGGCATTCGCCTGCCGACTTTGAATGAGTTGTACCGACCCTTCGTGGTGTTCCCCGTGGCGACACAGGCCAACGCTGCGCTTGAGAACGAGCGGCTTGAAGGGTTTGAATTGGGTCTGGATTGGTATCCGACGGACAAGGTGGCGGTATCGATCACCGCTTTCGACAACCGGGTCGAGAACGCGATCGCCAACGTGACGCTCCAGCCCAATCTCCGTCAGCGCCAGAATTTGCCCGCGATTGACGCGCAAGGCGTTGAGGCGAGCGCGATTGTGGTGCTGGGCAAGGTCAGCCTCGACGCTTCGCTCGCATACACCGACGCAACGATTGACGGGGACGGGGCAAGCCTGGCGCTTGACGGCAATCGTCCGCCGCAAACGCCCGAATTCGCGGTCTCCACGACGCTCGCGTTCGAACCCGCTGAGGGATGGCGCCTGGCGACGACATTCCGTCACACGGCGGCCCAGTTTGAAGACGATCAGGAAGGGGATCGGCTGGCCCCCGCGACCACGTTCGACCTTTTCGCTTCCGCCCCCGTTACCAAAGGCGTTTCCGTCACCCTTCGCGCTGAGAATGTGCTGGATGAGGAAATCGTGACCCGCAATTCCGGCGGTGCAATCGACCTTGGCGTGCCGCGCACCGTGTGGGCCGGGGTAAGGGTCGGCTTTTAAAAGTGCGCTTGATCCAGTTTTCGCACCCGCGCAACAATGCTGCGCTGCAGCAAGACTTGTGGCATTTTTGCTACAACTCTTCAATAAGATAGCGCAGACTCTTGCGGCAAATCAAAGCGCTGATACTCTCGAGCGCCTACGGAAAGCCTGAAAGCAGGCAACCGGGGACAGTGGAGAGGAAAAATTATGACGCGCAAGTTTGCAGCTTACGCTGCGGGCCTCATGGCCTGCAGTTCGCTTTCGGTTCCCGTTTTTGCACAGGACGGACAAGATACTCTTGAGGCGCCCGACGCGAGTGAAGATGTCATCATCGTGACGGCGACGCGTCGCGCGCAGGATGTTCAAGACATTCCCATCGCCGTGACCGCGATCTCTCCCGAAGCTCTCAATAACCAGGGTGTCGATAATATTCGCGAGGTGACTGACCTCGCGCCCAGCTTCACCTCAAGCCAAGCGCAGATCGCGTCGGGTTCGGTCGTGTTGCGTATTCGCGGTGTTGGCACCACGTCGAACAACATCGGGTTCGAAAGCGCAGTCGGCATCTTCATCGATGGCGCGTATCAATCGCGCCCAGGCGTTGCGCTCAACGAATTCGTCGACATTGAGCGTGTCGAGGTTCTTCGCGGTCCGCAGGGAACCCTGTTCGGCCGCAACACATCGGCCGGCGCACTTAACGTAACGACCAAGCGTCCCGAGCTGGGCGAATGGGGCGGCTTTGCCAATGCAGGCTATGCCAATTTCGATGAGGTTAGCCTGCAGGGCGCGGTTAACATTCCGCTCAACGAAGATTCGCTCGCGATGCGCATCACCGGCGCCTATCGCAAGCGCGATGGCCTGCTCGACATTGTTGATCGCAATGGCGCTGTGATCGGCGACACCAACGATGTCGATCAGTTCCTGATCCGCACGCAGTTCGGCTTCGAAGGCGATTCCGGCATTCGTGGCCGGGTGATCATGGATTATTCAAATTCGCAATCGAGCTGTTGCGGCGCGGTTGAGCTGTACCAGTCCCCGCTGGTGACGGCGGGCGCCTATGCCGGCGTGGGCCTTGGCGCCAATGGCGGCAACGGCCAACCGCTGGTCTCAACCAATCCCAATGGCAATTCGGAATTTCGCGAAATCCTGGGCAACCGTGTGGTCTCGGCCAACTTCGCGCCCGAAGCGGATATCGACAATTACGGTATCACCGGCGAAATTGAGGTTCCGCTGTCGGACAGCGCGGATCTGATTTTCATCGGTTCGTACCGCGATTTTGAGAACGTCGAATTCTACGATTCCGACTTTACGGCGCTGGATATCTTCAATGTCGGCATCGACGGCGAGATCAACACGATCACCGCTGAAATGCGGATCCAGGGCGAAGCCTTTGATGGTAAGCTGAACTATATGTTCGGCGGCTTCTACGCCGATGAATCGATCGATTCGACCACCAGCTTTTTTCTTGGTTCCGAATACGACGCCAACACCGGCGCGTTGTTTGGTGGTCTGGCAGGGCCCGCGCCGATCCAGTTGTTCACCGGTCAAGATCCGAACGGCACAGTCACGCGCAACCGCTTCCAGCAGGACGCGCAAAGCTACGCTATTTTCACCAACAACACGCTTGAGATCGCTGACGGCCTCGAGCTGACTTTGGGTCTGCGTTATATCTGGGAAGAAAAATCGGGCGGCTTCACGCAAACCGAAACCAACAACCAGATCTGCCCGGCGACATTGGCCAGCACGGCTGCGGGGAACATTCCGGCGGCTTTGCAAGGCGGCTTGTTTGCGCTGGGTTGCTTCGGCTTTGCCGCTCCGGCAGACCTTCCTGAATCGGCGGTATTGCCGTTGGTTCGCACGTTCCAGGAAGACTTCGATGATGAAGAGCTGATCTACACGGTTCGTCTCGGCTATGAATTCCAGAACGCGCCGATCAACCTATACGCCAGCTTTACGCACGGTATTAAGGCGGGTGGTATCAACCTTGATACCACAGCGGCTCTCAACGGCGCGAGCGCGATCTTCGAATCTGAAGAAGTGGACGCGTATGAAATCGGCTTCAAGAGCCGCCTGATCGACGACGCTCTGACGCTGAACATCGCGGCGTTCTATGAAGAGTTCACGAACTTCCAGGTTCTTGAATTCACCGGTCTGGCGTTTGAAACCTTCAACGTTCCGCGTGCGGAATCGAAAGGTGTCGAGATCGAAAGTCTGTGGCGAGTGGCTCCGGGCTTCACGATCAACGCGGCGACCACGATCCTGCAGGCGCGCTATCCGGACGATTGTGCGGGCGATCAGGGCAACGTGCTTTCGGTGGCGGCTCTGTGCGGGTTCGATCTTACCAACGCGCCGCAAGTGGTTGGCATCCTTGGGGCCAATTACGAACAGCCGCTGGGCAATGGAATGGAGTTCTTCTTCGCCGGGCAAATCCGTCTGGAAGATGACCAACGCACATCGACGCAGGCGCTCGACACCGCGGCTATCGCCAACGGCACCTTCATCGCCGACAATGGCGGTGTGCAAGGCGCGGTTGACGCCGCAAGGGCCGGAGGCGGCCTCATCATCGGTGACGTTCAGGACGGGCAGGAATTCATCAACCTGCGCGCCGGTTTGCGCTTCAACGATGGAGCGTATTCCATCGAAGGCTTCGTCAACAACCTGACCGACAACGTGGTGCGCGGGGTGACCTTTAACACCACGCTGCGCGGCACTGGCGGCTTTGGCACGCGTTCGCGTTCAGCCTTCTCGCTGCAACCGCGCACCTACGGTGTGGTGGTTCGCGCCAATTTCTAAGCGAAGATAACCTTACAAAAAGGGGCGGCCTGGGTTCCAGGTCGCCCTTCTTTGTTTGTGTTGTTAGTTTTGCGCACCCGCATCCGCGGGTGCGTCCTCGCTAGACGTCCTCCGGCGAATCTTCGCCTGCGGACCCGCTGCGTGCGGCCTTTGGCCTTGCGGTTTGCTTTCGCAAACCGTCTCTCGCGCCAACGGGAGCGAGAACGGGCCAAGCGGCTTGGAGCTATGCGGATAGGCGCGGCGAGATAACGAAATCTATGATTTCGCAAGCGCGACTGCGCGCCCGCAGGTGCCCCGAAGCCGAAGCTTCGGCGTAGGGAACAGCACCGAGGATGTGCCCCCGGATGGGGGCACACATCACATAGAACGCGCAATCAGCATCTTCATCACTTCGTTCGAGCCGCCGAAGATCCGCGTGATGCGCCCATCGCGGTACATTTTCGCGATCGGGTATTCGTTGATATAGCCCGCACCGCCATGCAGCTGCAGGCACTTGTCGACGACTTCGCTTTGCAGTTCGGTGACCCAGTACTTGGCCATCGATGCGGTCGCCACGTCCAGTTCGCCTTTCAAAAGCTTGGCGATGCAATCGTTGACGAACACACGCGCAGCGGTCCCGCGCGCCTTGAGGTCGGCGAGCACGAATTGCGTGTTCTGGAAGTCCCAGATCGTCTGACCAAAGGCCTTGCGGGTTTTCACATACTCAACCGTCACATCGAGCGCTTTTTCAATCGCGGTGGCCGCGCCCATGGCGATAACAAGGCGTTCCTGCGGAAGCTCGCCCATCAGCTGATAGAAGCCTTTACCTTCAACACCGCCCAGCACGTTTTCGGCGGGGACGAAGACGTCTTCGAAGAACAACTCGGATGTGTCCGCGGCATCCAAACCGATCTTGTCGAGCTTCTTGCCGCGCTGGAAGCCGTCGGCGCCCTCGGTTTCGAGCAGCATCAAAGAGATGCCCTTGGCGCGCTCATTCGGGTCGGTCTTGGCGACGACGACGATGAAGTCGGCGGTCTGACCGTTCGAGATGTAGGTCTTCGCGCCGTTGATCCGGTAGCCGTTGCCGTCCTTGAGCGCCGTCGTGGTAATCGACTGAAGGTCAGAGCCTACGCCCGGCTCGGTCATCGCAATCGCGCTGACGAGTTCACCGGTGACGAGCTTAGGAAGATACTTCTTCTTCTGCTCCTCGGTGCCGTGTCGCACGAGATAGGGCAGAATGATGGTGTTGTGCAGGCTGGCGGCAAAGCCATCGACGCCGTGCTTGGCCTGCTGGTCAATCACCACCATGTCGTGTCGAAAGTCACCGCCATGGCCGCCATATTCTTCGGGCACGCTGACGCCGAGCAGGCCAGCGGCGCCGGCTTCGTTCCAGAATTCACGCTCAACCTGGCCGTTTTCGCGCCAGGTGGCGACGCGTTTTTCCGGCGCGTGCTGCTGATAGAATTTGCCCACTGCGTCGGCGAAGATCGAGATCTCCTCGTCTTCCATGAACTCGGGCTGTGGCACGTCAATGACGGGCATAATCTTCTCTCCTTGAATCCCAAATCAACTACGGATCAGCGTCCCACTGGGACGCTGGTTCCGCGTGTTTAATTACCCGTCCAGTTGGGCGCGCGCTTTTCTGCGAAGGCGGCGGCGCCTTCGCGCGCGTCACTTGATACGAAGACCGGAGCGATCAACTTACCCTGACGGTCGTAGCGTTCGTCCATTGGCCAACCGCGCGATTCTTTGATGATCTGTTTGGAGACCTTCACCGCCAGCGGGCCGTTGGCGACGATCTTGGCCGCGAGAGCCTTGGCGCCATCAAGCGCGCTGCCTTCGGTAACCGTGTTGATCAGACCCAGCTCGTACGCGCGGGCTGCACCAATGAATTCGCCCGTAAGCGCCAGTTCCATTGCGATCCGCTCAGGGATCTGATCAGGCAGCATCATCACACCGCCGGCAGCGGCGACGAGGCCGCGCTTGGCTTCGGGAATGCCGAACTTCGCTTTGTCCGAAGCCACCACAAGATCACACGCGATCATAAGCTCAAGGCCGCCGGCCAGAGCGTAGCCTTCGACCGCCGCAATCAGAGGCTTCGCCGGAGGTGCCTGCACCACGCCGCCAAAACCGCGGCCTTCAACCGAAGGGCTTTCGCCGCGCAGGAAGCCTTTGAGGTCCATACCCGAACAGAACGTGCCGCCCGCGCCGGTTAGAATGCCCACGCGCAGGTCGTTTTCGGCATCAAGGCGGTCCATCGCCGCTGCAATCGCTTCCGATGCGGCCTTGGTCATGGCGTTTTTGGCTTCGGGGCGGTTGATCGTGACGATCAGAATGCCGTTCTCGACTTCTGTCAGCACTTCGGGGGTATCGGTCAAAATCTCTCTCCAATTTGACGTTTTGCTACTTTTCGCGTTGCGAAGCGAAACTGATTGTTGTGCGAGGGGTGCCTTGCGTTTACGCAAGCGTCAACCGCAATTCGCGAGATTCTAAAAGAGAGAGGACCCCCAATGGCAGAAGCTTACATCATCGACGCCGTGCGCACTCCGCGCGGGATCGGCAAACAGGGCAAGGGCGCGCTGGCCGAACAGCACCCACAGCATCTGGCTGCGACCGTTCTTAAGGCGATTCGTGAGCGTAACGATCTCGATACGGCGACCGTGGACGATGTGATCTGGTCGGTTTCGACGCAAGACGGCATGCAGGCGGGCGACCTCGGACGGATGGCCGCGCTCGATGCGGGCTACGACATCACCTCAAGTGGCACCACGCTCGACCGTTTCTGCGGCGGCGGTATCACTTCGGTCAGCCTGGCCGCGGCGCAGGTGATGAGCGGCATGGAAGATTGCGTGGTCGCTGGCGGCACCGAAATGATGAGCCTGACCGCCGCGATGCAAAAGGAAAAGATGGCCGCCGGGATCAAGCCCGCGATGATGGGCAGCTATAACGAGCGCCTTCAGCAGGTTCACCCGCAATCGCACCAGGGCATTTGCGGCGACGCCATCGCGACGATGGAAGGCTTCACCCGCGAAGAGCTGGACGAGGTCGGCTACCGCTCGCAAAAGCGCGCCGCCGAAGCCATCGCTGAAGATCGCTTCGCCAAATCGGTTGTGCCTGTTGTCGCCGATGACGGCACCGTTGTGCTCGACCGCGAAGAGTATCCGCGTCCGCAAACGACGAAGGAAGACCTTGCAAAGCTGGAGCCGGCCTTCACCAAGATCGCCGACGTTCCGCTCGATGCGAAAGGCACGACCTTCCGTGGTCTCGTCAACCAGAAGTACCCAGACCTTGAGATCCAGAATTTCCACCACGCTGGCAACAGCTCGGGCGTGGTTGATGGCGCCGCCGCCGTTCTGGTTGTGAGCAAGGAATACGCGGAGAAGAACGGCCTCAAGCCACGCGCTCGTATCGTCGCCACCGCTAACATGGGTGATGACCCCACGTTGATGCTTAACGCGCCGGTCCCGGCGGCGAAGAAGGTCCTCGAAAAGGCGGGCCTGACCAAAGACGACATTGACCTCTACGAGATCAACGAAGCCTTTGCCGTCGTCGCGGCCAAGTTCGTGCGCGATCTTGAGCTTGATTGGGACAAGGTCAACGTCAACGGCGGTTCTATCGCTTTGGGTCACCCGATCGGCGCGACCGGTTCGATCCTGATCGGCACTATGGTTGACGAACTTGAGCGTCGCGGCGACCGCTATGGCCTCGTCACGATGTGCGCAGCGGGCGGCATGGCCCCGGCGATGATCGTAGAGCGCGTTGAAGACTTCGTCGACTGATACGTTGAGGACAACCCCTATCGGGGGTTTTGTGCGGTGACGTTGGTCGAGGCTGGCGTCACCGCTCGCATATATCAAGCGAGAGACAAAGCGCATGGTGGCTGACAACACGCCCGTCATTATCGGTGTGGGGCAGTATTCGGAGCGGGTAGGCGAACCCGGCTACGAGGCTCTCAATTACATGGATCTGGGCGGGCGAGCGCTGGCTGAAGCGATCGCGGATGCCAGCGCCAGCGGCTCAGTGGCCGAGGCCATCGACACGCTGGCCGCAATCCGCGCGTTTGAAATGTCGCGGCCGGGCCGAGAACCACCGTTTGGCACCGCCAATAACGTGCCGCGTGCGATGGGCAGCCGAGTGGGCGCGAACCCAGCACGCGCAATCCTGACGACTACAGGCGGTCAGACCAATCAGCAATTGGTGGGCGAATTCGCGGCTAATATAGCGTCGGGTGAAAGCCTGTGCGCTGCCATCGTCGGCGCTGAAGCGATCTCAACCGCGTTGGCGCTGGCCGCAAAAGGCGAGAAGCCCGATTGGTCCGAAGAAGTCGAAGGCGACTTCGAAGATCAGGGGTTCGGCATCGACAAGTTGCTTGAGCCCGCGCTGTTCCAACACGGCGCTATCGGTGCGATCCCGCTTTACGCATTGGCGGAGAACGCCAGACGCGCCAAGTTGGGCCTTGGCGTTGAGGAATACCGGCTCGAAATCGGCAAACTGTTTGAGCCCTTCACCAAGGTAGCAGCGTCCAACCCGCACGCCGCCGCTCCTGTTGAACGCAGCGCTGAGGAACTCGCGACTGTCACGGATCGCAATCGGGTCGTCTCCGAACCCTATGCCCGGATGACGGTCGCGCGTGATCAGGTGAACCAGTCCGCCGCGATTATCATCGCCAGCGCCGCCAAAGCGCGTGCATTGGGCGTGCCGGAAGAAAAGTGGGTGCACATTCACGCGGTCACCGCCGCGACCGAACTGCCGCTGGTGCAGCGCCCCGACCTATCGGGCTGTCCCGCCAGCATCGCCAGCGCCGATACTGCGCTGCGCCGCGCGGGCAAGGTGATGGCCGACATGGCCTATCTCGATTTCTATTCCTGCTTTGCCATCCCGGTGTTCAACCAGGTCGACCACTTTGGCTTGTCAGTCGATGACCCGCGCGGGCTGACCCTCACAGGCGGGCTCCCATTCTTCGGCGGTGCGGGGAACAACTACTCGGCGCACGCCATCGTCGAGGCGGTGCAAAAGGTGCGCAGCGACGCAGGCAGTTTTGCCTTTGTGGGTGCGAATGGCGGGTGGATGAGCAAGTACTCGTCCGGCGTTTATTCCACTACAGCCGCTGACTGGTCGGGCAACGATCGGTTTGACATTCTCCCCGAAGCGAATGACCACGTCTCGCTCGGTTCGGCGAATGCCGAACAAGCGACCGTAGAGACCTACACAATCCACCGCAGGAAAAAGGGCGACGAGGCGATCTGGATCGGCCGCGATGAAAGCGGCGGGCGCGTGGCCGGCAACGCGGACCTTACCGACGAAGCGACGCGCGCCGTGTTCGAAGGCGGCGAGCCATTTGGCGACACGCTGAGCGTAACGCGCGACGAGCGCGGCCGAAACATCGGACGCCTGGCGCCGCGCGCCGGCCTCTAGCAGACCTGAGCTTTAGCGGGTGCGGCTTTCCTACTGCCGCTTGGTTGTGGCATTGCCAAACGGTTCTTTCGAAGCGTGGGTTGCAAAACGGCCTGAGCAAAGGCGAAATTTGCCTATGCCGTCTTAATGTCGCCTTTGCATGGGCTAAGACGAAATAAAAATCATTATAACAATGACGTAAGTGGAAAATTCAAAAGGCGACACCGTGTCGCCTTTGTCGCCTTCAGTCGCTCTCTTTTTGGCTCCGACTGCTCCCACCAAGGAAATCGAGCGCGTCGAAATCTTCGGGCGCTTCGACTTCGGTGATGGGATCATCGCGGTCGTCGAATTCGGTGCGCAAGGCACGGCTCATAACGGCGTGCATCATGTACATGGTCGTTGTGTAGGTAAGCTCGAGGATTTCCTCGTCGCTGAATTCGGCCTTTAGCTCATCAAAAAGAGCGTCAGGCACGCGGCCCTGATGCGTGACGAGGCGATCCGCGTAGGCAAGGACCAACCGTTCATTCGCATCGTAGACATCGCTGGTCTGCCAAGTCGTGATCGCGGCGATTTTCTCTTCGGGATAAGCAAGGCCGCGCAAGGATTTGCAATGTTGGGAAAAGACGAACTGGCTGCCCGTTGCCCATCCGGCCCAGGTTTGGCCCAGCTCGCGCAGAACCGGATCAAGCTTTCGCGCCGGATCGCGGTAATAGGCAAAACCTTGGCTCGCGTGTTTGAGCGTCGCGGGAGAGGTTGCGAAGACCGTCCACCAATCGCCCGGTGTGCCTGTGGCCGTACCCGGTTCAGCAACCGGATCGCGCTCTCCGAACAGCAGGCGATAGAGCGGTTTGGCGACTTTCTCGTCGGCTTCGGACAGGGGCACTTCGCGTAAACGGGGCATGGCTTAGGCCTCCTGAGGTTCGGCGGCGCTTGCCGGTTTGTGCGCGATATCTTGGGGCCCGAAGGTCTTTGTCGTCGCGGCGAATTCCAGCATGATTCCGTTGGGATCGGTGAAGTAGACAGAGCGTACAAAGACGCCATCGTGCATCTCACGGCTCATGCCCATCTTGCTGTCATCGTGGTTCACCACTGCGTGTGTGTGCGGGACGCCGGCTTCCTCCAGCCGGTCAAGCGTCGCTTCGAGCTCGCTTTCCTCCATATTAAATGCAAGGTGGTTCATGCTGCCATGCGCGGTCTTGGCGTCATAGGGAAACTTCTTCACGGATGCGATGCCGGGCGCGGCTTTGGGCGCGTCTTCCCACCAGAAGAAAGCGACCGCGTTGCCGCCGCCCGCGTCAAAGAAGAAGTGCTGACCGCCATCGGGCAGTTCCACGGTCTTGAACAGCGGCATGTTCAGCACTTGAGTGTAAAACTCTGTGGTCTCCTTCATGTCACGGCACACTAGCGCAACATGATTGATGCCGTTGGTTTTGATGCCAGCATCGGTCGTTCCGGGGCTCTCGGCCATCGTCGCTGTCTCCTCTTATGGGCCAGTCTGCACGCAAGCGGCGGTTTGGGAAACCCCTCGTCGTAATGCACTCGATGATTGTCGCTCGACCGTCGAAAAGGGCTCAAGAACGGGCGTTGCATTCCTCGTGAAAAGCGCGTAATTAGTTTCAAGTGTAACCAGTTTGTAACGCGAGATCGCCATGAAATGGCGCAGCATCCTGGCGTCCTTGCGAGTTTAAGAAGGCAAACCTCATGATCACCCAATCCAAGATTTCGACTGCCCTTCATGAAGGCGATCTGTTCGAAAACCCCGCTGGTCTCGATGGCTTTGAGTTCGTTGAATTCTGTGCGCCGGAGAAAGGCATTCTTGAGCCGGTCTTTGAAACCATGGGCTTCACGTTGGTGGCCAAACACCGTTCAAAGGACGTCCATCTGTGGCGTCAGGGCGGCATCAACCTCGTCGTCAACTACGAGCCGAAGAGCGCCGCCTGGTACTTCGCGCAAGAGCACGGACCGTCGGCCTGCGGGATGGCCTTCCGCGTGCGCGACGCGGCCAAGGCTTATGAACACCTGATCGAAGCGGGCGCCGAGCCCGTCGCTAACCAGCCTGGCATTATGGAGCTTTCCATTCCCGCGATCCGCGGCATCGGCGGTGCAATCCTGTATCTGGTCGACCGTTACGCGGGCGCAGAGGGCAAAGGCCTGACGATCTACGACATCGATTTTGATTACCTGCCCGGCGTTGATCCGTATCCCGAAGGCGCGGGCTTCCACACGATCGATCACCTCACTCACAACGTCTACACCGGTCGGATGGCTTATTGGGCCGATTATTACGAGAAGCTGTTCAACTTCAAAGAGATCCGCTTCTTCGATATCAAGGGTGAATACACCGGCCTCACCTCGAAGGCGCTCACCGCGCCCGACGGCAAGATCCGCATCCCACTCAACGAAGAGGGTGAAGGCGGCAAAGGACAGATCGAAGAATTTCTGCGCCATTATAACGGTGAGGGCATTCAGCACATCGCGCTGATCTGTGATGATCTCACCGCGTGTTGGGACAAACTCAAAGCGCTGGGCGTGCCCTTCATGACCGCGCCGCCGGAAACCTATTACGAGATGCTCGCTGAGCGTCTGCCGGGGCACGGTGAAGACGTGGAGGAGCTGCAAACGCGCGGCATTCTGCTTGATGGCACGACCGAGGGCGGTTCGCCCCGTTTGCTGCTGCAGATCTTTGCCGAAGCGAAAGTTGGTCCGCTCTTCTTTGAGTTCATCCAACGCAAGGGCGATGATGGCTTTGGCGAAGGGAACTTCAAGGCGCTGTTTGAAAGCATGGAGCGCGACCAGATCCGTCGCGGCGCGCTTGAAGTTGAAGAGCCCGCTGAATGAGCGGCGCTGAAAGCCCTGTGAAGCTGGGCGGCGTGCATCACGTCGCCTATCGCTGTCGCGATGCGAAAGAGACTGTGGAATGGTACGCCAAGACACTTGGCATGACTTACACGACCGCTTTCGCCGAAGATCACGTGCCATCAACCGGAGCGTATGATCCGTACATGCACGTCTTCCTTGATGCTGGGAACGGCAACATTCTGGCGTTCTTTGAACTCCCGAACCAGCCCGACATGGGCCGAGATGAGAACACGCCACAATGGGTGCAGCATCTCGCTTTTCGGGTCGCGACCGAAGACGAGTTGATCGCGGCCAAGGCGCATCTCGAAAGCCTTGGCATCGATGTGCTGGGGCCAACGCATCACGGTATCTTCAAGTCGATCTATTTCTTCGATCCCAACGGTCACCGCGTGGAGCTGGCCACGGATATCGGCACCAAGGATCAGTATAAGGAGCTTGAACGCGTCGCGCCTGCGATGCTGGAGGAATGGAGTGAGACCAAAAAGGCCCCGCGCCACGCCGATTGGCTTCACGAAATCGCGCGAGCCGAACACGGCAACGACTGAATCAGTCTAGACCCCAGGCCCGAAGCTGAGGAGGGCAAAGCTTGTCGCGAAGTTTTGCGGGCACCAAGGCCGCGCGCGCCGCTTTGTAGCGCATTGCCGCGGGTCCGAAATCTGTTGCGATCTTATCGGCGCTGCTCGGAACATCTTTGCCCCAGTGCATTGAAAAAGGGACGCCAGCGTCCTCCAGCGCATCGGTAAAGTCGCGGCTAAACTCATCACTATGTGAAATCCACCCGGCGATGCCGGCCCGTGTAAGCCCGTCAATGTTGACGATCGCGGTTTCATCGAACCGCAGGAAGCTCATTGACGCGCGACTCTTGGCGGCGAAACGCACTGTGAAGACGAAGTGCTTACGCCAGCGTGAAGCCACATCGGTGCCGATCTCCAGTGTGCGCTTCAATTCGCTTACCGGCACGGCAAGCGCGGCGTTGAATGTGTCAATACGAACTCCGAATACTTCACGTGCTTTCCAGTCACCGGTTAGCGCATGCAAACTGGAGGGTTTGTCCGAGCACGGCTTGTCGGTGACGTCTTTGGCGAATTCGTCAAACGTCATTTTGGGAATGTCGAGCAAACGGATGCGACGCATAAAGCTAAGGAGGCCGTCTTCGTCGTCATCCTCTTCGTTCTCATCCTTGTCGCTTCGTTTTGCGATCATCTCCTTGGAAAAAGCGTTGATGCCATCGGTTATGATGTCGAGCGCGTCGCGCGTGTGCTCTTGCGGTCCGGCTTCCTCTTGGTCGGGAGACGGCTCGGGCAGCGCTTCACGCCAATAGAGCGTCTGCATGACGTCCTCCTCAAGCCCTTTGTTGGGATCAAAAGTGAGCTCGTAGAATGAGCATTTTGTGTTGCCAATTATAGGTGCGGCTGCGCGGTCGTAGTCGCCAGCTTCAATCGCCTCCCACCAATCAGCGCTGAGCGGTTGGAGCGCCTTTTTCCAGGAAAGGCCAAAACGCTCTGTTCCTTCCAGCAGAATTGCCGCGCAATAGCCCAATCCGCCCATATGGATAACCGTATCATCAAAGATCGAGGGGTCAGTTGGAGTGGCAAAGGTGCGGACAAAGGCGTCACTCAACACCGGGCATTCCGGGTCGCAAATCCAGTGCTTCGCGCCCGACCCGCACACAAACAGCATGCCGCGTATATGCGTTTCCAGGCCCATCTCGCCCAAAAGTGAACCGTGCGATCCGGTTGCCACTGCACCAGCGATCGACTGTCCCTTGTGAGAACCGCAAGTGCGAAACGACGCATTGCTTTTTTCGAGAAAGCGCATCACGTCGTCGAGCTTTGCTCCGCCGCTAGCCATCACGAAGCGGCTTGCGTCGCCATCAAATTCATCCGCAAGCGCGCTGCTAGGAATGCGCCAGAGCGCGTTGTCGAGGGCGGTGTCGATCCGCACCGCGGGCGACGCGAAAAGGTCAGCCTGCGACCAAGCCGATCCGGTGATCGCTATTGGGGCATCTTGCTCGGCGAGCTCATCAAGTAACGCGCCCAAGGCCGCCGTGCGTGCGGCCAGATCGGCCGCTAAGTCACCCGTGGCCCGCCCCGTAATCTTGAAGACGCGCGTGGCGTGCCGATCGCACGTTCTGTGTTCATCCAACCAATCGCCGCCCTCAACCTCGACAATATTCACAAACCCAGCCCCCCGTTTTGCCGCACCACTATGTGTGTACCGAGTCATGCGAGCCGACATTGTACACGAAGCCAAAACGCCTCACATAGTTTGATTGCCGATTTGAGGGCTTCCCGCTGAGGCACGCGGCATCTAAGGCCACAGCGTGTTTGTGTTGATGCGCTGGATTGACGCAAAGACTGCATCCGCCTAGCGCAATGATACACTGTAACATTCATGATGGAATCCGAGGCTTATGACCGCCGCCACACCGCAAAGCGAAGCCGAGACCACAGGCGAAAGCGCGATTACTCCGGCTACAGACCGCGCTGCCGTCGCTCTTAGCTTGCTCTGCATTGTCCATTGCGTGGCACTTCCAGCCTTGGCGCTTGCTCTGCCAGTTCTGGCGGTTGTGGGCGAAATGGAGTGGGTGCATTGGGTGTTCGCTGTCCTCGCGGTTTTGGCATCAGGCACTGTGGCAACGACGAGTCCTGCGGCGCGTACACCTGGCTTTCTTATCCCGGCGGGCCTTGGCGCCTCTTTTGTTGTGTTTGGTCTTTTCGCGGAAGAATTCGGCGTTGAAGAGGCCATTCCGACAGTCGTCGGTGGAATGCTGCTCGCATTTGCACACTGGCGCCGCCTGGCTGGGTAGGTCTTAGCGCGGCTTAGCGATGTCTCGGCACAGATACGCTTCGGAGTAGCTTCTGCTCCAGCACCTCTCGAGGCCTTGCAACACATCAAGGTTCTGTGGCCAGGGTAGCGTGATCGGCTTGCCGTCTGCACCCACCGCGCGGTCCCAACCGGGAGGCTTTGGCACCTCGCTTAGCTGCGAAATCGCACGCTCAAGCGCAGAAGCGTCGCGGCGCAGAAAAGCGAGCGTGCCATCGACGTATAAGCCCCACGCCGTATCGTAAACGCTCGCGGAGCCGCGATAGGTGCGCGCGAAGATCGGCTCGGCCACATCAAACCGTCCGCCAAAGGCCCACATTTGCGCCTCATGCCAGATGAGGGTGCGCTCAAACATTTGGTCGCGTCGGCTGTCGCGATCAAAGGCGTCCGGATGCGCGGCCTGCCAGTCGCGCAGCAATTGCGCCGCTTCGAGATAGCACTTCGCATCGTAGAGCGGGCGCCACCCCTGTCCCTCGGTCTGATCAAAGTCGACAAAGTTGCGAGAGAGTTCGACCTCCCGGTCGTATGTGCAAGCCGACTTCGGCGGCTCGCTCATCACCATGAACAAGGCAAGCGCGGCGCTCAGCACGTCTTAACCGCCGGTCTGCTCGGTTTCCTCGCTTAACCCAAACTGCTCTTCCAGAAACTCCGCCTGCTTGCGGAAGTAATAGAGCTGGTTCGACAGTTTGCGCCACCCGTGACCTTCGTCCGGGATGCGGATGAAGGGGGCGGGGACGCCGTTGGCGCGCAGCGTTTTGACCATCACTTCGGTCTCATAAATGTCGATCCTTGGGTCTTGGACGCCATGCGAATAGAGAACGGGGACGGTGATCTGGTCCGCTTTGCGGATCGGCGAGTTGACGCGGTAGAATTCGCGCCATTTCTCCTCGGTAATGTCGCCATATTCGATGCGATCCGATGCTTTTAGCGCAGGCGATGCGATTTCGAGCGCGGTGATCCAGTCTGCAACGCCGAAGAGCGAGACACCCGCTTTGAAGACACCGGGATATTCAGCCAGAACGGCGTTGACCATGTATCCGCCATAAGAGCCTCCGACGACCGCAGCGCGGGACTTGTCGACCAGCCCCTGATCGCCAAGATAATCCAGCATATCAACGAGATCACGAACAGAATCGAGCCGTTTCTCACGATCATCAAGCGTTGAATAGGTGCGGCCAAGACCGGTGCTACCGCGCACATTGGGCTGGAACACCGCCACTCCGCGCCCGACGTGATATTGCGCGCCCGCGTTGAAATAGGCCTGAGATTGGCCGGAGGGGCCGCCATGAACGCCGAAGAGCACGGGTGGCGCTTCATCGCCTGTGCCAGCGCCGGGCGGAAGATAAAGCAGGCCCTGGAGCTCGACCCCGTCACGCGCAGGCATACGCACCACTTGGGGTCGCACCAAGCGTTCCGGGTCAAGGCCAGCGAGGTTGCCCGCAAAAACCTTTTCCGCAGCGCCTGTCGCGACGTCGATCATCCACAATTCGCCCGGCGTGCGCCAGCCATTTACCGAAGCGAGCAGCTTGGGCGCTTCGGTTCCCTCGCAGTCGAGGGAATACTTGCCTTCGGGCAATTGCGGCATTTCGATGGGGCGCTTTTCGACCGTGTGCCATCCGCGCAGCGTATCGAACCCGTCCTTGTTCTCGGTCCAGAACAGGTAGGAGCCGCCTTCGCCCGGACCGCACAGCTCCAAGTCTGCAACATCGCTCGTGGTTTCAAAAACGCGCTCGAATGAACCGCCGGCAAGGCGGTAAAATGACAAGGTGCCGAATTCGCGGTCGCGATTGGTGGAAAAATAGAAACCGCTGGAGTTGGGCATCCATTCAAAGCCGCCCATCGAGTGATCGGCACGCTCATCGACCTGAGGCTTGGAGATGGTTTTCACCTCTCTGGTGTTGAGATCGAGGAGGTAGAGATTGTCGCCATCCTCGCCAACTGTCTCGGTGATCAGCGCGTACTTGCCATCGGGTGAAATCGAACGCGCGTAGTGGCCAAGCGTGCTTTCAAAGATCAGCTCAGTCTCGCCCTCCAGAGTGCCACGATAGATGTCGAAAATGCCTTCGCCGCGCGCCGTTGATGCGTAGATGAAGCTGCCATCCGCCGCGAAATCGCCAAAACTACGGAAATCGCCGCGCTGGGCGGGAAGTATCTCGCTCTCGTTCATGCCATCGGGAGAGAGGGCAAAATAGCCTGGCTGTTCATTGCCATCACGGTCTGCCGAGTAAAACAGGCGAGAGCCATCGGGTGTCCAGATCGGTGCGCTAACGCCTGTCTGGAAGGTGATCTGTTTGGGTTGGCCGCCGCTGGCAGACATCACCCATAATTCCGATTGTCCGGTCACGTCCCAGGAAAACGCGATGGTTTGGGCATCAGGCGACAGGTTCGCCGCCCCAGCCCCTGTCGCCAGCAAGTAGCGTGCAATATCCGCCGGGTACTCGCCCGCGCGTCCGATAGTGACCGCGCCGCCATCGGGCTCCATTGCCTCTATGGAAAGGTCTGCGCCCTTGGCGCCGCCAAAGGTCTCTTCCGGCGCATCATCCTGTGCGAACGAAGCGGTGGCGGCGAGCGCAGCCACGCCGGCCATCAAGGGCGCCATCAGAACGGTCCGGATCATGGATTACCTCGGGAAGTGAATGGTTGGTGAGCCACTAACCATAAGCAATGGGCAGGGCAGCGCAACGCCGGTCTTGGGATGAAATGTTGCCTCTCTGCAATAATACGCAAGGGTTGTTGAGGTTATTGGAACTTTCGTTCGCCAGCGACATTCATTTGGGGGGTCTCGAAAACAACACTGCATTTACCAACGTTGGAGGCATCCGATTTCGACATCGCCGATCACCAGCGTGGGGCCCATGGGACCCGCGATATCTGACCGTCCCTCTTTCGAGGCAATGCGAGAAGCGTGCGCGGCCGATCCAGGCGCGTTCCATGGCAGTCTAGCCAAGCGGCAAATTGGCTGGTTCCTGACCGATCAGGGGACAAACGGGGTTTGGGCTTATTTCGATGATGCGGCGGCTGACTGGATCGCTTGGGATGGAGCCACCGGCGTTCGTGTGATGCTGGACCTTCCTGAAAGCTATGAGCCTTGGGACCGGGCCTTTAACGATGACACCCCGCCCGATTGGCGCTGGTTCGAAGGCGGCCTGACGAATGTCGCGTTTAACGAAGTGGACCGCCACGTGCTGGCGGGCCATGGCGAAGAGACCGCGCTTATCTACGAAGGCGACCGCTGGAATATGGCCAGCGACAGCGGGCGCGGCGGTCCGGTTGATTCCGAAACCATTTCACGCCGCAAGCTTTTGCTCGAAAGCGCCAAATGCGCGCTCGCGCTCGAAGCGTTGGGTGTGGCACCTGGCGACCGCATCGCGCTCAACATGCCGAGCATCCCGGAACAGATTTACTGGACCGAGGGCGCGAAGCGGATGGGCGTCGTCTATACGCCGGTCTTCGGTGGTTTTAGCGACAAGACCCTTTCGGACCGCATCGCGGATGCGGGGGCCAAGGTCGTCGTCACCGCCGATGGCTCGTACCGCAACGCGCAAATGGTCCCGTTCAAACCGAACTACACCGATCCTGCGCTCGACAATTTCATCGCTGTAACGGTCGCGATCGAGATTCTCGACGCGACCCTTGAGCAAGGCGATCTCGCCCTCACGCCCTCGCAGCGTGTCTTGATCCACGATACAGTGGCCGACACGCTCGATGGCGAGGTAACGGTCGAACGCTCCGACGTCATGCGCGGCGTGGGGCTTGCGCTTTCGACCATCGCGGCGGGCGATAGCGGCGCCGAAGCGATAAGCGCCAAGCAGTCCGCGCAATTGCGGATAACGATTGCGGGCGCGCTGGTGGATTCGCCACCGCGTGTCGAAGCGGTCGTGGTCGCCAAGCATACTTCGCAACCCGACTTGCCGTGGAACGCGGATCGTGATCATTGGAGCCACGATCTAACCGGCGCGGCCTTGGAGAAGATCCTGAGCGCTTCACGCGCGGGCGGCATCAATATAGCGAACGAGGCCGCACTTTACGCGCTGTCTGACGCGGACTTTGTCAGGGCCATTTGGGCCGCCTCACGCCCGCTTGCGGTCGATGCGGAATACCCGAATTTCATCATCTACACTTCGGGCTCCACCGGTAAGCCCAAGGGCGTCGTCCATGTCCACGGCGGTTACGCCAGCGGCGTTGCTTCGACCATGCCTGCTGCCTTTGGAGCCGAACCGGGCGACGTGCTGTATGTGGTCGCCGATCCGGGCTGGATCACCGGGCAGAGCTATCTCATTGCCGCCTCGCTCCTGACACGCGTCACGACGATTGTAACCGAAAGTTCGCCCGTCTTCCCGCATTCTGGCCGTTTTGCTGCAACAATTGAGCGCTATGGCGTGACGATATTCAAGGCGGGCGCGACTTTCCTCAAGTCCATCATGCAGAACCCGGAGAACCTCAAGGATATCGAGGTTTACGATCTGTCATCGCTCAAGGTCGCGACCTTCTGCGCAGAGCCTGTTTCGCCGGTCGTGCAGGCCTTCGCGATGGAGAATGTGACGCCGCGCTACATCAATTCGTATTGGGCGACCGAGCATGGCGGGATGGTGTGGAGCCACTTCCAAGGCGCAGATGACTTTAGGTTAGATGCCAACGCACACACGTTTCCCTTTCCTTGGATTGCCGGTGATGTCTGGATCGAAGACCCGGACGCTGCGATCACGCTCGACGGCACCGCCGCTTCATATCCGCGCTCTGCTGACGATGGCGGAGCTGGGTGGCGAAAGGCCAAGGATGGCGAAAAGGGCGAGATCATGATCGCCCAACCATACCCATACCTAACGCGCACGATCTGGGGTGACGCGGGACGCTTTGATGTTGCGGTTTCCGACAACCGAGCCGCCCTCAACAGCGATTGGCGCGGTGACACCAAACGCTACGCCGACACCTATTGGAAACGCTGGAAAGGCGTTTGGGCCTACACGCAAGGTGATTTCGCGATCCGCCACGCTGACGGATCGTTTTCGCTACATGGCCGCTCCGACGATGTCATCAACGTTTCGGGCCACCGCATTGGGACCGAGGAAATCGAGGGCGCAATCTTGCGCGACAAGGCTCTCGATCCCGCATCGCCAGTCGGCAACGTCATCGTTATTGGCGCACCGCACAGCCAGAAGGGCGTCACACCGATTGCGTTTGTGACACCGGTCGAAGGGTGTCGCCTTACACAAGACGATCAGCGCCGCCTGAGTGACCTTGTGCGCACCGAAAAGGGCGCGGTGGCGGTCCCGTCCGATTTTATTGAACTCGCCGAGTTTCCGGAGACGCGTTCGGGCAAATATATGCGCCGTATGGTGCGCGCTGTGGTCGAAGGCGCGGATGTGGGCGACGCGTCGACGTTGCGGAATCCCGAAAGTCTCGACGAACTCACCCGCGCAGTGGAGGCGTGGAAACGGCGGCAGACGCTGTCGGACAATCAGGCGCTGTTCGAGCGCTATCGCTATTTCACGATCCAGTACAACCCCGTTGCGCCGGGCAAGCGCGTGGCGACCGTCACGGTCAAGAACCCGCCGGTCAACGCGCTCAACGAACGCGCGCTCGACGAGCTTGTGATCGTCGCCGAACACCTCACGCGCAAGGACGACGTTGCCGCCGTGGTCTTTACGGGCAGCGGCACCGCCAGCTTCGTCGCGGGTGCGGATATCCGCCAGATGCTTGAAGAGGTGAACACCGCCGAGGAAGCCAAGGCGCTTCCCGATAACGCGCAGCTTGCCTTCAACACGATCGAAGCCATGGGCAAGCCGTGCGTGGCCGCGATCCAGGGCGTGGCGCTGGGCGGGGGCATGGAGTTTGCGCTCGCCTGCCACTATCGCGTCGCCGAACCGCGCGCGCGCGATTTGGCCAGCCGGAGATCAATCTGCGCCTGCTGCCAGGATATGGTGGCACTCAGCGTCTGCCTCGCCTCCTTGGGAGCAAAAATGGTGAGACAGGGGTTCGCGACGCGCTCGATCTCATTCTGGGTGGCCGAGCCATTGACGCCGACCGCGCGTTGAAAATCGGTGCGATTGATAGTCTTGTTGCCGGTTCGCAAGATGCGCTTTCGGTGGCTCACAGCCTCGTCCGCGAGTTTGTGGTCGATCCCGAGGGTAGCGAGCTGGGCAAGGCCTTTGCCGCACGCCGCACGCAAACCGCCGAATGGCAAAAGCCCGCGAGCATCGATCTCGATGCAGTCCTTAAAGATGATTTCCTGCAACGCATCTTGAGGCAGCTCAAATGGGCAGGGCGCGACACCGCTGGAGCACGTGCCTTGGATGCGGTGCGCACCGGCTGGGCCGAGGGCATGGCCGCTGGCCTTGCGAGAGAGGCGGACAATTTCGCTGAAGCCATCGTCGATCCCGAAGGCGGCAAGACCGGCATCCAGCAATTTATGGACAAACAAAGCCCGCCGTTGCCCGTGCGCCGCGACGGAGTCTGGCACTACGATAAACACGCTGATCAAGTGGCTAAGCTTGCCGCGGAGGGGGAGCTGCTCCCGATGGGCTCCCCCTTCTATCCCGGCGTTACACCGATCCCGCCCAAACAGATAGCGTTTGGCATCGCCTGCGATCCGGAAACGGGGAGTCCACGCTTTGGCGCGCCCGCGACGCACGAACGCGAGCTGGTGGTCAACACGCCTAAGCCCAGAGCTAACGAAGCGTTGATTTACTTGCTGACCTCTGAGGTCAATTTCAACGATATCTGGGCGCTGACTGGCATCCCTGTGTCACCTTTCGAAGCGCATGACGAAGATGTGCAGACCACGGGGTCTGGCGGCCTCGCGCTGGTCGTGGGGCTGGGCAGCGAGCTGAAAGAACAGGGCCGATTGCAGATCGGCGACCTTGTCTCGGTTTATTCGGGCACCAGCGATCTGCTGGCTCCGGCAGCGGGCGATGACCCGATGTATGCGGGCTTTTCCATCCAGGGGTATGAGACCAAAACCGGAAGCCATGCCCAGTTCCTAACGGTGCAAGGACCGCAGTTGCACCGACCGCCGGCGGACCTGACGCTGGAGCAAGCGGGGGCCTACACGCTTAACCTGGGAACGGTAACGCGGTGCCTCTTCACCACGCTTCAGATCACGCCAGGCAAGACGATTTTTGTCGAAGGGTCGGCGACGGGCACAGGGCTTGACGCGCTCAAGAGCTCGATCCGCACCGGGCTTTTCTCGACCGGGCTCGTATCCAGCGATGACCGTGCCGAATTCGTGCGCTCGCAAGGCGCGGTGGGCGCGATTAATCGTAAGGATCCCGCCATCGCCGATTGCTTCACCGCTGTTCCTGACGACGGAGACGAAGCGATCGCGTGGGAAAAACAGGGCGAGGCGCTGGTCGAGCAGTACCGCGCGATAAACAAGGGTAAGCTCGCCGATTTCGTGGTCAGCCACGCGGGCGAGCGCGCGTTCCCGCGCAGTTTTCAATTGCTCGAAGAAGGCGGTCGCTTGGCGTTTTATGGCGCGTCTTCTGGCTATCATTTCAGCTTTATGGGCAAGTCTGGGGCCGCCCCGCCCGAAGACATGCTCCAGCGCGCCGAGCTGCGCGGTGGCGAGAGCGTTCTGCTTTATTACGGCCCGCGCACGCGCGAATTGGCCGATGAAAAAGGCCTTGAAATGATCGAGGCAGCGCGCCTGTTCAAAGTGCGCATCGTCATCGTCACCACCACCGATGGTCAGCGCGAATTCCTCCAATCGCTCGGCCTCGAAGACTCGGTCGAAGGGATCATCAGCATCGAAGGCTTGTCGCGCCGCAACGCGGACTTTGACTGGCCCGACACCATGCCGCGCTTGCTCGATGCTAAGGTCGATATCGAGGCGTTCAAGTTGGGCGTGCGCTCCTACCAGCAGAACACGCTGAAGCCATTCGGGACCGCCATTGGCAAGCTGCTTCGCTCGCCGTCGAACCCACGCGGTGTGCCTGATCTGGTGATTGAGCGGGCTGGGCAGGACACGCTGGGTGTCTCAACCTCATTGGTCAAACCCTTTGGCGGGCGCGTGGTGTTTGCGGAGGAAATGAAGAACCACCGCTACACTTTCTACGCCCCGCAGGTTTGGACCCGTCAGCGCCGCATCTTCATGCCGACCGCCGAAATCTTCGGCACCCATTTGTGCAACGCGCATGAAGTCGAGGTGATGAACGAGATGGTCTCAGCCGGACTGCTCGATGTGACGCAGCCCGAGGTTGTCCCATGGGAGGATCTGCCAGACGCGCACCAGTCTATGTGGGACAACGCGCATTCGGGCGCGACCTATGTGGTCAATCACGCGCTGCCTGCCTTGGGCCTCAGAACCAAAGACGAACTGCTTGAATATTGGGCCTCTAGTGAAGCCAGTGTCAACGAAGGAGAGATGTAAGTGAGCCAGTCCGACATGAACACCAAAGGCCGGCTTGCAAACAAGATCGCACTCGTCACGGGAGCCGCAGGCAATCTGGGCAGCGAGATTTGTCGCGCCTTTGCCCGCGAAGGGGCTTTCGTCATTATGACCGGGCGCACGGTGGACCGGATTGAGTCCGCGCGCAAATCTCTGATCGAAGACACTGGTGTCGCCGCCGAGCGCATCAGCACCGCGGTGCTTGATGGCGCGGACCCCGACAGCGTGCGGGCGGCGGTGGCCAAGATTAAGGCCGATTTCGGCCGGATCGATGTGCTGATTAACAACGCTGGCTCCGCCGGGCCTAAGCAGCCGCTATACAACGTACCATTAAGCCGTGAGGAGATGACCGAGCAGGGCGAAGTTGAAGATGTGCGCGACGCGATGGTCAATATACTGGGCGTCACCTGGAACCTGGCCCGTATCGTCTCGCCGATCATGCCGGTGGGCGGTTCGATGGTGAACATCTCCACGATCTTCAGCCACACGCGGTACTATGGGCGCACCGCCTACGTGGTGCCCAAGGCCGCGCTTAATTCTCTTTCCTCGCAACTGGCCGAAGAGCTTGGGCCGCGCTCGATCCGGGTGAACACGGTCTTCCCAGGCCCGATCGAAAGCGACCGTATCCGCACGGTCTTTGCGGCGATGGACAAGGTCCAGAACCAGGCCGAAAACACCACCGCTGAATACTTCACCGGTCGTATGGCTCTGGCTCGCGCGGTTGACGGAAAAACCGATGGTAAGCCGCTGCCTATGCCCAAGGACATTGCGGCGACGTGCCTGTTCTTTGCCTCTGATGAATCCAGCGGGATCACCGCCGAAGAGGTCGACGTAACACACGGCCTTTCGGCCAACCGCGATAATTCTTCGACCTATATGACACGTCCCTCCATGCGCTCACTCGACGGGGCGGGGCTCAATATCTTTATTGCGGCGGGCGAAGAATGGGACGACGCGGTCGAGGCGGCCAAGACATTGGTCAACTCCGGCTCGCGCGTACGTCTCGGCCTATCGCGCAGCGCTGATGTGGCGCAGGCCACCGCGCGCCTCACCGCGCAGGGCTTTGGCGACGAGCTCACCGTCGCCCGCTTCAACCGCAAAGAACCCCTTTCGATGGAAGCCGAGCTTGCGAGCTTTGCTGAGGATGCGGGCGGTGCGATCACGGGCGCGATTGTCATGCCGCTTAAGCCAGCGGGCTACTTCGGCGGACCGTTGTTGGGCGCAAGCGACGAAACGGTCGCCAAATTCATGGATATGGAGCTGGTCGGCGGCATCGCGGTCGCGCGTTCTCTTGCGCGGTATTGGCGCGGGCACGATGGCCTGCCATCCGCACCGCGCTGCGTGTTCATGACCAATCCTGGCGATGCGCGCGGCAATTCTTTTGCTGGATTGCTCAGCGCTGGAATGACCCAGCTGATCCGCGTGTGGCGCGACGAAGAGCGCGTGCAAGCGGGCAACGCGGAAACCGCGCACGCGGTGTGGTCGAACCAGATCGTGCGCACTACCAATACCGAAGACGAAAACACCGCCTTTGCTGCGGGCCACGCCACGCGTGTGTTGTTCCGCGAACAGCGCATCGCTGAGATTGATCTTAAGCTGCCCGCCAGCATCGAGGAGGAGACCGGATCGCGCAAAGCCATGGTGGGCTTTGCCGAGAACATCACCGGGCTGCACATGGGCAAGGTCGCCTTTATCACAGGCGGTTCAGCCGGGATTGGCGGTCAGGTGGCGCGCCTGCTTGCGCTGGCAGGCGCCAAGGTGATGATGGTCTCGCGCCGCGAAAGCGAGCTGGTCGCTGCCCGCGACCGGATCGTAGGCGAACTGCAAGATATCGGCTTTGCCGGGGTCGAACGCCGCGTCAAAATTATGGCCGATGTCGATGTCAGCGACTTTGCCTCACTCGACCGCGCGGTGGACGCGACGATCGAGGAATTTGGCCGCATCGACTACCTCATCAACAACGCTGGCGTGGCGGGTGCTGAAGATATGGTCATCGACATGGAGCCCGACACCTGGCGTTGTACGCTCGATGCGAACCTTATCTCCAACTACCACCTGATGAGCCGGGTTGTGCCTCTGATGAAGGCGCAAGGCTCGGGCTATGTTCTCAACGTCAGCTCCTATTTCGGAGGGGAGAAGTTCCTCGCCGTGGCCTATCCCAACCGCGCGGATTATGGCCTTTCCAAGGCTGGTCAGCGAGCCATGGTCGAGAGTTTCTCCCCCTATTTGGGACCCGAAGTGCAATGCAACGCCATTGCACCCGGGCCCGTCGATGGGGACCGTTTGTCTGGCACCGGAGGCAAGCCCGGCCTGTTCCTGCGCCGCGCTAAGTTGATCCTTGAGAACAAGCGTCTGAACGCGGTGTACAAGGCGGTGATCGACGCAATCCGCGAAGGGGCGGACGCTTCGAAGATCCTTACTCGCCTCTCGCGCAACTCCACCGCGACGCTCAGCCACGACATGGAAGCGGCCGAAGAACTGCGCAAACTCGCGCTAGAATTTGCAAGCGCTGGCGATGGCCTATGCACTTGGGACCAGTATCTTCTGACCGAAGGCATGGCGCAGCGTCTTCTGGTTCGCCTGGCGCTGGGCGGCTTTCTTCTGGGCTCTAACGAATGGAAGCAATATGAAGAAGCGGGTAGCGAAACCTGGCTCAAACTCACCCCGCCAACTGACGCGCCGTTCCTGCCTGCCGCGCAGGTTGACAAGGTCGCTGATGGCGTCGGCAGCGGCGTAATCAAACAGCTGCATCTGGGCGCGATGCCGACCGAGGCAGACGTGGCGCAGGCCACCGTCTTCTTCCTCGCTGACCGCGCGGTTTCGGGCGAAACATTCATGCCCTCTGGTGGCCTGAGGGTGGAACGTTCGAACACCGAACGCGAACTGTTCGGCAGCCCCAAGGCTGAGCGGCTTGAGAAAATGAAGGGCAAGACCGTCTGGATCATGGGCGGGCATCTGGCGGACTATGTCGCCGAAACGATCCGCACGCTGGTCGAAGAGTGCGAGGTTGCCAAGGTCGTCCTTGTCATGCGCGATGCCTCCCGCGAGAAGGCGGTGCGCGACTTACTGCCGGACAGCGTGACCGATGATCACCTGCATGTTCTGATCGCGGGCGACGCAATTGAGAACGCAATGGATGAGGCGCTTGGCACCTGGGGTAAGCCCACCACGATCGTCTCAATGCCGCCTGAAGCGCTGCCAGAGAAGCTGTTCGACGAAGGCGAGGTTCTGCCGACGAAGGACTTCGCCAAGATGGTCGAAGACCAGATCACGCGTCACTATCGCGTGACGCGTAAGGCGTCGCTTTACGATGGGTGTCAGCTGGTCCTGGTCAGCCCCGATGTACCCTATGGCACCAAGGGACCGGGCTTTGCGCTCGCCAATTTTGTGAAGACCAGCCTTCACGCCTTCACCGCCACCGCTGCGGTCGAGAACGAGCGATTGGTGCACGATGTGCCGGTAAACCAGCTGAACCTCACCCGCCGTGTCAGCAGCGAGGAGCCACGCGACGCAGAAGAGCACGAAGAAGAGCTCAAACGCTTCGTGCGCGGCGTCTTGCTGGTGGGCGCGCCGCTGCCTGATGCGCAGGATTCGCGGTATCGTTCAAAGATCTACCGGGGCACGTCGATTACGGTCTGACCCGCTGAATAGGGGCGATCATCGTCACCACCTAAAGATCGGCGCGACTTTGGCTTGCGCGGCGAGAAACTCGTCTTGGCTTTGGGTCTCGTCTTCGATCCCGAGGCCGTAGAAATCGTTGCCCCCGGTCTCTTGGATCAGCAACCCATCGCGCCGCGAGATCACCGAGACACCAGCGTGGTAGACGCCGTAAAGCCGGTCCAATTGCGGGGCCATCCAAGCGATTTGCCCGCGCACCGGTATTATCGATGCGTCGTCAAGCAGCGTCTTCGCACCGAAGCCGGAGCAGTTGACAATGGCGTCGCCAGGCAGGTTTGCCAAGTCGTCTTTCGAAGACAACTCCCCCAGTTCAAATCGCCCGCCCATCGCTTGGAAATCTTCGACCAGCTGCCGGGTGTATTCGGCTATGTTGAAGGTCATTACCAGACCGCCGCGCACGCCGTTGGGCGCGGGGAAAGGCGTATTTTCGCGTTCGCGCCAAGGCGGGGTAAGGCCGTTTAGAGTCCGGTCTAGCCTCAAGAACCGGTCCGCTCCTTCAGGCTCTGGGACAAGCTCGGGATAGGGTTCCGCCGTGCGCACATAGAAGCGCGGTGTAAACTCAACAGGATGACCAGCGCGTCCGACATAAGTCATATGGCGCGCGTAAGAACGCCGGGTGAACGCCTGCCACTGGGCGGTGAACCCGGGCGCGATGGCCCCTTCCAGCCCGATGCGGCTCGAAGGTGACCAAACCCCAGTTGCGCGAGCCGAGCGAGTGTCCATTGGCATTTCGCGCGCAACAATGGTCACCATCGCGCCCGTTTCCGCAATAGCGATGGCCGCGGTGAGCCCCATGGCGCCGGCCCCGAGGACGGTGACCGACTTGGGGTGGGCCGCCGCCACCATATCGCGCACCGCTTCGGCATAGCCCCATGCCAAGGACCAGCCTGATCCCCCGTGGCCGTAATTGTGGACGAGAAACTTGGATCCGATCCTTTCGCTTTCCAAGCGTGGGCCTGCTGGGCGGAAGGGGCGCGTGCAGACTGTAATTTTGGTAAGGTTACCCAAAAACAGGTCCAGCGGCTTTAGGCCGCTGACCCCGTAGGCCAGCCGCGTGGAGGGTGAGGCCACTGGCGCTAAGGGAGCGTTTGTGCAGGCTCCAACACCGGCGCTTATCCCTGAGATCATCAGACCCCGCCGGGTTAGCGCCGGTGTCACCAGCTTCGCCGGATGCGCCTTGTGAGCGGTGGTGTCCTTACCGCTCTTACACTTCGCCGTTGCCACTGTGCCCCCTTCCATATCCGCGCCATTCGACAGCCGGTAAACGGGGCAATTGCAGTCAGGGGTAGAGTTTGGCGTCAGGCCGTGCATCGCGCGCGCCGCGATGCGTGGCCGACCACGACCAAGCTTCGGGTCGAGGCCAACAGTCCCGCCCTTTTTCGCCTCGCTTTGGCCGCCGAAAAGTTGTCCATCACACCGGCACCCCCGACGATGGCCAGCTCGACCGTGCCAAGCCCGCGATGTGGCTGGCGATGATCGCCATAGAAGCCCCAAAACGCTGATCCTGGCAGGTCCAGCGCCACTCGCCTCAAAACGCCATCCCAAGAGTTGGGAAATTTTCCCATTTATCATGAATAGGCGCAGTTTCACGTCGAGGCTAAATCCTATAAAATACTGACAAATAAAGGATATTCAAGTTTGGCACGACGGATGCAGAGTGTTGGGCATCAAGCGGATCGCACCGCAAAACACGAAAATCACTTATAGGAGAACACCAATGCTTACTCTCAACGCCAACCAGAACGCTTTCGCCGCCATCGTTTCGATCGGCATCTCAGCGATCCTTTTTGCGACCGCTATCGTCCCTGCCACGCCCGGCCTGATGGCGTAATCGACCCGCTTACAAACACTCTTTCAAGGACACCAACCATGTTCGCTCTCAACGCTCAGCAAAACCTTTTCGCCGCCATCGTTTCGATCGGTATCTCGGCCGTTCTGTTCGCCACCGCCATCGTTCCGGCCAGCCCGAACTTGATGGTTTGATCGGCCAAAGGCACCCCACCATGTCCAACCACGGAACACGCATCATGAACGCCCTCAACACCAATCAAAATCTGTTTGCCGCGGTTGTCTCGATCAGCTTGAGCGCGGTGCTCATGGCCGCCGCCATTATCCCCGCAACACCCGGCCTTTTGGCCTAACACCTACTCCGCAACAGGAGCGCGCATAAAACCCAGATCGGGCGCGTTGAAGTTCGCGATATTGGGCGAGACAATCGGGATTTCGTCCTGTGTGACGCCCAGCCATTTGGCCAAGGTTGCCGAGTACTGATCCACCGATGTCGACGGCAGCAGACGGCCACGCCCCACCTGATCGTCGGAATCAACCGAGATTTGCGGGGCCGTTCCATAGAAACGCCCACCGTTGACCGCGCCGCCAAGGACAAAATGGTGTCCGCCCCACCCGTGGTCCGATCCATCGCCATTCGACGCCAGGGTTCGTCCGAAATCCGATGCGGTGAAGGTTGTCACCTGATCCGCTGTCCCGATTTCCAGCATCGCTTGATAGAACGTGTCCAGCGCCGCATCGACGCCCGCCAGCAATCCTTCATGGGTTCCGATCAACCCATCGTGATTGTCGAACCCTCCGGTCGCGACCAGGAACACCTGGCGTTGAACGCCAATGGATTGACGTGCAGCAATCAGCCGAGCGACGACTTCAAGCTGGCTGGCGAGGCTGTTTCCCGCGTCAAAATCGGTTGAGAGGCTCACATTGGCCAAGGCGTCGTTGATGAAGCCCGAAAACTGGATCGAACGCGCGTTGGCCATCGCATAGTCGTTGCCGAACACATGTCCGTTGCCCTGCGTCAAAAGCGTGCGCAAAGCCTCACTGGTCGCGGCCGAGCGGTAGACGTTGCGGTCCAATCCACGGATCTCGATCGCCCCTTCCGAAGCGATCCCATAGGGCTGGATCTCATCGCCTGATAAAAACACCGCGTTGCCCGTTGCGTTGATCGCGGTGAACATCGAGTTCGTGTTGCGCTCTTGCGCTAAGTCGCCGATCCGCCCGCCCCATCCGGAGACCGACCCTTCGGGCGCGCCCGATTGCCAGGTCGATTGCTGATCGTTGTGCGAAAACAGCTTGGCCGGGCGGGGGAAGCTGGAAGTGTTGCCGCTTTCAAATTGGGCGCGGGTGAGCGGCGCAATCAGCGGCCCGACATTCAGAAGCGGCGCCATCACACCTTGGTCAAAGCGCGCTTTGAGGCGCGGCATTGTGGGCGCCAGCGCCAACTGCATGTCGTCGGTCAGCGTTTGCTCAACCTGCGGGACCAGCACCTGATTGGCGAGCGCGCTTTGCGCCAGCGCGATGCCGCCCTGATCCGGCAGGCCGCCGCGAATGGTGTTGTAGCGATCGTAGTTCGGCGCATCGAACGGGATCAGCGTGTTGGCGTGGTCGTTGCCACCCAGCAGGAACACGCAGACCAGCGCCTTGTACCCGCCGCCGGTTTCGAAAGCGGCGGCGTCGCTGAGCCCGGCCAATCCCATCGCATAGCCTGAGGCTGCGCCCAAGCACGCCAAGTGACTGGATCGACGCAGAAATGCGCGCCGCGATAGTTCATGCGCTTTGCCAATGTTGAACAGGGAAGGGCCGTTGGTCATCGTCTTGCCCCCGCTCATCGCTGCACCAGATAGTCGGTCGAGACCATCACCAGCAGCACCGCGCGGTAGATCTGTCGCAGCATGTCCTCTTCAGCGCTGTCGGGCGTGACGGTTTGCGCGCCAAGAGCGCCGGCGATTGTGTCGCGCGTGTCTTGGGACAATTGCCCGGCGGTCAACAACAGATCGAGCCGGTCGAGCAGTGCGGGCGTATCGTGCGCAATCTCCAACTCCGCGCTGTAGGTCGCCTTGACGTCGAACATCCAACCGCCGCGCCCATCGATCGTGCGCTCCATGAAGTTGACGTAAGACGCAGCGGTCGTCTCGTTCACCAACTGGAATTCGGGCGCGAGCAGATCGCGCTCGGCGCTTTGCGAATTGGGCGGGGTAAAGCCGGGCCGGAAGAAATTGAACACCGATGGCGAGCGCAGCGGCGATTGGCCAAGCCGATTAGAGCGTTCGGACAGGTTCTGCATAAGCCAAAAGCCGGTGTCCGATGCCGCGCCAAAGGTTCGCCCCCATTGGGCAAAACGCAGGATTGGTTCGCGCAGCTTGCCAAATTCCGGATCGTCCAGCGACTGCGCGGCCAAAGCCTCATCATCCAGCAAGATCGCCTTGAACACCGCGCGCAGATCGCCGCGCACGCCGGACCCGTTGTCGTTGAACGTCTCGGCCACCCGTTGAATATAGCCGGGCGAGGGGTTGCTGGTGACCAGTCGTTGGATCATTTGCTGGCCAAAGAAGGGGCCGACATTGGGGTGCTCAAACAGGGTGTCGAGCGCAATCCGCAGCGATTCCTCAGCGCCGGTTCCGGCGGGAATGGTCGTGCCCAGAAACGTCTTTTCTTCCGGTGAGTGATTGTCTCCACGGTTGGGCACTTGGAGCTGGGGATTGGCGGTCATGGGGTTGCGCAAAAGCGCCGCGTCCGGGATCGGGATTGTGTTGCCGCTTCCCAGAGTGAAGTCGGTGAACCCGATGCCGCCCGAATAATTGTAATTGTAGCCGGTGAAGACCTTGGCAATGCCAGTTACGTCTTCGTTGGTGTAGGTTTCAATCGGATCGCCAGAGCCATCGGTCCGCACGCTGCCATCGGTGTTGAGTTCAAACAGCCCGATCGAGAACAGCTGCATGATTTCGCGCCCGAAATTCTCGTCGGGCACGCGGCCTGTTGTGGGATCCGCCTTCTGATTGCCGAGCGTGTTGAGGAACACGCCCATGGCGGCGTCGAGAGTCACGCCATCCAGCACATCGCGGAAATTGCCAAAGGCTCCTTCCTTCAGAATGTCCCAATAGGCGCCGATGGAGGAACTGGGCCAAATCTGAATGTTGTTGACCGACACGACGAAAAACTCCGACAGCGCCAGAGCAATCCGCTTTCGCACCGAATTGCCGCCGGTCAGCAATTGGTTCCAGATCATGTAGTCGGCTGGGTCCGACCGAAAGAACCATTGATCGTCGTTGATCTGCTCAAACCCGAGCGAAGACAGGAATTGCTCCGCTGTCCGTTCAATGGGCTGGGCCATTTCCCTGTCGAGCCAGGCTTCGAATCCGTCCGACCGCAACTCGACGATATCGCCCGGCGTTACGGAAAGCCCGGCGCGCAAGGCAAAGCGCGCGGCTTCGGCGTCGGTTGAGGGTCTGAGTACCGGTGGAGCGGGCGGCGTTGGGGTTCCGCCAATGGGTGGTCCGCTCGCGGTGTTCCCTCCACCGCCACCGCAGGCCGCGGTGGCCAAAGCCAAAGTGGACACGGTGGCGGCTGAAGCGACGTTCAGCGAACGGCTATCGGCATCCTTTCGCGCGCTGTCAGGCGCCGAGTTGTCCCCTTGATGATCGACCTCGTCGCGATCGAATGCGAGCGTCTCTGGCGCCGCTGTCTCCCCCTCAGCCAAACCGGTCTCCCCGCTCTGTTTCGGCAAGTGTGAGACTGATGCGCCCTGTGGCGTTAGTCAAATGGGCACTGGTAACCTTATGTCGCAAGGCCCGACGCGCTTGTCGCGGGCCGTCGCTAATCCTCTGAACTCTCATCGGAAGGCGGGGGATCGGCGCCTGTGTCCTCGGGGTCTTCGTCCTCATTGATCAGCCAGAGATCTTCGTTGCCGGCCCCGGTGACCGGGTCATCAATGACGTAATCGGACAGGGAATCGGGACCCGGCGCGATGCTGATCACGCTGGAATCCATGAACTCGAGGTCCGTGGTCACGCGCCGTTCGTCGGCCTCCGGCTCGAACACTTCTTCGATCAGATCGCTCGTTTGCCGATTGGTTTCGACCACGGGATCGTCCCCGCTCGACCCGCCCGGTCCCGGTGTAGGAGGCGGGGGTGGCGGAGGAGGCGGAGGAGGAGGAGGAGGAGGAGGAGGTGGCGGCGGCGGTGGCGGAGGAGGCGGAGGAGGAGGTGGTGGTGGCGGTGGTGGTGTTAGCGTCGGGTCAGCCGGCGTGCACGCTCCCGGATTGCTCACCAGACAGCCATTGATCGTCGAAGAGGCGTTCGGATTGCTGTCAATCGCGGTCGCTCCGATAGTCGCAAGCCCGACCTGGCCGTTCACGACACCATTGATCACGATGGGCTGAATGGTGCCGCCGCTGTCGCGGATGGTGAGCGTGTCGACTGTAAACCCTCGGCGGTCATCGTTGGCGGTGGTGGCGCTGGTGTTCTGGATAAAGACCTGGCTGGCGGTGGTGTCGATCACCAGGTTGCCCGCCTGGATCACGCCACCGGAGCGATCCACGCCGTCATTCTGCGCCAGACGCGCGTCAATCGCGATCAGATCGAGCCCCTGAACATCCGCGAAGGCGGCGTCGGTTGCGGCGACCAGATCGCTGGTCACAATCCCGATCGCTCCGTTTATCTCTCCCGCTGCGTCAAAGACCTGAACACCCCCGGCGGCGCTATCAATGCGCACAAGGTCCACGCCATTCACGCTCACCCGCGTATCCGCGGTCGCGCCCGTGACGACGGCGTTGCCTAGGAAGGTAATGTCTCCGTCCGATTGGAGCCGCAATTCGCCGCCTTGCCCGATGTTCTGGCCTGACCCTTGCGAACCGTCGCCCGCCAGGACATCCAAGTCCGCCACGGTCAATTGCGCGCCGCCGCCAGCCGACACAGCGACCACATCAATCGCGATGTCGCCGCCCGAATGGATCCGTGAAAACTCCGCGTTATCGATTTCGAAGACGCCCGAACTGCCGGCCATACCGCCAATCTGCGCCTCTTCAACGGCGACAATCTCAACCGATTGCGTCAGCGTTTCGTCGCCCAACGCCGCCGCGTCTGCGATGGCTAAGTCAGCGCCGCGAACGAGAATACTGCCTCCGGTTGCGTGTGCGTTGATCGCCACCATGCCTTGCGCGTCGAGGGTCAGACCGTTCGTCGCCGCCACCGCGCCATCGATGTTGAGCGTGCCCGCCGCTTCGAGCGCGACAGCGCTGCCGGTCGTTCCCTCAATAACCGCGTTTGAACCCGTGCTTACAAGCGAGACCGAGCCGGTCGCATCCGCCCCCAACACGCGCAAAAGGCCAACGGTCGCGACATTGATGTCGCCCGCCGTCGCGGTCGCGTCGATGGTCAGATCGCTGGTGGTCGAAAGGTCCACCGCCTGGCTGTTGATGGTCACCGTTTCATCGACAAGGAGGTCCCCGGTCACCGCGACGGTCCCGCCACTCGCGTTGAACAGCACCTCTTGCGTGTCGATGGTCGCAAGGGTCACGCCCCTATCACCCGTGATGCGCGTCAGAGCGCCGCCGTCGCGCACGCGGTCGAGCGTGATGGCGCCCGCCGCGTTGATCGCGACGCTCTGGTCCGAGGCGATGAGCGTGCCGGGCTGGGCGACGATATTGCCACCGACATCAATCGACAGCGCGCCGGTTGCGTTGAGGGTTTCAAGCGCGTTGGCGTTGTTCGCATGGCTGACCAAGAGATCGCCCGCCGCATCGATATTCGCGGGCCCGCCCACACGGATTTGCTGGTCCGCGACCGAGGCGATCCGAGCGTTCGCACTCTGCGCGTCGAGCGACAGGCTGGTGCCGATATCACCGCCATTCAGCCCCGCCGACGCGCCCCGGATCGTCAACGAGGTGGGCGTGATCGCAGTGTCGACGCTCGCATCCTGAACCGCCGTGACTAAGATTGAGGTGAATTCCGATTGCAGCGTTCCCGCGGCGACATTCCCGCCGTTCAGCGTGACGGCGTCTTGCGCGGTTGCGGTGTCGATGGTCAGAGTTCCGCCCGCATTCAGAATAATCGCGTCGTTGCCCGATGGGTTGGTCGCCGCATCGGCGGTCGCCACGGATCCGGCTGTGATATCTCCTCCGGCGGTGATTTGAAGATTGCCATTGGTGGTGCTGGCGGCGTCAAAGGTGATGTTGCCATCAACGTCGAGCGTGAAGGTGCTGCCCGCGCTCAGCGTCCCGAAGGCGATGTTCTGCGTCGCGTCGAGATTGGCGAAACTGTCGCTCACAATGTCGCCGGTGCCGCTGACGCTGCCATCGGCGGCGTCGAGTGTGAGGCCGCTGACATTCGCGCTGTCGAGAGTTACGTTGGCCCCACGGATCGTCGTGGTGAGCTGTGAATTGGCGGTTCCCACCACCGCGTCTTGCACAGCGGTGACCGCGATGGCTCTTAGGTCCGAGGTCAGCGATCCCGCATCGACGGTGCTACCATTTATCGTCACAGCGTCCTGCGCCCGCGCGCTATCCACGCGCGCAAGACCGCCCGCATTCAGGATAATCGCGTCGTTGCCGCTGGGATTGGTGCTGATGTCGGCGGTGTTGATCGAACCGGCGAGAATGTCTCCTCCGGCGGTGATTTGAAGATTGCCGTTAGTGGTGCTGGCGGCGTCGAAGGTGATGTTGCCCGCGACGTCTAGCGTGAAGGTGCTGCCTGCGCTTAGTGTTCCAAAGGCGATGTTCTGCGTCGCGTCGAGATTGGCGAAACTGTCGCTCACAATGTCGCCGGTGCCGCTGATGCTGCCATCGGCGGCGTCGAGTGTGAGGCCGCTGACATTCGCGTTATCCAGTGTGACGTTGGCCCCACGGATCGTCGTGGCGAGGCGTGAGTCGACGGTGCCGACCACGGCGTCTTGTGCGGCGGTGACGGAGATCGAAGTCAAATCCGAAATCAGCGATCCCGCGTTTACGGTGCCACCAGTTATAGTCACGGCATCCTGCGCTCTGGCGGAGTCCACGCGGACAAGGCCCCCGGCGTTGAGGCTAATCGCATCGGTTCCGCCAACATTGGTGGCCGCGTCCGCCGTGTTCACCGAACCGCCTGTGATGTTGCCTGTGGCGGTGAATTGCAGGTTGCCGTCGCCCACGCTGGCACCATCAAAGGTGATGTCGCCATCAACGTCGAGCGTGAAGGTGCTGGCCGCGCTTATTGATCCGAACGTCACATCGCCAAGCGCGTCGAGATTGGCAAAGCTGTTTGAGATGATTTGGCCTGTGCCGTTGATCACGCCGTCGCGCGCCTCGAGAATGAGGCCGCTGACATTGGCGTTATCCAGCGCGACGTTGGCCCCTCGGATCGTGGTGGTGAGCTGCGAATTGGCGGTTCCCACAACCGCGTCGGCCACCGCGTCCACCGAGATAGAGGTGAAGTCCGAGATCAGCGTTCCCACCTCAATGGTGCCGCCGGTAAGGGTGATCGAATCCTGGGCTTGCGCGCTGTCCAGTTGCAGAACGCGGCCTGCGGCGAAGATAATCGCATCGGTGCCACCGACATTCGTACTGATGTCCGCCGTGTTGACCGACCCGCCGATGATATCGCCTGTGGCGGTGAACTGAAGATTGCCATCGCGCACGCTTGCGGCATCGAATGTAATGTCGCCATCGACGTCGAGTGAGAACGTGCTGCCTGCGCTAATGGTCCCGAAGGTCACATCGCCCGCCGCATCCAGATTGACGATGGTGGTCGAGACAATGTCGCCCGTGCCGTTGATCGTCCCGGTTCGTGCCTCAATCGTAAGCCCCCCAACGATGGCGCTATCAAGCGCAACACTCGCGCCCCTGATCGTGGTGCCGATCCTGGAGGTCGCGCTGCCGACCACCGTGTCTCCCGCTGCGTCCACGTCGATCAGCGAGAAGTCAGAAATCAAGGTGCCTGCGGTGATGGTGCCGCCGGTTAAGTTGATCGAATCCTGCGCCTGCGCGCTGTCCAATTGCAGCGCGCCGCCCGCGGCGAAGATAATCGCATCGGTGCCGCCGACATTGGTCGCTACGTCCGCGGTGTTGACGGCCCCGCCGATGATATCGCCGGTGGCGGAGAACTGAACGTTTCCATCGCCCGCGCTGGCGGCGTCGAAAGTGACGTCGCCACCAGCGTCAAGCGTGAACGTGCTGCCCGCGCGGATAGTACCGAAGGTCACATCGCCCTCTGCATCCAGATTGACGATGGTGGTCGAGACAATGTCGCCCGTGCCGTTGATCGTTCCGGTCCGCGCCTCGATCGTAAGACCCCCGGCGGCGGCGTTATCAAGCGTAACGCCTGCGCCGCGGATCGTGGTGCCAATCCGGGAAGTTGCGCTGCCGACCACAGCGTCTCCGACCGCGTCTGCGTTGATCAAGCTGAGATCCGAAATCAGCGTATCTGCAGTGATGGTGCTGCCGGTAAGGTTGATCGAATCCTGCGCCTGCGCGCTGTTCAGTTGCAAAGCGCCGCCTGCGGCGATGGTAATCGCATCGGTGCCGCCGACATTGGTCGCTACGTCCGCGGTGTTGACCGACCCTCCGATGATATCGCCGGTGGCGGAGAACTGAACGTTCCCATCGCCCGCGCTGGCGGCGTCGAAAGCGACGTCACCATTGGCGTCGAGTGTGAACGTGCTGCCCGCGCGGATGGTCCCGAAGGTCACATCGCCCGCTGCATCCAGATTGACGATGGTGGTCGAGACAATGTCGCCCGTTCCGTCGATGGTCCCGCTGCGCGCCTCGATAGTGAGCCCCCCGGCGGAAGCGTCATCAAGGGTGACACTTGCCCCGCGGATCGTGGTGCCGATCCGGGAGGCCGCGCTGCCGATCACAGCGTCTCCGACCGCGTCTGCGTTGATCAAGCTGAGGCCTGAAATCAGCGTGTCTGCGCTGATGGTGCCGCCGGAAATGTTGACGGAATCCTGCGCCTGAGCGGTTCCCACGTTGAGCGCCCCGACTGCCGTTAGCGTTATGGCATCCGTCCCGCCGACATTGGTCGTTGCGTCGGCGGTGAGGACCGTCACGCCGGTAAGCGTACTGCCAGCGTTGAAACTGATGTTCCCGTCGGTCGTGCTGGCTTGGGTGAAGTCGATCACCCCTCCGGCATCGGCGTTGAATGAAAGGCCCGCTGCTATCGTGGTGAAGGTGATGTCTTGTGTCGCGTCGAGATTGACCAAGCCATCCGAGAAAAGCGCGCCCGTGCCCGTTACGCTTCCGTCGGTTGCATCAAGGGTAAGACCGCTCGTGTTCGCGCTGTTGAGTGTGACGTTGGCGCCACGGATCGTTGTGCCGAACTGCGAATTGGCGATACCGACCTCAATGGTGCCAGGAGAGGTAATAGAGATCGAGGTGAAGTCCGACGCAACGCTATCCACCTCGACGCTGGCGCCGGCTAATGTCACGGAGTCCTGAGCGCGCACCGTGTTCAACTGCAAGGCGGCGCCAGCGTCAAAAATGATAGCATCGGTGCCGCCGACATTGGTCAGGATATCAGCGGTTTCGACAGCGTCGCCGGTGATCGCCCCAACAGCGGTTAAAACGATGTTGCCATCGGTAGTGGCGAGAGTGTCGAAAAGGATGTCGCCGCCCGCATCCAGATCGACAAGGTTGCCGGCGTTTACACTGGCCAACGCAATGTCGCCCGTCGCCTCAAGGCTGACGATACTGCCCACATTGGCGTTGCCCGTGATGACAACATCGCCGTCTGCGGCGGTGATTGCGTTGACTGTCAGCGTGGCATCAACGTCGACATCGCCAAGCGTCACAGTGCCAGCGTTGATCGTCGAATTGG
Source organism: Pseudomonadota bacterium (assembly GCA_039033755.1). Classification (GTDB taxonomy): domain Bacteria; phylum Pseudomonadota; class Alphaproteobacteria; order Sphingomonadales; family Sphingomonadaceae; genus Erythrobacter. The sequence continues at coordinate 47,537 of JBCCBZ010000017.1, read as the reverse complement.
TGCGTGAGCCAAGCGTATCGACAGTAGCGCTCACCGCGCCAGAGGTTGTCACCGCTCCAAGGTCGGAAATCAGCGTACCCGCGTCAATCACCGATCCTTGAAGCGACAATCCATCTTGGGCGCGCGCGCTTCCAATCGTTAGCGTGCCGCCCGCGACCAAACCCAGCGAATCTGTCCCGCCGACATTGGTGGTCGCATCCGCAGTCATCGCAAGGCTGCCGGTTATGTCTCCTCCCGCGTCCAAGCGAATGTTCCCATCGGTTGTGCTCGCTTGGTCAAAGACCAGGTTGCCGCCAGCGCTGACGGTAAAGGCGTTGCCGCCTGTTATGGTGTCGAAGTCGATATTGTCGGTCGCGATTACGCTGACCGTGGAGCCCGCATTGATAATCGTCCCGTCACTGGCCACGAAGTCGCCGCCATTGGCGCGAACCGTCAGCGCGGTGCTTGTGTCCAGCGAGACCGCGCCCGCCGTGTTACCGGTGTGAGTGATGAAGATATTGTCTGTGGCCTGCAACACCGTGGCACCGGTGACCAGGATCTGACCATCGTCGACAATGTCGATCACCAGATCGCCAGTGACATCGAGAGACAGGCCGCTGTTGAAATGCAAGGTCTCGCCGGGGCCTGCGGTGAGATCGGCGTTGCGACTGCTCGCGGTCAGATTGCTTGCGCCCACCTGCGCGTTCTTGAAGGAAATCGAGCCATCGGCGGCGGCGCCGGTTGTCAGGGATATCACCCCGTTATTCGCGCTCGCAGCGGTGGCGACTGTTCCGCCCAAACGCCCGCCCACCAGCATGCTGATTGCGGTGTTCTTGGGGATGGCGACGAGCGCGATATCCGGGCCGCTGGCGAGCGCGCTGAGCGCTCCGCTGAACGCGTTTTCGCCGTGGACGATGCCGTTTTCGTCGCCGGTTCCAATATCGACTGAGATATCGAACAGGTTGGACGAGATGGAAAGCGTGGCGGCTTCGGCCGCGACATAGGCGATTGAGCCATCCGCAGCGATCTGCCCCAATTGCTCCACACGCGGCGCGATCACCGCGATATAGGCGTCACTCCCATGCGCGCTGAGCGAGGCGCCGTCCTCAATGCGAACGCTCGCGTCGCTGCCCGTGTTCGCGGCGAGGGAAAGCGAGGTGTCGCCTAAGCCGAATGCATCAAGATCAGGCGCGTTGGCCGTCAGCAGCAGGCTTCCGACGTTGAACGTCGCGTTGGAACCCACCACCAGACCGCCCGCGCTGGAGAACCAGACGTTCCCGCCAACCTCTCCGCCCGCAACCGTCGATGTGACCGTCCCATCAAGCCGCACGGCGCTGTCGAAGCCCGGCGTGACGATGCGGTTGAGCACGGTGTAGTTGGAAAGCTCGGACGCGAAAGCGAGGCGGCCATCCGCGCCCAAGAAGGTCACCTCTTGACCGGGCGTTCCTGTGCCAAAGGTGGTCCAATCCACGATCGCCCGGTCGCTGAGTACATTGACCGTGTCGACCGAAAGCGTGGGATTAAACTCGATCTGTGACGTGTTGAAACGGGCGCTGGCCGCGACGTTGATCCCAGCGCGGCCTTGCCCCTGTGGAGCGGTGGGCACGCGCCGGATGACGACGGGCGCGACCTGCGGCTGTTTGACGATCGGCTTTCGGACGGTGTGCGGGTTGATCGATGCAGACGGCCCGCGCTGCGTCGGGGCTGTGATAATCTCGACGGGGGCTACCATCGCGCGGTCGGCGCGGATCATGGCGGGCGTGGGCGGCTGGCTCTGCGCGTGCGCTTTGGGCGCAATCAGCACAGCGGCCACCGCCATGGCGCTGCTGACGGACAAAATCGCGCGGCGTTTGTTGTTTACGTTCAACCAAGTCCGCCCGCCCGCGCGGCCGTTTGCTTTGTCATTCCTCATCGCGTCCCCCCAAAGGAAGCTCAAGGATGTATTACACGATTCACTTGTCCATCAAAGGCAATCAACGGGCGCGCGTCTCAAAGTAGAACGCTCTACGCTCTATTCTCGATTGGCGGGTGCTGTCTTTTGCAAGAGAATCAGCGCCCTAGAGAAACGCGGCAAATTGCGCCCACTTTTGGCGGTCGATTCCTCTGCGTTTGATGATTTGTAAAAATTCGCCAAGCATTTGGGCGTTTTTAGCTGCCTTTGTTAGCCATCGCCCCTCTTTTTGGTTCCTCAACCTTGAGCGGACGAAGCTCAACAGGCGCAAGGCCCGCCGATTCGAGGCCTTCGTTCAGCCCCGGCAATTGCGTATCCAACGCCTGTTTGAGCGCCTCCAGTTCACGGTCCAATTGCCCCGACAAGCGGGCGAAGATCGCGCGTGCCTGGTCGGTCGGGGCCGCCTCAGAGCTTTCGACCGTGCCGATCAAACTGGCGAGCTTATCGTTGAGCATGATCGGGAAGTTGAGCGGGTCTTGGCGGCTTTGGTTGTTCACCTGATAGATGCGGCCTTCGATAGCGCTGATGGACTCTTCGAGCGCCGCAACCGAAGCGGCCAAGTCGGCGTTGTCGCCAAGCTCCAGCGCCCCGGTTTGCTGCTTGATCCCGCGCACCAGCAGCACCGCCTCGTTGGCTTCGCTGACCTTGGCGCTGATTGCGTTGGCAAGCTGGAACCGCGCGTCAAGATCGCTCGGATCATCCAGCGCAATGCGCGGGTCGAGGCGTATGTCGAAGCCTTGCGTGAAGACTTCGCCGTCCACCGTGAGGCGCGCCTGATACTCGCCGGGCACCGTGCGGATGCCGTTGTTTCGGCTCGACCACAGGATCATGCCCGAAAACTCGGTGAAGCCGGGATGGCGCATGTCCCAGGTGAAGCGGTTGAGGCCCGCCTTGATGTTGGCGGTTGGCGGCGGATCCTTCTTGGTCGGATCGTAGATTTCGTCCTTCTTCTTGTCCTTGTCCTCGGGTTCTTTGAGCTTTCCGGCAAAGCTGCGGATCAGCGCGCCATCAGCATCAAGGATGTCGAGCGTCAGCGTCTCGGGCTGCTTGGGCAGGAAGTAATCGATAGCCACGCCCGGATCGACACCGCGGACAGTGAAGGCGGGCTTGAACAGCTGCGTAGGCCGACCGCCATCGCTGCCGAGCTGTCGCAGCACGCCGATATTGTCCATCACCCAGAAGGAACGGCCATGGGTCCCGATCACCAGATCGCGCTTGGTCACGGCGAGGTCGGACACCTGCACAGCGGGCAGATTGCGTTGCAGCTTCTGCCAGCTTTCGCCGCTGTCGAAGGAGGTCCACACGCCGCGCTCGGTGCCGAGGAACAACAGGCCCGGACGAACCAGATCCTCGCGGATCGAACGGGTGATTTCGTCCTCGGGAATGCCGGTCGAGATCGCGGTCCAGGTCTGACCGTAATCGCTTGTGCGCATCACATAGGGCTTGAAATCGCCCAGCAGGAAGCGGTGTCCGGTCAGAAACGCCGTGCCGGGCTTATGCGGGGAATCCTCAATCGTCGTGATCTTGGTGTTCACAGGCAGAGCGGGCGGGGTGATGTTCGACCAATTCGCGCCCGCATCGCGGGTGATATGGACCAGACCATCGTCGGAGGCGGCCCACATTACGCCTTTCTCCAGCCGCGAAGGCGCAAGGCTGAAGATCGTCGCGTAGGTCTCCACGCCTGTCTGGTCCAGCGTCACCGGACCACCCGAAGGCCCCATGGTGGCAGGATCGGCGCGGCTCAAGTCGGGGCTGATCCGCTCCCAGCTTTGCCCTTCATCGCGCGTGCGCCATACATGCTGCGAAGTGACGTATAGCGTCTTTGGATCGTGCGGGTCGAAGACGATGGGGAAGGTCCACTGGAACCGCTCACCACGGTCTTCGGCGGAATAGCCCATCGGATCGTCCGGATAGACCGAGATATTGCGGCTTTGCCCGGTCGAATAGTCGAAGCGCGTCAGATACCCGCTGTAGCTGCCCGAATAGAAGATATCGTGGTTGACCGGATCGTTGGTGACATACCCGCTTTCCCCGCCACCCGCGGCAAAACCATATTGCCCGCCGAGGCGGTTTACGTGATTCCAATCGCGCGAAGGCACGCAGATCGTCGAGTTGTCCTGCTGACCACCGCACACGAAATAGGGGAAGTGGTTGGAGACCGAGACGCGGTACATCTGTGAGGTCGCGTAGGTCTGGTCGGTCCAGCTTTCCCCACCGTTCAGCGTCACATTCGCGCCGCCATCGTTGGTCTGGATCATGCGCATGGGATTGGTCGGATCGATCCACAAATCGTGGTTGTCGCCATGCGGGACGTCGATCTTCTTCAGGCTCTTGCCGGCATCGTCCGAGCGATAAAAGTTGACGTTGAGGAGATAGACGCGGTCCTTCTCCTTCGGATCGGCGACAAGGCGCGAGTAATAGAACGAGCGTTGCCGGACCGAACGGCTGTCGCTGGTCTGGCGCCATGTGTCGCCGCCATCGTCAGAGACATAGACGCCGCCTTCGTCCTTGTGCTCAAGGATGGCGTAGACGCGATCCCCATCGACCGGCGACACGCTGACCCCGATTTTGCCGAGTACGCCCGTTTGTGGCAGACCTTCGTTGCGGGTCAACTCCGTCCAGCTTTGGCCGCCATTGGTGCTGCGGAACAGGCCGCTTCCCGGGCCGCCTGAGCTCATGCTCCAGGGCTTGCGATAGGCTTCCCACAGCGAGGCGTAGAGCGTGTCGGGATCATTCGGATCAATCGAGATATCAACCGCGCCCGTCTTGTCGTCGCGGTAGAGAACCTTGTTCCAATTTTCGCCGCCATCGGTCGTCTTGAACACGCCGCGATCGGCGTTCGGCAAACCGTATTGGCCAAAGCCGCCGACATAGACCGTATCGCAATCCTCCGGATGGATGCGCACGCGCGAGAAGTTCTGGACGTCGGCCAAGCCGATCTTCGACCAGGCCTTGCCCGCATCAACCGTTTTCCAGACGCCGTTGCCCGGTTGGATGTTGCCGCGGATCTGGGTTTCGCCGGTTGTGGCGTAGACGATGTCGGGGTTGGTTTCGCACACGGCCACCCCGCCGAAAGCGGCGGTGTCCGCCTGCCCGTCCGTCACCGGTTTCCAGCTTGTTCCGCCATCGGTGGTCTTCCAGATCCCGCCACCAGCCGAGGCGAAGTAATACTCGTTGGGCCGCGCCACGCTGCCCGCGCCCGAGATCGAGCGCCCGCCGCGTTTGGGGCCGATATTGCGCCATTTGAGGCCGCTGAAATAGGCTTCGACGCCATCGGGGAGGGGCTTTTCTTCGGCCTTACTGACTTCGGGGCTGGCGTCCGCATCGACCGTATCCTGCGCCTGTGTCGCTGTGCCCGCCAAAAGTGCGGTCAGCCCCAGCGCTGAGCCTAGGCTTACAATCGTCCGCTTCACGCGTATTCTCCCCTTATCCGGCGCCTCTCACGCCGTTTGCGATGGAGTATGGCAGCCGCGTAGATTTGTCACGCGTTTCGAGCGGTTTGGCAGCCCTTAGGGGAGGTGCATCAGCCCACCCAAACGTCCAAAACGTAACGCCCGGTGTCGATCATTTCGTCGATCTCACCGGCGGCCTCTTGCGCTGAACACCCGCGTTTCTCGGCGCAGATTGCGGTCAGCGCGCGGCGCACGTCAGGCTCCATCTGAGCGCCATCGCCGCACACGTAGATGCGCGCGCCCGCTTCGATCAACGACCAGACCTTGTCCGCCTGCCGCGTGATCACGTCCTGCACATAAGTGCGCCCGCTTTCCACACGTGAAAAGGCGGTGAACAGATCAACCAGACCGTCTGCGGCGTAGCCTTCCAGTTCGTCGCGATACATGTAGTCGTGATCGGGGTGACGGCAGCCGTAGAACAGCATCGCCTCGCCCAGATCCTTGCCCGCTTTCTTCTCAATCGCCCGCTGCTGCAGGAAGCCACGGAAAGGCGCGATGCCGGTGCCGGGGCCGACCATGATGATCGGCGCGGCGGATTCTTCGGGCAGTCGGAAATCCGCCGTGGGTTTGCGCACCACCGCTTTGATCCGCGCGCCGGGTTCCAACTCGGCGAGGTGGTTGGAGCAGGTGCCCTTGAATTCGCCCTTGCCCGAAAGCGCGGGGCCTTTGACCACGCCCACACAGATCGCGCATTCGCCGGGCGCCGCGTCCGGGGCTGAGGCGATGGAATAATAGCGCGGGCTCATAAACGGGATCAGTTCAAGGAAGACACCCAGCGGCAGGTCGCAGGCGGGAAATTCCTCGAGAATATCGAGCACCGATTTGCGCTTTTCGAGCACTTCGCTGGTGTAGAGATCCACCTCGCCTTCGACCGCTGGTTTGGCGAGTTCTTCGAGCGCGGCTTTGGAATTGGGGCATTCGGAATAGCGGGCAAGCGTCTGGATATCCTTGCGCGTGGCCACCGCCTGTAACTCGCCCGCTGTCTCCGCCAAACGCAGAACGGAGAAGGTGCTGCCACTGGGGAAGCGCCCGCGCATCTCGCTGCGCGATTCCACCGTGATGTAGGTGTTGCGATCCAAGCCAAACCGAGTGAGCAGCCGGTCGACGACGCCTGCGTCGTTCACCGGGATCACGCACAGGTGATCGCCCGGTTCGTAAGTCATATCCTCGGGCAGTTTGAATTCGATATGCTTGGATGACCGGGGGTCGGGCGCGTCGATGTTCTTCAATTCGCGCATGGCGATAAGCTCGACATCGCGCGCGCCAAACTGATCCGCGACCTGGTTGGCGGTGACGCTTTCTGTGACTTCAACCGAGTAAAGCGGCTCGGCCACCGCGTATGCCTCGGCTTCCAGATCGAGGCCGAAGGCGTCGCCCACCTTGGGCAGCAGCGCGTCGAGCCATGTGTGGAACTGGCTGTCGACATCGCCGCGCGCGTCGAGCTCTTCGGTCTCGACTATGCGTTTCGCGCCGTTCGCTTCAAGCTTGGCGTCGATTTTACGCGGTACGTCCTGAAACGTCGCCGCCCAATCCGAATTGCCGCAGCCCAACACGTAGTAAGACACGCCCTCAAGCGACTTGGCCGCCGGATCAAGCGCGTCGAGCCAGTCGACAAAGCCGGCCGCGTTATCGGGTGGCATCCCATTGTACGACGCGCAGGCAATCGCGACCGCGCCGTTTTCGGGCAGGTTGCCCGCGTAGCTGTCGAGGTCCGCCATGGTCACATCGAACCCGCCAAATTCGCACTTTTGCGCGACCTCGCGGGCGAAGCTTTCGCTGGAGCCGAGGTTGGAGCCGAAGAGCACCAGCATCGGCGTCCCATGAGAGGGAACGGCCACGGCGGGCGGTGCATCCCTGGCTGCGGTCTCCTCGGCGACCACCGCTCCGCCGCGCTCCACATCCTCGCGCAGGCGCGCCTTGATGGAGAAGTCGTCAGGCTTGATCGAGAGCGTCTCTTTGATGTCGAGCTGGTACTGGCTGTGATCAAACAGATCGAAGCGCTGGAGGATCATACCCAGCACCAGGATTGCTTCCTGGATGGCAAACTGCCGCCCGATGCAGGCGCGCTGGCCGTTGCCGAACGGCTTGTAAGCGGCCGGATCGCGCGCGGCTTCGGCTTCGGGTGTGAAGTGGTCCGGATTGAAGGCTTCCGGGTTCTCGCCCCACGCATTCTTGTCGCGGTGGAGCGAGGGGATCAGCAGCGTCGTAAAGGTGCCTTTCGGGATTGCGTATTTCCCGCCGATCACCTCGTCTTCGTAAGGCGCGAGACCCAGCGCCGGCGCGGTCGGCCAATGGCGCAAAGCCTCCAACAGGATCGCGCGGACATAGGATAGTCGCCCAATCTGAGAGAGCGTTGGCACCGCGTCGATATTGCGGCCCAGCACCTCGTCCACTTCGGCGTAGGCGCGTTTCAGCACGTCGCGGTTGTTGAGCAGGAAATAGAGCGTGAAGGAGAGCAGGCCCGACGTGGTCTCGTGCCCGGCGATCAGGAAGGTGTTGATCTGGAAGCGGATGTTCTCATCCGACAGCCGCTCCCCTGTCACCGCGTCGCGGCCCGACAGCATAAAGTCGAGCAGGTCATCGCCCTCGGTCCCGCCGGTGTGGCGGCGCTCGGCGATGATCTCATCAACGAGGTTGTTCATGTACTTCGCGTCTTTGGCCAGCATCTCGATCTGCTGGCGCTTCATCAGCTTTTCACCCGGAATACCGCGCATCTTTTGCGTGGTATCGAGCGTCCGGTTGAGCGCCTCGATAAAGGGGTGAAAATCGTCGCGGTAGAAGGAATTGAAACGATAGCCGAACCCGCACACGCCGATCGTATCGAGCGTCAGACGGATCATGTCCTTGGGCACATCGATCACATCGTCCGAATTCATCCGCTCCCATTTGAGCATCAGCTGCTGCGCGATATCGATCATCATCGGCAGATAGCGACCCATCGCTTTCTGACTGAAGGAGGGCAGCAGTATGTTGTGCGCTTTGGCCCAGTTGGGATCGTCGGTGTCGCCGGTGAACAGGCCATCGCCCGCAATCGAACGCAGCCGCTTCAGCGGCCCGCGCACGGTCTTGTCGAAGCGTTTCTCATCGCAGATTTCCGCCGCCATATCGGCGCCCGAAACGATAACAATGGGGGTGCCCATCATGTCGAGTTGATAGATCGGCCCGTATTCCTCGGCGAGCTCCATTAAAGACTGGATCTGCCGATTGGAGTCCACGGTCAGGACGTTGCCGATGAGTGGATTGCCCGGCGGTTGCGGAATGGGTTCTAGCGCGATTTTTGTGGCCATGCCCACGTTCATGCCACGCGAGTCTGCCCCTGAAAAGAGGCAGCGTTGTGCGCCTCTCTGGCGGCCTTGTGGTCCGTTCAGTTCCGGCAAAGGCACAAGGAATTCACAATCAGAAAAAACTTTGAACCTTTTGCGTAGTCCACCCCTCTAAAGCAGCGAAACCCAAAGATGGCGCTTGTCGTGTCAGTCGGAAAAGGGGCAGAAACACTCGTATGGAAGTGCTTGAGAAGCGCGCAGGACCGGCCGCAGAGCGGGACGATCAGTTGATCGAGCGCTTGCGCTTGGGCGATCTCGACGCGTTTGAAGCCTTTTACAAAGCCTATCGGCCAAAACTGCGGGGCTTCATTCTGAATATCGTTTCCAACGAGGAATCGGTGGATGAGGTGTTCGACGATGTCATGCTGGTGGTGTGGAACAAGATCGCGGGTTTTGAAGGCCGCAGCAAACTGTCCACCTGGGTGTTCAGCATCGCCTATCGCCGGGCGCTGAAAGAAACGGGAAAGCCGGTGGAAGTGGAATACAGCGAAGCAACGGCCGAACCCGACGTGGTCGAAGGCGAAGCGGAGCGCGCGCTTGAAGCGGGCCGCAGGAAAGACAGGATCAAGGCAGCGCTAACAAAGCTGCCATCGGACCAAGGCACGGTCGTGCGCTTGGCGTATTTTGAAGGGCTGAGTTACCGTGACATTGGCGCGGTGATGCAATGCCCAGAGGACACGGTGAAGACCCGCATGTTTCATGCGCGGCGCAAGCTGAAGGCCGCTTTGGGTGGCACTCTCGCCGATTGGGTTTAGGAGTAAGGGCAGTGACACAAGAGCACGAAAAGAAACCGCAAGGCGGTGCGCCCGAAGATGGCGATACACTGCACGATCATGAGCGTGTGGACGCGTTGATGCCTTGGATCGCGCGTGGCGAATTGGAACACGCTGACAGTGAGCTGATCGATGAAGAGCTCGCCAAATCGCCGGCTTTTCAGGCCAAGTTGGCTCAGGAAAGCGAACTGGCTGGCGTGATGAAAGACATCGCGGCGGAAGAAGAAGCGCAAAGCGACGAAGACGCCGATGCGGCCTGGACCAAATTCAAGGCCCGTTTGCCCGAAACCACCCGTTCTGTGCCTGAGGGTGCCCCTCCTCAGGCACAACCCCTTCCACGTACCCGCGCTTCCTCATCAGCGCGCACGAGCGCGTGGCGCCGGTTTCGCTTGCCGCAGACCAATGTCGGTTGGCTGGCGACCGCTCAGACGGCGGTGTTGGCTGCCTTGGCCTTTCTGTTCATTCCCGGACAGCTGGTAGAAGAGGAGGGCGACTATCGAATGCTCAGTTCAGACGGCGCGTCGGCCGCTCTTCCCGTTGGCAACGCGGTGATCATGCTCGACCCCGCGACCGATCTCGCGACATTGCAGCAGACCTTGGACGAAGCCGGCGCGCGGATTGTGGATGGGCCGATGGCCAATGGCGGATATGTGATCGCGCTTGATGAGGCGGATGTTCAAACCGGCCTTGAAACCCTGCGCGCGAGCGAGGCGGTGGTGTTGGCCGAGCCTTTGAGCGGTGAGGCGCAACCGTGAGGTTCGTCCGGGTCTTTATCGTATTTGCCGCTCTGGCGCTGGCCGCCGGTTTGGGGTCTGTCTCACACGCTCAAGGGCCCTTGAGTACAGCGCAGAGCGCGAAAGGTGGGAGCACCGACGCCGAGCAAACGGTCGAGAAGGCTGAGCGCAAGAAGATCCTGGTCATGATTGAACAGGCGCCCAACCGCTTGCGCCCGGGCGCTTCCTATTCGAGCGGCTATGGCAACGCGCAAACCAAAGCGGCGCGCGAACGGCTGGGCCGCACCATCGCCAAAGACTTCGGATTCAACTTCGTTGAGCTGTGGCCGATGCCGCTTATCGGTCTCGATTGCTTCATCCTTGAATTCACCGACGCCTACACCGCCGCCGAAGCGGTCAAGATGGTGGAAGGGCACCCGGCGGTCGAATGGGCTGAGCCTATGGAAGTGTACGAAACGCTGTCGACGAGCCGGCGCACTGATCCGCTTTCGCGTCTTTCGCCTGCGTCAAGCGCGTGGAACATGAGCCGCATTCATTCGTCTTGGACGGGGCGAAATGTCACTGTTGCGGTGATTGATACGCAGGTGGATGCGAACCATCCCGATCTCAAAGGCCGGATCAGAGTTGCGCGTAATTTCGCGCCGCAGGCTCCGCCGAAACCCGAATTTCACGGCACCGAAGTGGCCGGGATCATCGCGGCCAACGCGCGCAATGGAATTGGCATTGCGGGTATCGCTCCGGGAGCGCGCCTTATGGCCTTGCGCGCGTGCTGGCAGCGCGGCGCCACGCGCCAATCGGCCTGCACCAGTTTGAACCTGGCGCGCGCGATGAATTACGCGATTGAGCGCGGGGCCAAGATCATCAATCTCAGCCTGGGCGGGCCGCCCAATCGCCTGCTCAGCCGATTGTTGGACACCGCCCAAGATCGCGGAATCGCCGTTGTTGCAGCCTATGATCCAAGCCGACCCATGGGTGGATTTCCCGCGTCGCACCCCAATGTCATCCCCGTGTCACAGGAAGGCACAATCACCGGCAAAGGCTACGCAGCCCCCGGGCGTGATATCCCGACCACGCAGCCGGGTGGCGGCTTTCATTTCGTAACGGGCAGCTCGTATTCCGCGGCGCATGTCACAGGGCTCCTGGCGCTCAACTACGAACGCAGCCGCACACGGCGCGGTACGTGGCACGCGCTGGAACACACCGACAGCAAGACCCGAAAGATCGATATCGCAGCGACTTTTGAATAGCCCGCTCCCCCCTTCATCCCACGCCCGTAAAGGGTCGCGGGGCGCGCATTGGCTGCCAGCGGCCGTGCGCGCCCTCTTTTGCGTTGTGGCGGCCAGCGTTTGCTTCAGCCACACAGCAAAAGCGCAGGTGAGCGGGGCGATCATGGTTCAAAACGATGACCGGTTTCGTGGACGGTCGGTTAGCGAAGGCGAACCGGTGGCGATCGCGTCAATCATCTATGATCTGGAAAGCGGTGTGTCGGTCGGCGGATCGGTGGTGGGCACCACCAATGGCAACGGCGTTGGCGTGTCGCGTGCGTCCGGCCATGTCAGCTACGCGCAATCTGTCGGACAAGGGTTCGCGGTCGATGGCGGCTTCGTGGTCCAAACCTACACCGATCGTTATTCAAGCGGACAATCGCAGACCTTTGTCGAGGCTTATGGCGGGCTGACCTGGAAGCAGTTCGCTTTGCACGCAAGCTATTCACCAAGCTATCTCGATGCGGGGCTTGAGACGCTGTATGTCGAGCTCAACACGGTTCAGGATCTGGGCGATGGTTTTCGCGCCAACGCGCGCGCAGGGCTTTTGCAGCGGCTATCGGGCGAGGGTTCCTTTGGCGGAGAGAACACGCGGTGGGACGCTCAAATTGGGGTGACGAAAGACTTCGATCGCCTCTCCGCCTTCGTCAATTTCAGCACCGCCGGTTCCGGCGAAGGGACCTATTTTGACGACCCATGGCAGGGCCGCAATGCGGTGATCTTTGGGGTCAGCCGCAGTTTCTAAGCGCGCTTTGCGGGACTGGATCGAAGGCCGCGCAAAATTTTCTTACCAAAGTTTGAACCTTTCCTCTGGGCCTCAGCACTAAGCCGTGTCTGAGAGGTTCTAAGTTTCATCCAAACGGGTGGCTCCCACTCCTTTGCAGACGAGCACTTTAGCCAGAAAGGCGCGTCTATCCCCCTTTGGGCGCGCAATTGGAGGATGACCCCATGACCACTACCCGTACTCAACTTCTTGCGACATCCGCATCCCTGATCGCTGTCCTCGTTGCGGCTCCCCTCGGCGCGCAGACCGTGATCAATGACGGAGACAACGCGACGGTCACGTCAGCCGATGACGGTGAGACTATCTCAGCCGCGGCTGGCGTGACGAGCGTTGTGGATGGCGCTCCCGTTGTCGTCGTCGACACCAACGATGTGACCGTCGACAACGCGGGCACTTTGGCGACGACAGGCGTTACGCAAACCGTTCAAGTCAACCAAGGCACCACGGGCGCGGTCATCAACAACACCGCGACGGGCCGCCTTGAAGCGGATTCGCGGGTGGTCAATTTCGACGGCACCGACGCGACGCTCAACAACGATGGCGTCATCCTGGGCACCGGCAGCCAGCGCAACGGCGCGGTCTACGCCAACCGCACCAGCAACAACATCGCGATCAACAACTCAGCCACTGGCTCGATCGACGCGGGCGTCGAAGGCGCGGGCGTCGCGATCGAAGTGGGCGGCGCTGGGAACCCGCGCGGTGGTTCGATCACCAACGCGGGCACCATTCAGGGCCGTGGCCAAGCTTCCCCAATGGGAGGTGCCGCGGGCGACGGCATTCGCTTTTTTGGACCGGGCCTTGCCCCGGAATACGTCTATGAAGGCGACATCACCAACAGTGGGCTGATCAATTCGGAAAGCACGCAAGGCACCGTGGCGGGTATCCGCTTTGCCAACCGCATCGGTTTCCAAGGCACGCTGACCAACGAAGAAGGCGGCGTCATTTCGGGCGCGCAAAACGGCCTGTATTTCGGCAACGACGCGGATCACACCGGCGGTGTGGTCAACAACGCTGGCACGATTTCATCGGACAGCCGCGCGCTGAACATCGATGGCACCGGCCTGGTTGTGAACAACACCGGCTCTATCATCGGCACCGGCAACCAGCGCAACGGAACCGTCTACGCCGACAGCACGGCGCAGAATTTTGAGCTCAACAACCTTGAAGGCGGCGTCATCGACGCTGGCATGGGCAACGAAGGCGCGGGCTTCTCGGTCGAACTGGCTTCGGCGGAGAGCGGCGGCAACGCGTTCGACATCGTCAACGCGGGCACGATCCAAGGTCGCGGCAACGCTTCGGCGGGCGCCACCACCGCTGGCGATGGTCTGCGTTTTGAACGCACACGTGTGGACGGCGTTCTCGAAGGCAGCACCGATGGTCTGTTCGTCGGCAATATCACCAACACCGGCACCATCGCTTCGGAAGCGGCCAACGGCACGGCGGGCGGTATCCGCTTCGTCAACGGCGTGAGCTTTGAAGGTGTGTTAGACAACAGCGGTACCATCACGGGTGTTCAAAACGGCCTGTATTTCGGTAACCCCACCCCGGCGGGCGGCGGCGACTTCAGCCAAGCCATCGTCAACAACTCGGGGACCATCAGCTCGGGCAGCCGCGCGCTGAACATCGACGGCATCGGTCTCACGGTGAACAACGCAGGCAACATTCTTGGCACCGGAAACCAGCGCAACGGTACGGTATACGCCGACAGCACCGCGCAAGGGTTCACCCTGAACAACACCGAAACGGGCGTGATTGACGCTGGAGAAGGCAATGAAGGCGCCGGCTTCTCGGTCGAGCTTTCGGGTGAAGGCAACGACTTCACCATCGAAAACGCCGGCAGCGTTCGGGGTCGCGGCCAGGCGGGCGCGGGTGCGACGACCGCAGGTGATGGACTGCGGTTCGAACGCACCCGCGTTGATGGTGTCTTGGAAGGCAGCACGACCGGCCTGTTCACCGGCACGATCACGAACTCGGGTGAGATCACTTCGGAAAGCGCGCAAGGCACGGCAGCGGGTATCCGCTTCGTCAACGGCGTGAGCTTCCAGGGTGTATTGGATAACTCCGGCCTGATTGCCGGTGTCCAAAACGGCCTGTATTTCGGCAATCCGGTTCCGGCTGGCGGAGCGGATCACACTGGCGGTGTGGTCAATAACTCCGGCACGATTTCGTCGGACAGCCGCGCGCTGAACATCGACGGCATCGGCCTCGTGGTGAACAACTCGGGCAATATCCTTGGCACCGGCAACCAACGCAACGGGACGGTCTACGCCGACAGCACCGCGACCGGTTTCACCCTCAACAACACCGAAACCGGTGTGATCGATGCGGGTGAAGGCAACGAAGGCGCAGGCTTCTCGGTCGAACTCGCTTCGGCTGAGACCGGCGGCAGCGCGTTCGACATCGTCAACGCGGGCACAATCCAAGGGCGCGGCAACGCTTCGGCGGGCGCGACGACGGCGGGCGATGGTCTGCGTTTCGAGCGCACTCGCAACATGGGCGCCCTCGACGGCACCTCGGATGGCCTGTTCGTTGGCAACATCACCAACAGCGGCACGATCGCGTCGGAAGCGGCCAACGGTACGGCGGGCGGTATCCGCTTCGTCAACGGCGTGAGCTTCCAAGGTGTGCTGGACAACTCGGGTGTGATCTCCGGCGTTCAGAATGGTCTTTACTTCGGCAACCCGACCCCGGCTGGCGGCGGCGACTTTAGCGAAGCCATCGTCAACAACTCGGGCACGATCTCATCGGGCAGCCGTGCGCTCAATATCGACGGCATTGGCCTTACGGTGAACAACTCCGGTTCGATCCTAGGCACCGGAAACCAGCGCAACGGTACGGTCTATGCCGATAGTACGGCGACTGGTTTCACCCTCAACAACACCGAAAGTGGTGTGATTGACGCGGGCGAAGGCAACGAGGGCGCAGGCTTCTCGGTTGAGCTCTCTTCGGCTGAGACTGGTGGCAGCGCGTTCGACATCGTCAACGCGGGCACGATCCAAGGTCGCGGCAACGCGGGCGCTGGTCTGGCCACCGCTGGCGACGGACTTCGCTTTGAGCGCACCCGTGTGGACGGCGTTCTCGAAGGCAGCACCGATGGTCTTTTCGTCGGGAACATCACCAACAGCGGCACCATCGCTTCGGAAGCGGCCAACGGCACGGCGGGCGGTATCCGTTTCGTCAACGGCGTGAGCTTCCAAGGTGTTCTCGACAACTCGGGCACGATCACCGGCGTTCAAAACGGCCTGTATTTCGGCAACCCGACCCCGGCTGGCGGCGGCGACTTCACCGGAGCGACCGTCAACAACTCGGGCGTTATCAGCTCGGGCAGCCGCGCGCTCAACATCGACGGCATTGGTCTGACGGTGAACAACCTGGCGGGCGGTCAGATTCTCGGACTTGGTAACCAGCGCAACGGCACGGTCTACGCTGATGGCACCGCCGACGCCTTCACCTTCACCAACGCTGGCACCGTGGATGCGGGCGCTGGCAACCAAGGTTCCGGTTTTGGTGCAGAGATTGGTGGAGCCGCCGATGGCGCCAACACCTTCACTCTGACCAACACCGGCACCATCCAAGGCCGTGGTCAGGCGGGACCGATGGACCCACAAGCCGGCGACGGTGTGCGCATCGGCAACGCGGGCAACACCGGTACGTTTGACGGCGTGATCACCAACTCCGGCCTGATCAACTCCGAAAGCACGCAAGGACCAGTTGCGGGTCTGCGCGTGGTCAACGGCATCGATTTCACTGGCGAGCTGACCAACTCGGGCACGATCTCGGGCGGCAACCATGGTCTTTACCTTGGCGCTGGCGATCACTCGGACGCGGTCATCACCAACTCCGGCACGCTGGCAGGCGGCGTAAACGCTGTCTTCGCCGGCAACGCTACGGCGGGTGTGAACGTCACCAACGAGGGCGGCACGCTGATCGGTAACTTCGTGGGCTCGGCCTTTGAAGACACTCTCGCGATCACCGGCACGGGTAACTCGATCCAAGGCGATGTCCTCAATGGCGTCGCGGTCACGACCGCAGCGGGCAGCTCCACAACCTTTGTGGGCGCACGCAGCGTTAGCGGTAACTTCACTCATAACGGGACGCTCGAGGTCGATCTGGGCACCGATGTCCTCGCCGTGGACGGTAACACCGTTCTGGGCGCGGGCAGCGTGTTCAACATCGTCACCGACGATATCCGTCAGCCCGAGATCGGCACGACCTTTGACGTGCTGACCGAAACCGGCACCTTCACCAACAACGGAACGGTCGTGAACGTGGCGGATAGTGACTTCCTGATCGACTATGTTGTGGACTTCGGATCGGTTCAGGTGACGGCGGTGGCCGCGGATCTCGCCAATGTCTCTGCCGATGCAAACATCAGCAGCTTTGGCGGGGCGCTCACCTCGGCGGCGGCGAACAACCGTCTCCCGCTCGAAGTGTTCAACCCGCTCAACGATCTCACCTCGGCGTCTGATTTCGAAGCGGCCGCGATCACGCTGTTGCCCGCGATCAACGATGGCGTGTACCGTGAAATCTACGAAGGTCAGCGTCAGGCCAGCTCCAACATCCAGGGCCGTGTGCGCAGCAACAGCGTGGGCGTCTGGGGTGCGGTGCAGGCGCGCGATGTGAGCGCCGACGCGTCGAACGCAAGCTCGCTTGGCTATCTGGCGAATTCGGCCGAGTTCACGCTGGGTGTGGACACGAAGGTTGGCGAAACGACCACTCTGGGCGTTCTGTTCAACTGGTCGGACATCGACACCAACGCCGACGCACCGTCGGGCCAACGCAGCGACATCGAAGCCTTCCAGATCGGCGGTTACGCCGGGTTTGATCTGGACGACCTCTATGTCACGGCAGAGCTGGGCTACACCACGGGTTCGGTCGACACGAGCCGCGAAGCTTTCCGCTTCAACGGTCCGCGCATCACCAGCGACAGCGATGTCGATGGCGTCTACGCCGCGGTCAACGTCGCCAAGGACTTCGAAGCGGGTTCGGTGATCGTCACGCCCAGTGCGGGACTGCGCTACGCGGACCTGTCGCGTGACACGTTCACCGAAACCGGCGCTTTGGGTCTTACGATTGACACCGATAGCGCGGAGTTCATCGAGGCGCGTATCGGAGCCCGCGTGGCCAAGGCCGGCGAGGAAGGGCTGCTTCCCTTCGTCAGCGTCGATTACGCCTACGACTTCGCGGCTGATCCGATTGCGATTGCCGGGTCCTTCAACGGCGGCGCGGACGCTTTCCGTGTGGTCGCGGACCAAGCTTCGGCTTCGCGCTTTGATGTCTCAGCCGGCTTCGACTTCGTGACCGAGGGCGCCACTTCGGTCGGCGCGGAATATCGTGGTCGCTTTGCCTCGGACTACCAGTCCCACTCAGGCGGCGTGCGTATCCGCTTCGCTTTCTAAGCTGTTGCCCAGCACGCGCGCTCGCATCGAGCCACGTGCCCAAAGCCCCGGAAGCGCAAAACTTCCGGGGTGGAGGCTTCTCCAGACCAAGAAGGGGAAGGTGGTGGCTCAGCGCGGATGAAACACAAGCTTGGGCTTTAGGCTCAAGGGAAAGTCGGCCGATGTCCTCCTCATCGGTCGGCTTTTTTATTTGAGTGGGGTCTTGGACGTCGTTCTCATCCAAAGGCCACTTGGGTCGCAGTCCGCGCAGCCCGAGTAGAAGCAGTCAGCTATTTGAGAGAGAAATGGCGGAGACGGAGGGATTCGAACCCTCGATACCCGTAGTAGGTATGGTTCCTTAGCAGGGAACTGGTTTCAGCCACTCACCCACGTCTCCGCAACGCGTAAAGGCCGCGAGCCGCGCCGTATAGTCGGCCACCACGCGGGCGGCAAGCCGCGATCGGCAAATTTTTCGTTACGCTTTCTTGATGACCGTTTCTCCATACCACTTCGACCGCTTTTCCCCTGCTGCACGGCGCAAACTCTGGGCGCAATTCGTCTTAGGTTCAGGCGTTTGCTGCGATTGGTCTCGCCTTATCGCGTTTTCGATTCGGCTCATCGCCCAAGCCTTGTCCGCACGGATTACGAGGACTCTGCTGGCGCTGCGCAAGACCCGTTTTGATGGAAAGGCCTGCGAGATGACCAAAGCAGCACAAAAGCCCGCCGCTTTCTTGAAGCCCAATCTGGACCGTTTCTCCGCGCTCGCGCTGGCATTGGCCATGCTTGCCATTGCAGCGATGAGCCTTTGGACGACGCCGTTGGCTGCGCAGGATCTGGAGACTTTCGATCCGGATGCGGCCTTTGCACAGTCCGCCGCTGATGCTCCGAATCCGACCGCGATCGATGCGGATCTGGTGGCCGCTGATACGAACGCTGCGGACGCTCTCCCCGTGGCCAAGCCCCTTCCCGAAGGCGAGCCCAGTCGCTCATTCGAGGATGAGCTGGAGATCTACCGTGAGCCGCCGGTTGAAGGCGCTGCGCCATCGCCAGACGCCCCGCCCGTGGCACAAGCAGCGGGCGGAGCGACCAATCCCGCCGCTCAAACGGCGACCGCCGCTTCCAACACCTACGCCGAGGACGATCTGATCGGCGCGGCCGAGGGCGTGTTTGGTAAAGGCGCCAAAGGGATCGCCAAAATGATCGAAGGGTTGCTGGCTAAAGAAGGTCAGCCCAACGGATATATTGTCGGCCGTGAAGCGGGCGGCGCGTTTATCTTTGGCGCGCGCTATGGATCGGGCACGTTGCACCACAAGGTCGAAGGCGAGCGCAAGGTCTATTGGAACGGGCCCTCTGTCGGGTTTGACGCCGGGGCCAACGCGGCCAACACCTTTGTTCTCGTTTACAATCTGTGGGACAGCGAAGACCTCTTTAAGCGCTATCCCGCCGGTGAGGGGCAGGCCTACCTCGTGGGTGGCTTGCACGCCAGTTATGTGCGCCGCGGGGATGTGGTGCTGATCCCGATCCGCATGGGCACGGGCCTGCGCCTTGGGGTCAACGCGGGCTATATGAAGTTTTCAAAGAAGCAGCGCTGGCTGCCGTTTTGAGCCTCGCTCAACGGCCAGTTTCACGCAAAGTTTAAGGGCGCGACCAAAACACGGTTGCGCCCAGCGCAAGGGCGCGGCATCGCTTGCGGCCATGCTGAACCGACTCGAAGCCCAATCGCCTGATGCGCTGCTCGCGCTGATCAAACTCCACGCCGCGGATGAACGCCCCGACAAGGTCGACCTTGGCGTCGGCGTCTATCGCACAGGGCAGGGCGCGACGCCTGTCTTCGCCGCGATCAAACAGGCCGAGCAAGTTTTGGTCGATACACAGGAATCCAAGAGTTACCTTGGACCTGAGGGCGACACCGGCTTCGTCAACGCTTTGATGCCGTACATCTTTGGCGACAACGCCACGATGGGCGGGCGCATCCAGGGTATGCAAACGCCGGGCGGAACGGGCGCTGTGCGTTTGGCGCTGGCGCTGGCGCAGAAGGCGGGGATGACGCGCCTGCACATGGGCACGCCCAGCTGGCCCAATCACAAGCAGATTATTGACGATCTCGAACTGGAACTGGTCGCTTTCGACCACGCCAATCCCGATGGCACCGCCAATCTCGACGCTGTTCTTGACGCGATCCGTGGGTCGCAGCCCGGCGACGGCGTCCTGCTTCACGGATGCTGTCATAACCCCACCGGGATCGACTACAGCCTCGACGATTGGGCCGCGATTGGCGATGCGGTGGCCGAAAGCGGTATTTTCCCGATTATCGACACCGCCTATCAGGGGCTTGGCTATGGCCTTGAGGAAGATGCGGCGGGTTTCCGCAGTCTGCTCGCCAAAGTGCCCGAAGCGTTCATCGCATACAGCTGTGATAAGAATTTCGGCATGTACCGCGACCGTGTCGGCGCGTTCTACATCCTGGCGGGCGAGGGCGAGAGCGAAACACTCGACACCGCTTTCTCCAACGCCAACGCTTTGGCCCGCGCCAGCTGGTCCATGCCGCCCGATCACGGTGCGGCGGCGATCCGGCTGATCCTGCGCGATCCCAAGATGACCGAGGTCTGGCTGGATGAGCTGGACCAGATGCGCGCCCGGATGCGGCAAGTGCGCGAACGGCTCGCTGCGGCGGGCATGACCGGCGGCGTCGACTTGACCCCGCTTGGCACGCAGAACGGGCTGTTCTCAACCCTGCCGGTGACCAAGGAGCAGGTCGTGCGCCTTCGCGAAGAGCACGGCATCTACATGGCCGGTTCGGGCCGCATCAACATTGCCGGGCTGACGATGGACAATATCGACAAGTTCATCGACGCGCTCGCCGATGTCACGGGTTGAGCCAGGGCGGGATTGATCGTGGACCGCCAACCCACTCTCGAAGGCGAGCGCGTTCTCCTGCGGCCCTTGCAGGAGGACGATTGGGAGGCGCTCTACGCCGTCGCCAGCGACCCGGCGGTTTGGGAACAGCACCCGATCCACGACCGCTGGCGTGAAGAGGTCTTCGCCGGATTCTTTGCCGAGGCGCTGGCGGAAAAGGGCGCGCTGGTTGTGATAGACAAGGCGAAAGCTGAGATGATCGGCAGCTCGCAGTTCTACCTCGTTGAAGACGAAGACGGCGAGTGCTTGGAAGTGGGCTCGACATTCTTTGCGCCCAAAGTGTGGGGCAAGGGCATCAACCCTGAGGTGAAGCGCCTGATGCTGAGCCACGCTTTTCAGAGTTATGACCGCGTCCAGTTCAAGATCGGCGAAACCAACTACCGATCGCGCATCGCGGCGGAGAAAATCGGCGCGGTCCGCACGCGCAAGACTCACCTGGCGCAGTATCAGGGCAAGCGTGTGCTGCACCTCGTCTACGCCATGACCAAAGAACAATTCGAAAGCGGCCCGCTCGCTGGCTGATCTAAGTTGGAAACTTTGTTGCGTGCCTGCTTGACACATGTGACACCCTGTCAAGCGGCCTAAATCGAGCCTAGTGCTCTGATTTAAAATGAGAAAATGTGCGGCTAGAGCGCTTGACACTTTTCCAACTCGAAACGCACTTGCAGCCGACGATTTGAAAGAACCGCTGCGAAAGTAGCGCGGGGTGGTCGTGTAGGAAAATGGGGTCGCAAAGCCGGAGCTTGCTATGGGGCCAACGCGGTACGCTCCGCCTCAAGATCGGCCAAGATGGCGCGCTCCATCGCCTCTGTATCCCAATCGAGGTCGGTAACAAGAATATCGGGGTGATACACCTCGCCGGAGGCCCGGGGGCGGTTGATCCAGATTTTGGTGGGAAGGATTACGGCACCTCTCCCTGTCGGAAGATCTTGAAAACGGATTTCGAGATATTCGGTGTCCGCCGAGGTCGGCGCACCAACTAATTTGACCCCATCGAAACGTGTAAACGTGTCGATCCCGTCGAGGCATGCGCTTGCGCAAAAACCATGAGTGATGACGTAAACCGGAGGCAGAGTTCGGGGCTCGGCCGGTTCGGCCTCAGCGAGAAGTTCGGCACCGAACGGCGACTTGAAGAACGTCTGCCCCTTCGCCTTGGCATCGCTCAAATCCGAATGAATCTCGTCAAGAATTTCGGCGACATCCTCGATCCCTTTGTCCCGAAACCGTTGAGCTCCGCCTTTGAAATGATCGATATTGGCTTGATCGGCGAGATACCACACTTCGGTCTTTCGGAAGTAATCGGCCATCGCCCATTCCACCGCTTTCTCGCCCCACAGCCGCTCCGCGATCTTGCGCGACCAAGAGGAACTCCCGCCTCCATTGTGTCGCAAATCGAGTACAATCGCCCGGTCGTTGGACAAAGCGTCCCCTAGTCCATCGAGCGTCTCGAAAATCTCTTCGTAAGCGGCGATCCCGTCAGGGTCGGGGTTGAAACTGGAAAGCGTGATCCAGCGCAGCCCATTATCGAGCCGCTTCATCCCAACAAGCGGTCTTTTGCTCCAAGTGTTGAATTCTCCGCGTCGGTCTTGAGGGAAAGGGACCCATTCCAATTCTACGTCTTTGAAATTGCCGTCAGGTGATTGGAAGCGGCACACTTCCGGCTGGGGTATGACAGAGGTGTTGCGACGCTCGAAGAACATCTCTCCCCAGATCCACCAATGCCCTGCCTCTTCCGGGTGCCCCCAAGCGGTAAAGACTTCTTCCCTGATCAGGTCGTTCGCAGGCCGCCCATCGCACGAGAGCAGCTTGTCACCGCGCTTTGGGGTCGCATGGTCAGAAAGGGTCACATAAAGAGCATCTCCGCGCCAAACCGCGCGAAATCCTGGCCAGGCGTAGGTCTCCCCATTCAGGCCAAACGCCAGTCTTGCATGACCGTCTGCCAAGGAGCGATTGATCACGCGCGAAGCAAGGAAACGCTCAACAGCGTTCGTAACCGTGTCTGCCTTTGCCAACGCCTCATCGCGGGCGGTCTTTAATCGCTCTCCGAAGGTCGGATCGAGCGGATTATACATCCCCGGATGGTGCTTGGCGAAAAGCTCGTAACCCGCTTGGATATCCTCGCGCGTTTGCTTGCGCAGTTCTTCGACGCTAGTCTCGGGCTCTTGCGCTTGCAGTGTGTCAGTGCTGGTAAGCGTCAACGCCGCTAAAGTAGCAATAAAGACCGTTCGAATAGTAGCCCGCATACCAAGACGACCTCCCTCGTCTTGATTGCAAGTATCTTATTATTGCCCGTTCTTCTATCCCCGCGCCGCAAATTCCTCCCACGGCCCCGTAATCGCCAGCGTCTTCGCCGGGGAATAGGCGTTTACGAAGAAGGTCTTGCCGTCGGGTGAGAAGCAGCCTCCGGCGAGCTCGGTTTGCATGTTGAGCTTGCCGAATATGTAGGCTTCGCCCGCAGGCGTGATGCCGATCAAGCGGTTGTTGACGACCTCGGTGTATTGATCCTCGCACACGATCAGATCGCCAAATGGGGCCACGGTCAAATTGTCGCCGAAATCGAACTGTTCTTTGCTTTCGCTTTCGAAGAACAGCTCCAGTGTGTCTACCCCGTCCAAGGCTCCGATGCGGATGCGGAAAATCTGGCCGAGGCCCTTGGCCCCGCCGCTGGTCGAGCACAGGTAAAACTCGCCCACGCCGCCATCCAGGCCCATATGCAGGCCTTCGCCGCGCGAGATGACCAACGCGCCCGCTTCGGCTCCTCGGGTGCGCAGGTCGTTGGCCGGGGCCTCTGGGTTGTCGAGGTCGATCCAGCGCGCGGTGTATTGCACATTTTGGCGAAGCATCACCTCGCCCTTGTTGCTCGAATCGCGGATGCCCGATGTCAGGGCCAACGCCTGCAATTGGCCGCCCTTGGCCAAATCGCCCGGCGCATTGGGCACAAAGCGGTAGAGCAGGCCTTCGGGGTGGTCCTCGCTCATATAGACGATGCCGGTGGCCGGATCGACGCAGGCGGCTTCGTGGTTGAAACGGCCCATGGCTTTCAAGGGTTTGGCCTCGACCATGCTGGTCGCGCCGGCGGGCACTTCAAAAACATAGCCGTGGTCGGGCAGCTTATCCATGCCCCAGCCGGGCTCTTCGCAGGTGAGCCATGTGCCCCATGGCGTGATCCCGCCTGAACAATTGCGGATCGTCCCCGCGATGGAGCGAAACTGGCGTTTGACCGCGAGCGTTTCGCCGTCGAGCACGATATTCGTCGTGCCGCCCGGGAAGACGGCTCCATCGGGGCCGCGAGCGTAGCCATCGGACAGCGCGCCACCGGCGTCTTTGCCCGGTGTGAGTTCGTGGTTCCGCACCAATCCGATATCGCCCCCCGGCAAGGCGAAGCAGCCCATGCCATCGGCGGCGTCGGGCACGGATAGCCCATCGTCCAGGGCATCGCCCAATTGTGAGACGACGCGGTAGGAGAAGCCTTCGGGCAGATCGAGCACGCCATCGGGGTCTGGCACCAAATCGGTCTTGGGCGCAGGCGATGCGCTGGCTTTGGCCGAAGGGGTCCGTGACTGCCCGGTCCTGGCGCCCGCGCCGCTGGCGACGAAAGCGGCAAAGGCGGCGGCAGTGGATCCCAGGATCTGACGGCGATGGGCTTGCGGGAATCTCATGGCGGTTCCTTGGTCGTTGGGCTGGTGTGCTTTGGAGGCGCTCAGTTCGCGGCGAGCGACTGCATGCGCTTTAGGTAACGCGCCAAGACGTCAATTTCGAGATTGACCTCGTCGCCTTGAGTGAGGTCGCCCAGTGTGGTGACCTCGGCTGTGTGAGGGATGATGTTAAGCGCGAAATCGCAGGTGCCGTCAGCGTTATCGCTCACAGAGTTGACGGTAAGAGAGACGCCATCGACCGTGATCGAGCCTTTTTCGGCGATGAAAGGGGCCATTTCAGCTGGCGCGCCGATTTCCACGCGCCAGCTGTCGCCTTTGCGTTTGGACATGACAACTTCGCCGACGGAATCGACGTGGCCGGTGACGATATGGCCGCCCAACTCGTCGCCGATGCGCAGGGACGGCTCGATATTGATGGTCGCTTTGTCTTCCCACATGCCCTTGCGCGTGCGGCTGACGCTTTCGGCGGAGACGTCGACGTCGAACCATGCGTCTCCCTCAGTGCCGCCGCGGTCGACGACGGTCAGGCACACGCCGGAGCACGCAATCGAGGCGCCGATATCGATGCGCGCCGGGTCGAGCGGGGCGGCGATGCGAAGACGTAGATCGCCGCGTTGTTCGACCTTGGTGATGGTGCCGATGGCGGTGACGATGCCGGTGAACATGGAAAAGTTGGGCTTTCTGTTTGAGGGTCAGGTTCGAGTGCGCAAATAGGCGGTGAAACGGTCACTGCCAAGCGATCGCGTTTCACTCAGCGTCCAGCGGCCATGCGCGTCGGCGAGGTCGGTGAGGCTCAGCGCGCCAAGGCTGCTGAGCCCATCGCCGCCAATCAAAATCGGGGCCTGATAGAGGTGCAGTTCGTCCACCAGGTCGGCTTTGAGAAAGCTGGCCGCCGTCGCCGCGCCGCCTTCGATATAGAGATACAGCACTCCTTCGAGATGGGCGATTTGTTCGGGCGTGTTGATGACGCGCGCGCCGTCAGGCTGGACCCCGCGTGTCAGGATCACCCGGTCAGGGCTGCGCCGTTCGAGGCCTGGCAAACGCACATCAAGACGCGGGCTGTCCGCGCGCCATGTGCCGCCGCCCACCAGAATGGCGTCGTTGCGCGCTCGCATCGCGTGGCAGTGCGCGCGCGCCGCCTCGCCCGTGATCCATTGGCTGGTCCCATCTGCCAGCGCGATGCACCCGTCGAGCGACTGCGCGAGTTTGAGCGTGACATAGGGCCGCGCTCTCGTCTGACGGGTGAGGAAACCAGCAAGACTGCGATAGGAGGCCTCGTCGTCGAGCAAGCTCACGCCAACGCCAGCCTCTTCCAGTTTGGCGATGCCTTTGCCCGCGGTCCGCGGGTCGGGATCGCGTTGGCCGATGACCACGCGCGCAGGGCCCGCGGCGCTCAAAAGTTCCGAACAAGCCGGGCCGCGCTCTGATCGGTGAGCGCACGGTTCAAGCGTGACGTAGATGGTCGCGCCCCTCGCTACGCCCGGTTCCAGGCGGGAAAGCGCGTCCGCTTCGGCGTGGGGGCGGCCACCTTCACGCGTACACCCGGTGGATAGCACGCGGCCACCCTTCACGATGATGCACGCCACACCCGGATTGGGCCGACTGGTGGGGCGCGCGCGCGAGGCGAGCCGCGCGGTGGCGGCCATCCAGTCAGCGTCACTGGGCGGTTTAGCGCTTATGGCTGCGGGCTTTCGGCGCTGTCGGCGTCCGCGCTCGATGGAGCGACCCGTCCAGCGCGCCGTTCGGCGGCGGCGGCTTCTTCGGCGGCTTTGCGCGCATCGGCTTCGGCGGCGATTTTATCGACGTCCATGCCAAGGCCGCGTCCCAGTTGTTTGTAGATCTCACGCTTGCGCTCAGCCAGGTCATCCGCCGCCGCTTCGCGCAGGTCTTTCACTTCCTGGTTGGATTCGTTCGAGGCGATGATCTCCGCGTCGCTGCGGGCCTGATCCAAGGTTGAAATATAGGTGATGACCGGGCGTTCGGGGTTCGAATAATGCGTTTCGCCCGACAGCCAGTAGAAAATCACCAGCAACGGCACGGTCGAGGCCAGCAGCATCGGCACGCGTAACGGGTTCGGCCTGCGAAACTCATGCCAGAAATCGACAAGGCCGGTCTTGGGATTGAAGCGGGTTAGCGAAGACATGAAACGCAATATAGTGCGACACGCCGCGCAGCGCCAGTGGTTGCACCGCGCTCAACACGCCCCGGGATGTGAACCTGATGGTCTATTGATATTCGACGCTGATCGGCACCCGGCCGCGAAGCCGACCCGACGCGCGGGTTTGCGCGTTCAGCACCAGCGTTCCAGAAAATCGGAAGGTCAGTTGGCCATTGGCGTCCAAGGTGGGCAGAGCGGAAAGGTCAGTCACGAAATCATCGATCTCCGCCTGACCACCGGTTGCGTCGCGCATCGACACGCGGCTGGGCAAACTGATATTCAGCGGTTCAAACGGCGATCCCGTGATCGTCGCCTGACCGGTGATAGGCATGCCGCCCAGATCTTCCAGATCCCCGATCAAAGTGGTCCGACCTGTGTCGAGGTCCAACAGAACCCGGCCTTCGCCGCGTTTAAGCACCACAACCCGGCCAAAATCGATATCGCTTTCAACCGAAATCGACAGCGTCTGGCAGTTGCGATTGCCATTGGGTTTTGGCTTTTGGTTGCCATTGCCCCGGCATCCGGGCGGCAGATCGCAGTTTTCGCAGTTTCCTTGCGCCCACGCGCCGCCCTGCGTCGACGCGAGGAGGCCGACGCTGGCTACGGTCCAAAGAGCCGCGGCAAAGGCGGTGCTGCGAAACATGACCGCGTTTTAACCGAACAGGGTTAATGAGAATCTAAGGGATGGGCGCAGGTTTCGCGCTCGCCCTGGTCACCCAAAGGCGGTGTAGAGCGTGCGCCCCTTGGCTTTGAGCCAACCATCCGCTTCGACGATGTCGCCTTCGAAAATGTCGCCAAGCAACGCGTGGAAGGCGGGACTGTGGTCAAAATGGACGAGGTGCGCCACTTCATGCGCGACCACCGAACGGCGCACAAAATCGGGCGCCTGCACCAGCCGCCAGTTGATGCGGATGCGGCGTTGTCCGCTCGCTCCGCCGTCTGAGCATGATCCCCAACGCTTTTGTGCGCGGCTGAGGCCAATGGGCACAGGATCGAGCCGGGCGGCGGTCACATAGTCGGCCAGATCGCCTTCGAACAGAGTTAGCGCTTGCGCCTCAAGCCAACGCCTGATCCGCGCCTCCAGCCCTTCGGCTGCGCCGCCGACGCGCAAAGCGCCGCCGTCCAACTTGGGCCGGCGCGGGGCTTTTTCATCCCAATCGATCATTGTCGCTTGCCCGCGAAACATAAGATCGCCGCCCGCTTGCGGCGCGGATCGGCTGGGAATGCGCGCGTGCTGTTTGGCAAGCCAATCCTGCCGAGCGTGCGCGAAGGCCAGCGCTTCATTGCCATCGGCCCAGCGCGGCAGCGTGATCTTCACCGCGCTGCCATCAGGAGCGAGGCGCAGGGTCAGGCGTTTGGCGGTGGGATGGCGGCGCAGGGTGATCGGGACGCTGGTTCCGTTAAGCTCAATCTCGGGATCGGCCGTTGGATCGATAGCGGCGCGTTTTAACCAATCGATCATATCGCGCCGCCTTTCCCTTTATCTGGCCTATTCCGAATTCGCATCGCAGACCGCATCAAACTCAGGCGCGGCGAGATTGTCCAGCCGGGGCGGTCCCCAGTCCACGATATGGTGCTCCAGGGGACCGGCTTCGGTTTCGTTCACCACCCGGCCCGCAACCGACACGCCAACGCGTTTGACCGCCTCCCGATCGCCGCTGATCAGGTAGTGCCAGGCAGGCAAAGGCCGCCCTTCGGCGCGCACTCGGTAAGCGCAAGTGGAGGGGAGCCACGGGACATCTTCGACAATCGCCAGCGTCAGGCGCAGGCAATCGGGCACGAACGCCTTGCGATTGCGGTAATCGCAGCACTGCGCTGTGTCGGTATCAAGCAGCTTGCACGCGACGTTGGTTTGTTCGATTTCGCCGGTGTCGGCGTCCTCGATCTTGTGCGTGCAGCATCGCCCGCAGCCGTCGCACAGCGCCTCCCACTCCTCGCGGTTGAGCTCGCCAATCGGCCGCTCCCAGAAGTTTTCTCTTAGTTCACCCATTTGGCGAGCTCAGCGGCGACCGCGTCGGCGCCCTCGTTGGTCGGCAGCATGGCCAACGGTTCGCCCGCCGGATCAAACAGATAGACGATGTTGGTGTGGTCGACGAGATAGGCGCCGCTCTCAGTTTCTTCGCCCTTTTTGTAAT
This sequence comes from Pseudomonadota bacterium, assembly GCA_039033755.1. Lineage (GTDB taxonomy): Bacteria > Pseudomonadota > Alphaproteobacteria > Sphingomonadales > Sphingomonadaceae > Erythrobacter. Next base: position 19,033 of record JBCCBZ010000017.1, on the reverse strand, counting down.
AAACACGGAACGCGTCGGCGGCCTGTTTGATCGCCTCGGGGCTGCCGGTCAGGCCCATCAGGTCATCGGAAAAAGCAGATGTGAATTCGCCCACCACTTCTTGAGTGTCGCGCTCGGGATCGATGGTGATGAAGACCGCCTGCACCTTGGCGGCGGCACTCGCGTCTTGCTCAGCAAACTCGCGCAAACCTTGCGCGGTGCGCTGCATGTCAGTGGGGCAGACATCGGGGCAATAGGCGTAGCCAAAATAGACCACCGCGTACTTCCCACGAAAATCCTCCCACGACACTGTGTCACCGGTGGAACTGGTCAGAGTGAACGGCCCGCCAATATCCGCGCCGGCCAGCGGCGGTTCCTGAGGGACCGCTGCGTCTGGCACGCACGCGGAGAGCGATAGCGCCGCCAACGCGGCGAGGGCAAACGAACGGGTGAAGGGGGGCTTGAGAGTGATATTCATGCTCTGCTAACTGGCGGCCAAGCAATAGACCCGTATTTGGGGGTTCAGGGGCTTGTCCGGGCTCTTTAGGACAACAATATGGGACAGCATAGGCGAAAGGATCACAGCGTGTCAGGCTCTGTTATGCGCAAATTAGGAATGGGCGGCGCGATTGCCAGTGCGGTTTTCTGTGTCGCGATTGCGGGTGTTGCACCGGGGGCGTTGATCGCGCCCGCGTCGGCGCAGCTGTTTTCGGAAGGGTATGAATTCCTCGAAGCGGTCGATGAACGCGATGGCAACCTCGTGACTGAGATGCTGAACAAGCCGGGCACGCAGCTTATCAATTCGCGCGATATCACCAATGGCCGCACCGGCCTGCATATCGTGGTCGAACGGCGCGACGCCTTGTGGGTGCGGTTTCTGATCCAACGCGGGGCCGATCCCAACATCAAGGACAAGAAAGGCATTTACCCGATCCAGATCGCGGCCGCCTTTGGCGATCTCGATAGTGTTGAGGCGTTGGTCAAAGGCGGCGCGCAGGTCGATGTCGCCGATCAGCAGGGCGAAACCCCGCTAATTTCCGCCGTGCACGCGCGCAATTCGGAACTGATTGCGCGTTTGCTCAAAGAAGGCGCTGATCCCGATCGCAACGACAATTCGGGCCGTTCGGCGCGCCAATACGCCGAGTTGATGGCTGGGAACGATCGGATCATGCAGGAATTCGCCGCAGCGGACAAAGATCGCGAAGGCAAGGGAACCACGAAGTCCTACGGGCCTTCTTTCTGATATGACTGACACGCCGACTGATTTCGCCAACATGACTCTAGATGAGCTGCGCGTGGCGCTGGCTCCCGATATCGCGGCGTCTGCTATTTTTGATGGCTGGAATGAAACGGCCCTGATCGCGGCGGCGGAAATGTCGGGATGCGATGTCGATGTGGCGAAACTGGCCTTCCCGCAAAAGCCTTTGAATGGCCGCGCGATGGACATGATCGAGGCCTGGATCACCAGCGTTGACGAAGCGATGGAGGCCGAATGGCCGCAGGAAAGGCTCGCCGAACTCAAGATTCGCGAACGCATTCGTGAACTCGTCACGTTCCGTCTGAAAGCGGTCGAAGACATTGACGAAGCGGTGCGCCGCGCGATGTCGGTTATGGCGATGCCGCAAAACGCTCCCCGCGCGCTGAAGATCGGCTGGCGCAGCGCAGACATCATGTGGCGGCTCGCGGGCGACACTTCGACCGATTACAACCACTACACCAAGCGCACGATCTTGGCGGGCATCTATTCCGCGACGCTGGCTTTCTTCATTAATGATGACAGCGACGGGAAGGAAAAGACCTACGAATTCCTCGAACGCCGCATTGAAGGCGTGATGAAATTTGAGAAGGCGAAGGCGAAGTTCACCAACCGCGACGTCGAATTGCCCAGCCTCAGCCGCTTTTTGGGCCGTCTGCGTTACCCCTCTAGGTAATTTCCACCATATCGGAGGTGGATAAGGCCTCAGGTGACTACCCTCAGGGCTTGGACCTGTCCTAAAGTCGCGCCAGAGAATCACCCGTGCTGCTTGGCGCGGGACACCAGACATCTGACGGGAAGGACACATTCATGGCGGGCTCGCTCAACAAAGTGATGCTGATCGGTAATCTCGGGGCAGACCCCGAAATTCGCAGCTTCCAGAACGGCGGCAAGGTCGCCAACCTGCGCATCGCCACCAGCGAACAATGGAAAGACCGCAACACCGGAGAGCGGCAGGAGCGCACCGAGTGGCACACGGTCGCGATCTTTTCCGAAGGGCTGGTCAACGTGGTTGAGCGGTTCCTGAAAAAGGGATCGAAGGTCTTCATCGAAGGCCAGCTGCAAACCCGCAAATGGCAGGACCAGTCCGGTAACGATCGCTACTCCACCGAAGTGGTGCTGCGCGGCTATAACGGCACGCTTACCATGCTCGACGGTCCGCAGGGCAGCGGCGGTGGCGGCGGCGGCTATGGCGGTGGTCAAAGCTCTGGCGGCGGCTACGGCGGCGGAGGTGGCAGCCAAGGTGGCGGCGGCTGGAACCAAGGCGGCGGCTCCGGCGGTGGCTCAGGTGGTGGCTCAGGTGGGGGCAACCAGGGCGGCGGCGCTGGCGGCTATGACGATCTGGACGACGACATCCCGTTCTAGGACGGCGCGGCCATGCCAACCAAGCTGTAACCTTCTGAGCTTAGGTTAGCGCCATGCGCTATCACTACCATCCGCACATCACGAGGCTGTGGCGCGACGCGGCGCGCTTCGATGATGTCGAGAGAATTCCGCCTGATGCCGAGGCGGTGCAGTTTCGACGTGAGAAGAAATCGCATCGCGGGATCAGCCGGTTCTCCGGGCTCAGGGGCCTGTCGGCTGAAGCCACCGATCAGGATTTCCTCGAAGAAATTTGTCAGCTTAGTCAGCTTGAATATCTCGAACTGGCCTGGCCGACGACCGCCAAGGATTTGACGCCGCTCATCCAGCTTGAGCGTCTCAAATTCCTGCGGATCGATAGCCCGCGCAATATTGAGGATTTCACGCCCTTGCTGCGATTGCCGCAGCTAGAGGCTCTGATCATAGAAAACGCCAAACACTTAACGACCCTCGATTGGCTCAAGCCAATGGCGTCGCAGCTCAAGGTCCTTGGTATCGAAGGCTCGATGAACACCGACCAGCGGATCGAAAGCCTGGCGCCGCTTGCCGAATTCGAGCTTGAAGCGCTGTTACTGGTTTCGACCCGGTTGGAAGATCAGGATCTGACGCCCTTGCATGGCATGGCCAGCTTACGCTTGCTCGAAACCGCCTTGAACGCGCCACGCCGCGAATTTGAAGCGCTGCACGCCGCTCGGCCCGAGCTTGTTTGCTCGTGGTTCCACGCGGAGAAGTGGAACGGTTTTCGCGATCCGCGTCCGCCTAAGGCCAAAGTCTAGACAGCCAACACCCTTCGTCTCCAACACCCTTTGATCAGCGCCTTTCGCGGTGATAGCTTGCGGCATCAGGTGGATCGATTGGGAGATGATGGCGTTGTTCTTTGAGGGTTTTCTTGCGCTTGCAATGGGCTACGCGGTTGATAGCGGAGCACATAGCGAACAGCCCATCGCGACAGTTCAAGCCGCGTCGAGCCGGCCAAAACGCGTGGCAAAACTGATTTCATGGGACGCCAGCGAAGTGACCTGTAATAACGGCGTGACCTTCGGCGCGAATTCTATTCCGCGCCGCATCCCTATCCGCACCTCTCGCCCGCCACAGGCGCAACCGCGCGTCATTTACGATTTTGCGCTGGGCGAAGAGGGGCGCGCGCTTTCAATGGTTGCGAGCATGGGTGGGCGTGGCCGAACTTTTGGCGTCGATCTCGAACCCGCTCTCGCCGCTGCGCGCTTCACACCGCAGAAGGCGGTGACGCAGTGCCAGGTGACCTTCACGCAGACGATTACGCCCTATGACGAAGCCTCGCTTGCGGATTTGATCACTTTGGTGATCCATTCGCGCCGCGCGCCCGTGCCCAAAGACACCTGGCCGCGTTTCGTGGAAGGCGATTGTTTCGCAAGCCGCGCGCGCCAACTTGAAAGGCACACCCCCGATTATCGCAAATTGCCCAAGCGGCCCGGCGCGAACAATTGGGTGATGATCTCCTACAATATCGACGAAGACGGTGCGCCATTCGGGATCGAAACCGTTGGCGGCAACGGGGAACCCAAGTTGGAAGCGGCGTCGAAAAAGGCTTTGAGCGATTCGCGCTGGGTCGACGAAGATCCGCGCACCGGCTGCTGGCGTTATGATTTCACAGCGGCGGACGTGATCCCGGCGCCTGAGGCGCCTGATCTTGCGCAGTTTGGCGAATGGCCCGACGCGTGCGAGGCGGATGATCGCTGGGCCAAAGCGCCCAAGCTGGCCTATCCCAAACATTACCAGCGCCGAGGGATCGAAGGCTGGGCTATCTTTCGTTATGACGTCGCTTCTTGGGGCCAGATCGGCAATATCGAACTGCTCGACGCGCAACCGACCAAGGAATTGGGCGAGGCCGCGAAAAGGGTCCTATCCAGCGCGCTATACAAGAAGACGCAGGGCGGACTGACCGGGTGTATCGAGAAGGTCGTGTTCCGCCTTCCCGAGAAAGGTGCGGGACGTCCCGAAGGCGCGGAGTAGGGTCTCCAATACGGTCCGGCTATCCGCAAATGTAAAAGACTTTTGACTTTTATCAATTGATGTCTAAACCTTCTGACATTCTTGTGGTGTCAAAGGGAAAACTCGCATGTCGTATCACAAAAAGTTCTGGGCCTACGCGGCGCTCGCTTTTGGGTCGGCGCTTGTAGCTGGTGTGGTCATTGGAAAGACGATCCCCGCTAGCGGTGCTGTCGCCAACCCGGCCTTGGTGCTGCCGTTCTTGTTCCTGGTGGTGGGCGCGGTCATGTTCCTTTCATGGCTCTGGTGGCGCGCCACGGACGATGTGCAGAAGCAAGGCCAACTCAACAGTTGGTGGTGGGGCGGTAATTTGGGAGCGGTCTTATTCTTGGTCACCGTCGTGGTGATGACCGGGCGGCACAGCGATATGAGTCTTGGCGCGGTCTACCTGTTTCTCGCCGAATTCACCGGGATGCTGGTCGTCTATCTGATCTGGAAATGGCGCGGACGCGGAGCGGCGGAATGAAGAATTGCTTGCGCGAGCTGCGCAAGGCGCGCGGTTTGAAACAGGCGGATCTCGCTGATGCGCTGGACATCTCGCGCCAGACTGTAATCTCGGTCGAGGCGGACAAGTACGATCCCTCACTGCCCATGGCGTATCGCATGGCAGCCTATTTTGATGTCCCGGTGGAGGAGCTGTTCGTCAATCCGTGGAAAGCAAAGCCTCTGACGGAGAGAAATTAGTCCTTCTTAAGAGCAGACAGCGCTGCCGCCAGCGGGCCATCTTGTTGCTCTTCCTCGACGATGCCAGCCTTTTTGCGCGCGGTGCTCGCCCCAGGCCCTTCGGCGTACGGGTCGATGGCCAGTCCCAAAGTCTGCGCTACCGCTTCGCCCAGATCGAAGCTTTCGCCATCGTATTCGATTTCATCGCAATCATCGGCGGTGAGCTCGAAATCGATCTCGTCTTCGTCGCTGGGGGTCAAAGTTGATGTGCCGCTTTCGATGAAACGAAGCACGACCGGCTCATCAATTTTGACGGGGAAGGGCTCTTCGGACACCGCGCAAAGCTGCGTGATCCGCGCTTTGAGAGAGCCTTCGGCGCGGACGCCTTTCTGGCACAGCTCAAGCTCGACGCTTGCGCTCAAGGACTCGATCGATTCGACGCCGAACCGTTCCGCCAACGCCGCGCGTTCGCGTTCGTCGGCCTCGACCAGGACTGCGCTTGCAGGCAGCAGTCTGGCCTTGACCATGCGAGTCAGTTCACCCGCTTCGTTATTTGATCCCAACATATCATTCACCAGATCCCATTGGCTTTGAGTAATTCTTCGTCGCTGCGCCCGGCAAGCCGTTCGCTCAGGCTTAGCAATTTGTCGGCGACGCCGGCCGCACCAGCGGCTTCATCGCTGTCTTCGCTAAAGGTCACGTTGCGCGTGACGGCGGCCATCATGCGTTCGCGGTCCTGATCGACCAACGCCCCGCGATAGGCGCCCAGGCGCCCGCCCAGCACGCTCATCAATTTGCCGATTCGCTTTCCGACAACCACATCGTTGACCCCGAATTCGCGCAATTGGCCATCCATATCTTCGACGAAGAGTTCCGCCAAAAGCGCGCTTTCCGCCCGCATCTCGCTCGCCTCAAGCCGAACCATCACGACACACAGCACTCCGGTGATCAGGTCGAAGCGTCCGCCCACCGAATCCGCTACGTTGCAATCGGCGTAGTACGATGGCTCGCGCGCGAGTTCGACCACGCGGTGCCACAGCGGGCGAATGGCTTCGCGCGGGTCAGGCGCAGTCCCCAGAAGGCGGGAGAGAAAGGACATTGGTGGTTTGCGATTCCCATTGTGTCTCCGACAGGCGGAGATTTGTTTCCCCTTCAGAACACCGCAGGTGATGTGATGTTCCACAAGTGTTTGTGTTTCTTGTGGGGCGCAATCCATTCATTTGCAATTCAAGACACACTGGGCAGGTGGAGGGCTTTGGCGAGCTTGAAGCGTCAACCTTGTGGCTGAACGCAAAACGAATGACCAAGCCACATTGCAAGGCGGCTGGCTTGCCCGTAAGGCAATGCAAACAGGTACGCAGGTGGGATGACGGGACGGGCATGCCATCGCAAAGGAATTGACGGGAAGAATGCACATTAAGCGGCCAACAACTCACCCCAAAGCGCGTTCGGGAGTGGTTTCCAAGGCAGCCAAGATCGCGGTTCTGGCCGGAACACTGGCCGCCTTGGGCGCGTGTTCCTCGATCCGCGAAACGCGCGGCTATGTCACCGACAACGTCCTTTTGCGCAGCATTCAGCCTGGGCTGGACAATCAACGTTCAGTCGAAGGCACATTGGGCCGTCCCACCTTTGCCAGCCAATATGGCGAACCGACCTGGTATTACGTCTCCAGCGTCACTGGCCGTCGCCCCTTCGTGCGCCCCAAGATCAAGACGCATGGCGTTTTGGCGGTGAGGTTTGATGACGCTGGCAATGTGACCGGCGTGGAACGCTCGGGCGTCGACAAAGTCGTGTATTTGCGTCCCGAAGGCGACAAAACGCCTACCCTTGGGCGTGAGCGTGGGTTCTTGCAGGATCTGTTCGGCAATATCGGCGCGGTTGGCGCTGGTGGCCCGGGTGGTGCGGGTGGCCCAGGCGGACCTTAAGACGTCTCGGGCTCAAAAGGTGTCGACCCTAAGCTGAGAACCATGGCTTGAACCGGCGGGCTGCGCGCCATATCTCCCGGTCATGACACAAGAACAGGCAAGCCACGGCCTTATCCAGTGGCACGGCACCACCATTGTTGGCGTGAAGCGCGGCGACAAAACCGTCATCGCGGGCGATGGTCAGGTTTCCATGGGCAACACCGTGATGAAGCCCAACGCGCGCAAGGTCCGCCGGATCGGCGCCGAAGGCAAAGTGGTGGCGGGCTTTGCGGGCGCGACCGCCGACGCGTTCACCCTGTTTGAGCGGCTCGAAGCCAAGCTTGAGCAATATTCCGGCCAATTGCTGCGCGCTGCGGTCGAACTCGCCAAGGATTGGCGCACGGACAAATATCTGCGCAATCTGGAAGCGCTGATGATCGTCGCCGATGACGAGACGCTGCTCGTCCTCACTGGCAATGGCGACGTTCTGGAACCCGAAGGGGGTATTGCGGCCATCGGGTCTGGCGGCAATTACGCTCTCGCCGCCGCGCGCGCATTGGCCGAATACGAAGACGACGCGGAAATGATCGCGCGCAAGGCCATGGCCGTCGCCGCGGATATCTGCGTCTTCACTAACGGAGAAGTAACTGTTGAGAAAGTATAGACGCAGTCGCGCGGGAGGCACGCGGCCATCAGCGTAGCCGCCTGACAATCAGGCAAATTGCCCCAAAGTTTGCGAGCGCGGACATGACTATACACTCGCCGACGCCCGACTTGCCAGCGCCTAAACTAGTGGAAATCCAGTTGCTGCGGGCAGTTGCTGCGGGCACTGTCGCGTTTCTGCACCTAATGTGGTCCTTCGCCGACGAATTGGGCGGCGGCTTCGGCTTTAGCTTTGACGGATCGCGCGCCAGCCAGGGTGCGGTCATGCTGTTTTTTGTGATTTCTGGCTATGTCATGGTCACAAGTTCGACGAAACTTTTTGGTCGGTCGGACGCGCGTTCGTTCTTCTGGGCGCGCCGTCTCACTCGAATTATGCCACCATACTGGATTGGCACAGTGGCGTTGGTTATCGTCTTTGCCACGATTGCGCCGCAGCCGGTGAACATGTGGCATGTCTGCCAATCGCTTCTGCTCGTCCCTAACCTGACCTATTCTGATGACTTTCGCAGTTATCCGTTTTTGTGGCCAGGTTGGACGTTGTTCTATGAGCTGCTCTTTTACGGCGTGCTTGGCGCGTTCATGACGCACGGGCGCAGAATGGCTATCATTGGAGCCTGCTTGGCGCTGAGCGGACTGGTGATCGCAGGCCTTTTCATCGTGAAGGAAGCAGCGGTAGATAGCCCCTTTATGTGGACGATAACGCGTCCGATCCTGTTGGTTTTCATCCCTGGTATGGGCCTAGCTCTGCTGCGCGAACGCGGTTGGTCAGCGCCGCTTGCTTTGCGTGCAGCGGCGCTCGTGGCGGCGGTAGTGATGATCATTTTTGTGCCTAAACCTGCGTTTCCCTACGCCATGGGCTTCGACTACGTGGTTTGGTGTGGGTTGCCCGCGCTTCTACTTGCCTTTTCCATCATCGCTGGGCCAACTCCACTTCCAGCACCCGGTTTGATCTCGAAACTGGGGGATATGAGCTACGCGCTCTATCTTTTGCATGTTCCGGTGGCCTGGGCATGGTACGGACTTTATCCGCAATTGGTGCCATTTGAACCAGGCCCATGGGATTTCTTGATAACCGTGAGCGCTCTTTCGTGTGTCATTAGCTGGTTCTTCTACGATCGGGTGGAGCGTCCGATGACGGCCGCGTTGAACCGCCGCCTTACGGGCAGAAAAATCGGCGTTGTCGATCATCAGAAGCGGCTCACGGCTTGAGGGATTATTCCCTGCAATTAGACGCTGAGTGCATTGCAGCTCTTGCGTCGCGCGGCTGAGCCCCCCAAATCGCGCAGCATGATTGAAAACCTTACCCCTAAGGCGATTGTCGCCGCTTTGGATGATCACATTATCGGGCAAAAAGACGCCAAGCGCGCCGTCGCTGTGGCGCTGCGCAATCGCTGGCGTCGACAACGGCTTGGCCCCGATTTGCGCGATGAAGTCACGCCCAAGAACATCTTGATGATTGGGCCGACCGGCTGCGGCAAAACCGAGATCAGCCGCCGTCTGGCCAAGCTCGCCGAAGCGCCCTTCGTGAAGGTCGAAGCGACCAAGTTCACCGAAGTCGGCTATGTCGGACGCGACGTCGAACAGATCGCACGTGACCTTGTCGAAGAGGCGATCCGCTTGGAAAAAGAGCGCCGCCGCGAAAGCGTGCGCGAAGCCGCGTCCGAAGCCGCGATGGAGCGATTGCTGGACGCACTGGTCGGCACCAACGCCAGCGAGGCGACCCGCGAAAGCTTCAAGGCGCGCATCATTGACAATTCGATGAACGACACTGAAGTTGAAATCGAGGTCTCCGAAGAACGCTCGATGCCCTTCGATATGGGCAATATGGGCGGCAATGTTGGCATGATTGACCTGTCCGACATGATGGGCAAAGCGCTCGGCAAGAAGCCGACCAAGCGGCAGAAGATGCGCGTACCCGATGCGTGGGACCGGTTGGTCGATGAAGAGGCTGACAAGCGCCTCGACGATGACGATGTAAACCAGGCCGCGCTTCAAAACGCAGAGACCAACGGGATCGTCTTCTTAGATGAGATCGACAAGATCGCCGTTTCCGATGTGCGTGGCGGTAGCGTCAGCCGCGAAGGTGTGCAGCGCGACTTGCTTCCGCTGATCGAGGGAACGACGGTCGCAACCAAATACGGTCCGATGAAAACCGACCACGTGCTGTTTATCGCCAGCGGCGCGTTCCACGTGGCCAAGCCTTCGGACATGCTGCCCGAACTCCAAGGCCGCCTGCCGATCCGGGTCGAACTGCGAGCGCTGACTGAACGGGACTTTGTGCGCATCCTCTCCGAAACGCGCGCCAATTTGGTTGAGCAATACCGCGCCCTGATCGGCACAGAGAAGGTTGAGCTCGACATCACCGATGACGCGGTTGGCCAGGTCGCCAAGATTGCCGCGCAGGTGAACGAAAGCGTCGAAAATATCGGCGCGCGGCGTTTGCAGACGGTGATGGAAAAGCTGCTCGAGGAAATCAGCTTTGAGGCCGAGGAATACGAAGGCCAGACCGTGACCATCGACGCAGCCTATGTGCAAGAGCGGCTCGCCAACCTTGCTGGCAACACTGATCTTTCGAAGTACATCCTGTGACGACCACCCCCGTCAGCGACCTCAACGCGATGCTGGCGGGGATGGAGCCCACTTTGCGCGAGGGGCGTTATCGCTTTGTCCCGCATGGGCCGGATGAGGATTTCATCGATTTGCTTCACCGCACCTTTGCGATGGTGCGTGAAGATGAAGGCATGACGCTGGTGATCCGCGCGCGGCGCGATGATCCGGGGCCTTTATTTGCAGGCATCACCTTGCAAGTGCACTCCGCGCTCGAAGGTGTGGGGCTGACCGCAGCGGTCGCCACCGCACTCGCGACCAAAGGCCTGCCGTGCAATGTCATCGCCGCCTATCACCACGATCACCTCTTCGTGCCATGGGAGCGGCGCGAGGAGGCGCTTGAGATTTTGCGCTCAGTTAGCGCCGACGCCGTCGATGAATGATGCACTTGTTCGGCTCCCGCTGCGCTCAACCCCTTGAGCCCGCCCTCGTCCTGCGCTTTAATCGGCGAAAGATTTTCAGATCGGGGACTTTCACAAATGATACGGGCACTTCTTCTCAGCGGCGCGGCCGTTTTGACCCTTGGCGCGGGAACACCGGCCATGGCTGATGGTCACACCGAAAGCGCCGACGCGCCCACGCTCTCCGCGCCCAAGATCGAATACACGCGTTGGGTGCTGGATAACGGCCTCGAAGTGATCGCGTTGCCGGACAACTCGACCGCGAACGTCACCACCTCGCTGTGGTACAAGGTTGGATCGAAGCATGATCCCGAAGGGCGCGCTGGGTTCAGCCACCTTTTCGAACACATCCTCAGCCGCAAGACCGTCAACATGCCCTACAACATGGTCAACAAGCTGACTGAGGATGTGGGCGGCCAGCGCAACGCGTCGAACTGGATCGACCGCACCAACTATTATGAGACGGTGCCCGCGCAATATCTCGAAACGATGCTGTGGACGCATCGTGAGCGGATGGCCTTCCCGGTGGTTGATGATGAGGTGTTCGAGAAAGAGCGTTCCATCGTGAAGGAAGAGCTGCGCCAACGCGTGCTTGCGCCGCCCTATGGCCGGTTTCAGCGGTTCGTTATTCCCGAAAACGCCTTCGACGTTCTGCCGATGCGGCGTCCGGGAATCGGCTCGATTGAGGAACTCGACGACGCCTCGCTCGACGACGCGCGGGCCTTCCACCAAGCTTATTACGGACCCGACACCGCGACGCTGATCGTGGCGGGTAACTTTGAAATGCCGCGCCTGAAAGAGTTGGTCGATCAATACTTCGCCGATATCCCGCGCCGCGCTGATCCGGTGAGCCTGGAGATCACGGCCAAAGAACCCAAGCGCACCGAGCCTCGCAGCGTAAGCGCCGCCGCGCCGAACGTGCCGCTGCCCGTGATCGGCGACATTTGGAAAGCGCCCTCGGTCATGAATCCTGACGCGGCGGCGATAGAAGTGCTTTCGGTGATCCTTTCGGGTGGTGAGAGCAGCCGCCTGAACGAAGCGTTGGTGCGCAGCGGTAAGGCGGTGAACGCCGCGCACTTTGAAAGCATGACCATGGATGGCGGCTATATCGCCAGCTACGCGGTGCTCAGCCCGACGGCGGACGCCGAAGAAGCGCGCGAAATCCTCGACGCGCAAATCGCCATGGTACGCAGCGAGCCCGTGACGATGGCCGAATTGACCGAGGCCAAGAACGAGATTTTCTCCGGCGCGCTGTCTTCGCGCCAAACCGTGCGGGGCCGCGCGTTTGAACTGGGCGAGGCGCTGGTGTCCACCGGCAACCCGGATGCGGCGGACCTGCGACTGGAGCGGATTGCGGCGGTCACGATTGAGGATGTGCAGCGCGTCGCGCAAACTTGGCTCGACCCCAACGCCAAGGTTTCGATGAGCTATTCGCGCGGAGAAGATAATCCCGAAGACTACGCCAATCCCTATCCGCGCCCGGACTATGGCGGCGTGAAGCCGGCGACGGGCGAACCGCTTAAAGTGCTGCCCGAAGGCGAGCGCATGGCGCCTCCGCCTCCTGGAGAAACGCCCGAAGTGGTGCGCGCGGACTTCGTTGAAGCGCAGCTGTCCAACGGCATGCCGCTGGTCAGCACGCAGACGAGCAATGTGCCGATCGCCACCATCACTCTGGTGATGCCGGGCGGGGATGCAACCGATCCGCTGGCCAAGGCGGGCCTTTCTACGATGGCGGCCGACCTGGCCGATAACGGAACCACAACGCGCAGTGCGACCGAAATCGCATCAACGCTCGAAGCTTTGGGCGCGAGCGTTGGCATTTCGAGCGCGCGCGATGGGGTCTACGCCAGCGTTACGGCTCCGGCGGTGAACCTTGAGGCGGCGGGCGAAGTGCTAGTCGATATCATCCAGAACGCCAGTTATCCCGAGGACGAAGTCGAGCGTGAACGCAAACGCACCATGGATGGCTTTTCGGCGACGCTGAAGAACCCCGGTGCGCTCGCCAGTCTGGTTGCCACCCGCGTGATGTACGGCGATGCGCCCTATGGCCGCGTTGGCAATATGACGAGCATGGCCGCGATCACGCGCGAGGATCTGATCGAGCATCGGCAGACCTGGTGGAACCCTTCGCGCGCCAAGCTGGTGATCAGCGGCGGCATCGCGGCGGAAGAAGCGGCGCGCTTGGGTGAGACGCTGTTTGGCGGCTGGACTTCGGATGCTGAACCGCCGGCGTTGGTTGCTGCACCCGCTGGTGAGACGCCCGCTCCGCGCACCGTGGTGATCGATATGCCCGATGCGGGGCAAGCGGCCGTGGTTGCGGGCGTGCGCGCCATCGCGCGGTCGGATGAGGATTTCTACCCGCTTTGGCTTGCCAACACGGTCTTGGGTTCGGGGTCGAATGGGCGGCTTTTTGAAGAGGTCCGCACCAAGCGCGGCCTGTCTTACGGCGCCTACTCAAGCCTTGGACAAAGCCTGGATGCCGCGCTTTTGACGGCGCGCGCGCAGACCAAGAACGAAACCGCCGATGAAGTGGCAACGGTCTTCTTTGAGCAATTCAAGCGGCTGGGCGAAGAGCCTCTGGATGAGGCGACATTGCAGAAACGTCGCCTGTTTCTCGGCGGCGCGATTGCGCGTTCTTTGGAAACCACAGGCGGGTTCAACGGGCAGGTCGCCAACCTGATGCTGCGCGGGATTGAGCCCAAGGAAGCCTTCGCTATCGCGGATCGGCTGTCCACGGTCTCGCCCGAGGACGCAGCGGCCATGGCGAACAAGTATCTGAGCGCGGATCAGGCCTCGCTGGTGATCGTCGGCAATGCCGAGGAGTTTCTTGAGCCGCTCAAAGAGCTGCGCGGAGAGGTCGAGGTGATTCCTGCGAGCGAGTTGGACTTGGGCGCGAGTGATCTTCGCAAACCAGCGGAAAAAGTGGCCGCGAAGTAACGCGCCGGGCCGTCGGACTATTCGGCGGCCTCGACCTCTTCGCTTTCATCGGCGTTGTCTTGCTCGCTCGCCTGACGCGTCCACATTTCGGCGTAGAGCCCACCGCGCGCGAGCAACGCCGCATGCGTGCCTTGCTCGACCAGCTTACCACCCTCGAGGACGAGAATGCGGTCTGCATCAGCAATGGTCGAAAGCCGGTGTGCGATCGCAATCGTGGTGCGCCCGCGTGCGAGGCGCTTGAGCGTTCCGAGAATTTCCTGTTCGGTCCGGGTGTCGAGCGCGCTGGTCGCTTCATCGAGCAGCAGGATCGGCGGGTCCTTCACCAGCGTGCGAGCGATGGCGACGCGTTGCTTTTCGCCGCCGGACAGTTTTAGCCCACGTTCGCCCACAGTTGTCTCAAACCGATCAGGGAGCCGTTCGATTAGTGGCATCAGCGCGGCATCGCGCGCGGCTTGCTCTACCGTGGCGTCGTCCGCGCCTTCGGCGCCATAGGCGATGTTGTAGCCAAGCGTGTCGTTGAACAGCACGCTGTCCTGCGGGACGATCCCGATCGCGGCGCGCACGGTTTCTTGCTGAACCTGCGTCAAATCCTGCCCGTCGATCAAAATGCGCCCGCTTTTGGGGTCGTAGAACCGGAACAGAAGGCGGCCTAACGTGCTCTTACCGGCGCCCGAAGGGCCGACAATCGCGACATTCTCACCCGCCGCAACTTCAAAGCTGAGGCCGTGCAGGATCGTACGGTCGGGTTCATAACCAAACGTCACGTTGTCAAAGGTGATCGAAGGCTGCGTGATCGTGAGTGCGGGCGCGTCTTCCGCGTCTTCGACTTCGATGGATGTGTCGATCAGGCGGAACATCTCGGCCATATCGACAAGGCCTTGGCGGATGGTGCGGTAAACCCAGCCCAGCAGATCAAGTGGACGAAACAGCTGCATCAGGTAGGTGTTCACCAGCACCAGATCGCCGACTGTGAATTGCCCGCGGCTCCATCCCCACACCACATAGGCCATCGCACCGCCCATAAGCAGGTTGGTAATGCTGGACTGCACGATGTTGAGAAGCCCGAGCGAGCTTTCCGACTTGATGGCCGCTTCGGCGTAGGCGCGCGCCGCGCCGGAATAGCGCGCTTCTTCGCGTTGTTCTGCGCCGAAATATTTGACCGTTTCAAAGTTCAGCAGCGAATCGACCGCGCGGTGCAGCGCTTGCCCGTCGAGATCGTTCATCTCGCGCCGCAGTTTGGATCGCCATTCGGTGATCCAGCGCGTCACCATGATGTAAGAGATGACCGTGACAGCTGTCGCGACCACCAATTCGAAGCCGAACATGATGTAGAAAATCACGCCCACGGCGATCAACTCGATGGCCGTTGGTGCGATGTTGAACAGCATGAAATAGAGCATCATACCGATGCTCTTTGTTCCGCGTTCTATGACCTTGGTCACCTCGCCCGTGCGGCGCGACAGGTGGAAGCGCAGCGACAGGCGGTGCAAGCGATGGAACACATCTTCCGACAGTTTGAGAACCGCTTCCTGCTCAACCCTCTCGAAAGCCATGTTGCGGATATTGTCGAAGGCGACCTGAGTGAATCGTCCCAGCGCGTAGCTAGCGACAAGGGCAAAGGCGACCAGGACCGCTTCGTCCGCCACATCATTTTCCGACATGGCATCGACAGCGCCGGCGTATGCAAACGGCAGTGCTAGAACGACACCCTTGGCGAACAGAACAAAGGTCAGCGCGACGATGATGCGGCGGCGCAGCGGCCAATTGCCCTCTGGCCACAGATACGGAAGGAACCGTTTGAGTGTTGCCCATCCTTCCGCATCGGGCGGCGATTTCGCGGGGTCGGAAGGAATGGGAGGTGTCATCGCGCCCGTCCATGTGGGCGCGGCGAGGCTCTATAACAAGGAGAGGCGGCTCAGCGGCTCAGAACGTCGCGCTGTAGCTGCTGCCCGCTTGCCGCGCGCGGCGCATGGCGCGCGCCACATCGCGGGGCACGTCGAACAGGATACGCTGATTCGCAAAATCGATCGCGACGCGGTCGAACATTTTGAGATGCGACATGCCCAGCGAAAGAACCGGTTTGTCCTTTAAACCCAGCGCTTCGAAGGCGGGCGCGTCGGCAAAGGCGAGCGGCACGTTGGTCAGGGACAGCCCTTCAATGGTGAGTTGGCGCACATAGGCAAGGTCACCCACCAGCTCGGCGCCGTTCACATCGGTTGTTATCACTTCCTCTGCGCGTCGCGCCCGGATGCGCCGCTTGAGCACGTTGTTGGCGATGCTCGCTTGCGCGCCGGTGTCGATAATGACGGTGGCTTTCACACCATCGACCTCGGCATCGGTGATCAGCAATTGTCCCAATTGCGGCCGCGCGCGCACGACGATCTCAAACCCCTTGCGGTAGTTCTTAAGGGTGCTGACATCCTGCACTGCGATCGTCTCTTCACGAAAGTCGAGCAACACGCGGAAGTCCTGCAGGCTGTCGAGGCCGATAATGCCTTCTGCGCCGACATGGGTTTTGTTGAGCACCGGGGTGACCAGATCAAACACCTCATGCCGTCCCACTTTGAGCGAATCGACTTCGACCAGATTCACATCGCGGGTGCTCGCCATACCGACCAGCGTTGCGGTGCCGCGCGGCTTCAGGCCGAGTGAGGCGTTGATCTCATGCGTGACGGCGGTCGCCTGACTGCCGGTGTCGATCATGAAATCGTATGGCCCTGCGCCCTGGATCAGTACGGGAATGGTCAGGCGCTTGTTCCGCTCTTCTTCAAGGTCGAGGATTTCAGTCGTCTCACCCGCCAGATCGGGGGCGACCGCTTGTTCGGCGATTCTTTTGTCCGGTTCGACAAAGACCGCCGCAGCGCTGTCAACGACAAGAGTGGGTGTCAGGCCCAGTGTAAGCGCCGCGAGGGCTGATTGTCCGAGCATGTCTGTTTCCCATCCGGTGTTGCGCGCGGTGTCGGGTGCACCCGCTTCATTATGCGAGCGTACACTACATGGGGTCGCCGCCCAAATCGGTTGGTCGAGTTATAGGGTTTGGCCTTGGCCATCATGCGCGGGGCGAAGCATACGCCAGGCGTCTTTAACAATATGCGGCCAGATCAACCAGAACGCGCTCGCATAAACACTCGCTCCAACGCCCGCGTTCCAGATCAGGTCCATCCAAGGCGTGCCGATGGCCGCGAAGCGCTGAACGCCCAGAACCGCGAGCGCCATCGCCGCACAGGCTAGCGCAGTGGGCGCCAATTCGCGCAGCAGGCTTAGCGGGCCGACGCCGATGCGCGGCAAAGTGGCGATCAGTGTAATGGCGGACAGCAAAGGCGCGGCCACCCACCAGGCGTGAACCAGGCCCATCGCCGCGCTGTCTTCGACCTGCACCGCTATAGTGAAAGCGGTCGGCATAAGGATAGCGCCGCACACACTCGTGAACAGATAGACTCGCGGGCGCCCCATCGCGTTGGTCACCGGCGCGCATATAAGTTGCAGTGCAAAGGCGGGCATGGCGAGCGCAAGGCCGCCGACGATCGGTGCCATCGCTGTCCACTTTTGCCCGAACAGGGTCAGCACAGCGGCTTCGCTCGTTAAGGCGAGGCCCACAAAGATCGGCGCGGTTACGGTCATGACCAAGCGCGTGGTCTTCACAAAGTAAGGGCCAAGAGCTTTCCCATCGCGGTGCAGCTCGGAATAGGCGGCGAAGGCCACCTCGTTAATCGGCGGTAAGAAGCGCGCCGTTACAATTAGGGTAAGGAACAAGGCCTCGGCATAAAGGCCAAGCTCGTAAGTTGGCAGCAGGCGGCCGGCGATCACAATGTCGCTCTGGCTTTGGATGATCCAGAACAGCTGGCACACGGTCAGCGTGCCGCCGAACGTGACCAGATCCCACGCGCCGCGCGGATCAAAGATCGGCTTTACTAAGAGACGCGCGGCAATTGTCAGGCCGATGGCGCGCGCGCTGAACATACAGATCGGCGCGTAGACAAGCGCCCACACGCCATAATCATAATAAGCCAACGTCAACGCGACGCCTGCGCCGATGACGGCTGCCGCCATATTGGCGTGCGCTTGTTTGCGGAACTCGAGCCGTCGGGCGAGCAAGCCTGCGGGCAAGGCGGTGAAAGGTATGGTCGCGTATATAAGAGCCTGTACGCGCAGCATGTCGGCCACCAATGGCTCACCGAAATAGGCGGCGGCGTAAGGCGCGAACGCAATCTGCGTCAGCGCCATCAGCCCATTGAAGAACAACAGCAGCCCAAAGATCTGCCCAACTCGCCGATTGTCGACATGGCCGGTCTGGATCAGTGAGGTCGCAAAGCTTTGCCCATTAAGAAAGGCGAGGGCGGTCAAAACCACCTGCGACATGGCGAACAGGCCATAGTCGGCCGGGTCCAGCAGCCGGACGACGAGAATGGTCGACGTCCAGGTGATGATCTGCATCGCCACCTGCGATCCCCAACGCCAGGCAACCGCGGTGCGGACGCGCGAGGCGAATCCGCCGTTGGTCGCATAGAGCTGCGAATCACGCGTTTCGGCGTGCGACGAATCATTCTGGCCCCGCCCCAAGGCGGATTCGGCCCGTGAATCGGCTTCGGACGCGTAAGATGGGGGCTGCGCGCTCATCAGAATTGGCGCTCTAGGGTCAAAAGGTGAAGAATCTGGTCCTAATGAAGAGCGTGAATCGGGCCTTAAAGGGGGCAATTCATCGGAAAGGAGGAGCATGAGCCCCCAGACGTGGTTGAAAATCCAGGGTCGAAGCCCCATTTTTTGAGCGGCTGAAGGGGCTCAAACCCGCGGAAAACTGCGATTTGTGCGCGGCGTTGAAACAAAAATTCAAAAAAGTTTCAAAAAGCCGTTGACCGAATCTCAGACCGCGCCTAGATGAGCTCCACCGACGCGGCGCTGACGGCTTCCACCGTCCACTGCATCGGTCGCCAACATAATCGGACAGCTAGTCCCTCGGTTGCCAAAATCGAGGAACAACTTCGCTGTCCGCTATTAATGTTTGGTGGCTCTTTGACATTGTTGGTTTTTGATGAAGGGACATGTGGGCGACGGCGCCTGGTCTGCGAGCTTCAAGGTCGCAGTAACCAGTTATATTTAAGCCGATTGCCACACTCGTACAGGCTCCACAGTCTGTGCGGAGTGATGCATGTTCATTCGTATCCATTACGTTTGACAGTGCAGGTATCGGCTCCTTGATACTCTGGCTAGTCGGGCTAGCGGGTTATCCCGTGCTT
>JBCCBZ010000016.1:0-96082 GCA_039033755.1 Pseudomonadota bacterium | reverse complement strand
GGGTGAGCAGGTTGCGCTCTGATTCGGTGAGGTTTTGCGCCCAGTCGCGGCAATCCTCTCCCAGAGGCACTTCTTCGGGCATCCAGTGGATCTGCTGCTGGCGTTTCCAGAAGTCGTACGCCCAAGGGTATTCGAACGGCTTGTAGGTGTTCCGGGCTTCGAGCAACGACATCTTGTGTATCCCTGTGTTTGAGTCAGCGTTCCTGTATAGGTGATCATGGTACGGAATCGAAGGCAAGTGCGTATGATTCGGCGGGGATAAACCGTGCATTTCCTGAGTCGAACCGAGTCGGAAGATACCACACTTGCAAGGCCTGCATCAGCTTAGGATGCACGCCGCGCATGAGGGGGCTTTGAAAGGCTTTGCCAGCCCTAGAAAGCCATCGCGACGGCGGTGGTCAGCAGCGTCGCAACGATGGGCACGATCACGGTCACGACGCCCACATCCTTGTAGGCCTGTTTGTGCGTAAGCTGCGTAATCGTCAGCATTGCGATCACCGCGCCGCAATGGGGGAGCGAGTCCAAGCCACCGCTCGCCATGGCGACAAGCCGGTGCAGCTCCTGCGGCTCGATACCCAGCGCGAGGTAGGTCTCGGCCATAGTCGACATGAAGATCTGCAACCCGCCCGATGACGAGCCGGTGATGCCCGACACGGTGCTGGCGGCGGCAAACATGGAGAGGTGCGGGGGCAGATCGGAGCCTGTCACCCATTGCGTAAAGCTCGCGAAACCCTGCGTCTGCGCGACCACGCCGCCAAAGCCGATCACCGCGCTGGTCGCCATGAGCGGCAGTATGGCGTCCTGCGTGCCCAGTCCCATGGTTTGAAGCGGCGCCTTGCGCACCGCTGGGAACAACGCAATGGCCACCAGGCTAGCGAGGATCAGCGCAATTGAAGGCCACAAAACCGGCTGCGCGTTGGCGAACGCCACCAAGTCGCCCAAAGCGCCCGAGCCCTCACCCATGCCCGCCATGGCCATAAGGCGCGGGGCGAGGATCGTCGCAATCACCAAGGCCAGCGGGGTCACCGCCAGCCATGGCGACGGGACGTCCTTCTCGATCTCGGAATAGTCAGGGATCACATCGCGCGGGCCGGGCTCAAAGCTCTCACCCGCGGCCAGCGCCTTCACACGCTCGCGCTCGAGATAGGCCATGCCCAGCGCAAACATCAACGCGCCGCCAAACAGGCCCAGCAAAGGCGCGGCGAACAGATCGGTGCCGAGCGTCAGCGTCGGAATGACGTTATGGATCGAAGGCGTCCCGGGCAGCGCGGTCAGCGTGAAGGTGCCTGCGCCAAGGGCCGCCGCGCCGCAGAACAAACGTTTGGGAATATTGGCTTCCTTACAGAGCCTCAGCCCCAGCGGGTACATGGCAAAGATCACCACGAACACGACCACCCCGCCATAAGTCAGCAGCGCGCAGGACAGGACCGTGATCCACAAGGCCCGGTGCGCGCCAAGCGATCGCACCAGCGCCATCGCCACCGATGTCGCCGCGTGGCTGTCCCCCATGATCTTGCCGAACACGGCCCCGGCCGCGAACAGCAAGAAGAACCGCCCGGCGAAGGTGAACGCGCCCAGATCAGACAGCAGGAACGTCTGCGTCAGGCTGTCCGCGAAGGGCAGCGAATTGGTGACGATCACCACCAGCGCGCACAACACCGCGGCGAAGATGATGTTCACATCCTTGAGCGCCAGCCAGATCAGCAGGCCCAAGCCCACCAACAATCCCAAAGTCTGCACCAAGGCCCCGCCCCCTGTTATTGTTATGATTTTATGAGTTGATCGGCGCGCAGCGGTTAGGGTTCTGACCCTAATCTTTGCGGCTTTTCGATCCGAAAAAGCTGCCCCCGCCCAGCACCGTAATACCCAAGAAGAAACCCGCGTCGTAGGTCCACCCCTTATTGGGCACAGCGTACACGGCGATGCCTTCATCAAACAGCGAACCGATCCAGGCCCAGGGGAAGATGAAGCCATGCCATATCCCCCAAAGAAATCCGGGCGATCCGGCCTCTTGGCTGACGCCCGCGTCAATCTGGTTCGCGCAGGCGGAAAGCAAAAGCACCAAAGCAGCGCAGGTTGCAATTCGGGTGAAGCTGATATTCGTGGTTCGCGGGTTCATGCCCGCAAGGCTACACCGAAACCGCGATGATTAGCAAAGAGGCGGGAAGGAACATCGACACCATAGCGATATGAATCATCGCCGCGTTGCGCGCGTGCCCTTCTTCGTCGCGCTTCAATTCGCGGATCGCGTTAAACGCGAAGACCAGCGATACAACAAGGCCAAAGACCCCGGCCCAGAATGGCAGTCCCATATGTCCCGTCCCTTCTCACGCGCCCTTTACATACAGGGCTGTCAACGGAATATGACATAAGTGTTCGCCAAACGCGAGAGGCCTTCGATGGGCCAATTGTCTGCCTTGCGTTTAAAGGAAACGGCGTTGACGGCTGGATGAAGTGTCGGTGTTGGCGCTGGACGAATTGGTTGGTTCCGGCGCCAGATAGGGTTGCGGTATGGCGGGCGCGTCAGGATCGGGCTCCACTGCCGGTTCCACCGGTGCGGTGATGTCCACTCCGGTCAGTTCTTTGAGGATATGGGCGGGTATAGGTCGGGTGAATTGCAGACCAACCCGTGCGCTTTGGCGCCAGGCCACCTCGGCCACGAAGGGCCCGGTTTCGCCTATCGTCACCTGAACATATTCACCAAGCTGCAATCCGCCGCGCAGATCGTCAACACGGCATCCGCCCAGCGACAGGTCGTCCACATCCACGTCGCACTCAAAGCCGCGAGGGGTGCGATAGCTTCCCGTGAGGGTCGTGGCGAGGCGTTGGGATCGAGATTGAGACATGATGCATCACCCTTGAACGACGAGCCCTTGCGATGCGGTGGACGAGGGTGGCCAAATCCCCCTTACGGGGAAACCGCATGGGGCGAAGAGACGATTACATAACGCGCCGCACAGGGTAGCGGATCGCCGGGACCGACGGGCCGCCCTCCTCTGCCTTGCGCGCCTGATCCCAGTCACCGCTCGCCATCAGAGTGAAGACACTGGGATCAAGCCTTGAGATAAATTGCAGGCCAACGCGATTGCCCTGACGCCACGCCACCTCGGCGGTGTGCGGGCCGGTTTCGGCGATCATCAACTGAATATGCGAGCCCAGTTCCAGCCCGTGTCGCGGATCGTCCACCCTGCAACCGCCCGGTGAGATATCATCGACATGCACATCCCAAGTAAAACCGCGCGCGCTTTTGCACGTGCCATCAGCGTCTGTTTTCACGCGTTCGGTTTTGCGAGCTTGCATAGCAACGCCCGGTTTACAGTGAATAAGTTAAGAAAAAGCCCCGAGGACCTAAGTCGCTCGGGGCTCTCAATTCTTTTACTCTATTGCGAAAGCAACTGCGTTACTGGCAGCTCAAGCATTCCTCGTAATCGGTCTGCTGTTCGCCGAGCTCCGCTTTCAACTCGATTTCGGGCGCGTCGGCGGTGTTGTCGGCTTCGACACCACCGGCAAATCCGGCGCGCTGCACCGACTTGGAGCGGAGATAGTAGAGCGACTTGATGCCTTTCTCCCACGCCTGGAAGTGCAGCATCATCAGGTCCCACTTGTCGACATCGGCCGGAATGAACAGGTTCAGCGACTGCGCCTGATCGATATAGGGCGCGCGGTCGGCGGCGAATTCGAGCAGCCAGCGCTGGTCGATTTCGAAGCTGGTCTTGAAGCTCGATTTCTCTTCGGGCGTCAGGAAATCGAGGTGCTGAACACTGCCGCCGTTTTCGAGGATCGAGTTCCAGACATTGTTCGAGTTCTTCGATTTCTTGTCGAGGATCTTTTCCAGATACGGGTTCTTCACGACGAAGCTGCCCGAAAGCGTCTTGTGCGTGTAGATGTTGGCCGGGATCGGTTCGATGCAGGCGCTGGTGCCACCGCAAATGATAGAGATCGACGCGGTCGGCGCGATTGCCATCTTGCAGCTGAAACGCTCCATCGCGCCCATTTCGGCCGCATCCGGGCACGGCCCACGCTCTTGCGCCAGAAGCATGGACGCTTCGGATGCCTTGGCCTGGATGTGCTGGAACATCTTCATGTTGTACGCCTTGGTCATGGCGCTTTCGAAGCCAAGCCCCTTCGACTGAAGGAAGGAGTGGAAGCCCATGACGCCCAGACCCACCGAACGTTCACGCTCGGCTGAATATTTCGCGCGGGCCATTTCGTCGGGCGCGCGGTCGATATAGTCCTGCAGCACGTTGTCGAGGAAGCGCATCACGTCTTCGATAAAGCGCTTGTCGCCGTTCCACTCATCCCACTTTTCAAGGTTGAGCGAAGACAGGCAGCACACGGCGGTGCGATCATTGCCAAGGTGATCGATACCGGTCGGCAGCGTGATTTCCGAGCACAGGTTCGAGGTCGAAACCTTCAGGCCGAGATCGCGGTGGTGCTTGGGCATCATGCGGTTCACGGTGTCGTTAAACACGATGTAGGGCTCACCCGTGGCAAGGCGGGTTTCAACCAACTTCTGGAACAGCGAACGCGCGTCAACATCGCCGCGCACTTCGCCGGTCTTCGGCGATTTAAGCTCGAACCGATCGCCGTTACGCACCGCTTCCATGAATTCGTCGGTCAGCAGCACGCCATGGTGCAGGTTCAACGCCTTGCGGTTGAAGTCGCCCGAAGGTTTGCGGATTTCGAGGAATTCTTCGATTTCCGGGTGCGACACGTCGAGATAGCACGCCGCCGAACCGCGACGCAGCGATCCTTGCGAAATCGCCAGCGTAAGGCTGTCCATCACGCGCACGAACGGGATGATGCCGCTGGTTTTGCCGTTGAGGCCCACCGGCTCACCGATGCCGCGCACATTGCCCCAGTAGGTGCCGATGCCGCCGCCTTTGGAGGCAAGCCAGACGTTTTCGTTCCAGGTGCCGACAATACCGCCGAGGCTGTCCGATACCGAGTTGAGATAGCACGAAATCGGCAGACCACGGTTCGTGCCGCCGTTCGACAGAACCGGCGTTGCCGGCATGAACCACAGGTTCGAGATGTAGTCGTACAGGCGCTGCGCGTGTTCTTGATCGTCCGCGTAAGCGTCCGCGACGCGGGCGAAGAGGTCCTGAAATTTCTCTCCGGGCAGCAGATAGCGGTCGATCAGCGTTTCCTTGCCGAACTCGGTCAGGTTCGCATCGCGCGATTCGTCGATGACGACATTGAAGCGGCGATCGTTGACCTTCTTGCTGTCCGAAGCGGCGGCGTCTTTCGCCGCAGCGGCCATTGCGGTGCCCAGCGCTTCGGCGCCCTTGGCCGCGATCAGCGCTTCGCTGCCCGCGTCGGCTTTTTCCATATCCATGGCCTTATCGTCTTTCTCTTGAGCGGTGCCGATCGTCTCGCCGGAATCCACATCAGTGAGCGTGTCCGCCGCGCCTGTTTCAGCTGAACCGGTTTCGCTCGTCACGCTATCACTCGCTTTAAAATCCATTCTCTGCACCCATTCATCGCACGAACCAAACCAAAGCAACAGAGCTTTGTTCCAATTCTGTTCTCAACACGCTGTCGACAGGTTTGCCCCTGCTCCGTCCACAAGTCTGGTGTCTACCCAGCCTATCGACAGGCTTATGTCCCATTGTGTCCACCGGTCGCGGCTGTCTCACTGGGCCAAAGCGACTCCTCTCCTGTCAGCGCTGTCACATTGGGCGTGAAGCGCCGGAGCAATCACCATGGCTTGTGGGGTCCCCGCGAACCTAACCACTAGATCATGAATCGGACGAGTGAATCGGTCAACGGGTGATTAACCATGATTCGTACGTAGAACGGGTTATGTTGCGGCGCACAACGCCCGCGACGCGTGGTCAAAGCTTGAGTCGTCGCTTGCGCAACCCCCAAATTGAATCTGTGAAGAAAAATTTGGTGATTGAATCATGTGAATCAATCCTTGAATCTTTCGCCCATATGGCGGCAATTTTGTTGCGCAAATTGGATGGGGTTAACGAATGGGGCCGATAAGAGAAGCGTTGTCCGCTGTGCCGCCCGCGCTTTTGGCCGATCTCAAGAATCGGCACACCGAACCGGATCGACGCTATCACGATTGGACGCATATCGAGGCGCTGCTGGGCCACCTGGAAAACGCCGCACCGCGCATCGAAAACACTCAGGCCGTTCTCTACGCCATCCTGTTCCATGACGCGGTCTATGACCCGCGCGCCTCGGACAACGAACAGCGCAGCGCCGAATTGCTGGTGCAGACGGCGACCTTTCTGAAGCGAGACACCCTCACCTTAGCCAAGCGTCTGATTGACGCGACCGATGGTCACGCCCTTCCCGGCGACTTGACGGGAACGGCTTTGGAAGACTGCGGCCATTTTCTCGACATGGACCTCGGCATCTTGGGAGCGAGCGAGGAGCGTTTTGCGATCTATGAGGAGCAGATACGGTTCGAATACCGTCACGTGACCCCAGCCGATTACCGGATCGGGCGAGCACGCGTGCTGAGGCATTTTGCCGATCGGGACCGGCTCTACTTCACGGCGTGGGGCCAGGATCGATTCGAAGCGGCGGCCAGAACCAACCTCGCCCGCTCGCTTGCCGCGCTAGAGGGGTAAGCGGAAACGGGCGACACCCAGCTTACTCCGCCGCTTCGGCAACCTTGGGCGATGCGCCGCTCGCATGCGCGGCGACCTCATCGGCGATTTGATCAACCAGCTCGAGCGGGAAATCGTGACCCCAGCCCGGATACGTCACCAGACGCGCTCCGGGAACGGACATCGCCGTGTCTTCGCCCGCCGCCAGTTTCACCAGCGGATCATCCTCGCCGTGCAGCACCAAGGTCGGCGTGGTTACACCCGCCAGACGCTCTCGCCGGTCGCCATCGTTGATGATCGCGGCCAATTGACGCGGCATGCCCAACGGATAAACATTACGGCGAATATTAGCGCGCGTGCGCTCTCTGGCTTGTTCTTCATCGCGGGGGAAACCGGGGCTGCCAATGGCGCGCAGGATCTTCATGCCGTGTTCGACCAGCACGTCTTCCTCCATCGAAGCCGGACGCGCCACCAGCGCTTTCATCGCTTCCTTGTCAGCGGGCGGAAGTTTGAGGTTGCCCGTCGTCGACATGACCGACGTCATGGAAAGAAGCTTTTCACGGTGGTTGATCGCCATCAACTGCGCGATCATTCCGCCCATCGACGCGCCGGCGACATGCGCTTTTTCGATGCCCAGCGACTCCATCAGACCGGCGGCGTCATCCGCCATCTCCGACAGGTCATAGGGCACCTTGGGCAACCAGCCGAGACGCGCGCGCAGGATATGCAGCGGCAGCATTGGCGGCTTCACATCGCCCATTTTCTGACTAAGCCCAATGTCGCGGTTGTCGAACCGCACCACGTGATAGCCACGCCCAACCAGCGCCTCGATAAACTCAACGGGCCAATGGGTCAGCTGCACGCCGAGCCCCATGATCAAGAGGATCGTTTCGTTCGCGCGGTCTCCGGCTTCTTCGTAACAAATCTCGATACCGGTGTTGGGCGTGGTGATGGTGGGCATGGGGCGACGCGTCTTTCTATCCGTTTCAGTTTGCAACCAGCCTAAGGCGCTTGGCCACCGGACGCAATCCTGACAGCGATTGTAATGATTTGCATGGTTTATCCCTCGGACGGCCTCGCTTACCATCCGGTGAGACGATCCATTCAGCAGGGAGATGCTCGATGAAGCGCCTTTTCGCCGCCGCCGCACTGATATTCGGTTTCGCTTTTTCATCCATCGCGCCCGCCGCAGCTCAGGAATTGAAGAATTCGGGTAAGGGAAGCGTCGGCGATGAAGTCGGGATTGCCAGCTTCACGGTCGCCTTCTTCCACGTGAAGAAAGACAAGATGCGCACCTTCGATGGAGGGCGCAAATCGATGGAAGTGGCGCTGTCAGGCCTGACCGCAGACCAGCTCCAAAAGGTGACAGAGGTCGCCTATGAGAGCTTTGTAAGCGACCTAGAAACGGCCGGCGTCGCCGTCCGCGATCGCGCCGGGTTGGCAGCGGCTCTGGAAGAAGGCGGCAAGCTCAAGCCATTTGATCAAGGCCACGAGGTGAAGATGTATTTTGGCCGAAACAAGGCCGACGGCAAAGTCCTGCTGTTCACACCCACCGCGTTTGGTGGCCCGGTCCCCAACCGCGATCACGAAGGTCTGGCCCTGATGTTTCGCGGTTTTCAGATGATGAAAGTCATGCCTGGCGCACTCCACTTTGAAGCCGTCACAAAGAAGTACGCCAAAGAAAACGGCGTCGCGGTCATCAACCCGCTCATCGTGATCGATTTCGCGGATTTCGATACCTATGACGGCAAGTATGTCAAAGCGGTCGAAGCGCAATCGAGCCTGGCGGTCACGGGCAAGGAAAGCGGCGTCAACCAGACAAGCGTCCAGTTCTACGGCGCCAACGGCAAGATGGGTCGGATCGTGATGCAGGATTCGCTCGCGGTCGCTGGTGGCTTTGGCCGCATCGAGAAAGGCGGCGGCGTGCCCCTCGGCCAGCTCATGGGGCTTTCGACCAAGTCGAAATACGCCTTCGCCGCCAACAAATCGCAATGGGTCAGCGGCATGGCCGAGCTTTTAACAGCGGTGTCTCCGGCGCTTGCCAAAGCAATGGCGACGCGCTGATATGTCTGGCTAAGGCGCGCGCCATTCGGGGCCGCTGATTACAAAGCCTTGTCGGTCCAGCTGATCCAGCACACCATCTTCTTCCGCTAGCAAGCGCAAGGGGACCGAGGCGACGGTGGTGCCGGTTTGCTGCGTTGCTTCGGTGATCTGTGCGGTCCATTGATCGCGGATCTGCGTGCCGACTTCGGGGTCCGCCCACGGCCAGCACGTGCCCAACGCGATTTCGAGCGGGTTTTCCATCACACCGGTGACGTTGAACTTGGTCCAGTCACGCCCGCGCCGCTCGATGATCTCCGGCCCCGCTTCGGTCGCGGTCATCGCCGCTTCAAGGCAGGGAATGTGGCTGGCGGGATCGGCGTCGGCCAAGTCGTCCAGCAGATCTTCGCCGCGAAAGCGTTCGGGGCGAATGATCGGGATATCGGCCTTCTTGGCGGCCTTTCGCACGATATCGGTCGCGTCGTCTTTGAGCGTGTCATCGTCAAAATCGAGCTGACGCGCAAGCAGGTTGAAACTGGTGATCAGGAACGAGCCGCGATCGTAATCCTTGTCATATTCTTCCTCGAGCGCCCCAAGCCGCGCGCGCTGCGCGGTGTCGAGGTAGTCGCCCGCGACCGTCTTGTTCGGCAGCTTCGTGAACTTGCCCCCGCGAAAGATGAGCCGCAGGAAATCCCCGGGAGAAAACTTAGGCCGCGCGCCGATGATAACGCGGTCCGCTTCGCCCGCCGCCTCTTTCAGGCGATCCGGCTGCCAAGGCGTCACCTTAGGCACCCGCCGAATTTCGCCGACTAGGATGACGGTGCCGGTGTCGGTGTCGATCGTCCACATAGGCGCACCCGAGCGTTGGGCTGTGACGACGATGGCGTTCTCGGTCTCTACAGGTGGCGTTTGCGCAGCCGACGCGCTGTAAGCGCCTGACGCTAGCAGAACAGAAGCAAGAAGGACGTGCAGGCTTCGCATGGCGGGGGTCTCCTAATGAACCTTACGTCGTGTTTTGATCCTCGTTACGCGGCCCAGTCTTGCGCCAAGCTGACTCGCTTTCGATCCGTGCCGGCCCTTCAATTGGGCTGGCGCTGCACCGCGACGAACAGCAGGCCACCGGCAATGGCGATGTTCTTGAAGAACAACGATAGCTGCAATTCCGCCTCGCGGCCCGTCACCGCCCAGAAATCGTGGAAGACCAAGTTGGTCGCTAGGGTGAAGAGCGCAAGAGCGGTCGCCACTGGGAAGACGCCTTTCTTGCCGAATGCGACGATCAATCCTCCGCCAAGCTCAAGGGCGACGACCATGGGCAGCAAAAGAGAAGCGAAGGGTAATCCCACCTGCGTCATGGATTCGGCTGTCGCGCTGAAATTAAGGATTTTGTTGATCCCACCCAAGATGAACAAGGACGCCAGCAAGACCCGACCGGCGTGCAGGATAATCGATTGGGTTTTCATGATCGTTTCCTTTCAGGTGCGCCCAAACCGCTTCATTAGACTTGGCGCTTGTCGCGGTGCGCCAATTGCTACGGCACCAGCACTGTATCCCTAGGCTCGCCAGCCTCGTCGGTCTCTGGATAATCCATCGTGTAGTGCAGGCCCCGGCTTTCCTTGCGTTCCAACGCGGATCGCACGATCAGCTGCGCGGATTGCAGCAGATTGCGCAGTTCGATCAGATCGGTCGTTACGCGGAAACTGCCGTAATAGTCCTCCACCTCTTTCATCAGCAGGTCGATGCGGTTCTTGGCGCGCTCCAGCCGCTTGGTGGTGCGCACGATGCCGACATAGTTCCACATAAAGCGGCGGATTTCGGTCCAGTTCTGCTTGATCACGACCTCTTCGTCGCTGTCGGTCACGCGGCTTTCATCCCACGGCAGGATGGCGGGAGGAGCGGTCAACTCGTCCCAGCGTGCCAGAATATCGTCCGCCGCCGCTTCGCCATAGACAAAACATTCGAGCAGCGAGTTGGACGCCAGACGGTTCGCGCCGTGGAGCCCGCTTTCGGTGCATTCGCCCGCCGCCCACAGGCCCGGCAGATCGGTGCGCGCGTGCACATCCACCACCACGCCCCCGCAGGTGTAGTGTTGCGCGGGAACGACCGGGATCGGCCCGGTGGTCATATCGATGCCCAGGCCAATCAGCTTGTCGTAGATGGTCGGGAAGTGTTCTTTCACAAACTCAGCGGGCTGATGGCTGATATCGAGATGCACGTAGTCGAGGCCAAAGCGCTTGATCTGATCATCGATCGCGCGCGCGACGACATCGCGCGGGGCAAGCTCCATGCGTTCCGGATCGTAGTCGGCCATAAAACGGTGGCCGGTTTCGGGGTGCTTCAAATGCCCGCCCTCACCGCGCACCGCTTCGGTGATCAGGAAGTTCTTGACCTCGAGATTGTAGAGGCAGGTGGGGTGGAACTGCATCATCTCCATATTGGAGACGCGCGCGCCCGCACGCCACGCCATACCGATACCATCGCCGGTTGCGCCGCGTGGCGCGGTGGAGAATTGGTAGACGCGGCCCGCGCCGCCCGCCGCCAGAATGGTCGCGCGCGCGGTGTGGCGTTCGACCCGGCCGGTCTCTTCGTTCAGCGCGTAGACGCCCCAGACGCGGCCTGCGGCAGAGAACTGTTCGCGGTGGCGATCGGTGATGAAATCAATCGCCGTGCGGCCGCCCAGCATGGTGATGTTGGGAGAGGCTTCGGCGGCTTTCAACAGCGCCTCTTGCACCGCCCAGCCGGTGGCGTCGTCGACATGGACGATCCGGCGATGCGAGTGCCCGCCTTCGCGGGTCAAGTGCAGCGCGTCTTCATCGCGGTTGAAGGGCACGCCCAGTTCGCACAGGCGATCGATGCTCGCAGGCGCGCGTTCGATCACGAACTCCACCGCGTCGCGATCGTTCAGACCAGCGCCTGCCACCATCGTATCGCGCACGTGGTTCTCAAAGGTGTCCCCCGCGTCGAGCACCGCAGCGATCCCGCCCTGAGCCCAGGCGGTCGATCCGCCGGTGAGCGAGCCTTTGGCCAGCACGAGCACCCGCTTGGTCTCTGCCAGTTCGAGCGCAGCGGTCAGCCCGGCGGCGCCCGAGCCGATGATGATAACGTCATGGGACATTGCAGTTTGCGAAGTGGTTTGCGTCATGGCCCGAACCCTTGAACGCCAAAGCGCTGCCAAGCAAGGGAGCGGTTACAGAGCGTAGCAGTCGAGATCTGCCGCCACGCTCACCGGGCCGGAGTAGTTTAAGCCAATCGCGGCCAGCCCCTCTTCAAGGCGGCTCAGCGAGCGCTCCATATTGTGACTAAGGACCAAGCGCTCGGGTTCGAGAGCCTTGGCCATCTCGCTGATCTGCTCGGGCGTGCGGTGAAGCCCGCGCGGTTGGCCGGGTTCGCCGTTGATGACGTGGTGCGCGATCAGGATCGTCGGTTTGGAGCCGGTGAGCTCGGCGACGAAGCGCTCGCTCAAGAAGCTCTGGTCGCCAGCGAGCACGACCGAAGTGTCACCTATCTCGATAACAAAGGCCAAGGTCGGCGCGGGCCCGTGATGGACCGGATGCGCCATGACCGAATAGTCGTTCGATAGGTCGAGCCCCACCGGAGCGCCCGCCCCTTCTTCGGTCGCGATGCTGCGCGGTTGAAGCATCGGCTTGTTCTCGGTCCCGTCGAGATAGCCACCATTGTGCGAGAAGACCCCGGTGTCCTTATTGAGAAGACGGCGCAGGAAGTCCTGCGTGCTGGGGAAACGAGGCGCGGCGCCAGGGCCAATCACCGGCAAGGGCTCGCTGCGCCCCTCGAAACCGCCGCTGTTGAGGATGCCCGCCAGATCGCCGGTGTGATCGGCGTGATAGTGCGAGATCAAAATCGCATCGAGCGGGGCGATCTTCCCGCCCGCTTCGGCAAAGCGCAGAAAACTGCCCGCGCCCGCGTCGATCAGGAGGCGTGGCTCGCCATCGATCCAGAACAGATAGGAAGCTCCGGCGCGACCCGGCTCACCGGGCGCTCGTGGTCCTTCGGCAATCGGGCCACCGCTCCCCAGCACCTGCAAAGCGGCGCCTTCGGTCGGACAGGCCGCGGGTTGTTCGGAGCGCGGAAGAGCGAGGGTGGCGTCCGCCGGGGAGCTTTCCGGCGAGGTGCTCTGGTCCGAATAGGACAGCCAACCGCAGCCTGAAAGCGCGACCACCGCTGCTATCGAAACCCAGGCTTTCATATCCCGCTCCCTTTTTCGTTTACGCGCCGGTTCCCGTCAGTTGGACGAACACGTCCTCCAGATCGGCCTCACGCGTCGTCACGTCCTCGATCGTGAGACCCTGATCCTGCAGGATGCCAAGCACCTGACCCGCGCTCAGTTCATCCTTGTCATAGGTGATCTCAACCCCGCGTGCGCCGTCAAATTCCACCTTGTGAAAACTGGCGTGCTGAGGCGCGGTGGCGAGGTCGTTTGCAGCGGTGACGGCGACGATCTTTTCGCGCGCCATATCGACCAGTTCGCGGGTCGGCTTGTTCGCGATCAACTGCCCATGGTTGATGATGGCGATGCGGTCGCACAGTTCCTCGGCCTCTTCGAGATAGTGCGTGGTAAGGACCACGGTGACCCCATCGTTGTTCAGCTCGGTCACCAGCTCCCACAATTGCCGCCGCAATTCGACATCGACGCCAGCGGTGGGTTCATCAAGCACCAGGATCGGCGGCGAGTGCACCATCGCTTTCGCCACCAGCAAGCGGCGCTTCATCCCGCCCGAAAGCGTGCGCGCGTAAGCGTTGCGTTTATCGGACAGACGCACCGCTTCCAGCAGCTCTTCGCTGCGGCGCAAGGCAGCGGGAATGCCGTAAAAGCCGCCTTGATTTTCCAGCACCTCAAACGGCGTGAAGAAGGGATCGAAGACGATCTCTTGCGGGACAATCCCGATGGCGCGGCTGGCGTTGCGGCGCTGCGCGTCAATATCAAAGCCCCAGATTTCAGCCGATCCGCTGGTCTTGTTTACCAGTCCGGCGAGGATGTTGATCAGGGTCGACTTACCCGCGCCGTTCGGGCCCAACAGCCCGAAGATTGACCCTTCCGGCACGTCAAAGCTCACACCACCCAGCGCCAGCTTGCCTTGCGCATCCGCGCCTGTCGCGCCCTTGGGCGGGGCGTAGCGCTTCACAAGGTTATTGATGCGGATCGCGGGCTGCGCGGAGGTGTCAGATGCCATGGCCGAACCCATAGAGATGCGACCGCCCGGCGCAAGCTCTGCGCTGCTTTGGCTCCGCCGCAAATCTTTACCCTAGGGTAAGTATAGTGCGAAACGAGAGTTTGGCTAAATGGGTGTTAACCAGCAAGGATGGTTGCACGAGCCATCTCGATAATCGGCCAAGCTATTCGGTCTGCAGCGCCCTTTGCGCTGGCGGCTGCGCCGTTCGCCGCGTCCGCGCAGGATACGGCCAGCACCGACACGACTGTTTCGATTGTTGATGACGTTACGCTTACCAAGACGCGCGACATGGACTTTGGCCGGATTATCGCTCCCGGGGCTGGCGTTATCGACATGGATGCTACCGATGCCGCGCTATGCACGCCCAACAACGCGATCGAATTGCTCGATCCGTGTCAAAGCGCCGCGTTTGAAGGAACAGGTGGATCAAGCTTTCAGATTCGCATCCGTGTGCCAGCGAGACGCCGAATAGAATTAACTGGGCCAGGTCAAAATCTCCGTTTACGCCGCATCACGGTTGGCGAAGGCAATGGCCTGAGTTTTATCCGCCGGGTTGGCCGCAATTACGATTTCGAGATCACCGATCCCGTCGGCAATTTTGAGTTCTTCGTTGGGGGTCGGCTGCTGATACGCAACAATCAGGCTCCGGGCGTTTACACAGGCACCTTCGATCTCGAAATCGACTACCAATAGCCGCTCCTTTCGGCCCGAGTTGACCGCCTCTTTATCTGTACGAACTGCGCTGCGTCTGTTGTTTGGCGCGGCTCCCCTCGCTTCCGCCCTGTCGGGTGGCGTTATCACGGTCGTACCCAACGGCGCTGTTTCAACGGCGGGATCGCTGGATGTGGCCAGCGACCAAGGGTCTGGCACCTATGCCGCGGTATTCCCGGTCAATATCGACGACTGCTGAGATACGAATGCCCGGTTTACACGCCATTGGGGCGTATTCGCCGATTGAAATCCCTCGCGCGTCGGATTATTCGCAACGCCCATGAGCACTCTTGATCGCGAAATCACCTTTGTCGATAAACGCCGCGTCAGCTGCGATGGCGCTGGCGAAATTCGTGGTGGAAAGGGCTATCGCCCCGCGGCACTTGGCCATCCGCTGATCTATCTTGAGATTGATGAGACCGGTTACGCCGATTGCGGGTATTGTGATCGCCGATTTGTCCTGTGCGGTGGCCCCGCCGATACGGGCGACAAGGCCTAACCCGCATTCACCGCAAACCCGGCCAATTTAGCGCTGTTGCGAAGGGCTTTGCGCCTCTGGGTTTCAAATCATTCTTAACCTGTCGCCCCTAATCCGGAGGTTCCAGCAGCGTTTTGGCGGCTTGTAGAAGGCAAGTTGCAGCAAGGCTGGAAGGACCAGAATGGCTTGGGGGCCACTAAATGATAAGTACTTTCAGGATCTTGTGCCAGAATTGGTGCTCGCGATTCGCGCCTTTTGTGGCGAATCGCGCGAAGGTCCTTGGCGCGTTAACCGGGGCGCTGATCGCATTCGGAACCCCCGCTCAGGCGCAAGAAACCGAAGCCACAGACGCGCGCGCCTTCCTCGTTACCCCGCTCAGCTTCGTAAAGCAGACCGATCTCGACTTTGGCGTCATCATTCCTGGCGATACCAACGGTGTGATTTTGATGGACTCGACAGGGGTCATCACAGCGACCGGTGGCGTGATTCATCAAACCGGCACTGAACAGGCCGCTCGTTTCTGGGGCTATGGCCAGTTTAACCAACGGGTCCTGATCAACATCGATGCCAATGTCTATACGTTGACCCGTGTTGGCGGCACCGAGACTATGCTGTGGGACCGGGTCACAATCGGCAGCCGTCCGCCGATCCTGATCACAACCAACCCCAGACGTTTCCGGATCGCCAACCCCGACGGCTTTTTCGCCTTCACGATAGCGGGCCGCCTGCAAGTGAACGCGAACCAGACGCCGGGCGTCTACGAGGGCGAATTCAACGTCACGTTGGAATATGAATAGAGCCCAACCGGTCGGACAGCTCGGTCATGGGCGGTTCAGCCTCGCGTGATAGATTTTATCTCCGCCTTTGAGGAGACTCGCGCCATGACAAAACTCGCCCCCACCCGCCGCCTTAGCCTCGCGATCGGTCTTGCTGCCGGCATATCTCTCGCCTCTGTCGCTCCGGCAACGGCACAGGACGAAGGCGAAAGCGACCCGCCCGCCGAAGAGGAGAGCGAAAAGACGAGCAAGAAGCAAAGCAAGCGCGCTGCAAAAGGTGAAAAGCGCCTTGAACGCATGTTGGAAGGGCGCGTCGCCGGAAAGCCGGTTAACTGCATACGCAGCTTGCCCACCGCCCCCATGACGACCGTTGATAGCACCGCTTACGTGTTTGGCCGTGGTCACACGATCTACGTGCAGCGCACGCGCAACCCCCGGCAAATCGACAATCGCGACACATTGGTGCTTCGTCGCTTTGGCGGTGGCCAGCAATTGTGCCGTCAGGACGTGGCGACAACCATTGATCCCTTCACCCAGATCTTCACCGGCGCGGTGATGTTTGAAGACTTTGTACCGTACTCCCGCGTCGATCAGGAAGAGGGTCAAGCCTCCAAGTAAACGCCGCGCTCTTGGCCGAGATCATGCGGGCCGTGTGGCTCTCACCTCGCGCTCATCCACGATTTCCACTCCAACCGGGTGGCTGTCGTCGGCGTGATCGGCCTCCAACCTTGGCTTGGTGCGCAGATCGCTGATTGAGCGCGCGTACTGACGAAGAATAAGATCGGGCTCTTGTTCGTCAGATCGGGTCCCGGACGCTTGCGATGGCGCCGCGACTGCGGCTCTATGCAACCGTCGGCGCTCCGCGCTCGCCGCTTCCTCGGTGAAGGACGGCGCGCGCAGGGTCGCCGGGTCCGCTCGTTCCAACGTCTCAGCCAAAGGATGCACGACACCGGGCACGCGCCATTCTTCAACGACGCCAGCGCGATACGCCTGCCGCTCTTTGGCGTCAGCGTCTGTGGCGAGATATTTTTCACCATAAAGCTGGCGTGTCCGAGCTGATCCAGCGATGTCGCCCGCCAGCCAACTGATGACGCACGGCCCGGCTATCGCCACCGCCCAGATCGCCCACACGCTTGAATAATCCATGCACCACTCCCCGCCGCCGAAAGCTCGACGATCGACCAAGTCAGACCCCAAGGCCGGTAAACGCAAAGACGGCGAAGAAGCTGCCTCCGCATGATCTGGCCGCGATCCCGTTGCCGCCAAACCTTTCGCGCAATTAAGGAAACTAACGGATGCGGGGAGCCGGGTTAATTCGGTTGGTTACGTATTTTTGCGTTAACTCCGCCGGGCAAAGCAAAGGGGCGCGAACGAATGACCGCCCACGCCCCTTTTTGATGGAGTGTTGTGTCAGAGACTGATTAAGCGGCTTGCATCCCGTTCATCCGGCCAAGGATCGCCTCGGCTTCTTCCATGATGCCGTCGATCAGTTCTTTGCAGGTCGGGATATCGTTAATAAGGCCAGCGACCATGCCGCAGCTCCACGCGCCTTTGTCCATATCGCCTTCCTGCATGATCGAAGGATAAACACCCGCAACCTCGGGAAGAATATCCTGGATGGTGAGCGCGTCGCCCAGCTCTTTCTCCTTGGCGAGCAGGCGTTCAACGCCCGCGTTGTTCATCACACGCTCGGTGTTGCGCAGCGGGCGCATCACGAGACGCGTGTCGAGCTCGGTCGCTTCGACGATCGCTTGCTTCACATTTTCGTGCACCGGTGCCTCTTTCGTGGCGATAAAGCGCGTGCCCATATTCATGCCCTGCGCGCCCATGGCGAGGCTGGCGACAAGGCTGCGGCCATCGGCCATACCGCCTGAGGAGACGAACGGAATTTCAAGCTCATCCGCCGCCCGCGGAAGCAGGATGAAGTTGGGCACGTCGTCTTCGCCCGGGTGGCCGCCGCATTCAAAGCCATCGACGCTCACTGCATCACAGCCGATTGATTGCGCCTTCAAAGAGTGGCGAACGCTGGTGCATTTATGGATCACCTTGATCCCGGCGTCTTTGAGGTGCGGCAGGACTTCCTGAGGGTTGCGCCCGGCGGTTTCCACCACCTTCACGCCGCCTTCGATGATCACCTTCACAAGGCCCGGATAATCGGGCGGTGTCAGCGAAGGGAGGAAAGTCAGGTTCACGCCGAACGGCTTGTCGGTCATGTCCTTGCAGCGCGCGATCTCGTTCGCGAGCTTCTCCGGCGTGCCTTGGGTCAGGCCGGTGATTATACCGAGCCCGCCTGCGTTCGACACAGCGGCTGCCATCTCGGCAAAGCCGACATAGTGCATGCCGCCCTGAATGATTGGGTGCTCGATACCAAACATTTCGGTGATGGCGGTTTTCATATTTGTCTCCTCCCATAGGTCGACCCGTGCGGTCTTTGCGCGTATCTGTACCGCACACGAACCACTTAACAAGATCGAGATTGAAGCCATGGCGTCACTGCAAGCTCCATTGGGATCCCCATTCGGTTACCGTTCAACCGCGCGCGAAGTCGCGAGCGAAGCGGACCTTTCAGGCAAGCGGGTGTTGGTCACCGGCGGCTATTCAGGGATTGGCACTGAAACCGTAGCGGCATTAGCGGCCGAAGGCGCGGAAGTGCTGGTGGGTGCGCGGCGAGTGGAAGCGGCGCAAGAGGTGCTGAGCGAGCTTGAAGGGAACATAAGCGCGCTTGAACTCGATCTTTCCGACCCCGACTCGATTGACGCGTTTGCGGCGCAAGTGGCCGAGAAATGGGACCGAATCGATATCCTGATCAACAACGCGGCGGTCATGGCCAACCCCTTGAGCCGCGATTCGCGCGGATATGAAAGCCAGTTCGCCACCAACCACCTGGGGCACTTTCAATTGACCGCGCGGCTATGGCCTTTGATCAAAGCGGAAGGCGGCGCGCGCGTCGTCGCCTTGTCCTCCATCGGCCACCGGCTTGGTCCGCCCGACCTCGACGATCTCAATTGGGAAAGCCGCGAATATTCCAAATGGCCCGCCTATGGCGCGGCCAAGAGCGCTAATGCGCTGTTCGCGCTCCACCTTGATCAGCTGGGCAAGCCGCATGGCGTGCGCGCTTTCTCGGTGCATCCCGGCGGTATCGCCACACCTTTGCAACGGCACCTGACAATGGACGAGCAAAAGGCGATGGGCTGGTACGACGAGGAAGGCAACACGCACGAGGCGTTCAAGAGCACCGAAGAAGGCGCCTCGACCACACTGTGGGCGGCGACCTCACCGCTGCTCGAAGGGCATGGCGGGCTCTATTGCGAGGATTGCGATATCGCCGCGCCGTTTGACGAGGCGCGCCCCAACGCCGGCGTGCATCCACACGTTCTGGATCAGGATCTCGCCGCACGGCTGTGGGCGAAATCCGAAGAGCTGACCGGTGTGCGGTTCTCCGCGGAATAGGGCACGGCACACCCCGTGATCGATCCAGTCACCCCCGCGCCACTTTCGGTTCGCACGCTGTACAGCGCCGGGTTGCTCGCCTCCGCATTGAGCTATTTAGGTATAGTCGGGCTTGTCGGGTTGAGCGTCGCCTTAGGAAGCGGCAGCGTCGGCACGGTTCTGGGCGCGATGCTGTTCGGGTGGCTGTACACTTTGCTGCCCGCCCTGTTAATTGCCGCGCTGATTACCGCGCCTCTTGGCGCTGTCATCGGCCGAGGACTGGCGCGTTTTGCAATGCCGCCGGCGGCGCTAGGGGCTCTAAGCGGATTGGCGAGCGCGCTGGTGGTTTGGGCGGCGCTGTTTGCGATCTTCGACGATTTTCGCGTGGCGCTCGATTGGGGCACCGTTCTTATGCTTTCAGGCACTCTGATTATTTGCACTATCTCTGGCGCCGTGGCTCTGCTCGCCATGCTCCGGACCAATGCCTCTTCTGAAGCGGCCTGAGACACGCCGACTCACTCCGCGCCGCGCTCAATCGGCCCTGTCTCACACAGCGCGCTGACCGGGCAGATGTCGCACTTCGGGATGCGCGCGCGGCACACGCGCTTGCCGAACTGGATCAGCCAAAAATGCCCGTCGCGCATCGCCCATTCCGGGCTGCGTTCTTCCAATTGCTGGGCTGTTTTCTCGGCGGTCTTGGCGTCGGTCAGGCCGATCCGATTGCACACACGGTGCACATGGGTGTCGACCGCGATCACGTCTTTGCCGAAGGTGAAGCTCATCACGATATCGGCGCATTTGCGACCAATACCGGGCAGGCTCATCAACCCTTCGCGGGTGTCGGGCACAACGCCGCCATGCTCCTGTAGAAGCGCCGTGCAAAACTTGCGGATGCTCTTGGTCTTGTTGTTGTAGAGGCCACACGGCTTGATCGCCTGCGCAATGGCTGCGTCTTCCAGTTCGAGCATCGCTTCGGGCGTCGTGGCCAGCTTGAACAAGGCGCGGGTCGCCGCCGCCGTGTTGCGATCAAGCGATTGCGCGGAAAGCATGCAGGAGATGCAAGAGCGAAACGCGTCGGGTTGCCCCTTGGGACCCTTGGCGTTCTTGGTGCGGCCCGGCATCGCTTTTTCAAGCGCGCGATAGACCTCTTCAACCTGCATTTCGGTAAGCATGGCATTCAAGCGTTTGGCCGGCCCTAGCGGTTCCCGCCGCTTGCATTTGAGCGCAAAGCCCGCGACACTTTGTTCCGATTTCGGGGGAGCATGCCATGCCAGTCAGCCAGGCCTTTGCCGCTAAAGATGTCTACTACAGCGCGCTGTTGGGCGGCGTGGCAGGGTATCTGGGCTTTGTCGCGCTGGTCGCATCGAGCGTGGCCCTCGGCTCCGGGCAGTGGGGCGAAGTCATCAGCGTCGTGATCGTCGGCCTGCTTATGGGCATCCTTCCGGCCACTTTGCTGTGCGCCCTGGTCGTGGCTCCCGTCGGCGTGTTTATCGCGATGAAAGCACTGGGCTGGTTGCCCGAAAGCGGTTGGCATGGCGCAATCACGGGCGTCTTGACCGCCATCGCGATTATCGTGGCGCTTATTGCTTTTGGCAGCGATGAATGGCGCGAGGTACCGGATGCCGGAACTCTCGTGTTCTTATCAGCTGCGCTGATCATTGCCGCTGGCACGGGATGGATCACACAGCGCGCTTTCCTGCCCTTGACCGTGCGCGAAAAGGGTTCGAGACCCTAAGCCCCGCCCGTCTTACAGTCGCCGCGTACCGGGCAGCTGTCGCATTGCGCCTTGCGCGGACGGCAATGGGTCTGGCCCAGCTTCTTCAGAAGCAAGTGATGCTCATCCATATCCGCCGCTGACCATTCCTCCGGCACAATCGGCGTCAGCGCGTCATAGGATTTGGCCGTGTCCGCCTTGGCCGGAACCACGCCCATACGCTGCATGATCCGCCGATGATGCCCATCAATCACCATGGCGCGG
Organism: Pseudomonadota bacterium; assembly: GCA_039033755.1. Classification (GTDB taxonomy): domain Bacteria; phylum Pseudomonadota; class Alphaproteobacteria; order Sphingomonadales; family Sphingomonadaceae; genus Erythrobacter. The sequence continues at coordinate 74,918 of JBCCBZ010000016.1, read as the reverse complement.
CGGTTAAAAGTGCTGGCGTTCATCACCCCGGCGGAGTTCTTTCGCGCGACACCGGGCAACGTCTCCAGCCACGCCATCGCTTCGGCTGTGTCGAGGTTGGAGAGATGCCGCAGATCGACGCTCCCGCGCTCCGCGATAATCGCGCCCAGACACGATTTGAGCCGCTGGGCCGCGACGCTCGGAAAGGTCTGGCGTTGCAAACGTTCTTCAAGGTCAGAGACAGAAACCTCAGCCACCGCATCCCAGCTTCCAAACTCCGCGATCAATTCATCGGTCGATGCGTTTGACGCGGCCGTCTTGGTCTGCGCGCCGATCACACCATGGACCAACACCCAGATCGGATCGCGGCGCTTCTCAGGCGGGCGTATGATCCGCCCGAACGCACCGATCATCGCGTCCTGCGAGCGACGCAAAACATCGCTGCGCGGGTCCGATCCAAGATCAAACTGCACGCACAATTACTCAGTTATCGAGGCAGGCGGAAACCAGCCCGCATGGCCGATATAACCGCCACAAAGCGAGCTGAAGACCATGGCCGCAAAACCAACAGGCGCGGTGTTCAAAACGCCGCCCGGCACAGGATCGAACAATCCCATCCCGGTCAGGATAAAGCCGGCCACTAAGCCCACCACCCCGCACGAAAGCGCCGAATGCCACCGCTTCGTCGACTTGCCCTGCTCACCTCGATGGATCAGAAAACCGCCGATCAGGCAGTAGAGGATCGCAATCATCGGGAAAGCGCCAAAGACAATGGCGGTTTCAAACACCAACCAAAGCCAACCCGAAAGCCCGAGATTGGCGTCAAAGGTGGCCGCGAAACGCCACGCGAAAAAGATCAAGAGCGTTGCGCCACTCGCCAACATAGCGCCCACGCCGACGCGTTTTTGAAGGAATGCCTTTTCGGGATCAGCCAAGGGTCAACGCTTGAAAGCGATTGAGAAACTCACCGGCACGACCGGCGTGATCGAAGGCAATCCGGCCAGTTCCTGCAAGGTCGCCAGTCCATCGGTCAGTTCCAGCGCATCAGCGTAGACGATGACCGGCTCTGTCGAAGTCACCAAAACGCCGTCTTCGGCGGTGCGGGTGACGGAGACCTGCGTTTCTATCGGTGCCTCAACGCCCTTCACATTCAAGGTGGCTTTGAGAGGCTGCGTCACGCTTTGCCCCACGGCCAGCGCATCAAACGCGGCGGGGTCTATCTGGGCTGTGACCGTTGCAGTGGGATGGTCGACGACTTCAAAGAAGATGTCGCGCATGCGTTCGTTTCGAATATCGACCTTGGTCTCAAGACTCGACAGATCGATTGAAACGCTCGCCGCACCCTCCGGCGTCACGCTGCCCGTAAAGCCGGAGAAGGAATTGCTCTCCGCGATCTCACCCGACTTCACGCTGACATAGGAAAGGCTGGAGGCGTTGGCGTCCACGCTCCACGCGCCCTGAGCGAGCGGGGTCGGCTCAGCGGGCGCTTGCGCGCAGGCGGCGGTGAGGATCAGGACGGCGGGCGCAAGGGTTTTGATGAACTTCACTGTAAGGCCTCCTCAGATTGCGAGATCGCGTCGCTGGTCTCTTGCCAGAATGCACCGGTCGGAAAAAGGTTGCTGCGCACAGCTATCTTAGGTTTTCTGCTGACCTATGCGCGCAATCCCTCTGGCAAAGCTCCCCATCGCCGCCGCCCTGGCCCTCTCAGCCTTTTCGGCTCCCATCCACGCCGACAACAAAGCGGCCACGAGCGCGGATCTCGACACCGCGCTGGTGCCGTTGGTTTCTTTCGAGGGTGAGGAAGGCAATCGCCTTACGCTTGCCGAGCGGCGCGAAGAACTCGGCGTTAAGGCGGCCAGCGTGGCGGTTTTGCGAGGCGGTGAGATCGCTTGGGCGCGCGCCTATGGTGAGGGTACGGACCAAGAAACACTGTTCCAGCTCGCCTCGCTTTCCAAAACCGTGGCGGCTGCCGGGATCGTGGCGCTGGCGTTTGAAAAAGGCGTGAGCCTTGATGAGGATATCTCCAGCAGCCTCACCGGCCTTGATCTCGAACGGCTCAATCCAGACGGCTTGTCGATCACGCTGCGCAAGCTCCTGTCGCACACCAACGGGACGACCGTATCCGGCTTTCCCGGCTATCTGATGAGCGATCCGGTGCCCTCCACACGCGAGGTTATCGAAGGGACAGGCGGCACCAACACGAAACCCGTCGTCGTCAAACCCAATCCAAAGGGTGAACGCCGCTATTCGGGCGGCGGATTTACCGTCGCGCAGCATTGGGCCGAAGTTGTGAGCAGCGAGACGTTCCCAGAGGTCATGCGACGCCTGGTCCTTGATCCGGTCGGTATGGAACGCTCCACTTTCGCCTCGGGCACAGCCGAGACGTTCGAGCGGGACAACGTCGCGCGCGGATTCCAGTTTTCAGGCGAAATGATCCCCGGGGGTTGGCGTATCCATCCCGAACAGGCGGCTGCCAGTTTATGGAGCACGCCACGCGAGTATCTGCGCTTTGTGCGCGCGCTGATGAAGGCGATGGATGGCGATGGGTCAGCGGGAATCGCCCCTGAGGTGGCGTCCGAGATGACCAAACCCATCGCCAGCGAATACGGGCTGGGCATAGGCGTCGCCGAAATCAATGGCGCAATCCGGCTCAGCCATTCGGGTTCCAACCGCGGCTACAAATCGAATTTCATGGCCTACCCCGCCACGGGCGATGCGGTCATTTCGGTGGCGAACTCAGACCGCGGATTTGCTCTTGTGGGCGATATTGGGCGCACCGCAAATGTCGTTTATGGCTGGCCGATCGGCGCGTTGCTAAAGCGAACCCGAATGGCTGCCAGCGCGCAGGACGTCGCAACCTTCTCTGGCGATTATCGAGAGGTCGGGAAAAGCCAAACCGCCTTTACCCTCACAGGGGAATTGCCGGATCTGGTCGGAAGCGCCCCATCGGGCTTTCGCTTCAGGCTAGTGAAGACCGGAGAGGCAACGTTTATTGATCCCCAGGATGGCCAAGAGGGCACCTTCGTCACGAGTGACGATGGAGATATCCGCGTCACCTTTGGTGGCACGACCTATGTGAAGATCGCAGGCGCCAGCGAATAATTCGGAGGTCTCACTCCCACTCAATCGTGCCCGGCGGCTTTGAGGTAAAGTCGTAGACCACGCGGTTGATGCCCTGCACCTCGTTGACAATGCGCGTCGCCACGCCGGTCAGGAATGACGCGTCGAATGGGTATACGTCCGCCGTCATGCCATCGGTGCTGGTGACGGCGCGCAGGCCGCAGACGCTGTCATAGGTGCGCGCGTCGCCCATCACGCCCACGGTCTTGACCGGTAGCAGAACGGCGAAGGCCTGCCAGATCGCGTCGTAAAGCCCGGCGTTGCGAATCTCTTCGAGGTAGATCGCGTCGGCCTTGCGCAGGATATCGCAGCGTTCCTTGGTGACTTCGCCCGGAATGCGGATCGCGAGGCCCGGTCCCGGAAATGGATGGCGGCCCACAAACGCCTCAGGCAGGCCCAGCTCACGGCCCAGCTCGCGCACTTCGTCCTTGAACAACTCACGCAGCGGCTCGACAAGATCCATGTTCATGCGTTCGGGCAGTCCGCCGACATTGTGGTGGCTTTTGATCGTGACGCTAGGCCCGCCGGTGAAGCTGACGCTTTCGATGACGTCGGGGTAAAGCGTGCCTTGGGCGAGGAAATCCGCGCCGCCGACCTTTTTCGCCTCGGCCTCGAACAGGTCGATGAAGGCGCCGCCGATGAATTTGCGCTTTTTCTCCGGGTCGGTGACGCCGGACAGGCCAGCTAGGAACGTCTCCTCCGCGTCCACCGCGATAAGCGGAATATTATAATGGTCGCGAAACAAGGTGACGACTTGCTCTGTCTCGTTAAGGCGCATCAGGCCGTGATCGACATAGACGCAGGTGAGTTGATCGCCGATCGCTTCATGGATGAGCACCGCGGCGACCGCGCTGTCGACACCGCCGGAGAGGCCGCAAATCACGCGGCCTTCGCCGACCTGTTCGCGTATTTCGGCGATTTTGGTCTTGCGGAACTCGGCCATGGTCCAATCGCCGGCAAGGCCGCAGACATGGCGCACAAAGTTGGCGAGCAGCTTGCCGCCATCGGGCGTGTGGACCACTTCGGGGTGGAATTGCGTGCCGTAGAACTTGCGCGCTTCATCCGCGATCACCGCGAAAGGCGCGCCATCGCTGGTGGCGACAATTTCAAAGCCGGGCGCGAATTGCGTGACCTTGTCGCCGTGGCTCATCCAGACCTGATGACGCTCGCCCTCTTGCCAAAGGCCGTCGAACAAAGCGCACTCTTTGGTCACCGTCAGGAAAGCGCGGCCAAATTCGCCGCCTTCCCCGGTTTCGTGCCCGGGCCGCACTTCGCCGCCGAGCTGATGGCTCATCACCTGTTGGCCGTAACAAATGCCAAGGATCGGCACGCCCGCTTCGAAGAAGCTTTGCGGGCAACGCGGTGAGCCTTCGTCGGGAACGCTGGCCGGTGATCCTGAAAGAATGATGCCCTTGGGCTTCAAGCGCCGAAACGCCTCTTCCGCCATCGAGAACGGGGCGATTTCGGAATAGACCCCAGCTTCGCGCACCCGGCGAGCGATCAACTGAGTTACCTGGCTGCCGAAATCGACGATCAGGATGCATTCGGGCGTGGGGCTAGCGGCTGCGGAATCGCTTGAAGGAGAGCTGGTCATGCGCGCGGCGTTACGCCAGCTGTTCTTGGGCTGTCTAGGCGGCGCAGGCCAAAGATTGCGGGCTTTGCGGGGATGACGCGCGATCAGATTAAATGAGTTGCATTTTTTTCACTCGATTTTGGCGTTTCCGCATTTGTGTTCGATTGTGTCGAACATTATCTGGCACTCAGCAAGCGCACGCACCCCTCTCTCCCCGTGATGCGCTTGTCACGGTGCCCCGCGACTAACAACCATCGTGGGTGTCACCAGCTGATGGAGTTGCTGGTCAGACACGGGCCATGCGATCCAAGCGATATCGGTGTTCCAGCGCCGGCTTGGATTTAGCAGCCTCGACACGCGGTCTTCCCCGAGGCCGCCGTTTCGACCGCTTTCAAACTCCCCGCGCCACGGGATCGGCGCGCGGGAAGCTCGAAAGCCCAAGCGACCCACACAGTGAGCAAGACGCGGTCGCTCCTCCCCCCAAATTGGCGGCCGCGTCTTCGCTCACACACCCAGCGTCGTTCAGGCCGATTTCAATCCGTGATCAAGAATTTCTATTTCACTGATTTATTATTTTGTTGCTGCAATGCCTAATAATTTACCTGGTCGTGCGTATCTGGGGAGGTAAGCCGGACGCGCATAGGGCGCGTCCCCACAGGAGAATTGACATGACCCCTATGTCAGAAAAACTCGTCAGCCTCGTCCTCGCCGTTGGCTTGAGCGTGGCGTCGTTTAACGCTTATATCATCTAAGGCGTTGGGCTTTTGGCCTTAGCCCCATCGGCGACAGGCCTCACCGACGAGACACAGAACAAAAAAAAGGGCGCGGCGCTTCGGGAAATCCAAAGCGCCGCGCCCTTTTTTGATATCAGCGCTTTAACCCGCGCTCAATGCCTCCGCGCGTTCGCGCAACTCGGTCTTCAGCAACTTACCGATATGGCTGCGCGGCATTTCTTCTATCGGATACAGCGCGGACAAACGCTGCGTCTTGCCCAGCCGCGCGTTCACTGCACTGAGCACAGCGTCGCATTCGTCGCCCTCGCCAAGCACTACGAAACCCACCGGTGTCTCACCCCATTGGCGCGAAGCGATGCCGACAACGGCGGCTTCAACCACGCCGGCCTCACGTTCCAGCTCGGCCTCAAGATCGCTCGGATAGATGTTGAATCCGCCTGAGATGATCATGTCCTTGGCGCGGCCCACCAGTTCAACAAAGCCATCTTCATCGACGCGTCCAATATCGCCCATGCGCATCCACACGCCGCCCTCGGCGTCGACATATTGGGCCTCGTTCGTCTTGTCGGGGCGGTTCTTGTAGCCGGACATCATCGTGTGACTGCGCCCGATCAGATTGCCGGGTGTTCCGGGAGCGACTTCATTGTCCTCGTCGTCCAGCACTTTCATCTCGCTGCCTGGCGCGGGGCGGCCTACCGTGTGCAGCTTGTCCGGAAATTCGTGGCAGGCGAGAAGGCAAACCACGCCGCCTTCGGTCATTGAGTAGATCTCGACCAGCCCGCCGGGCATACGGTCCAAGACCTGTCGTTTAAGCTCGGCGGAAAACGGTGCAGAGGTGCAATATTTGATCGCCAGCGAACTCAGGTCAAAATCGTCAAAGGCCGGAAAGTCCATCAGACGCTGATATTGCACCGGGACCAGCATCGTGACGGTCGTTTTGTCACCCTGCGCTTGATCAAGCCAGCGGGCGCAATCGAACTTGCCCATGATCCGCACCGTCCCGCCGGCCAGCAGGGGTGCGAGGAAGGCGACCATGGTGGTATTCGAATACAGCGGCGTTGAAGCGAGCGAGCGCACCGGCAAATCAGCCTTGAGATAAGACAAGGCGGTCGCGCCGAACTGCCGCCAGCGCATCTGATGGCTGTGAACGATCCCCTTGGGAATGCCCGTCGTGCCGGAAGAATAGATAATGTTGAAGGATGCTTTGGGATCGGGCGTGACGACGGGCGCGCGGCTGCCCGGCTGGGCCATCCAGCCCTCAATCTCTTCCAAGGGCACGCGGATCAGGTCCGCCATGAAATCCGTGCCCAATTCCGTCGCCTTGGCCGCGTCGACAAACAGGTGCCGGGCACCGGAATCCTTGGCCATGCCTTCCAGCTGCTCTGGCGAGGCGCTGGTGGTGAGCGGCGCGGCGACGCCTCCAGCGCGCACGGCGGCGAGAAAGACAAGCGCGTATTCGACCCGGCTCGTGCCCAGGATCGCGACCGATTGGCCGGGCTCCAGACCGGTTTCGATAAGCCGCGCCGCAAGCCGTTCAACCAGACCGATCAGTTCGGCCCAAGCGACGTCGCGGGTCTCGTCGACCAGCGCAATCGCATCGGGCTGCGCGCGCGCCCATCCGGTCAGGATGTCCAGATAAGAGCCAAAGGGTTGGTCAAGCGCATCAAGGATCTGATCGCGGATCGCGGGATCGACTGGGTTCTCTCTCATGCCGCTCCACCTGCCCCACCCGCGATGGCGGTTCAAGCGCGCTTCTCGCTTTCTTTACCCGCAATGGCCAAAGTGCGACGGTCGCGGCTGCGAAAGGAAGAACAGTGAAACTGAAACGGCTTTGCCGGCTGGCATTTTGGATAGCGCTGGCTGGTGCGGTCCACGCCCAAGAGCGACCGTCCAAACCGCCCAAATTTGATCGCGAACGCGAAACAGCAGCGGTCGAAACGGCTCCCTCACAAGAAACCGCACGGATTAAGGCTCGCTCGGCCCCGCCTTCGGTCCTCGCTATCCTTGCGCATCCCGACGACGAAATTACCATCGCACCCGTGCTTGCCCGGATTGCGCGTGAAGGCGGGAAGGTGACGCTCATCTACGCCACCAGTGGGGACGCGGGACCGGGGTCGAGCGGCCTGGAACGCCAAGAAGCGATCGCCGAAATGCGCGAGAAGGAAGGGCGCTGCGCCGCGTTTGCGCTTGGCCTTGAAGAGCCAGTCTATTGGAATCTCGGGGATGGCGCGCTGGCCACCATGGCGCGCGCGCCAGACAGCGCCGCCCAAATGGCGCTTGCGCTCACTTCCGAGGCCATTTCGGAGGCGCAGCCCAACGCGATCCTGACCTGGGGCCCCGATGGCGGGTATGGGCATGCCGATCACCGAACGATCAGCGCCATCGTCACGCAGGCGGTCGCCAGTTTGGGGCCGGACCGCCCCGAATTGCTCTACGCCGCCTTCCCACAGATCGCCGATGGGGTCCTGCCGGGCTTTGAAAGCTGGGCGACCACGGCGGATGATCTGATCACCGACACGATCCGCTACAAACCCGAAGATCTGAACGCCACAGAGACCGCCGTGCGCTGCTATGAAAGCCAGTTTCCGCTGCCCGCAAGGCAAGGATTGGTCCGCTTGCTCCATGAGCGGGTTTGGGGTGGCCGGGTCCACTTTCGGGCGGCCTTTCCAATGGTGCGCTGAGCCAACCGTAAAGGGTGCCTGAGGCATCGGTGGAAAAGCCGATTCATATCGGTGAGCGCATTTGGGTTTAGCGCGCACAGTGCCTATATAATCGGCATGGACGACAACTCGACGCAAGCACCCGAAACACCCAAGCAGGGCGGGGAATATGGAGCGGACTCAATCAAGGTTCTCAAAGGCCTTGATGCGGTGCGCAAGCGCCCCGGAATGTATATCGGCGACACCGACGATGGATCGGGCCTTCACCACATGGTGTTCGAGGTGTCGGACAACGCCATCGACGAAGCCTTGGCGGGCCACTGCGACCTCGTTCTGATCGAACTCAATCCGGATGGCAGCGTCAGCGTTGAGGACAACGGACGCGGAATTCCCGTCGGCATGCACAAGGAAGAGGGTGTCTCCGCAGCTGAGGTCATCATGACTCAGCTGCACGCGGGCGGTAAGTTCGAAAACACCTCGGACGATAACGCCTACAAGGTGTCCGGCGGCCTGCATGGCGTGGGCGTCTCGGTGGTAAACGCGCTTTCCGAATGGCTCGAGCTTAAAATCTGGCGCGACGGCAAAGAGCACTGGATGCGGTTTGAGCACGGAGACGCGGTGAACAGCCTCGAAGTGCTGGGAGACGGGCCCAAGGTGGAGCAGAACCCGGACGAGAACGGGTTCAAGAAGGGTACGCGAGTGACCTTCCACCACTCGAACGACACATTCAAGAACGTGACCGACTACGATTTCGACAAACTTGAGCATCGCTACCGCGAGCTCGCCTTCCTCAATTCCGGCGTGCGCATTCTGTTGCGCGACAATCGCCACGAGGAGCCGGTGGAGCACGACCTCTACTACGAAGGAGGCATCGGGGCCTTCGTCAAATGGCTAGATCGGAACAAGGATGCGCTGATCGTCGATCCCATATCGGTCAGCGCCGAGAAGGATGGCATCGGTATCGACGTCGCTCTGGAATGGAATGACAGCTATTACGAGAACGTCCTGACCTTCACCAACAACATTCCACAGCGCGATGGCGGCACGCACCTGGCGGCGTTCCGCGCGGCGCTGACCCGCACGCTCAACGCCTACGCGGATCGTTCGGGGCTGCTGAAGAAGGAGAAGGTCTCGCTGTCTGGCGAAGATATGCGCGAAGGCCTGACCGCCATTGTCAGCGTGAAGCTTCCCGATCCCAAATTCTCTTCGCAAACCAAGGACAAGCTCGTTTCCTCCGAAGTGCGTCAACCGCTTGAATCGCTGATGAGCGAGAAGATGAACGACTGGCTCGAAGAAAATCCAAACGACGCCAAACTGATCATTCAGAAAATCATCGACGCCGCCGCCGCGCGTGAGGCCGCCAAGCGAGCGCGCGAAATGAGCCGCAAGGGCGCGATGAGCGTCGCCTCGCTGCCCGGCAAACTGGCCGATTGTCAGGAACGCGACGCGACAAAAGCCGAACTGTTCCTGGTGGAGGGTGACTCCGCCGGTGGCTCCGCCAAACAGGGCCGTGACCGCAAGACGCAGGCGATCCTGCCGCTCAAAGGTAAGATCCTGAATGTCGAACGCGCGCGTTTTGACCGGATCATCTCTTCAAAAGAGGTCGGCACGCTGATCCAGGCGATGGGCACCGGCATTCGCGACGAGTTTGATCTCGAAAAACTGCGCTATCACAAGGTCGTGATCATGACCGACGCCGACGTCGACGGCGCACACATCCGCACGCTGCTTTTGACTTTCTTCCATCGCCAGATGCCCGAGATCGTCAAAGCTGGACACCTGTTCATCGCTCAGCCGCCTTTGTTCAAGGTCGCCAAGGGCAAGAGCGAGGTTTACCTCAAGGATCAACCCGCGCTTGATCGGTATCTGGTTGATGCGGGTCTGCAAGGGCGCGTCCTGGAAACACAAGGCGGCGCTCGATCGGGTGAAGACCTGCGTGTAGTTGTTGACCACGCCTTGCGGCTGAAAAACCTGCTCGCCTTTGTCCCGCGCCGCTATGATGAAGCGCTGGTCGAACAGATGGCGCTTTCCGGCGCGCTCGACCCGAACCTGTCGGGCGACACTCGCGTCGCGGCGCTCGAATTCACGGCCAAGCGCATCCAGCTAGGCGATTCAGAGGCGCAATGGTCGGCGCGAATGCTTAACGATGGTTCGGTGCAGTTTTCGCGGCTGTGGCGCGGCGTTACCGATGTCCATGATATCGACGCGCGTTTCCTCGAGAGCACCGAAGCGCTCAAATTGCACGGCCTTGCCGGCCCGCAAGCTGAAACCTACGCGGCGCCTGTGCGGCTCGTGAAGGGCAGCGACACGGTTGAGGAAACCGAAGCGACCGCTTCCGAAAACGGCGAAACGGATGAGCCCGCGCCAATCGCGGAAGACGCCATCATGCGCCCGACCCAGCTGCTCGAAGCGGTCTTCGCTGCGGGCCGCAAAGGCCTTTCGATCCAGCGCTATAAGGGCCTGGGCGAAATGAACGCGGAACAGCTGTGGGAGACCACGCTGGACCCAGAGAACCGCGCTCTGCTGCAAGTGAAGGTCGAAGACGCGGATGTCACCGACGAGATCTTCACCCGTCTGATGGGCGACGTGGTCGAACCGCGCCGCGAATTCATTCAGGACAACGCCTTGAACGTCGCCAATTTGGATGTGTAGCACGCCAATCGCCTATTCGCTGGCTTGCGGGCGCAACGCTTCCTTGAAGCGACAGTAAAGCGCGCTATGTCCCAAGATGAAATGGCAAACGCAGATCACCACACGGGCGAACTGAAACAAATCAGCTTTTTGCTGATCTTGGCGACCGTCACCTTTATGGCGGGGGTTATTGTTTGGCCTTTCGCCACCACCTTGTTGTGGTCAGCGCTGGCTGCGATCATGTTCCAGCCGCTGTATCGATGGTGCCTCATCAAATGCCGGGGCAGGCGCAATCCAGCGGCCTTGCTCGCGCTGACGATCATTTTGTTGGCGGTTATCTTGCCAGCGCTTTGGATTGGCACTCTGGTCATCGCGCAGCTAGTCCAGGTCTCCAATTACCTGCAGAAGAACCCGATAGACCTCGCGGCGTGGGTCGATTCCGTCTTCCAATGGATGCCCGACTGGGCGCAGGATCTGGCTGTCGAAAATGGCCTGACCGACGTCGCTACCATGCAACAGCGGGTGGAAGGTTTCCTCGGGGAAATCATCAGCTTCATCGCATCGCAAGCGCTAACCATTGGCGGAGGCGCGCTCAGCTTCGTTCTGAGCTTTGCGATCGGGCTCTACATCACCTTCTTCCTTCTGCGTGACGGAACTCGGATTGGAGAGACCATTCTCCATTCAGCCCCGGTGAACCGCAACATCGCGGATCAGTTGGCAGAGCGATTTCTCGGAATTGTGCGCGCCGTGATCAAGGGGTCGGGCGTGGTTGGCCTGGTTCAAGGGACCCTGGGTGGCATCACGATGGCGATCGCTGGCGTTCCGTCAGCCTTGCTTCTGGGCGTTTTGATGGCGATCCTGGCGCTGATCCCGGCGGTGGGCACCGCTTTGGTCTGGGCACCGATAGGCGTTGCTCTGCTTGTATCGGGTGAGATTTGGCAAGGCGTTTTTGTGCTCGCCTCGGGCTTTATCGTGATCAGTTCGGCCGACAACGTGCTGCGCCCGATTTTGGTGGGCCGTGACACCGGTATTCCCGATTGGATCATTTTGGTGACGACACTAGGCGGGCTGTCCATTGCGGGCTTTTCTGGCATCGTCATAGGGCCGCTTGTGGCGGGCCTGTTCCTCGCCTCCTGGTCTATCTTGCAGGAGCAGCGCGCCGAGGACGAAGAAGCGGCCGAACGCTACCGCACCAAAGTCAGCGCGGATGGCAAGGTGAATCCGGAGAATCCACCAGAGCCCCTCTCCTCATCTTCGCGCCCCACCGCAGCGGCGGATCAGGCGTAGTCGATGCAGTCGCTCGTCAAACCCGGCAGTCAGGCGGAACAGGTTGGACGGTTGATCCTGGCGGTGGTGGTTGTTCTTGCTTTGCCGGCTCTGCCCTTTGGGACCTATCTGATCTATCCTTTTGTCATCCTTACGACCTGGTTTCACGAAATGGGCCACGGCCTCACCGCGCTCGCGCTGGGGCAGGACTTTGAGCAGTTGAAGATCTTCGCCGATGGATCAGGCGTTGCGCAAAGCCGTATTGAGGCGGATCTCTCGGCCTTTTCGCGCGCGGCGATTGCAGCCGGGGGGCCGCTGGCCCCTTGCGTTGCCGGTTCCGCCCTTATCCTCGCCAGCGCGCATGAGAGGCTCTGGAGGCCAGCGCTGTGGGCCATGGCGGGCGCGATTTTCGCCTCGGTTATCATCTATGTGCGCTCGCCGGTTGGGTTCTTCGTGCTGCCGCTTGTCGGCGCCGCCATCGGCTTGATGGCTTGGAAGGGCCCGGATAGCCTCACGCGCTTCACATTGCAGTTTCTGGGCGTGCTGGGCGCGATGAGCATGCTTCGCGACTTCAACTATCTCTTCACCGAAGAGGCGGTAATTGATGGGCGACGCATGCTGTCAGACACTGGTCAGATAGAGGCGGCGCTGTTTCTGCCGCATTGGGTGTGGGCCGCGATTATCCTGTCGATCTGCGCCGTGTGCGTCGGGGGAAGCCTCAAATACGCTCTCAACGAAAATCGCCTGCGCGGGCGGCCAACCAAGCGACCGGCGAACGTTCTTCAGTTCAAGCGAAAGTAGCGCCCAGTCGTTTGCGCCCACTATCAGTTGAGCACTTTGAGCGTGTTCACACCCTTCGCGCTATCGCCCATTTCGCCGGATAGACCGGTGAACATCGTATCGATGATCCGCGCGAGCTTATCTTCTGTCAGCTTGTCACCCAGATGGATGATCGAATCTGGTATCGCATAGGTCGAAATCATCTGATTGATCAGCGACAGCGTTTCATCGATCTCCAGTCCGGCAAAGTATCCATCGGCCTGCGCCTGGACAATCAGCTCTGCCAGATAGTGGTCCGCCAGATCGACATAGCTGCGCACCTTTTCAAAATTCGCCGCGCCCATTTCGCTGATCATGGTGTAGTTTTCAGGGTCTTCGCGAAAACGATCGCGCGAGATCACAAAGCGGCGACGGAAGAACTCATACATCTTGCGCGGCGGCGGAAGATCGCTGGCCAGCACCTCTTCCATCACCCGCATATGCGGGGCCAGCCAATTCTGCGCCACGGCGTCGAACAAATCGTCGTAATCGGCGAAAATCTGTTCAAAGCGGCTGCGGCTCAGCCCGCTTTCCGTCAAGGCGGCCGAATAGGAAATCTCGGTTCCGCGCTCTTTCACAAGATCAAGAACCATCTGTGCTATGCGCTTGCGCTCGTTATCCCTGGCTTCGGGGCTGAGTGCCATGACCGTACGTCTCCTTGACTTCGGATGGAGATAGGAGCGCCGAAGCCGGTGTTAAAGATGTACAGAGAAAAATGGTGCAGCGCAACATCGTGCGGAGTGTTGATGCGCGACAGTCGGTCGCACATTAGACGCGTATCAAACGTCGTTTTTGCCCGCGATGATGTCTTTCGCTTGTTGTTCCAGCACCTTGTAGCGATCAAGATCAGGGATCTTGGAGCGGAACCATTCGGCGATCTTGAGCAGGTCTTCGCCGTAATTGCCGCTGGGCATCATGGGCTGGCTAAAGCCGATCGTCTTCTTTTCGTTGTCGGCATAGGCCAGAACGATGGGGACACCGGCGGCCCTGGCGATATTGTAGAAGCCCGACTTCCATTTGCCGTCGCTTTTGCGCGTGCCTTCGCAGGCCATCACAAGATTGAGCTCATTGCGCCGCGCGTATTCGTCCTTGAGCTGCTGGATCGTGCCGCCCTTTTTCGAACGATCCACGCCGATCCCGCCCATGTCGAGCATGAAGTTCTTCATCATGCCCTGAAACAGCGTGTGCTTGCCCATGAAGTTGGGTTGCACTTTCTCTTCCTTGGTCGCTCCGGCGAAGAAAACGAAGTCCCAATTGGAAGTGTGGGGCGCGCCCGCGATGACGCACTTCTTCACTTCGGTGGGAAAGCGCTCAACGATCCGCCAGCCCTTGAGCCAGTAGAAAAACAGAATGATCCGGTTCACGATCCGCGAAAGCAGACCGACAGTTCGGGTTTCGTTGTGTTGCAAGCGTGTCTCTCCCCAGCGGCAAATGTGGGCGCCTTGGAGGAGTTACGCAAGGGGAAGCACATTAGCTTAGAGGACAGCGCTTCCAACTACGTCATGCTGAACTTGTTTCAGCATCCATCGCCATCTCAACGACAGAAGCTTGCGCGGGGGATGGACCCTGAAACAAGTACAGGGTGACGAGGTGACTATTCGAGTTCGTCAAACTCCTTGCGAGCTTCTTGCCATGCCTCCCATACATTTTCAGGGTCGATGTCCAAATAACCACGCCCTTCGATCACTTCCAAGTGCTGCTCTCGAGTCATGACAATTGCCTCGGATGTATCGCGTAATTGAATAACCTCCTGCTCAGTAAGGGGAGCGCCTTTCTCACGTTCTTTGTTCAATAGGACAGCCACCAGAGCGGGCACATGGATAATATCGAGCAAGTCCGCCCCCATTACATCCTAAACACACCGAACTGCGGCCGCTCCGCAATCGGTGCCTCCAGCGTAGCCGCAAAGGCCAACCCCAACACATCGCGCGTCTGCACCGGGTCAATCACCCCATCGTCCCACAGACGCGCGGTGGCGTAGTAGGGATTGCCTTCGTCCTCGTATTTCTGGCGGATCGGGGCTTTGAACGCCTCGGCTTCGTCTTCCGACCACTTGTCCGCATCGCGGTGAACCGTGGCCAGCACTGACGCGGCTTGCTCGCCGCCCATCACGGAAATGCGTGCGTTGGGCCAGGTGAACATAAAGCGCGGGGAATAAGCGCGGCCCGCCATGCCGTAATTGCCCGCTCCGAACGATCCGCCGATCACGACGGTGATCTTGGGTACGGTGGCTGTGGCAACGGCCGTCACAAGCTTCGCGCCATGCTTGGCGATGCCCTCGGCCTCGTACTTCCCGCCGACCATAAAGCCGCTGATGTTCTGGAGGAATAAGAGCGGGATGCGACGCTGGCAGGCAAGCTCGATAAAGTGCGCGCCTTTTTGGGCGCTTTCGGAAAACAGCACGCCGTTATTGGCAATGATACCGAGCGGCATGCCCCAGATATGGGCAAAGCCGCAGACCAGCGTGCTGCCGTAATGCTGCTTGAATTCGTGAAACTCGCTGCCATCAACCAGCCGCGCGATCACTTCGTGCACATCGTACGGCGCACGCACGTCTTCGGGCACGATGGCGTAGAGATCCTCGGCGTCGTACTTAGGAGCGCGTGGGTCTTTGAGGTCGATATCCTTGGCCACGCCGGTGTTCGCGCCCAGCTGGCTGACGATATCACGCACGATGGTGAGCGCGTGTTCGTCGTTCTCGGCCAAGTGATCGACCACACCCGATTTCTTGGCGTGCAGATCGCCGCCGCCCAGATCCTCAGCGCTGATTTCTTCTCCCGTGGCCGCCTTCACCAAAGGAGGTCCGGCAAGGAAGATCGTACCCTGATTACGCACGATCACCGTCTCATCCGACATCGCCGGAACATAGGCGCCGCCCGCCGTGCAAGAGCCCATGACGCACGCGATCTGCGGGATGCCCGCCGCGCTCATATTCGCCTGATTGTAGAAGATACGACCAAAGTGATCGCGATCCGGAAACACCTCGGCCTGGTGCGGCAGGTTCGCGCCGCCGCTATCGACGAGGTAAACGCAGGGCAGGCGGTTCTCCATCGCGATCTCTTGCGCGCGAAGGTGCTTTTTGACCGTCATCGGGTAGTAGGTGCCGCCCTTCACGGTCGCGTCGTTGCACACGATCATCACCTGACGGCCAGACACGCGCCCAATGCCGCAGATGATCGAAGCGCCGTTGATATCGCCTTCGTAAAGGCCATGCGCGGCGAGTTGGCCGATTTCGAGGAAGGGCGAGCCAGGGTCGAGCAGGCGCTCGACACGCTCCCGCGGGAGTAGTTTTCCGCGCGACACATGCCGCTCTCGGCTACGCTCTGGTCCACCGAGCGAGGCAACCGCAACATCCGCTCGAAGTTGCTCGGCAAGCGCCTTGTTGTGATCAAACCGCGCTTTGGCGTCAGGCGCTTCGCGGTCGAGTTTGGTCGTGAGTGCGGGGGCTGTCATTCGGTTCGCCTAGGTCTCGCTTGGACGGGTTCACCCGTCCTGATCGGGTTTGAAAAACGCAAGGATTTGGTTGGCGGCCTCTTTGCAAGAAAGGGCGTCGGTGTCGAGCCATGTGACGCCCATCGCGCGCGCCTCTTCGCGCAGATAACGCGCCCAGTTCATCATGTTTTGATTGGCGAGTTCTGGCTGCTGGCGTTCGTTCGCAAGCCGGTCGCGCCGCGCCAAGTCGCCGCAATCGACGAGCCAGCATTCGACACTCTCAATGTCATTTTTGCGAAGGGCTTCGTCAACGAAAGCCGGTTTCATCTGCCCTTCGAACAGAACATCCGTCCCTTCACCCAGAGTTGATTGCAGGCGCTCGATCCATTGATGCGTCATGGCGCGCTGCCAGCCCTCTCCCGAGCCAAATTGCGCGTTCATCTCTTCGGGCGAAGGGACACCAATGCTGTCGAAGCGAAAGACCTGAACGCGATCCCCGGCGAGGTCCTCTACACGGTTAGCAATCGTCGTTTTGCCAGCTCCCGAGGCTCCGGTCAGTATAAGCAGTTTGCCGGGCTCGGCCAGTGTCATGAAGGGACGTCACCAAGCCCACAACACTTGACGAAGATCGCCTCGGCATCAGGAGATGCGCGGTCGAGATTCGTGGTGAGAACGGGTTCGGTCATCGATAGGCCCCAATGATTGCAAGAGCGCCCGCGATCCCCATGGGAATCCAGCCGGGATGTTTGAAATGAGACGTTGCGATATCGGCGACACCCAAGGCAATCCAGAACAATCCGATCAAGACGATCACACCGCGCGGTGTCTCCGGCCAAATTGTGACCGCCGCGCAGAGCACCATGAACGCCGATAGAGCGTGCCAAAGATACCCGAGCAAAGCGGGGGCGATATCCATATCAGGGTGTGGGTTGCCTCGGGCCAGAATCGGGCCAAGCACCGATGTCGCGCCTCCGGTTGAATGCGCAATAGCAACCAAAGCCATGGTTCCGGCGGACAGCACTAGCCAGATCGAAGGGCTGCTCATCCCAACCCTTGCCCTGGCTCCAGCCCCTTCACGATAATCGCCTCCGCCGTGCTGCCTGCGTCGCGGAACTTGCCAATCTCCTTGTACTCCGGCGAGGTCAGCCACGCGAACAGTTGCGGCTTGGTCGGAAATTCGATCAACACACTGCGGGTCGCCGTCCACTCGCCACCGATAACCTGTGGTTCTTCATCAACGCTGAGCAGTTTGCCGTCGAACTTGTCGAAGATCTCCATAAAGCGAGCTTCGTACTTATCGTATTCGCTGCGGTCATGAATGGTCATGCGGCTGATCATGTAAATGGGCATCAAACGTACACTCCGGCCAGGATAAGGGCGCCAATCAGAGAGAGAAGATATCCGCCTGGATGCTTGGCTTTCAACATCACCAGATTGGCAAGGCCCAATACCAACCACAGACCGCCAGTGGCCGCGTGCAAGACACCGGGCACGCCGGGCAGGACTAGGACGAGCGCGCTCAGGAGGAAAAATCCCGAAGCCGAATGCCACCCGAAACGCGTAATGCCTTGCGTCATGGGGTCCTGAATAAACGGATCGTCAACGGCCAGCGTGGGCGTGATCAGCATCTTCTGTCCCATCACCGAGTGGAAAATGGTGGCGAACACGATCAACGCCGCGGCCATTATGTGAAGCATGTCGCGCTCACTCCTCTTGAACTGATCCCTTGTTGGGCGAAGTCGGCGGCAGGCGCTTTGGCCACCATTACGATGGATCTTCTTGCGGCATGCGATGAACCCAGGCGTTCACAGCAAAGCGCGCGTCTTCAAACCGCCCCGATGGCACGCGGACGGGGCGCACTTCGTGTGGGATCATGGAGGGGAAAACAACAAGCTGATTATCGAGGATCGGGATGTCGATATAGGCACCCGGCTGATCCATCCGAAACATCCGCAATTCGCCGCCTTCGAAACGCGCTGGGCTCTCACAGAAATAATACACGGCGCTCAAGGTGCGCGAGCGGTATAGGTCGGCCTTTCCCTGGTCGACATGCGGCTTGTAGAACGACCCGTCGGTGTGCGCCACGACCGATCCATCGAACTTGGGATGGGGGATGGGCGGCACGCCAAATGCAGCGCACAATTCGGGCACAAGGGGGCGCAACGCGTCGTGCACGATCTGGCGGCACGGGCCGGGACGCTTCAGCTCCATCGATGATCGGAAGTGCGACATATCCCCGCCGCGCACCGCGGTCGGCTCGCAGTCCGCTTCGTGCGCGAGGACATGATCCAAGATCGCGCGATGATCCGGTTCGGGCAGAAAGTCCGGCTTGATCAGATAGAGCTCGCGCCCTTTCATCCGGCTGCCCCGATCAATTCTCGGCCGATCAACATGCGGCGAATTTCGTTCGTTCCCGCACCGATATCCAGCAGCTTCGCATCGCGCATATAGCGCTCCACCGGCCAATCGGTGGTGTAGCCCGCGCCGCCCAGCGCCTGAACCGCTTCGGCGGCGACCTTGAATGAGTTTTCGCTGGCGTAAAGGATTGCGCCCGCCGCGTCGAAACGGGTCGTCTGGTCCGCGTCGCACGCCTTGGCGACAGCGTAGACATAAGCGCGCGCGGTTTGCAGCGCGACATACATGTCCGCGATCTTGCCCTGCATCAGCTGGAAGGAGCCGATAGGCTTTCCAAACTGCTTGCGCTCACGCACATAGGGAATGACCGTGTCGAGACAGGCCTGCATGATCCCGATCGAAAGGCCGGCGAGCACGACGCGCTCGTAATCGAGGCCGCTCATCAGCACACCGACGCCGCCATTGACGGGGCCCATGATGTTCTCCTCGGGCACTTCGCAATTGTCGAACACCAACTCGTTCGTCGGTGAACCGCGCATGCCGACTTTCTCGATCTTCTGGCCAATGGAAAAACCGGGCATCCCTTTTTCGATCAGGAACGCGGTAATACCACGCGATCCCGCCGCGCCATCGGTTTTCGCATAAACAACCAGCGTGTCGGCCTCGGCCGCGTTGGTGATCCAGAACTTGGTTCCGTTCAGGATGTACCCGCCCTGCACCGCTTCGGCCTTCAGTTTCATAGAGACAACGTCCGAACCCGCGCTGGCTTCGGACATGGCGAGGCTGCCGACATGCTCGCCACTGATCAGCTTGGGCAGATATTTCGCCTTTTGCTCCGGGTTGGCCCAGCGGCGAATCTGGTTGATGCACAGGTTGGAATGGGCGCCGTAAGACAGCGACAGCGAAGCGCTCGCGCGGGCAACTTCTTCAACGGCAATCACATGCTCAATATAGCCAAGGCCCAGACCGCCATCCTCTTCGGCGACGGTGATGCCGTGCATTCCCAACTCGCCCATCGCCTTCCACGCTTCATCGCGCGGAAAGTAATCTTCGCGATCGATCTTGTCGCCCAGCGGCATAAGTTGTTCATCAACAAAACGCCCGACGCTTTCGCGGATCATTTCGGCGCTTTCGCCCAGCTGAAAATCAAAGTCCGGGGTGGCTCGCATGTCAATTCTCATCCCATATCACCCGCATTTCCAAAGATTGCGCGCGGGTGGTGTTTCATGTCTTCACTGGCCTTAGCAACGCGGCGCTCAAAGGCCAACGCCAGTCATAGTCCGCAAGGCTGGACGCTGCGAATGGGCCACAAGCCTTTTGACCCCATAGCGTGATCCTGTATGGGCATCGCCTAGGCAAAGCTTGTGACGATTTCGCAGCCCACCACTTGGCCCACCGGCGCCGACCCTGAACCGCGTTATTGCGACGAGGGAGAGCGGTTGGTCACGTTAGCCAGCTATTCGGTTTCTGAACTGTACGGCGATGACGAATTAGCGCGTCTTGCCCGCTTCGCTGCGCATTTGTGCGAAACGCAATCCTGCGCGATCAGCCTTGTCGAAGCGGAACGTCAAATCTTCCTCGCCAGCGAAGGAGTGACGGTTTCGGAAACCCCGCGCTCGACCAGCTTTTGCGCGCACACAATGCTTTCAGGCGAACTGTTGGTCGTAACCGACGCAACACAGGACCCACGCTTCGCCAGATTCGCTCTGGTGACCGGCGAAGACCATCTTCGTTTTTACGCAGGCGCACCTCTGATTTCCTCGGAGGGAGCACCGCTTGGTGCGTTGTGCGTTTTCGACACGGAGGAGCGTCCTAAAGGCCTGAACGACACGCAGCGCGAGGGGCTTCTGGTTCTAGCCAACGCCGTCCAACGCCGCTTGCTGGCGCATCGGCAGGCTAATGAAAACAGCGACGCTATTCGCGCGAGCGCCGAACGCCTACAATTCATGATCGACAGCGTGCCCGATATCGCCTGGTCTGCGGGCCCTTACGCGCAATTCGACTACGTCAACGCGCGCTGGCGTGAGGTTACGGGTTTACCCACCCCCCGTCATATCGAAGACTGGCGGGCGGTTATCCATCCCGACGAATTTGAGCGCACGCGCACCAAATTCGTCGATGCCCTGCAACGCGCCGTCCCGTTCGAAGACGAATGGCGCATGCGGCTTATCGATGGAAGCTATCGCTGGGTTCTGAGTCGCGCGGTTCCATCAACCGATGATCCCGACACGGCACGCTGGTTTGGCACACTCACCGACATCGACGATGCGCGCCGGGCGTTGGAAGAGCGCGAATTGCTGGCGGGCGAACTGGCGCACCGAATCAAGAACATCTTCTCGGTCATCATCGGCCTCGTCTCCTTGCACGCAAGAGGCGACAAAACCCACGCAGCCTTTGCCGAAGTTCTCAACGACACGATCCGCGCGCTTTCGCGGGCGCAGGAATTTGCCCTCCAGATCGATCAGATTGAGGCGAAGGACCTCAAAGGCCTGCTCGACGTGCTAATGGCTCCGTATGGCACTCCGGGCGCCAGCGCCGTCCGTCTAGCGGGGGAACAGGTCGAATTCGGTCCGCGTGCCGCTACACCATTGGCGCTCGTGTTCCACGAAATGGCGACCAATTCCGCCAAATATGGGGCGCTTAGTTCGCCCGCCGGCAGCGTCGCCATTACGATTGAGCGCAGCGCGGCCGACGCCATCATAACGTGGCAAGAGACAGGCGGGCCGGACACACAAGCTCCCACAGATACAGGCTTTGGCTCGCGGTTAGTGACTATGGCCATCAACCACCAACTGGGCGGCCAAATGGAACAGGAATGGGCGCCGACCGGCCTGAAAGCGACGATCTCTTTGCCGCTTGATCGACTGGCGCGTTAGGCCGCAAACGGCGCAGCGGGCTTGGCTCTGCGCGTTCATCGCTCTAGGCAGGACGCCATGCGCTTTTCCCACCCCCGTTCGCTTGTCCTCGCCGGTCTTTCCATCGCGCTTTTGTCTGCTTGCGCCGCAGAGGAAGCACCTGAACAAAGCGAGCCCTCCGCCGACACCGCTGGAGAGGAAGGGGGGCTTTCCGCCGAAAGCCTGGTCATGGCCGAAACCGCTTGGCTTTCCGTCACCGAAGAGGGTGAGGTGTTTACCACCTACCTAGACGGCGATGGCCGCTATCGCGACGTGCGCGAGGGAGAGGTCATCTACGGCGGCGCATGGGAGCAGAATCAGGACCGTGAATTGTGTTTCACACCCGATAGTGGTGAAGGCACGTGCTGGGCTCATGGAGCCCCGGGCCTGAATGGAGTGATGCGCGCAATGAATAACAGCGGCCGCGCGATCGAGGTCAGGAAAGTGATCTACACGACGCCGCCTTTGCTCGGCGACAACCAAGAAATGCAAGATGAGGAAGGCAAGGAGGCCTCTGAAGCCTCCGAAACCTCCATGCCATCCGGCAATCGAGGCTGAGACCATCCAAAGACGCACCAACGAGGGGAACGGGCGTGAGCGCTGAAACGCTCCTGCATTTTGACGCTGCGCAGCGGCGCTATGGCGACAACGGCGAAGTGGTCGCGGTGGGCGGCGTGTCGTGCGAGATTGCGCAGGGATCCTTCGTGGCGTTGGTCGGAGCTTCGGGCTCGGGCAAATCGACCTTGCTTAAAATGGTCAACACACTGGTCGAACCATCCGGCGGCAGGGTGCTGTTTGGCGGGGAAGACGTAACGTCGCTTAAGCCATCGGCGCTGCGCCGCCGGGTGGGCTATGTGTTTCAGGGGATCGGCCTGTTCCCGCATATGCGCGTGGGCGAAAATATCGCTATTGGCCCGCGTCTGGCTGGCGAAAAGCTGTCGGATGAACGGATTGCGGAGCTCCTCACCCTGGTCGAGCTTGACCCCGAAATGGCCAGTCGGATGCCCGACGAATTGTCCGGCGGCCAACGTCAACGCGTCGGCGTGGCGCGCGCTTTGGCGGGCGATCCGGAATTGTTGTTGATGGACGAACCCTTCGGCGCGCTCGATCCAATCACCCGCGACGCCTTGGGCGAGCGCGTGCGCCAATTGCACGAAGAGTTGGGACTCACCACCGTGATGGTCACCCATGACATGGCCGAGGCGCTGCTCTTGGCCGACCGAGTGCTGGTGATGGACGCGGGGCATCTGGTGGCGGATGAGAGCCCTCGCTCGCTGCTCGCCGGGAAAGGCGGCGACGTCGCGCAAGGCCTCGTCGCGGTGCCGCGCGATCAGGCGGAGAAACTCGCCGCCATGGAAGAAAGCATCGCCGCCAAAGCGCGCGCGAAAGGCGGGTCGGCGTGAACGGGTTCTGGGAAACCCTCTTTGGTCTTGGAGACAAATTGACCGCGCATATCGTGCTGGCATCCAGCGCGATCGGCCTCGGCATTCTGGTCGCCTTGCCCCTTGCCGTTTGGGCGGCGCGCTCGCCTCTCGTCGCGCGTGTTGCGTTGGGCTTTGCAAGCCTTGTTCAAACCATTCCGGCTTTGGCTTTGCTCGCCTTGTTCTTCCCAGTCCTCCTGTCGCTACGCGCTGTGTTTGGTGAAGGGCTGCCAACGCTTGGTTTCTTGCCCGCTTTGCTTGCGCTTGCGCTCTACGCGCTGCTGCCGATCCTGAGGAACGCGGTGACAGCGCAGGCCAATCTCGATCCCGGCGTGCTCGAAGCGGCCGACGGCGTGGGGATGACGGGCTGGCAAAAACTCACCCTTGTCGAAGCGCCGCTTTCCGCGCCCTTTATCATGGCCGGTATTCGAACCGCGAGCGTGTGGACTATCGGCGCGGCGACGCTTTCGACCACCATCGGTCAGCCGAGCTTGGGCGATCCCATTTTCGCCGGACTTCAGACCCAAAATTGGGCGCTGGTGCTGGCGGGTTGCTTTGCAAGCGCAGGCTTGGCTCTTGTCGTCGATGCACTGCTTGGGCTGATCGAGCGCGGACTGGCCAAGAGATCGCGTTGGCAGTGGGGCAGCGGACTGATCGCGGTGGCGGCGGGGCTAATCTTGGCGCTGTCCACGCAGTTTGGAGATGACGAAGACCGCATCGTCATCGGCTCCAAGCAGTTCTCTGAAAGCATCATCCTTGCCCAGCTGATCGGCCAGCGATTGGAAAAAGACGGGTTTGCGGTCGAATACCGCACTGGCCTTGGTTCTGCGATCCTGCACGGCGCGGTGGCCAGCTCCAATGTCGATATCTCGGTCGACTACACTGGGACTGTCTGGACCAACGAATTGAAGCGTACCGACAATCCGGGGCGTGAGGCCATGTTTGACGAAATTGTGCGCTGGGAAAAGGAAAACACGGGGACGCTGGTGCTCGGTCGTCTGGGCTTTGAGAACGCCTACGCCTTCGCCATGCGCCGCGACACAGCCGCCGATCTGGGCGTCGCCTCGCTTCAAGATCTGGTGGCGGTGGCGCCTGGTCTGGTCGTAGGCGGCGATCCGGAGTTCTTTGAACGGCCCGAATGGATGGCAGTCCGCGACGCCTATGGGATGCGTTTCAAGGAAACCCGCAACTTTTCGCCCACCTTTATGTTCAACGCTTTGGAAGCGCGCGAGGCGGACGCAATCAGCGCGTATAGCAGCGATGGTCGATTGGCGGCGGACACCTATGTCCTGCTGGAAGACCCGCGCGAGGCGCTGCCGTCCTATGATGCGATGCTGATGATCAGCCCGCGCCTTTCGCAGAACACCGCAGCGATAGACGCGCTGAAGCCGCTTATTGAGGCAATCGACGTGGAAGCGATGCGGGCAACCAACTACTCGGTCGACCGCGAAGACAACCGGAAAGTCTCACCTGAAGAGGCCGCGCGTAATCTGGCACAGCAGATCGGGCTTTAGTCGAGCGCTACTTGGCTTTGCGCCACACCTGCGTTTGGCAGAAAAAGCTGATGCAGCCTTTTACCTCGATCGCGTTGGCGCCTTTGCGGCGGACGACCGAACGGTAGCTCTTCCCGCTTTTGGGATCGTAGATTCGCCCGCGCCACAGATCCTTTTCTTCGGCAAAACTTGTCAGGATCGGCAAACCCATCAGGCGGCGCTTTTTCTTCGCCGGGTCAGGATTGTAAATATCCCGCTGATCCGGGCCGTCAGGCGGTGGTACCAGGAATTTCGAAATCCGACCGCAAGTCGATGTACCGCATTTGGCGATGGTGATGATGGCGTCGCCCTCTTCGGTCACCCAACGCCCATTGATCGGTTCAGCGGCGCTGGCCGCAGCAGGGATCGCGGCCACCGTCGCGGCGGCAAGAAGTAAGCGGGACGGTGCAAGATGATCGATCAAACCGGGCCTCCTGATTTATAGGGTTCTCTAACGGCTTCGTAGTAAAACCACGCGAGGTTACAGTCAGAAAGACGACACCACGGGTTCAGTCAAACGCATAGCCGATGGGCCAACGCCGCCCGCACACGCCCAGCACCTTAAACAAGGTGCCCATCTGATCATCCTGCACCAGCCGATCGAACTGGCGCTGAACGACGTCGGCGTTGGCCGGATCCTTGCGTTTGAGCGCTTCAAGCCGAGTTTCGATGCCCATAGCGTGCAGCCAATCGCCTTGCATGTGCAGGCCCATGACCTCCGCCCCGTTTTCCTCCGCAACCTGAGACAAGCGTTCGAAATCGACATGCGCGGTGAGATCGGCCTCGCCAGGATGGGTGAGCGGATCGACATGTTTGTGCGCCTTGAGCGCTTGCAGAGTGGAGCCTGAACGCGCCTCAAGCGGGCCATAGTCAATGATAAGCGCCGCCCCGCCCTGATTAGTCAACCGAGTGGACAGTTCCGCCATCAGCGCATTCGACGCCGGACTTGTTTCGATCATTGTGCCTTGCGAAGCGCGCCGCCAGCTGGGCGGGACCAGATCATCGACCCGCTCATCGCCTGCAACAAAGGTGAGATTGTCGCCATCAAGCCCGACCATGCGTTCGTGCCAACCATCAGCCGAACGGATCAATTGCTTGATCGGCAGCGCGTCAAAGAATTCGTTCGCCATGACCAGAAGAGGGCGATCTTCGGGCAAGGTCGACAGATCGTGGTGGAATGTGGCCTTGGGAAACTTCTCTTTTTGAAGTTTGCGCAAGGCTGGCGAGCCTTCGACGAAGTGGATCGTCGGATCGAAATCATAGCGCGAAGCGGTGCGCATCATATCGGTCATCAAGGTGCCGCGGCCCGGCCCCAGTTCGACGAAGTGGATATTCTTCGACTGGCCCATCCTGACCCACAAATCGGCGAACCAAAGCCCGATAAGCTCACCAAACATCTGGCTTATCTCAGGCGCGGTGATGAAGTCGCCCTCATCACCCAGAGGATCGCGACTGGCGTAATATTTGGCGTTGGATTCGCCCATATATTGCGACAGGCTAATCGGGCCAGTGGTCGGTATCAGGCGACGATAGCTGGCAAGAAGGTCGATATTGGCAGCCGCTTTGGCCTTCTCTTCTTCGGCCTTAGCTTTGGCCTTAGCTTCATCCTCGGCCTTCTTCTTAGCTTCGGCTTTTGCCTTGGCTTCCGCTTTGGCTAGCGCCTCGGCCTTTTCCTTTTCGGCTTTCTCTTTGGCCTTGCGTTCGGCCTCGGCTTTCTTCTCGGCTTCCTTAGCCGCCTTCGCCTCCGCGCGCGCCTTGGCATCGGCTTCCCTTTTGGCCTTGGCCTCCGCCTCTTTCTTCGCCTTGGCTTCGGCTCTGGCTTTTTCTTCCGCTTCTTTCTTGGCTTTGGCCTCGGCCTCACGTTTCGCCTTGGCTTCCGCCTCGCGTCTGGCCTTTTCCTCGGCTTCCTTCTTGGCTTTCGCTTCGGCTTCAGCCTTTGCTTTGGCCTCAGCCGCCAGTCTCGCCTTCTCTTCCGCTTCGGCCTTGGCTTCCGCCTCCTTGCGAGCTTTCTCTTCGGCCTCTTTCTTGGCCTTTGCCTCCGCCTCGGCTTTGGCTTTCGCCTCCGCTTCAAGGCGTGCCTTTTCCTCGGCTTCCTTCTTGGCCTTGGCCTCCGCTTCACGCCTGGCCTTCTCTTCGGCCTCTTTCTTGGCTTTCGCTTCGGCTTTGGCCTTAGCTTCGGCCTCGCGTTTGGCTTTCTCCTCGGCGTCCTTCTTCGCTTTTGCTTCCGCCTTGGCCTTTGCCTCTGCGGCGGCTTTCAGACGCGCTTCTTCTTCGGCGCGGGCCTCTTCTTCCTCGCGCGCGCGGGCTTCGGCTTCGGCTTTTTCCTTGGCTATGCGGCGCGCTTCAGCCTTGGCCTCTTCTTCCGCCTTTTTGCGGGCCGCCTCTTCGGCTTCGAGGCGAGCCTGCTCCTCGGCCTCGCGTTTGGCCTTTTCCTCAGCTTCGCGCTTCGCTTTGGCCTCGGCTTCGCGGCGTGCCTTTTCTTCCGCCTCTTTCTTGGCTTTGGCTTCCGCCTCACGAGCCGCCTTCTCTTCCGCTTCGCGTTGGGCCTTTTCCTCAGCCTCGCGCTTCGCTTTCGCTTCGGCTTCGAGGCGTGCCTTCTCTTCGGCTTCCGCTTTGGCCTTGGCCTCCGCTTCTTCCTTGGCCTGACGCTCTGCCTCGGCTTTTGCTTTAGCTTCCGCCTCGCGAGCCGCCGCCTGTTCAGCCGCGAGGCGCGCGGCTTCTTCTGCTGCCGCGGGATCCGGCGCGCTGTCAGAAAGGTCGATAACCGTCCCATCCGGCTCAATCAGTTTGAGCCGGCTGCGCCATTCGTTCTCACCGCCGCTCGAATAGCGGCTCAGATTCTCAAGCGTTAGGCCGTGGCGGTCTTCGCGCCCGTGCCCACGGGCTTCCTCGTCAGCGCGTAGAGCGTGACAATCAATCCAGCCAGGATCAGCGGTACGGTTAGCCATTGCCCCATCGATAGTCCGGTTTGTTCCGCAAGCCCACGCAATTGTGCATCAGGCTGACGGAAAAATTCGTTTACAAAGCGTGCGATGCCCATGCCAATCGTGAAAACACCGACGAGCAGGCCCGTGCGATAACGCGCTTTGGTCTTCCAGAAGAGCAGCATCAGGATGACCAGCAAAACGAGCCCTTCCAATCCCGCTTGATAAAGCTGGCTGGGATGGCGCACGATTTCGCCGCCACCGGGAAACACCATACCCCAGGCAACGTCGGTTTCGCGGCCCCACAATTCGCCGTTGTTGAAGTTTGCCAGCCGCCCCAACAGCATGCCCATCGGCACACTGACCGCAACATAATCACACACACGCAAGAAGGAGAGCTTGTCGCGCCAGCACACAAAAGCGAGCGCGGCCAACACGCCGAGCAAGCCGCCATGAAAGCTCATCCCACCATCCCACACACGCAAGAGCTGCCAGCTCACAAAGCTGCCATCGTCGACAAAGGTGGTGAAGGCGCTGGGAATGTCCGACGCGCCGCCGGTGTAGAACGCGGCGTAACCCAGACGTCCGCCCAAGATCACGCCCAGTGTGCAGTAGAAGAACAGATCATCGGCATGGCGCTGAGCCATCGGTGCACCGGGTTGCGCCAGCATTTTGGACGTATGCCAATAGGCAAACAGAACGCCCAGCAGGTAGGCGAGCGAATAAAAGCGCAGCTCGAACCAGCCAATGCGGAACAGGTATGGCCGCATGCCGAGATCCGACCAATAGAGCGGGTCCGCCGCCTGAGCAGCGCCAGTGGCCGACGCCAAAAAGGCCCCCATGGACGCGTTCTCAGCAAGTAGTGACAGCACGATGCGAACCTCTTAAGAGTGATTATCAGCCGAGCGGCGTTTCCGTCGCGCGTCTTTGGCACACGATGCGATCCGGGGGAAGTGCCCCACGCAAGACTTGGAACCTGACACCTTGAATCGAGGGCTCGGGGGCCGGGCCTAACGAGAACATTCGCGCCGGTGTCCACGGGAATACGACAGAGTGCCCATCCCCGAATAGGGGCGCTTTGCAAAGACTGAATTGGGATCAAGAGGAGAGACAATCGCATGCCCACTGAGTTGGACCAAACGCTCGAAACCATCATCACTGCGGTGACCGCCAAAGGCCAGCCGTTTGAAACGGTGCCGTTTACGCGCAATGGCGTCGAGATGCCGGCGTTTTTGGGCGCGCCTCCGACGATGGCGCATTACTTCGCGCATTTCTGCACCCAAAGTGAGCACAAAGACGCGATCTTTCTCGTCGATGGCGATGCGCGCATGACCTTTGCCGAGGCGTACTCAGCCGCGGTGTGCGTGGCCGAAGGGCTTGTGACCAAGCACGGCGTCGAAAAAGGCGACCGCGTGGGTATTGCGGCGCGCAACTCGGCCAATTGGATGATCCTGGAAATGGGCATTCTGATGGCGGGCGGCTGCGCAACGCTCATCAATGGCTTCTGGTCAGGCGAAGAGCTCGCCTACGGAATCAACCTTGCCGAATGTAAGCTGGTGCTGGCCGATGCTGGCCGCGCCAAGCGTATTGATGGCCTCGATCATTGCGCCAAAGTGGTGCTGTTCGATCACGGGGGCGCGCCAGCCGAAGGATTGGCCGAGGTATGGGCCGTTCCGAGCGATCAGGCGTCGTCGGTGGCGATGCAAACGCTGGGCACGCTGGGACCTGATGATCTGGCGACGATCCTTTACACTTCGGGTTCAACCGGAAACTCCAAAGGCGCCTATTCGGACCATCGCGGCGTTGTCCACGGCATCATGAGCTATGTCAGTCAAAGCGCCATGTCGAAGATCTACATGGAAGGCAAAGGCGAGGACATGTCAGGCCAGCCCAGCGCGCTGGTCGCGGTGCCGCTGTTCCACGTCACCGGCGAAGTGCCGCTGTTCCTGCAATCGATCGCGATCGGCCGCAAACTGGTGCTCATGCCCAAATGGGACGCGGAAGATGCGATGCGCCTGATGGCGGAGGAAAAGGTCACCTATTTCGTCGGCGTCCCGCTGATGAGCTTCGAAATGGCCAGCCACCCCAACCGCGGCAATTACGACCTGTCGGCGTGCAAAAGCTTTGCCGCGGGCGGTTCGCCGCGCCCGGTGGAACACGTCAACAAGATCAAGGAAAGCTTCCCCGGAGGATTTCCGCTGCTCGGCTACGGCCTGACTGAAACCAACGCGGTGGGCTGCGGTAACTTCAACGAAAACTACCTCGCCAAGCCCGGTTCGACGGGAACGCCCTCGAAACCGATGGTGGAACTCGCGATCCTCGATGATGACAGCAACGCTCTGCCCCAAGGCAGCGTCGGCGAGGTTTGTCTGCGCTCGGTCGCGAATTTTCTGGGCTATTGGAAAAACGAGGAGGCGACCAAGGAAGCTTTCACAGACGATATGTTCTTCCGCTCCGGCGACCTCGGCTATCTCGACGAAGACGGCTATCTCTATATCGTCGATCGCAAGAAGGACATCATCATCCGCGGCGGCGAAAACATCAGCTGCATCGAAGTGGAAGACGCGATCTACGCGCACGCCGATATCGCCGAATGCTCGGTCTTTGGCCTCCCGGATGAGCGCTTCGTCGAAGTGCCAGCCGCAGTGATCCTGGCCAAGCCGGGCCGCGAGGCGGTGACCCCGGCGGCGCTGCGCGAATTCCTGCTCACGAACACGGCCCCCTTCAAGGTGCCGCTCGAAGAGCATATCTTTGTCGTTGATGAAACGCTCCCGCGCCTTGGCACGCAAAAGGTCGATAAGAAGACCCTGCGCGAACAATACACGAAGAAGCTGGCAGCGGCCTGATCGCGCTGACCATATGAGGAAAACAGGCCACGCGGGAGAGCGGGGATGAGCGCCGCGAAATCCCCCGTGAAGTCCCCCGTGAAATCTCCACGTGGCCTTCCTCGCCAACGCGCGATCTTTGATCGGCGCACGATCGCTGAAACCATCGCCAAACTAGTGGAAGCGCATGGCGATAAGGCGCGCGCCCATATTATCACGACCCTGCGCAACGCGATTGAGAAAGGGCGCGGGGAATTGGCGCAACGGCTCGCGGACAAGCCAAGCTCGGGGCACGAATGCACCGCCGGGCACGCTTTTTTGACCGACCAATTGCTGCGCGTGATCTATGATCATGTGACCGCGCATATCTACCCGGCGCCCAACCGCACGGCGGCCGAACGCCTCGCGGTGTTGGCGGTGGGCGGATACGGGCGCAGCGAGATGGCGCCGCATTCAGACATCGACATCGCCTTCATCACCCCCATGCGCCGGGCGCCGTGGTGCGAACAAGTGATCGAAGCGATGCTCTATCTGATGTGGGATTTGGGCCTCAAAGTCGGCCATTCCAGCCGCACCGTGGGCGACACGATGCGCATGGCCAAAGAAGACCTTACGATCCGAACCGCTTTGCTCGAATCGCGCATGGTTTGGGGGGATTCCGCGATCTACGAAGAAGCGCGAACCCGGTTCTGGCGCGAAGTTGTGCGTGGGAGCGAGCGCGAGTTTCTGGACCAGAAGCTGGCAGAACGCAGCGCCCGGCACGAACGCATGGGCGACAGCCGCTATGTCGTCGAACCCAATGTGAAAGAGGGCAAAGGCGGCCTGCGCGATCTTCAGACGCTTTACTGGATTGGCAAGTACATCCACCGCGCCGAAACAGCCGCCGAACTGGTCGAAGTCGGACTTCTGACGAAATCGGAATATCGCAGTTTCCGACGGGCGGAGAGTTTCCTGCTAGCGGTGCGCTGTCATATGCATGAGCTTGCCGGGCGCGGCGAGGATAGGCTCACCTTTGATCTGCAACGTCAGGTGGCCGAGCGCATGAATTTTGCCGACCGCCCCGGCAAAAGCGCGGTCGAACGCTTCATGCAATACTACTTTCTTCAGGCGAAGCGGGTCGGCAACCTAACCGGTGTTTTTCTCGCCGCTCTCGAAGAGGAGTTCCGCAAAAGCCGACGGCAAAGCGTATTCTTCCGGCGTCGCTCCAGCCAGCCGCGCGAGTTGTCGGGGTTTCTCGTGGCCGATGGGCAGATTCGCGCGCCCTCGGACGATTGGTTTCAAAGCGATCCAGTTCGCCTGATCGAAGTCTTTCAATTGGCCGAGGCTGAAGAGCTCGAAGTCCACCCGCAGACCATGCGGCAAGCGGACCGCGACGGAAAACTGATCGACAAGGCTGTCCGCAAGGATGCGCGCGCCAACGCGCTATTTCTTGAGCTGCTGTGCGGTCGAAACGATCCCGAATCCGCGCTGCGCTGGATGAACGAAACGGGCGTGTTTGGCCGATTTGTGCCGGACTTTGGACGCGTCAACGCGCAAATGCAGTTCGACATGTATCACCACTACACAGTCGACGAACACACGATCCGTGCGATTGGCCTGACGAGCCAGATCGAACGCGGCCTTCTCGAAGCGGATCATCCACGCGCGACCAAGCAGATCCACAAACTCTCTTCGCGCCGCGCAATCTATGTCGCGGTCCTGCTGCACGATATCGCCAAGGGGCGTAATGGCGATCATTCGGCTTTGGGAGCCGGTGTGGCGCGCCGCCTGTGCCCGCGTTTCGGTTTGGAAGAAGCGGAAACGGAACTGGTCGCCTGGCTTGTGCTTGAACACTTGCTGATGAGCCGCACCGCCCAGAAACGTGACCTCACCGACCCCAAAACGATCGAAGACTTCGTCGAGAAAGTGCACTCGATCGATCGCCTGCGTTACCTCGCGATACTGACCGCCGTCGACATTCGTGCGGTGGGCCCGGGCGTGTGGAACAGTTGGAAAGGGCAGCTGCTGGGCGAATTGTACGACGCTTCTCTTGAACGGCTGAGATTGGGCCACAAAAACCGCGGTCGCAAAGAGCGCGTGAAGGCCAAACGCGAAGCGGTCCGCACAGCGCTGAGTGGGAATGGCGAATGGGTCGACGGTATCGGCGCCTTGATGACCGACGCGTATTGGATCGCCGAGGCCGAAGACGTCATCGCACGCAATTTCGAACAATATGACGAAGCCGAAAGCACGGGCGAAGGCCTATCAATCCACTGCAGGGTTGATGAAGAGCGCGGAGCCACCGCCGTCAGCGTGATCGCGCAGGATCATCCTGGTCTGTTCTATCGCATCGCGGGCGGTATCCACTTGGCCGGCGCCAACATTATTGACGCGCGCATTCACACCGCGAGCAACGGTACCGCGTTTGACAACTTCCTGGTCCAGGATCACCACCGGCAACCCTTCCGCGAACCCGCACAGCTTGATCGCCTCAAAAAGGGGATACGCGACGCGCTTTTGGCTGAAGTGGAACTGGTGCAAAAGCTCGCCAATCGGCCTTTGCCGCACACGCGTTCCAAAGCCTTTGCCATCGCCCCATCGGTCGCGTTCGATAACGACGCGTCGAACCGTTTCACGGTGATTGAAGTCACCGCCCGCGATCGGCCCGCGCTGCTTAACCGGCTCGCTTACGCTTTGTATCAGGCGAACGTGATCGTCCAATCCGCCCATGTGACGGCCTATGGCGAAAGCGCGGCCGATACATTTTACGTCACCGATCTTATAGGCGCGAAAGTCACCAGCCCAAGTCGGCTTGTTGAGATCCGCGAGGCCTTGCTTGCAGCGGCGAGTGATAAACGTCAGCGGCAGCTTGAGAATACCGTCTAGTAGGTTGTTCATCCGCCCCCAAATGCGTCGATCAAATTTGGGTTGCAATTGTGAAACCTATGAGTAATTCCAAAGAAGACTATAAGTCAGGAGAGGAAAAATATGAACATCCGCAACCCCATGCGGCGCCCGTTTGCGCTGCTGGCGTCGACTTGCGCGCTCGCCGCTCTCGCGACCCCAAATGTAGCCCTGGCGCAAGACGCTGAAGGCAGCCCTGCTGCTGAAGAAGGCGAAAGCAACGCCATTCTGGTGACGGGTTCGCGCATTCGTCGCCAATCGCAAGCCGATTTAGCGTCGCCGCTAGCCACTATCGGCAGCGAGAATATCTCGGATATTGGCGCACAGAACATCGCCGAGATTACGCAGGCGCTGACGATCAACAGCGGCGCGCAGAACAATCCTGACGCGTTCACCCAAGGAGGCACAACGGGCACCTCGAACATCAACCTGCGTGGTCTGGGTGTGGCCTCGACCCTGATCCTCTTGAACGGCAAGCGCCAGACGCTCTCGGCAGCGCCAACCAATGATGGCATCAACTTTGTTGATACCGCCTCGCTCGTTCCCCTTATCGCTGTGGACCGCGTAGAGATTTTGAAGGACGGCGCTTCATCACTTTACGGTTCGGACGCGGTTGCTGGCGTTGTGAACTTTATTACGCGAGAGAACTACGAAGGTCTGACAGTCTCGGGCGAATACACCGAGCACACGAGCCGCGGCGATTATTCGGAATACAATATCCAAGCTCTTGGCGGGATCGACCTTGGCGGAGTGAATATCATCGGAGCGGTGAGCTATCTCAATCGCTCGCCTCTTACCACCGCAGAGCGACGCTTGTCGCAACCCGCGGATGACACGTCGTCGCTTGGCAATCCAGGCGCGTTCTTCGGCGTTCCCGGCTTCCCGGCCAGCGCCCCCGTAATCGATCCTGGTTGTGCGCAAGCCGGTGGCTCACCGATCGTGCTCTCAGCCACTCCGGCGGGCGTGCCCGATGTCGGTTTCTGCGGGTTTGACTTTGGTGAGTTCTTCAACCTCGTCCCTGACGAAGAGCGGCTGACCATTTACAGCTCGCTCAACGCCGACCTTTCGAGTTCGGTGAATTTCAAAGCTGAGGTAAGCTATGCAGACAACTCAGCGCTGCGCGGCAACTCACCGACTTTCCCATTCCTGCAACTCGGCCAAGCCGTTGTTCCAGATTTCAACCCGAGCAACCCTTTCGGCGCGAATGTGACCTTCTTTGGCCGCGCAAGTGGCAACGGCGGCACGGTTTCACCGGCTCCGTTCAGCTCAGAGACCTTCCGCATTTCGAGCACACTCGAAGGGGAGTTTGATGGTTTCCTTGCAAACGGTCTGTGGAACATCAGCGCGACTTACGCTGAGAACGACTTTGAAAACCGGACCGAAGACACGGTCCGCGATCGCTTTGCCTGCGCTCTACGCGGGTTCAACGCAAATCCCGCCTTCAACGCAGCAACCGGCCTTGATTGCACGGCCAGCAACCCGTTCCTGACGGCGAACGGCGCATCGATCCCGGCCGATGGCACTTTCTTCAATCCATTCTCATCATCGCTGCTTGGTGCTCCGGGAGACAACGCAGCGTTGCTCGACTACGTGGTCGACGAGCTGGTAGCGACCCGCGGTGCGGAGCTGTTGGTGGTTGAGGGCTTCGTCTCTGGCGAACTGTTTGACCTGCCTTCGGGCCCGGTCGGTATCGCAATCGGCGCGCAATATCGTGAGCAGCAGATTTCAGCGGCCTTCGATGATATCGCTGTGAACGACGGCTTTGCCTTCCTGATCGGTGAACAGCCGTTTTCTGGCACACAGGACGTCTACGCAATCTTTGGTGAAGCCAACGTGCCTCTGGCGGATTGGGCCGACCTGCAACTGGCTTTGCGGTTTGAAGACTACGGCGCCGATGGCGGCGACACGCTCGATCCCAAGATCGCGCTGCTGCTGCGTCCGACCGACACGCTCTCGCTGCGCGGTTCGTTCTCGACCTCGTTCCGCGCGCCTTCAACCTTCCAGTTGCAGGGTCAGTCGACCACGCTGCAGCAGGTATCGGACCCCAACAATGGCGGCGCGAACGCCTTTGTCGCGGTCCGGGCCGTTGGCAATGCGGCGCTGACGCCTGAAACTTCAACCGCGTATAACTTCGGCTTCACTTTTGAACCGGTTTCCGGGCTTGAGATCACGGCGGACTATTACAGCTTCGAATTCGACGATGCGATCGTGCAGACCGCACCCCAGTCGATCGTCGATGCCGATCCCAATGGTCCGAACGTCATCCGCAGCCCCGCTGGCACGATCATTCAGGTCAATAACTCCTATGTGAACGCGGCGAGCGTTGAGACCTCGGGTCTCGACTTCCTCATGCGCTATCGCGTTGATGCAGGCTTTGGCACGATCACACCCAGCGTTGAGGGCAACTATGTGTTCTCATACGACCTGCAAACGTCCGTGGGCGGTCCGGTGATTGAAGGAGCGGGCAACCGCAACTTCACCAATTTTGGTTCACCGACGCCGGAGCTGCGCTTCAACGCCGGCCTCCAACTCGAGACCGGGGCGCATGGCTTTAACGTCTTTGGCCGTTACATCGACAGCTACATCGATGACCAGAACGGAGGCGCCGACATCGAGAGCGATTTCCGCGTTGACGTTCAGTACACGGTCGCGGTTGATGAGATCCTAGACCTTAGCAATCGCCTGCAACTGACCGCCGGTGTTCGCAACCTGTTTGGCGTCACAGCGCCGGTCGTCGCGACGAATGGCGGCTTTGACAGCCGGGTCCACGATCCGCGCGGCACCCTGGTGACCGTGGGTCTGATCGCCGGCTTCTAAGCCAGCGCTGCGGACTGATCGCAAAAGAGGGCGCTCCGGCAACGGGGCGCCCTTTTTCGTTGAAGCCTCAGGCTTTGGGCACCAGGACCAGCAACGCGATCGCTTGGTCGTCCATAGTGGCAAAACTCCATTCATCGCTCGCGCCCGAAATCGGATACCAAAGCCCGTTAAGGTGATTGGTCACTACGCTGAAGGTCGCAGGATCGAATGGCTTCAAAAACCTCACCGCGAATTCCAGCGACCGCTTGGTCCCAAGCCACTCAAGCTTGGTCTCGACCATATCGCTGCTCAGCGCCTCGACTATCGTGTTCAACGCGGATCGCGGAGCCGTCAGATCGTCGCTCGGGTCGAGCATTTCCCAGTTGAAGCCTATGGATTTGAAACCGAACTGCCCTGCAAAAGCGTCAGCCTTAGCGGCCGGTGTCAGCGGCTCTTGTGGGACAGCGCCCGCTTCGAATCGGACCAAAGCGCGACTTTCGAGAGGCTCTCGCCACTCTTCAAACAACATGTTCAGGTGCGCGATCGCCTCGCTCATCCGCGCGCGCCAAACAAGGCGGTGCCCACACGAATATGCGTCGCGCCCAGTTGGATGGCCGTCGGATAATCGCCGCTCATCCCCATAGAGAGACCTTCAAGGCCGTTGTCATCCGCCAGCTTGGCAAGGAAGGCAAAGAACGGCGCGGGCTCGATATCAGCGGGTGGCAGACACATCAGGCCCGCAATGGGAATATTCGCATCGCGCACCTTGCCGAGAAAGTCCGGCAGCTCCTTGATTGGACAACCGCCCTTCTGCTCCTCATCACCGATATTGACCTGCACGAAGCATGGGACGCGCTTATCAAGCTTGTCCATCGCCTTGGCCAAAGCCTTGAGCAAACTTGGGCGATCCAATGCGTGGATACAATCGAACAGCTCGACCGCCTCTTCGGCCTTGTTCGACTGCAACTGGCCGATCAGGTGAAGCTCGGTGTCCGGGTACTGTGTCAGCAAAGGTGGCCATTTGCTTTGCGCTTCCTGCACGCGGTTCTCTCCGAACACACGATGCCCGATCTCCAGCAGCGGCTTGATGCGTTCCACCGGATGCGTCTTGCTCACGGCGATAAGAGTGACCTCTTCGCGTTCCCGACGCGAGGGTTTGAGCGTTTTGGCGATGTTTTCTTCGACCGCTTCGAGGCGGGAGGCTGCGCTTTCCATAGCATTCCTAGTTTTTTGGGCGCTATAGCGCGCGTGTGCCGCATGACCAGTCCCTCCCTAGCCTCTGGCTGCTCTCCGATGAGCGCAATGATAGCGGGTTGGATACGGCTTTGACGGCCATGCCGCGAGGCAACGCCGTTGTGTTTCGGCATTATCATCTGGATACCGATGCGCGCCGCAAGCGGTTCGATGAACTGGCAGATATTGCCCGCCTTCGCGATCACCTCGTAGTCCTTTCGGGCAACACGGATCAGGGCGTCGAATGGGGCGCGGACGGGGTCTATGGCCCACCCGGAAAGCTTGCCAAGCGCGAGGGGCTGATGCGTTTTGCCACCGCACACGACGCGGGCGAAATCGACGTGGCGAACCAGAATGAGGCCGACGCGCTGTTTCTGTCTCCGGTCTTTCCCACCCGCTCGCACCCA
Organism: Pseudomonadota bacterium; assembly: GCA_039033755.1. Lineage (GTDB taxonomy): Bacteria > Pseudomonadota > Alphaproteobacteria > Sphingomonadales > Sphingomonadaceae > Erythrobacter. The sequence continues at coordinate 37,434 of JBCCBZ010000016.1, read as the reverse complement.
GGCGGCACCTGCCTGGGCGTATCGCGGTTCCGCCAGCTTGCCGAACGTTCAGCAATCCCGGTCATCGCGCTGGGAGGGATGACGGCCGAGCGCGCGCGCGAGTTAAATTGGCCGCGCTGGGCCGCGATTGACGGCTTGAGTTAGGCGCACCTCCCACCGCAGATCGCTTGACCGGAGTCCGCCGAGGATTCATGGTGTGTTCTCAGAACCGCCCTTGGGGAGCATCACATGGCCAGTCGCGCCGTCAACACTCGCAAGTCCACCGCCGATTGGCGCGCAGGACTACGCCGTTCGATCCGCCGCATCGCGCAGATGTCGGGCGCGGGCGCGCTGCTTTTGGCGATGTTTTTCCTGGCGATCGCATTGGGTAGCTACACGCCCACCGACCCGAGCTATTCGACCGCTGCGAGCGGCACTGAAATCGGCAACTGGATGGGCCGCACCGGGGCTTGGGTCTCCGATTTTGCGCTGCTGGTGTTCGGCATGCCCAGTCTGCTCCTGCTGCCCCTGCTCTACGTTTCGGCGCGCAAGCTTTGGAGCGATGTTGAACATGATGGCGATCCTGATGCGGAAGAGAACACGCGTTGGTGGGGACCGCTCGCGCTCCTTGCCCTGGCGATGGCGCTGCTTTCAACTGTCCTTGCCATCGCCCTGCCCTCCCCCGGCGGCACGTTACCGGCACAACTCGGAGGCCTGACGGGCCTGCTCGGCGCGGGCGCCATTGATGCGGTCGCGACGCGGCTTGCCGGTGAAAGCGCAGGCTGGATCAATCTTGGCGCTGCACTAGCCTGTCTTGCCGGTGGCTTGGCGCTGGTGACGAAGGTGTTCGCCATCGATTGGCGCGACCTCCTCACCTTGCCCGATTTCCTCAGCGGCGGCGCTGGGGCAAGCGGCATCCTTGCGCGCCTGCCTGGCCTGGGTTCACGAACTGAACGCCTCGCCGCGCCGTTTAACGAGGAAGACGAAGCCCCGGCGAAAGCGCGCCGCGCAAAATCCGACAAAAGCGCCGGATCGGAAGCGCCCCGCGCTCCGGTTGACGAAAGCAGCGAACGCCGCGCGCCCGAGATCACCGACCCCCGCTCCCCGCCGCGCAAGGCTCAGCCCGCCAAGGCCAACCAGCGCGACATGTTCGCAACCTTCGATCTGCCCAGCCTCGATCTGCTCGAAGAACCGCCCGCTGATGATGGGCCCGTGCTCGACAAGATGGCGCTCGAACGCAACGCGCGGCTGCTTGAAAACGTGCTCGATGACTTCAACGTGAAAGGCGAAATCACCGCCGTGCGGACCGGTCCGGTCGTCACCATGTACGAACTTGAACCCGCGCCCGGCATCAAGGCGAGCCGCGTGGTGGGCCTTGCTGAAGACATCGCCCGTAATATGAGCGCGATCAGCGCGCGCGTGTCGACCATTCCGGGCAAAACCGTGATCGGCATCGAACTGCCCAACGCCGACCGCCAGATGGTGCTTTTGAAAGAGCTCGCCGCGAGCGCCGACTTTGCCGAGCACAAGGGCAACCTGCCGATCATTCTGGGCAAGGATATCGCCGGCCAGCCGATCATAGCTGACCTCGCCGCGATGCCGCACTTGCTGGTCGCCGGGACCACCGGTTCGGGTAAGTCGGTGGGCCTGAACTGTATTCTGCTCAGCTTGCTCTACACCTTTACGCCGCAGGAATGCCGCCTGATCCTGATCGATCCCAAGGTGCTCGAGCTTAAGAGCTACGATGACATTCCCCACCTGCTCAGCCCGGTGGTGACCGAGCCGCATAAGTCGGTGCGCGCGCTCAAATGGGCGGTTGAGGAGATGGAGAAGCGCTATCGCATGATGTCGAGCATCAACTCGCGCAACATCAACTCCTTCAACGACAAGGTACGCGCCGCCGCCGCCAAGGGCAAACCGCTGGGCCGCCGGGTGCAGACCGGGTTCGATCCCGAAACGGGTGAGCAGCTTTATGAAGAAGAACAGCTCGACTACGAACCGCTGCCGCTGATCGTGCTGATCGTGGATGAACTCGCCGACCTTATGGTCACGGTGGGCAAAGAGATCGAAGTCCTGATCCAACGCCTCAGTCAGAAGTCGCGCGCGGCAGGCATTCACCTGATCATGGCGACGCAGCGTCCGTCGGTCGACGTTATCACCGGCGTGATCAAAGCGAACCTGCCCACCCGCATCAGCTTCAAGGTCACCAGCCGCATCGACAGCCGCACCATCCTGGGCGAACAAGGCGCGGAACAGCTGCTGGGCAAGGGCGATATGCTCTACAAGCCGAACACCGGCGCAACCTTGCGCGTCCACGGACCCTTCGTCAGCGATGAGGAAGTCGAGGCGGTCGCCGACTTCTGGCGCGCGCAGGGAGAGCCCGAATATGTCGACGCCGTTACCGAGGAACCCGAGGATGGCGGCCTCACCTTCGAAGACGACCTCACCGCGTCGGACAACCCCGAAGAGCGCAAGTATCGCCAGGCTTGCCAGATCGTGGTCGAGAACCAGAAGGCCTCTGGCTCGTGGCTCCAACGCCAGATGGGTGTGGGCTATAACACCGCCGCCAAGTGGATTGAACGCATGGAAAGCGAAGGCCTTGTGGGGCCGGCGAACCATGTGGGCCGTCGCGAAATCTTCCGCGATCGCGACGGGAACCCGATTTAGAGGCGTGCCTTGCGGCCATCGGCCTAACAGCGCGGAAGGGCTCCGGAGGCGGGGTTTAGTACAGTAAGTACATGCGCGAGGGGGGCTTTGTACAAGGGTCCCTGAGTGCGACGGACTTCCGCCAGTCGCGCAGGATAATTTCCTATGTTGGAAATCCTGTGAGCCCTCTCTCGGACTATGCGCGCCCCTCCCCTGATGCACCCGCGCAACGTCGCGAAAATGTAAAACCACCGTAGCCGCTCTGTCACCAGACGGTCGCAAGCTCGTCACGCTTGGCTGCCACGGGGGTGGCACTTCTCATCACCTTTTAAGGACACCCCCGATGACCCCCGTACACTTCGCCCGCGGAGCTTCCGCGCTCGCGCTCACCGCCGCTTTGGCGCTCGCCCCGCACACCGCCTTCGCCCAGGACACGAACGCCATCACCGAGACCGACGAGACGCAGGACACCGCCACGTCGGGCAATCAGATCATCGTCACCGCACAAAAGGTCGAACAGCGCGCGCAGGACGTGCCGATCACCATCACCGCCACGACAGGCGAACGGATCGAGCAGCTGGGCGTCACCGATCTCGACGAGCTCTCCAACTACGTCCCCGGCCTGTTGATCCAGGAGCAGAGCGCCAACAACCCCGGTATCGTCATCCGCGGCATCACCTCGGACTCGGGCTCCGCGCAACAAGGTCCGCGCGTCACGCTCTATTACAACGGCGTCGACATCTCGCGCTCGCGCGGGTCCTATCAGGCAATCTACGATCTGGAGCGCGTTGAGGTCATCAAGGGCCCGCAAGCGACCCTGTTCGGCACTGCCAGCGCCGTGGGCGCGATCAGCCTTGTTTCGGCCAAGCCGCGCGATGGCTTCTCAGCTGAACTTACCGGCGGTTACGGCAATTTCGATCAGACGCTGCTGGGCGGCTACATCAACGCAGGGTCAGACGTGCTCGCGGGCCGGATCGCGTTCGAGTACCGCACGCGCGATGGCTATGTCGAAAACCTCAGCCCCAATCAGGAAGAGGAGCTCTACGCGCAGGATCAACTCGGTGTGCGCGCTTCGATCCGCTACACGCCAACGCCCGATTTCACGCTAGACCTGATCGGCACTTACGACCAACAGCGCAACGGCGGCACGCCGTTTATCTCGGGCACCTTCCCCGCTTTTGCGGGCGCTCCAGGCGGAGCGGCGAACGCGTTTGAGGACGCCAATCTCGGCGGGCTCCCATCGGCCGCCGCCGTGCTGGGCGATGATCAGCTCGGCCTCAACCGCGAGGTCTACGACCTTAATCTGACGGCGGAATATCAGTTCGCCGACGATTGGTCCTTCACCACCGTCAACGGCTACCGCGAGTTCGACAGCGACGAAGTGTTCGACGCGGATGGCAGCGCCGCACCCTTCCTTGAATTCAGCGAACTCGCCGAAGGGTGGCAGTTCAGTCACGAAGGCCGCTTCACCTATTCGGGCGACAAATTGCGCGCGAGCGCAGGCTGGAACCTGTTCATCGAAGACGGCGGTCAAGACGTGCCTTTTGCGACGGAAGAAGGCCTGTTCCTGCAATGCCTTGGGGGCTTGTTCGGGGCGCCTGTTATACCGGGTATTCCCTGCGTCGCGCCCGATGGCAGCGTTCCGGCAACCAGTGTGACGGGTACGCTCTCAGCGCTGGGCCAGCTGCCCCCCGGCGTGACGGCCATCCCCTACGCGGCGCGGTTTGAGAACCAGGGCCGCAACGAAGCCTATTCGGTCTTCGCCGATGTCACCTGGATCCCGAACGATCGACTCGAGCTGACCGCCGGCGTGCGCCTGCTCGATGAATACCGCCGGTCGGGCTTCATTTCAGTCGCGCCGGACAGCGTGCTGAGCGGCGCGCCGCTGATCCCCGGCTTCCTCGACACCAACGGCCAGACCTTTGAAGCGGATGACAGCTTTCAGGCGATCCTGCCGCGCTTCAACGCTCTGTTCCGCGTTACCGACGATGTGAACATCTTCGCGACCATCTCCAAAGGCCGCCGTTCGCCGGTGGTCGACCTCGGCGCCGCAGTCGATAGCGGCGGCAACGTCGTGCCCGAAGTCGATATCGTGTCCGAAGAGACTGTGTGGAACTACGAAGGCGGGGTGAAGCTCGCCAGCGGGCCGGTCTCCGCGTCACTCGGCGTCTACTACCAGGTCTACGACAATTTTCAGGTTTCGGTTCAGGACCCCGATGGGCCGCTCGGAACGTTCATCACGCAAAGCGCGGGCTCAGCCAGCAACCTTGGCGTCGAAGGCGAGATCGCGCTGGAGGCGACCGACTGGTTCACCGTGTTCGGCAACTTTGGCTATATCGATGGCGGCATCGATGAAGACGGCGCGTTTTCGCCCGCTTTCTCGGGCGCGCGTTTCCGCTTGCAGCCCGAATTTCAGGCCTCGGGCGGGTTCACCGTGGATTACGAGATGGATAACGGCGTGCGTCTCTTCGCCACGCCCAGCGTCACCCATCGCAGCCGCATCTTCTTCGAAGTGCCCAATTCCGATCTCATCAGCCAAGACGCGGTGACGCTGGTTAACGCGCGTGCAGGCGTGAGTTTCGGCGATCGACGCTATGAGATCGCCGGGTTCATCCGCAACGCCACCAACGAGGATTACCTGCTTGATGCAGGCAACACCGGCGGCGCGTTCGGCATCCCGACCTTTATCCCGGCGGAGCCGCGTTTTTACGGCGTGCAGCTAACCGGTCGCTTCGGAAACTAGGGGGCCCTGAGGGCCGACAAATTGGGCGCTGCGCTGCATTAGAGGCGCGGCGCCCTTACTCCTCTTCGGATGGGTCAGTTTCTGGCGCGTCGGCCTCTTCGTTCGCCGCTTCAATGGCCGCATCCGCCGCATCAACGATCACCGCTTCTTCGGAGCGCAGAGCGTCGCGCTCTTCCTGCCCCTCATCCGTCAAGGGGCGGAAACGGATATCGAGCGGGGTGAGCACGCCGTCGTCGCGTTGGCGGAAGGTGACGATGCCGATCTGCTCGCGGTCGCGCAGGCCCTCTTCCAACTCCAGCGCGCGCTCCTGCCCAACATAGAGCCGCCCGCGGTTGAGGCTGTCATAGCCGTAGACGCTGCCGGGCTGGACGCTGAGCTTGTGTTTGCACCGCTCAAATTCGGGATCGGTTGCATCCTCGAAAGGGATCGCTTCAACGATAGTAGGCGCATCGCCGATCAGGCACAGATTCTGGTGTTGAACGAAGACCCCAAAGCCTTCCTCGTCCTCGCGTTCATCGGACGGCGTTGGCCAGTCATAGTTGAACTCCACATAGTGGCCGCGCAGCAGATCGCGCGGGTCATAGCCTTGGATCGGCACCTCCCAATCGGTGCCCTGTCGGCTGAGCGTTTCGCTTTGCGCCCAAAGCGCCGCAAGCCCAGCCAGCGGGACAAGCAGCAGAAACAGCGCGCGGATGGCGGTCTGCGTCACGCCTCGTCCCCCTCTTCATCCGAGCCGGGCGCGAATTGCTGGCTCACCCGGTACGCGCCCCAGGCGATGCCAAGGATCAGGAAGCCCGAAAGGATGAGGCCAAAGCCGCTGAGCAACAGGTCGCTCGCCAGCTCAAAGCTCAGGATGATCAGACGCACCGCAATCGCCGCGACGGCGAGCTGGAAAACGCCGCGCCAACCGACCTTCAAAGCGGCCGCGCCAATACCGATCCACAGCAGCATAAAGAGCAGCGCCGCGGCGAGCTCCACGCCGCTCACCGAACGCGCCAGCAGCATCGTCACGCCCGCGCCTGCGATGATCGCCCCCGCCATGCGGCCCGATAGCGTCGGCCGAACCAGCGCCACAAGACCTCCCGCAACCACACCAATCCCAGCGAGCACCGAAAGCCCGACAGGTCCAATCACGCTCGTTTCTTCGTTGGAGAACACATCGACGCTGGCCGCCGCCGCCGCGCTCGACGCTCCGAACACCGCGTAGGTCAGCGCGAGCTGCTCCAGACGCCGCCAGAAGTCAGGGCGTGTGGATCGCGTTCTGAAAAACGCGGCAATGGGCGCGAACAGAACTGGCGCGCCGACGACGGTTGCGAACCACGCCGTCGGCAAGGTCGGGTCGTCCACCGCGTAAAGCAGCGCCTCGTTCGACGTAACGTATTCCATGGCGGTGTAGATCGCCCCGCCCATGACGATGCCCGCCGTCAGCCACGAACGCCCCGTCAGGAGCAGCGCGGGCCCGAACAGGCCTAGCCACACCGAAAGCGGCATCCAAAGCGGCGAACCGGTTTGATAAACCTGTCCCAAATGGCCGAAAAACGTCAGGCCAAGCGTCGCAGCGATGGCGACCAGCGCCTCCAGCAGCCAGGGCGAGGCCGCGACCAGTTGACGCTCTTTAAAGAAGACCGCGCCCAAAGCCCCGCCAAGCAGCGCGAGATGGATGGCGAGGCGCACCTGGCCCGGGACATCTTCCCAATTGGCGGCGACCACGGAAACAAGGCCCAGCCCAATGGCGAGCGCGCCGATGCCAAACACCGCCCAAAGCGCCAGAGGGCGGCTATTTTCCTCTTCATAGGTCAACAGGGCCGCGCGGGTGTCCGCATCGATCAGCCCCGCCGCGTGCCAGATTTCGATTTTGCGCGCGCTCATTGCGGATCAGCGTAACGCCGCATAACGTCCATCGCAAATGCGCGCCGGGCATAAGCGCGGCGACCGGCTTAGTTTGCGGCCAAGGCGTCCGCGCTCAACACCGTCTGATCGGCGATGATCTTCTCATTCGCCGCCTGGGCTTCCTCGGTCGCCGGGACCAAGCCGATTTCGGGCAAAGAGCCGCTTATCTTCCACTGCTTGGGCCAACACGCGACGTAATCGATCAGGCCGGGTGTTACACCCATATGCGCCTTTTTCACGTACATGTAGAGCGGGCGTGATCCAGGGTAGCTGCCATCGGCGATCGTCTCCGCGCTGGGCGCGACGCCATTAAGGGTGAGCGCTTTGATCCTGTCGCCATTCTCACCGAGATAGGAATAGCCAAAGATGCCGATGGCTCTCGGGTTATTGGCGATCTTGCCGACGATCAGTTCGTCCTTTTCGCCCTGATCGACATAGGCGCTGTCGCTGCGCAAAGTGTGGCAATTGGCTTCAAACGCGGCCGGGTCGCTTTCTTCAAGCGCGGCCATGGCGCGATTGGCGGTGCAGGCGGGCATCATGATGACGTCCATCAGCGCGTCGCGCGTGCCCGATGTTTCGGAGGGGCCGTAGACGATGATCGGCTCTTTGGGCAGGCCGCCGCCGACATCGGACCAATCGGCGCTGGTCTGCTCTTCGCCGAACGGGTTGGCGGACAAAGCGCGGTAAACCGCCGCCGGGGTCAGGTTGAAGTCAAACCCTTTTTCCAAGGCCGAGGCAAAGACAATGCCGTCGCGCCCGATCTTGACCTCGATAATGTCATCGATACCGCCCGCCTGACACGCCTCAAATTCGGCCACCGTCATCCGGCGCGAGGCGTTGACGACATCCGCGGTGCCCGGGCCCTGCCCCTGGCAAAATTCGGCTATGCCTTCGCTGGTTCCGGTTGAAGAAACATCCGGCGCGGCCAGGTCTTCGTTTTCGGAGACAATCTGTTCAGCGATGGCTTGCGCAAAAGGATAGACGGTGGAGGATCCGATGACCGTCACCCGCTGCACGGTCTCCTCGGCAACCTCTTCGCCGCAACTGGCTAGGGTCAGACAGGCGACGCTTGCCAAAGCGGTGGGAATGAATTTGGTCGCGAACCTATTTCTTTGTGTCATGGTCTGCCCCCTCTCCTAAAATTCTGCTTGTGTCTTCGCGCCCTTATTCAGTCTTGTCCGGTCCTGCTCAGCTTGGCTCAGCAGTCTCAGTTTCGCTCGCCTCACCCGTCAGATCAGCGCGCGACAGTGTGATCAGTTCGTTCACCTTCGCGGTGTTCGCCGCCATTTCCGCCGGGGGTGAAGCAACCAGACCAATCTTTGCCAGCGGTCCGTCGGAATTCCAGTTCTTGACCCATTCCTGAAGGTAGAGGTCGAGCCCCGGAATGGCGCGCATATGCGCCTTTTTCACGTAGACAAAGAGCGGGCGCGCGCCGGGATAGGCGAAGCTCGCGATGTTGTCATAGGTCGGGTCGACCCCGTTCATCGGCAGGCCCTGCACCTTGTCGGCGTTCTTATCGAGATAGGAGAAGCCAAACACGCCGATCGTGCGCGGATTGGCCTCGATCTTCTGGACGATCAGATTGTCCTGCTCACCCTGGTCGGAATAGGCCCCGTCCGAGCGCACTTCGGTGCAGATCTGCTGGTGTTCGTCCTTGTCCTCTTCCTTCAGCTTTTCCATCGCCGCGTTGGTGTCGCACCCCGCTTCGAGAACCAGTTCTTTGAGCGCGTCGCGCGTGCCGGATGTGCTGGGCGGGCCGTAGACCAGGATCGGTTCATCAGGCAGCGACGGGTCCACATCGCGCCAGGTTTCGTTGGTCTGTTCCCCGCCATAGGGGCGTGCAGCGAGCGCTTCGTAAACAATCCGGGGCGACAGGTTGAGCACGATGCCATCCTTGGCCGAAGCGAAGGCGATCCCGTCGAGGCCCACTTGCAGCTCGATAATGTCTTTCACGCCGCTTCCCTGGCATTTGTCGAACTCGCTTAATTTCATGCGGCGCGAGGCGTTGGCCATATCGGGCGTGTCCGCGCCAAGTCCGGCGCAAAACAACTGCATCCCGCCCCCCGTGCCGGTCTGCTCAATCAATGGCGACTTAAGCTCAGGATTGGAGCGGGAATAGCTTTCCGCGATCTGTTTGGCGAAAGGATAGACCGTGGAGGAGCCCACCGCGCGAATGGAATCGCGCGACACATCGCCGCTGCATCCTGAGACCGCCAAAGCGGTGGCGGCAAGGCCGATGAGCACGCTGGATTTCGTCGCGAAGGTAGCCTTGGGCCGGCGTTGCATAGTTGATGGTGATCCCTTGAATTGGTGCGGGGGGGCTAGGCCCACTGTATGACACAGGAATGACGGGCCTAGGTAGCGGTGCGAAGGTCTAAACTTGCATTAATCGAAACAATTACCGCGACCCAATGATACCAGATCCGGTGAATTCACAAGTGATCAAGCATCTTTCTGCTTTTTATCAATGCCTTAGTTGATGAAACCCAATCTCATGCGGGCCCTGCAACTTAAGCCTATTCTAACCCCTTGCGTTTAGAACAGCCCCATGGGTTTGGACCTCTTCTGCAAGCGGATCGCGATTATAGCGATTGCGCTGGCTAGCCTTTGGGCTGCGCCGACGCTTGCGCAGTCCCATCTTGGACAATCCCAATACGCCGACTCCAAGCCCAACAGCCTCGCCCCCACTTGCCACGCCGCGACCGGTCTGAAGACCGACATAGCCGAGATGGCAAAGCGAGCGCTAAGCCCCGAAAGACCGGGCTGGACCTGCTCGAACACCGATTGGATTGCGCACGAACCGGCCGCCTGGTTGTTGTTCGAAAAAGCGGCCTGGAGCGGCGATGGACCCCCGCGCTACTTTTTCAGCCGAATTGCCAGACACGCCAGCATAACCTTCGCCGCGCTCGACACTGATGGCACGGTGCGCGTTGTTCGCTGGAGCGAAGCGGACGCCGAACCGGTGCCCATGGGTCCGATCTTCCGCCACGCTTTGCCGCCGCTCTCAAAAGAGACCCGGGCGCTGATCGTGCGGATTGAGCTTCCGCATTCGGTGCCGCTGCTGACGGATGCGCGATTGGTCTATCAACCCGAAGACGCCGGTTGGTCGGAATTTGAAGTGATCATCGTCGCCTTTGTGCTGGGCATGCTGGTCTTGCCGCTCTTTTTTGACATCAGTTTCTTCATTGTTCTGCGCGAACGTTTCGTCCTGCTGCACGCGGTGATGGTGTTGGCGATGATGGGCTATGTCCTCAGCGCTGGCGGGTTAATCTCTATCTTTCCCTATTTCTCGCTGCGAACGATCGCGGTGGCCGGACCGTTATTATGGGCCATCGGAGTGGGCACGTCCGCTCTATTCCTGGCTGAATTTCTTGAGGACGGCGCGCAATCGCCCTTTATGAAACGGCTGACCCTGGCGATCGGCGCCTGGTGCATTGCCGTACCTGGAGTGTTCGCCTTTCAATTGCATCAGACACAAAGCTTTGATGACAGGGGCTATTTCTACGCGTTCCTGCCAGTTATCGTCGTGATCTCAGTCGCGGTGGTCGAAGCATTAATCCGCGGCAGCCGCAGCGCGCGCTTTATCGCGGTGGCGTGGGCCCCGATTATCCTCGCATCAATTGACCGTCTGCTGCGCGGTATGGGCGTTTACACCGGCCCGTCGTCGTTTGACCTCACCATGTATGTTGCGACCGGCGTTGAAGTCGTGATCATCAGCCTGGCGATCGCCGATCGTTTCCTTGCCATCCGGCGTGAGCGTGACGCCGCCGTGTTGGAAGCGAAGATGCTGGAACAGATATCAACCCGTGATCCGCTGACGGGTCTGCTCAACCGACGCGGGCTTGAGGCGCGCTTTGGCGCTCTGATCAAAGAAGGTTTTGACACCTTCGCGTTGATTGACCTCGACCGCTTCAAACAGGTCAACGACCGCCACGGCCACCAGGCCGGCGACGCTGCGTTGGTGGCTTGCGCGACTGCTTTGGTCGGCGGCCCTTCGCGCGATCTTGTGGCTGCGCGTTTGGGCGGTGAAGAGTTCGTCCTCATGTTGCGGGGCAAGCGTGCGCTTGAGCGCGCCGAGGCGCTGCGCAAAGCCATTCCGGTTCGTATCGCAAGAGACGTGGAAGGCCTCGACGCGCCCGTCACCGCCAGTTCGGGCGCTATCGAAGTGCCGCGCGCCTCCAACGCTCTGATGACTTTTGACGCGCTTTACGCGCGCGCCGACGCCTTGATGTACGAAGCCAAGGCGAGCGGACGAAACCGCATGCTTTACGAAAAGCTGACGGTTTTTGACGAGCCACCCTCGCAGCGACCGGATACGGAACGCCGCGAATACCGGCACGGAGGCTCCGGCGGCGGCGCCCCCAAAAGAGTCGCCTAAGGTCAGGGCCTGAGAACAGCACAGAAATTCGGTCAGCTGACCGATATCTTTACCGCCTGTATAGAGCCAGCGAGCTACGCTGGGAGCATGGGTCGGATAGAATTAGCAGAGATTGCGCTCAGGGCATGGGTAGCGCTTCTTGCGACAGGGTTCGCTGTGTGCTTTTGGCTTATGCCCAGCGCGGCAATGGCCCAAGACGCGGCCATGTGCACGCCTCCAATAAGCGGACAAAGCGCGCTTCACATGACCAAGGCGCAGGCGCTGCAGCTTCACTGCCAGTCCGAGCGTGCTGATCTTGATCAACCGCGCAACCTCGCCCGCATGGATGTAACGCCCGGTCAAGAACCACGTTACGTCGTTAGTCGGGCGGCGAAGTTCGCAACCATGCGAACCGGAGTGTTGACCGAAAGCGCCATCGTCTGGTCGCAGCATCCGTTTGAAACCATACAGGCAACCTTTTTCGACCGCCAGTTCGCCGTTCCCTTGCCCGATTATGAAGGGCAAGCGTTGGCCGTTTTTGTTGAAGTTGATCGCGTGACGCAAGCGACGACCTTTGATCACATGCGGCTAGAGCGCGAGGCACCCGGAACCTCGCGAGAGGACCGCGCCCTTTTGCTGTTGGTTGCGGTGTTTATGGGCATGATGCTGATGCCGATCCTGTTCGATCTTGGCGCCTATATCATCCTTCGCGAACGCTTTATCGCATGGCACGCTTTGCTGGTCGGTTCTCTTGGCTTGCAAGTGGCGTGCGGTTTCGGGCTATACGCCGCGTTCTTCGAAGTGCACCTGCCGGTGGTTCGCGTCCTGACCATAGGCAGTTTCAACCTCATGATCATCGCCGGGATCATGTTTTCGCTGCGGTTTATTGAACGGGATAAACGGTCCACAACCATCAACCGGATCGTCGTGGGTCTGACCGCTTTATTCACGGCGTGCTCGATGGTGCACATGGCGGGCATCGAGGCGCTGGGACGCTGGCCGGCGACCGTCTACTTCGCATCAGGAGCGCCGCTGGGCCTCGCGCTTATCGCGTGGATGGTTTCCGCTTTGCGCAAGGGCAGCCGCACGGTCGCCTTCCTCATCGTTGGTCTCAGCCCCCTTTTGCTGATCGCGCTCACCCGGGTTGTGAGCTTCCTGCTGCCCGGCGTGCCGGTGGTCGACGCTAACGAATGGCTGTTAGCGGCCATGTTTATCGAAGTGGTCACCACAGCCCTGGGTGTGGCCACCCGCTTTATCTCGCTCAAGCGCGAACGCGACCGTTTCCACGCCGAAAAGGACAGGCTCGAAGGGGTGGCGCGGCACGATGCGCTCACCGGGCTCTACAACCGCCGGGCCGTGGATGAGAGCTTTGACACGATGCGCCGTGAAGGCTTTGACACCTTTGCCCTGCTTGATCTCGACCATTTCAAGGACATCAACGATCGCTTCGGGCACCAGACCGGCGACGCCGTTCTTGCCGCGTGCGCCAAAGCGTTGACTGAAGGTGAGGCGCGAGACTGCGCGGCGATGCGTCTGGGCGGCGAAGAGTTCGTCCTGATGCTGCGAGGGGTAAACGCGCTGGATCGCGCCGAAGCCCTGCGCCAGGCGATACCGCGCCGAGTGGCCGCCGACGTGCGGGCGCTGGATCGCCTTGTCACGGCGAGCATGGGTGTTCTGGAAGTGCCGCCAGCCAACGTCTCCTCAATGGAATTCGACACCATTTACGCGCGCGCGGATCGCTTGCTTTACGAAGCGAAAAACGCCGGGCGCAATCGGATGCTGTTTGAAAAGCTGACAGTGTTTGAACCGCCGAAGCGGGGGCGAGCGCAGAAAGCGGCTTAGGATCAGGATTCGATCTGGAACGGCGCGATCACTTCGGGGCGCACCCGCGCCAATCGCTGCGTCGCGCGTTCGAGCATCGCCCAAGTGGTCCGCGCCGAAACCAGCACCTTGCCCGTCTCGTCAGTAAACGTCACCGCGCGCACCGATTTGGCGCCTTTGGGCGGGTCGGGGATGTGGGTTGCGCCCAGCGCCGTTTCGCCCAAAGCGATGTTGCCGCGATAATCGATTTCGTGACGGACAACGACCCAGAAGAACCGTTCGTGGTCTTCAGGCCGTGCGGCGGCGTCCCAATGGGCGGTGGCGAGGTCCTGAATCCATTGCACCCACACCGCGTTGTTGACGTGGCCGAGCTCATCAATGTGTTCAGGCGTGGCGGTGAAGGTCTTGGTGAAGGCTGATGTCATATCGCCACCTCCAATGTCCGCAGATCCTCGCGCGCTTTGGCGGCGGTGGTGAAGAGGCACGCCTCCATCCCCACGGCCTTGGCGCCATCGACGTTGCGCTGAACGTCGTCGAGAAAGACGCTCTCACCCGCTTGGATACCGCCGGTGTCCAGCAGCCAGCGATAGATACGCGGGTCGGGTTTCAGAAACCCCAGTTCAGCCGAGACCGCCGCCGCTTCAAACAGGTCGAAGAAGTCGTAGTCCCGCTTAAGCTGGGCGACGATTTCGTGAACGTTGTCGGTGATAGCGAACAGGCGATAGCCCGCCCCTTTCAGCTCATCCATCATCGCGCGCGTGTCGGTGATCAGCGGGAAGCTGGCGTAGAGCGCCTCCCACAAGACGTCGATGTCATCGGGCGCGAAATCTTGTTCGGCGACATAGTGGGCCTTCGCCGCCTCAAGCGAAAGCTCCCCGCGATTGATCGCGAGCCAGACGGGGTTGCCGCGCAAAGGCGAGACGAAGCCGTCCGCCTCAACCCTCGCCCCTCCAAAAGCTGTGCGTTCGATGCCAGCCGGATCCCACGGAACCAGGACATTGCCGACATCGAACACGACGTTGCGGATAGCCACGGGGCCTAGCCGCCGTTCTTCGCGTCAGCGGAAAGCCCCATCTGCCACAGCAGGAAGCTGAATTCCTCCGCCGTTTCATAGAGCGAATTCCACCGCCCCGATTTGCCGCCATGCCCAGCGCCCATATTGGTCTTCATCACCAGCACGTTGTCGTCCGTCTTGGTGTCGCGCAGCTTGGCGACCCATTTGGCGGGCTCCCAATAGGTGACGCGCGGATCATTAAGGCCCGCCGTGACCATCAGAGCGGGGTAATCCTGCGCCTTGACCTGATCATAGGGGGAATAGCTAAGCAGGAAGGCGAAGGCCTCCTTGCTTTCAATCGGGTTGCCCCATTCTTGCCATTCGCCCGGCGTCAGCGGCAGGTCCTTATTGAGCATCGTGTTGAGCACGTCGACGAACGGCACATGCGCGACAACCGCGCCGTATTGCGCCGGGTCCTGATTGATGATCGCCCCCATCAGCTCGCCGCCTGCCGAACCGCCGCTTGCGGTCACCATACCCTCGGCGGTGAGGCCCATATCGATCAGGCCCCGGCCCACATCGACAAAGTCGTTGAACGTGTTGGTCCGCTCCATCAGCTTGCCCTGCAGATACCATTTGCGCCCCAGATCATCGCCGCCGCGAATATGCGCGATGGCGTAGGCAAAACCGCGATCCACAAGGGAGAGACGCGTGGTCGAGAAGCCCGGCGGGATCGCGTAGCCATAGGCGCCATAGGCATAGAGATGCAGCGGCCCCGGCCCTTCAATCCCGGCGTCGGCGAGGATTTCCTCGCGGTCCTTGTGCATCACCACGCTGGCCGGGACCATCGTGCCATCGCGCGCCTGTATCTCGACACGGCGGGTCACGTAATTGGCGGCGTTGTAGCCGCTTGGAATCTCCTGCTGCTTGAGCACTTCGAGCGAGGCCGAGGCGACATCGTAGTCGTACTCTGTGTCCGGCGTGATCATGCTCTCATAAGAGAGGCGCAGCTTGGTCTGATCGTATTCGGGGTTGTTCGACAGGCCTGCTGAATAGCTCTCTTCCGGGAAAGCGATCTCCTTGGCGACCGTCGGCGCATCATATTGGCGGATCTGCACCTTATCGAGGCCATTCAGGCGCCCTTCTGTCACCATGAAGTCTTTGAACAGGTCAAAACCGGTGAGGTAAAACTCATCCGATCCAGGAATGATTGTTGCCCAAGTTCCTGGCTCGGCGACCGGAGCTATCGCCAAGCTGAAATTCACATGCTCTTCGTTCGTGAGTATGAACAGCATGTCCTTGTCGACGATATCAATGCTGTATTCGACACCCTTTTTGCGGGGGCGCACCAGCCTGAGCTCGCCAGTCGGATCATCGGCGGAAACAAAGCGAACTTCGCTCGTCTCGTTGTCGCCCGCTGCAATAATCAGATAATCGTCCTGTGCGGACAGGCCCGCGCCCACTGAAAAGCTCTGGTCTTCCTCGAGATAGAGCGAGACATCGGTATCGTTCGGCTGACCAATCGTGTGCAGCTTCACCTCGAGCGAACGCCATTCCTCGGTCGAGGGCGTGTAGGTCAGCGCCGTGTCACCCGCGACCCATGTGAGCCCGCCGCGAATATTCTCGATCCGGTCTTCCAGCAGCTCGCCGGTCTCCAAATCCTTGATCACCGCCGTGTAGCGTTCCGATCCGTTCGTGTCGGTCGCATAGGCAAGATACCGCCCGTTCTGACTGACCGTGAAAGCACCCAGGCGAAAGTACTCAAGGCCTTCGGCCAACTCATTCTGGTCCAGCAGCAATTCGGGATCGGCACCCTCCGGCGCGCCCACCGGCTTGCGGTAGAACTTCGAATACTGTTCGCCCTCGGAAATCGCCGACCAATACATATAGTCGCCGCGGCGCTGGGGGACCGAGTTATCATCCTCCTTGATGCGCGCCTTCATCTCTTGGAACAAAGCCTCGGTCTGGGCCTCGTAGGGCTTCATCTGCGCTTCGAAATAGGCGTTCTCGGCCTTCACATAATCGAGCACATCTTCATCATCCACGGTCGGATAAGATTTGTCGTAGAGCCAATCGTAAGGGTCTTCGATCGTGATGCCGTGATGGGTGTAGGTGTGCGGCACCTTCTTGGCGATCGGAGGGGTAACTTCGGTTTCGCTCACGCTGGTCTTTTCCTTATGATTGTCAGCCTGCGCCGCGAAGGTGGGCGCAAGGGCAAGGCTCGCCGCGCAGGTAAGCGCGAGGGCACGAAATTTCGAGAGGTGGGCCATGGGGCTTCATCCTTGGTTCGGGGGTGCACAGAGTTAAAGCCGATTGGGTTTAAAGCGCGCAGGGAAAAGGTTATGTTGTCACCTTCTAATCACGAGTCCCGCGCCTTCGCAATGGCGCGAGCGTCCCAACCCGCTCAAGGATCGATCAAATGTTGATGCAAACACACGAAGCCCGCCTCGCCGCCTTGCGCGAAGAGCTCAAACGCCGCGAGCTCGATGGGTTCATCATCCCGATTTCCGATGAACATATGAGCGAATATGTCGGCGATTACGCGCAGCGTCTGGCGTGGCTCACCGGCTTTGGCGGATCGGCGGGATTTGCGGCGGTGACGCTGACCCACGCGGCGATCTTCGTCGACGGGCGCTACACCGTGCAGGTGCGCGAACAGGTCGATGAAAGCCTCTTCGCCTATCGCTCGATCCCCGGCGATAGTCTGGGCGCGTGGCTGAAAGAGGTGTGCGAAGAGGACGCGAAAATCGCCTATGATCCGTGGCTGCACACCTGGGCGTGGGTCGAAGCGCTCGAACGCGTGGTGGAGCCCGCGGGCATCAAATTGGTCCCGGCCAAAAGCAACCCGATTGACACCGTGTGGGCGGATCAACCCGCGCCTTCGGACGCGGTGGCGACGGTGCACGAAACCGACTTGGCGGGCCAATCCTCTTCGGAAAAGCGCGCCGAAATTGCCGAATGGCTGGAGAACGAAAAGCTCGACGCGGTGGTCGTCCCGGCGCTCGATTCGGTCGCCTGGCTGCTCAACGTGCGCGGTTCGGACGTGTCGCATACCCCGGTCGCGCTGTCCTATGTGATCGCCAAGGCGGACGGCACCGCCGAACTGTTTATAGCGCCCGAAAAGGTCACGCCCGAACTCACCCAGCATCTGGGCAACGCGGTCACCGTGCGCGACCGCGACGCTTTTGAAGGGGCGTTGAAAGCCGACTTCAACGGCAAGACCGTCAGCGTGGATCCGAACTTCGGTGTGGTCGGCATCGCTCAGGCGTTGAGAGCGGGCGGTGCGAAATTCACGTTCAAGGACGACCCCACCATTCTTGCCAAGGCGGTGAAAAACTCCGCCGAAGTGGGCGGGCACCAATCCGCGCAGGCGCGCGATGGCGTCGCGGTCTCGCGCTTCCTGCGCTGGCTCGAAGAAACCGCGCCTTTGGGCACAGTGGATGAGCTTGGCGCGGCGGCCAAATTGCTCGAATGCCGTCAGGCACTGGGCGATCTGCGCGACACCTCGTTCGACACGATCTCCGCCGCGAGCGGCCACGCCGCCTTGCCGCACTACCGCGTCGATGAAGACAGCAATATCACCATCCCGCCCGGCTCGATCTATCTGGTCGACAGCGGAGGCCAGTACCCCGCCGGCACGACCGACATCACCCGCACGGTGTGGATCAACAGCCCCGATGGGGCCGAGCCCACGGCGGAAATGAAAGATCGCTTCACCCGCGTCATGAAAGGCCACATCCAGATTGATCAGGCGGTCTTTCCGCAAGGCACCACAGGCGGCCAGCTCGATGTGCTGGCGCGGCAATACCTTTGGGAAGCGGGCGTCGATTACGCCCACGGCACCGGCCACGGCGTCGGCAGCTTCCTCGCTGTGCACGAAGGCCCGCAGCGCATCGCCAAACCCACCGGCGGGCAAGCGGGCACTAATGCGGAACTGCACGCCGGCATGATCCTTTCGAACGAGCCGGGCTATTACAAACCCGACGCGTTTGGCATTCGGATTGAGAACCTTGTTTTGACGGTCGAGCGCGAGATTCAGGGCGCGGAAGGCCGTTACCTCGGCTTTGATTGTTTGACGTGGGTGCCGATCGACCGGCGTTTGATTGACAAGGGCCTTTTGACCGACGCTGAGATCGCATGGCTAGACGCGTATCACGTTCGCGTGCGCGAAGTTCTGGCCCCGCAGATGGACGGCGATGATCTGGCGTGGGTGGAGCGGCATACGCTTCCTTTGTAAGGGCGATCTCGCGCCCCTCCTCGCGTTTTGTCTTGAGTTCGCTAGCGCTCACCGATCACCCACCCCTCCTCCCCACCCGACCACCATATCCTGATGGAACCCTTGGTGGTCGGGTGGGGAGGAGGGGTGGATGGTGTCCGGGCCCGGCAATCCGGGCCACCAACACAAAGACGCCAACAGATCGGATTGCGCCCGATCTAGTGTTCTTGTAATGTTCCATCATTGCGAGTCGCATAAGGGAGACCAAGACAATGATCGGCTACGTCACACTGGGAACCAACGACCTGCCGCGCGCGGCGGCTTTTTACGACGCGATTGCGGAGCATTTTGGCGTCGGGCGGATGATGGAATTCGATACTTTTATCGCCTGGGGCGCGATGGGCGGCGCACCAGGCGTGGCCGCGACGAAACCCTTTGATGAAAAGGAAGCGACCGTGGGCAACGGCACGATGGTCGCGCTAGAAGTCGAAGGCCCAGACAAGGTGAAAGCGGTCTACGACACGGCGATGGCCAACGGCGGCAGCGACGAAGGCGCGCCCGGCCCGCGCGGCGATGACGGCTTTTACGCCGGCTATTTCCGCGATCCGGACGGCAACAAGCTGAATGTCTTCTGCATGACGCCGCCCACTTCATGAGCGGGGACGCATCAGGCCCGCTTAAACTGGCGGATGCGTTTATCCATCTGGGGCTCGGCGCGAGTGCCGTGCCCCAACCACCGTTTGATGGCTATGAATGGTACGAAGCCTATGGCGCGCGCCATGGCGGGGATGGGGCCGAAGGACGCCTTGTCTCGATGCACACCTTCACCGAAGGGTGGGACACGTGGGAAATGCACCCCAACGGCGCCGAAGTCGTTATCTGCACCGCTGGCCAAATGGTGCTGACCCAGGAAACGCCCGATGGCGCGCGCTCCCAAGTCACCCTCACACGCGGCGAATACGCGATAAACGCGCCGGGCGTATGGCACATCGCGGATGTGGAAGACAGCGCGACCGCGATCTTCATCACCTCTGGCGAAGACACCCAGATGCGACCGCGATAAGGCGAATTCGCTGCCAAACGCCCAAAACTTCACACCAGAATTGCGCCTTTGTGAACGGTCTTGTCAGGCCGATACAGCTTGCGACAATTCTCTTCATCTGCGGGATAATCCTGAGACACAGAGCCTCTAGAAGGGTTCTTGTGAGTTGCGGTGGACGCGTTCGAAAAGAAGGCGCTCCCCCTAAAGCCTCAAGACCCGTCAAAAACCGGGCGCTCGAAACCTTACCCCCGATAAGTCGTCGGGGACCTCGTTTCCCCTGGCGAGGCGTCTCGATCGTCCACTTTCCTCTGCGACACTGGGTCTGACGCGTTCGCCGCAATTCTCCAAAAGCAAGCGGCCCCTCTCCAAGGATTGCGCCGCAAGAGAACGAAAGGCACAATCTATGCGTAAATTCACTTTGATCGCCGCCGCGAGCGCTCTGGCCCTTGGCGGGGCTGGCATCGCTGTCGCGCAGCACCACGGCAAAGGCCATCGCGGCCACCACGCCGCATCCTTCGAAAAAGCCGACGCAAACGGCGATGGCGAAATCACCCTCGCTGAAGCCAAGGCGCACGGCGCCGAACGCTTCGCCAAAATGGACGCCGACGCCGATGGCGCGCTGACCAAAGCCGACCGGGAAGCGAAAGCCGCGCAACGCTTTGCCGAAGCCGACACCGACGGCGATGGGGAGCTTACCCCCGCCGAGATGACCGCCGCCCGCGAAGCTCGCGACGCGGAACGCGCCGCAAAGCGCGCCGAACGTCAGACTGAACGCCAGGCGATGATGTTCGAAAAACTCGACACCGATGGCAGCGGCGGCTTGTCGCAGGCCGAGATGGAAGCCGGCAAAGCTCTTCGCGCCGAAGCGCGCGGTGAGCGTCGTGGCGCTCGTCGCAGTGAGGGGGGCCAAGACCGAATGGCTCGGCGCGGCGGGCGCGGTGGCCCCGATGGCGAGATGCGCGGCCTGCGCCGAGCCGACACGAACGGCGATGAAGCGATCAGCCGCGAGGAGTTCGACAGCATGATCGAACGCCGCTTTGCCCAGGTTGACGCCGATGGATCGGGTACAATCACCCAAGCCGAACGCGAAGCGGCCAAGGACAAGCGTCCCGGTCGTCGCGGCGGCCAGCGCGGCGCGGGCCCCGTGGGCGCGGGGGCCTAAAACCAGAATTGCGATGGGAGCTCCACATCACGGCGCGTCACACGCCCCTGGACAGGTGAATTTCGCGAAAGCGATGATCACAAACGCCGTGAACCCCCTGTTGGCTCCTTCGCATGGCCCGGCCGCTGATCTCTTCAGAGACAGCGAGCCGGGCCAGTCCTTTGGCCCCGCTTGCGGTTTGGCCAAACCTGCCCCATCCCTTTGACGAAAGCGATCCACTGTGAGCGAACACGATATGAGCCTGCACCCCGATGGCGAAACCAAAGCCACCTCGATCCTGCTGGTCGATGACGAAGCCACTCTGCGCGAGCCGCTGGCCGAATATCTGATCGGTCAGGGTTTCGAAGTGACGCAGGCCGATAGCGCCACCCGCGCGCGCAGTTTTCTGGCCGAGGTCGACGCCGATCCGGCCACTGCGAGAGCCCCCGATATCGTTCTGCTCGACATCATGATGCCAGGCGAAGACGGCCTCTCGCTGTGCCGCCATCTGGTCGAAACCCGCTCGCTGCCCGTTATCTTCCTGACCGCCAAAACCGAAGCGATGGACCGCATTCTCGGGCTTGAGCTGGGCGCAGACGATTACGTGCTCAAACCGTTCGAGCCGCGCGAACTGGTCGCGCGTATTCGCACCGTGCTGCGGCGGGTGGCGCGTGGGACGCAGCCCGACGCGGCGAAGGAAGACTGGCATTATGTTTTCGAGGATTGGCGGCTCGATCCCCTCAAGCGCAAATTGACCGATCCCGAAGGCGTAACGGTTCCGATCTCCACCGCCGAATTTCGTCTGCTGCGCGCCTTTCTCGATAACCCCAAACAGGTGATGGACCGCGATCTGTTGCTCGACATGGTGCAGGGACGCACCGCGCATTTGTTCGACCGCGCGGTCGACAACCAGGTGAGCCGCCTGCGCCGTAAGGTGGAAAGCGACACGCGCAACCCGCACTTCATTCAAACCGTGCGCGGGGGTGGCTACCGCTTTGGCGCTCTGGTCCGCCGAGTCGCACCGGACGCCTGAGACCCCGTACGAGCCTGATGCAACGCTTCGTCCCTAAAAGCCTTCTCGGCCAGGTCATGGCCAGCGCGATGCTGGCTTTGCTTGTGGCGCAGCTTGTGGGCGCGTTCTTCCTGTTCAAGGCAGGCGAAGACCGCCTGGAACTCGCCGCGCTTTCCGCGCTTACATTTCAGCTCTCGATTGGGGGCGACGATCCCAGCCGGTTCGCGCCCAGAGGTCGGAGAGCCGAACGCGGTGATCGCGCCGCGAGACGCCAACCGCCGGGCGCGCGGTCTCCGCCAGATATAGAGTTCCCGCAGCCCGTGGCGCGCCTTCCGCGTCATTTGCGTTACCGGACCAGCGATGGCCCGGCGTTGGCGCTTAACGAGGAAAACACCAACTCTACACGGGCGGACCGTCTCACCGAATTGCTTGGACAGGAGGGTATTCGCCCCGCCGTGCTCGCCATTGAGGTGCGCCGCGCGGGGGCGGATCCAGCACTTCTCGCCTTCGCCGCTACCCGCCCACGGCTCGACGCGCGCACTGAATGGCGCAAGCGCAACCTGTTCGTCGCCAGCGTTCAAAGGGAGCCTGGCGGCCCATGGGAAACCGTGCGCGCATTTGAACGCAAACCGCCCAAGCAAGCGTTCGGCGTTCTGATCTTCCAGACTATTCTGATCTACGCCTTCCTTGGCACAATATTGTATGTGTCTCTGCGCCGGATCACCCGGCCCCTGGCGCAGTTGACCACGCGCGTTGATGATTTTTCGAAAGCGCCGGAAAAGGCGGTAATGCTCGAAGAAAGCGGGCCAACCGACACGCGCCAGCTGATACGCGCGCACAACGCGATGGAAGCGCGCATCGCCGCGCTGCTGGATGAAAAGGATGTAATGCTTGGGGCGATTGGGCACGACCTCAAGACGCCATTAGCCGCTTTGAGAGTGCGCATCGAAAGCGTACCCGACGAGGCGCAACGCGCGCGCATGGCCGACAGCATCGAGGACATCACCCGAACGCTCGACGATATCCTGTCGCTGGCGCGGGTGGGCAAGTCGAACGGCGGCGCGGACCCGTTCGAGGCGGTCGATATCACCGCTTTGGCCGATAGCGTGGTTGAGGAGTTCGAAGATCTGGGCGAACCGGTGACGCTGGATGCGCCGGAAGGCGGCTCAGCCCGCATTGTCGCAAAGGTCCAGGTGACCTGGCTGAAACGCGCGCTGCGCAATCTTGTCGGCAACGCCGTGCGTTATGGCGAGTCGGCGCGCGTCTCAGTGTATTGCGACGATCAAGCCACGACGCTGCGGGTTGAGGACAACGGCCCCGGCATCGACGAAGACCGCATCGCCGACATGCTCGAACCTTTCACCAGAGGCGAAGCCTCGCGCAATCGCTCAACCGGGGGTTCGGGCCTGGGTCTGACCTTGGCCCGAGCCATCGCCGAGGCGCATGGCGGCAGCCTGACTTTGGCGAATCGCTCTGAGGGAGGTTTGCGGGCGGAGATCCGAATTCCTGTTTAGGAGATTCATTGATGGCGCGCGCCAGGCCACCCGCTCTCTCGAAAACTTAACGCATCAACCCACCGATCAGATTGCGCACGAAACGACCCGCCACCGGCCCGGCCAGATCGGTCGCGATGGAGCCGGCGACCGAGGTGATGCCGGTGCGCATCGGATTAGCGCGGCTTTTCTTGCCCAGCACAGCGGCGGCGGCCATCGAAGCGGCGGAACCCGCGGCGACTTTGGTGCCGCGTGACAGCGCTTTTTCCCACATCGTTTTGGTCTTGCGTGGGCGCTTGCGAACTTCTTCTTCTCCCTGATCGGCGACTTCTTCAGCCGTAGCGGCGGCGTCAGCGGCTTTTGCGGCGAGCACTTCTTCGGCGCTTTCGCGGTCGACCGCTTCGTCATACTTGCCTTCGAACGGGCTGATCGACTGGATGATCGCGCGCTCTTTCTTGGTCACCGGGCCAAGACGCGAACGCGGCGGCTTGATCAGCGTGCGTTGCACAACGGTCGGCGCGCCTTCTTCGTCGAGGGTGGAGACCAAAGCCTCGCCCACTTTCAATTCCGTGATCACCTCTTCGGTGTGGAGATCCTCGTTGATGCGGAAGGTTTCCGCCGCCGCCTTGATCGCGCGCTGGTCGCGTTTGGTGAAGGCGCGCAGGGCGTGTTGGACGCGGTTGCCCAATTGTCCGGCGACTTCTTCAGGGATGTCGATCGGGTTTTGCGTCACAAAGAACACGCCAACCCCTTTGGAGCGGATCAGGCGCACGACTTGCTCAATCTTCTCCTGCAACGCCTTGGGCGCATCATCGAAGAGCAGGTGCGCTTCGTCAAAGAAGAAGACCAGCGTCGGCTTCTCCGGATCGCCCACTTCGGGCAGCGTTTCGAACAGTTCGGCGAGCAGCCACAAAAGGAAGGTCGCGTAGAGCTTGGGACTGCGCATCAACTGATCGGCGGCAAGCACATTGATGTAGCCGCGGCCTTGATCATCGGTCGCCAGAAAATCGTCGATCTCCAGCGCGGGCTCGCCAAAGAAATGGTCGGCCCCTTGCGATTCAAAGCTCAGCAATTGACGCTGGATCGCGCCGACCGACTGCTTCGACACATTGCCATAGGTGCCCGAAAGCTCTTTCGAATTCTCATAGGCAAACTGCAGCATCGACTGCAGATCGCCGAAGTCGAGCAGCAGCAAACCATTGTCGTCGGCGTGCTTGAAGATGATCTGCAAGACGCCTTCTTGCGTGTCGTTCAGCTCCAGCAAGCGCGACAAAAGCAGCGGACCCATTTCCGAAATCGTGGTGCGGATGGGATGGCCCTGTTCGCCGTACAAATCCCAAAATATCGCCGGATTGTCCGAATAGGCGTAATCGTCCATGCCAAGCTCTTTGGCGCGGCCTTCCAGCTTGTCAGCGTGCTTGAATTTGGGCGAGCCGGGCATCGCTATCCCGGACAGATCGCCTTTCACGTCGGCCACAAATACGGGCACACCATTGGCTGAAAAGCTTTCCGCCAGACCTTGCAAGGTCACCGTCTTACCCGTGCCGGTTGCGCCCGCAATCAGGCCGTGCCGGTTCGATCGGCTCAGAGCGAGGTTTTGGTTCTCACCATTGCCGCCCAATCCCAGAAAAATGTCGCTCATTGTGATGTCACCCCTCGCGAAAATTGGTTTGATTTTGTGTGAAGCGGCCGCGCGCGCGGGTCAACACTCGACTTGGCAGAGCAATGGGCTAGATGGGGGTTATGGGTTCGCCAAAACCGTTTGTTCTGCTTGATGATGCCCGCGAAGGCAGCGCCGGTGACACGCGGGCCGCGGACGCGCGCGTCTATCGCGATCCGGTGCAGGTCTTTGCGGCCTATCGCCCGGTCGATGTCGAGCGGGTGCTGGCCGAAGCCGACGCGGCCCGACGCGAAGAGCGCGGAGAATTGGCGGGCTATATCGCTTACGAAGCCGGTTTGGCGCTGGAGCCCAAGCTGACCGATCTCGCAAACGCGCGCAGCGGAGCGGCAGGACCGCTTGTATGGCTGGGCCTGTTTGAGAGCGAGCCGGAAACCGTCAGCGCTCAGGCCATGCCCGCATGGCTGGCTGCGAACGGCGATGGCTCAGCAAGCCTCGGACCGCTTGAACCACAGCTTTCGTCGGGAGGCTACGACGCGGCCTTTGCGGCCCTGCGCGAAGCGATCCACGCGGGCGATATCTATCAGGCCAACCTCACCTATCCTCTCAGCGGGTCTTATCGCGGCGATCCGGTGGCGCTGTACGCGCAGCTGCGCGCCAGCGCGAAGGCGGGGTATGGTGGGCTTGTCTTCGATGGATCGCACTGGCTCTTAAGCTTTTCGCCCGAGCTTTTCGTCGCCCTCGACGGACACGCTGATGGCTCTTGGGCCAAAGTCAAACCGATGAAGGGCACACGCCCTCGCGGCGCGGATGAGGCTTCCGACGCTGCGCTTAAGGAAGAGCTGGCGACATCGGTAAAAGACCGCGCCGAAAACCTCATGATCGTCGATCTTATGCGCAACGATCTGAGCCGCGTCGCGGTGCCGGGCAGCGTACGGGTCGACGCGCCCTTTGCGGTCGAAAGCTACCCCACGGTGCATCAGATGGTGTCCTCGGTCCGCGCGCAATTGGCGCCGGGTAAAGGCGCGATGGACATGGTGCGCGCGCTGTTCCCATGCGGTTCGATCACCGGCGCGCCCAAAATCCGCGCGATGGAGCTGATCAACGAAGTCGAACGCGACGCGCGCGGCCCCTATTGCGGCGCGATGGGCCGCATCGGACCCTCGGGCTCAGCCGCCTTTAATGTCGCTATACGCACCCTCAGGCTCACACCGATTGAGAACGCGCAAGGGACCGCCGTGCTGGGTGTGGGCTCGGCCATTGTGGCGGATAGCGATAGACTTGCCGAGCGGCGCGAATGCGAGGTGAAGGCCGGGTTTGCGCGGGCCTCGTCTCCCGACCTCACCGCGCCCGCTTTCGACCTTATCGAGACTATGGAGTTCAACCCCGAAATCGGCATCGCGCTGCTTGAGCTGCATCTGGAGCGCATGAAGAAGAGCGCGGCTGCGCTGGGCTTTGCATTCGATCGCCACGCCGCGCGCAACCAGATTCAGGCCTTGTGCTTTGAGCTCGAGGCGCCAGCCAAGCTCCGCCTGCTCACCGCGCGTAGCGGCGCCACCGCGCTCGAAACCGCGCCGCTGCCGGAGCCGTTTGAGGGCGACGTTCCAGTCATCGCGCTGCCACATCCGCTCGATCCGTCCGATTGGAGGTTGGCACACAAAACGTCGGATCGCGGCTTTTACGAAGAGGGCATTGCCGCTGCTCAAGGAATGGGCGCCAAAGAGGCGATTCTGGTGCGCGACGATGGGCTTGTCACGGAAGGCTGCTGGACCAATATCTTTGTCGAACGCGACGGTGTGTTGCTGACACCGCCGACGACGCTGGGCCTGTTACCGGGCGTGCTGCGCGCCTTTCTGATCGAGAAGGGGCAAGCGAAAGAGGCCGAGCTAACGCTCGACGATCTCGCGGACGGTTTCCAATTGGGCAACGCTGTGCGCGGCCTGTTTGGCGCGAAACTTATCTGATGACCTCCCCTAACCAACCCGCGTTTTGTGTTGCGCTCCCGAGCCGCCCGCTCCCCCGCCCTACCACCCGTATGAGCCCGGGTTGGTTCCGGGTGTAAGGGGGGGGGAGCGGGCGGATCGGCCATCGAGCGTGAGCGAGCGAAAGAACACAATGCACACTCCAGACATCATTTTCGAAGACGGCGAAGCGCTCGTCATCAACAAGCCCGCTGGCTTGCCCATCGACCGTCCGCGCAAGGGGGGTGAGTGCCTTGAGGATCATCTCGAAGCGCTCAAGCTGGGCTTTCAGCGCGCGCCTGTCGCGGTTCACAGGCTCGACACTGACACGAGCGGTTGTCTGCTACTCGCGCGCAATCCGAAGGCGTTGAAGCGTTTCAACAAGGCTTTTGAAGAGCGCCTTGTTAAAAAGACATACCTGGCCGTCCTGGCGGGCCATCCCGAAGGCACCAGCGGTGCGATTCGGCTCAAGCTCGCCAAGATCAGTTCCGAAGCCAAAGGCTGGCGGATGATCGCGGCGAAGAAGGGCAAAGAAGCCGTCTCTCACTGGGAGCTGGTGCAAGAACTGGGCGCGCATTGCGTGATTCGCTTCCGGCCCGAAACCGGCCGCACGCACCAACTGCGCATCCACGCGCATAAAGGGCTCGGCGCGCCATTGCTGGGCGATCCGATCTATGGTTCGGAAAGCCAGCGCGGCAAAGGGGCTAAGCGCACCATGCTCCACGCCTCCGGTTTGATTGTTCCGCGCGAAGGCAAGCCCACCATCGAAGCGCACGCGCCGCTGCCGGCGGACTTCACCTCGATGGGGGTTATGGACCCGATCCTCAGCGAACCTGAGACCGATGGATAAGGCGCTCCTAGACCAACTTGTTTCTCGCGCCCACGCCATCGCCGAGGAGAGCTTTCTCGCGGGCTCCGGCCCCGGCGGTCAGAACGCCAACAAGGTTGCGACCGAGGTGCAGCTGCGCGTCAATATCTACCAATTGCGCCTGCCACCGCCCATTTTTGCGCGGCTGCGCGAGGTGGCGGGTTCCAAGCTTACCGCTGCCGGAGACCTGCTGATCACCGCGCGCCAGCACCGCACGCAAGAAGCCAACCGCCAGGACGCGCGCGACAAGCTGGAAGAGATGCTCGAAGCCGCTCACCGCGCGCCCAAGCGCCGCGCCAAGACCCGGCTCAACCGGGTCGGCAAAGTGCAACGCTTGAAGTCTAAGAAGGCGCGCGGGCAAGTGAAAGCCAATCGCGGCAAGCCCAGTCGCTCCGATTGGTGAGGCGCGATCGCTCTATTCGAGTTGACTTTTCCACCAGAATCACCCAAAGGCGCGCGTCTGTGAGGCGGTCGCTCAGCGTTTGGGCGCGCCGCCCGTTTTATTTCTGGCTCCTCTTGAGCCCCCTTTGAATTTAGGAACACATGCGATGGCAAAGCCCGCAACCGTCAAGATCAAGCTCGTCTCGACCGAAGGCACGGGCTTTTACTACGTGACCAAAAAGAACCCGCGCAACACCACCGAGAAGATGGTGTTCCGCAAATACGACCCGGTCGCGCGCAAGCACGTCGAGTTCAAGGAAGCGAAAATTAAGTAAAGGCTTTGGCCCCGTTTGAGGGCCTGGCACTCGCGCGCTTCCGATTAAGGCGTTATTCAAGGCCACTCCCGCAATTGCGAAGGCCATGATGACCCTGATCTCACACTTCAAGAACACGCCCGCCAAGCTCATCGCTGGTGGGCTTTTCGCATTGGGCGCCGTAGCGTTGCCGAGCTCGGCTCTGCTGACCCCTTCCGCGCCCGCCGCCGCGCAAACGCAGCCCGGCGATCTTGATCGGGCCGTGACCGCGTTGCGCGGGATCACCACAATGCGCGCCGATTTCACGCAAACCGACCGACGCGGCAATATGGCGAGCGGCACGCTGACACTGAAACAACCGGGCAAGATCCGTTTCGACTACGGCAAGGATTCCGACCTGCTGATGGTCTCGAACGGCAAATCGCTCTACATGGTCGATTACGAGGTCAATCAAGTCGAACGCTGGCCGGTTAAGAACACGCCTTTGGGCGCGCTGCTTGATCCCAAGGATCGCGACGTGAAACGCTATGGCACGCTGGTCGACACCGGGAGCCCCGACGTGGTCAGCATCATGGTCGAAGACCCAAAGAAGCCCGAA
Source organism: Pseudomonadota bacterium (assembly GCA_039033755.1). Lineage (GTDB taxonomy): Bacteria > Pseudomonadota > Alphaproteobacteria > Sphingomonadales > Sphingomonadaceae > Erythrobacter. The sequence continues at coordinate 8,360 of JBCCBZ010000016.1, read as the reverse complement.
TACGGCGTGATCAACCTGATTTTCTTCCGCAATGAAAACGCGCCCGGTGGCCTGCAATTGGTCAATTGGGTCGCCAAGGACGCGCAGAATTACCGGACCACGGTGCGCCTTTCGAATCACCGATACGGCGTTTCGGTGGCGGACAGCGCGTTCACTTTCCGCGATCCGCGCCGCTCCTCTCGTCGCCCGAAGTAAACGTTTCGACCGGGTTTAGTTGTACGCACGCGACAAAACTGACGACGCGTTCATTTACGCGAAAGCTAAATCGGACTATATCGGTCCGACAAAGCGGGTCGAGATCGGGTTTCCCCCCTGTTGCCCTGGCCTCGCATGAGAGACGCTTTGTACAAGCGTGACGAACGCTCAAATGGAACCCCTGTCCCATCGCCCCCGGGACAGGGGTTTTTTGTTTCATGATCGCCCATCCGGGCGATCGTCCTCGCTAGACGTCCTCCGGCGAATCTTCGCCTGCGGACCCGCTGCGGGCGGCCCTTGGCCTTGCGAAATCATAGATTTCGTTATCGCCCATTATCTATCCGCATAGCTCCAGGACGCTTGGCGCTTTCTCGTTGGCTTGGAATGGTGCGAGCCGTAGGCGAGCCAGCGCGCGACCGCGCGCCGGCCGGTAGGCCGTAAGCCTAAGGGGCCGGATGGCCCCGCCGGCGTTTGAGGCTAAACAAAACGCATCCCGGATGGGCGATCAAGAAACGAAAACTCCTCCCCCTACTCCCAGCCAAACGCCGTTCGGATGAAGTCGTAGATGCGGTTCTGTTCCACCACGCCCCGCACGTTTTCCGCGCCCGGTCCCTTCGCGTAGAGCGCGACGTCCTCGCCCGCGTGGGTTTCGCTGCGAAGGGGAACCGTGGATTGCTGGCGCGCCATAATGCCGGTTTCGGGCTGAGGACGCTTGGCCAGACCGGTCACCGCGCCCGGCCCGTTGGCGTATCCGAGCGTCGTGTAGGGCAGTTTGTCTTCCGCAAGGATCGGCTCCTCGCTGTTCGCCAGCTCGCCTTCGGGCGGGACCACAATGCCCAAAATATCGTTTCCGCGCCGGGGGTAGCCCGCGATGGTGAACACATGGCTGTGGTCAGCCGTCACCATGATCGTCGTTTCTTCAGGATCGGTGTTGTCGATCGCGTATTGAATGGCGCGCGCAAATTCGACCGTTTCTTCAAGCGCGACCCCCGCGCGGCCCCAATGGTGCGCGTGATCGATCCGGCCCGCTTCGACCATCAGGTAATAACCCTCTGGATCGGCCTTCAGCCGCGCGATGGCCTGCGCGGTGAGGTCGGTCAGCGTGGGTTCGCTTGATCCTTCCTCACGCTCGGCGGTGTAGGTCATGTGGCTCTTGGTGAAGAGGCCGAGCACTGGGCGATCCATCGGCGCCGCCTCCAATGAGGGGCGATCCGTCACGAAGGAACCGCCCGTGCGCGCGGTCCATTGCGCGGGAAGGTTGGCATTGGCGTCCAGACGCCCTCCCCCATTCTCTTCACCGAAGAACGCTACGCTTCCACCGCCCAGCGCCAGGTCCCAATCCGCTTCGATCAATTGGGTCGCTATGTCTTTGCAGCCCTTGCCGCGCTGGTTCTGGTTGATGGCACGGTCGGCTTCCCAGTTTCGGTCAGCGCTTCGGGCGTAGACACTGGCCGGGGTCGCGTGGGTGATCCGCGCGGTGGAGACGATGCCGAGCGCCTTGCCTTTAGCCTTCACCTCTTCGCCCAGCAGAGGCAAGGGGTTCGCGAGCGCGGTTTCGCATTGGCCGCGAATGGTGTCCCGACCCACGCCGATCAGACCAATATTGGTCTTTTCGCCGGAATGCATGGCGGTTGCTGTGCCCGCGCTATCCGGCACCTGCGCGTTGACGTTATAGGTCTTTACCAGCGCGACGTTTTCGAAGTGTTCAAAGCTCAGAAGGTTTTCCTCGCCCGGCTCCCCGCGTTTTTGCCCTTCGTAAATCCGCGCCGCCGTGATGGTGGAGATGCCCATGCCATCACCGATAAACAGGATCACGTTCTTGGCCTTGGCCGGAGTGCCGACCTGCGCTTGAGGCGGTGGCGACTGACGCGGCGCGGCGTATGTGTCACCGGCCTGAATCACGCAGCCACCCAGTCCGAAGGCAGCGGCGGTCAGCAAAGGGGCGATGAAGCGCTTGGCGGTCATTGAAATTCTCCGAATGTCAGTCGCCCCGCCGCTATCGCGCGCCAATGTGACGGGCAAGCTAAAGCTTGTCCGCTGCGCGGCATCTCCCTAAGTCAGCGCCCATGGTTTCTGTCGCCACCTGGAATATCAACTCGGCCCGCTTGCGCCTGCCGATCATCGAAAAATACCTCGCGGACGAGGCGCCCGACGTCCTGTGCTTGCAGGAGATCAAATGCGAAGAGCACCTGTTCCCGGCTGAAGCGCTGGCGAAGGCGGGGTACGAGCATCAGGCGATCTGCGGGCAAAAAGGCTATCACGGCGTCGCCACAGTGAGCCGCCTGCCGTTGCGCGAAGTGGAGCGTAACGATTGGCAGGCCAACGGCGAAGCGCGCCATGTCGCGGTCGAGTTGGTCGGCAAAGATATGCGCATCGACAACGTCTATGTGCCCGCCGGCGGCGATATCCCGGATCGCGAGAAGAACGCGAAATTTGGCCAGAAATTGGATTTTCTGGAGCGAATGGCGCAATGGGCCGACTCGCTTGACCGTCCGACGCTGATCGTCGGCGATTTCAACATTGCCCCGCTGGAAAGCGATGTGTGGAGCCATAAGCAGTTGCTCAAGGTGGTCAGCCACACCCCGGTTGAGGTCGAGACCCTCCAACGCTTCAAAGACGCGCATGGCTGGGTCGATCTGGGGCGCGAATTTATCCAGGACCCGGATCGCTACTTCAGTTGGTGGTCCTATCGTTCGCCCGATTGGCGCAAGAACGATCGCGGGCGGCGGCTTGATCATATGTGGGCGAGCGAAAGCCTCGCCAAACAGGCCACCGGACACCGCATCCTTGAAGACGCACGCAGTTGGGAGAAGCCGTCGGATCATATCCCTTTGATCACGGAGTTCGATCTCTGAGTGTGAGTGTATCCCCGGCGCGTCGGGCGGCGCAGGCGGTGGACGCGCTGCGCCATGGCTGGCCGCTTGCGTTCAAGGATGGCCCCACTTTACTGCCCGTCGACACGACCATCGCCCGTTCCGCGACCGCGCCGCGCATGCTGATCTCCGCCGCGCGCGCCGCGACGCTTAAGCTCGCCAACCAGCGCGACGCCGCGGTGCCGCACGCGCCGGTCCTGATCCGGGGCGGCGAGCCCTTTAGTCTCGATGAGGCGTTGCCGATTTCAGACCCCGCACTCGACCTGGGCAACCCATTCAAGGGTCCGTTCAAGGCCGAAGCCATCGAGTGGGACGATATTGCGCGCGCCGCGATGGAGATGGCGCGGATCGCTGGTATTCTGCCCGCTTTTCTTGTCGATCCTGACGGTGCCGGAGAGGCGCACGAGCTCGAAGCGACCGATCTGGCCGCCTACACCAACGCGGGCGCGCTTAAGATGGTGACCCGTGCCCGGTTGCCGGTGGCCCGCAGCGAAGACGGCGAGATCATCGCCTTCCGCTCTACCGCCGACACGCGCGAACATATCGCGCTGATCATCGGTAAGCAGAGCGGCGACAAGGCACCGCTGGTGCGGCTCCACTCCGAATGCCTGACCGGCGACGTGCTCGGCAGCCTTAAGTGCGATTGCGGCCCACAACTCGACGCCGCGCTCGCCGCGATGGAGGAGCACGCGCGCGAAGACGGCGGTTGGGGCGTGCTTCTTTATATGCGCCAGGAAGGGCGCGGGATCGGCATCATTAACAAGCTGCGCGCCTATCGCTTGCAGGATCAGGGGTTCGACACAGTGGATGCGAATTACCGCCTTGGCCTGCCCGATGAGGCGCGCGACTTCCCAGTAGCCGGACGGATGCTGGAGCTGATCGGCGCGACCAAAATCCGTCTGCTCACCAACAACCCGGCCAAGGTCAAAAGTCTTGAGGCAACCGGCATCACCATCACGCAGCGCGTCCAGCACCAACTGCCCGACAACCCGCACAACGCCAAATATCTCGCGACGAAGCGCGACCGGTCGGGGCACCTGTTGCTATGAGCGGCGCGTTATGAGCGGGTTGGGCACCCCCATCACAATCCGCGCCGAAGCGTCGGGCGATGAAGCGACAATCTTCAAACTCACCGAAGCGGCCTTCAAGGGCATGCCCTTCTCTGACGGAACCGAGCCTTACATCGTCGACAAACTGCGCGAGGACGGCGATCTGACCCTGTCGCTGGTGGCGCTCGATAAGCAGCGGATCGTCGGCCATATTGCGATTTCCCCCATCACCATCAGCGATGGCACGCTGGACTGGTACGGGCTTGGCCCCGTTTCGGTCTGGCCCGACCTTCAACGCGTCGGGATCGGCGGGACCCTGATCCGCCATGCCATCGCCGAGATGCGCAAACTCGGCGCAAAGGGCATCGCTCTGTTGGGAAGCACCGAGTACTACCCGCGCTTCGGCTTCAAGCATGAACCGCAATTGCGCTATCCCGGACCACCGGCGGAGAATTTTCAATGCCTGCTGCTGGACGGCGATCTGCCTAGCGGAGAGATAGCCTATTCGACGGCATTTGGGTAAAGTAAAGCTCGGACTTCTTCGGCCTCTTGCATCGCCAAATCCCATTGACTTGGCGACGGTCGGCTAATTGACCCATCGGTTAAATCAAGGGTGAAGCGTAATGAGCGTGGAGGTTCCTTTGGGGGCCAACAGCAGACGGGAAACGATACATCGATCCATGCTTCGGCGCGCTCATCGACGAAACCTTTGTCGAGTTCCCACCTCACAGACGAAGTCGACGTTTCGAGCGTCTCAATATAGTCATCGGGAATTAAAGCCGTCAGTGGCATGGAACGCACGAGCGAGCCATTTTCGTTGTAAATCGCAATAACATTCTCGCCGTAACCGGTAGAGTACCAATTGTCGAAAGTGACAACGTAACGGCCGTCATCTGAAACGATGGCTGAGAGTGGGCCGATCTCGTTTACGAGCGGCTTTCGCCATACTTCTTGCCATCCCTCCTTGCCGAGCTGGCGCTCGAGGACACCTTCAGGTCGGTCACCTTCATTCTTCGGATAAAAGTCATCCAGAGGCGGAGGGTGGGCCGTGAAACGATAGGCACCACATGGCGACACTTCGCTCCAGCTTGTGGCAGGCGGCCAGCTATCAGCGCATGCGGGCGCTGGGGTCGCGGCGACAACCGCAACCACGCATAGTACAATAATTGAAAAGACTGTCGCCCAGGCCGTTTTCATGCACGCCAGACTATCACGCGCCGCATAAGCTTCAACCTACCGCCGCTCATACTTCGTGAGCCCCGCCGCAAGCCGGTTGTTCGCCATTTGCACGCTCGCGCCGGTCCAGTCGGCGACAAACGCGCTGTTGCGGCGCACACCGGGGACGAAGCGCGCTTCGTTGTTGACCACGCGCAGGCCGTCGGAATTGTGGATGCTCTCTTCAGCGCCCACCGCGATGAAGGCAGAGTAGTTTTCCTTGCTCTCGCCCTGCACGAACCAGTTATTGGTGATTGACCCAATCGCGCCCGAGGGCAGGTCGATCATGTAGTTGGTCTGCTGGCCCGCCGCGTCGTCGAACGAATTGTCTTCGATCACGACCTGGCCGCTGCGCGATTTGACGTAATGCCCGCCGCGCCCGCGCTCAAAACGGCTTTCGAGCACGGTCAGCTTGCCATAATCGCCGATATAGATCGAATGCGCACAACCCGCCGAGTTTTCGCAGGTGCCAAGGCCGCTGAAAGTCGAGCGGATGATATAGATTTGCGAGCTGGGATCGCTCGCGGTCAGGATGCCTTGTTGGCTATCCAGAAACCGCGCATAGGCGACGTTGAGCTGGCCTCGCTCAAGCCGGATGCCTGCGCCGTTGCCATCAGGCACCTGATAGCCGGTGAACGTGATCCCTCGCACCTCCGCGCCGATCCCGCGCAGCACAAGGCCAGCTTTGCCTTCGCACGCCGCGCCCGCCAGCACCGATTTGCCCGCTTCGGCCGCAATATAGGTGATGACGCCGCGTTCCTGCACCGCGCATTGGCGATGGGTGCCGCTGGCCACGCGGATCGTGCCGCGATTATCGCCAATGGCGTTCACCGCCTCTTGCAGTTTGAGATAGGTTTTGCCGGTCTCCACCACTGTAAAGGGCTGCGCGCGCTGCTGCGCCTGCGCGGTCGCTCCTGGGAGCACGCTTAACGCCATCGCCGCTAGAATAGCGGGCTTGGCAAGCAAGCGCCCCATCAGTGAACGTGCGGTTTTCGAGCGGGGCGAACGGAGAGCGGTTTTCGTCATGGCTCGAAAGATGCACGCTCGCGCGACCCTCGGCCAAGCGCTGCGTTGGCCCTGTACCGTTTCGGCGCACCAATTCCCCCTTGGCTTAACGCAAGGCTTGGGGGTACACCGCTTTGCAATTCGGCGACGCTTAAGCGCTCGCCCGTTCCATTGGAGGAGGATACCATGAAAAAGCTCACCACCATCGCATCGCTCAGCGCGCTTGTCCTGGCTCTCGCCGCTTGCGGCAGCGCCGAAGACGCCGTGACCGAAGCCAGCCCCGACACGGTCGAAATGGCCGCGGATGAGGCGCTTGCACCCGTTACCGAAGAGCCTGTCGCCGACGAAGGCGCCTCGCTTGATGAAGTCGAAGGCCCGCCCGCTGTCAGCGAAGAAGCAGCTTCCGCCGCCGCCGATGACGCCGCAGCCGTTGCGGCCGAAGCCGCCGAAGCCGCTGCCGCTGCCGAAGCGGCTGAAGCCGCAGGTGATGCGATCGACGGTCTGGACGACATCGTCGATGAAGCCGCCGATCAGGCCGAAGAGATCATCGACTAAACTGGCGCGATGCGAGACTGCAAACGCCTCACGCTAGCCCCGTTGGCGGCGGCAACGCTGGCCACGCTGTCCGCGTGCAACAGCGCGGAACCGGACTATGTCGCGCCCGGCGCGGTGAGCGAAGGCGAGGAGGCCGCCTTGGACGAGGCCGCCAAAATGCTCGACGCGCAGCGTCTGCCGCAAGGCGCCCTGCCCGATATCGATCCGCCCGACATCGATCCGCCCGACGTCGATCCGCCCGACGTCGATCCTCCGGCGCCAGAGCCGGAAGAGACCGCAACCCGATAGGACCAAAACTGTCATGAACGCCCCCGCTGACAACGCTGCCTTCAATTCCGGCATGGACGAAGAGACCTTCGCGCAATTCGCCGAACAGCTCGAACGCTATGTGCGCGAACGTCTGATCCCGGCCGAAGGCGAGGTGATCGAGAACGACAAGATCCCTGACGAAATCGTCGATGAGATGCGCGAGATGGGTCTTTTCGGGCTGAGCGTGCCCGAGGAATATGGCGGCGCGGGGCTCAATATGGGCCAATACGCGCGGATCGTGAACATCATGGCCTACGCTGCGCCCGCCTATCGTTCGATCTTCTCGATCAATATCGGCATGTTCGCGAGCGCTCTGAAAAACGGAGCGACCGAAGCCCAGCGGGCCGAGTGGTTTCCCAAACTGGTCGAAGGCAAAATCGCCTGTTTCGGCCTGACGGAACCGGGTTCGGGCAGCGACAGCGCCGGGCTTCAGACCTTTGCCAAGCCTGATCCGGACGGCAATGGCTGGATCCTCAACGGCACCAAACGCTACATCACCAACGCGCCGCACGCCGACGTTGGCCTGATCATGGCGCGCACAGAGAAAGACAACCTGCCGAAGAACGCGCATGTCAGCGCGTTTCTTGTGCCAATGGACACGCCCGGTGTGTCGACCGGGTCACCGGACAAGAAGATGGGCCAGTCGGGCAGCCACATCTCCGACATCATGCTCGACGACGTGAAGGTGCCGGGCGACGCTCTTTTGGGCGGAGAGACCGGCAAGGGCTTCCGCTTCGCGATGCAGAGCCTCGACAATGGCCGCATTTCCGTCGGCGCCACGGCCACAGGCTACGCGCGCCGCGCGCTCAATTCCGCGATCCGTTACGCACAGGAACGCAAGGCGTTTGGCGAACCCATCGCCCGCTTTCAGCTGATCCAGGCGATGCTGGCCGACAGTGAAACCGAGATTTACGCCGCTGAATGTATGATGCGCGATGTCACCGAACGCGCGGATCGGGGTGAGAACATCCTCGTCAAAGCCGCCGCGTTCAAAGTCTTCGCCTCCGAAATGTGCGGCCGCGTGGTGGATAGGGTCGTGCAAATCTATGGCGGTGCGGGCTACCTCGCCGAATACGAAGCCGAACGCTATTTCCGCGACGCGCGCATTTACCGCATCTACGAAGGCACGACGCAGATCCTGCAACTCCAGATCGCCAAG